>JAPZRF010000048.1 GCA_027531145.1 Brevundimonas sp. | reverse complement strand
ATTTCAGATCAGATCCGCGCGATCAGGCGAGGATCCTGGCGACGACCCCTGCTCCAACCGTGCGGCCGCCTTCACGGATGGCGAAGCGGAGCTTCTCTTCCATGGCGATCGGGGTGATCAGCTCGACTTCCAGCTCGGCGTTGTCGCCGGGCATGATCATCTCCACGCCTTCCTTCAGCTTGACGATGCCGGTCACATCGGTCGTGCGGAAGTAGAACTGCGGCCGGTAGTTGGTGAAGAACGGCGTGTGACGGCCGCCCTCTTCCTTGGTCAGGATGTAGGCCTCGGCGATGAACCTGGTGTGCGGGGTGATCGAGCCCGGCTTGCACAGCACCTGGCCGCGCTCGACGTCCTCGCGCTTGGTGCCGCGCAGCAGCACCCCGACGTTGTCGCCCGCCTGGCCCTGGTCCAGCAGCTTGCGGAACATCTCCACGCCCGTGCAGGTCGTCTTCTGCACCGGACGGATGCCGACGATCTCCACTTCCTCGCCAACCTTGACGATGCCGCGCTCGACCCGGCCCGTCACCACGGTGCCGCGGCCCGAGATCGAGAACACGTCTTCCACCGGCATCAGGAACGGCAGGTCGATCGGACGATCCGGCTGCGGAATGTAGGCGTCAACCGCCGCCATCAGCTCAAGGATACGCTCCTCGCCGATCTGAGGGTCACGCCCTTCCACCGCCGCCAGGGCCGAGCCCTTGACCACCGGAATATCGTCGCCCGGGAACTGGTACGAGCTCAGCAGCTCGCGCACCTCCATCTCCACCAGCTCCAGCAGCTCCTCGTCATCGACCATGTCGACCTTGTTGAGGAACACCACCAGCGCCGGCACGCCCACCTGACGGGCCAGCAGAATGTGCTCGCGCGTCTGCGGCATCGGACCGTCCGCCGCAGAGCACACCAGGATCGCGCCGTCCATCTGCGCCGCGCCCGTGATCATGTTCTTCACATAGTCCGCGTGACCCGGGCAGTCCACGTGCGCATAGTGACGGTTCGCCGTCTCGTACTCCACGTGCGCCGTGTTGATCGTGATGCCCCGCGCCTTCTCCTCCGGAGCCGCGTCAATGTCCGCATAGGCCATCGCCTTGGCACCGCCCACCTTCGCCAGCGTCATCGTGATCGCCGCCGTCAGCGTCGTCTTGCCGTGGTCAACGTGACCAATCGTGCCGATGTTGCAGTGCGGCTTCGTGCGTTCGAACTTTTCCTTGGCCAT
>JAPZRF010000036.1 GCA_027531145.1 Brevundimonas sp. | reverse complement strand
TCCTCCCCCGCAGGGGGAGGGGGACCACGCGTAGCGTGGTGGAGGGGGGATGAGCGCAAAGGCGGAGGGTCGGGCGCGGCCGCCCCCCCCGGCGGGGCGGGGCGCCCCACCCCCCCGGCGGGGGGGGGGCACCACGCGTCGGGGGGTGGTGGGGGCATGAGCGCAAAGGCGGAGGGTCTCCCCCTCCGTCTCGCCGGCTCTGCCGGCGATCCACCTCCCCCTGTGGGGGAGGAACTGCCGAGACTACGCCCCCGCCGCGAACTCGCTGAGGGCGTCGATGACGGCGCGGTTCTGGTCCTCGGTGCCGATGGTGATGCGCAGGCAGTCCGGCAGGCCATAGCCGCCGACCTGGCGCACGATCACGCCCTTGCTGTTCAGATAGGCGTTGGCGGCGTCGGCCGATCGCTTCGGATCGGTGAAGCGCACGAGGATGAAGTTGCCCGCCGACGGATAGACCTCGAAGCCGAAGCCGCGGATGGCCTGGGTCAGGCGCGGCCGCCAGCTGTGGATCAGCTCGCGCGAGGCGGTCTGGTGCGCCTCGTCGGCCAGGGCGGCAACGGTCGCCTCGAGCCCCGGCACCGACACGTTGAACGGCAGGCGGATGCGGTCGACCGCCTCGGCCACGGGCAGCGGCGCATAGCCGAAGCCGATGCGCAGGCCGCCGAGGCCATGGATCTTGGAGAAGGTGCGGGTGACGACGACGTTGGGCGCGTCCTTCGCCAGCGGGAAGCTGGTGGCCCAGTCCGGCTCCTGGACGTACTCGGCGTAGGCCTCGTCGATGACCAGCAGGATGTCGGGTCGCAGGGCCGCGTAGAGCCTGGTGATCTCTTCGGTGGTGTTCCAGCTGCCCGTCGGGTTGGCCGGACTGGAGACGTAAACGATCCGGGTGCGGTCATCGACCTGTTCGAGCAGGGCCTCGGGCGTGGCCTTCAGGTCAGGTTCGGGTGCCAGCTTGACCTCGGCCTGGTTGGCCAGGGCGCTGATCCGGTAGGCGAGGAAGCCGTACTGGCCGGTGACGATGTTGTCGCCCGCCGTCAGATAGGTCTGGTTCAGCAGGGCGAAGACCTCGTCCGAACCGTTGCCGAAGATCAGCCGCTCCGGCTCCAGCCCGTGCAGCTCGGCCACGGCCGCGCGCAGCTTGTTGGCCCGCCCGTCCGGATAGACGTGGATGTTGTCCAGCGCCGCGGCATAGGCGGCCCGGGCCCTGGCCCCGGCCCCCAGCATGTTCTCGTTGGAGGACAGCTTCATGGGGTTCAGCACCCCGTCCAGCTTCGCCTTGCCGCCGACATAGGGGGCGATGTCGAGGATGCCGGGCTTGGGGGCCGGGCCGGGCACGGTCGCGGGGTCGCTCATGGGATGGCCTTGTCGAACGTCAGAGGACGGGCGCGTGCCCGATCACGCCGGACAGCCGCCCCAGGGTCGCCACGGCCGGAGCCTCCAGCCGCGCGTCATGGGGCTGCACATAGCCCGTCAGCATGAACAGCTTCAAGCCGCCGGCCCGCGCCGCCGGTGTCGCGATCAGCCCCTCGCCCGCGAGCACGGCGACGATGGCGGCGTCCGACGCCGCCGCATCGGTGACCCAGAATGTGCGGTCGTCGCCGGTCGGCCCGGCCATGGCGGCGCCGATCTGCAGCGCCAGCGGCCGGCTGCCGGGGTCGTCCGGCAAGGCACCGATCACGGCCCGGTCCGGCCGCGCCAGCAGCCGCGCCCACCACGGGCCGAGCCCGTCCAGATCGATCAGCACGGTCGCCGGCTCCGCCGCGCCGAGCGCCGTCTCGGCCGTGGCCACCACCGTCCGCGCCCTGCCGTAGCGGTCCGCGGCGAGCAACTGCGCTGCCGGACCCGCGACGGTCACCGGACGGCGGGCGGCGGCGAGGCGGCCGGCGACAGCCTTGACGACGGTCCGCGCGGGTCCGTCGAGCCCGTGCAGCGCCTGCCGCAGGGCCAGGGTCTCGACGTCCGCGGCCGCCGCCGGCTGGACCATCCGGGTCCGTACGGCCTTGGCCAGGGCCCGCTCGGCGGCAACCAGGCCGGCGCTGACCTCGGGTTCCTCCAGCGCCATCAGAACAGCTTCGGGGCCGGGGCCACGGCGAACGGTCCGAGCCGCGCCTCACCGTCGGCGAAGGTCAGGGACAGGGTCGACTCTGGTGTGGACAGGATACTCTCGGCCGGCGCGCCGGTCAGGCTGCTGACGGCGGCCGCGGCGTCGCGCGCGGTCAGGGTAACCTGTCCGGCCAGTCGTCCGTCCGTTCCGGCCGCCAGCCGCGGGCTGGCGAACTGCGCCGTGCTGGTGCCTGCGGTCAGCTCCCCGCGCACATTCAGCAGGGCCCCGCCGCTTCGGGCCCAGGCGGCGGTCAGACCCGCCACGTCCTGACCGGACAGGTCGCGCGCCCGCGTTACCACCGCCTCGCCCTGCACGGTCAGGGTTCCGCCCCGGGTCAGGGCGGCGACCGGGCCGCCGGGGCGGGCGCGGGCCCCGATCAGGCGCACCAGCACATCGGCGGCGTCGGTCGGGTCGGTCTCCGGCTGGGCCACGGAGGGTCCACCTTCGAGGCCTGCGCTCGGGCGAACATAGACCTCGATCCTTTCGGCGCTGGCCAGCGGGAAGGCCTCTGCCCCTGGCAGGGGCCGGAAACGGGCCTCGACGATCTCCACCGCCAGGTTTGGATAGGCATTACCCCAGCCGCTGCCGCTGGCGCGCACGGCGGCAGCGTCGAGCGTCACCTTGCCCTTGTCGCCGCGCGCCAGCACCAGCCCGTCCCGCGCTGCCAGCACCCAGCGGTCCGGGTCCCAGGCCATGGCCTCGGCGGCCAGTGCCGGTGCCGAAACCCCCTGACCGGACGGAGCGATGAGCTCCAGGTCGCGCAGTCGCACGCTGGCGCGGAAGGGCCAACCGTTCACCTGCTGCGCGCCATAGGTCACGGTCCAGCCGGCTTCGCGCAGGGTGGCGATGCGGTCGTTCAGGCCGCTGTCGACCCGCTCGATCAGCACCGCCCACCAGACGCTCCACATTGCGAGAGCGAGCAGGGCGATCCCGAACGGTGCGAACAGACCGACGCGGGAATGGCGGGGAGTGGGGGCGGCTTCTTTCGGGACTTCGCTCATGCCCCACGCACTTAGCGCGGAACGATGTCGCTTTCAGGCCCTGCCGCGGCCTCAGACGTTGATTGCGCCGCTCATGGCGGCGAAGGCCTCACCGACGGGGCGGATTTCCAGCCCGGCGGCCCGGGCGAGGCGTAGCACCCGGTCGAGGTCCTCCGGCCGACAGCCGTAAGGCGTGGGCCGGTCGGACACGTCATGGCCATAGGCCGTCAGCCAGCCGCTGGTGCTGCCCGTTTCGGCCATCAGGCTCTCAAGGTCGTAGCCGGGCAGGCGGCGGCTCTCGAGGCCGATGCTCTTGACCAGCGCCCGGTCCTCGGGGCCGCGATTGACCCCCTCGCGCACCCCGCGGCCGAGCGCGAAGCGTCGGCGCACCACGCGCTTGGCCGTCATCGAGGCGTCGCCGAAGGGGTAGGCGAAGGTGGTCATGCGATAGCCGCCCAGTCGTTCGCCAACCCAGCGCGCGTTGGCGTCGAGGCTGGCCTCCAGTCCGGCGGGGTCGAGGCGCAGGACGCTGGTGTGACCGAAGGTGTGACAGCCCACCTCGTGACCGGCGGCCGCCAGCGCCTCAAGGTGCGCCGTGCGGAACTGCGGCAGGTCGAGGTTGGTCCCGCCCTCCAGCCCGCCGCAGACATAGTAGGTCGCGCGCACGCCGTGATCGGCGAGGATCTGGCCGGCCTCGGTCCAGGCGGTTTCGGGGAAGTCGTCGAAGCTGACCGAGAAAACGCCGCGGCCAGGTGCGATGCGAACCGGGTCGCGGTCGAGATGGCAGGCCGCACGGCGGCGCATCTGGTCGATCAGCTGCATGGGTCCACCATGCCGGACGAAGCTTAAGGAAACGTCCGCCCGGGCGGGAGATCAGCCCAGTTCGGCTTCCAGATCGGCGAGGCGCGCGGCCTGGTCCTCGGCGATGAGGGCGTCGGTCAGCGGGCCCAGCTCGCCCTCCAGGACCTGCGGCAGATTGTAGAGCGTCAGGTTGATGCGGTGGTCGGTCACCCGCCCCTGCGGGAAGTTGTAGGTGCGGATGCGTTCGGATCGGTCGCCCGAGCCGACCTGGCTCTTGCGCGCGTCGGCGCGGGCCCTGTCGTTCTCCTGCCGCTGCAGGTCGTAAAGCCGAGCCTTGAGGTTTGCCATGGCCTTGCGGCGGTTCTCGTGCTGGCTCTTCTCGGAGCTGGTGGCGACGATGCCGGTCGGGAGGTGGGTGATGCGGACTGCCGAGTCCGTCTTGTTGACATGCTGCCCGCCGGCACCCGAGGACCGGTAGGTGTCGATGCGTATGTCCTTGTCCTCGATGACGATGTCCACGTCCTCGGCCTCGGGCAGGACCGCCACCGTCGCCGCCGAGGTGTGGATGCGGCCTCCGGCCTCGGTCACCGGCACCCGCTGGACCCGGTGCACGCCGCTCTCGAACTTGAGCCGCCCGAACACCCCGTCGCCGGTGATGCTGGCGACGATCTCCTTGTAGCCGCCCATCTCCCCTTCGGAGACGCTGTCGATCTCGACCCGCCAGCCAAGTGTCTGGGCGTAGCGGCTGTACATGCGGAACAGGTCGCCGGCGAACAGGGCGGCCTCGTCGCCGCCGGTGCCGGCGCGCACCTCGAGGATGGCCGAGGCGTTCTCGTCCCGGTCTCGCGGGGCCAGCAGGAGAGCCACGGCCCTTTCCACTTCCGGCAGCCGGGTGGTCAGCGCCGCCAGTTCCTCGGCGGCGAGGGTGCCCATCTCGGGATCGTCTGCCAGCGCCTCCAGCTCTCCGATCTCAGCTTGGGCGCGGGCGAGGGCGGCGACGGCGTCTGCCACCGGCTTGAGCTCGGCATGCTCCTTGGACAGGCGCACGATCTCAGCCCCGTCCGAAGCCGCGGACATGCGCGCCTCGACCTCCCGGAAGCGGTCGAGCACCTGTTCGAGCCGGGCCTGGGGGAGTCGCAAGGGGCTGGCCTTTCGGAGCGGTTGCACGGGGCGCTCGCTTTACGCGCCGAGCAGCGTCCTGTCGATCCGCCGTTCACCGCCCGCTGGCGCGAACGTGACCCGGCCTGACGATTCCGTAGACGAGGTTGGCCCGTGTGATCCCCGCGCCCACCTTGTCCGAGAAAGGAGACGCCTCATGACGACCGGGCCCCTTGGGACAGCCACGCGCGGTCCCGCCCCCGACCCGCTGCTGGCGAGGTTGGACGCCGCCTTCGCCGAAGGCTCGCCGGACGCTGCCCTCGAACACGAGATCCTGGCCATGGCGCGCATGCATGACCTTGAGGCTAAGGCCGACCTAGCCAAGGTCCGGGCGATGGTGCGCACCCTGCTGCTGCGCCGTCCGCCGCCGCGGGGGGCCGTCATGTCGTCCCTGATCGTGCTCGACGTGGAGGATGATCCGGACCTCGCCGCCCAGCTCGTCAACACCCTCGTCGATGCCGGGCACCGGGTCGTGAGCCCCTTCGCCAAGGCTGCGGTCGCAGCGGGCGCGGCCGCCCGACAGCCGCTCGATGTCGCGGTGCTGGACATCGAACTCGCCTGCCCCGGCACCGGGGTCGAGCTGGCGCGCAGCCTGAGGGACAGCTGGGGCGTGCCGTCGGTCTTTCTGTCGAGCGATGGTGCCATGGCAGCGCGGCACGCGAGCGTGGCCGCCGCGATGGTGCTGAAGCCGTGCGCGGCAGATCAGGTCCTCGACGCGTGCGCTATGGCGGTGCACACAGGATCGGCGCGGCCGTCCGCCTGAGAGCGCTGTCAGGTCAACGCCGGCTGAGGGGGAACACTATTGGACGACTTCCTGCTGTTCCTGCTCGTCGGCATACTGGCGCAGCTGGTCGACGGGGCGCTGGGCATGGCCTACGGCGTCATCTCCGCGTCCGTGCTGCTGGCGTTCGGCGTCCCCCCGGCCGCCGCCTCGGCGAGCGTGCATGCGGCCGAGGTGTTCACGACCGGGGCCTCGGCCAGCTCCCACATCTGGCACAGGAATGTTGAGTGGCGGCTGTTCGCCCCGCTGGCCTTGGGCGGCGTTGTCGGCGGTGTCGCCGGTGCCTACGTCCTCAGTGGCGTCAACGGGGACATGATCAAGCCCTTCATCGTCGTCTACCTGGCGATCATGGGCGTTTACATCCTGTGGCGCGCCACCCGGGCCCTGCGGCCGAGGATCATCCGGCCGCGCTGGCTGGTGGCACCGCTCGGGGTCATCGGCGGTTTCTTCGACGCCATCGGCGGCGGCGGCTGGGGCCCGACCGTCTCCTCGGCCATGGTCGGCGCCGGTCAGCAGCCGCGCAAGGCCATTGGCACTGTCAACTCCGTGGAGTTCCTCGTCACCTCGGCCATCTCGGCCACCTTCCTGTGGGCTCTGATCACCGGCCACTGGCGCGAGGCCGAGGGGCTGGACAGCCATCTGGCCGCAGTGGCGGGGCTGGTCGTCGGGGGGTTGATCGCTGCGCCCTTCGCCGGTTTCGTGGTCAAGCGCGTCCCGCAGCGCCTGCTGACCTTTGCGGTCGGCGGCCTGTTGATCGTGCTGGCAGGCTTCCAGGGACTGCAACTGGCGGGGTTGGGCGGGCGCTGAGGCCCCTCAGGCGGGTGCGGTGGCGCGGAAGCTGTCGCGGGTTTCAAGCACCGCGGTCAGGGCCGTCAGCCGCGGCCGGCCCTCGGCCCAGCCGAACTCCGGGTGGCGGAAGCCGATCCAGCTGGCGGCGACGCCGGCGGTGATCACGCCCATGTCGAGCGGTGCGTCCGGCTCCGGGACCGCCGCCTCCAGCGCGTCGAGACTGCGTCCCATATTGGTGGTCCAGCGCGCGATCCACGACGGCGAGCGCTCGGCCTCCGGCCGGCGCTTCTCCAGCACCAGCTTGACCCCCATCTCCAGCGCCGCATTGCCCAGGGTCTCCAGCCGCTTGACCCGCAGCCGTTCGGGCCCGGAGGCCGGAAGCAGGCGCGGCCCGGTTCCGATCTCGTCGAGGTGCTCGCAGATGACCGGGCTGTCGCTGAGGGGCAGGCCGTCGCTGGCGATCAGGGTCGGCACCTGCACCACCGGATTGGCCTCCAGCAGCCGGGGCGCGTTAGCGTAGGGATCGACGACGACCTCCTCGACCCGGTCGGCGAGCCCCTTCTCGCGCAGCACGATCCGGCACTTGCGGGCGAAGGGGGACGGGGCGGTGATGTAGAGGATCATGGATACCTGCGGGCGGTATGGAGGACCTGGCCAATCCGGATGACTTGAAGCCCGATCCTTTACACCAGGACATAGCTCGGCAGTACGATCGCCTCGTCGTGCGAGATCGCCGGGCGAGTGTCCTTCAGCGAGGCCTCGACCTTGGCCCGGAACCGGGCATCATGGTCCCCGCCCATCCCGTGGCTGAAGGCCATGACCGCGCGCGGCTCGCCCGCGGCGGGCCAGACCTGCAGCTGGACCGCCCGTTTCTGGACGCTGAGAGTCTCGACCGCCGGAGGCGCGGCCGGCATCTGCGCCAGCGCCGGCGAGGCGGCCAGCAACAGGGCCGCAGCGGCCGCAGCGGCCGCGGCACCCATGTGTCTCGGCATGTCTCCCCCGACTGAGGGGGCTACTCGGCCGCCGCCTGCGCCGCTTCAAACTCGGCGGCCTTACGTTCCACGAGCTCGACGATATGGTCAATCATGCCGTCATTGGCCTGTTTGTGGGCGATCTTGCCGTTCAGGTAGATCATGCCCGAGCCCTTGCCGCCGCCGGTGAAACCGATGTCGGTGTAGAGCGCCTCGCCGGGGCCGTTGACGACGCAGCCGATGATCGACAGCGACAGCGGCGTCGTCACATGGGCCAGCCGCTCCTCGAGGATGCCGACCGTCTCGATGACGTTGAAGCCCTGCCGGGCGCACGACGGGCAGGCGATGATGTTCACGCCGCGGTGGCGCAGACCCAGCGACTTGAGGATGTCGAAGCCGACCTTGATCTCTTCCACCGGGTCGGCCGCCAGCGACACCCGGATGGTGTCGCCAATACCTGACCACAGCAGCATGCCCAGGCCGATCGAGGACTTGATGGTCCCGGTGCGCAGCGGACCGGCCTCGGTCACGCCGAGGTGCAGCGGGCAGTCGATCACCTCGGCCAGCTGCTGGTAGGCGGCGACGGTCAGGAACGGGTCCGAAGCCTTCACCGAGATCTTGAACTCGTGGAAGTCGTGGTCCTGCAGGATGCGGGCGTGGTTGAGCGCGCTCTCGACCATGGCGTCGGGGCAGGGCTCGCCGTACTTCTCCAGCAGCTCCTTCTCGAGGCTGCCGGCGTTGACGCCGATGCGCATCGAGCAGCCATTGTCCTTGGCCGCCTGCACCACCTCGCGCACCCGGTCCGGACTGCCGATGTTGCCCGGGTTGATGCGTAGGCAGGCGGCACCCGCTTCTGCCGCCTCGATGCCGCGGCGGTAGTGGAAGTGGATGTCGGCCACCAGCGGCACCTTCGCGGCTTTCGCAATGGTGCGGAAGGCGGCGGTCGACTCCTCGTCGGGGCAGGAGACGCGGACGATGTCGGCCCCGGCCTCCTCCAACTGGCGGATCTGGTCGATGGTGGCCCGGGCGTCGGTGGTCGGGGTGTTGGTCATCGACTGGACGCTGATCGGGGCGTCGCCGCCGACCTCGACCGCGCCAACGCGGATCTTGCGGCTCGTGCGACGCTCGATGTGGCGCCAGGGACGGACGAGGGTGTGGTCGCTCATGGCTGCAGCATAGGCCAAGGGCGATGGCGTTTCCACGACGGCCGACAGGCCGGCCGCGCGACCGATCAGCCGACGGGGGCGACCATAGCAGTCGGGGGAGCGGCGGCAGGGGACGCAGCGGCGACGACCGGTGCGGTTGCCGGGGCGGATGGGGTCGCCGGGCTCTCGGCGGCGGCAGCGGCGGCGCGGCGGGCGGCCTCGGCGCGGGCCTCCGCCTCGGCCTGGGCCTGGGCCTGACGCGCGAGGGTGGCGGCGCGAGCGTTCAACTGGTTCAGCGGGGTCAGCTGGCTGGCCAGAACCCCGTCGGACTCGCCATTCAGATAGACGCCGATCAGACCCGGCTCCGAAGCGTCGATGGTGGCGGGCACGCCGACCGGTGCGCGCCAGGCCTCGCCGGCGGCCAGCTGGCGGGCGAACAGCACGCGTCCGTCAGAGAGGCGGACAACGAGTGTTGTCGGCCGCCGCGCCTGCAACGTCACCTGGGAGTCGCCGCCGGCGGCACCATAGACGGCACCGCGTGGGTTGAAGGCGGCCTGCACCGGGCCCTCGCGCCGGCTGGCAGCAGCAGCGAGGGCGGCGGCGGCGGCCTCGGCGTCATCCGGATCAAGGCCGAGCAGCTGCGCCTCGAGGCCTGGCGTCAGGTACATGACCGGCACCGTCTGGTCCGGCGGGGCCGGGCGGGGCACATCGAGGCTGATCTCGGTCAGGCCACGGGACTGGCCGGGAACGGCACCGAGGGTCCAGCTCTCGGGTACCTCGGAAATCACCGCCGGCGGCGGCGAGCGCATATGGTTGACCCGCTGAAAGACGTTCCAGCCGACGACGGCGATGACGAGGACGGCGGCCGCCGCGATCACGCGCGGCGAGTGCCGGCGCACTTCGGCGAAGGCGACCCCGGCGGGCGGCTGCAGCGGCGCTATCGTGTCGCCGTCCGGCGCCTCGCGCTTGTAGCGCTCGACGGCCAGCTGCTCATCGAGGCCCAGCGCCCCGGCGTAGGCGCGAACATAGCCGAGGCTGAAAACGCGCGAGGGCAGGGCGGAATGCTCCCCTTGCTCGAGGGCAGTCAGATACTTCTGGGGCACCCGGGTGATGGCGGACAGCTGGGCCAGCGACTTGCCGGAAACCTCGCGTGCGCGGCGAAGGCCGACGCCCAGGGATGGCGCGTCAGCGATGGAGGGAATGGGTTCCCTCCAGTCGGGGTGGGCTCGAAACTCCTCGGGGGCGTTCCCCGCGTCCAGCGCCATCTCCGTCAACCCCACACTCGACACGAGCGACCCGGGGGTCGCGTCCGGCACCGTACTCGCCTCCGTGCCGACATCTCTTAAGCCATCCGGATGACGGTTCGGACCTCCCCCCGGAGGCTCACCTCCCGCTGATTGTGGATAACTCATTTTCCCGGCCGCGCCAAGTCGTTGTTAACGCTGTCTGAGCTCCCGTCTCCGAACGGGACGGTCAGACGGCGACGTTCAACTTCCGGGCCAGGCTCTCGACCTCATTGCGGATCGAGCCTGCAGACGAGCCGAGCAGATTGGCCATGCCGCGGCGCGCGGCGGGCAGGTCCAGCGACAGCACCATGCGCTTCACCGGGCCGACGCCGCCGGCCGGTGCCGACAGACGCGTGTAGCCGAGGGTGACGAGGGCGAAGGCCTCGAGCGGACGACCAGCCAGCTCGCCGCACACGGACACGGGCGTGCCGGTCTCGGCGCAGCGGGTCTGGATTTCCTGCAGCGCCCGCAGCGACGGCGGCGACAGCGGATCGTAGCGGTCCGAGACCAGCGGATTGGTCCGGTCGGCGGCGTACATGTACTGTAGCAGGTCGTTGGTCCCGACCGAGACGAAGTCGGTCAGGGGCAGCAGGGCGTCGAGGTGGAACAGCAGCGACGGCACCTCGATCATGGCCCCGACGCGCAGCAGCTGGGGCAGGGCGCGTCCCCGGCGGCGCGCCCAGGCGCACTCGACATCGACCATCTCGCGGGCTGCGCGGAACTCCTCGACCATGGCGATCATGGGGAACATCACGCGCAGCTCGCGCCCGGCGGCGGCGTGCAGCAGCGCCCGCAGCTGGAGCCGCAGCAGCGATGGCCGGTCGAGCCCGAGGCGGATGGCGCGCCGCCCTAGCGCCGGATTCTCCTCACGCTCCGCGTCGAGGTAAGGCAGGACCTTGTCGCCGCCGATGTCGAGCGTGCGGAAGGTCACCGGGCGGTCGCCGGCGGCGTCGAGCACGCGGCGATAAAGCTGGGTCTGGGCCTCCAGCCGCGGCAGCTCTTCCGACACCATGAACTGGAACTCGGTGCGGAACAGGCCGATGCCCTCCGACCCCGCATCGTCGAGCGTGTCGAGGTCGACAGCCAGCCCGGCGTTGCTGAGCAGGGTGATACGGGTACCGTCCAGCGTCATCGCCGGCACGTCGCGCAGCAAGGCGAATTCGGCGCGGCGCTGCTCGCGCACGGCGATGCGTTGCTGCACCGCCTCCAGCATCTCCGGCCGGGGGCGTAGATAGGCCTCGCCGCTTTCGCCGTCGGCGATGACCAGGTCGCCCTCGGACAGCCGGTCGCGGAGGCCCATCAGGCGGCCGACGCATGGGATCTGCAGCGCCCGGGCGACGATGCCGGCGTGGCTGGCGGCCGAGCCCTCTTCCAGCAGCACCCCCTTCAGCCGGTCGCGCGGATACTCCAGCAGGTCCGCCGGCCCGAGGTTGCGGGCCACGAGGATGGCGTCCTCGGGCAGCTCGCGCTCGCCGGGCTTGTCGCCGGCCAGCACCCGCAGCAGCCGGTTGGCCAGGTCCTCGAAGTCGTGCAGTCGCTCGCGGATGTAGGGATCGCGGGCCTTGGCGAAGCGCGCGCGATGCTCGTTGCGCACCCGGTCGACCGCCGCCTCGGCCGTCAGGCCCGAGCGGACCGCCTCCTCAAGCGACCGGTTCCAGCCGCGATCGTCAGCGAACATGCGGTAGGTCTCGAGCACCTCGAACGGCGTGCCGGACAGGCCGCTCGGCCCCACCTCCAGCATGGCGTCGATGCCGGCCTTGAGGCTGTGCAGCGCGGTGTGCAACCGCGCTTCCTCCAGCACCGGATCGTCGGCCAGCAGCTTCTCCGGGGCCAGCGGGGCCTCATGCAGCACTACATGGCCGAAAGCGAGCCCCTCGGCGAAGCGCTGTCCCTTCATCCGCTCCGGGCGGTGCGGCGCGACCTCGACGTCGCGCAGCTCCTCCTGGCCCAGCAGCTCGCCCGAGGCCACCGTCTCGGCCAGCACCATGGCGATGGTCTGGATGTCCTCGATCTCGTCGGGGTCGTAGGTGCGCTCGGCGCGATTCTGGACGACGAGGACGCCGATGGCCCGCCCGCCCCGCAGCAGGGGCGCGCCGAGGAACGCGTGGTAGGGATCCTCGCCGGTCTCCGGCCGGTAGGAGAAGCTCGGGTGGCCGGGGGCGTCGGCCAGGCTGATCGGCTCGGCCGAGCGCGCCACCTCGCCGACCAGGCCCTCGCCGGGGCGTAGCCGCGTCGTGTGTACGGCGGCGCGGTTCAGACCTTCCGTGGCGAACAGCTCCAGCTCGCCCGAGGCGCGACGCAGGTAGATCGAGCAGACCTCGGCCACCATCGACCGGGCGATGATGCGCACGACGGTGTCGAGGCGGTCCTGGGCCGGCCCGCCGTCGGCCATGGCCTCGCGGATCTGGCGCAGGAGGTTCCTCGGCCCCCTCGTCATCGTTCCGCCCTTGACCATACGCGCTCCAGCCCTTTCAGGGGGCGATGCTAGACCTTAAACCGCTTCGAGTCCGTAAGCGCCGTGCAGGGCGCGGACCGCCAGTTCCGCATAGGCGGCGTCGATCAGCACGCTGATCTTGATCTCCGAGGTGGAGATGGCCTGGAACTTGATGCCCTTGTCGGCGAGGGCCCGGAACATGGTCTGGGCCACGCCGGCGTGGCTGCGCATGCCGACCCCGACCACCGAGACCTTGGCCACATCCTCGTCGACGCGCAGCTGTTCGAAGCCGAGCTCGACCTGGGCCTCGCGCATCAGGTCGGCGGCGCGCCGGGCGTCGCGACGGCCGGTGGTGAAGGTCAGGTTGACCGCTCCCTCGGTGCGCGCCTGGCTCTGAACGATCATGTCGACATTGACCCCGGCCTCGGCCAGCCGGGTGAAGACGTCGGCGGGGGCGTCGGTGCGGTCCGACAGGCCGAGCAGGGTGATGCGGGCCTCGTCACGGCTCATGGTCACGCCGGACACGATACGCTTCTCCACGATCTCCTCCTCGTCGCAGATCAGGGTGCCGGCGACCGCCGGCAGGTTTCCGTTTTCGTCGGGCTCGACGAAGCTGGACAGCACGCGCACCGGCACCTGCCGGGCCATGGCCAGCTCGACCGAGCGGGTCTGCAGCACCTTGGCCCCCAGTGAGGCCATCTCGAGCATTTCCTCGTAGGAGATGCGCGCGAGGCGCCGGGCCTTGCCCTCGATGCGCGGGTCGGTGGTGTAGACGCCGTCGACGTCCGTATAGATGTCGCAGGGGCAGGACAGGGCCGCCGCCACCGCCACCGCCGAGGTGTCCGAGCCACCGCGGCCCAGGGTGGTGATGCGGCCCTCGCGGGTCACGCCCTGGAAGCCGGGGATGACGACGATCTCGCCGCCGTCTACCGCCGCGCCAAGGGCGTCTCCGGGAATGTCCTCGATGCGCGCCTTGCCGTGCACGTCGTCGGTGACGATCGGCACCTGCCAGCCCATCATGGATCGGGCGCGGAGGCCCATGTTGCGCAGGGTCAGGGCCAGCAGGCCGGCGGTAACCTGCTCGCCAGAGGCGACCACCACGTCATACTCGTCATCGGACAGGGGGATGACCGCCGCCGGCGCACCCGCGCCGTCGGTCCAGGCCACCAGCTCGTTGGTCTTGCCGGCCATGGCCGAGACCACCACCGCCACTTGCCTGCCGCAGCGGGCCTCGGCGGCGACGATCCGCGCGGCGCGGCGGATGCGCTCCAGGTCGGCCATCGAGGTGCCGCCGAACTTCATCACCAGTCGCGAGGAGGACCGCGTCATCGTGGTGGGGGGACTCCGTCTTGCGTGGGGGCCCCGACGCGTTCATGCCATGAGCCATGGCCGCTTCTAACGACCGCCCCGCCGGGCGCAAACCCCAAAGCGAACCGACCGCTGAAGGTGCCTCGATCGACCCTGCGGACGTGGCGCGGTTCTCGGCGATCGCCGCCACCTGGTGGGACCCGAAAGGCCCGTTCGCGCCGCTGCACAAGTTCAACCCCGCGCGGCTGGACGTGCTGCGCCGCGAGGCCCTGACCCGGTTCGGGCGCAACCCTCGGGCCATCCGGCCGTTCGATGGGCTGAGCCTGCTCGATGTCGGTTGTGGCGGCGGCCTGTTGTCCGAGCCGATGCGGCGCATGGGCTTCGCCGTCACCGGCGTCGACGCCTCGGAGAAAAACATCGGCACCGCGCGCCAGCATGCGGTGGAGCACGGCCTTGACATCAGCTATCGCGCCGCCACGGTCGAGCAGCTGGCGGCCGAGGGTGCCGGACCGTTCGATGTGGTCCTGAACATGGAGGTGGTCGAGCACGTCGCCGACCCGAAGCGGTTCCTGCTGGACTCGGCCTCGCTGGTGAAGCCCGGCGGGATGATGGTCGTGGCCACCCTGAACCGCACCCTGCGCTCGCTGGCCCTGGCCAAGATCGGGGCCGAGTACATCCTGCGCTGGCTGCCCGCCGGCACCCACGACTGGCGCCAGTTCCTCAAGCCGGAAGAGGTCCGCCGCATGCTCCACGACGCCCCGGTGCGGGTCGAGGGGCCGATAGGGCTGTCCTACAATCCGCTGACCGATCGCTGGAGCGAGACCGACGACGACGGCATCAACTACATGATGCTGGCCTTCCGGGACTGAGGGGGCGTCCCGGACGTCTGTCTGCGATGCTGAATTCCTCCCCCACAGGGGGAGGTGGATCGTCGCGAAGCGGCGAGACGGAGGGGGGCAGGACGCGGCGCTCACGCCCCCTCCAACGTCCTGCGCCCTGCGGGCTCCGGCCGGTCCCCCTCCCCCTGCGGGGGAGGAATGACGTGCGGATCCACTGCCTCCTGTGTGGCCACTGTGATCCCTTGCGCCGTCCCCTGCCTTCCCTGCCGCGGCGGTCCTGCCTCAGCCCAGCTGTGAACGCAGGCCGGACAGGTCGTAGCCGGCCGCCGCGGCGGCGGCGATCAGCTCGTCGGCCGGGCGGTCGCCGGCCTGGCTGAGGGCCCACAGGATCGCCGAGCGGGTGCCCGAGCGGCAGAAGGCCAGCGCCGGTCCGGGCAGGGTGTCGAGCGCGTGGCGCAGGGCCTCGACCTCTTCGGGCCCGAGGGACGACATCGAGACCGGGATGTGGACGAAGGCCAGCCCCGCCGCCTCGGCTGCAGCGCGCACGGTGGCCGCATCCGGCTGGCCGGGCTCCTCGCCGTCGGGGCGGTTGGAGATCAGGGCGGCGTAGCCGGCGGTCTTAAGCGCGGGCACGTCCTCCAGCGCGATCTGTGGCGCGACATGCAGGGCGGGGTCGAGCGGGCGGATGTCCATGCGGGGCTCCTGGAAATGTCCCTATCCGATAGCAGCCCCGGCCCTTGCCTGTCAGCGGGATCGGGCGTTCCCTGCCGGCCGGGATGAGGGAGGATCGCCATGCCACTGCCACACGACGCGCGGCCGATGGGCTTTCTGTTCGTGACCGACATGGAGCGGGCCTGCGACTTCTACCGTCGTCTGCTCGGGGCCGAGGGTAGCCCGGATCCGTTCGGGGCCACCCTGACGAGCCCGGCCGGCCTGGTGCGGCTCACGCCGGCACCGGAGGGCTGGAGCGCTGGTCCGCATCCGGTCCATGGCTGGCATGTCGGGGATATCGGCGCGGCGGTGGGCGCGCTCGTCGCGGCAGGCGTGACGCCGGTGATCTACGAGGGCTACGGGCAGGACGCC
Source organism: Brevundimonas sp. (assembly GCA_027531145.1). Lineage (GTDB taxonomy): Bacteria > Pseudomonadota > Alphaproteobacteria > Caulobacterales > Caulobacteraceae > Brevundimonas. The sequence goes on along the minus strand of JAPZRF010000036.1, from coordinate 4,868 downwards.
CGCGGGGTCTGGACCAGTCCGGGCGGAGCCGCCCGGGTGCTGTGGTTCCACGACAGCGAGGGCAATCTGCTCAGCCTGACGCAGACCTGAGGAAGAGGGGCGACCCGCCGCTCGCCGTCGGGGGTGAGGAGGGGAGCGAGCGGCGGGTCACGTCTGCCAGCGCGCGGTTCTGGTTGATCGACGCCAGGCTGACGTACGTTTGGCGCGGCGGCTTCGGCTTGCGCAGGGTGCGTTCGGCGATGATGACCATGCCGGCCAGCACCTCCAGAACCATCGTCGGGTTGCCGTGGGCTCCGTCGTCGGCGTCCAGGTTCATCCCGTCAACTCGGCCCGGCCCATGATCGGGTCGGAGCGTACCTCGACAGGCGTCCGGCGCAGTCCGGCCAGCCGACGCCTGATCAGGCGAGAGAATCCAGCTCGTCTCGGATCGTCTCAATCAGGCGCTCGATGTCGTCGTCGCCCGTGCGCCACGATGAGACGCTGATGCGGAGGGCTGGTTGCCCCTGCCAGATCGTTTCGCCGAACCAGGCACGACCCGATCGTTCGACCCCCGACCGGATCGCCGCCGTCTCGACCTCGCTCCGGCCGCGGAAGAGGACCTGGTTGAGCACTGGCCGGTTGAGCACCGCCAGCCCGATCGCCCGCAGCCCCTCGGCAATGCGTGCAGCCTGGGCGCAGTGCAGCTCGACCATGGCGCTCACCCCGTCCCGACCCAGGGTGCGGAGCGCTGCCTACAGCGGCACGCCGCGCGCGCGGCGCGAGAATTCCAGGGTCAGGTTCCTCTGCGCATCGGCGCTGGCAGCGGAATAGGCGGCGTCGCAGTTCATGGCCTGGGCGAGAGCCTCAGGATCGCGGCAGATCGCCATGGCGCAGTCGTAGGGCGTATTGAGCCATTTGTGCCCGTCCGTTGTCCAGCTGTTCGCCGCCTCGATCCCTTCGGTTAGATGGCGTTTGGCCTGCGAGGCTCGGGCCCACAGCCCGAACGCACCGTCGACGTGGACCCAGGCACCGGCCGCCCTGGCCGGGGGAATGACCACGGCAAAAGGATCGAACTCCCCGGTGTTCACTTCGCCGGCCTGCAGGCACAGGATGGTGCGATCGTCCAGTGCGGGTAGCCGATCGGGATCGACTCGACCCGCCGCGTCAACCGGGGCGTGGAGGATATGCCGCATACCGAAGCCCAGCAGTCGCAGGGCCTTGAGCAGAGTGACATGTACGGTTTCCGGCACGATCACCCGGATCATGGGCGCGCCCGACAGGCCGTCCACATCCATGTCCCACCCCGCCCTTCGCAGCAGCGCCCGGCGGGCGGCGACAATGCAGGACAACCCGCATGCCGTGGCCGAGGTGCCGAACCCCACCGCGCTGCCGCGCGGCAGGTCGAGCACGTCAAGCACCCAGCGACCCGTTACCCGCTCAAGCGTTGCAGCCACCGGCGAGCTGTTGAACGAGGAGGCGCACTGGTCCCACGCTATCATCATCCGCTCAGCCGCCGCCGAGGCCGGTAGCGAAGCGCCGATCACGAAGCCGAAATAGTTCGGCCCGTTCGACGCCGTCGTGGCCGGCGAGCCGATCTCGTCCAGCAGGGCGAGGGTTGCCGGGGGGGTACAGCCGGTTTCGGGCAGCGCTTCTTCGAACAAGGAGAGGTTCGCAATCGCGGTTGCTTCGGGAAAGACCCGGCGGGTCGCGACGCCGGCGAGATAGGCGGCTGCGCGGGCATCGGCATCAGCCATCAGGGCGGCTTCGGCGGGTGGTGACATGGTCATGGCGGGCCTTCTGGATGCATGAAATCAAGGCCCTTCCTTCCCCAGCTGTCAGGCGACGACGACGCTGGCGGGCCGCGATGAAAGGATGTCCCCCTTCACCACCGGGTTGACCCGATGCGGAGCCCCGTCACCCTCCCAGGGGCGCGCCAGAAGATCCCGGACCGGCTCGCCAGACTGCCACGCCCGACGCTGGACGCAATCCCGTCAGGCAGCTACGGAATGGCGATACGGTTGCGTGTTTGCCGGCGAGGACGATTGCCCTTGCAGGAAGGCCCGCCGCGCCGATCCGATCGCAACTGGACAGGGGTTCCCCGCATGACGCGACAGGTAGGTGCGGGAAGATGACGGGAGGAGCCACGGCACCGGAACTGGGCCTGATCGAGGGCTACTACGGGATTCCCTGGGATTGGGCGGCCCGCGAGCGGGTCATGCGACGGCTGGCGGCCGTGGGCTACAGCTTCTTCATCTACGCTCCCAAAGCCGACGTCTTCCTGCGTCACCGCTGGCGCGAGACGCCGCCCGAGACCGCCACAGCCGCCCTGGCTGGCTTCGCAGCCGCCTGCCGGGACGCTGGCGTGCGGTTCGGGGTCGGCCTCAGCCCCCTTGAAGTCTGGCGCGATTTCGGCGCGGAGACCAGGGCGGCGCTGGCCGACAAGCTGGCCTTCCTCGACGACCTTGGCGTCCAGGACCTCGGCATTCTTTTCGATGACATGCGGGGAGACCTTCCCGGTCTCGCCGGGGCCCAGGCCGATATTGTCCACTGGATCGCGGGTCGGACGCGTGCTTCGCGGATCGTCATGTGTCCGACCTACTACTCGGACGATCCGGCTCTCGACATGGCGTTCGGGGTGCGGCCAGAGAGATACCTTGAGACGCTGGGCGCGGCCCTGGACGCCCGGATCGAGGTATTCTGGACGGGTGAAGAAGTCTGCAGCCGGGCCTATGGCGCTCGGCACCTGGATCGGGTCGCCGGGCAGCTCCGCCGGCGGCCCTTTCTCTGGGACAACTATCCTGTGAATGACGGGCCGCGGATGTCGCCCTTCCTGCACCTGCGCGCCTTCACCGGCCGCCCGGCCGGCATCGGATCGCTGTTGTCCGCCCATGCTATCAATCCCGCCCTTCAGCCTGAGTTGACCCTGGTGCCAGCCCTGACCTTGCCGAGGAGCTACCGGTTGGGGGACGATTACGACTACGGCGCTGCCCTGGCCGAAGCGGCCCGGGATGTGCTTGGGACCTCTCTTGCAGACCTGGTGAGGCGTCACCTGTTCCTGCTGAACGATACCGGCCGAGACCGGATGGATCCAGCGGTCCAGGATCGCTTGCGTGTGCGATATGCCGCGATTGACCACCCCGCGGCGCAGGAAATCGTCGACTGGCTGGACGGCAAGTGGGTTGCGACCCGGGACATCACTAGCGGCGATCACTGACCGTCGGCGCTGACCACCGGCGACAGCCTCCGGCCGGCCGCCCGGCGGCGTCTCCAGCAGGACTCGAACCTGCGACCCCAGGTTTAGGAAACCTGTGCTCTATCCGGCTGAGCTATGGAGACGGGCCGTTCGCGGGATATAGCGCGCTCGCCCTGCCGACCGGAAGGGGCGCTTATCTCTGATCGTCACCCCCGGGACAAGCCCGGGGGTGACGACGGTGGGGATCAGCCGCTGATCTGGCCGAAGTCGGCGACGCGCCCGGTCAGGTCGCGCACCTGGCCCAGCAGCCGCAGCCGGTTGTCGCGCTCGGCGGGCGCCTCGGAATTGACCAGCACCGCCTCGAAGAAGGCGTCCACCGGGCCGCGCAGGGCCGCCAGCGCCGCCATGGCGGCGGCGAAGTCCTCGGCCTGGAGCGCGGCCTCGACCCGGGGCCCGGCGGCGTGCAGGGCCGCGACCAGGGCCGTCTCCTCGGCCGGGGCGCCCGGCAGCTCGGCGGCGGGGCCGCTCGGCAGGTCGCCCTTCCTGGCCTCGGCCTTCAGGATGTTCGAGGCGCGCTTGTAGCCGGCCAGCAGATTGGCCCCGTCGTCGGTGCCGAGGAAGGCGTCCAGCGCCTCGACCCGGCGGACGATGCGGACGAGATCGTCATCGCCCAGCGCGAACACCGCATCGACGAGATCGTGCCGCTGGCCCTGGTCGCGGAGGAGCACCTTCAGGCGGTCGGCAAAGAAGGCGAGGAGGTTGGCAGTATTGGTGCGCAACTCCTCCCGTACATTGACTCCATCTCGAATTGTCGCTTGGACCGCGCGACCAGTACCGCCGCCATCAACGCCCAGAAGTCTGCCTGCTTCGAACCTGCTCTGAGCAAGTGTGTTGACCCGCCGGGAGTTGATTTGCAACGCGAGGTTTGAATGTGCGGTCTGAATAATCTGACTGAGGCGTAGCCGCTGAGGTTTCTCCAGCACCAGCCGGATCACCCCCAGCGCCGCGCGGCGGAGGGCGAACGGGTCCTTCGACCCCGTGGGCTTCTCGTCGATGGCGAAGAAGCCGACCAGGGTGTCCAGCTTGTCGGCCAGGGCGACCGCCACCGTCAGCGGGTCGGTCGGGACCGTGTCGGCGGGCCCCTGGGGCTTGTAGTGGTCCCGGATCGCGTCGGCGACGGCGGCGGATAGCCCCCACTCCCCCGCTTCGCGGGTACTCCCCCCGGCGGGGGGAGAATGACCGGGCGATTGTCCCCCCTCAGGGGGGACCGAAGCCGGCGCAGCCGGGTTCGAGGGGGGGAGCGATCCCGTCGCCCGCGCATAATACCCGCCCATGATCCCCTGCAGTTCGGGGAACTCGCTGACCATGCCGGAGGCCAGGTCGGCCTTGGCGTAGCGCGCCGCCTGTTCGGCCAGCGCCGGGTCCACGTCGAGGAGCGGCGCGATCTCGCGGGCGAGGGCGGCGATGCGCGCGACCCGCTCGGCCATCGTCCCCAGCTTCGCGTGGAAGGTCACGCCCTCCAGCTTCTTCAGCCAGGGCTCGAAGCCGACCTTGCGGTCCTCGTCCCAGAAGAAGCGGGCGTCGTTCAGGCGCGCCGACAGCACGCGCGAATTGCCGCCCGCCAGCGCGCGGCCGCCGTCCGGCGCTTCGACATTGGCGACCACCACGAAGTGCGGGGCCAGGGCGTGCGGGGGCC
>JAPZRF010000004.1 GCA_027531145.1 Brevundimonas sp. | reverse complement strand
TCGGAAGATACGGCTCGATCCGACCCCACTCCGCATCGCTCAGCCAGTATAGATGTCGGCCCATGATCCACCTCCGATCCAAGAAGAGTGAATCACGAACAAACGGCGCGAGGAATCCCCTTATTGAGTACGAAGCCTAGTTCTTGAGCGCGCGGCCGGCGACGACCGCCGAGGCACCGAAGCGGGCGCGCAGGGCGTCAATGGCGGTCTCGGTCTTGAGCGCGCGCGCCTCGGCCGTGTCGAACAGGCCCGAGGGCGCGTCCTCGGCGTCGATCAGGTCCGCCATGCCGACGCCGATCAGCCGGTAGGGCCGGCCCAATTCGGGCGTGAGCAACTCGCGCGCGGCCGCGAACAGGCCGCGCGCCGTCTGTACCGGCTCCGGCAGGGTGCGGCGGCGGGTGACGACACGGAAGTCCGTGCGTCTCAGCTTGAGCTGGATCGTCCGCGATGCGAGGCCCGAGCGCCGGGCCTTGGCCGCCAGCTTCTCGCACAGCGGCCAGAGCTCGGCCTCCAGCGCCTCGCGTTCGGCGAGGTCGGCGTTGAAGGTGGTCTCCGTGCTCATGCCGCGCCGGTCCTGCTCGGGATTGACGGCCCTGGCGTCGCGCCCTTGGGCCAGCTCGGACAGGCGCAGGCCCCACTCGCCGAATCGCCTCACCAGGTCGCGGGGTTCGGCCGCGGCCAGCTGGCCGACCGTGTCGAAGCCGTCGCTGCGCAGGGCCCGGGCGAACACCGGACCGACCCCCGGCAGGATCGAGACCGACCGGGGGGCGAGGAGGGCCTGCGCCTCTGCCGCCCCGATGACCGAGAAGCCACGCGGCTTGTCCAGCTCCGAGGCGACCTTGGCGAGGAAGCGGTTGGGCGCGAGGCCGATCGAGACCGTCAGGCCGACCTCGGTCTCGATGCGCCGTTGCAGCCGCACCAGTTGCAGCGCCGGCGGCCCACCGTTGAGCCGCTCGGTCCCTGACAGGTCAGCCCAGGCCTCGTCCAGCGACAGCGGCTGCACCAGTGGCGTGAGCTCGCCGAGCGCCCCGAGGATGCGCCGGCTCTCGGTGGTGTACTTCGCAAAGTCCGGCTTGAGCACCACAGCGTCAGGACAGGCCTTGAGCGCCTTGAACATCGGCTGGGCCGAGCTGACCCCGTTGAGGCGAGCGATATAGCAGGCCGTGGTCACCACGCCGCGCCGGCCACCGCCGACGATCACCGGCCGGTCGCGCAGCTCGGGCCGGTCGCGCTTCTCCACCGAGGCATAGAAGGCGTCACAGTCCATGTGGGCGATGCCCAGGGTGTCAAGTTCCTCATGCACCAGCAGCCGTGGCGAGCCGCAGCCGCGGCAGCGGCGCGGTTCGGGGGGACGGGCTGCCTGCCACAGACATTCGCGGCAAAGGGCCTTCAACGGGGAGCTTTCATGCGCGTCGGGTCCGACTTCACGTCAACTTAAAGAATGTCGGGTCATTCTTCGCCCCGAAAACAGATGGGGGCCCGCAGCGGCGGTCTGAGGACCAAGGCGGCGACAACGTCCGGGTAATGATGTCAAAAAAGGTCCTCATCGTCGAGGATAACGAGCTGAACATGAAGCTCTTTCATGATCTGCTCGATTCTCAGGGGTACGAGACCCTGCAGACCCGCGAAGGGTTGCAGGCGCTTGCCCTGGCGCGCCAGCACAGGCCCGACCTGATCCTTATGGACATCCAGCTGCCGGAGATCTCCGGACTCGAGGTCACCCGTTGGCTCAAGGAGGACGAGGAGCTTTCGCACATCCCCGTGGTGGCGGTGACCGCCTTTGCCATGAAGGGGGACGAGGAACGCATTCGCCGGGGCGGCTGCGAGGCCTACATCTCCAAGCCGATCTCGATCAGCGCCTTCCTCGACACGGTCCGGAAGCATCTGGGGTAGGCCATGACCGCACGTATCCTTGTGGTCGACGACGTGCCGGCGAACATCCGCCTTCTCGAGGCGAAGCTGACGTTTGAGTACTATGACGTCCTGAGCGCGCCCGACGGGCCGACGGCGCTGCAGATCGCCGCGCGCGACGCGCCGGACATCATCCTGCTCGACGTGATGATGCCGGGCATGGACGGCTTCGAGGTCTGTCGCCGACTCAAGGCCAATGTCGACACCCGGCATATCCCGATCATCATGGTCACGGCTCTGGACGGACGGGAGGAACGCATTCGTGGCCTCGACGCCGGAGCGGACGACTTCATCACCAAGCCAATCGACGACGTCATCCTGATGGCCCGGGTGCGCTCGCTGGCCCGGCTCAAGCTGGTCACGGACGAGCTGCGCGAGCGCGAGGAAAGCGGTCGCCGCCTCGGCCTTATCGAAGGCGTCGGCCGGCTCCGCGCGTCAGGCGGCAGAATCATCGTGGTCGATGACGACGCAGCGCGCGCGAGGCGGCTGATGGCCGGCCTTGCCGACGAGCACCGGGTCAGCCAGGAGGCGGACCCCGCCACGGCGCTCGCGGCCAGCCGAACGCGCGTTGACCTGCTGATCATCAACGCCGCTGCCGACAGTTTTGACGGCCTGCGGCTCGCCGCCCAGGTGCGATCGCATGAAGGCTCGCGCAACCTGCCGATTCTCGCCATCGTCAATCCGGGCGACCGGGGGCGCATGGTCAGGGCGCTCGAAATCGGCGTCAATGACCTGCTGCCCCGTCCGGTCGATCCGGAGGAGCTCGCGGCCCGGGTGCGCACCCAGGTGAAGCGCAAGCGCTTCGCCGACTTCCTGCGCGAGAAACTGGACTTCAGCCTCGAGATGGCCGTCACGGACGCCCTGACCGGACTGCATAACCGTCGTTACATGACAAGCCAGCTGCAGGCCCTGATCGCCCGCGCCAACCACGGCGGCGAGACGGTGGCCGTGCTGCTGGTCGATATCGACCACTTCAAGGGCGTCAACGACTTGTTCGGGCATGATGCCGGCGATGAGGTGCTGCGCGAATTCGGCGTGCGTCTGGCGACCAACGTCCGGGCCGTGGACTTGCCCTTCCGCATGGGCGGCGAGGAGTTCGTGGTGGTGATGCCGGGGACGCGGCTGGAGGATGCCCAGCGCATCGCCGAACGCATCCGCATCAATGTCGAGGTCGCGCCGTTCCGGATCCTCGGCGGCCAGGAAAGCCTGCCGGTGACCGTCTCGATCGGCGTTGCCGCCACGCGCGGCAGCGACGAGACGCCGGAGAGCCTGCTGAAGCGCGCCGACGACGGGGTCTACGAGGCCAAGTCCAGCGGCCGCAACCGGGTCATCGCCCGCGCAGCCTGACCGACGGGTCGGCCCGCAACGCAAAACGCCCGGCCGAAGCCGGGCGTCGAGATCAGATCAACGATCGCGCCGCTTGAGGCACCGGACCGGCCTACTTGATCTTGCCTTCCTTGAAATCCACGTGCTTGCGCACGACCGGGTCGTACTTCTTTACGACCATCTTCTCGGTCATGGTGCGAGCGTTCTTCTTGGTGACGTAGAAGAAGCCGGTATCGGCGGTCGAGTTCAGACGGATCTTTATGGAAGCCGGTTTGGCCATCGGACATACCTCTGCGACGGCCTGAAGCCGCGGAAATGGAAGGCGCGGAACATACTCAGGCCCGCCGTGAAGTCAACGGGACGATGATAGGACAGGGAGCAAGGACCTCAAAGGCGGATGAGTTCCACCTGGACGAAGTGCCCTGAGCCCGATTCACGGCTTCGGCGGAATCGCGAGGCGGTTCCACCTCAACCGATCAGGCTCTGGGCCGAGGGCGTGTAGGACTTGTAGGTGATCCTCCACTGCCCGTTGATGCGCAGGAGCAGGAGTTGCTCGTCGAGCGCCCGGCTGGGGCTGAATCGCAAGCGGAGCTGCACCGTTGCGCTGTCGCCCTGTATCGCGACCCGGGTGACGTTTCGCTCGATCCGGTCCGCACCCGGGGCAGGGGTACCGTCGAAGTTACGGACATAGTCGTCGAATGACCAGGTGACCAGTTGGTCCCCCCGCAGGCCCTCAATTCTCGCCGACGGCAGGAAGGCCTCGCGGATCGGTTCCGGGTTCCCGGTAACGCCCCCCTCGAAGTACTTGTCTACGACAGCCCGGACGGCGGTCTCGTCTGCGAGAGCCGTGTCCGGCCCGGTTCCGGCGGGAGGTGTTCCCAAGTCCGGGGCAGTGACGAAGGGCGTGCGCTCGAAGATCTCGCGGCTCTCGACAATCCGGCCGAGGTCGGCCTGAGTGGCACCATCGATCCTGACCTCACGGTGCGCGGCCCGGATCTCGCTCCACGCGTCCTGAATGCCCGCGAACCCCCGGGCGTCGCGATAGGTCACCATAACGATGGCGTTCCAGGGACCTTCGTCCGAGCCGGTATCGAACCAGCCATAGCTGACGAAGAGGCCCCGCTGCACGGCGATCTCGTCCATTGCGAACCAGTTCGCCCGCACATAACGCTCAAGCTGGCTCAACCTGCCAGGAGCAGACTTCAGGAAGGTCAGGGTAACGACCCGCGCGTCGGGGCCACCCTGCTGGAATGCGGGACCGGAGGATGCGGCACCGGCGAACGCGATGACAGGCAGGGCGAGGATCGCGGAGACGACACGCCTCCGCCTTAAACTGTCAATAGAGACAAGCGCGTTGGGCGAATTGGCCATCTTTATCGGGGTGTCTATCATCGGATCGCCTGTTTGGTGGTTTCCTTGAGGATAGAGGCTGTTCTTTGGGACGAAAAGCGACGAGATTTGAACATGATGTTCAAGTTTCTTGAATCATGACGCCCCGTCCCGCACTTTCGCTTGACGCGATCTACGTGGTCGACGCGATTGCCCGTCATGGATCGTTTGCAAAGGCGGCGGCCGAGCTCAACAAGGTGCCGTCGGCACTCAGCTACACCGTCAACCAGCTTGAATGCGAGCTGGGCGTCAAACTGTTCGAGCGGAGTAAGAGCCAGACACGACTGACGCCTGCGGGCCACGATCTGCTCGGCGAAGGTCGAAGATTACTGCAGCTGGCCGCAGCAGCCGAGCGCCGGCTTGGGCGGATCGCAGCCGGCTGGGAGAGCGAGCTCTGCATCGTCGTCGACACCTTGCTGGGGGCCCAGCGGCTCCTTCCAGCCTTGACAGACTTCTATGCGCTGGCGTCCGGCGCGAGGGTACGTCTGGCTGAAGAGGCGCTGGAAGGATGTTGGGAGGCTCTGGTCGAGGGCAGGGCGGACCTCATCATCGCCGGCCTCGGCGCGGGAGGGATTCCTTCCGGCGGGGGATATGCCGTCCTCCCGCTCGGAACCGTTGCTTTCGACTTCGCAGTCGCCCCCGGCCACCCCCTGGCCGACTATGCTGGCGTCTCGGGATCGCCCTTGCCGGAGTCTGAGGTGCTGCCGCACCGCGCAGTGATCATCGCTGACAGCTCGCGCGCCCGTCCCGCGCGGACGTACGGCCTGCTCGCCGGCCAGGAGACGCTCACGGTTCCCAACATGACGGCGAAGCTCGAAGCTCAAAGGGCTGGACTCGGCGTCGGCTTCGTGCCGCGCTTTCTGGCCAAGCCTGAGTTCGAGCGGGGAACCCTGCTGCGACTGGAGGTCCAGCAACCGCGCCCCGAGGCGCATTTCGTCCTGGCCCATCGCTCCCGAGAACTGGGCCAGGCCGGGTTATGGTTCGCCGGGCGGCTCAGACGCGAACCGCTGCTGGAGGAGTGGATCGCGCAACCAGGGTCTGGATGAGGGTGGGAGGACCACGATCCCGGAAAGGGGAGCCTCGGGACTTCCCCATACCGTCTCGACCGGCGCGGCACGCCGAAACGTCCGCTCCAGCGATGTCTTGATCGCCTCAACCGTGACAGTCGCCAGATGGAGTGCGGAATCCTGATCCAGGGGTTGGCTTCGGCGCAGTTTCGGGGTCAGGATGGCGTCCATGCTCGCCTCCTTCGCCCCCGGCGCTTTGGCCCCTGCGATAGCAGTCCTTCTGTCAGCCTGCGCCAGCACGGCTCCCGCAGACTTGCCCCGGGACGCCTTCCTGGCGCGCCTCAATGCCTTGTGCGGCCAGCGGTTCGAAGGACGTGTGGTGACGACCGATCCGGTCGACGACGACTTCCGCAGCAGCCTTCTCGTCATGCACGTGCGTGACTGCGCGCCCGACGAGATCGGCATCCCCTTCGCCGTGGGCGAGGATCGTTCGCGACGCTGGGTGATCACCCGCACCGACACCGGCCTCCGACTGAAGCACGATCACCGCGACCCGCAGGGCGAGATCCACGGCTGGCACATGTACGGCGGCGACACTGTTGCTCCGGGCACGGCGGAGCGGCAGAGCTTTCCGGTGGACGCCGAGTCGATCGCCATGTTCCGGGAGGGCGGGGCCGAGGCTTCCACCACCAATGTCTGGTCCGTGGACGTCCGCCCCGGCGACATCTTCGCCTACGAGCTGCGCCGTCCGTCAGGACGCTTCCTGCGGGTCGAGTTCGACCTCACGCGGCCGCTCGCGGACTGATCAGTCGTAGTCTACAGCGTGGTGCCCGTGGCGCCAGCGCACAAAGGGCAGGGGGCGAGGGTCCTCGTCGAGTCTCGCCGCCACCTCGCTGAGGACAAATCGGGTAATGGCCGGCAGGTCGAGGGCGCGGGCCTCCGGCAGAGGCAGCCAGGCGACCTCATCCAGCTCCCCGGAGGCCGCGCCGTGGGCCAGCAGGGTCTTGCCGTCGGCCATGAAGAAGCGCGCGTCGAAGCGGCGCGTGCGCCCCGGCGGGGTGATGGCGCGCGCCACATAGGTGAGGGCGGCCAGGTCGGGCAGGGCACCGGACTGGCGGAAGGCCCGCCATGGACCCGCGACCGAGGCCGGCGGGGCCGGTCGCCCGAGGATCAGTCCGGTTTCCTCGAAGGTCTCGCGGACGGCGGCGAGGGCCAGCGCCCGCGCACGCCGCGGTGCCGTCTCGCGCTCCAGCCGGGCGGCGACCTCGGCGGCGAGATCGGTGGCGGAGGCCGCGCCGAAATCGGCCCGCTCGATGCGGCCGCCGGGAAACACCCACTTCGAGGCCATGAACACATGGCCCGGCGCGCGGCGACCCATCAGGACTTCGGGCACCCCCCGGGTCTGGCGGACGAGGATCAGGGTGGCGGCGTCCTTCGGCCGCAAGCGCCGGCTCGTGGCCGGGGCGTCGGCCAGGTCCTGTCGGGCGTCGAAGGGCGAGGGCGCGCGCATGGCCATCCACCTAGTCCTTGACGCCGTCGCCGGTCCACCCCTGAGTCCGCGACCATGAGCCCTCTGCCATCCCCCCGTCCCCTGCCGCGGCTGCGCGGCGTCGACCGTGCCCGTTTCGAGGCCGAGATCGTGCCTGCCGGGCGGCCGGTGGTGCTGGAGGGGCTCGTGGCCGACTGGCCGGCGGTGGCGGCCGGGCAGACGCCGAAGGGCCTGCGGTCCTATCTGGCGGGCCTCGACGCCGGCCGGCCGGTGCAGGTGTTTCGCGCCGCGCCGGAGGTGCAGGGACGGTACAGCTACTCGGACGATCTGAAAGGGCGGAATCACGGCCCGGTGCAGATGGGCCTGACGACGCTACTTGACGAGATGCTGGCGCTGGCCGGGGAGTCGCAGCCGGCGTCCGTCTACGCCGGGGGCGTGCCGGCACCGCTCTGCCTGCCTGGCCTGGCCGAGGCCAATCCCATGCCGCTGCTGGATCCGGCGCGCGAACGTCTGACCTCGCTCTGGGTCGGCAACCGGTCGACGACGGCGACCCATTGGGACTTGCCGCAGAACCTCGCCTGCGTCATCGCCGGGCGGCGGCGCTTCGTCCTGTTCCCGACGACGCAGGTGGCCAATCTCTATGTCGGGCCGCTCGACTTCACCCTCGCTGGCCAGCCGATCAGCCTTGTCGATGTCGACGCGCCCGATCTTGAGCGGTTTCCGCGCTTCGCCGAAGCCTGGGCCGAGGCCGAGGTGGCCGAGCTGGCACCGGGCGACGCCATCTATGTCCCCAGCCTGTGGTTCCACAATGTCGGGTCACTCGAGCCGGTCGGGGCGATGGTGAACTTCTGGTGGCGCGACGGGCCGCAGTGGCTGACCACGCCAATGTTCACCCTGTTCCACGCCCTGTTGACGCTGCGCGACCTGCCGCCGCGCGAGCGCGAGGCGTGGCGGGTGTTCTTCGATCATTACATTTTCCAGACCGGCGGCGAGCCGATGGCGCACATCCCCGAGGACGCCCGCGGTCTGTTCGGGCCGATGACGCCCGAGGCCCTGGCCCGGTTGAGGGCCATGCTGGCGCGGCCGCTGACCCGGTAGTACGCGCGCCCGTCAGGCTCGCTTTCTGGCGTGGGCCTTGGCGGCTTCGCGCGGCAGCACCTGAACGAAACGCGTCTGCGACTCGGGCCAGCTTTCCAGCAAGCGGCGGGCCAGCGGTGATCCGGTCTCGCGGGCGTGCCGCTCGACGAGCCCGCTGAGGCGGGTGCCCGCCTCGCCATGCACCGGCACCGCCATCACGCCCTCGGCGTTGAGGTGCGCCTCCAGATCCGGCTGATCCTGCAGGATGAAGGCCTCGCCGCCGGACATGCCGGCTCCAAAGTTCCAGCCGACCCGGCCCAGCACCACCACGGTGCCGCCGGTCATGTACTCGCAGCCATGGGCCCCGACGCCCTCGACGACAGCCATGGCTCCCGAGTTGCGCACGGCGAAGCGCTCGCCAGCGACGCCCGCCGCCAGCAGGGCACCGGAGGTGGCACCGTACAGGGCGGTGTTGCCGACGATCGCCTGCCCCGGCTGCCAGGTGGTCGGACGGATGATCAGATGCGCGCCCGACAGGCCCTTGCCGACATAGTCATTGGCCTCGCCATCCAGCTCGATGCGCAGCCCCTTCATGCCCCAGGCGGCCATTGACTGGCCGACCGAGCCCCTGAGCGCCAGGGTCAGCTGGCCGTCGGGCAGGCGATCGCCGAAGCGCCGTACGATGTGCGAGGAGGTGCGCGTGCCGATGGCCCGCTGGGTGTTTCGCACCGAATAGGTCAGCTGCATCTTCTCGCCGCGGTCCAGCAGCGGGGCGGCGTCGCGCACGATCAGGGCGTCGAGGGTGTCCGGCACCGGATTGCGCGCCGTCTCCGGCCCGCGCTGCGGGTTCAGCTGGCCGCTCACTCGCACCAGCAGCGGATTGAGGTCGAGATCGTCGAGATGCGACGAGCCGCGCGACACCTGCCGCAGCAGGTCCGTTCGGCCGACCGCCTCGTCCAGCGAGCGCAGCCCCAGCGAGGCGAGCACCTCACGTGTCTCCTCGGCGATGAAGGTGAACAGGTTTACGACCTTGTCCGCGGTCCCGGTGAACAGGGCGCGCAAGCGCTCGTCCTGCACGCAGACGCCGACCGGGCAGGTGTTGGAATGGCACTGGCGAACCATCAGGCAGCCGACCGCGATCAGGCTGGCGGTGCCGATGCCGTACTCCTCGGCCCCGAGCAGGGCGGCGATGACCACGTCGCGCCCGGTACGGATGCCCCCGTCGGTGCGTAACCGCACATGGTTGCGCAGGCCGTTCAGGCTGAGCACCTGGTGCGCTTCGGCGAGGCCCATCTCCCAGGGCATGCCGGCGTGCTTGATCGAGCCCATGGCCGAGGCCCCGGTGCCGCCGTTGTGGCCCGAGATCAGGATCACGTCGGCCTTGGCCTTGGCCACCCCGGCAGCCACGGCCCCGATGCCGGAGGCGGCGACCAGCTTCACCGTCACCCGGGCGTCGGGATTGATCTGCTTCAGGTCATAGATGAGCTGGGCGAGGTCCTCGATCGAATAGATGTCGTGGTGCGGCGGCGGGCTGATCAGGCCCACGCCGGGCGTGGCGTGGCGCATCCGGGCGATGAACCCGGTGACCTTGAAGCCGGGTAGCTGGCCGCCCTCGCCGGGCTTGGCCCCTTGCGCCACCTTGATCTCGATCTCGCGGCACTTGTTCAGGTACTCGGCGGTGACGCCGAAGCGACCGGAGGCGACCTGCTTGACCGCGCTGTTCGGGTTGTCGCCGTTGGGGCGGGTGACGTAGCGCTCGGGGTCCTCGCCCCCCTCGCCGGAGACCGAGCGGGCCCCGATCCGGTTCATGGCGATGTTCAGGGTCTCGTGCGCCTCAGGGCTCAGAGCCCCGAGGCTCATACCCGGGGTGACGAAGCGCTTGCGCACCTCGTTGACGCTCTCGACCTCGTCGATCTGAACCGTCTGGGCCGGCTCGCGGAAGTCGAGCAGGTCGCGCAGGAAGGTCGCCGGCTGTTCGCGCACCCGGCGCGAATAGGCCTTGAAGCGCTTGTAATCGTTTCGGGTCGTGGCGTCCTGGAGGCGGTGGATGGTCTCGGCGTCCCAGGCGTGGCTTTCCTGCCCCGCGCGGATCCGGTGCGCCCCGCCGATGGGCAGCCGCACACGTTCGGCGTCGTAGGCCGCCGAATTCTGGCGAACGGCCTTCTGCTCCAGACCGGGCAGGCCGATGCCGGAGATGCGCGACGTCATGCCGGGGAAGAACTCCGCTGCGAGCGAACGGGACAGGCCCAGGGCCTCGAATTCATAGCCGCCGCGATAGGCCGAGATGACCGAGATGCCCTTCTTGGCGAGGATCTTCATCAGGCCCGCCTCGATGGCGCGCTTGTAGTTGAGGCACACGTCCCGCAGCGAGAGGCCGGGGTAGCGGCCGGCCTCCAGTCGCGCCTGGAAGGTCTCCTGCGCCAGCCAGGCGTTCACCGCCGTGGCCCCGCAGCCAACCATCACCGCGAACCCGTGCGAGTCGAGCGTCTCCGACGTGCGGACCACGAGCGACACGAACGAGCGCAGGCCTGCCTCGACAAGGCGGGAGTGCACCGCGGCCACGGCGAGGATCATCGGGATCATCGGCCGGTCGGGTCCGGTGTGCTCGTCGGTCAGGACCAGCAGGGCGGCCCCTTGGCGCGCTTGCTCTGACGCCTCGCTGCGGATCCGTTCCAGCGCCGCGTCGAGGGTCGCGCCCGAGTGTGCGCCGGCCGGCGGTGTGTCGAAGGTGCAGTCGATCGCCCCGGTCGCGCCCGCGCCGACCTCATCCACCATGCGCGTGTACATGCCGGTCGTGAGCACCGGGCTCTCGAGTACGAACACCTGCGTCTGGGTCTCGTCCTGGGCGAGGATGTTGCCGAGGTTCTTGAACCGCGTCTTCAGACTCATCGCCCCGGCCTCGCGAAGCGAATCGATCGGCGGATTGGTGACCTGGGCGAAGGCCTGCCGGAAGTAGTGGCTGAAGGGCCGGTCGATCTCGGAGAGCACCGTCGGCGGGGCGTCGTCACCCATCGAGCCGACCGCTTCCTTGCCGGAGCCGGCCATGGGGTCGAGCAGGGCCTCGATGTCCTCCTCTGTCCAGCTTACAGCCAGCTGCGCCCGCACCAGGGCCTCGCCCGACAGACGCCGCGGCTCATCGCCGGGGCCGATCCGGCCTTCCAGCTCGACCATGTTGCCGAGCCATTCGCGGTAGGGGTGATCTTCGGCCAGCCGGTCGACCAGCTCGGCCTCATCGTAGAAGCGGCCGGACTCCAAATCGACCGCGACCATGCGGCCGGGGCCGATGTGCAGCCGCTGTTCGATGCGGTCCTCGGCCACACCGGTCATCCCGGCTTCGGAGCCGCAGACAAGCAGGCCGTCCGTTGTCCGGGCCAGACGCAGCGGGCGCAGGCCGTTGCGGTCCTTGCCGGCGACGACCCAGCGCCCGTCGGTGGCGCAGACGGCGGCCGGGCCGTCCCAAGGCTCCATGACGGCGTTGCAGTACTCGAAGAGGGCCTGATGCTCGGGCTTCATCACCCCCTCGACGCGCGCCTCGGGGATCAGCAGGGCTTTGACCATCGGGGCCGGACGCCCGGCGTGAACCAGCACCTCGAAGACGTTGTCCAGCGCCGCGGAGTCCGAGCCGGACGCCTGGATGACCGGCTTCACCGCCGCCTGATCGTCGCCGAAGGCGTCGGCTGCCATACGGATTTCATGGCTCTTCATCCAATTGGCGTTGCCGCGCAGCGTGTTGATCTCGCCGTTGTGCGCCAGCATCCGGAACGGCTGCGCCAGCCGCCATTCCGGGAAGGTGTTGGTGGAGTAGCGCTGGTGGAACAGGGCGACGCTGGCGGTGACACGCGGGTCCAGCAGGTCCGGATAGTAGTCGTCCAGCGCCTCGGCCAGCATCATGCCCTTGTAGATGACCGAACGAGCCGACAGGGAGCAGATGTAGAAGTCCGATAGCCCCTTGGCCTGGGCACGCTTCTCGATGCGGCGGCGCACGAGATAGAGCTGACGCTCCAGGGCCTCGCCAGTCAGGCCCTCCGGCGCGGCCAGCATGACCTGCTCGACCTCGGGTCGGGTGGCGGCGGCCCGGGTGCCGAGCGCCTCGATCCGGTGCGGCACCTGACGCCAACCGTACAGATAGAAGCCCGCCTTCAGCACCTCGCCCTCGACGATGGTCCGGGCGCGCTCCTGGGCTCCAAGATCGAGGCGCGGCAGGAACACCATGCCGACGCAAATCGGCGTGTCGCGCGGCTCGTGGCCGGTGTCGCGCACCTGGGCGGCGAAGAAGTAGCGGGGCAGGCCGATCAGGATCCCGGCACCGTCGCCCGAGCGTCCGTCGGCGTCCACCGCGCCGCGGTGAAAGATGGCCTTGAGGGCCTTCAGAGCGAGCTCGACCACCTCGCGGCGGGGCTGGCCGTCGATGGCGGCGACGAGGCCGACGCCGCAGGCATCGTGCTCCGATGCGGGATCATAGGCATGGGCTCCGGCCAAAGCGTCGCGTGCGGCGCGGTAGGCGGCCGGGTCGAAGTCCTGGTCGGTCGGGCAGGCGATCACGGGGGGTGCGGGGAGGCGGATCATGCCGCGGCCCTTTCAGGCAGACGGGACTTCAGCCAGGCGTCGATCTCGGCGGCGGCGTCCTGCCCGTCGCGCACGGCCCAGACCACGAGCGAGGCACCGCGCACGATGTCGCCGGCGGCGAACACGCCCTCCAGCGTCGTAGCCCTGGTGCGCCGCGCCGTGCGCACCGTACCCCACTCGGTCACGGCGAGGTCAGGGGTCTCGAACAGGCTCGGGAGGTCCTCCGGCTCGAAGCCGAGCGCCTCGATCACCAGATCGGCCGGAAGCTCGAAGTCACCTCCGTCGACCTCCTCTACGGTCCAGCGCCCCTCACTGTTCTGGCTGGCCAGCGCCATGCGGGCGGCGCGAACTCCGGTCACGCTCTCGGCACCCCCCAGGATGGCGCGCGGGGCCGCGAGCCATTCGAAGCGGACGCCTTCCTCTTCGGCGTTGCCCACCTCGCGGGCGCTGCCGGGCATATTGGCGCGGTCCCGCCGATAGAGGCAGGTGACCGAGGTGGCACCCTGCCGGATGGCGGTCCGCACGCAGTCCATGGCCGTGTCACCGCCACCGATCACCACCACGCGCTTGCCGGCCGCATTCAGGTCGCCGCTGTCGAACGGCGGAACATCATCGCCGAAGCCCTTCCGGTTGGAAGCGATCAGGTAGTTCAGTGCTGCAATCACGCCGCGCGAACCGCAGCCCGGCGCGGTGAGGCGACGGGCCTGATAGACGCCGGTGGCGACGAGGACCGCATCGTGCGCCGCCCGCAGGTCGTCGAACGGGAGGTGGCTGCCAACCTCAACGCCGAGCCGGAAGGTCACGCCACCCTCGATGAGGCGGTCCACCCGCCGCATGACGACGGGCTTCTCCAGCTTGAATCCGGGGATGCCATAGGTCAGAAGGCCGCCCGCGCGGTCGTGGCGGTCATAGACGGTCACGGCG
The DNA here is from genome assembly GCA_027531145.1 of Brevundimonas sp. GTDB lineage: Bacteria > Pseudomonadota > Alphaproteobacteria > Caulobacterales > Caulobacteraceae > Brevundimonas. The sequence continues at coordinate 179,487 of JAPZRF010000004.1, read as the reverse complement.
TAACCGGCAGAACGTAGCCGGTCGGCTGCGGCCAGCCCGGCCGGGCCGGCACCAATGATCCCGACCGACTGACCGCGTTCCACCCGCGGCCGGATCGGGGTGACCCAACCGTTCTCGAAGGCCATGTCGCCGAGCCAGCGCTCTACCGACCCGATCGTGACGGTGGTCCAGCCCGAGCGTTCGAGAGTGCACGCACCTTCGCACAGACGATCCTGCGGGCAGACCCGGCCGCAGATCTCGGGCAGGGCGCTGGTCGCTTCGGCCTGGGCCCAGGCCTCTTCCGGTCGTCCCTCAGCGGCTAGCCGCAGCCAGTCGGGAATGTTGTTCTCGAGCGGACAGGCCGACTGGCAGAAGGGCACTCCGCATTGGGCGCAGCGGCTGGCCTGGTCGCGGGCGGCCGTATCCATGAAGCCTGCATAGATTTCCGCGAAGTCCTGCACGCGGAGATCCGCGCCGGTTTTCGCCGGAGTGGCGTGCGGAACGATGACGAACTTCTGGTTGGCGTCGGCCACGGCGGCGCCCCCTCTTCTGGCCACAGATGAAACGCGGGAGAAAGACCATAGGGTCTTCGCATGCGCAACGCAACAAACTTGCGCTATGGCCTTTTCGGAGGGCCGCACGCGCATGAAAAATGCGTCGCACGCGACGAACCCCCTTGCGTGTTGTGAAAATGAGGTACACATCTCGCATCTGCGAGATAGCAAGGGGGATACTGGCATGTCGCAAATCCTGAATCGTCTACCGGGCGCACTTGCGCTCTGTCTTCTGACCCTCGCCCTGTTCTGGGTAGGGGGTGCCTTTGCGCAGGAGTCCGTGGTGCCGGCCGTGGCCGAGGCGGCGGCCGATGCTGCACCGGCCGAGACTGCCCTCGCGGCCGAGGTGATCGCCGAACCTGCTGCTGAGGCACCGGCCCTGCTGTCGCACCAGGCTGTCGCCCAGATCGACGGTGCCGCGAGCTCCTGGATCCTCACCTCGACGGCCCTGGTGCTGCTGATGACCCTGCCGGGTCTCGCGCTCTTCTATGGCGGCATGGTGCGGCGCAAGAACGTCATCGCCACCATCACCCAGTCGCTCGGCGTGGCCGCCGTCGTCACCCTCGCCTGGTTCGCCGCCGGCTACAGTCTGTCTTTCGGCGTGGGACAGCCCGCTTTTGGCTTCTCGGGTGAGGAAGTGAACTCGGTCATCGGGGGGCTCGAGGCCGCGTTCCTGAATGGCGTGACCATGGAGACGGCCTATGCGGCCGCGCCGGGTCTCCCCGAGTTTCTGTGGATCGCGTTCCAGCTGACCTTCGCCATCATCACCCCGGCACTGGTCACCGGTGCCTTCGCCGAGCGCATCAAGTACTCGGGCCTGCTGCTGTTCACGGCGTTATGGACCCTCTTCGTCTACGCCCCGATCTGTCACTGGGTCTGGGGCGGCGGCTTCCTCGGCTCGGCCGGGGTGCTCGACTTCGCGGGCGGGGCCGTGGTGCACGTCAATTCGGGCGTAGCCGGTCTGGTCTGCGCCATCTTCCTCGGCGCGCGCAAGGGCTACGGCCAGTCGCCGATCGTTGCCCACAATCCGGTGCTGACGATGATCGGTGCCTCGCTGCTGCTGGTCGGCTGGATCGGCTTCAACGCCGGCTCCGCCTGGGCGGCCGACGCCCTCGCCGGCGTGGCCCTGCTCAACACCCTGCTGGCCGCCATGGCCGCCTCGCTGACCTGGAAGATCGTCGAGGTCATCGAGAAGCGGAAGCCGTCGCTGATCGGTGTGCTGTCCGGGCTTGTCGCCGGTCTGGTGGCCATCACCCCGGCGGCGGGCTTCGTCGATCCGAAGGGTGCCGTGCTCATCGGCGCGGTGGCGGGCCCGTTCTGCTATGCTGCCTCAGTCTGGATCAAGAAGCTGCTGCGCTACGATGACAGTCTCGACGCTTTCGGCATCCACGGTGCCGGTGGCCTTCTCGGGGCGCTGCTGACCGGCGTCTTCGCCTCCACGGCCATAAATGGTCTGTCGGAAGGCGCGAACGTCGCCAACCAGGCCATGGGCCTCGCCTTCACCGTCGCCTGGAGTGCGGTGGCCACCTCTGTGATCCTGCTGATCTGCAAGTTCACGACAGGCCTGCGAGTGACCGAGGCGCAGGAGGAAGAGGGGCTCGACTCGCACCTGCACGGCGAGGCGCTCGACCACGCTTGAACGAATCGCAGCTGACGCCTTTAATCTAGAATCAATGCGTTTTCACCGCTCCGCAGCCCTGTCGGCGCGGACGTTACAGAGGGGATAAGTCATGAAGTTCATCAGGTCCGCGGTTTTCGCCGCAACGGCCGTTGCGGCGGTACTGGCTGCCGGTGCCGCATCGGCCCAGGAGCCGGAAGTGGCATTCAACATCGGCGTCACATCCGACTACGTTTATCGCGGCTTCAGTCAGACCAGCGAGGATCCGGCGCTACAGGGCGGCGTCGACGTGACGCTCGGGTCATTCTACGTCGGCGCCTGGGCGTCGAATGTCGAGTTCGACGATGACACGGATGGCGAGATCGACCTCTATGGCGGCTATCGCACTGAGGCCTATGGCTATGCCTTCGACTTCGGCATTCTCGGTTACTTCTACCCCGGTGAACCTGACGCGGCCGACTATACCTATTACGAGTTCAAGGCGGCTGCGTCCCGCGCGGTGGGGCCGGCCACGGTCGGGGCTGTGGTCTACTATTCGCCAGACATCTTCGGCGTCGCCGATGAGGAAGCGGTCTATTATGAAGCGAACGTCGGCTTCGCCGTTTCGGACCAGTGGTCAGTTTCGGGCGCCCTCGGGTACCAGACGCTCGATGTGTCTGATGACTACACGACGTGGAACATCGGGGCAGGCTACACCATCAAGGAGGGGGCGGTCCTCGACTTCCGCTATCACGACACGGACATCGACACACCGCTCAGCGATGAGCGGATCGTCGCCAGCCTGAAGATCGGATTCTGATCCGTTGCTTTCCGCAACGTGATCTTGGCACCTTACGGCGGCCGGGTTAGGCGTTCCGTCCCAAATCCCCATCAGGAGAGACGCGAATGACCGACCTGGCTTCCGTGACCGATCGCATCCGCAGCGCCGTGGGCGACAACTCCGGCCTCGGCAAGACCGTGAGGCTCGACCTCGGCGACGCTGGCAAGATCTTCATCGACGGTGCCTCGTCGCCGAACTCGGTGACCAATGAAGACAAGCCAGCGGACGCCACGGTGCGGATCAGCTGGGATGACTTCATCGCCCTGTCCGAAGGCAAGCTGGATCCGATGATGGCCTTCATGCAGGGCAAGCTGAAGATCGACGGCGACATGATGATCGCCCAGAAGCTCGCCCCGCTGCTGAAGAGCTGAGCCTTGGCCATACTGTAATCCCGCGAAGGGCGCGGTCCTCCGGGGCCGCGTCGTTTTGCTTCAAGGAGGAAGCCCATGCATTTCCAGCCCAGCGAACGCGCCGACCACTGGCGCGAGCGGGTCGCCCGCTTTCTCAACGACCGGGTGATCCCGGTCGAGGAGACCTATCGCGCCGAGGTGGCCGAGGCACCAAGCCGTCAGCCCCCGACCATGGAGCGGCTCAAGGCCGAGGCCCGTGAAGCTGGTCTTTGGAACATGTTCCTGCCCGGGGAGCACGGTGCGGGACTTACCAACCTTGAGTATGCGCCGCTGGCCGAGCTGATGGGCCGCCATCTCTGGTCGGCCGAGGTGTTCAACTGCAACGCTCCCGACACCGGCAACATGGAAGTCCTCCATATGTACGGGAACGCTGAGCAGCAGGCACGCTGGCTCAAGCCGCTCATGGCGGGCGAAATCCGCTCGGCCTTCCTGATGACTGAACCGGGCGTGGCGAGCTCGGACGCTACCAACATCGAGACCCGCATCGAGCGCGACGGTGATCAATATGTGATCAACGGGCGCAAGTGGTGGTCGACCAACATGGCCCATCCGAACGTTGCCGTGACTATCGTCATGGGCAAGACCGATCCGGGTGCCGCGACCCATCAGCAGCAGAGCCAGATCATCGTTCCGGTCGATACGCCCGGGTTCCGCGTTGAGCGGATGCTGAAGGTGTTCGGCTATGACGAACTGCCGATCGGCCACGCCGAGGTCGTACTGGAGAACGTCCGGGTGCCGGTGGAGAACCTGATCGCCGGCGAGGGGCGCGGTTTCGAGATCGCCCAGGGACGTCTCGGGCCGGGCCGCATCCATCACTGCATGCGGGTGATCGGCTGCGCCGAGCGGGCGCTGGAGCTGATGTGCGAGCGTCTGCTAAATCGCACCGCCTTCCGGAAAGTCATCGCCGAGCACTCAGTGTGGGAGCAGCGCGTCGCTGAGGCGCGCATCAACATAGAGATGTGCCGCCTGCTGGTTCTCAAGGCAGCGTGGATGATGGACGAGATCGGGGCCAAGGGTGCCAAGTCCGAGATCGCCCAGATCAAGGTCGCCGCACCGCGCATGGCGCTGCAGGTCATCGACGATGCCATCCAGGCGTTCGGTGGCGCAGGCGTGTCGCCCGACACGCCGCTGGCCGAGCTCTATGCCACGGTGCGTACCCTGCGCATCGCCGACGGGCCGGACGAGGTGCACAACCGCACCATCGCCAGGCTGGAGTACGCGAAGCACGGCGGCCGACCGGTACGCTGAGGCGGGGCCGGGGGCAGGTGCCGGGACCTGAAGGGCCGGGCACCCACACAGCTGGAGTCGCCGTCAGGAAACCGGCCCGCTCCCCCTCGCGCATATGGTGCTAGGGTGGCACCGCGGGGCGTCCGGGGGAGCGCGGCATGAACCAGACGGCTAGGATCGAGGTGCTGGCCGGGCCTGAGGCGCGGCGCTACGACGAGGTGCGGGCCGTCATGCCGCGTCTGGCCAACGGCTTGTCGGCGGAGGATCTCGCGGCCCAGGCCATGTCCGACGCGAGCCCGGGCAAGTGGCACCTCGGCCACACCAGCTGGTTCTTTGAAGCGATGATCCTCGCCCGCGATCCTGCCTATGTGCCGGTCGATCCACGCCTGCAGCAGGTGTTCAATTCCTACTATGATGCGGTCGGCACCCGTGTGGCGCGCGGGGCGCGGGGCCTGATGACCCGGCCCTCGCTGGCCGAGGTACTGGCCTACCGGGCAGAGATCGACCGCCGGACGCGCAATCGTCTTGAGACGGGTCTCGACGGGCCGCTGGAGACCTATCTGTTTGAGCTGGGACTGCACCACGACCAGCAGCATCAGGAGCTCTTCCTCTCGGACCTGCTGGCCCTCATGGCGGCATCGCCGCTGGACCCCGCCGCCTATCCGGCGGAGCCGCGGCTCGCGGCCCCGGCGTCCGCGACTGCCTCCTCCGACTGGGCGGTGTTCGAGGGGGGCAGGGCCGACGTCGGTGCCGCGCCGGGCGCGGGCTTCGCCTTCGACAATGAGGGGCCGCGTCACACCGTCTGGATCCCGCCCTTCGAAATGGCGCGCGGACTGGTGACCAATGGCGACTGGCTCGCCTTCATCGAGGACGGCGGTTACGGCCGCGTCGAGCTGTGGCTCGCCGATGGCTGGGCGGCGGCGCGGGGCGGGGACTGGCAGGCCCCGCTCTACTGGCGCGCGGAGAGAGACGGGGACTGGAGCGTCATGACCCTGGCCGGGCGTCGGCCGGTCGATCTGGCCGCGCCGGTCCGTCACATCAGCTTCTACGAGGCCGAGGCCTTCGCACGCTGGGCCGGTGCCCGCCTACCGACGGAAGCCGAGTGGGAGTATGCCGCGATAACGGAGGGCGACTCGCTGTCCGGCCTGTTCGGCGAGGTCTGGCAATGGACGGTGTCCGCCTACGCGCCCTATCCAGGATTCCGCCCGACCCCCGGTACGGCCGCCGAGTACAACGGCAAGTTCATGGCCAACCAGATGGTGCTGCGCGGCTCGGCCTTCGCCACGCCGGGCAGCCATGCCCGGGTCACCTATCGAAACTTCTACTATCCGCATCAGCGCTGGGCCTTCAGCGGGCTGCGTCTGGCCCGCAATGCGGGCGCGGCGGGCGTGGCGTTTGCCCGCGCGCTCGGGGCAGGCCTGGCCAGGACGCCGAAACAGGTATCGCCGAAGTGGTTCTACGACGCTGCGGGGTCGGCCCTGTTCGAACAGATCACGGTCCTGCCGGAATACTATCCCACCCGACAGGAGCTGGGCCTGCTTCGCGAGACCGCGCCGGAGATCGCCGCCGCCTTCGGCGATGGCGCGGTGCTCGTGGAGTACGGTTCGGGTGCGAGCGAGAAGACCCGGCTGCTGCTGGATGCGTCCCCCGATCTCGCCGCCTATGTGCCGATCGATATCAGCCCTTCGGCGCTGCAGGGCGCGGTGACGCAGCTCGGTCAGGCCTATCCGGCGTTGAAGGTCCTGCCGCTCGAGGCGGACTTCCTCTCCGCCGTGCGTTTGCCGGCGGGGACGCCGGCCGGCAGACGGATCGGCTTCTTTCCCGGATCGACCATCGGCAACCTAGGGCCGGGCGAGCAGCGGCGCTTTCTGGCGGCCGCGCGGGACATGCTGGGCGACGACGCCCTGTTCATCCTTGGCGTGGACCTGATCAAGGATGAGGCCACGCTTGTGGCCGCCTATAGCGACGCCACCGGTGTCACCGCGGCCTTCAACCGCAATCTGATCGCCCGGGCCGCGCGAGAGCTCGGGGCGGCGGTATCGCCTTACGACTTTGAGCACCGGGCGAACTGGAACGCCGAGGCCCGCCGGATCGAGATGCACCTCGTGGCGAGCCGCCAGCTCCGCTTCGTCGTCGGAGATCACGAGGCTGTGTTCGCGGCGGGGGAGACGGTTCATACCGAGAGCGCCCACAAGTTCGACCGGGCCATGGTGGAGGCCCTTGCCCGGCGCAGCGGCTGGCGGGTTGACGCCTTCCATGTGAGCGGGATGCCGCAGGTCGCCCTGGCCGTGCTTTCGGCGATCTGAGCTGCACGCGTCGGGCCGGGATCGCCCGGCGATCGCAGAGGGGCGGCCCCGTGTGGTGGCACCCCTCCGGAAGGCTGGGCAGAAGGCCGGCTTCAGCCGCAGGATTCCGGTTGTCCGCCCCTGGGCCGGTTGCGGCCGGCGTGCGAGGCCTCGCCGCCCTTGCGGCCGGTCTGGGCCGCGAGGGAACGGTGCCGGTTCCGCGACAGACTGCCATCGGATAGCCGGTCTTGCGCCGCTTGCAGGAGCGTCTCAACCCGGATCCTGCGGCGAGCGGATCGGCGAGGTCGGTGAGTCGGGCGGCGGGAGCTCCTGGTCCGGGGCCGTTGGCGTCCGGACTTCCGGCAGGTCGACGGCCGGCGGTCCGGTTCCCGGGTCAGGCAGCGGCGGGGCGAAGGGATCGCCCTGTATTCGTCGGACTTATTCTCCGACGCTAGATCCGGGCTGCGGCAAGGACGCGGTCGGCGACAAAGGCATTGTCGCGCCGCTCCTGGCCGAAGGTCGAGACCGGCCCGTGCCCGGGAACGAAGGTCACATCGTCCCCGAGCGGCCACAGTTTGTCGATGATCGACCGGATCAGCGCCTGCGGGTCGCTCTGCGGGAAGTCTGTACGGCCGACCGAGCCGCGGAACAGGACGTCGCCGACCTGGGCGAAGCGCGCCTCGGCGCAGTGGAAGATCACGTGGCCAGGCGTGTGACCCGGGGTGTGGAACACCTGCCAGCGGGTATCGCCGAGCGTCAGTTCGTCGCCATCCGCCAGCCAACGGGTGGGCGTGAATCCACGAGCCTCGGGGACCCCATACACTCGCCCCTGGGCGGCGATGCCGTCGATCCAGAACTGGTCGGCCGGGTGGGGGCCGATGATCTCCACGCCCGTCTTTTCCTGCATCTCGGCCGCGCCGCCCGCGTGGTCGAGGTGGCCGTGGGTGATCCAGATCGCTTCGACCCCGAGGCCGCGACGGGCCACCTCGCCGAGCACGGCGTCGACGGCTCCGCCGGGATCGATGACCGCGCAGCGGTTCGTTGCCGTGCACCAGACGACGGTGCAGTTCTGCTGCAGCGGGGTGACCGGCGTAACGAAGACGCCGAGGGGGGCAGGGGAGGCGCTCATGCCTCTCCGTTAGCGTCTCGAGCGCCCGTACGGAACCTCGCGTTGACCTTCGCGGCCGTTCTCGACATAAGGGCGGGCTTCGAGGTGCCGCCCCCGTCAGGGGGCGGCCCTTGCGTTTCCTGCAATCCGCGCGCCGCCGCCAGGCCGCCCCAGAGCGTCAGACCCCCCATGCAAGTCGTCGAAAAGTCGAACGAAGGCCTGAGCCGCGTGATCGCGGTCACCATTCCCGCCGCCGAGCTGACTGCCAAGCTCGACGCGCGCCTGAAGGAAGTGGCCCCGCAGGTCCGCCTCAAGGGCTTCCGTCCGGGCAAGGTGCCGGTCTCGCACGTGAAGAAGACCTTTGGTCGCGACCTGATGGGCGAGATCGTCAACACCGAGCTGAACCAGTCGAGCCAGAAGGCTCTGGACGACGCGAAGTTGCGCCCGGCCGCCCCGGCCGAGATGACCATGGTCAGCGACATCGAGAAGGTCGTCGCGGGCGAGGCCGATCTAGCTTACGAGATGTCGCTGGAGGTCATGCCGGACTTCACCCCGGCCGACCCCAAGGCCCTGAAGCTGTCGCGCCCGGTCTACGAGGCCTCCGACGAGGATCTGGAGGAGGCCCTCAGGGAACTGGCTGGCCAGGCCAAGAGCTACGAGGACAAGGGCGGCAAGGTCCCCAAGGCCGCCGACGGCGACCAGGTGATCATCGACTTCGTCGGCAAGATCGAGGGTGAGGCCTTCGAGGGAGGCACGGCCGAGGACGCCGCCGTGGTGATCGGCTCGAACAGCTTCATCCCGGGCTTCGAGGAGCAGCTCAAGGGCGTCAAGGTCGGCGAGGAGAAGACCCTCAAGGTGACCTTCCCCGAGACCTACCAGGCTGCACACCTGGCCGGCAAGCCGGCCACCTTCGACGTCAAGGTCAAGGCCGTGAAGGCCGCGAAGGACGCCGAGATCAACGACGAGTTCGCCATCCGCCTGGGTCTGGAGTCGCTGGACAAGCTGAAGGAGCTGCTGCGGCAGAACCTGAACCAGCAGTACGCCGGTGCTGCCCGCTTCAAGCTGAAGCGCGCCCTGCTGGACCAGCTGGACGCCGCCCACGACTTCCCGCTGCCGCCGAAGATGGTGGACGCGGAGTTCGACGGCATCTGGCGTCAAGTTGAGGCCGACAAGGCTGCCGGCCGCCTGCCGGAGGAGGACGCGAAAAAGTCGGACGACGACCTCAAGGCCGAGTACCGCAAGATCGCCGAGCGCCGCGTGCGCCTGGGGCTGGTGCTGGCCGAGATCGGTCGCGCCAACAACGTCACCGTCTCCGACCAGGAGCTGAACCAGGCGATCCTGGCCGAGACCCGCAACTATCCGGGCCAGGAGCGGGCGGTGCTCGACTTCTATCGCCAGAACCCGGGCGCGGCCGCCCAGATGCGCGCGCCGATCTACGAGGAGAAGGTGTGCGAGCTGATCTTCGGCCTGGCCGAGGTCACGGACGCACCGATCTCCAAGGAAGAGCTGCTCAAGGACGAGGACGAGGCGTAAACCGGTCGCAGGTTGCGCCGCGGCCTTCGGGACGCGATATCTGGAGCAAGCGGAGCGGCGATGAGTCGTCCCGCGCGTTTTCGCACTCCGAGAAGGCCTTCATGCGCGATCCGATCGACAACCTCACCATGAACCTGGTGCCGATGGTGGTGGAGCAATCCAGCCGCGGCGAACGGGCCTTCGACATCTTCTCGCGCCTGCTGCGCGAGCGGATCATCTTCCTGACCGGGCCGGTCGAGGACGGCATGGCGTCGCTGATTTGCGCCCAGCTGCTGTTCCTCGAGTCGGAGAACCCGAAGAAGGAAATCTCCATGTACATCAACAGCCCGGGCGGCGTGGTGACCTCGGGCATGGCGATCTACGACACCATGCAGTACATCAAGTGCCCGGTGACGACGGTGTGCATGGGCATGGCGGCCTCGATGGGCTCCCTGCTGCTGACCGCCGGCGCCGCCGGCCAGCGCATCGCCCTGCCGAACGCCCGCATCATGGTCCACCAGCCTTCCGGCGGCTTCCGCGGCCAGGCCTCGGACATCGAGCGCCACGCCGAGGACATCATCAAGACCAAGCGCCGGCTGAACGAGATCTACGTCAAGCATACCGGCCGGACCTATGAGGAGGTCGAGCGCACCCTGGACCGCGACCACTTCATGAACGCCGAGGAAGCCAAGGCCTGGGGCATCGTCGACCACGTCTACGACCGCCGCGAGCAGGCCGAGGACGACGGGGTCAAGTCGGTCTGATCCGCCTCGATCTTGAGTATATTTTGGCATGTGCGTCCGGGGTCATCGTTGCCGTCCCAACTGGGAACAAGGGACGGTCGCCATGATCTCGCGCGTTTATGATTCAGCGCACGAACGGGTGTTTCGGGCACTCAAGGAGAACGCCCTCGGCATCGATGAGGCTGGCCTTCGAGACATGCCCTGCAAGGCCAACATCTGGCACCTCGCGACGGGGTTGTGGGCCGCGAAGCGGAACGGCTTCCTCGGGAATTGATCCAAAAGTCGAATCTCAGAGGCTTCAAGGTCTCGCCCGGAACACCCTGAAGCCGCCCTCGTCGGCGATCGCCAGCATCTGGGCGTCGCCGGAGGTGTCGCCATAGGCGGCGGCGAGCCGGACCTCGGCACCATAAACGGCGCGCAGGCGCCGCACCTTCTCCTCGCCGCGGCAGTTGGGGCCCGCGAACGCCCCGGTGACCCGGCCGGCCCCGTCGAACACCAGCTGCGTGCCGAGCAGGGCCTCGGCGCCGAGTCGGCGGGCGAAGGGCGCGACGGTCGTCTCGGGACTGGCGGTCACAATCACGCGATGCGCGCCCGCCTCACCCCACGCCGCCCAGGTTGCGAGCGCGTCGGGCCGCATCAGCCGCGCCCAGCGCGTTGCGGCGAAGGTCTCGGCGCGGCGTTCCAGTTCGGCACGGTCGAGGCCCTCAAGGAACTCCCGGGTCGCCGCGGCCTTGATCCGCTCCCGGTCACGGTCGCGGGCATAGGCTGTCAGAGCCGGAGTCAGGCGCAGCAAGCCCTTGGTCCAGCGACGTTTCCCCACATGCCATCGTAGAAAGGCGGTGAAGCTGTCGCGTACGGTGAGGGTGCCGTCGAAGTCGAAGGCGACGATGGCCCGGCCCTTGCTGGGGCTCTGGCGCAGAACCGTTTCAGCCCCCATGTCAGCCATTCGCCGCAATCCCCAGCCACATCGTTTGACCCACCGCGCAGCGCCGACGTCGCAGGACATCGGGGTTGTGGTCGCGGATGGGATGGGTGATTGTCAATTTTTGAAGACCTGTGCGCCCATCATGGGAATGCTACGCATGGGAACCGCGTCTCGGATCGGCGGGATCGGGCGCGAGAGTGAGAAGGGTCGATGACCAAAGCAGCCGGCACGGACGCCAAGAGCACCCTTTACTGCAGCTTCTGCGGCAAGAGCCAGCACGAGGTGCGCAAGCTTATCGCCGGACCGACGGTGTTCATCTGCGATGAGTGCGTCGAGCTGTGCATGGACATCATCCGGGAGGAGCACAAGATCTCCTTCAAGGCGTCCAAGGACGGGGTCCCGACTCCGAAGGAGATTCGCGAAGTCCTGGACGACTATGTGATCGGTCAGCACCACGCCAAGAAGGTGCTCTCGGTCGCGGTCCACAACCACTACAAGCGCCTGAACCACGCAACGAAGAACAACGACGTCGAACTGGCCAAGTCGAACATCATGCTTATCGGGCCGACCGGCTCGGGCAAGACGCTGCTGGCCCAGACGCTGGCGCGGATCATCGACGTGCCCTTCACCATGGCCGACGCCACGACCCTGACCGAGGCGGGTTACGTTGGAGAGGACGTCGAGAACATCATTCTCAAGCTGCTCCAAGCCTCGGACTACAACGTCGAGCGAGCCCAGCGCGGCATCGTCTATATCGACGAGATCGACAAGATCAGCCGTAAGTCAGACAACCCGTCGATCACCCGCGACGTGAGCGGGGAGGGCGTGCAGCAGGCCCTGCTCAAGATCATGGAGGGCACGGTGGCCTCCGTGCCGCCGCAGGGCGGGCGCAAGCATCCGCAGCAGGAGTTCCTGCAGGTCGATACCTCGAACATCCTGTTCATCGTCGGCGGCGCCTTCGCCGGGCTGGAGAAGGTCATCTCGGCTCGTGGCAGCGGTGCCTCGATCGGCTTCGGTGCCAAGGTCAAGGACGTCGACGAGCGCCGCACCGGGGAGATCCTCAAGGAGGTCGAGCCGGACGATCTGATGCGCTTCGGCCTGATCCCGGAGTTCATTGGCCGTTTGCCGGTGATCGCCACGCTCGAGGACCTGGACGAGGTGGCGCTGGTCAAGATCCTTACCGAGCCCAAGAACGCCCTGGTCAAGCAGTACCGGCGCCTGTTCGAGATGGAGAATATCGGCCTGACCTTCACCGACGACGCCCTGTCGACGATCGCCAGGAAGGCCATCACCCGCAAGACCGGTGCCCGCGGCCTGCGCTCCATCATGGAGGGCATCCTGCTGGAGACCATGTTCGAGCTGCCCAGCTACGAGGGAGTCGAGGAGGTCGTGGTCAACGCCGAGGTGGTCGAGGGCCGGGCCCAGCCGCTGGTGATCTACGCCGAGACCAAGAAGAAGGCCGACGGCGCCGCCTGACCGGCTGGCTAGATCTATCGCGCGGGCCCGGTGTTTCCGACGCCCGGCCCGTGTCGTTCCCGCCGCTCGTTTACCGGTGATTGTCGCACCCCGGCGGGTGGCGCTTGAACCGCGGGGCCGACGCGCCACATATCCGATCAAAGTCCGCCTCATGGGCGGGCGCGATCGGGTGATCAGGGCCAGGCCCTGACCAGCGACCGCGCGGGCCTGCGATCCTCAAGGGCCCCGGAGATCCGTATCATGTCCGAGTCCCAAGTCCTCCCTGTCCTGCCCCTCCGCGACATCGTCGTCTTCCCGCACATGGTCGTGCCGCTGTTCGTCGGGCGCGAGAAGTCGGTGAAGGCGCTCGACGAGATCATGCGGGGCGACAAGCAGATCCTGCTGGCCACGCAGAAGAACAGCGTCGATGACGATCCTGCCCCGGCCGACATCTTCGCCACCGGCGTGCTGGCCACGGTGCTGCAGCTGCTAAAGCTGCCTGACGGTACGGTCAAGGTGCTGGTCGAGGGCAAGTCTCGCGCCCGCCTGGTGCGATTCACGGACCGCAGCGAGTACTTCGAGGCCGAGGCCCAGCCGATCGCCGACGAGGCGGGCGAGGCCAGCGAGGCCGAGGCGCTGGTGCGGGCCGTGGTCGAACAGTTCGAGAACTACGTCAAGCTGAACAAGAAGGTGCCGCCGGAGGCCCTCTCGGCGATCCCGCAGATCACTGATCCGTCCAAGCTGGCTGACTCGGTGGCGGCGCACCTGTCGGTGAAGATCAGCGACAAGCAGGCCCTGCTTGAGGCCATCTCCGTTCCGCGCCGGCTGGAGCAGGTCTTCGGCCTCATGGAAGGCGAGATCAGCGTCCTGCAGGTTGAGAAGAAGATCCGCAGCCGCGTGAAGCGGCAGATGGAGAAGACCCAGCGCGAGTACTATCTCAACGAGCAGATGAAGGCGATCCAGCGAGAGCTGGGCGAGGGCGACGACCAGCGCGACGAGCTCGTCGGGCTGGAAAAGCGCATCCGCAAGACAAGGCTGTCCAAAGAGGCCCGGACCAAGGCCGAGGCGGAGCTGAAGAAGCTGCGCAACATGAGCCCGATGTCTGCGGAATCAACCGTGGTGCGGAACTATCTCGACTGGCTGCTGTCGATCCCGTGGGGCAAGGCGCGGCAGAAGCCGATCGACCTGAACCGGGCCGAGGACATCCTCGAGGAGGATCACTTCGGTCTGGAGAAGGTCAAGGAGCGGATCATCGAGTACCTGGCGGTTCAGGCGAGAACCAACAGCCTGAAGGGGCCGATCCTGTGCCTGGTCGGACCGCCGGGGGTCGGCAAGACCTCGCTGGCCAAGTCGATCGCCAAGGCGACCGGGCGCGAGTACGTCCGCATGTCGCTGGGCGGCGTTCGGGATGAGGCCGAGATCCGCGGCCACCGCAGGACCTACATCGGCTCGATGCCGGGCAAGATCATCCAGGCCATGAAGAAGGCGAAGACCACCAACGCCTTCATCCTGCTGGACGAGATCGACAAGCTGGGTGCCGACTGGCGCGGTGACCCGTCGTCGGCCCTGCTCGAGGTGCTGGACCCGGCGCAGAACTCTACGTTCGGCGACCACTATCTGGAGGTCGACTATGACCTGTCCCAGGTGATGTTCGTCACCACGGCCAACAGCCTGAACATGCCCCAGCCGCTGATGGACCGCATGGAGATCATCCAGGTGTCCGGCTACACCGAGGACGAGAAGGTCGAGATCGCCCGCCGTCACGTCCTGCCCAAGCTGATGAAGGACCATGGGCTGAAGGCCGGCGAGCTGGTTCTGCCGGACGAGATGATCCGGGATCTGATCCGCTACTACACTCGCGAGGCGGGGGTACGTTCGCTGGAACGGGCCCTCGGCGGTCTGGCGCGCAAGGCCGTGCGCGAGATGGCCAAGACGGGAGCCGCGGCGATCACCATCGATGCGGAGAAGCTCGCTGCATATGCCGGCGTTCGGAAGTATCGCTACGGCGAGACCGACGCGGAGGACCAGGTGGGCATCGTCACCGGGCTGGCCTGGACCCAGTTCGGCGGCGACATCCTGACCATCGAGGCGATCCGCATGCCGGGTCGCGGCCGCATGACCGTGACCGGCAACCTCAAGGAGGTGATGAAGGAGTCGATCTCGGCCGCCGCCTCCTATGTCCGCGCCCGCTCGCTGGCCTTTGGCGTGAAGCCGCCAGTGTTCGAGAAGACCGACATCCACGTGCACGTGCCGGACGGGGCGACGCCCAAGGACGGTCCGTCCGCCGGCGTGGCCATGACCGTGGCCATGGTCTCGGTGCTGACCGGCATCCCGATCCGCAAGGACATCGCCATGACCGGCGAGATCACCCTGCGCGGGCGGGTCACCGCCATCGGCGGCCTGAAGGAGAAGCTGCTGGCCGCGCTGCGCTCGGGCGTGAAGACGGTGCTGATCCCGCAGGAGAACGAGAAGGACCTCGCGGATGTGCCGGAGAATGTGAAGGCGGGACTGGAGATTGTGCCGGTCTCGACCGCCGACGAGGCGCTCAAGTGGGCCCTGACCGGGGAGCTCACGCCGGTGGAGTGGGACGAGGCGGCCGAGCCGCTACCTGCCACGCCGCCGCCGGAGGTGCCGGGGGCGGTGGCCACCCACTGAGCGCCTGACACGATCGACGGCCGGGGTTCGCCCCTGCCGTTTTCGCGCCGCCCTTGATCGGCGCGCCGGACGCGGGCATCACCCCTTGGAGCCTGTTCGGCTGAGATGGATTAGCTTCGCGATTCCGTCGATGCCGTGAATCAGGCTCCCGGTTCAAGCTGGACCGAAATCTGAGCCGAGTTGGATGGTGTCCAACTCAACCGATTTCGGTCGAGCGGGCGGCTAGCTCAGCTGGTCAGAGCACCTCGTTTACACCGAGGGGGTCGGGGGTTCGAACCCCTCGCCGCCCACCAGATACGCAAAGGCCCGCCGGCGCGATCCGGCGGGCCCATTTTCTGTCGGATCGGCGGATGTCAGAACCGGAAGCTGGCGCGCAGCAGCAGGCTGTAGCGGACGTAGTCCTCGATCGACTCGCCGTTGGCCTCGATCATCAGCAGGCCGAGGTCATTGCCAATGCCGAGGCGCAGGCCGAGGATCGGGCCGCCGCCCTCGATGGCCCCGTTGGCCAACAGGAACTCGCGCGTGCCGCCGGAGAAGCGGCCGACCGTCTCGCCGCCGTCGACCGAGATGTACTGCTTCCAGCCGACACGCAGCTCCGGGCGGATCCAGCCGTCGCGCCCGAAGCGGGCACCGACAGTCATGGCCGCCGTGGCGGTGAACATGTGGCCATCGCGGTCGTCGATCTCGAGGTCGAAGCCGTCACCGGCCCCGCGCTCTGTGTAGCCGTCCTCGTTCAGCCAGAAGTACTCGGCGAAAAGCTCGGGGCGCACCTCGAAACGGCCGAAGGTGCGACGGTAGGAGACCCCGCCTGCGGCGGCCAGGGTCAGGCCGTTCCAGTCCGCCTCGGTCGTCAGGTTGAGGTTCTCGCCAACGATCTGGCGCGTGCCTTCCATGGTGGCGTAACCAGCCGCGGCGCGGGCCCAGGTGGTCCAATACTGGCCCTGGGCGCGCCAGTAGAGTCCCAGCTCGATCAGATTGGCGGCGAGGTTCTCCTCGGCGGCGGCTTCCGGATCCTCGATATCCGAGGAGGTGAAGGCGACGCTCAGGCCGACGTTTCCGAAGCTCGTTCCGCGCTCGACGCCGCCAGCCACGCCGAAGCCCTCGGCGCGGAAGCCGTAGCTGTCGGTCTTGTCCTTGTCGGCGTAGAAGGTGATCTCCTGCAGCCAGGCGCTGGTCTGCCCCGCCGCCAGCACCTCGTTGCGACCGGTCAGGGCGCGGGTCACCGCGTCGACGCCCGAGGCCAGCGAGGTCAGGGCCCCACCCGAGTGCTCGGGCAGGATCTGCTCGTACAGATCGATGAAGCCGCCGCGGTCGAGCTGGTTCAGAACCGCCCCGCGCAGCGTGGCGTTGAGGCCGAGCGCCTCATAGACGGAGTCATAGATGGCGGCCTCGGAGGCGATGAAGCCCAGCTCGCCGGCCGTCTTGCGGCGCACGTCCACGAAGACGGTGTTGGCGGTGGTGTCGACCCCGGCCGCGACATTGTAGAGGAACGGCGAGTTCTCGTTGATCGAGCCGAGGTTGACGCCGGCGGCCTGCAGGTTGCCGGCGCGGATCAGCGTCAGGCGCTGCTGGTCCCGGACGAGGGAGTTGAAGCGCGCGCCAAGTGTCGCGCCCTGGGTCAGGTTGGCCGTGCCGGAGACGTTCAACCCGCCGGCACCGCTCAGCGGGTCCACGGCGACCAGCAGCGTACCCTGGCCGCCCACCGTAAGGTTGGTGAGGTTCAGGGTGGTGGACTGACGCGTCTCCAGCGTACCGTTGCTCACGGTGATGTTGAGCAGGCCATCGGAGTCAGTGAGGGTGCCGCGCACCTCAGCCCCACCGCTGATCAGCAGACGGTCGGCACCGGCACCGAAGCTGATATCGCCGAGCACCTGCCCGTTGCGCACGTCGAAGGTGTCCGCCCCCGAGCCGAACAGAACGGCACCGGAGATAATCGCCTCGCGCTCGTCCGGGACGCCGTCGTTGTCGTCGTCATTGTCGGCATTGTCCTGGGCGTCCGGAATGCCGTCATTGTCGTCGTCGGTGTCGGTCAGGTCCGGCGTACCGTCGCTGTCAAAATCCGAGAAGCGGTCGACCGTTGTGTCGCCGGTCTGGACCAGGGTGACGCCGGTCGTATTGGCGCTGACGTCGATCGCGATGGCGCGACCGGTGACCACCTCGTCAGACGCGTCGGTGTTTCTGTCGTCGTTGTCGTCCTCGTCATCGGTCGCCGTGACCACTCCGAAGATCCGGCCCGTATTGATGATCGAGGTCAGGGTGCCCGAGGCGTCCCGAAGGCCGATGGCGTCGCCCTTCTCGCCAGCCAGATTGGCCCCGATCGCGCCGCTGTTGACCAAGGAGGAGACGGTGGACCCGGCAGCGATGTCGAGGCCGAACGCGCGCTTGACCAGTTCGGTCAGGCCGCTGGCCTGAAGGGTGCCGCTGTTGACGATGGCCGGGGCCGAGACCCCGGCACCGATCGCGACGGCGCGCGCGTCGGCGTCATAGGCCGTGGCGGAGATGGTGCCGCTGTTGCGGAAGCCGCCGGCGATCGCCACCGCCTGCCCGGCCCCGAGCTGGATACCCGTCGAGGTTACGCCGTCGAGCAGGCCCTGAGAGGTTATGGTGCCGTGGTTGATCACGCCAAAGGCGTTGTCGCCCGTCCCGACGGCCCCGATCGTGGATGCGCGGGTATCGGAGCCGATCATGAGCGCCGGTGCGCCGCCAAACACCGTCAGGCTGGAGTCGGTCTCCTGCGCATCTGGCACCCCGTCGCCGTCGCGGTCACTGTCGTTGCGGTTGATTGTGCCGTCGCCGTCGTCGTCCTCGTTGCCGTTGTTGACGCTGTCGCCATCGTCATCGCCCTCCAGCCCGCCGAGGTAGCGCGGCGCGATGTCGAGCAGGATGCCGGAGCCGATATCGCCCGTCACGCGGACGGCGGGGCCACCCTGAAAAATGTCATCAGCGTCGAGGTCTTCGTAGAACAGCAGCTCCGGCCGCGCCTGGGCGCCGCCAGCCTTCACGAGACGCGAGGTGAAGCGGTAGCCGGTGGCCGACACGGCTCCCTGCAGCCGAACCTGGCCCGAGACATTGCCGTCGACCGCGACCCCGACCGCACCATCGCCCAGGGCGCTTACGCCCGAGCCGATGCGTACGCCTTGCACATTGCCCTGAGTCCGCACGCCGAAGGTATTGTTTCCAACCACGGAAATCGTGCCGCGGGTGTCAATCCGCCCGGCAAGACCGGGCTCGACCAGAATGCCGGCCGAATTGTTTCCCTCGACCACGATCGAACCGGTGTTCTCCACGAGGATGTCCCCAGTGAAGGTTCCCGGACCGACAATGCGGACGCCGTAGCGATTGTCGCCGCTTGCGAACGGTCCGTCCGCGTCGCCGTCCCTGTCCGTGTCCACGGGGGTGTCGATATCGTCGGTGATGCGGATGGTCCCGCCGACGATGATGCCGCTGTTGAGACCTGGCCGGGCCTCGATCGCCGTCGCTCCGCTCGCCGCCCGCGTCATGGTGATGCTGCTGCCACTGTCCAGATCGACACTGTGGTTCGAATCAAGGGTGATCGCTGAGCCCGAGGCGACATTGATCGCGCCCCCACTGGCGAGGCGGATGTTGTCGGGGGCGCTTCCGGTGGCGTTCGACGTCCGGATCACCGTTGTCCGGCTGGTCGAGATGACCACCTCGGCGGAAGCCCCGGCGGCGGCCATGAGCGGAGCGAGCGCCGCCGCGGTCGCGAGCAGGATACGCATTCAGAAGAACCCTTCAGGTGACACGCGAGCCGGGCGTCGACGGCCCTCCCGGAGCGTCAGCCGACAGCTCCCAACTTTCGCGAATTTGAGGCGAATGCAAGGCTAAAGGCATTGTCGGCCTCGCTTTCGCCCCTTGCCGGCACCGTCGGGCAGGCGCTCCGGTGTGGGCGCTTGAGCTTCGTCCTGTGGGGGCGTAGGGGCCTTGGGAATGACGCCGAGAAAGCCCGCCCGTCGCAGCCTGTCGCCGCGGTCGACTGTTGGACCGGGGATTGATCCCCTGTCGACGGAACGCATGTTGACCTTCGAAGCGCTCGAGACCGAGCTGTGGCCGATTCCCGGTCGCTCCGAGGAGGTGTCGGCGACCCTCCGCGCCGTGACCCGGGCGACCGAGGATCCGCGGCCACGGCTGGTCGACACGACCATGCTGTTCGCGCCACGATCCGGCGGGGTCAAACGCTATCTGATGTCCAAGAAGAACTGGCTGGCGGCCAATCGGCCGGCGGTGAGCCACGGGCTGGTGGTGCCGGGTGCCCGCCACCGGGTGGCGGCGGATGGCACGGTGCACCTGCACGCCGCCAAGCTGCCGTTCGGAGACGGCTATCGCTGGCCCACCAGCGTGAGGCGCTGGAGTGCCTGGGTCTCGGCCACGAACCCGGCCGTGATCGAGGCGGGGGATCCCTACACCCCCGGCCAGGCGGCGCTTGAGGCGGGCCAGCGGGTCGGCTGTCCGGTTGTCGGGTTCTGTCACTCCGATCCGGCCGCCCTGGCGGCCCTGCACCTTGGCGAATGGGCGAAGAAGCCGGTGGAGAAGCGTTGGGCCCGGCTGTTCAAGCAGTTCGACCGGGTTGTCTCGCCGAGCCGGTACATCGCCCGTCGCCTTGAGGAGGCAGGGGTGAACGACATCGTCATCCGCCCGTTGGGGGTGGAGATCGACACCTTCCGCCCTGACCGTGGTGACCGCGCCTCGCTGCTGCGCCAGCTGGGGCTGGGCGCGGACGCCCGGCTGCTGTGCTTCGCCGGTCGGCCGGCGCGGGAGAAGAATGTCGATGTGCTGATCGACGCGGTCCAGCGCCTCGGGGACCCCTATCATCTGGTCCTGGTCGGGGCGGGGCAGGGGCTGCCGGATGAGGACCGGGTCATCAGCCTGCCCTATGAGCGCGAGCCGAAGGCGGTGGCCCGGATCATCGCCGGTTGCGACGCCTTCGTGCACGCCAATGACAAGGAGCCGTTCGGCCTGATCGTGCTCGAGGCGATGGCGTGCGGCCGACCGGTCGTCGGCGTCAACGCCGGCGGCGTGGCCGAGACGGTCGACAGCGCTGTCGGCCAGCTGGCGACCGCGGCAGAGCCGGCCGCCTATGCCGCGGCGATCGAGGCCCTGTTCGAGCGCGATATCGAGGCTCTCGGGGCCGCGGCGCGGGCCCGGGCGGTGGAGCGCTTCGCCTGGAGCCGGGTGTTCGAGGACCTGTTCAGGGTTTACGGCGACCTGAGCGGAGAGGCGGCCTTCGTTCAGCCAGCGGCCGCCGTCGCGAGCCGCTGAGCCGCGCGGCACCGGCCACGGTGAGCCTTCAAGACATAGACGTCCCGAAAGAGCGAAGCGCCACTCCCTGGAGGGGAGTGGCGCGAGTGACGGGGCTCGAACCCGCGACCTCCGGCGTGACAGGCCGGCACTCTAACCAACTGAGCTACACCCGCGTTTCCCGGCCGGCGACCTGTCGTCCCCGGCGAGGCGCGTCGTTTAGGCGGGGGTGCCCGAACCTGTCAAGCGCCCTTTTCTCGTCCCGAGGAGCAATCTCCGACATGGCCATTCGACCGGGCTGGACCCTGCCCGGCCCGGTCGAACCTGCATTACGGTGCCGTGGTCGCCTCAACCGCCTGACGGGCCTGCTGCAGGTCGTAGGTGACGACCTCGCCGCCGCCAAGCGGCAGGCCGAAATAGACCCAGGCACCGGTCATGATGAGTCCCCCGATCAGGAAGAAGAACGAGTAGGGGAGCATCGTCGCCATGAGGTTGCCGATGCCGAAGCCCGGCACCCAGCGCTGGCAGAAGCCGAGGATCAGCGGGAAATAGACCATCAGAGGCGTGATGATGTTGGTCACCGAATCGCCCATGCGGAAGGCCGCCGTGGTCATCTCGGGGCTTATGCCGAGCAGCATCAGCATCGGCACGAGCACCGGTGCCATGGCGGCCCACTTGGCCGAGGCTGACCCGACCAGCAGGTTGACCGTCGCCGCCAGCAGTACGATGGCCACCAGCAGCTGCCAGGACTCCAGACCGCTGGCCTTGAGCTGTTCTGCCCCGGTGATCGCCGTGATGACCCCGAGGTTCGACCAGTTGAACATGGCCACGAAGTGGGCGGCGACGAAGGCCAGCACGATGTACGGGGCCATGACCGCCATCGACTCCGTCATCATCCGCACCAGCTCGCGGTGGTTCTTCAAAGTGCCGGCCGCGGCACCGTAGGCCACGCCGGCGGCGAGGAACAGCACGAAGAAGCCGGCGACCAAAGAGTTGTAGAAGGGGTTCAGGCGCTCGTCCGCCGGCCCCTCGGCGTTGATCAGGGCCGCGTCGGGCAGAAGCGTCATGGCAGCCCAGGCCCCGATGACAAGAGCCGTTGCCAGGCCGGCCCAGAACAGGCCGCGCTTTTCCGCTCCCGTGAGCGCCGATTCGCTGAGCTGGATCGGGGCGTCGGCCGACGGGGTCCACCGACCAAGGCGCGGCTCGACGATCTTGTCGGTCACGAACCAGGCCAGCGGCACGAACACGACCGTCATGCCAATGATGAAATACAGGTTGCCGGCGATGTTGGCCGTCCAGTCCGGCTGGATCAGACGAGCCGCGGGCTCGGTGATCCCGAGCAGGAGGGCGTCGAGGTGCCCTGGGAAGAGGTTGGCCGAGAAGCCGCCGGAGACGGCGGCGAAGCCGGCGGCGATGCCGGCCACCGGGTGACGTCCTGCGGCGGCGAAGATCAGGCCCGCCAGCGGCACCAGCACCACATAGCCCGCGTCGGCCGCGTGGTTAGAGACGATGCCGACGAATACGACGATCGGTGTCAGGAAGGCCTTGGGCGCATCACGGATGCCGGCGCGCATGGCGGCCGAGAACAAGCCGGTGCGTTCGGCCACGCCGGCCCCGAGCATGACCACGAGCACATAGCCCAGCGGCGCGAAGCCGGTGAGGGTCCGGGGCATATCGACGAACAGCCGGCGCAGGTTCTCGCTGGACAGCAGACTCTGGGCAACCACGGTCTGGCCATCGACCGGATTTATAGCGCTGAGATTGTAGGCGGCGGCGGCGACGCTGCCGACCACCAGCGCCCCGATCAGCCAGACAAAGATGAAAACCGGGTCGGGGAGGCGGTTGCCCGCCTTTTCGACGAAGGTGAGAATCCCGTTGCCGATGCCCAAACATGCCTCCCGTGACTGGCCGAAACTGGCGGGAGAGATAAGGAACGTCAGCGGACTGGCTTGGCAAGCCGGAATCTGCGTGAATTTGAGAGCCAATCGCAAGAAAAACGTTTCGACGCTTGGGTTTGAACGGCACGGGGAGTAGGTCTAGAAAGCGCCGAATCCGCCGACTCCCCCTTGGCGGCCCGAGGCGTTCCGATGACCGAATACCTTCTCGAATACCTGCCGATCGTGATCTTTCTTGGAATTGCGGCGGTGCTGGGCCTCCTGTTCATCGTGGCGGCGTTCGTGCTGGCCCCGAAGAACCCCGACAGCGAGAAGCTCTCCGCCTATGAGTGCGGTTTCAACGCCTTCGACGACGCCCGCATGAAGTTCGACGTGCGCTTCTATCTGGTGTCGATCCTGTTCATCATCTTCGACCTTGAAGTAGCGTTCCTGTTTCCGTGGGCGGTGTCGATGTTCGACCTGAGCCGCGAGGGCATGATCTTCGCCTTCTGGTCGGGCTTCACCTTTCTGGTCGTGCTGACGGTCGGTTTCCTTTACGAGTGGAAGAAGGGCGCGCTGGAATGGGAGTGATCACCCCCGGAGTTCAGGGGCCGACCTCGGCGCTAACGCCCTACGGAACGGGCGCGCGCTCGTCGGTTGAGGGCTATGACCCGGACGTCCACGACAGGTTCTTCGAGGCGGTCAACACCGAGCTGGGCGAGCACGGCTTCCTGACGGCTGCGCTGGACGACGTCATCACCTGGGCGCGCACCGGCTCGCTGATGTGGATGACCTTCGGTCTGGCCTGCTGCGCTGTGGAGATGATGCAGGCGTCGATGCCGCGCTTCGACATGGAGCGTTTCGGCATGGCCCCGCGCGCCAGCCCGCGCCAGTCGGACCTGATGATCGTCGCCGGCACCCTGACCAACAAGATGGCCCCGGCCCTGCGCAAGGTCTACGATCAGATGCCGGACCCGCGCTACGTTCTGTCGATGGGCAGCTGCGCCAACGGCGGCGGCTACTACCACTACAGCTACAGCGTCGTGCGAGGCTGCGACCGGATCGTGCCGGTCGATGTCTACGTGCCCGGCTGTCCGCCGACCGCCGAGGCCCTGATTTACGGCCTGCTGCAGCTGCAGAAGAAGATCCGCCGCACGGGGACGATCGAGCGATGAACGCGCTGGAGCAGATCGCGGCCACCGAGGCGGCGCTGACCCCGCTGGGGACGGAGATGGTCGCCGAGCTCGGCGTCGAGGCCCGGGTGGCCTTTGGCGAGTTGACGCTGGTCGCCCCGCGCGAGCGGATCGTCGAGGTGCTGGGCGCACTGCGCGACCGCTTCGGTTTCCAGCAGTTGATCGACGTGTGCGGCGTCGACTACCCGGATCGCGCCGAGCGGTTCGAAGTAGTCTACCACCTGCTCAGTCTGACACGGAACGCCCGGGTGCGGATCAAGGTATCGACCGACGAGACGACGCCGGTACCGAGCGCCGTCAGCGTCTATCCGGCGGCCGACTGGTTCGAGCGCGAGGCGTTCGACCTGTACGGCACGCTGTTCTCCGGCCATCCGGACCTGCGCCGCATCCTCACCGATTATGGCTTCGAGGGGCATCCGCTGCGCAAGGACTTCCCGATGACGGGCTATGTCGAGGTGCGCTACGACGAGGCCCAGAAGCGGGTCGTCTACGAGCCGGTGCGCCTGCAGCAGGAATTCCGCAACTTCGACTTCCTGTCGCCCTGGGAAGGGGCCGAGTATCCGGCCCCGGTCCTGCCCGGTGACGAAAAGGCGGCCCCGCCGCCGCCCGCGCCGCCCCCCGCTCCCGCCGCGTCCATGGCGAGCGAGGGCAAGGTCAAGGGGAAAGGATGACTGGCCATGACACGCTCCGCCGCCCGGTCTGCAGCCGCCTTCTTCCTCGTGACCTTCTCGACGGCCTTCCTCTTCACGCTCGGGGCGCGACTCACGGGCTGGTTCACCCGCGCGCCCGAGGTCGCACCGGAGCAACTGCAGGCGCTGGGCGTGGCGATCATGGTCGCCGTGGTCTGTCTGGCCGTGGGCGCGGGCATCCGGCGGCTGTCGGCCGGCGAGCTGCAGAGCGCCCTGCTGGGGGCCGCGGCGGTGCTGCTGTCGACGCCGCTGGCGATCGCTGTGCTAACGGGCGACTGGGAAATCTCGACCGCCGCGGTATCGGGCATGGGCGTATTGACGCTGGCGCTCGGCTGGCTGGTGGCGCTGACGCGGCGGCGCGAGTCTCTGGACGAGGATCTGTCTGATGGCTGACGGTGCCAACACCCCGGTGCAGACGAGCGGCGACTGGGCTGTCGATACCCGCAACGAGCACGCGCGGGCCATGGACGACCGCAAGTTCACCATCAACTTCGGCCCGCAGCACCCGGCCGCGCACGGCGTGCTGCGCCTGGTGCTGGAGCTGGACGGCGAGGTGGTGACCCGAGTCGATCCGCACATCGGCCTGTTGCACCGCGGCACCGAGAAGCTGATGGAGGCGCGCACCTACCTCCAGAACGTGCCCTACTTCGACCGTCTGGATTACGTCTCGCCCATGAATCAGGAGCACGCCTTTTGCCTGGCGATCGAGCGTCTGCTGGGCATCGACGTACCCTACCGCGCCCAGTTGATCCGCGTGCTCTACAGCGAGATCGGCCGGATCCTGTCGCACCTGCTGAATGTGACGACCCAGGCCATGGACGTCGGCGCCCTGACCCCGCCGCTGTGGGGCTTCGAGGAGCGCGAGAAGCTGATGGTGTTCTACGAGCGCGCCTGCGGGGCGCGCCTGCACGCCAACTACTTCCGCCCCGGCGGCGTCCACCAGGACCTGCCGGCCGACCTGATCGATGACATCGACCGCTGGTGCAAGACCTTCCCGGCGGCGCTGAAGGACATTGAGAGCCTCGTCACCGAGAACCGCATCTTCAAGCAGCGCAACGTGGACATCGGCGTGGTGTCGAAGGCGCAGGCGCTGGCCTGGGGCTTCACCGGCGTCATGCTGCGCGGCTCGGACATCGCCTGGGACCTGCGCAAGTCACAGCCCTACGAGTGCTACGCTGACCTCGAGTTCGACGTCATCGTCGGCAAGAACGGCGATTGCTGGGACCGCTACCTGGTGCGCATCGAGGAGATGAAGCAGTCGTTGCGGATCATGGAGCAGTGCATCCACCGCCTGCGCAACTATGTCGGCGCGCCGGTCATGGTCGAGGACAACAAGGTGGTGCCGCCGCGCCGGGGCGAGATGAAGCGCTCGATGGAGGCGCTGATCCACCACTTCAAGCTCTACACCGAGGGCTTCCGCACCCCCGAGGGCGAGGTCTATGCCGCGGTCGAGGCGCCCAAGGGCGAGTTCGGCGTCTATCTGGTGTCCGACGGCTCCAACAAGCCGTACCGCTGCAAGATCTCGGCCCCGGGCTTCCGCCACCTGCAGGCGATGGACTGGATGAACCGCGGCCACATGCTGGCCGACGTGTCCGCCATCATCGGGTCGCTCGACATCGTGTTCGGGGAGGTGGACCGGTGAGCGGCTTTTTCCCCCTGTTTCTCGTCGGAGCATATCTGGCCATCCTGCTGGTCGAGGTCCTGCGGGGCGCGGAGCGCATGCACCGGGATCCGTCAGGCAACCGGGGATTTCTTGCTGATGTGGCGCTGAAGAATGCGTGGCTGTTTGCGTTTGCGGCTGCCGCTGCCACGGTCGTGGCGTTCGTGCCCTCCATGCAAGGCCTGATGGGCTGGTTGGCTCCCAACGCGGCCGGCCTTGGCTCGGCAGTCCTGTTTTCCATGTTCCCGCCCGTTCGAGCCGCCCGTCATCGCCTGCGCTCGCTCGGCGAGGTAGCCGCATGAGCCCGGAAGCCATCGCCCAGGCCCAGCTGGACGCCTACAACGCCCAGGACCTCGACGCCTTCGTCGGCTGGTTCGCCGAGGACGTGACGGTCGCCGACCTGAACGCAGCGCCGATCCTGCAGGGGCGCGACGCCTATCGGGCCCGCTATGCCGACCTGTTCGCCCAGTATCCGCAGAACCGGGTCGAGCTGCTGTCGCGCATGGTCATCGGGTCGACCGTGATCGACCACGAGCGCGTGTTCCGCAGCCCCGGGGCGACGCCCTTCGAGGTCGCCGCCATCTATTCCCTTGCCGGCGACAAGATCGCCCGCGTCGATTTCGTGAAGGCCTGATCGATGTCCGTCCGTCGTCTCGCCAAGGACCAGCCCGCCAGCTTCGCCTTCTCGAAGGCGACGAAGTCCAAGGCTGACTGGTGGATCGCCAAGTATCCAACCGATCGCCGCCAGTCGGCGGTGATCCCGATCCTGTGGCTGGTGCAGAAGCAGGAGGGCTGGGTTTCGGAGCCGGCGCTGCGGGCCATCGCCGAGCTGCTGGGCATGCCCTTCATCCGGGTGCTGGAGGTCGCGACCTTCTACACCATGTTCATGCTGGAGCCGGTCGGGAAGACGGCCCTGATCCAGGTGTGTGGCACCACCCCGTGCATGCTGCGCGGCTCGGGCGACCTGATGAAGGTCTGCAAGGACAAGATCGGGCCCAAGGACAAGCTCAGCGCCGACGGCCGCTTCACCTGGCAGGAGGTCGAGTGCCTCGGTGCCTGCGTGAATGCGCCGATGGCCCAGATCAACGACTACTACTATGAGGACCTGACGTCCGAGACCCTGGCGCAGATCATCGATGACTTCGCCGCCGGCAAGGCGCCAAAGGCGGGCACCTATGTCGAGCGCACCAACTCCGCGCCGGCGGGCGGACCGCTGACCCTGGCCGATCCGAAGCTGTATGACGGCTCGGCGGCCAAGCCGATCAAGAAGCTGCCGAACGCGGAGCCGACCCCGGCATGACCCCGCCCGACCTCAACAGTGAGGACGGTCGCGCCGCCTACCGGCGCGAGCTTCGCCGCGTCGGCTGGCGCTGGCGCTGGAGCGGGCTGGGCCTGATCGTGCTCGCCGCCATCTGGGTGGCGCTGGCCCGCGACGGGGCCCAGGCCTGGGCCGAGCAGGGGGTGATCGTGGCCTATGGCCTGCTGGCTGCCGGCTGGGTGATGGTGATTTCCTCGATCGCCATGCGCACGCGGCACCATCGCCGCCGCATGGCCGAGCTCGACGGGGTGGCGCGATGATCCGCTCAGGCGAAACGTCGCGCGCCCTTCGCAAGGGCGCGGCATGCTGGCCTGCGGTCAAGGTGGCGAGGCGTTGGGAGCGGCGTCATGGGTGCGGACAACAAGGGCGGAGCCGGGCGCAAGCCGGGAGAGAAGCCGGGCCGGGGCCTTGTCGAGGGAGCCCGTCAGGCGGGCCTGTTCCTGACCAATCTGGCGGGCGCCGCCTCGCTGTCGCTGGGCGGGGCCCAGGCGCAGCCGCAGCAAACGCCGCAACCTGCATCTCGGGCTCCCGTCGCCCCCGTTTCGCCGACCTCGACCTCCGGATCGTCTGATGCGCCCAGCCAAGCTCCCCAGAAACCCAGCCCCGGCGACCGGACGCCGGTTCCCGTCGAGCGTGAAACCCGCGACCGGCGAAGCGAGCTGTCTCGTCCGCGTGGTCGCGGCATGGGCGGCGGCGGACGTTCGGGAGACGGTCCGATGATCGGCATGCTGGAAGACAAGGATCGCATTTTCACCAACCTCTATGGCCTTCACGATTGGGGTCTGGAGGGCGCGAAGCGTCGCGGCTGCTGGAACGCCACGCCGGACATGCTGGCCATGGGCCGCGATTGGATCATCGGCCAGGTCAAGAACTCCGGCCTGCGGGGCCGCGGCGGTGCCGGCTTCCCGACCGGGCTGAAGTGGTCCTTCATGCCAAGGGAGGTGAAGGAACGGCCGCACTATCTGGTGGTCAACGCCGACGAGTCCGAACCCGGGACCTGCAAGGACCGGGAGATCATGCGCCATGACCCGCACCTGCTGATCGAGGGCTGCCTGATCGCCAGCTTCGCCATGCAGGCGCACGTCTGCTACATCTACATCCGAGGCGAATATGTGCGCGAGCGCGAGGTGCTCGAGGAGGCCATCAAACAGGCCTACGAGGCCCGGCTGATCGGCAGGAACAACATCCACGGCTGGGACTTCGACATCTACGTCCACCACGGGGCCGGAGCCTACATCTGCGGCGAGGAAACCGCGTTGCTGGAAAGCCTGGAGGGCAAGAAGGGCCAGCCGCGCCTGAAGCCGCCGTTCCCGGCCGGAGCTGGCCTCTACGGTTGCCCGACCACGGTCAACAATGTCGAGTCAATCGCCGTCGTGGGAACAATACTGCGCCGCGGTGCCGAGTGGTTCGCGGGCTTCGGCCGGCCGAACAACACCGGCACCAAGCTGATGTGCATCTCCGGCCACGTGAACACGCCGTGCAACGTCGAGGAATCGATGTCGATCCCGCTGCAGCAGCTGCTGGAGGATCATTGCGGCGGCGTTCGCGGCGGCTGGGGCAACCTCAAGGCCGTGATCCCCGGTGGCTCCTCGGTGCCGTTGATCACGGCGGAGATGGCCGAGACCGCGCTGATGGACTTCGACAGCCTGCGCGAGATGCGCTCGGGTCTCGGCACCGCGGCGGTCATTGTCATGGACCAGTCGACCGACCTAGTGAAGGCGATCGCCCGCATCAGCTACTTCTACAAGCATGAGAGCTGCGGCCAGTGCACCCCGTGCCGCGAGGGCACCGGCTGGATGTGGCGCGTGCTGGAGCGCATGGCGATCGGCGAGGCGGATCCGTCCGAGATCGACCTGCTGCTGGACGTGGCCGGTCAGGTCGAGGGCCACACCATCTGCGCCCTCGGTGACGCCGCCGCCTGGCCGGTCCAGGGCCTGATCCGGCACTTCCGCCACGAGATTGAGGAGCGGATCGCCAACTACCGCAGCCGCCGCGCGAACTTCGCCGGCCACGTTATCGCCGCGGAGTAGCTGACCGATGCGCGTGAGCCTGTCCCTTGTCGTCCTGTCCGCCCTGGCGCTGAGCGCTTGCGGCGACCATGCGGCTGCGCCGGCCGCGGATCAGGTGGCCGAAGGGGCGGTGGCGGACGACGTCACGAAGACACCCGGCGTGATGATGCCGGCGGACCTGCCGCGCGTGTGCCGCGCCGGGCTGGCAGCCATCCATGGCCAGCGGGTCGCCGACATCCAGATCGAGGGGATCGAGGGCGAGATCGTCAAGGCGTCCTGGCGGGCCCCGGTCGATGGCGGCCGCCTGTTCGCCGATTGCCGGGTCCAGGGCGATGTCGTCACCTGGCGGCCGACCAGCCTGCCGGACCCGGCGCAGGAGCGCTGGATGGACACTGCCGGGGATCCCGTCGTGCGCTTCGTCCTGCGCGGCGAAGAGATTGAAGTGAACCAGACGTTCCCCGATGGAACGCGCGAGCAGGCGATGCTGCGGGTCGAGGAGGGTGGTGCCGATGGCTGACGAGCCCGAGAACCTCGTCCTGCAGATCCTGCGTCGGGTCGAGATGCGCCTGACGACCATGGAGACCAAGCTCGATCGCGTGGTCGAGGACGTCCATGGCCTCAAGGTCCGCATGACCCATGTCGAGGAAGGCCTGGCCGGCGTGAACCGTCGGCTGGACAGGATTGACGAACGCGTCGACCGCATCGAGAGGCGTCTCGAGCTGGCCGAGCACCCTTACGGTGGAGTCCGCGAATAATGCCCATTGCCAAGGTCAATGGCGTCGAAACCGAGTTCGAGCCCGGCATGACCGTGCTGCAGGTCGCCGAGCGCGCCGGGCACGAGATCCCGCGCTTCTGCTACCATGAGCGGCTGTCGATCGCCGGCAACTGCCGCATGTGCCTGGTCGAGGTGAAGCCCGGACCGCCCAAGCCGCAGGCCAGTTGCGCCCTTCCGGCCGCCGAGGGCCAGGAGATCTTCACCGACACGCCGATGGTGAAGAAGGCGCGCGAGGGGGTAATGGAGTTCCTCCTCATCAACCATCCGCTGGACTGCCCGATCTGCGATCAGGGCGGCGAGTGCGACCTGCAGGACCAGGCCATGGGCTATGGCCGCGACGGCTCGCGCTATGCGGAGAACAAGCGCGCCGTCGAAGAGAAGAACATGGGCCCGACGGTGAAGACCGTCATGACGCGGTGCATCCAGTGCACGCGCTGCGTCCGCTTCATAAGCGAGGTCGCCGGCGTGCCGGACATCGGCATGATCAGCCGCGGCGAGAGCGCCGAGATCACCACCTATCTGGAAAAGAACATCGACAGCGAGCTGTCGGGCAACGTCAATGACCTGTGCCCGGTCGGCGCCCTGACCCACCGGCCGTGGTCCTTCCACTATCGACCGTGGGAGCTGAAGAAGACCGAGACCATCGACGTCATGGACGCCCTGGGTTCGAACATCCGCGCCGACAGCCGCGGGGCCGAGGTGATGCGGATCCTGCCCCGGGTGCACGAGGGCATCAATGAGGAGTGGCTGGCCGACCGCAGCCGTTATGTCGTGGACGGCCTGAACGTGCGCCGGCTGGACCGGCCGTGGCTGCGCGAGAATGGCAAGCTGCGCCCGGCGACCTGGACCGAGGCGCTGGACGCCATGGCCCTGAAGCTGAAGACGACGAAGCCCGAGCGCATGGGCGTCATCGCCGGCGACCTGCAGGACGCCGAGTCGTTGAAGGCGGCGCTGGACCTGTTCCGCGCGCTGGGCTCCCCCAACACCGACTGCCGTCAGGATGGCACTGTGCTCGGCGGCGGACCGCGTGAGAGCTGGCTGTTCAACAGCGGCCTCGCCGGTATCGAGGACGCGGACCACATCCTGCTGATCGGGACCAACCCGCGGCTCGAGGCCCCGCTGCTCAACGCCCGCATCCGCAAGGCGTGGCTGAAGGGCGGCCTGAAGGTCAGCGTCATCGGCGAGCGCGCCGACCTGACCTACGACCACGACTTCATCGGCCACGGTTCGAAGACGCTGATGCGCCTGCCCAAGACCGGGGCGGACTCTCTTGCGGCGGCGCAGCGACCGGCGATCATCGTCGGCGCCGGTCTGCTGGCCGGACCGGATGGTCCGGCGCTGCTGAACGCCGTGGCGCGGCTGGCGGCCAAGGCCGGCGTTGTGCGCGAGGGCTGGAACGGCTTCAATGTGCTGCACATGGCGGCCAGCCGCGTCGGCGGCCTCGACATGGGCTTCATCCCGGCCGAGGGGGGTCTGGCGGCGGTCGAGATGGCGAAGAAGGGTGCGCTCGACGTGCTGTTCCTGCTGGGGGCCGACGAGATCGACGCCTCGGCCACCTCGGCCTTCAAGATCTACCTCGGCAGCCACGGCGACCGCGGCGCGCACGGCGCGGACGTGATCCTTCCGGCGGCGGCCTGGACCGAGAAGCCGGGCCTGTACGTCAACACCGAGGGCCGGGTTCAGATGGCCGAGCGGGTCGTCTTCCCCAAGGGCGAGGCCAAGGAGGACTGGGCCATCCTGCGCGCCCTGTCCGAGCGGCTCGGCAAGACCCTGCCGTACGACAGCCTTGAGCAGCTGCGCGCCCGCCTGATGGCCGACCATCCGACCTTCGGCCGGATCGACTATCTGCGTCCAGCCAAGGCCTTCAAGGTCGAGGCGCTTGGAAACATGGGCGAACCGGGCGATACGGCGTTCCGCTCGGCGGTCGCCGATCCGTATCTGATGAACCCTATCCAGCGCGCCAGCGCGACCATGGCCGAACTGAGCGCCCAGCGTTCGCGTCCGGTCCTGCTGGCGGCGGAGTAAGACATGGACGGCCAAAACTCGTTCTGGTCCTCGCCGCTGGGATGGACCCTCGCCACCACCGGCGGGATTCTGCTGGTGACCGTCGGGATTCTTGTCTCGCTGGCCTTCCTGCTACTGGCCGACCGCAAGGTCTGGGCCGGTGTGCAGTTGCGCAAGGGCCCCAATGTGGTCGGGCCGTTCGGGTTGCTGCAGTCCTTTGCCGATTTCTTCAAGTTCGTGCTGAAGGAGGTCGTGATCCCTGCCGGCGCCGACAAGACTGTGTTCCTGCTGGCACCGCTGATCACCTTCATCCTGGCCTTCATCGCCTGGGCGGTGATTCCGTTCGCGCCGGGCTGGGTCATCTCTGATCTCAATGTCGGCATCCTGTACGTCTTCGCCATCTCGAGCCTCGGCGTATACGGAATCATCATGGGGGGCTGGGCCTCCAACTCGAAGTATCCGTTCCTCGGCTCGCTGCGGTCTGCGGCGCAGATGGTCAGTTACGAGGTCTCGATCGGCCTGGTGATCATCAATGTCATCCTGCTGGCCGGCACGATGAACCTGACGGCCATCGTCACCGAGCAGCAGGGCTGGATCTGGAACTGGTTTGCCTTCGGGGGCGGCACCGACACCTGGCCCACCGTGCTGCTGATGTTCCCGATGGCCATTGTGTTCTTCATCTCGGCGCTGGCCGAGACCAACCGGCCGCCGTTCGACCTGCCGGAGGCCGAGTCCGAACTCGTGGCCGGCTACCAGGTCGAGTACAGCTCGACCCCATACCTGCTGTTCATGATCGGCGAGTACGCCAACATCGTCTTCATGTGCGCCATGATCAGCCTGCTGTTCTTCGGTGGCTGGCACCCGGGTTTCCCCACCGACTTCTTGCAGTCGTGGCCGCCTTTCCTGGCCAACCTGTTCTACTTCCTCGTGTTCGCCTCGAAGATCGTCTTCTGGTTCATCATGATCGCGATGGTGAAGGCCTTCGTGCCTCGCTACCGGTATGATCAACTGATGCGTCTGGGCTGGAAGATCTTCCTCCCCGCCTCGCTGGTGGCCGTGGTGGCCGTGGCGGCATGGCGCGTGTTCGCGGTGGGGGCCTGATGCGTGCTGGCCGGCTCATGGCGGCCAGGATGGGGGCTGTGGCCATCGGGGCAGGAGCGGGCCTGAGCGGCTGCGCACCGGCTTACGAACGCATGCCCGAGAGCTCGTGGCAGTGGGAGCGGCGCCAGGAAGAGATCACCAGGCGCGAGGACGAACGCCGGCGCCTGTGCGCCATGATGGAAAAAAGCACCGAACGTTACGAGCGCGACTGCGCGCGCCGTGGAGACCCAGACTGATGTTCACCCGGATCGTCCAGGCGACCAGGGGCGCGATGATGCTGGACGTCATCGGTGCCATCGGTCTTTCCGTGAAGTACATGCTGCGCCCCAAGGCCACCGTGAACTATCCGTTCGAGCGCAACCCGATCTCGCCGCGCTTCCGCGGCGAGCATGTCCTGCGCCGCTACGCCAACGGAGAAGAGCGCTGCATCGCCTGCAAGCTGTGCGAGGCGATCTGCCCGGCCCAGGCCATAACCATCGAATCCGAGCCCCGGCCGGACGGCAGCCGCCGCACGACCCGCTACGACATAGACATGGTGAAGTGCATCTACTGCGGCCTGTGCCAGGAGGCTTGCCCGGTGGACGCCATCGTCGAGGGGCCGAACCAGGAGTTCTCTACCGACACGCGGGAGGAGCTCTACTACAACAAGGAGCGCCTGCTAGCGAACGGCGATCGCTGGGAGCGGGTCATCGCCCGCAATCTGGAGCTCGACGCGCCCTATCGCTAGCGCGGGTTACCCGTCGCCGGAGGGGCGACGGTCGAGGGGTATGAGGTCGCTTCATTTCGGAGCGATCAGTGTCTAAGAAGCGCGGCGATTCTGCCGTGCCAACGGTCTCAAGGGGGCGTCGTCCCGGATATGCTGCAAGGCTTGGCCTTCTATCTGCTGGCGGTGACCGCTGTGGTCTCCGGACTGCTCGTCGTGACGGCGCGCAACCCGGTCCACAGCGTGCTTTGGCTCATCCTCGCCTTCTTCTCGTCGGCGGGCCTGTTCGTGCTGCTCGCTGCCGAGTTCCTGGCGATGCTGCTGGTGGTCGTCTACGTCGGCGCCGTCGCGGTGCTGTTCCTGTTCGTCGTCATGATGCTGGACGTCGACTTCGTCCGGCTGCGCGAGGGCTACGCCCGTTACCTGCCGTTCGGCGGAATCATCGCCGGGATCTTGCTGGCCGAGATGATCGTCGTCTCGATGGCCGTGGTGCAGGGCGGGGCGGCGCGCGGTGCCATCGGCCCGGCGGCCCCCACGGCGGAAATGAGCAACGTCGAAGCCATCGGTCGGGTACTCTATACGGACTACGTCTACTTCTTCCAGGCGTCAGGGATCGTGCTGCTGGTCGCTATGATCGGGGCTATCACCCTGACCCTTCGCCACAAGCCGCATATCCGTCGCCAGGACCCCGCCGCCCAGGTCAACCGTGACCGGCGCAAGGCCGTCGCCGTGCGTACGCCCGCCGTCGGCACCGGCGTCTCGCCCGAGGAGCTGCACTGATGGAGATCGGGCTCGCCCACTACCTGGCCGTCGGGGCCATGCTGTTCACCATCGGCGTGTTCGGCATCTTCGTGAACCGCAAGAACGTCATCATCATCCTGATGTCGGTCGAGTTGATCCTGCTGGCTGTGAACATCAACTTTGTGGCCTTCTCCGCCTATCTGAACGACATCGCCGGCCAGATCATGGCGCTGTTCATCCTGACGGTGGCGGCGGCGGAGGCCGCGATCGGTCTCGCCATCCTGGTGACCTTCTTCCGCAACCGCGGCGACATTGCCGTTGACGACGCCTCGGTGATGAAGGGCTGACCGTGACCATCGAACTTCTCGTCACCCTCGGGGTCTTCGCGCCGCTGCTGGGCGCTGTCGTGGCTGGCCTGTTCGGCCGCCGCATCGGCGACCTCGCCAGCCAGGCCGTCACCACCGGGCTGCTGTTCTTCGCCTGCGCCGTGTCATGGACCGTGTTCGTGCAGTGGACCTGGGGCGGGCTCGAGCCCTTCACCGTGATCCTTTCGCCGTTCATCAATGTCGGTGACTTCCAGTCGAACTGGGCCATCCGCATCGACGGCCTGTCGGCGGTGATGCTGATCGTGGTGACGACGGTCTCGGCCCTCGTGCACCTCTACTCCTGGGGCTACATGGCCGAGGACGACAGCCGGCCGCGCTTCTTCGCCTATCTGTCGCTTTTCACCTTCGCCATGCTGGCGCTGGTCACCGCCGCCGACTTCATGCAGCTGTTCTTCGGCTGGGAGGGTGTGGGCCTGGCCTCCTATCTGCTGATCGGCTTCTGGTACAAGAAGCCCACTGCCAGTGCCGCGGCGATCAAGGCCTTCGTGGTCAACCGGGTCGGCGACTTCGGCTTCGCCCTGGGCATCATGACCGTGTTCTGGATGTTCGGCACGATCCAGTTCGCCGAGCTTTTCCCCATGATCGCCGGGCGAGCGGGGGAGGGCTGGTCGTTCCTTGGCCAGACCTGGTCGGCGCTCGACCTGGCGGCCTTCCTGCTGTTCATCGGGGCCATGGGCAAGTCGGCCCAGTTCTTCCTGCACACCTGGCTGCCCGACGCCATGGAGGGCCCGACCCCGGTCTCGGCCCTGATCCACGCCGCCACCATGGTGACGGCAGGAGTCTACATGGTCTGCCTGCTCAGCCCGCTGTTCGAATACGCCCCGGTGGCGGCACAGATCGTGGCCATCGTCGGTGCCGTCACGGCCCTGTTCGCAGCGACCGTCGGCCTGACGCAGAACGACATCAAGCGCGTCATCGCCTATTCGACCTGTTCGCAGCTCGGCTACATGTTCTTCGCCGCCGGCGTCGGGGCCTACCAGGCGGCGATGTTCCACCTGTTCACTCACGCCTTCTTCAAGGCGCTGCTGTTCCTGGGTGCCGGCTCGGTGATCCACGGGATGCACCATGAGCAGGACATGCGGAAGATGGGCGGCCTGTGGCGACAGCTGCCGGTGACCTATGCCGTGATGATGATCGGCACGATTGCCATCACCGGTCTTGGTATCCCCGAGCTGAAGTGGGGCTTCGCCGGCTTCTACTCCAAGGACTCGGTGCTGGAGACCGCCTTCGCGGCCGGGGCCAGCAATCCGGTGGGGATGTTCGCCTTCTTCGTGGGCCTCTTCGCCGCCGGTCTGACCGCCTACTACTCGTGGCGTCTGATCTTCATGACCTTCCTCAACACGCCGGTGTGGAAGGACGAGCATGGGCATGCCGGTGACCACGGTCACGACCACGCCCATGCGTCCCCTGCGCCTGCCCACGCGACTGCGCACTCGGGCGATCACGGCCACGCCGAAGCCGATCATGACGATCACGGCCACCACCATGGCCCGCTGAAGCCGCACGAGAGCCCCTGGGTCATGCTGGTGCCGCTGATCTTGCTGTCGGTCGGGGCGATCGCCTCGGGCTTCGTCTTCTACGACCAGTTCGTCGGCTATCACGAGCACGAGTTCTGGCGCGGGGCGATCTACACCGCGGCCCACAATCACGTTCTGCACGACAGCCATGAGGTGGCGCGCTGGGTGTTGTGGGCACCGCTGGTGGTGTCCCTTCTGGGCACGGCGATCGCCGTCTATGTCTATATCCTCAGGGAAGGCATGGCGCGGCGTATGGCCGAGCGCGGCGGGCCGCTGCACACCTTCTTCTACAACAAGTGGTTCTTCGACGAGGTCTATGATGCCGTGTTCGTCAAGGGCTCGAAGGCGCTGGGCGACCTGCTCTGGAAGGTCGGCGATGTGAAGATCATCGACGGCCTGGGCCCCAACGGGGCTGCCTGGACGTCGCTCAAGTGGGCTGGCTGGTTGTCGCGTCTGCAGTCCGGCTACGTCTATCATTATGCGTTCGTGATGCTGCTGGGGGTAGCGGGTCTGCTCGCCTTCGCCATCACCACGTGGGGAGCCTGATCCCGTGCCTCACCTCCTGAGCATCGTCACCTTCCTGCCGCTGATCGGGGTCGCCATTGTCCTGCTCGTGCGCTCCGCCCTCAAGGGCAATGCCGCCGCCAGCGCGGCGCGCTGGATCACCCTGCTGACCACCCTCGCGACCCTCGGGGTGTCGGGCGTGATGCTGGCCGGCTTCGATGCCGCCAACCCGGGCTACCAGTTCGTCGAGCGCTACGCCTGGTTCGCCGGAGCCGAGTACCACCTCGGCGTCGATGGCATCTCGATCCTGTTCGTGGTGCTGACCGCTTTCCTGATGCCGCTGTGCATCCTCGCCAGCTGGACCACCATCAAGGACCGGGTGGTCGAGTACATGGTCGCCTTCCTGGTGCTGGAGACGCTGGTGATCGGCGTCTTCACGGCGCTGGACCTGTTCCTGTTCTACATTTTCTTCGAGGGCACCCTCGTCCCGATGTTCCTGATCATCGGCGTCTGGGGCGGACAGAATCGGATCTACGCGGCCTACAAATTCTTCCTCTATACCCTGCTCGGGTCGGTGCTGATGCTGCTGGCCATGCTGTGGATGGCCTTCGAGACCGGTACCACCAGCATCCCCGAGCTCAAGACCCACGCCTTTTCGCCGGCGGTGCAGCCGCTGCTGTGGCTGGCCTTTTTCGCCTCCTTCGCTGTGAAGATGCCGATGTGGCCGGTACACACCTGGCTGCCGGACGCCCACGTGCAGGCCCCGACGGCCGGGTCGGTGATCCTGGCGGGCATCTTGCTGAAGCTCGGCGGCTACGGCTTCCTGCTGTTCAATGTGCCGATGTTCCCCGACGCTTCAGAGACTTTCCGGCCGCTGGTGTTCGCCCTGTCGGTGATCGCTATCGTTTACACCTCTCTGGTGGCGTTCCGGCAGACTGACATCAAGAAGCTGATCGCCTACTCCTCGGTGGCCCACATGGGCTTCGTCACCATGGGCATCTTCGCGGTCAACGACACGGGCGTGCAGGGCGCGGTGTTCCAGATGATCAGCCACGGGCTGATCTCGGGCGCGCTCTTCCTCTGCGTCGGCGTGGTCTATGATCGAATGCACACCCGCGAGATCGCCTTCTATGGCGGCCTGACCAGTCGCATGCCGTGGTATGCGGCCATCTTCCTGCTGTTCACCATGGCGAATGTCGGCCTGCCGGGCACCTCGGGCTTCATCGGCGAGATCCTCACCATGACCGGGGCCTATGAGGTCTCCACCTCGACCGCGTTCGTCGCGGCCCTCGGGGTGATCGTTTCGGCCATGTACGCCCTGACGCTGTACCGCAACGTCATGTTCGGCGAGATCGAGAACCCGAAGCTGAAGACGATCACCGACATCGATACACGTGAGTTGGTGATCTTTGCCCCGCTGATCCTCGGCACCCTGTGGCTGGGTGTGCAGCCCGGCCTGGTGCTGGACGTGACCGCCGCCTCGGTCGAGGCGCTTACGACCACCTATCGCGCCGCGATCGGCGGGTGAGAGACCATGCCTGACCTGTCCCAAGCCCTCCCGCTCGCCGCCTCGGAAACCACCCTCGCCGTCGGTGCGATGGTGCTGCTGATGCTTGGTGCCTTCATCGGCGACAAGTCCGCCCGCCTGATCTCGATCCTGTCGGTGGCCCTGCTCGTCGCCGGGGCCGCCGTGGTCGCCCACGCGCCGCTGGGTGCCGCCTTCAACGAGGCCTTCGTGGCCGACCCGTTCGCGGTCTACGCCAAGGTGCTGATCTATCTGGCCAGCGCCGTGGCCGTCATCCTCGGCGGCGGCTGGATGCAGCGTACGCGCATCGCCCGCTTCGAGTATCCTATCCTGATCGTGCTGGCTGCTGTCGGCATGGCCATGATGGCCTCGTCCGGCGACCTGATCTCGCTCTACATCGGCGTCGAGCTGCATTCGCTGGCGCTCTACGTCCTGGCCGCCTTCCACCGCGACGATGCCCGCGCCTCGGAAGCGGGTCTGAAGTATTTTGTACTGGGTGCCCTCTCGTCGGGCCTGCTGCTCTATGGTGCCAGCCTGATCTACGGCTTCGCCGGCTCCATGCGCTTCGAGGACATCGCCGCCGTGGCCACGGACGATCCGGCTCCAGGCCTGATCTTCGGCCTCGTGTTCCTGATCTGCGGTCTGGCCTTCAAGGTCTCCGCGGCCCCGTTCCACATGTGGACGCCGGACGTTTACGAGGGAGCCCCGACCCCGGTCGTAGCTCTGTTCGCCACCGCCCCGAAGGTCGCCGCCATGGTACTGTTCGCGCGCACCATGGAGCTCGGCTTCGGCGACGCTCACAGCCAGTGGGCCCAGGTGTTGGTGCTGATCTGCCTGATGAGCTTCGTCGTCGGTGCCATTGGCGGCCTGGTGCAGAAGGATCTGCAGCGCCTGCTGGCTTATTCCTCGATTGCCAACATAGGCTATGCCCTGCTGGCCATCGTCGCCGGCACCGAAGCGGGCCTGCAGGCCATGCTGGTGTTCATGACGCTATACGTTATCGACCAGTTCGGCTTCTTCGCCATCCTGCTGAGCCTGTCGCGCAACGGCCGGCCGATGCGGACGGTGCAGGACCTAGCGGGGCTCCGCCATACCAGGCCGCTGACCGCCATCGCCCTGACGGTGCTGGCCCTGTCGGTGCTGGGTATGCCGCCGTTCTCGGGCTTCTGGGGCAAGTACTATGTGTTCGGTGCTGCTGCCGACGCCGGCTACTGGCAGGTCGCTGCGGCCGGTCTGGTGGCCTCGGTCGTGGCCGCCTTCTACTACCTGCGCATCATCAAGGTGATGTGGTTCGACCCGGCTCCGGAAGCGGCGGCGACGGACCGGGCCCCGGTCGAGGCGCAGTGGACGGCCTGGGCGGCTGCAGCCTTCGCGTTCCCGCTCGTGATCGTCGGCCTGATCTGGATCGAGCCCCTGACCCGCGTGGCCGCCGCGGGCCTCGGGTGAGCCCCGTTGCAGCCTGCGGCGGTGACCGCGCCGCTCGCAGCGGAGAGGCCCCATGACCGTGCCGGTGATCTGGTTCGATGCGCTCGACTCGACCAACCTCGAGGCGCGCCGGCGCGCCGAGGCGGGCGAGACCGGACCGGTCTGGCTCGCGGCCCGGCATCAGAGCGCGGGGCGCGGCCGCCGCGGCCGGCCCTGGGCCAGCGACAGTGGCAACCTGTTCGCCACTCTGCTTCTCGTCACCTCGCGCCCGGCGGGTGAGGCGGCCCAGGCCAGTTTCCTGGCCGCCCTTGCGGCGGCCGATCTGCTGGAAGCCTTCGCGACGCCGGGCGCTGTGGCAATCAGGTGGCCCAATGACGTGACCCTCGCTGGCCTGAAGGCCTCGGGAATCCTGCTGGAGTCTGGAGCGCGGTCCGATGGTGGCCTATGGCTGGCCGTCGGCATTGGCGTCAATCTCGCCCACGCCCCGGAGGGGACCGAGCGGCCCGCGACCGCGCTGGCAAGTTACCTGCGGGCGGACCTTGCCCGGGTCCCTGATCCGGAAACCGCGCTTGAGGTGCTGGCCAAGGTCTTCGAGAGTTGGTGGCTACGCTGGGAGCGCGAGGGTTTCGTCAGGGTGCTGGATGCGTGGCGCTCGCTCGCTGGCGGCCCCGCCGGGCCCTGTGTCGCGCGCCTGCCGGGCGAGACCCTGAGCGGCGAGGCGGAGGGCGTAGCGTCCGACGGGGCTTTGCGCCTGCGGCTCGGCGACGGGTCGATCCGGCTGATCACCGCCGGCGATGTGTTCTTCGGGGAGGCCGCCTGATGATTCTGGCGATCGAACAGGGTAACACCAACACGCTGTTCGCCGTTCATGACGGGCAGGACTGGATCGCCCAGTGGCGCAGCGCCACCGAGGCCAGCCGCACCGCGGACGAGTACGCCGTGTGGCTGACCCAGCTGCTGTCCATGCGCGGCCTTTCCCTGGCGGCGCTGGACGGCTGCATCATTTCCAGCGTGGTGCCCCAGTCGATCTTCAACCTGCGCAACCTGTCGCGGCGCTATTTGGGTGTCGAGCCGCGGGTGATCGGCGACAATGTCGAGCTGGGCATCGCCGTGCGCATCGCCAAGCCTAGCGAGGCGGGGGCCGACCGGCTGGTCAACGCCATCGGGGCGCACCTGACCTATCCCGGCGATCTGATCGTGATCGATTCCGGCACTGCCACCACCTTCGACGTGGTGGCCGCCGACGGTGCCTTCGAGGGGGGGATCATCGCGCCCGGCGTCAACCTCAGCCTCCAGGCCCTGCACGAGGCGGCGGCCATGCTGCCGCGCATCGCCATCCAGCGCCCGGCCAGGGTGATCGGCAAGGACACCGTCAGCAACATGCAGTCCGGCGTGTTCTGGGGCTACATCGCCCTTATCGAGGGGCTGGTAGCGCGC
Organism: Brevundimonas sp.; assembly: GCA_027531145.1. Taxonomy (GTDB): domain Bacteria; phylum Pseudomonadota; class Alphaproteobacteria; order Caulobacterales; family Caulobacteraceae; genus Brevundimonas. The sequence goes on along the minus strand of JAPZRF010000004.1, from coordinate 138,079 downwards.
ATCAAGGCCGAATGGGGTCGTCCCATGACGGTGATCGGCACCGGCGGGGTGGTCAGCCTGTTTGAAGGTGCCACGCACAGCATTGACCGGTTCGATCCAGACCTGACCCTTCGCGGGCTGCTCGAAATCTGGCGACGCAACCCCCATATCGGGACGACATGAGCAAGAAAAACAGTGACGAACTCGTCTTCCTGCCGCTGGGCGGCTCGGACGAGGTCGGGATGAACCTGAACCTGTACGGCTTCGGTCCGGCGCATGCGCGCCAGTGGATCGTGGTCGATGTGGGCGTGACCTTCGGCGACTTGTCGACACCGGGCGTCGACGTGATCACGCCTGACCCGGCCTTCGTCGAGGGGGAGACCATCCTCGGCATCGTGTTGACCCACGCCCACGAGGACCATATCGGGGCCCTCGCGTGGCTATGGCCGCGCATGAAGGCACCCGTCTATGCAACGCCTTTCACCGCCTTCCTGATCCGCGAGAAACTGCGTGACGCCGGCCTGCTGGACGAGGTCGAGATCATCGAGGTGCCGCTGGGCGGCAACATCCGGCTTGGCCCGTTCGACATCACCCTGGTGACCCTGGCCCACTCGATCCCGGAGCCGAATGGCCTCGCCATCCGCACGCCCGCAGGTCTGGTGCTGCACACCGGCGACTGGAAGCTGGACCCGGATCCGATCACCGGGGCCGTGACCGATCCTGCCAAGCTCGGGGCTCTGGGCGACGAGGGCGTGCTGGCCATGGTGTGCGATTCCACCAACGTCTTTGTCGAAGGCCGCGCGGGCTCCGAGGGCGAGGTCCGCAAGGCGCTGGGCGAGCTGATCGCCTCCCTGTCGGGCCGCATCGCCCTAGGCTGCTTCGCCTCCAACGTGGCGCGGATGGACAGCGTCTGCCGCGCTGCCGAGGCGGCCGGGCGCCGGGTGGCGCTGGCGGGGCGCTCGATGCACCGCATCGCCGCCGCGGCGAGGTCGGTCGGGCTGCTGTCCGGCCTGCAGCCCTTCCTGTCCGACCAGCAGGCTCGGGAATGGCCGGCGGACGAGATCCTGTACCTTTGCACGGGTAGCCAGGGCGAGCCTCGCGCCGCCCTCTCGCGGGTGGCGGACGGGACCCACCCCTATGTCCGGCTGGGCAAGGGCGACCACTGCATCTTCTCGTCGCGGATCATCCCCGGCAACGAGCTGTCGATCGGCGCGCTGCAGGACCGCCTCTCCGACCGGGGTGTGCGGCTCTACACAGAGAAGGATCACCCGGGCATCCACGTCTCGGGCCACCCCTGCCGCGAGGAGCTGCGCGAGATGTACCGCTGGGTGCGGCCGCGCATCGCCGTGCCGACGCACGGGGTGCGGCGCTTCCTGGTGGAGCATGCCAACCTCGCCCGCGATCTCGGCATTCCGGAGACGGTGGCCCCGCGCAACGGTGACTTGGTCCGGCTGTGGCCCGGAGCGGCGCAGATCATCGACGAGGTTCCGGCGGGCCGGCTCTACGTCGATGGCGGGCGTCTCGTGAGCGAGGAGGGGGAGGCCATCCGCGAGCGCCGGCACGCCTCGACCAACGGCGTTCTGGTGGTGAGCTTCGCGATGGACAGGCGTGGCCGCGTCGTTTCGGACATCGACGTGCGCGGCATCGGCCTGCCCGGCGACGCCGAAAGTCCGCTGGGCGACGCGCTGGACGAGCTGGCCGAGCGCGCCGAGCAGGCGGTCAAGGCGCTCAGGGACGAGGCGCTGGAGGACGAGCTGGTGATCGAGCAGGCGGTCGCCCGGGCCCTGAAGAAGGCCAGCCAGCGCATCTGGGATCGGCGGCCGATCGTGGAGACGATCGTCCTGAGACTTTGATCGTCTCAGCCTTCGAGCATCACTATGGTCCAGCCGAAGCGCGCCATACCGTCGACTCCTCGCTCCAGCGGGCGGGCGATGACACGCGAGAGTTCGTCCGCATCGAAATCCGTCAGGACGCGATCCTGAGCCAGGAGCGGATCATCGAACATCATCTGCAGTGAACTTCGATAGGATCGTCCCCGGGCGTCCATATGGATGTGCGGTGCCCGCATCCAGTCCGGGCCCGCCGGATAGGCTGCGGGCTTGATCGTCGTGATCCGAAACTCGCCCTGGGCATCGGTGCCGATCTGGGCGAAGCCCTGGAAGTCTGGATCGAGAGGCGCGGTGTTGGGATCCGCTGGATGCGCATAGCGCCCCGCAGCATTGCAATGCCACAGTTCGACCAGGCCCCCGATGATCGGCCGACCCTGGCGATCCACCATCTTGACGATCAGCTGAATGACCTCGCCCTGCGCCAGTCCCGTGCGGCCGGCGACGCGAGTCAGGTCGGCATCGGTGTCCGTTGGTCGTATCACAGGATAGAAGGGCCCAAGCGTGATCGATGGCGTCACGGGCAGGGAATCCTGCGCCCGTGCACTGGTTCCGGCCAGTCCGAAGGCGATTCCTGCCCCGAGGACTCCTCGTCTCGGAAGTTGCATCATGTCATCCTCTCCAGCCCCTGAATCCCGGCCAGAGCCTTATCGATTGGGGTGAATTCGCTTATCGCCTTCGCCCACGCAGTGCCCCAGACTCTCGCTCGAAACTGGATCAAAGTCCGGGCTGCGTCCAGCCCAACCGATTTCGGTCCCGGGTCGCCGGGGCAGGGGTCACCGTGTCGCTGATCGCCGTCACGCCTTTCGCAGGTTTCTGACGGGGGCTATCAGGAGTCATGATCGGACGCCTCAACCACGTCGGGGTCGCCACCCCGTCCATCGACGACAGCCTGAAGCTCTATCGCGACCTGCTGGGCGCGACCCGGGCAGGGGTGCCGTTCGACCTGCCGGCCCAGGGCGTGCGGGTCTGCTTTGTCGACCTGCCCAACAGCCAGATCGAGCTGATCGAGCCGCTGGGCGAGGACAGTCCGATCCACGGCTTCCTCGCCCGCAACCCGAAGGGCGGGCAGCACCACATCTGCTTCGAGGTCGAGGATATCCTCGCCGCCCGCGACGCCCTGAGAGCCAGGGGGGCGACGATCCTCGGCACCGGCGAGCCGCGTATCGGTGCCCACGGCACGCCGATCCTGTTCCTGCACCCAAAGGACATCGGCGGGGTGCTGGTCGAACTGATGGAAACGCCGAAAGGGGAGACGCACTGATGCCGGTGGGCTGGTTTACCGCGGTCGCGATCTACATCGTCTGCTGGTGGGTCGTGCTGTTCGCCGTCCTGCCGCTCGGCATGGAGCAGAAGGACCTCGAGCGTCCGACGGACGGCGGACAGTGGGGCGCGCCGTCGGACCCGAAGCTGAAGCAGAAGTTCCTGACCACCACCTGGGCCTCGGGTATCGTCTGGGCCGCGATAATGGTGATCCTCGCCACCGGCCTGATCCCCCTGCCGGAGATCGGCTGATCCCGGCGCGGTCGTTGATTGCACGCACGACCGCCTAGCTTTCGCCCCGACCTCCCGGCTAAACGGGGAACCCGTTCCCCGCCTCTCCGAGAGATCGCATGCGCCTGTCGCGCTACTTCCTGCCCACGCTGAAAGAGGCGCCGTCGGACGCCCAGATCGTCTCGCACCAGTTGATGCTGCGGGCCGGCCTGATCCGTCAGGAGGCCGCCGGCATCTACGCCTGGCTGCCGCTGGGGCTGCGGGTGCTCAAGAAGATCGAGCAGATCGTGCGCGAGGAGCAGGAGCGGGCCGGGGCGGTCGAGCTGCTGATGCCGACCCTGCAGCTGGCCGACCTGTGGCGTGAGAGCGGGCGCTACGACGCCTACGGCCCGGAGATGCTGCGCATCACCGACCGGCACGAGCGTGAACTGCTCTACGGCCCCACCAATGAGGAGATGATCACCGACATCTTCCGGGCCTATGTGAAGAGCTACAAGGCGCTGCCGCTGAACCTCTTCCACATCCAGTGGAAGTTCCGCGACGAGCGGCGGCCGCGCTTCGGCGTGATGCGCGGGCGCGAGTTCCTGATGAAGGACGCCTATTCCTTCGATCTCGACGAGGCCTCGGCGCGCAAGGCCTATAACCGGATGTTCGTGGCCTATCTGAACACCTTCGCCCGGATGGGGCTGAAGGCGGTGCCGATGCGCGCCGACACCGGCCCGATCGGCGGCGACCTGAGCCATGAGTTCATCGTCCTGGCCGACACCGGCGAGAGCCAGGTGTTCTGCGACCGCCGGCTGGTGGAGATGCCGGCCCCCGGCGGCGATGTCGACTGGAGCGATCTTCAGTCAATCGTTGACGAGCGGACGTCGCTCTATGCCGCCACCGAAGAGATGCACGACGCCGGCCGCTTCGAGGCCGAGACGCCGGCGGATGACCGGCTGACCGCGCGCGGCATCGAAGTCGGGCACATCTTCTACTTCGGAACCAAGTACTCGGCGCCGATGAAGGCGAAGGTGGCCGGGCCGGATGGCCAGGACACCGAGGTGCACATGGGCAGCTACGGCGTCGGGGTGTCGCGCCTGCTGGGCGCCATCATCGAGGCGAGCCACGACACCGGCGGCATCATCTGGCCGGACGCGGTGGCCCCGTTTGACGTGCAGCTGATCAGCCTGCGGCCCGATGATCCCAATGTGGCCGCCGCCTGCGAGGACGCGCTGGCGCGCCTGGAAGCCGCCGGGCTGGACGTGCTCTACGACGACACCGACGAGCGGCCGGGCGGCAAGTTCGCCACCGCCGACCTGATCGGCACGCCGTGGCAGCTGGTGATCGGGCCCAAGGGCCTCGCCGACGGGGTGGTCGAACTGAAGCGTCGCGCCACCGGGGAGAAGGCCTCCCTGCCGCTGGCCGAGGCGCTCGGGAAGCTGACGGCATGACCCCCGCCGGTCCGTTCTCGGCCTGGGAACTGGGCTTGGCCCTGCGCTATCTGCGGGCCAAGCGGCGCGAGGGCGGCGTCGCCCTGATCGCCATCATCAGCTTCGTCGGCATCATGCTGGCGGTGGCGGTGCTGATCAGCGTGATGAGCATCATGGGCGGCTTCCGCGCCGAACTGATGGGTCGGATCCTCGACTTCAACGGGCACATGTATGTGCAGGGCGAGGCCATCAACGGCCCGGATCGGGCCGAGGCGCTGGCGCGCATTCGCGACACGCCGGGCATCGCCTCGGCCACGCCCATGGTCGAGAACCAGACCGCCATCCGCGCCCGCGGCCAGGTGCTGGGTGCCATCGTGCGCGGCATGACGCCCGAGGATGTGCGGGCCCAGCCCTTCCTGCAGGAGAGCGTGCCGGCCGAGGCGCTGGCGGCCTTCGGTGCCGGTCGCTTCGGTGGTGACGGGGTGATCATCGGCCAGGCCCTGGCCGACAGCCTCGGCCTCCGCCCGGGCGATCCCCTGACCATCTACTCCCTGACCGGCGGCGGCTCGGCGCTCGGCTCGCTGGGCCCGTTGGAGAAGACCTATGTGGTCAGCGCCACCTTCACCGCCGGCATGGCCGACTACGATCGCGCCTTCATCTTCATGCCGCTGGAGCAGGCCCAGATCTTCTTCGGCAAGGACGGCCTGTGGGATGTGGTCGAGATCAAGGTCGATGACGCCGACCGGGTCGGCGAGCTGGTCGCGCCGGTGCGCCGGGCGGCCGGCCCGCGCGCCGTGGTGACCGACTGGCGCGACCGCTCGGCGGCCTTCTGGGAGGCGCTGAAGGTCGAGCGCGTGGCCATGAGCATCATCCTCAGCCTGGTCGTGGCCATCGCCGCCATGAACATCATCAGCGGCATCGTCATGCTGGTGAAGAACAAGGGCCGCGACATCGCCATCCTGCGCACCATCGGGGCCAGCCCGGCGGCTATCCTGAGGGTCTTCTTCCTCGCCGGTGCCGCCATCGGCATCGGCGGCACGATCGCGGGGGTGATCCTCGGCCTGCTGTTCTGCTGGAACGTCGGCTCGGTCCAGGCGGCGATCGAGGCCCTGACCGGGGCCAGCGTGTTCAATTCCGAGGTCTATCTGCTGCCGCGGGTGCCGGCCTTGGTCGACCCGGTCGACGTGGCCTGGGTGGTGTTCTGGTCGCTGCTGATGTCCTGCGTCGCCAGCCTGCCGCCGTCGTGGCGGGCCAGCCGCCTCGATCCGGTGGAGGCCCTTCGCTATGAGTGATCGCGCCCCCGTCCTGTCGCTGCGCGGCGTCACCCGCACCTATCCGACCGCCCGCGGCGGGCTGACCGTGCTGAAGGGGGTCGACCTCGACATCTTCCCCGGCGAAATCGTCGGCCTGATCGGCCCCTCGGGCTCTGGCAAGTCGTCGCTGCTGCACGCCGCCGGCCTGCTGGAACGGCCGACCTCGGGCGAGATCCTGATCGAGGGAGAGGCGGTCGGGAGCCTCGACGAGCGCGCCCGCACCCGGCTGCGGCTGGGCAAGATCGGCTTCGTCTACCAGTTCCACCACCTGCTGCCTGAGTTCGACGCCCGCGATAATGTCGCCCTGCCGATGCGCATCGGCGGCGTGCCCGCCCGCGAGGCCCAGGCGCGCGCCGAGACCCTGCTGGAGACGCTGGGGCTGAAGGACCGGGCCCTGCACCAGCCGGCCCAGATGTCCGGCGGCGAGCAGCAGCGTGTCGCCCTGGCCCGGGCCCTGGCCAACCGGCCGCGCCTGCTGCTGGCCGACGAGCCGACCGGCAACCTCGACCCGGCCACCAGCCAGACGGTCTTCGAGGCCCTGCAGGCCGCCGTGCGCGAGACCGGCGTCGCCGCCCTGATCGCCACCCACAACATGGAGCTGGCCGGCCACATGGACCGGGTGTTCGCCCTGCGTGACGGTCACCTGGAGGAACGCCCGGCGGAGGGGCGGGCTTACTGATCAGGGTCCCCTCGGTTGGTGCCGCTGGGCAACATACATGCCCAATCCGCCGTGCGCTGGAGCCTGCAGCGTTGACCTGTACCGAGAGTCCGCCGACCATCGTTCGGCGCAGGGGCGGGGGTTCTGGTGTCGCGACTTGGCCATGCTGTTTGGTTGATCATCAGCGTCGGTGTCGTCGGCTGGACACTGATCACCGCGCCGTTGGCGATCATCAGTGGGTTGAGCGATCTGCTGAGCCTCCAAGGCTTTCTACTCAGCCCTGTCGATCTTTACCGCAGAGCCATTGAAGAAGCCGCGGGGCAACTGGGGATCATGAGCGACCTCCCCGGGTGGGCCGTCGACGCCGTGATGGTCGGCATTCTGTGCGCTGGCGTCGGCTGGCTCTACTATGCAAGGCTATTTCTTGAGGTGCGAAAGCAGCGTAACGCGGCTGCGCGGGGCGAGGCTATCGCTGTCAACCCGCAGGCGGTGGAGCCGGATAGTCTCGACATTGTCCTTGGCGGGACGAGCTTGGCCGGATTCCTTGTCGGCGGCGGCGTGGCGAAGGTCATGCTCGCTAGCGGCGCTGCGATGGCTGGTACCGGCCCGATTGGCTGGGTCATTGGCCCGTTTGTCGTCGCCGGCGCTGGGATGTGGGCCCTAGCCAAGCGCGATGAGCTGCGGGAGAGGGCCGCCCGAGAGCATGCCGCGCGAGAAAGCGCCCGATTGGCTGCCCACCAGTTCGCGATTGCGGAGGCGAATATCCGAGCGTTCCGACGGCGTGAGGGGATCAAGCTGCTACTAGGAACTGGCATCGTAGCCTTCCTCATTCTGCTGAACTTCGTCCTCCCGCTCGTGCTGTGAAGCGAGGCTTGACGAGAACCAAAGAAGAACATAGAACATTCCCGGAACAAGCGCCGGGAGGTTGGAATGCGTCGCTGGGCTCGGGATCTGATGTCGCTGGCCTCCTGCGGGGGCTTCGTCTGGATGGTGTGGCACGCGGCCCTGCTGGCCACGGCGGCCTGAGGCGATCCGCTTTCCCCTTCCCCTCGATGGGGAAGGGGCAGGGGATGGGGTGGGGCTGCGACGGCGCCGGATGTGGCGCGGGAGGCGGGACCGTTGGTCCCCGAAGGACGGCCGGAGCGCCGCGTGCGCCTGGTCCGGCAGCATCCGTGCTCCCACCCCCACCCCGACCCTCCCCCATCGAGGGGGAGGGAGTCGCTGAGCGAGGGCGCATCCGCCCCTACCGCCTACCCCTACAAGCTACCGACTTCCCCCTGTCCACAGCTCCGTGTCCCCCGCCGCTGGCCCGCGAATCGGTGGCGCGCGATAGGGTGAGCGGCCGGCCTGTCGCCGGGCGGGATTGAAGAGCAGCATGGCCGAGGGTTTCGTCCACTTACGGGTGCGCAGCGCCTATTCGCTGCTGGAAGGCGCCTTCAAGGCCGGCAAGATCGGCCGGCTGGCGGCCGACCATGGCATGCCGGCGGTGGGCGTGGCCGACCGGGCCAACCTGTGCGGGGCGCTGGAGTTCAGCCAGGCGGCGCGCGACGCCGGGGTGCAGCCGGTGATCGCCTGCGCCCTGCCGGTGACCGGCATCGGCGGGCGGATCGAGGCGCGCTGGGCGCGCATGCCGACCATCTGCCTGGTGGTGCAGGACGAGACCGGCTGGCTCAACCTCTCGGCCCTGTCGACTGCCGCCTATACGGCCGCCGACGAGACCGGCGAGCCGGGCGTGGCCTGGGACCAGGTCGCGGCACATGCGGAGGGGCTGATTCTGCTGTCCGGCGGGCCGGACGGCCCGGTCGATCCCCTGTTCGCGCAAGGCCGCGGCGACGAGGCCCGGGCGGCGCTGGAGGCCATGCAGTCGGCCTTCGGCGACCGCTTCTATGTCGAGCTGCAGCGCCACGGCCGGCCCGAGGAGGCTGCCGTCGAGGCCGGGCTGGTGGCCTTCGCCTATGACCGCGACGCGCCGCTGGTGGCCACCAATGACGTCCACTATGCGAAGCCGGAGCAGGCCAAGAGCCACGACGCCCTGCTGTGCATCGCCGACGGCGCCTTCACCGGCCAGGATGAGCGGCGGCGTATCACCGACCAGCACTGGTTCAAGGACGCCGCCGCCATGCGCCGGCTGTTCGCCGACCTGCCCGAGGCCTGCGACTCGACGCTGGAGATCGCCCGGCGCACGGCCTTCATGGTCGAGACGCGCCAGCCGATCCTGCCGCGCTTCGACACCGGCGCGGGGCGGACTGAGGGCGAGGAGCTGCTGCACCAGGCCCGCGAGGGGCTGAAGGCGCGCCTGACCCAGGTCGAGCCGGTGGCTCCGGCGGAGACCTATGTCGAGCGCCTCGAATGGGAGGTCGGGATCATCCAGCAGATGGGGTTCCCGGGCTACTTCCTGATCGTGTCGGACTTCATCAAATGGGCCAAGCTGAACGGCATCCCGGTGGGGCCGGGGCGGGGCTCCGGGGCCGGCTCGCTGGTGGCCTGGGCCCTGACCATCACCGACCTTGACCCGCTGCGCTTCGGCCTGCTGTTCGAGCGCTTCCTCAATCCGGAGCGGGTGTCGATGCCCGACTTCGACGTCGACTTCTGCCAGGAGCGCCGCGAGGAGGTGATCGCCTATGTGCAACAGCGCTACGGCCGGGACCGGGTGGCGCAGATCATCACCTTCGGCACCCTGCAGGCGCGCGCCGTGCTGCGGGACGTCGGCCGGGTGCTGCAGATGCCGCTGGGCCAGGTCGACCGGCTGGCCAAGATGGTGCCGGCCAACCCCGCCAATCCGGTGACCCTGGCCCAGGCCATCGACCTCGAGCCGCGCCTGAAGGAGGCGCGCGACGCCGAGCCGGCGGTGGCGCACCTGCTGTCCACGGCGCTGGAGCTGGAGGGGCTGTACCGCAACGCCTCGACTCACGCCGCCGGGGTGGTGATCGGCGACCGGCCGCTGGTCGAGCTGTGCCCGCTCTACAAGGACCCGCGCTCGGAGCTGCCGGCCACCCAGTTCAACATGAAGTGGGTCGAGCCGGCCGGGCTGGTGAAGTTCGACTTCCTCGGCCTGAAGACGCTCACCGTGCTGGAGCGCGCCCGCGCCTATCTGGAGCGGCGCGGGCTGGCGCCGGACTGGAACGGCCTGCCGCTGGACGATCCACGCACCTATGAGCTGATGGCCTCGGGCCAGACCGTCGGGGTGTTCCAGCTGGAATCCCAGGGCATGCGCGACACCCTGCGCAAGATGCGCTGCGGCTCGATCGAGGAGATCACCGCCCTGATCTCGCTCTACCGGCCCGGGCCGATGGAGATGATCGACACCTACATCGACCGGAAGTTCGGCCGGGCGGAGATCGACTATCTGCACCCCTCCCTGACCGAGGTGCTGAAGGAGACCTACGGCGTCATCATCTACCAGGAGCAGGTGATGCAGATCGCCCGGATCCTGGCCGGCTACAGCCTCGGCGAAGCCGACCTGCTGCGCCGGGCGATGGGCAAGAAGAAGAAGGAGGAGATGGACGTCCAGCGCGCCCGCTTCATCAAGGGGGCGTCGGAAAAGGGCGTGCCGGAGGCTCAGTCCGGCGGCATCTTCGACCTGGTGGCCAAGTTCGCCGGTTACGGCTTCAACAAGTCCCACGCCGCGGCCTATGCGTTGATCAGCTTCCAGACCGGCTGGCTCAAGGCCAATCATCCGGTCGAGTTCATGGCGGCGTCCATGAGCCTCGACCTGTCCAACACCGACAAGCTGGCGGTGTTCTACCAGGACGCCCGGCGGTTCGGGGTCAAGGTCATTGCGCCCGACGTCAACCGCGCTTCGGCCGACTTTGACGTCGCCTACGACGAGGCGGGCGAGGGGGCGGTGCTCTACGCGCTCGGCGCCATCCGCAACGTCGGGCTGGAGGCGATGCGCCATGTGGTCGAGGTGCGCCAGACCGGCGGGCCGTTCGCCGACATCTTCGACTTCCTCGAGCGGGTCGATCCGCGCGCGGTCAACAAGCGGGCGCTGGAGAACCTGGCCCGGGCCGGGGCCTTCGACTCGATCCATTCCAACCGCCGCCAGCTGGTCGAGCAGGCCGATGTGCTGATGGCCTATTGCCAAAGCGTGGCGGCCGAGCGGGCCTCGTCCCAGGTCAGCCTTTTCGGCGCTGACCAGGCCCATGCGGCGCGGCCGCGACTCAAGCCGGTCGAGCCCTGGGTCGGGCCGGAGCGGCTGGACGAGGAGCTTTCGGCGGTCGGATTCTACCTGTCGGGGCACCCGCTCGAGGACCTTGAGAGCCAGCTGCGGCGCAAGCGAGTGACGTTCGTCGCCGAGGCCGTGAGCCGGGCCGAGCAGGGTCATGAAGCCTTCCAGATGGCCGGGGTGATCCGCCGCAAGCAGGAGCGCACCAGCGCCCGCTCCGGCGAAAAGTTCGCCTTTGTCGCCTTCTCCGACCCGACGGGCGAGTTCGAGTGCCTGTTCACCCCGGACGCCCTGCGCCGCTGCCGCGACCTGCTGGAGCCGGGAGCGTCGGTGCTGGTCAAGGTGCGGGCCAAGGCGGCCGACGGTGAGGTTAGGTTCTTCGGCGACGATGTCAGCTGCATGGATACGGTGCTCGACGACACGGGTGCCAGCCTGCGGGTACATGTCTCGGCGCGCGGGACCGACCCGGACTCGATCCGCGCCCGGCTGGAGCGGGCGAAGGCCGAGGCCAAGGGCGGGACGGTTTCGCTGGTGGCCTCGCTGGACGGGCGGCGCGAGGTCGAGCTCAGGCTGCCAGGGCGGTACAGGCTGGACGGGGCCCTGCGCGGGGCGCTGAAGGCGGCACCCGGAGTGTTGATGCTGGAAGACGCCTGATCCAGGGCCCGCCCTTGCCAACGGGGCGGGCCGGGGTGCAGATGCCGGGGGCCCTGCGGCGCGCCCGGAGCGCCGTGCTGACCGGATCGGACATGGCTGGCCGAAACGCCGACACCGACGAGACCCGCTTCGGTCGCCGCGCTTCGAACGTGGCGGAGGCGGTCGCCACACTGCGGCGGGGCGAGCTGGTGCTGCTGCCGACCGAGACCGTCTACGGCCTTGCCGCAGACGCCGCGCGGCCCGAGGCCGTGGCGCGCATCTTCGAGGCCAAGGCCCGCCCGCGTTTCAATCCGCTGATCGCCCACGTCGCCGACGCTACAGCCGCCGAGCGGGTGGCGGTGTTCGACGCGCGCGCGCGCCGCCTCGCCGAGGCCTTCTGGCCTGGCCCGCTGACCCTTGTGCTGCCGGCGCGCCCCGATGGCGCGTGCGACCTCGCCCGCGCCGGGCTTGAGACGGTGGCTGTCCGCGTCCCGGGGCATGGTTTGGCCCGAGAACTTCTGGCGTCGTTCGGCGGGGCGGTCGTCGCGCCCTCGGCCAACCGCTCGGGTCGGCCCAGCCCCACCACCTTCGAGGACGCCATGGCCGAGACCGGTTCTGCGGTTGGCGCGGCGCTGGACGGCGGTCCCTGCGCTGTCGGCGTGGAGAGCGCCGTGGTCTCTGTGCTGGACGGCTGCGTCGCCCTGCTGCGGCCCGGCGCGGTGACCCGCGCGGAACTGGCGGCCATCGTCGGTCCACTGGCCGAGGTGGGGGAAGCGCACCGCTCGCCAGGCCGACTGGCGCGGCACTATGCCCCCGATGCACCGATCCGGCTGAACGCGACCGGCGCGCGCGACGGCGAGCTGTTTCTCGGCTTCGGGCCGGGTGTCGGCGACGCCGGCTGGAGCCTCAGCCCCACGGGCGACTTGCGCGAGGCCGCTGCCAACTTGTTCCGTCTGTTGCGCCGGGCCGACGCCGTCGCGCCTTCCGGGATTGCGGTGGCCCCGGTGCCCGAGTCGGGACTGGGTGAGGCGATCAACGACCGGCTGGCGCGCGCCGCCGGCAAGATCGGCTGAAACCGCGGCGGGGTCCGCGCCGTAGATGGAGACATGCCCATGCTCGATCGTCGCCGCCTGATCCTTGGCTCCGCCGCCCTGACTGTCGCCGCCTGCGGGCCCCAGTCGGCGGACGCGAATACCGCGCGCTTCGCCGCCGACCCGTTCCGACGTATCTCCGACGCCGAGTGGCGCCGCCGGCTGGGCGATCCGGCCTGGCGTGTGCTGCGCCACGAGGCCACCGAACGGCCCTACAGCTCGCCGCTCAACGACGAGACACGGCGCGGGACCTACGTCTGTCGCGGCTGCGAGCTGCCGCTGTTCCGCTGGGACTGGAAGTACGACAGCGGCACCGGCTGGCCCAGCTTCTGGCGGGTCATGGAGGCCAACATCGGGACCAAGATCGACTACCTGATCGGCATCCCGCGCCGCGAATATCACTGCGCCCGCTGCCTCGGGCACCAGGGCCACGTCTTCAACGACGGCCCGCGCCCGACCGGCCTGCGCTATTGCAACAACGGCCTCGCCCTGACCTTCCGTCCTGCATGAGCGTCGTTACCTGCCCCCCATCCGCGCCGCCTTGATGGCGCTCTCCATCGTCACCCCGAAGAAGATGGCACCGATGATCACGAGCAGGCCGAAGTCGAGGCCGGGAAACAGGAAGGGCACGGCGGCGGCGATCAGGATGCCGAGCGGAAACAGGCTGGACCAGACGGCCGCGCCCGGGGTGTCCGGATGGATCATGGGCGGCCGGCGGACCCCGGTGCGCCGGGTCCAGAAGGCGCTCAGCACGACATAGGCTACCGAACAGACGACGCCGAGGACGGGGTAGCGCAGGGGCTTGCCCTCTGGAGCGTTGATCGCCGCCGCGAGCACGAGAACGATCAGGGCGAGGCCGGTGGACAAGGCCAGCAGCTGGTTGGCATCGAGACGTTTCAAGACTTCACTTTCACATAACTCCCGGGAGCGGGCTCGAGCGGTGAAAGAGGCCCGGCCGACGGGTCCCGGGCGGGGACCTGCGCGCCCGAGCGGGCTGCCAGCCAGTCGGCCCAGTGTGGCCACCAGCTACCGGGATGCTCGATCGCACCGGCGCGCCAGGCGTCTAGGCTGTCGGGCAGGGCGGGATTGACCCAGTGCTGGTACTTCTGTGCCGACGGCGGATTGATCACCCCGGCGATGTGACCGGAGCCGGCCAGGGTCAGGGTCACCTCGGCGTTCGGGAAGGCGCGGGCCGAGCGATAGACCGAGCCCATCGGCGCGATGTGGTCCTCGCGACTGGCCTGGAAGTAGAGCGGGATGCGAACCTGGGTCAGGTCGATGCGCTCTCCGTTGATCTCGAACTCGCCCTGCGACAGGGCGTTGCCGCCGTAGAGGTTGCGCAGGTACTCAAGGTGCAGCCGCTTCGGCATCCGCGTCTGGTCGGCGTTCCAGAACAGCAGGTCAAAGGCCGGCGGCGACTTGCCCATCAGATAGTTGGAGACGAAGAACGACCAGACGAGATCGTTGGCGCGCAGGGCATTGAAAGTGTCGGCCATGGCTGCGCCGGGCAGGACCCCGCCCGCCGCATCCATCTGGCGCTCGATCTCGGCCAGCCAGTGTTGGTCGGTGAACAGCCGCAAGTCACCGGCTTCGGCGAAGTCATGCTGGGCTGCGAAGAAGGTCGCGGCGCTGATGCGGCGGTCGCCATGAGCGGCCATATGGGCCAGCGCGGCCCCCAGCAGCGTTCCGCCTATGCAGTAGCCGACAGCGTTCAGCCGGTCGCTGCCAGTCTGCTCCAGTACCTTTTCGACCGCGCGGTAGACGCCCTTGTGCAGATACTCCGCGAAGCCGAAGTCGGCCTTGTCCGTATCCGGATTGACCCACGAGCAGACGAAGACGGTGAAGCCGCGGGCCGACAGCCAGCGGATCATCGAGTTGTCCGGCTGCAGGTCCAGGATGTAGTACTTGTTGATCCAGGGCGGGAAGATCAGCAGCGGCAGAGCGAACTGGGTGTCGCTGGCCGCGTCAAACTGGATCAGCTCGAACAGCTCGTCACGCCATACCACCTGCCCCGGGGCGGTGGCCACGTTGCGGCCGACCTCAAAGCGTCCGTAGTCGGCCTGGCTGATCTTCAGCCGGCCTCCGCCGCGCTCCAGATCGGCGGCGAAGTTCTCCATGCCACGCACGAGGCTCTCGCCGCCGCTCTCCATCAGGGTCTTGAGAGCGGCGGGGTTGGAAGCGAGGAAGTTGGCTGGCGACAGGGCGTCGGTCAGCAGCTTGACGAAGAATTCGGCGCGTCGTCGCACGAGAGGATCGACGTCCTCGGCCTGGGCGACGAGGCCGTTCATCCAGTCTGCCGTTATCAGGTAGGACTGGCGCATCACATCGAACAGCGGTGTCTCGCTCCAGGCGGGATCCTTGAAGCGCTTGTCGGTGGGGCCGGGTTGCGGCGTCTCGCCGGCGGCGCGGCGTGCGGCCGAGGCCCAAAGGTCCATGTACCGGTTGAACAGGTCGGCCTGGGCCTGGAACAGGCGCTCTGGCCGTGCCGCCAGACTGGACATGACGGCGGTCATGGCGGGGGCGGCGTTGAACGGGTCCGGTGACAGGCTGCCGCGCTCCCCGCTGGTCATGGCGGCACCGGCGAGGGCACCTTGGGCGGTCATGGCGGCCCTGGCCAGATTCAGCGACAGGGTCTCGATAAGGCGGCGTTGCTCGGTGCCGAGCAGGTCGAACGGCGCGCCCTCCGACGGCTCGGGTGCCGCATCCGGCGCGGCTTCGGGGCGCGCTCCCGCCGATTCGGCCGGCTGCGCGTGTTGCGGCGTCGCACGACGCTTTACGGAGGTCGGGCGCCCCGACTTGCGCGGGGCGCGGGGAGTCTCTTCCGGAACGTCGGCGAGCGCCGTTTCGGGCACCGCGGCGCGCCGGGTCGAGGTCGGCCGGCCGGGCTTGCGCCCGCTTCGGGCGGGCCCCGGGGGGGTGCTGGAAGGGGGCTTCGGCGTTCTGGCCATGACGTCCTCCGTCGAAGGCGGTCGCACCCGCCCTTTCTGCCGTGACGATCATGGCATATGACCGGACCCGAGATGAACGCCCGTGTCGCAAAAATCCTTGTCACCGCCATCGCCGCCGCCGCGAGTGTCGCCGCCTGTGCCAGCCGGCCGGGCGATGCTGCTTCGGCACCGGACGCCCGTGTGAGCGGGATCGTCGAGGCCAACCGAACCTACCCGCGCTGGCGCGACTTCCCCGGGGTTCCGGCACCCCTGCCGGCGGACGCGACCTTGGCTGTCGCGGGAACCCGTCTCGACGCCGGCCGGACCGCCCTGGCTCGCGACGCCGCTGCGATCGACTGGACCCTGTCGGATCCCGACGCCTTCGCTGCTGTCACGCGTAGCAGGGTCGATGCGACAGGCGCGGCGGCGGTCACGCAGGAGACCGCCGAAAGTCTCGAGGTCTTCGCCGAGAGCTTGCGTGAGCGCGGTCGCGCGCCCCCCCCGATTTCCCGCCCACGGCAGCCCTGACGGGCCACGACCCTCAAACCGCGCAGTCGCCAGAACTGTCGGCATCCCAGGAGACCGCCATGGCCGATCCGGCCCTTTTCACCGCTCTGGCCGCAGATGCGGCCCTCGTCACCGAACTCGCCGCCATCGCCGCCTATCCCCAGATCGGGCGCGGCGACGAGAAGGCCGCCGACCAGGTTGCCGTCGACGCCATGCGCACGGCGCTGAACGCCCTGCCCATCGACGGCAAGGTCGTCATCGGCGAAGGCGAGCGCGACGAGGCACCGATGCTCTACATCGGCGAGAAGGTTGGCACGGGCACCGGTCCGGCCATCGACGTCGCGCTGGATCCGCTCGAGGGGACGACCCTGACGGCCAAGGCCATGGCCAACGCGCTCGCGGTGCTGGCCATGTCGCCGAGCGGCGGGCTCTTGCACGCGCCCGATACCTACATGGACAAGATCGCTGTCGGCCCGGGCTATGAGGCCGGCATCGTTGATCTGGACGCCGCGCCGCAGGACAACATCGGTGCCCTCGCCAGGGCGAAGGGCGTCAGCCCGGACCGCATCACGGCCTGCGTCATGGACCGGCCGCGCCACGTCGAGCTGATCGCGGCCCTGCGCCAGGTCGGCTGTCGCATCGTCCTGATCACCGATGGCGACGTCGCCGGCGTGATCCATACGGCCGAGCCGGAGACCGGCATCGACATCTACCTCGGCCAGGGTGGGGCACCCGAGGGCGTTCTGGCCTGTGCGGCGCTCAAGTGCGTCGGCGGCCAGTTCCAGGGGCGGCTGGTCTTCCGTAACGACGATGAGCGGGCCCGGGCCGAGCGCACCGGCGTCACCGACTTCCAGCGCAAGTACGACCTGCATGAGCTGGTGTCGAAGGACGCCGTCTTTGCGGCGACCGGTGTGACCAAGGGTGCCATGCTGGATGGAGTGCGGGTCGAGCGCGGACTTATCACTACCCACACTCTGGTCATGGATTCTGCCAGCCGGACGGTTCGGCGCATCCACATGACGCGGCCGGTCTGAGGCCATGGCTGACGGAGCTCCGCCACGTCCGGATGCGGCCTTTCTAGGGGTCGAGCGGTCGCTGAGCGGCCGGGCCTGGCGACGGCGGGACCCGGATCCCGCCGAGGTGCGCGCGCTGGTGCAGGGACACGGCCTGTCCGAGCCCCTCGCCCGCGTGCTGGCGGCCCGGGGCGTGGCGGCCGCGGGGGCCGTGGCCTTCTTGTCGCCGACCCTGCGGGAGTCGTTCCCCGATCCGTCGAGCTTCCTCGACATGGATGCGGCGGCGGCTGCGATCCTGGACGCCCACGCGACCGGGGCCAGAATCCATCTGTTCGCCGACTATGACGTCGACGGTGCCGCCAGCGCGGCCCTTCTGGTACGCTGGTTCCGGGCCCTGGGTCGGGAGGTGCCGGTCTATGTGCCCGACCGTCTGACCGAGGGCTATGGCCCGAGCGTTCCGGCCTTCGACCGGCTCAAGGCGGCGGGGGCCGAGCTAGTCATTACCGTCGACTGCGGTGCCGCCGCCAATGCCGCCGTGGCCCATGCCGCTGCCATCGGGATCAAGGTCGTGGTGATCGACCATCATCTGATGCGAGAGGACCCGCCGGCCTGCGCCGCCGTGGTTAATCCCAACCGGCCGGGCTGCGGTTCGGGGCAGGGCAACCTCGCAGCGGCCGGGGTCGTGTTCGTCCTGCTCGCCGCGCTGAACCGCGAAGGCCGCCGCCGAGGCCTGTTCGCCGACCGGCCCGAGCCGGACCTGCGCCAGTGGCTGGACCTCGCGGCACTGGGGGCGATCTGCGACGTCACCGCCCTGACAGGTTTCAACCGGACGCTGACGCGACTGGGCCTGGGCATGCTGGGCCAGTGGCGAACGCCGGGTCTGAAGGCGCTGATGGAGGTGGCCGGCGGCCTGCCAGATACGGTGGCTGCCAGCCATGTCGGCTTTGCTCTGGGGCCACGCATCAATGCGGCCGGGCGCATCGGCCGGGCTGATCTGGGCGCGCGGCTGCTCTCGACCGACGACCCGGCCGAGGCTGCGGCGCTGGCGCAGCAGCTCGACCAGCTCAACCGCGAGCGGCGCGAGGTCGAGGCTGCCGTGGCCGACGCGGCGATGGCCCAGGTCGAGGCGCGCGGTGGTGTCGACAGACGCTCGGTGATCCTGGTGGCCGGGGAGGGCTGGCATGCCGGCGTGGTCGGGGTCGTGGCCGGGCGCCTGCGCGAGCGCTGGCGCAAGCCGGTGATTGTGGCGGGCGTCGATCCGGTGGCGGGCGTGGCCAGGGGCTCCGGTCGCTCCCAGTCCGGGGTGAATCTCGGCGGGGCGGTGCAGGCAGCCTGGGAGGCCGGCTTGCTTCTGGCCGGCGGCGGGCACGCCATGGCCTGTGGCCTCACGGCGGCGCTGGACGCCCTGCCGGCGCTGGAGGCCTTCCTCGACGCTCGTCTCGCCGGTCAGCAGGCCGAGGCGCGGCAGGCCGATACGGTTGACATCGATGTGCTGGTCGAACCAGCGGCGGCGACGCGCGCGCTGCTCGACAGTTTCAACGCCATGCAGCCGTTCGGGCCCGGCAATCCGGAGCCGCTGTTCGCCTTCAGCGGGGTCACGGCGCGCGATCCGGCGTTGATGAATGGCGGCCACGTACGCTGCCGCCTGACCGCGCCGGACGGCAGCGCCCTGCGCGCCGTCGGCTGGCGACTGGCTGATCAGCCGGGCGGCGAAGCCCTGCTGTCCGGGGCCGGCGGCCTCGCCGTTGCGGGGCGCCTGAAGCCTGACGACTGGAATGGTCGACGCGGCGTCCAGCTGGAGATCGAGGACGTCCACGATCCCCGCCGGGCCTGACTTCGCGGGGCGTCAGGCTCATCAACCAGCGCTCGAAAATGGCTCGAAGATTGCCGCTTGCGCCCTTAGGGATCGGCGGCTATATCGCCCGCTCCCGCGCCGTGGTCCCTTCGTCTATCGGTTAGGACGTCAGGTTTTCAACCTGAAAAGAGGGGTTCGATTCCCCTAGGGACTGCCATGCGGGGCTCCCCTGACAGAACCGTTCGGGACGGTGGTCCGGTCCACGACTCCAGCGCCCAGCGGAAGGCGCGCCGGTTCTTCCCGGCCTTCGTCGCGCAATCAATCTGCGACACTCTTTCAGAAACTGACGTTTTTTGGACCTGCCGCCCCGTTGCGTAACTGTGATAAACACGTCTCGTCACGGAAAAACGGGGGGAGAGGATTAGTCAGTTGGATTCGCGAGAGACGGATGTGCAGCCGACGGTGCGCGTCAGCGGACACGTCAAGTGGTTCGATCCGGGGAAGGGCTACGGCTTTATCGTTCCGGACGACCCCGGGCAGACAGACACCAAGGATGTCCTGCTCCATATCAGCAGCCTGAGGGACATGGGCCGAGACACGGTCGTGGAGGGTGCGCCCATAACCTGCGAGGTGGCGCGCCGGCCCAAGGGGTGGCAGGTCGTGGCGGTCGTCGACCTCGGTGCCGCGCTGGAACCGCGTCGGGGGTACGAGAGTTTGCGTCGCGTCCCGCTCGACAAGGCCCGGATGGACATGCCGCCAGCCGAGGGCCCCTTCGTCCCGGCAACGGTAAAGTGGTTCAATCGCACCAAGGGCTACGGCTTCGTTGTCTGCGAGACCAAACCGGGCGATATCTTCGTGCACATCGAGACGCTGCGTCGCTGCGGTCTGGAGGACCTCCAGCCGGGCGACGGCGTCCGGGTGCGTTTCGCCAGCGGGCCCAAGGGTCTGGTGGTGGCCGAGATCGATCAGGGCGGCTGACCCCGGCCGCCCGCTGGAGGGCGTATGCCGTTGAACCGTCGTCTGATGCTATCCTTCGCCGTGGTGGCCCTGGCCACGGCCGCCTGCGCCTCGGAAAAGCCGCCGCTGGATCCCCGCGGCGAGCCGATGGAGCAGCTGACCATCGTCACGGACAGCGGCCGGCATACCTTCTGGATGGAGATCGCCGACGATGACGCCGAGCGTCAGCGCGGGCTGATGTTCCGGCCGCCGCTGCCGGACGACCAGGGCATGCTGTTCAAGTTCCCCGACGCCGCCGAGCGCGGCTTCTGGATGCGCAACACGCCAAGTTCTCTGGACATCATCTATGTCGCGGCGGACGGGCGTATCGTCTCGATCGCGCGGCACACCACGCCCTATTCCGACGGCATCTACCCCTCGAACGGCCCGGCGACCGGCGTCGTCGAACTCCGCGCCGGCCGCGCCGAGGAGATCGGCGCCAAGCCCGGCGACCGGGTAGACCACCCGCACTTCGGGCGGTAGATTATCTGGTCGGGGCGGCAGGATTCGAACCTGCGACCCTCTGCTCCCAAAGCAGATGCGCTACCAGGCTGCGCTACACCCCGAGGGCGGACCTCATGGCACGGGCGGCGGCGCGCCGCAACGACAGGCCTTGAGCCGGAGCCAAACCGTTGTATCAGGGCGGGGAAGAAGAGGTTCGACCATGCTCGCGCGCATTTTCCAGCCGGCCAGAACGGCCATGCAGTCCGGCAAGGCCAAGACCCGGGAGTGGATCCTGGAGTTCGAGCCGGCCTCGGCGCGGGCGCTGGATCCGCTCATGGGCTGGACCTCCTCGACCGATATGAACGGCCAGGTGCGGCTGCGCTTCGACAGCAAGGAAGACGCGATCGCCTATGCCGAGAAGCACGGCATCCCGTTCCGCCTGCACGAGCCGCAGCAGGCGCCGGTAATTCTCAAGGCCTATGCCGACAACTTCGCCTACGGTCGCAAACAACCCTGGACGCACTGAGCGGCCGGGGTCCGTCGGGCGCCCTTAGCTCAGCTGGATAGAGCACGTGCCTTCTAAGCATGGGGTCGCAGGTTCGAGTCCTGCAGGGCGCGCCACCGGCGGCCGGCGCCGCTGAAGCGCCGGAGACGAGGGGAGACGGAGCATGGACCGCAACGCCAGAATCCTTGACCTCGTTGCGCCTGACGCGCGGGTCCTGGAGGTTGGTCCGAGCTTCTCGCCGATCCTGCCCAAGGCGTCCGGCCGGGAGGTGTACACCCTCGATCACGCTGACGCCGATGAACTGAAGGCCAAATACGCCGGCCACGGGGTGGATCTCGCCCGGATCGAACCGGTCGATTTCGTCTGGCGTGGCGGGCCGGTGCACGAGGCGGTGCCGTCGGCGCTGCATGGCAGCTTCGACGCCATGATCCTGAGCCATGTGCTGGAGCACAGTCCCGACCCGATCGGACTGCTGAAGTCAGCCGCGGTGTTGCTGCGCGACGGCGGGGTGCTGTCCCTGGCCAATCCGGACAAGCGCTACTGCTTTGACGCGCTGAAGCCGGTCACCGGTCTGGGCGAGTGGATCGAGGCCCATGTCGAGGGGCGGCAGCGCCACGGCGTCCGCACCCTCTACGAGCAGTCCGTGGTCTCGGTGAAGAACGGCGAGGCCATCGGCTGGCCCTCGACCGCGCCACCGTCCGACCTGCGATGGGTCGAGACCGGGTTCGACTGGCCGCGGCCTGCCGCGCCCGACGCCCCCTACGTGGACTGCCACGCCTCCTACTTCACACCGGCCAGCTTCGAGCTGCTGGTGTTCGAGGGCGGTCAGCTCGGCCTGATCGAGTTCGAGGTGGCGAAGACCTTTCCCACCGCCGGCTTCGAGTTCTTTGTGACGCTGCGTAAGGCGCGGCCGGCGCGCCTGACTGACGAGGCGATCGCGGTGCGGCGAATGGAGCTGCATCGACGGATCATGGCCGAGCTCCGCGAGCAGATCGACGGCTGGCTTGGACCGGCAGTCGCCTCGACGCCGGTTCGCGAGGCAGCGGCCGCCGACCCGGCACCGCGGCCTGAACCCCTCGTGCCGATCACCGCGGTCGAGCCGGTTGCAGCTGTCGATGCGGCGCTCCCCCGGCGTTCGTGGGTCAAGGGCCCGGCGAAGCGGTTGATGAGACGGCTCAGACGTCGGCTGTCGCACTGAAGGCCTGATCGAGGTCGGCGATCAGGTCGGCCGGGTCCTCCAGCCCCACATGCAGCCGCAGCAGGGTGCCGGGTAGCGCCGGCGGCGACTGCCGCAGGGCCATCTGGCCAGTCTCGTGGGTGATCAGGCTCTCGAAGCCGCCCCACGAATAGCCCAGCCCGAACAGGTTCAGCCGGTTGAGAAAGGCGTGGGCGCGGGCCTCGGACCAGCCTTGGGTCACCACGCCCATCAGGCCGGCGGCCCCGCTGTAATCGCGGCGCCAGAGCGCATGGCCGGGGGATCCCGGCAGCGGGGGATAGCGTACTTCGGAGACCTCGGGCCGCCCCGCCAGCCAGGCGGCGACCACCAGGGCCGAGGCGGCGTGGGCCGCCATGCGGATCGGCAGGGTGCGCAGGCCGCGCAGGGCCAGCCAGGCGTCATCCGGCGAGACGTGCCAGCCGAGGTCCTCGACGGCGTGATCGAGGGTTCGGGCGAGGGCGGGGTCGCGCACCGAGACGGCACCCATCAGCACGTCGGAATGGCCGGCGACGTACTTGGTCACCGCCTGCACGCTGACATCGGCCCCGTGGTCGAGCGGCCGGAAGGCGAGGCCGGCGGCCCAGGTGTTGTCGATCGCGCTCAGCACGCCGCGGGCGCGAGCGAGGGCCGCAAGCTCGGGCACATCGACCATCTCGAAGGTCAGGGAGGCAGGTGACTCGACCAGCACGAGCCGCGTCTCCGGACCGAACAGGCCGGCGATCGCCGCCGCCTTGAGGCCTGGGTCGTGGAAGCGGGTGGTCACGCCGCGGGCGGCCATGAAGCGGGTCAGGAACCGGCGGCTGGGGCCGTAGAGGGCGTCGGTGGCGAGCACCTCGTCCCCGGGGCGCAGGAGGGCCAGCAAGGGGAGGGCGACGGCGGCCAGGCCCGAGGGGGCGAGGACGGTGCGGTGCGCGCCTTCGAGGTCGGCGAGGGCGGCGGCCAGGGCTCGCTGCGGGGCCAGCCCCTCCAGTCCGTACACCGGCCCCAGGTTGTCGTCCCGCATGTCCTCGGCCCGGTCGCTGAGCAGGGTCGAGCCGCGCTCCAGTGGAGGATTGACCGTGCGGCGTCCCCGACCGCGGGCCGTGGCGGAGGCGATCAGGCGGGTGCGGGGTCCGGGCGGTCGGGTCATGCAGGTCTCGCCGGGCCGGGTTGCATCATGGCCCCCCAGGGGTTCTAACGTCGCCCGGGGGGCCGGGTGAAGTGGAGTCGGCGATGCGTCGGATTGCGGTCTGTCTCGGCCTGACGGTGCTGGCGGGGTGCGGAGAGCGTGCCGGGACCCCGGCGGCGGAGCCCGCGCCGGTCCCGGTCGAGGCGCTCCTGCCGGCGACCGAGCGCCCCCCGAGCGCGACGCTCGAGGCGGTGCGGAGGCGCGGCCGGCTGAACTGCGGCGTCCACGAGGGGCTGGTGGGCTTCGCCTACACCGACAACCGAGGACGCTGGCGCGGCTTCGACGTCGACTTCTGTCGGGCCACGGCGGCGGCGGTGCTCGGCGATCCCGATGCGGTCCGCTTTGTTCCGCTTACCGCTGGGCAGCGGTTCGAGGCGCTGAGTTCGGGTCGCATCGACGTGCTGTGGCGGAACACTTCCTGGACCATGGACCGGGATGTGAACGGGCGCGTCGATTTCGCAGGGGTCAACTATTATGACGGGCAGGGCTTCATGGCGCGGCGATCGCTCGAACTGGCCGGTGCCACCGATCTGAACGGCGCGCGCATCTGCGTCCAGGCCGGCTCGACCAGTCAGGACAATCTGGCCGACTGGTTCCGCGCGCGCGGCCTGACCTATACGGCAGTTGTGGCCGACTCGGAGAACCAGGCTCGCGAGATGTACGCCCGAGAGGCCTGCGACGCCTTCACCGCCGACGTCTCGGCCCTGGCGGCAGCGCGGACGACGCTTGCGGCACCACGGGACCACGTGATCCTGCCGAACGTCATCTCCAAGGAAGCGCTGGGGCCGGTAGTTCGCGAGGACGACACGACCTGGACCGAGATCGTGCGCTGGACGCTCAACGCCCTGATCCTCGCCGAGGAACTGGGGGTCACCGAGGCCAATGTGGCTACGCTGGCCGGGTCGTCCGCCGATCCGCAGGTAAAACGACTGCTCGGTCGGCAAGGTGAGTTTGGCCCGTCCCTGGGGCTTGGGGACAGCTGGGCCCGGGACGCCATCGCCGCGGGCGGGAACTATGGCGAGATCTTCGGCCGGCACCTCGGCCCGGATTCTCCTCTCGACCTGGCCCGGGGTCTCAACGCACAATGGAACGCACGGCCGGCGGGGCTGATGTACGCCCTGCCGATTCGCTAGACTGTCAACCTGACGCCGAACGGCGCGCCCATCGGGGGAATTCGACCATGACCAGCTCGCGCGGCCGCGCGCCGCTCTATGCCTGGATCCTGCTGGGGTTCCTGATCGGTCTGGGAGCCGGCCTTTATGTGAACCTGTATGTCGGGGCCGAGACGCCCTGGGTCCAGTCGGTGACGCAGAATGTCACCGGGCCAATCGGCCAGATTTTCCTCAAGCTGCTGTTCATGTTGGTCATCCCGCTGCTGTTCTCGGCCCTGGCGGTCGGGGTGGCGGAGATGGGCGACCTGTCGACACTCGGCCGTGTCGGCTTCAAGACCCTGGCCTTCACCATCGTGCTATCGGCCACGGCCGTCCTGATCGGGCTGGTGATGGTCAACGCGTTCCGGCCTGGGGACGGGGTCGATCCGGCACTTGCCTCGGCCTTGCTGGAGCAGAGCCGTGAGGCCGCCGGCGCGATCGTCGGCAATGCCCCGAAGTCGATCGAGGCGGGCCAGTTCTTCCTCGCCCTGATTCCGTCGAACGTCGTCACCGCCGCCGCCGAAAACCAGATCCTGCCGGTGATGGTGTTCGCCCTGTTCTTCGGCATCGGCCTCGTCATGGCGCGCTCGGTGGCCACCGACCGTCTGCAGGAAAGTCTGCAGGGGCTGTTCGAGGTGATGATGAAGCTCATCAACCTCGTCATCAAGCTGGCCCCGATCGCCATCGCCTGCCTGATGTTCAACCTCGCCGCCCTGTTCGGCTGGGACCTGCTGGTCCGGCTGGCTGGCTATGCCGCCGTGGCCATCGGGGCGATGGCGATCCACATGTTCATCGTCTACCCGCTGGCGGTGCTGGTGCTGGCGGGCCGCAACCCGTTCAAGTTCTTCTTCGGCGTGCGCGAGCCCATGCTCGTCGCCTTCACCACCGCTTCGTCCAACGCGACCCTGCCGGTGGCGCTGAAGGCGGCGGAGGAGCAGCTCAATCTGCCGCGGCGCATCGCCCGCTTCGTGCTGACGGTCGGGGCCACCGCCAACCAGAACGGCACAGCTCTGTTTGAGGGCGTCACGGTGCTGTTCCTGGCCCAGTTCTTCGGCATCGAGCTGAGCCTGACCCAGCAGGTGGTGGTCATGCTGGTCTGCATCCTCGGCGGAATCGGCACGGCCGGGGTGCCTGCTGGCTCGCTGCCGGTGGTGGCGCTGATCCTTGTGATGGTGGGGGTTCCGGCCGAGGGTATCGCCCTGGTGCTCGGCGTCGACCGCTTCCTCGACATGTGCCGGACCACCCTGAACGTGGTCGGCGATCTGGTGGCGGCCACGGTCGTCTCGCGCGGCGAGAAGGACCTGCCGCCGGACGCGCCGGAACCAGCCCCGGTTCCGGCGACCTAGGGGCCGGCCACGATCGGGGTGCCCGGCCGGGTGCCCCATTCGGCCCAGCTCCCGTCATAGAGTCGGGCCTTACGGCCCAGCACCTCGAGCGCCAGCACGAGGATGGCGGCGGTCACGCCGGAACCGCAGGTGGCGATGGGCAGGCCTGCGCCGTCCGGGGCCGCTGTCGCGAGACGCGGTGCAAGCTCCTCCCGGGGCCGTAGCCGCCCGTCCGACGTCAGCAGCTCCGAGAACGGCAGGTTTACGGCACCCGGCATGTGGCCGCCGCGCAGGCCGGGGCGCGGCTCCGGGGCCTCGCCGCGGAAGCGCGGCGCGCCGCGCGCGTCCAACACAGGCGTTCCGGCCGCCAGCGCCGCGCTAACCTGTCCGAGGTCGACAACCCGGGTCGCGTCCGGGACCGCCCTGAAGGTGGCCGGGGCCGGTGAGACCTCGCCGGCCTCCACCGCCCCGCCCGCCGCGACCCACGCCGGCAGGCCGCCGTCGAGCACCCGGGCGCGCATTGCGCCGAAGGTCCGCAGCATCCACCAGGCGCGGGGTGCCGAGAACAGGCCGACGGTGTCATAGACCACGATCTCGTCGCTCTCGCGCAGCCCAAGGCGGCCCATGTCGGCGGCGAACTGCGGCACCGGGGGCAGCATGTGCGGCAAGTCGGTCGCTTGATCCGAGACGGCGTCCAGGTCGAAGAACGGCGCGCCGGGGATGTGGCCACGGCGGTGGGCGGCGCGGGCGTCGGTTCCGTCCAGATGCCAGCTGGCGTCGAGCACCTTCAGGTCCGGGGTGCCCAGAAGGTCGCGCAGTTCGGTGGCGGAGATCAGGGGAGAGGTCATGGCTGAAGTTAGCACGCGCCCCGGTGCGCTTCGACTGGTCCTCGGCGACCAGCTGTCGGACGGGCTGTCGGCCCTGCGTGACTTGGATCCGGCGGCGGACCAGGTTCTCATGGCCGAGGTGCTCGACGAGGCCACCTATGTTCGGCATCACAAGCAGAAGGTCGCTCTGGTTCTTGCGTCGATGCGCAAGTTTGCCGCACGGCTGGCGGCGCACGGCGCGCGCGTGCGCTACGTGCGGATTGATGATCCGGCCAGCACCGGCTCGATCGCGGGCGAGTTGCAGCGCGCGCTGGGGGACGGTCGATTCGGCCGGGTGGTGCTGACCGAGTGCGGTGAGCTGCGGCTGGCGGAGGCGCTCGCCGCCTTCGCATTGACGTCGACGGTCCCGGTAAATGTTCGCGAGGACGACCGCTTCCTCTGCTCGCATGACCGCTTCCGCCGCTGGGCCGCGGGCAAGAGCCAGTTGCGCATGGAGTTTTTCTACCGCGAGATGCGGCGCGAGACCGGCCTGCTGATGGCCGGCCGGGAGCCCGCAGGCGGCCAGTGGAACTACGACAAAGAAAACCGGCGCAAACTGCCGAGCGGCGTGCAGCCTCCTGGACGGGTGCGGATCACACCCGATGCGGTGACGCGAGAGGCCATCCGCGACGTTGAACGTCTGTTCCCGGAGCATTTCGGCGACACCGCCGCTTTCGCCTGGCCGACCACGGCTGAGGAGGCGGAGCGGATCTTCGTTGCCTTCCTGACGGACATCCTGCCGGGCTTCGGCGACTGGCAGGACGCCATGGCCGAGGGCCAGCCTTGGCTGTGGCACGGCATGATCTCGACCTCGCTGAACCTCGGGCTGCTGGACCCGCGGGACGTCTGCCGTCGGGCTGCGGTGGAGTATGAGGCTGGGCGCGCTCCGCTCAACGCCGTCGAGGGGTTTATCCGACAGATCCTCGGCTGGCGCGAGTTTGTGCGCGGCATCTACTGGCTGAAGGTCCCGGAGTACCGCGTCCGGAATGCGCTGGCGGCGGACCGGACCCTGCCGGAGTTCTACTGGACAGCCGCGACCGAAATGGCCTGCGTCGCCGACGCCGTGCGCCAGACGCGCGCCCACGCCTACGCCCATCACATCCAGCGCCTGATGGTGACCGGCAACCTGGCCATGCTGCTGGGCGTACACCCCGACGCGGTCGACGACTGGTACATGACCGTCTACGCCGACGCCTTCGAGTGGGTGGAGATGCCCAACACGCGCGGCATGGCCACGTTCGCCGACGGCGGCATCGTCGGTTCCAAGCCCTATGCGGCCTCCGGAGCCTACATTGACCGGATGAGCGACCACTGCGGCGGCTGCCGCTATGATGTGAAGGTCAAGGCCGGCCCGCGCGCCTGTCCCTTCAACCGGCTGTACTGGGGCTTCCTCGAGCGCAATCGCGACCGGCTGCGGGACAATCCGCGGCTGGCCATGCCCTACCGCACCCTCGAGGGCTTCGGGCCGGTGCGGCGGCGAGAGCTGCTGGAAGAGGCCGAGGCCTGCCGGCACGAGCTCGGTGCTGTGCCGCGGGGCTAGCTGTCGCGGCCGGCGGCGCGCGTCTCGCCGATGGTCTTCAGGGCGTCGAGCGCCCGCTTGCGGCCGACCTCATGCTCGACGATCGGGCGGGGATAGGTCCCCCCCAGCCGCACCCCGGCGTCGCGCAGCACCTCCGGCGGGGCGGTCCAGGGCGCATGGAGCCAGCGGTCGCCCAGCCGCCCCAGCTCCGGCACCCAGCGGCGCACGTAGTGCCCCTCCGGGTCGAACTTCTGGCCCTGGGTGATGGGATTGAAGATGCGGAAGTAGGGAGCGGCGTCGGCTCCCGAGCCGGCCACCCACTGCCAGTTCTGTACGTTCGAGGCGAGATCGGCGTCCACGAGGGTGTCGCGGAACCAGGCCTCGCCGTAGCGCCAGTCGATCAGCAGATGCTTCACGAGGAAGCTGGCGACGATCATTCGCACGCGGTTGTGCATCCACCCCGTGGTCCACAGCTGACGCATGCCGGCGTCGACAACGGGATAGCCTGTTTGCCCCCTCTGCCACGCTGCAAGCCCCGCCGGGTCACCGCGCCAGGGCATGGTATCGTACTCCGGCCTGAACGCCCGGGTGCTGATGTGCGGAAACTCGGCCAGCAGATGAGCCGAGAACTCGCGCCAGCCGATCTCGGCGATGAACTTGTCAGCTTCGGCGGGGCTGACCCGGCCGGCCGCGGCGGCGTCTCGGGCCGCGGACACCGCCCGCCAGGGGCTGATCTCGCCCCAGTGCAGGTGCGGCGACAGCCGGCTGGTGCCCGCGCTGCCCGGCAGATCGCGCAGCCGGGCGTAGTCGGCCAGCGGCCCGGTGGTGAAGCGACGCAGGGCCTCAAGGGCGCCGGCCTCGCCGGGGTTCCAGTCGAAACCGCCGGACCAGTCGGGCGAAGTCGGGTGCAGGGCCCAGCGGTGGAGCTCCTCGCTGGCCAGGCCTGCGTCGGCGAAGCCGGCCCCGGAGGTGTCGGGCAGGACGGGGGGCGGGGTCGTCGCCGCCAGGAGGGCGCGCAGGAAGGGGGTGAAGACCTTGTAGGGGCCGTCGCCGCCGGTCCGCACCGCGCCGGGCTGCGTCAGCAGCGTGCCGTTGTAGCCCTTCACCTCGACTCCGTTGGCCCTGAGCGCATGGGCGAGGTCGGAGTCCCGCGCGGACGCGTCCGGTTCGAACAGGCGGTTGAGAATGACGCGGTCCGCGCCCGTCGCCGCCAGCAACTCGAGCAGGATCGCTTCGGAATCGCCACGGCAGAGGATCAACCGGCCGCCCCGGGCCGCAATGGCTTCGGCGAGCCGGCGCAGCGACTTGTCCAGCCACCAGCGCGACGCGGCACCTGCCGGACGACGCTCCGGGGCCTCGTCCAGGATGAAGACCGGCACGATCGGACGGCCGGTGGCCATGGCTGCCGCGAGAGCCGGGTTGTCGGCCAGCCGGAGGTCGCGGCGGAACCAGAGCAGGACGGGGGCCTCAGTGGCCATGGCGCTCGCCGTCGTGGTAGCTTGCATGATCGCCCGGGCCGGGCCAACTGAAGGCCAAAGCCTTGCGGCAGCTCCGCCGCCCCACCATCGAGAAGATCTTGTCCAAAGTGACTCCCAATGCCGTCGTCAGCCTCAACACCTCGCGCGCCGTCCACATCGGCGGCGGCGGCCGCATCGTCTTCATCGCCGGCCCCTGCCAGATGGAGAGCCGCCAGCACGCGCTGGAAACAGCGCACGCGCTGAAGGAGATCGGCGACCGACTGAACGTGGGCATCATCTACAAGACCAGTTTCGACAAGGCGAACCGCACCTCGGCCAATGCGGCGCGGGGCATCGGGCTCGAAGGGGCCTTGCCGGTGTTCGCCGAAATCCGCGAGGTCACGGGTCTGCCAGTCCTGACCGACGTGCACTCCGAGGACCAGTGTGGCATCGCCGCGCAGGCCGTCGATGTCCTTCAGATCCCGGCCTTTCTGTGCCGCCAGACCGACCTGCTGGTTGCCGCCGCAAAGACCGGCAAGGCGATCAACGTCAAGAAGGGCCAGTTCCTCGCCCCCTGGGACATGAAGAATGTGGTGGCCAAGATCACCGGGACCGGCAATCCGAACGTGCTTGCGTGCGAGCGTGGCGCAAGTTTCGGCTACAATACCCTGATTTCCGATATGCGCGCCCTGCCGGTGCTGCGGGAGATCGGCTGTCCGGTGGTGTTTGACGCGACCCACAGCGTGCAACAGCCGGGCGGGCAGGGCACTTCCTCGGGCGGTCAGCGCGAGTTCGTGCCGGTGCTGGCGCGCGCCGCGGTGGCGGTCGGCGTCGACGCCGTGTTCATGGAGACTCATCCGGACCCGGATCGCGCCCCGTCTGATGGCCCCAACATGGTGCCGATGGATCAGTTCGAGCGGCTGGCCGGCGAACTGATCGCTTTTGACGACCTGGCGCGCCAGACCGGCGTCAAGGCGGCCCCGACTCTGGCGGCCTGACCGCCGTGGTTGCTCCGGGACTCGACCTCACCCGCCTTCAGACCCTGCTGGAGTCTGCCCGCGGGCTGGCTCTGGCCTGCGTCGGCGATCTGATGCTGGACCGTTACGTGTATGGCGATGTCAGCCGCATCTCGCCCGAGGCGCCCATTCCGGTGCTGCGGGCGCGGCGTACAGTGGCCATGCCGGGCGGCGTCGGCAATGTGGCGCGTAACGTCGCCGCTTTGGGCGGCACGGCGCGGCTGGGCGGTGTCGCCGGCGAGGACGCCGCCGGTGCAGAGCTGACGGCGCTGGTCGCCGCCGAGGCCCGGATCGAGGACTTCATCGCCCGCAGCCGCGCGGCCGGCACCATTGTGAAGACCCGATACGTTTCCGGCGGCCAGCAGTTGATGCGTCTCGACGAGGAAGAGTTGCTGGTCAGCGCGTTCGAACGGGATGACGTTTTTTCAGGTACTTCTGCCATTCTCCTGTCAGATTACGGCAAGGGTGTGGTGTCCGAACGGCTGATCCGCTCTGCGGTTTGGCAAGCGCAGAACGCAGGGATCCCCGTGATCGTCGACCCCAAGGGCCGCGACTTCGCGCGCTATGGCGCGGTCGATGTGATCAAGCCCAATGCGTCCGAGCTGGCGGGTGCCACGGGGCTCCCGGTTGACTCCGACGCGGAGATCGAGGCGGCGCTGGAGGCGCTGCTTGCGGCCACAACAGCGAAGGCCATTGTCGTCACCCGCGCCGGCAAGGGCATGAGTCTGATGCGCCGGGGAGAGCCGGCGCAGCATTTCCCCGGACGGGCGCGAGAGGTTTTCGACGTCTCGGGGGCCGGTGACACGGGGCTGGCGGCCCTGGGTCTGGCCCTGGGGGCCGGGGCCTCGCTGGAACAGGCGGTCCAGCTGGCCATCCTCGCCTCGGGCGTGGTGGTCGGGAAGAGCGGCACCGCGGTCGTCACCCCGGCCGAGCTTATCGAGGCCGAGGTCAGCCAGCATGCCGGGACGGCCCTGGTCAAGGTCACCGCGCTGGATGATCTGGCGGCCGAGGTGGAGGGCTGGCACCGTCAGGGGTTGAAGGTCGGCTTTACCAACGGCTGTTTCGATGTCCTGCACCGGGGGCATGTCGCCTATCTGGCCCAGGCCCGATCGTGGTGCGACCGGCTGGTGGTGGCGCTCAACTCGGACGCCTCGGTGCGGACGCTCAAGGGCGACGGCCGGCCTGTCAATGATCTGGAGAGCCGGGCCGTGGTGATCGGCGGTCTGGCCAGCGTCGACCGGGTCACCGCCTTTGACGACCCCACGCCGCTCCGCCTGATCGAGCGGCTGCGGCCGGATGTGCTGATCAAGGGCGCGGACTACACTCGCGACACCGTGGTGGGGGCTGATCTCGTGGCGAGCTGGGGCGGCGAGGTGCGGCTGGCGGCCTTCACCGACGGCTTCTCGACCACCCGCACCCTGGAAAGGATCGCCGCGCGATGAGCCGCCGCATCATCGTCGTCACCGGCGGGGCCGGCTTCATCGGTTCGAACATCGTCGCCCGGCTGACCGGCGAGGACAATTACGACGTGGTCGTCTGCGACCGGCTGGAGACGGCCTCGTCGGGCAAGTGGCGCAATCTGGCCAAGCACGACATCGCCGACCTTTGGGCACCCGAGGAATTGTTCGACCAACTCGAAGGCGTGGCCGACCGCGTCTCGGCGATCGTGCACATGGGGGCTATCTCCTCGACCACCGAGGAAGACGCAGACCTGATCGCCCGGACCAACTTCTCGCTGAGTCGGGACCTGTGGACGTGGGCGGCGGAGCGCCGTTCGCGCCTGATCTACGCCTCATCGGCGGCGACCTATGGCGATGGCGCGCAAGGCTTTGTCGATAACGACTCGCCCGAGGCACTGGGGGCCCTGCGGCCGCTGAACGCCTACGGCTGGTCCAAGGCCCTGTTCGACCGCTATGCGGTGCGTGAGGCGGCACGGGGACATGCGCCGCGCCAGTGGGCCGGACTCAAGTTTTTCAACGTCTACGGACCCAACGAGGGTCACAAGGGTGGTATGAAGTCGGTTGTGGCCCAGATCTGGCCGAAAGTCGCCGCCGGCGAGCCGGTGCAGCTGTTCCGCTCGCACCGCGAGGGTTTTGCTGATGGCGGCCAGCTGCGGGACTTCGTCCATGTCGATGACGTGGTCGATATGATCGGCTGGATGCTCGGATCACGAGAGGTTTCGGGTGTGTTCAACGCTGGTTCGGGTCGGGCGCGCAGCTTCGCTGACCTGGCCACGGCCACCTTTGCGGCCGCCGGGCGCGAACCGCAGATCAGCTACATCGACATGCCGGAAATCCTTCGGGAGAAGTACCAGTACTTCACCGAAGCGGACATGAGCCGAGTCCGCGCCGCCGGCTACGACGGCCAGTCGACGCCGCTTGAGGAGGGCGTGCGCCGCTATGTGCAGGACTTCCTCAGCCAGTCGGACCCCTACCGATGAAGCCGTGGTCGCTGCGGCGCGCGGCGGCCGTCGCCGCCATGGCTTCGGTGGCCGTGGTGGCGGTCGCGGCGCTCGTCTGGCGCAGTGACATCCTGCAGGCCCTGCTGGATCCGAAGATCCCCTATCCCGTCTATGACCCGCCCCCGGCCCCTGACTATGACGGACCGGCGGCCTGGGCGCTGCGCGAGGCGACTCTCGGGGCGGGCGGCGATGCCAGCGTCTTCTTTGTCCACGCTACCGCCTATGTCGGCGGTCGTGAGTGGAACGCCCCTCCGGATGATCCGGTGGCAGAGCGGTTCCTGCAACGGGTCATCCTGCCCAACTATGCGGCACCGTTCGGCCGCGCCGGGCCGGTCAGCGCCCCGCGGTATCGCGAGGCAAGCCTCTATACCCGGCTGACCATCCGCCAGGATGCGCGCGAGGCCCGGGCTTTCGCCTATGCAGATATCGCCCGGGCTTTCGAGACGTGGCTGCGCGCCAGGGCGGATGGCCCAATCGTTCTGGTCGGGGTCGAGCAGGGCGGAGAGCTGGCTGACCGGCTGCTGACTGAGCGGATCGCGCCCGACCCCGCCCTGCGCCGCCGGCTGGTCGCCGCCTATCTGGTCCAGACCACAGTGCCGGAGGATCGCCCGGGCGTGCCGCCGTGCGACCGGCCGGACCAGACCGGCTGTCTTGTGGCCTATGTCGCCATCCCTGAGGACGAGAGCGGAAGGCTCGATCGGCTGCGCAAGCGCGCCCTGACCTGGGACGCGCGCGGCCGGTTGGTAGAGGTCGGCGACAGGTCGCTGCTATGCGTCAATCCGCTGGCCGGCGGCCGCACCGAGGCTCTGGTTGAGGCGCGGCAGCACCGCGGTGCCGCCAACGCCAGCCAGCTGGAATGGGGTGTGCGCCCGGCCTTCCTCGACCGACAGGTCGCCGCCCAGTGCCGCGATGGCCTTTTGCGGCACACGCGTCCAGAGTCCGACAGCTTCCGCCCGGCGGGAGGATGGGCTGACCGACGAAAGGTTAGTCCCTACAATCTCTTCTACGCCGATCTTGAGCACGACGTGAAAATTCGTTTGGCGGCCTGGCGCGCGGCGCAGCCCCGCTAGAGCATCCCCCTGGGTCCGCACCCGCGAGCGCCAGCGGATCGCGCTCGAAGCGCTGACTCCGAACCGCGGCACCGCCTGATGGCATGACATCCCGCCCTCGATCGCAGCGATCACACGATCCCGCAGTTCAACCGACAAAGCCTTGCTCATCCATGCGGGCCTCCTCTTCAGCATGAATGTTGAATCAGAACCCGGACCCTTGGGAGTCCTCCGAGATTCAATCAGCTCGCCAAGTACTCTGGCTCAGACCTCGCCCGGCCGGTTGGCGGGCGCGCCGAGCTCGAACCGCCAGGCGTCCTCGGCAGCCTTCATCGGCGCGCGGGCCTTGGCCACGGTCTCGCGGTACTCGGCCGTGGGATCGGAATCGGCCACCACCCCGGCCCCGGCCTGGATGAAGATGCGGCGGTCGGCGAACAGGGCGGTGCGCAGCACGATGCAGATGTCCGCCTCGCCGCCGGCGGAAATGTAGCCGACCCCGCCGCCGTAGCCGACGCCGCGCTTGTCCCGCTCCAGCTCGTCGATGATTTCCATGGCCCGCACCTTCGGTGCGCCCGACAGGGTGCCGGCGGGCAGGGCGGCCAGCAGGGTATCGACTGCGTCGAGCTTCGGGTCCGCAGCGCCCTCGACGTTGGAGACGATGTGCATGACCTGGCTGTAACGCTCGACCACGAAGCTCTCGGTCACCCTGACGGTGCCCGGTGCCGAGACGCGACCGACATCATTGCGGCCGAGATCCAGCAGCATAAGATGCTCGGCCCGTTCCTTGGGGTCTGCCAGCAGTTCGTCCTCAAGGGCGCGGTCCTCGGCCGGGGTCTCGCCGCGGGCGCGGGTGCCCGCCAGCGGCCGGATGGTGACCCGGCCGTCCTTCAACCGCACCAGGATCTCCGGGCTCGAGCCCGCCAGCTGGAAGCCGCCGAAGTCGAGGAAGAACAGATAGGGCGACGGATTCTGCCGCCGCAGCGAGCGGTAGAAGGCGAACGGGTCGCGGTCCCAGGTCGCGCTGAACCGATGGCTGAGCACGACCTGGAAGATGTCGCCGGCGGCGATGTAGTCGTGCGCCATCGCCACCATGTCGCGATAGCCGGCCTCGCGCACTGGTGACGTGAAGGCCGGGCCGGGTAGTGGCTCCGGGGCGGTGCGGGCCGGCAGCGGCTTGCGCAGGGCGGCCTCGAAGGCGTCCAGCCGGGCTTGGGCCGCCGTATGGGCGGCCGCTGCGTCCGAGCCGTCGGGAAAGCACGGGGCGATCATGACAATCTCGCGCCGCACGGAATCGAACACCGCGATCAGGGACGGCCGCGCCAGCTCGGCGTCGGGCAGGCCGAGCGGGTCGGGGCGGGCCTCGCCCAGTGGCTCCAGCAGCCGCACCATGTCATAGCCGAACACGCCGAACAGGCCGGCGGCCATGGGAGGCAGGTCTTCAGGCAGGCGGAGACGCGTCTCGGCGATCAGGGCGCGAAGGGAGTCCAGTACCGGACGGTCGTCGGCCTCGAACCGACCCGCCGCCACGGCCTCGCGGCCGCGGGAGACCTCGGCACGGCCGCCCCGGGCGCGCCACACCACGTCCGGGTCAAGCGTCAGGATGGAGTACCGCCCGTTCAGGGCCCCGCCCTCGACCGACTCCAGAAGGAACGCCCAGGGCCGTCCCCGGCCGACCTTGAGGAAGGCCGAGACTGGCGTCTCCAGATCGTCGACGATCCGGCGCACGACCAGTTGCGGCCGCCCCTCCGCCCAACCGGCGACGAACGCCGCCGGTGCCGTCGTCGTCATCGGGCGGCCGGCGTCGCTTCGGCTTCGAGGCCGAGCGCCGTGCGGGCGCGAGCCAAATCCGACTCCGCCCTGACCCTGGCGGCGGCGGAGGCGGCGGCGCTTTGCACCATGTCCTGCACCAGCTGCTGGGTCAGGGCCGGACGGATCTGCTCCACCAGCGGGGCGGCCTCGGCCGGTGCCGCGGCGCGGATCTCGTCGACCCGGCCAATGACGCGACGGTCAGCCGCCTGGGCCTCGGTGAACACCTGGCCCTTGGTCTGGCCGAACAGGCCGCGCAGGACGCCGCCGCCGATCTCGGTCTGGGTCTCCTGGGTCGCCTGGAGGCGCTGGCGCGACACCAGCGGGGCGTTCACCGAGGCGGCGACCGCGGCGATGTCCTCGCCGCCGCGGATGCGGCCGGCCAGCTGGTCGGCCAGGGCAGCAAGGCGACGGCCGTTCTCACGTTGCACCCAGGCCCGGGCCAGCGGGGCCCGCACCTGGTCGAGAGGCGGGAGGGCAGCTGGCTCTATGCGATCAACGCGCAGGGCGAAATACTGACCCTGACCGGCGTCGACCACCTCGCTCTCGCCATTGGCGGGCAGGGTGAAGGTGGTGGAGAACACTTCCGGCGGAGCCTGTAGCGGCTGGCCGTTGGGCAGGGTGCCCTGGGCGGTGAAGGGCGGCAGCTGCACCAGACGGGCACCGGCGCGCCGGGCGGCATCGGCGAGGTTGGCACCGTCATTGCGCGCCGTCTCATAGGCTTCGACGCGCGTATACACGGCGGTGCGCCGGGCTTCCTCGGTCAGCTCCTGGACGATCTGGTCGCGGACCTGGGCCAGTTCGGGCGTCGAACCCGGCAGGACCTGGTCGAGACGGGCCACGATAAAGCCGACGGCGGTGCGGATAGGGTCGGACACCTGGCCCGGCTGCAGGCCGAAGACCGCCGCGGCCACAGCAGCGTCGGCGATCTGCGTCCGCGCGCGGGCCGAGTTGGTGGTGGCGCTGACCCCGTTGGCTTCGGCCACGGCGGTCGGGCTCTGGCCGGCGCGCAGGGCCCCGGCGATGCGGGCGGCGGCCGCCTCGCTGGAGGCCGGCACGGTCGTGAAGGCGCGCTGTTCCGGCATCGACAGGGCTTCGCGGCGGAAGGCGTAGCGCTCGGCGATCTGGGCTTCCGTCACGGCCGGCGCTTCGCCGCTGTTGAACAGCACCAGCGTCACATTCCGGAACTCGGGGCGGCGCAGCTGCTCGGCGTTCTCATTGAGGAAGGCGGTCAGCTGGGCGTCCGTCGGAGACGGCGATGCGCCCGCCATGGCCTCGGTCACCTCGAACCAGCGGCCGTCGCGGCTCTCTCGCGCCTGGCCGGCGGCGAGCGCACCATACACCCGCGGAGCGCGGATACCGGCGAACAGGGCCGAGGTGAAGTGGCCGATGGCTACGTCGTCGCGCAGGCCCTGTTCGAAGTCGGCGACCGTCAGGTTCTGCTGGGCCAGCGTATTGCGGTAAGCTTCTTCGTCGAAGCGGCCGGTGATCTGGTTGAAGAAGTTGGGGATCTGCCGGACCTGATTGGCCACGAGGGTCGCCCCGGGTCGCACTCCGGCGCGCCAGGCCCAGGCCAGGAAGCCCAGCTCCTCGGTGCGCGCGTCCAGCATCTGGGTCAGCACGCCCTCTTCGGCCATGCGTTCGAAGGTGACCGCCTGGCCCGGCGCGCGCTCCTCCAGATTGGTGCGGACGCGCTCGGCGTAGGTGCGGAACTCCGGGGTGTCGACCGAGCGATCGCCGGCCGAGATCACGTGCTGCGGGCCGAGGGCCCCGAGCACATCCACCTGGCTGCCGCCGGTGACGAGCAGGGCGATAGCCGTCAGGGCGATCAGGCCGATTGCCCAGGGCGACTTCGCGAACTTGCGGAACAGGGTGATCATGACCGACCTTCGGTAGGGGCGCGCGCCCGGACGTGGCCTTCGCCTATAGGGGAGGGGCGCCGGGGGCCGCAAGCGACGGCTTGGCTTGGCCGGCGACGGTGCCTAAAGAGGTGCCATGAAACAATCCGTGAAGTTGATCGCCGGGAACTGGAAGATGAACGGCTCGGCCGCCAGCCTGGCGGAGATCGAGGCCCTGAAGGCCGACGCGGCGCAGGACGGCTGGGGCACCGAGGTGGTGGTGTTTCCCCCGTCGCCGCTGATCGAGCGGATCGCGCGCGCCGCGGCCGGAGCGCCGGTGGAGGTCGGGGCCCAGGACTGCCGGGCCGAGGCGTCCGGGGCCTTCACCGGGTGCGTCTCGGCCGAACTGCTGCACGACGCCGGGGCGCGTTGGGTGATCCTGGGCCACTCCGAGCGCCGCCACGGGCTGGGCGAGACCAGCGCCGGCGTCGCGGCCAAGGTCGAGGCGGCCCTGCGGGCGGGCCTGCATCCCGTCGTCTGCGTCGGCGAGACCCTGGCCCAGCGCGACGGCGGCGAGGCCGAGGCCGTGGTGGCTGCCCAGGTCCGGGAGTCCCTGCCGGAGGCGCTCAAGGGCCAGACCTTCACGCTCGCCTATGAGCCCGTCTGGGCCATCGGCACGGGGCGCACCCCGACCCCGGCCGATATCGCCCGCATGCATGAGGTGATCCGCGAGGCGGCCGCCGGGCGTCTGGGCCCCGCCGCAGCCGGGATGCGGGTGCTCTATGGCGGCTCGGTCAATCCGGCCAACGCGGCGACCCTGCTGGCCACGCCCGGCGTCGATGGCGCGCTCGTCGGCGGAGCCTCGCTCAAGGCCCTCGACTTCCTCGCCATCATCCACGCCGCTTGACGGTCTCCTCCGCAGCGTTTGCCGCGGCCGAGGTTCGGTGATAGAGGCCGCCGCTTGATCGGCGGGGTGTTCCGCCACATCTGAATGCGGCCATGCTCCAGACCATTCTCCTCGTCGTCATGATCCTCATCTCGCTGGCGATGACCGGCCTGATCCTGCTGCAGAAGTCCGAGGGCGGCGCCCTCGGTATGGGCGGCGGCCCGTCGGGCTTCATGACGGCGCGCGGGGCCGGCAATCTGCTGACCCAGCTGACCTGGGGTCTCGGCGCGGCGTTCTTCGTCTGCGCCATAGCCCTCACCGTCGTCGGCAACCTTGAGCGCCGCACCGAGTCGCTGATCGACGCCGACGCCGTGGGGGCCATCGCCCTCGACCCGCCGGCCGGCGAGGCGTCCGCGCCGGCCGCTGTGGCTCCGCTGCCCGGCCAGGCGCCGGCGGCGACCGCGCCGTCGCTCGACGACCTCGAGGCCAGCCTGCCGGCCGTAGCCGCGCCGGCCCCCGCGCCGGCGGCCGCGCCCCGGCCGGCGCCGGCGGAGTGATGTCGGGGCGACGTCCCCCTCGCCCCCTCGCACCCGAAAAGTCTTCGCTCTCCGGCCGGGATACGTCCCGGCCGTCCTGTTTCATGTGTGCGCCGGTCCCGCTTCGTCCCGACCGGCCGAATCGTCGGTAAGGTGGTCGTCCATGGCTCGCTATGTGTTCATCACCGGCGGCGTGGTCTCCTCGCTGGGCAAGGGTCTCGCCTCCGCCGCGCTCGGCGCCCTGCTGCAGGCGCGCGGCTACAAGGTCCGGCTGCGCAAGCTGGACCCGTATCTGAACGTCGATCCGGGCACGATGAGCCCATACCAGCACGGCGAGGTGTTCGTCACCGACGACGGGGCCGAGACCGACCTCGACCTCGGCCACTACGAGCGGTTCACCGGCGTCTCGGCGGCGAAGAGCGACAACATCACCACCGGCCGTATCTACCAGACCATCCTCGAGAAGGAGCGGCGCGGCGATTACCTCGGGGCGACCGTCCAGGTCATTCCGCATGTCACCGACGAGATCAAACGCTTCGCCATCTCGCCGGCCGTCACCGATGACGGCGAGGCGGTCGACTTTGTGCTGGTCGAGATCGGCGGTACGGTCGGCGACATCGAGGGCCTGCCGTTCTTCGAGGCCATCCGCCAGCTGGGCCAGGACCTGCCCCGCGGCCGCAGCTGCTTCGTCCACCTGACCCTGCTGCCGTTCATCAAGACGGCCGGGGAGATGAAGACCAAGCCGACCCAGCACTCGGTCAAGGAACTGCGCTCGATCGGCATCCAGCCCGACATTCTGCTCTGCCGCTGCGAGCAGCCGATCCCGCCCGAGGAGAAGCGCAAGATCGGGCTGTTCTGCAATGTGCGCGAAAGCGGCGTGATCCAGGCCATGGACTCCGCCGACATCTACGCCGTGCCGCTGGACTATCATCGCGAGGGGCTGGACCGGGAGGTGCTGGCCCATTTCGGCATCGCCGACGCGCCGGAGCCTGATCTTTCGGGCTGGGAGGAAATCGTTCGCCGCCGCACCAGCCCGGACGGCGAGGTCACCGTGGCCGTAGTCGGCAAGTACACGGTGCTGAAGGACGCCTACAAGTCGCTGATCGAGGCCCTGCATCACGGCGGGGTGGCCAACAATGTCGGCGTCAACATTGACTGGGTCGAGGCCGAGACCTTCGAGGGCGATCGCGACGCCTGCAACGCGCGGCTGCAGGGTGCCCACGCCATACTCGTGCCTGGCGGCTTCGGCGAGCGCGGTGCCGAGGGCAAGATCGAGGCGGCCCGTTTCGCCCGTGAGAACAACATTCCCTACTTCGGGATCTGTTTCGGCATGCAGATGGCGGTGCTGGAGGCGGCGCGAAACCTGGCCGGCATCGCTGGCGCGTCCTCGACGGAGTTCGGACCGGCCGCCGTGCCCGTGGTGGGTTTGATGACCGAGTGGACTCAGGGCAACCAGAGGGTCCAGCGCCAGTTGGGAGGTGACCTCGGCGGCACCATGCGGCTGGGTGCCTATGAGTCGGCCCTGGCGCCGGGATCGCGGATCGCGGAAATCTACGGGGCGACGACCATCAGTGAGCGCCACCGTCACCGCTATGAGGTCAACATCAATTACCGGGGTGCGATCGAAGCCACGGGGCTGGTGTTCGCCGGCCTGTCGCCGGACGGGGTGCTGCCCGAGACGGTCGAACGCCCGGACCACCCGTGGTTCATCGGGGTGCAGTACCATCCGGAGCTGAAGAGCCGGCCGTTCGCGCCGCACCCGCTGTTTGCCGATTTCATCCGCGCCGCCCTGGTGCAAAGCCGGCTGGTGTGACCGTCCTCGTCACGGAGCGCCTGCGGCTGCGGTCGGCGCGGCCCGGTGATCTCGCGGCCTTTCACGCGATTCTGTCCGATGTCGAGGCGACCCGGTATTGGTCGACGCCACCGCACCGGGATCTTGAGCAGACCCGGATCTGGCTGGACAGCATGATGTCCATTCCCGCCGACGAGGGTGTCGATTTCGTCGTCGAGCTGGCGGGCGAGGCGATCGGCAAGGCCGGCTTCTATCGCTGGCCGGAAGTCGGCTTCATTCTCGCGCCCAAGGCGTGGGGGCGGGGACTGGCGCGCGAGGCCGTGGGCGCAGCGGTCGACCACGTCTTTCGGGAGGGCCTGACGGAGGTGGCGACCGCCGACGTCGACCCCGAGAATCTGCCCTCGATCCGTCTGCTGGAACGTCTGGGGTTTGAGCGGACGGGCTCGGCCGAGCGCACCTGGAACATCGGCGGTGTCTGGAAGGACAGCCTCTACTTCGCCCTGACCCGGGACCGCTGGGCGGCCCGGATCTAATAGCGCGTCGTCAGCTCGGTAAGCCACATCGGGGAGCTGGCGACCAGCCAGGACTCCAGTGACTTGTCGACGCCCGCCAGGATCATGAGGCCGATCAGCACCATGAGGCCGCCGAGGATGTATTTCCCGGCCGAGCCGGCCGCGAGCATCCGGCTGCGCAGCCGCGCGATCGCCTGACGCGACATCAGGCCGATGAGCACCAGAGGTGTCGCCGCGCCGATGCCAAAGATCAGCATGGTCAGGGCGACCCGGCCGATATCCTGGCCCTGGGCGGCCAGCAGGGAGGCAGCGCCCAGGGTCGGCCCGACGCAGGGGGCCCAGACCAGACCCATCAGGCCACCCAGCCCCAATTGCCCCCACGGGCCGCGCCCGTCGAGTTTTCGCATGCCGCCGGCCGCCCAGGTCGAAAGGGGTCCGCCGACGGCCGCGATCCTTACCTGGATCGCCGGAACCAGCAGGACGACGCCGATCGCGATCAGGAGGGCCCCACCGATCCGGCGAAACAGGTCTCCGTCCAGTCCGATTGAAAACCCGATGGTGGCCACGAACAGGCCGACCACCGTGAAGCTGGTGGCGAGGCCCAGGCCCAGCGCCACCGGACCCCACCGCCCTTCGGACTGGGCACCGCCCAGCACGATCGGGACCAGGGGCAGAACACAGGGGCTGAGAATGGTCAGGACCCCCGCCACAAAGGCGATGGCCAGCGTGCCGAGGGTCGCGATCATGACCTACTGCCGGGTCGAGGCGACGAGACGGGCAAGGCTCGCGGCGTTGGTGTCGCCGACCGATCGACCGGTTTCCCGGGTGCCGTTATAGGCGATCAGGGTGCTCTGGCGCTGGGCGCGGAAGCTGCGGACGACATCTTTCTGATTGTCGAAGTCGACGCGGAAGACAACCAGTTCGGCGTTGGCCGGCTGGGCCTGGAGCGATTCGAGGATCGGCTCCTGCGCCCGGCAGACCGGACACCAGGGCGCATAGACATCGACCAGAATGGGTCGACCGGCGGCCTGGGCGGCTTCGAAGGCCGGGCGGCTGAAGGGAACATGCTCTGCCATGGCCGAACCGGCCGCGAACGCGGCTGCGGCTGTGAGGGCAAGGGCGAGGAGGTGGCGGCGGATCATGACGGGGTCCTTGGGAGCGTTTCAGTTGCTCATCACTTCGCCAGACGTGCCAATCCGTTACATCGCTGTCTCGCCCCTTGAACTCCGGGCCAAGGTCCGGCATAAGCCCGCGCTCGCTGGCGGCTCATCTTTTGGGCCGCCGCTTTTCGTTTTTCGCGTGGGTGGCTCTTTCGGGATGTCGTCCGCGCCGCACACTGAGATTGAGACGGACATGGCCGTTCCCAAACGCAAAGTATCGCCCTCCCGCCGCAACATGCGTCGCGCCCACGACGCGCTCGGTGCCAACACCTACGCCGAGGACAAGGACACCGGCGAGCTGCGTCGTCCGCACCACGTCGACCTGAAGACCGGCATGTACCGCGGTCGCCAGGTTCTGACGCCCAAGGAAGACTGAGGCGCTCCACGCGCCCCTCGACATGATGTGACGGCGTGCGATCCCTCTCGCGCGCCGTTTTCGCTTTTTTGTCGGGGCGTGATGGCCCGGAGCGGACTGTTCAATCGGGGCCGCGCGGACCCGGCATCGGCTCTGTGAACCTTGGCGACGCGGACGGCGCGCGCTAAAGCCCGAAGCCTTCCCAGGAGCCTCCCCATGACCGACATCGCAGACATCGTAGCCCGCCAGATCCTGGACAGCCGCGGCAATCCCACGGTCGAGGTCGATGTCGTGCTCGAGGACGGCTCGGTCGGCCGCGCGGCGGTCCCGTCGGGGGCCTCAACCGGGGCCCATGAGGCGGTCGAACTGCGCGACGGGGACAAGTCCGTCTGGGGCGGCAAGGGCGTGCAGAAGGCGGTCGATGCCGTCAACGGCGAGATCTTTGACGCCCTGTCCGGGCTCGACGCCGAGGATCAGCGCCATATCGACGAGGTGCTGATCGCGCTGGACGGTACCGAGAACAAGGGCCGGCTCGGGGCCAACGCCATTCTCGGCGTCTCGCTGGCCTGCGCCAAGGCCAGCGCCGTGAGCGCCAACCTGCCGCTGCACCGCTATGTCGGCGGCGTCTCGGCCCGGATCCTGCCGACCCCGATGATGAACATCATCAACGGCGGGGTCCACGCCGACAATCCGATCGACATCCAGGAATTCATGATCCTGCCGACCGGCGCGGAGACCTTCACCGAGGCGCTGCGCATGGGCACCGAGATCTTCCATGCCCTGAAGGGAGCGCTGAAGGCGGCCGGCCACAATACCAACGTTGGCGACGAGGGCGGTTTCGCCCCGAACCTGGCCTCGGCGGAGGAGGCGCTGGCCTTCATTACCAAGGCTGGCCAGGCGGCCGGCTATCTCGCAGGGGAGGATTTCCACCTCGGGCTTGACGTCGCCTCGACCGAGTTCTTCAGGGACGGCAGGTATGCCCTGACCGGTGAGGGCAAGGTCCTCGACCACGAAGGCATGGTCGCCTATTTGGCTGACCTGTGTGAACGGTTTCCGATCGTGTCGATCGAGGACGGCTGTGCCGAGGACGACTTCGACGGCTGGAAGGCTCTGACCGAGCGCCTTGGCG
Source organism: Brevundimonas sp. (assembly GCA_027531145.1). Lineage (GTDB taxonomy): Bacteria > Pseudomonadota > Alphaproteobacteria > Caulobacterales > Caulobacteraceae > Brevundimonas. The sequence goes on along the minus strand of JAPZRF010000004.1, from coordinate 94,016 downwards.
ATCGTGTCCAGCTCGTCGGCGACGACCTGTTCGTCACCAACCCGGCCCGTCTGGCCGCCGGTATCGGGGAGGGACTGGCGAACTCGATCCTGATCAAGGTCAACCAGATCGGCACCCTGTCGGAGACCCTCGACGCCGTCGATATGGCGCACCGCGCCGGCTACACGGCGGTGATGAGCCACCGCTCGGGCGAGACCGAGGACGCCACCATCGCCGACCTGGCCGTGGCGACCAACTGCGGGCAGATCAAGACCGGTTCGCTGGCCCGCTCGGACCGCACGGCCAAGTACAATCAGCTCCTGCGCATCGAGGAGATGCTGGGCGAGCAGGGAGCCTATTACGGCGACGGCATGCTGCTGCGCTGATCCTGTAACCATAATTTTACCCCCTTCCTTCATGGGTTTCTCATCTTGAGTCGCGCTCAGAAGGAGCGTTCAGTGTGTTCGAGCGGTTGAAGCCGTACCTGCCATCAGCCTGTCTGGCCCTGCTGGTCCTCTATCTTGGAGTGCAGGCTCTGACGGGCGAGCGCGGCCTGCTGAGCGGGCCTGAACGGCACCGTGTACTCGATCAGCGGGAGGCTCGGTTGGCCAGCCTGACCGAGGCGAGGGCGGAACTTGAGACCCGCGTACGGCATCTCCGGTCGGACCGTCTGTCGCGCGACTTGCTGGAGGAGCGCGCCCGCGTTGTGCTTGGGCTCGTCGATCCGCGCGACTTGATTGTGCGGGTCTCGACTCCCGCGACGTCCCCCGCCGCGAAGGACCGCCTGCCTGAACTTTCGTAACAGCGGCGTCGGGCTCCTTTGCCAGACCGGAACGAAGGCTGCTAAAGCCCCTTTCCGTAACGACAAGAGGCCCCGTGCCGGGGCTCAGCCGGGAGATGCCGGATGGCGAGAGCCGCCGCTCAGAAGACCTCGAAACCGTCGTCTGACAAGACGCTGGCGCACCGTCCGATGGCCTCGAAGGACGAGTTGCTCCGCTACTATCGCGAGATGGTGCTGATCCGTCGCTTCGAGGAGCGCGCCGGCCAGCTGTACGGTATGGGCCTGATCGGTGGCTTCTGCCACCTGTACATAGGTCAGGAGGCGGTCGCGGTCGGGGTGCAGGACAGTCAGCAGCCCGGTGACGGCGTCATTACCGGCTATCGCGACCACGGTCATATGCTGGCCGCCGGCATGGACCCCAGGGCGGTCATGGCCGAGCTGACCGGCCGCATCGGCGGCTCGTCGAGGGGCAAGGGCGGCTCGATGCACATGTTCGACGTGCCAACCGGCTTCTATGGCGGCCACGGCATCGTCGGTGCCCAGGTGGCGCTGGGGACGGGGCTGGCCTTCGCCTCGAAGTACCGCAACGATGGCTCGGTGGCCTTCATCTATTTCGGGGACGGTGCCGCCAACCAGGGGCAGGTCTACGAGAGCTTCAACATGGCCCAGCTGTGGAAGCTGCCGGCCATCTACATCATCGAAAACAACCAGTATGCCATGGGCACCTCGATCGAGCGCGCCTCGGCGACGACCGAGTTGTACATGCGCGGGGCCAGCTTCGGCATTCCTGGCGAGCAGGTCGACGGCATGGACGTGCTGGCGGTCAAGGATGCGACCGAGCGGGCGGTCAGGCGTGCCCGCGAGGGTGGCGGTCCCTTCATCCTTGAGGTCAAGACCTATCGCTACCGCGGCCACTCGATGAGCGACCCGGCCAAGTATCGCACCAAGGAGGAGGTCGACGAGGTCAAGAAGACCCGCGACCCCATCGATCACATCAAGGCCCTGCTGGCCGAGGCGGGTGCCGCCGAGGGCGAGCTGAAGGCCATCGACAACGACATCAAGGCGATCGTGGCCGAGGCGGTCCAGTTCGCCCAGGAGAGCCCGGAGCCGGATCCGTCCGAGCTCTATACCGACGTCTACGTGGAGGCCTGATCCGTGACCGACATTCTGATGCCGGCGCTGTCCCCCACGATGGAGGAAGGCACGCTCTCGAAGTGGCACGTCAAGGTCGGCGATACCGTCTCGGCTGGTCAGGTCATCGCGGAGATCGAGACCGACAAGGCGACCATGGAGGTTGAGGCCGTTGACGAGGGCGATGTGCTCGAGATCCTCGTGGTGGAAGGCTCGGCGGGCGTGAAGGTCAACACCCCGATCGCCCGACTGTCGGGCGACGGCGGGGCAGGTAACCCCTCCGCCGCTTCGCGGTCCGCCTCTCCGGAGGGCGGGGAGGGGAGTGTCACAGCCCCTTCCTCTCCTCGCCACGCCATTGGGGAGGGGGACCGGCCGAAGACCGGTGGAGGGGCGAACGCAACCCTGCATGACCCTGAACTGCCGGCCGATGCGAAGATGGTCCGCACCACGGTGCGGGATGCCCTCCGGGACGCCATGGCCGAGGAAATGCGCCGCGATCCGTCAGTGTTCCTGATCGGCGAGGAAGTGGCCCAGTACCAGGGTGCCTACAAGGTCAGTCGAGAGCTGCTCCATGAGTTCGGGGCCCGGCGCGTGGTCGACACCCCCATCACCGAGCACGGCTTCGCCGGTCTCGGTGTCGGTGCCGCCATGGCCGGACTGAAGCCGATCGTCGAGTTCATGACGTGGAACTTCGGGATGCAGGCCATCGACCACATCATCAATTCGGCGGCCAAGACCCTCTACATGTCGGGCGGCCAGATCCGCGCGCCGATCGTGTTCCGCGGCCCCAACGGCGCCGCCAGCCGCGTCGCCGCCCAGCACAGCCAGGACTATTCGTCCTGGTACGCCCACGTGCCGGGCCTCAAGGTCGTCGCGCCCTATGATGCGGCCGATGCCAAGGGCCTGCTCAAGGCGGCGATCCGCGACCCGAACCCGGTCGTCTTCCTCGAGCATGAGATGATGTACGGGCTGGAATTCGACGTTCCGGAGGTCGACGACTGGGTCCTGCCGATCGGCAAGGCCAGGGTGCGCCGCGAAGGGACGGACGTGACCATCACCGCGCACAGCCGCATGGTCGGCTTCGCCCTGCAGGCCGCCGAGACCCTCGCTGCCGAGGGCATCTCGGCCGAGGTCATCGACCTGCGCACCCTGCGTCCGCTCGACATCGACACGGTCCTCGAAAGCGTCAGGAAGACCAGCCGTCTGGTCTCGGCCGAAGAAGGCTGGGGACCTATGGGCGTGGGTGCCGAAATTGTCGCCCGGGTGGTCGAGCACGCCTTCGACTGGCTCGACGCCCAGCCGGTGCGGGTCCACCAGGAAGACGTCCCGCTGCCTTACGCGGCCAATCTGGAAGCCCTGTCGCTACCGGGTGCAGACAAGATCGTGGCGGCGGTGAAATCCGTCCTCAACAAGGCCTGAGGGGTTAGCCCGGCATGACCGACATCCTGATGCCCGCCCTGTCGCCCACCATGGAAGAGGGCGTCCTCGCCAAATGGCACGTCAAGGTTGGCGACACCGTCTCGGCCGGCGACGTCATCGCCGAGATCGAGACCGACAAGGCGACCATGGAAGTCGAGGCCGTCGACGAGGGCGAGGTGCTCGAGATCCTTGTCGCCGAGGGCTCCGAGGGGGTGAAGGTCAACACGGTCATCGCCCGGTTGAAGGGGGAGGGCGGCGCGGCCGCCCCCAAGGCCCCGAAGACGGAAGCGCCGGCCGCAACACCGGCCGCAGCCCCCAAGGCGGGCGCGGTCGCTGCGGCGAGCCCTTCGCCGTCTTCCCCGTCCACCGATGCGGCCGGTGGGAGAGTCTTCGCCTCGCCGCTGGCGCGGCGTCTCGCCCGGGACGCCGGGCTCGACCTGTCAGCCATCAAGGGCACCGGCCCGCACGGCCGGGTCGTCCGCGCCGACGTCGAGGCGGCGATTAAGGGCGGCGGCGCGAAGCCGGCTTCCGCGTCGGTCGCCACGGGCGAGCCGCGCAAGGTCCAGTCTCTGGAGCAGATGGGAATCGCCCCGGGCAGCTACGACCTCGTGCCGCTGGACGGCATGCGCAAGGCCATCGCCCGGCGCATGACCGAGAGCTTCCGGGACGTGCCGCACTTCCCGCTAAGCATCGACTGCGAGCTGGACGCCCTGCTGGCCGCGCGGACGAAGATCAACGCCCTGCTGGAAAGCCAGGGGGTGAAGGTTTCGGTCAACGACTTCGTCATCCGCGCCTCGGCCTTGGCGCTGAAGGCGGTGCCGGATGCAAACGCCAGCTACACCCCCGAGGGGCTGGCCATGCACCACCACGCGGACATCGCCATGGCGGTGGCCATCGACGGCGGCCTGATCACCCCTATCATCCGCCAGGCCGAGCTCAAGTCGCTGGCCCGGATCGCCACCGAGGCCAGGGACCTGGCCAACCGGGCGCGCGAACGCAAGCTGAAGCCCGAGGAGTTCCAGGGCGGCACCTTCAGCGTCTCCAACCTGGGCATGTTCGGGATCAAGGCCTTTGCCTCGATCATCAACGAGCCGCAGGGGGCGATCCTGTCGGTCGGTGCCGGCGAGCAGCGGCCCGTGGTGAAGAACGGCCAGCTGGCGGTGGCCACGGTGATGACCGTGACCCTCACCTGCGATCACCGGGTCGTGGACGGGGCTGTGGGCGCGCGCTTCCTGCAGGCGTTCAAGCCCCTGATCGAAGATCCCATCACGATGCTGGCCTGACGAGGACCTCATGGCTGCCGAATTCGACCTCATCGTCATCGGCTCTGGTCCGGGCGGCTATGTCGCCGCGATCCGCGCCAGCCAGCTGGGCCTCAAGACCGCGATCGTGGAGCGTGAGCACCTCGGCGGCATCTGCCTGAACTGGGGCTGCATTCCCACCAAGGCCCTGCTGAAGTCGGGCGAGAAGTACGAGAGCCTCAGCCATCTTAAGGACTACGGCCTGTCGGCGGACAAGGTCGGGTTCGACTTCGACGCCATCATCCAGCGCTCGCGCGGGGTGGCGAAGCAGCTGAACCAGGGCGTCGGCTTCCTGATGAAGAAGCACAAGATCGAGGTGATCGAGGGCAACGCCCGCCTCGACAAGGGCAGGGACGCGCCGAAGGTGATCATCGCTCTCGCCAAGGGGGGCGAGCGCACGATCGAGGCGAAGTCGGTCATCCTCGCCGTGGGCGCGCGCGCGCGCGCGCTGCCGCAGATCGGGCTTGAGGCCGACGGCGAACGCATCTGGGCCTATCGCGAGGCTATGGTCCCCAGGTTCATGCCGAAGTCCATCGTCGTGATCGGCTCTGGCGCCATCGGCATCGAGTTCGGCAGCTTCTACCGCGCCCTCGGTGCCGAGGTGACCGTGGTCGAGGCCGTCGATCGGATCATGCCGGTCGAGGACGAGGAAATCTCGAAGGCCGCTCAGAAGGCCTTCGAGAAGCGTGGCATGAAGTTCCGCACCGGTGCCAGGGTCACGAAGGTCACGAAGGGCAAGGCCGGGGTCGAGGTGGCGATCGAGGTCAGAGCCAAGGCCGAGACCCTGTCGGCCGAGGTCTGCATCTCGGCGGTCGGGATCACTGCCAACACCGATGGCATCGGGCTGGAGACGCTGGGCGTCAATCTGGACCGTGGCCATGTGAAGACCGGCTCACATGGCGAGACCGGGGTGAAGGGGCTCTACGCCATCGGCGACTGCGCAGGGGCACCTTGGCTGGCGCACAAGGCCAGCCACGAAGGCATCCACGTGGTCGAGCACATCGCCGGCCAGAAGGCGGCGACGCTGCACAGCCCAATCGCCGGCTGCACCTACGCCCAGCCGCAGGTCGCCTCGGTCGGCCTGACCGAGCAGGCCGCGAAGGCTGGGGGCCTCGCGGTAAGGGTCGGCCGCTTCCCCTTCCGGGTGAACGGCAAGGCCATCGCCTCGGGCGAGACCGAGGGCTTCGTGAAGACCATCTTCGACGCGAAGACTGGCGCCCTGATCGGCGCGCACATGATCGGCGCCGAGGTCACCGAGATGATCCAGGGCTATGTCACGGCGATCACGCTCGAGGCGACCGAGGAAGAGATGCACGGCATCGTCTATCCGCACCCGACCATGTCGGAGGCGATGCACGAGGCCTCGCTGGACGCCTACGGCCGGGTGCTGCACATTTGAGGCTTCAGCTGCGGTAGGGAGAGTACTCTGCCGCCAGCGCCGCCATCTCGGCCTCGACCGCCGGGCGCTCCTGCCCGAGATAGCGCGCCACCGGGCTGCGGAGCGCCGGATCGGCGATCCAGTGGGCCGAGCGTACCCGCGTCGGCAGGTAACCGCGCGCGATCTTGTGCTCGCCCTGGGCCCCGGCCTCGACCCGTTTCAGGCCGCGCGCGATCGCGAAGTCGATGGCCTGATAGTAGCAGAGCTCGAAGTGCAGGAAGGGGACGTCCTCGATGCAGCCCCACTGGCGGCCGTACAGGGCTTCGTCGCCGATCAGGTTGAGGGCCCCGGCGATGGGGCGGCCGTCGCGGTACGCCATCATCAGCGCGATCCGCTCGGCCATGGTCTCACCGATCTGGCTGAAGAACGGCCGTGTCAGGTAGGGCCTGCCCCACTTTCGGTCGCCGGTGTCCATGTAGAAGGCAAAGAAGGAATCCCACACCGCCTCGGTCAGGTCCGATCCGCTCAGGACACGGACGTCGAGCCCGGTCTGCGCCTCGCGTCGCTCGCGCCGGATCGTCTTGCGACGGCTGGAGGAGAGGGCAGCGAGGAAGTCATCGAAGCTGCCGTAGCCGCGGTTCTCCCAATGAAACTGCTGATCCTGGCGCAGCAGCAGGTCATGGGCACCCAGCGCCTGCCAGTCTGTTTCGGTCGGGAAGGTGACGTGCAAGGAGGAGACGTGCAGGGACCCCGCCAGCTGCAGTGCGCCCTGGATAAGGGCGCTGCGTACCAGCTGACCGTCGCCTCCCGGCGCGACCAGCAGGCGAGGGCCCGTCACCGGGGTGAAGGGCACGGCCGACAGCAACTTCGGATAGTAACGACCGCCGGCGCGCATGTAGGCGTCGGCCCAGGCTTGATCGAAGACGTACTCGCCCTGGCTGTGCCACTTGAGATAGAGCGGCATGGCTCCCAGCAGGCGACCGTTTCCATCGCTGAGGGTCAGGTGCTGCGCGGTCCAGCCGGTGTGGCGCACGGCCGAACGCGAGGCCTCGCAGGCATGCAGGAACTCGTGTCTGACAAAGGGGTCGCCCGTCGGCCCGGCCAGCGCATTCCACGCATCCCGGCCGACCGTGTCGATCCCGACGTGAACCTGGAGCGCGAGACTCACTTCACCTCGACGATGGCGTCGATCTCGACAGCGAAGCCGAGCGGTAGGCGATAGACGCCGACGGCGGAGCGTGCGTGGCGGCCGGCGTCGCCGAAAACCTCGACCATCAGGTCCGAGCCCCCGTTGATGACCTTCGGGATGTCGACGAACTCCGGCCCGGCCTGGACGAACCCGCCCAGCTTGACGATGCGGGCCACGCGGTCGAGGTTGCCGCCGAGGGCCGCCTGCATCTGGGCAAGCAGGTTGATGCCGCACAGCCGGGCACCGGCCACCGCCTGATCCAGACTGACGTCGACGCCGATCGTGCCCTTGATCCCGCCCGAGGCGTCGTTCGAGAGCTGGCCCGAGATGTATAGCAGGTCACCGGAGCGGACCGCGGGCACGTAGTTGGCTACGGCGGCAGCGGGTTCGGGAAGCACGATGCCGAGGTCGGCGAGGCGCGAGGCGATGGTCATGGGGGTCTCCGCAGGGGGCTTTGCGCCGATGTAGCCGGCCGCGGTGCCGCTGGCCACCGGGTCGCTTCGCCGCTAGTCATCCGCCCAAAGAAACGACAGCGGGAGTGAACGTCATGACCTTCGAGCGGATCGCCTTCATCGGTCTGGGCAACATGGGCGTCGGTATGGCCGCCAATCAGGCGAAGGCCGGGCGCGAGGTGCGCGCCTTCGATATCAGCCCGGCGGCGCTCGAGCATGCCGCCGCCGCTGGCTGCATCCCCGCGAGCTCGATCGCCGAGGCTTTGGCGAATGTCGACGCCGTGATCACCATGCTGCCGGCCGGCCCGCATGTCCGTTCGGTCTATGCCGAACAGGTGCTGGGCCATGCCCCGAAAACCGCGGTCCTCGTCGATTGCTCGACCATTGACGTCGACAGCGCCCGCACAGTGGCGGCGCAGGCGCGCGATCAGGGCTATATCTTCGCCGACGCGCCGGTGTCCGGCGGGACTGCGGCGGCGGACGCCGGAACCCTGGCCTTTATGGTCGGCTGTGACGAGGAGGCCTTCCCCAACGTCGAGAGCGCACTGGTCCCAATGAGCCGTATCACCATCCGCGCCGGCGACCACGGGGCGGGGCAGGCGGCCAAGATCTGCAACAACATGCTGCTCGGTATCTCGATGATCGGGGTGTGCGAGGCGGTGGCGCTCGCCGAGCGCCTTGGGCTGGAGCCGGAGCGCTTCTTCGAGGTCGCCTCGAAGTCGTCGGGCCAATGCTGGAGCTTGACGAGCTACTACCCCTGGCCCGGACCGGTCCCGGCGGCACCGTCGAACCGCGGCTTCACCGGCGGCTTCGCCACGGCGATGATGGTGAAGGACCTGAAGCTGGCCCAGGATGCCGCTGCCCGGGCCGGAGCCACGACACCGCTCGGGGCCCAGGCCGGGGCCCTGTACGCCCTGTTCGACCGGCTCGGACATGGCGGCAAGGATTTCTCCGCCCTGATCCAGATGCTGCGGGGCCGCCTCGAGGATCTTGTTTGATCCGGATCAAGGTTGCGGCGCTCCGCGCGCACCACAGTCGCCCCATGATCGGGGATTCCGCTGAGAACCGTTATCGATTGAAGGGTTGCGGCCTTTTGCGCGACCCGGTTTCTGGACATTGGCCACACAAGGAGTCACATACGGCCGCCGGGGCCATAAGCGAAAGATCACACCCGTTGTTCGATTATAGAGCCGCCTTCGAACGCTCGGTGGAACAGGTTCGGACCGAGGGACGTTACCGCGTTTTCGCCGACCTGAAGCGCGTCCGCGGGCGGTTTCCGCGGGCGGTGCGCCGCCGCGAGGACGGCAGCGAGCAGGAGGTGGTAGTTTGGTGCTCCAACGACTACCTCGGCATGGGGCAGCATCCTACGGTGACCGAGGCCATGTGCACCGAGGTGGCCGAGACGGGCGCGGGTGCCGGGGGCACGCGCAACATCTCAGGCACCACCCGCTCGGCGGTCGATCTCGAGGCCGAACTGGCCGACTGGCATGGCAAGACATCTGCCCTGCTGTTTACCTCGGGCTATGTGGCCAATGAGGCGACGCTGGCCACCCTGCAGAAGATCTTGCCAGGCCTGATCATCTTTTCGGACGCCCTTAACCACGCCTCGATGATCGCCGGCATTCGCCACGGCGGCTGCGAGCGGCATGTGTTCCGCCACAACGATCTTGAGCATCTCGAAGCCCTGCTGGCGGCTGCCCCGGCCGGGGCACCCAAGCTGATCGCCTTCGAGAGCGTCTATTCGATGGACGGCGACATCGCCGACCTAAAGGGCACCATTGCCCTGGCCCGCAAGTACGGGGCCATGACCTACCTCGACGAGGTTCACGCCGTGGGCCTCTACGGGGCGCGGGGGGCCGGTGTGGCCGAGCGCGACGGCGTGCTGGACCAGATCGACATCATCGAGTGCACTCTCGGCAAAGCGATCGGCGTGATGGGCGGCTACATCGCCGGCGAAGCGGTGATCATTGATGCCATCCGCAGCTGGGCCTCGGGTTTCATCTTCACCACGAGCCTGCCGCCGGCCCTGACCGCCGGGGCCCTGGCTTCAGTGCGGCACCTGAAGGCCCATCCGGAACTGCGCGAGGCCCATCAGGAGCGCGCCGCGACCCTGAAACGCCGCTTCGCCGAGGCCGGGATTCCCGTGATGCGTTCGGAAAGCCACATCGTGCCGGTGTTCGTCGGCGATCCGGTGCACACCAAGATGATCTCGGACATTCTCCTGGAAGAGCACGGCATCTACGTCCAGCCCATCAACTATCCTACCGTGCCCAAGGGCACCGAGCGGCTGCGCTTCACCCCGTCGCCGGATCACGACGACTCGATGATGGACGACCTGGTCCGGGCGATGGACGCGCTGTGGACCCACTGCAATGTCGCCCGCCGGCCCGCCGCGGCCTGACGCCGCGCTCGGCGAGGTGATCTTCGAAAGCACGCGGCAGGGGGCCTATGTGCGCTGCGCGGCTATCCATGTCGCCACCGGGATCGAGGTCTCGGCCTTCGGGTCGGTGCACGAGCCCCATGCCGTGCAGCAGGTGGCGCTGGCCAAGCTGAGGCGCGCCCTTGAACGCGCAGGCCGCCTGTGAGCCGTTTTGATCTCTCGACGGCAGCGGGGCGGCTACGGACGTGGCTCGACTACCTCTGGCGCGACCACGCCTTCCTGCGCTTCGGTTTCAGCAACGCCCACTGGCTGGGCCCGGACCTGGTGCGCGCCAACCAGCCATCGCCCGGCCAGCTGGCCTACTGGCGTCGCCGTGGCGTCCGGACCGTCGTCAACCTTCGCGGGGCGCGTGACGAGAGCTTTTACGCCCTCGAGCGCGACGCGTGTGAGCGGCTCGGGCTGACCCTGATCGACGCGCCGCTGGACTCCCGAGATCCACCCTCTGCGGACCGGGTGCGTCGGGCGGCGGAGCTGTTCCGGACCATCGCCTATCCGGCCCTGATCCATTGCAAGTCCGGCGCGGACCGGGCGGGGCTGATGGCGGTGCTGTACCGCCATCTCCATCTCGGCGAACCGGTCGCGGTCGCCCGGACCGAGCTGGGCAAGCGCACCCTGCACAGCAAGGAAGGGCTGACTGGCGTCCTCGACTATACGCTCGACCGCTACGAGGCCGAGGGGGTGCCGCAGGGACTGAACTTCCTGCAGTGGGCCGAACGCCCGGTCTACGAGCCGAAGGCGGTCCGCGGCGCCTTCAAGGCGAGCTGGTGGGGCACGCTGCTGACCGAGCGGCTTCTGCGGCGCGAGTAAGGCCTCAGGCCTGGCCGTCGCGATCCTGCTTTTCGCGCCTTCGGTCGGCCATGTGCCGGTTCAGGACCACGAGCAGATAGGCGAGAATGGCGATGGTGCTGATCGCGGCGAAGATCCGTTGGCCGTCGGCGTCAACGAGCTCCATCATCCCTCGACCTCGCTTCCTGATCCGCGCCGTCGCCGACCGGATCGTTCCAGACGGTGTCAGTCCCGGAGCGACGCCACGATCACCGCCACCTCTGCGGCGTCGAGCATAAGCAGGATCAGGATGGCCGTCACGGGGTGCTCCTCTCACACTCCGGTGAGTGCAAAGCGCTGTCGCGATGACTTATGTTCCGGCCTCAGCCCGAATGGCCGTCACCACGCGGGTCGATCAGCCGGTGCGCATGCAGGATGAAGTAGCGCATGTGGGCGTTGTCGACCGTCGCCTGGGCCCGGGCCTTCCACGCCTTGCGCGCCTCCTCATAGTTCGGGAAGGCACCCACGAACTCGACCTGGCCGAGGTCGCGGAAGACTGGCTGGTCGAGGTGGCGCAGTTCGCCCCCGATCACGAGGTGGAGCAGCTGTGGGGACTCGGTCTCGGCCATGGGCGCTCCGTCGGTCATGAGGTTAGATGGCGAGCGGGATAGACGCGACCCGGCGGACGATCAACGGGTGCAGCGCCGGGGCGGCACAGATCAGGCTCGGCTGACGCGGATCGGGCCGGTTGAAGCGCCACGGTCGTCCGTGGTGGTCGCTGACCATAGCCCCGGCCTCGGCGGCGATAAGGGCCCCGGCGCAGACATCCCAGTCCCACCTCGGCGTCAGGGCCAGCGCCGCATCAAAGGTGCCCGCCGCGACCAGAGCCATTCGATAGGCGAGGGCGTTGCGCTTCGAGAAGCGCATGGCTGGCCAGGGCTCTGGCCAGTCGCGGCCTTCCAGCAGCCGGGCGTCGGCCAGCACCTCGGCGTCCTCCAGATCATCGGCCTCCGAGGCGGTCAGGCGCCGGCCATTGAGCCACGCTCCGCCGCCGCGGACCGCCTCGAAGGTCTCGCCCATCACCGGTGCGTGGATCACCGCCGCGACCGGCTCGCCATCCTCGACGATGGCGATGGGCACGCACCACCATGGCGCGTCGCGCAGGAAGGCGACGGTGCCGTCGATTGGATCGACGACGAAGAGGCGACGGCGGCTGAGACGCTCGGGCGTGTCGAAGGTCTCCTCGGATAGCCAGCCATGGTCCGGTCGCGCAGCGAGGAGCTGCTTGCGCAGCATCGCATCCACGGCCAGGTCGGCGTCGGTCACCGGCGAGCCGCCCGGCTTGGCCCGCGGCTCCAGGCCCTGCGCCCGCATCTCCAGCGCCAGGGCCCCGGCCTCGTGCGCCGCGTCGCGGATCAGGGTCAGGTCGGCGGCGAGGGCGGGGTCGGTCATCATTTCCCGGCGATCGCCACAGCGTCGATGAGCAGGGACGGGGAGTCCAGGCCGCCACGGGGCTCAAGGTCCGAACCCGGCACGAGTCGGGCATAGAGCGCGGGCAGGGCTCCCGCCACCGTCACCTCGCTGACCGGAAAAGCGATTGCGCCGTCCTCGAACCAGAAGCCGCTGACGCCCGCGGACCAGTCGCCGGTATTGGGATTGAGCGACGGGCCGAACATGCCGGTAACCAGCAAGCCACGACCGGCGGTGCGGATCAGGCCGCCGAGGTCCAGCTCGCCCGTCGAGAGACGGCCGTTGTGCAGCCCCACGCCGGACGGGCCGGCACCGCCGCGGGCGGCGTGGCCGGTGCTGGCGAGGCCAAGCTGGCTGGCGGAGGCGGTGTTCAGGAGCCAGGTGGTCAGTACACCGTCCTCGACCGGCGCCATGGCGCGGGTGCCTACGCCCTCGTCGTCAAAGGCGGCCGAGCCGAGCGTCCGCGGCAGGAAGGGATTGTCGGTCAGGCATACGCTGCCCGGCAGGACGCGCTGGCCCAGCCGGTCCTTGAGAAAGGACACACCCCGTGCCACCGCTGGGCCCGAAATGGCACCGACGAGGGGTGCCAGGATCTGCCCGGCGATGCGGTTCTCGAAGATCACCGGTGCCGTGGTCGATGGGATCTTCCGGGGGCCGACCTTGGCGGCGGCGCGCTGGCCGATGTCGTCGCCCAGGGCTTCGGGAGCGATCAGGTCTTCCAGATGCCGGCTGGTGCGACCGTCGCCCGATCGCTCCATGGCTCCGTCGCCCCCGGCGATGACGCTCGCCCCGAGCGAGAAGCGACTGCGGCGGCGGAACAGGTCGACGCCGTGCGAGGTTACCAGCCGCCAGCGGCCGACCGACCAGCCGGCGTCGGCCCCTTCCGACCGGCTGACCCCGGGTACGGCAAGAGCGGCGTTTTCGGCGGCGCGGGCGGCGGCTTCCAGCGCGTCGGCGTCGCGCTCCGCCGGATCATACTGGTCGAGTTCGGCGAAGGGCGCGACCGCGAGCGTCTCGTGCTCGGCCAGCCCGGCGTAGGGGTCCTCCGGGGCCAGCCGGGCCATGGCGACAGCCCGCTCGATCAGCCGCTCTGCGGTGGAGTCCGACAGGTTCGAGGTGGAAACGATAGCCTGGCGCCGACCGACGAACACCCGCAGCGAGAGGTCGCGGCTCTCCTGTCGCTCGACGTCCTCCAGCGCGCCGTTGCGCACGCCCACGGACAGGGCCTGCCGGTCCGAGAGGACGGCCTCGGCCTGATCGGCCCCGCCCTTCAGCGCGGCAGCAACCAGGTCAGGCAGGCGAGAGTCGCCCGCGGCGGGGTCCGGAATGTCAAGCATGAGGGCCATATGGCCGACACCCTCCGGCGGCGCAACGCGTCAGCGGATCCCCCGGCCGACCGGATAGAGGCGGAAACGATCGTCGTGGAACGGGGTACGGGCATAGAACCACTGCAGCCGGGCGTCGCCGTCGGCGGCGAAGGCCGGCTCGGCCGCCAGCTTCGCCTCGAACTCGGCACGCAGGGCAGGGTCCGCCGCCAGCATGCGCTCGGCCAGCGGGGCGATGGCGTAGCCTTCGATGAACTCGACCCGGGACAGCACCTCGGTGAACATCCCCCACGCGAAGAAGCTCTCATTGGACTGTGGCTCCAGCAGCAGCACCGCCACGTCGCCCAGGGGCTGGTCTGTCGACACCCGGGCCGAGCCGGCCGGGAAGGTCCATGCGCGTCGCTCCGGGATGACAGTGCGCACGGTCACGGGCACATGGCCCTCATTGCTGCGGCCGGAGACCTGCGGGTCTACGAGCCGGAGCATCTCCACCTCCACCGTCCGCGGCGCGTCGAGCACCTCCATGGCGATGCCGTGCAGCCGCAGCCGCTCGAGGATGTCCGGCCGATGCGCCGGCACCCAGTAGGCCTCGGGCCGGCTCAGCGTCAGGGTCGGCCGCGAGCCGTAGAAGGGCAGGTCCCAGGGCTCGGGATCAGGTTCGCCAAGCCAGCGGATCTCCTCGCGACCCGAGGCCGGGCTGACATAGGTTTCGTAGCGGATGCCGAGGAAGCGGCGGCGCCAGGCCGGCTCGGGATCGGCGTCGAAGTTGGCCGGGATGTCCTGCGGCCGAAGCGCCGAGTCTTCGGTGATCGCCTCGCGCAGTTCGGTGCCCCGCTCGGCCAGCAGGCGCATCGAGGCCTCGATCAGGACATAGGTGCCGAGCACCCGCTGGGCGAAGGGCTTCAGGCTGTGGTTCTCGATCAGCACCGTGGGGACGTGCGCCGCGGCGCCCCAGCCGTTGGAGAACCGTTCGCCGAGCCCGCCATCCGAGAGACCCGCCCGGGGATTGGCATCGTCGATGCCGAACACCAGCTCGCCGGGGATATGTCCTTGAGCTACCAGCGCGGCGTTCAGATCCGGCTTGTAGCGGTCATCCAACCAGCGGGCGATCGCCGGACTGCGCGACCAGACGCCATTTTCGCCATTGAATCCGTAGGTAATGTCGTACTGATAATCCATACCGTCGGTGACATGGACGTCGAGGTAGAGGTCGGGACGGTACTTCAGGACCAGACCGCGCATGGCGCGCATCTCCGCCTGGTCCAGCTTCATGTAATCCCGGTTCAGGTTCTGGTTGGTCGCCGTATTGCGCCAGCCCTGGACCCGCGGGCCGCGCTGGTTCGGCCGGCTGTAGGCCGAGGCGCGCTCGTGGCCGTCGACCGACAGGATCGGCACGAGGATCAGATTGACCCGGTCCAGCAGATCGTCGCGACCGTAGAAGGCCATGTCGCGCAGCAGCATCATGCCCGCGTCCTTGCCGTCGATCTCGCCGGGGTGGATGCCGGCCTGGACCAGCAGCACCGGCTTGGCCGGATCGAGCGTGGCGCCATCCTTCGAGGCGATGACCGCGAAGATGTCGCGGCGTTCGGGCGAGGTTCCGAAGACCTCGATGCGGATCAGGTCCGAGGCCGCGTCCAGCCGCGCGAACCAGGCACGGGTCGCAGCGTAGTCAGGGCTGACGTTCAGCTCCGGATCGCGCTCGAAATCGGTGGCCCAGGGATCCGATGCCGGCCGCAGCAGAGCCCGGCTAGCCCCACTCCAGACCGGGGCGGGGGGCAGGAAGGCCTGATCCCAAGGTGCGAAGTTCGAGGGCGACTGGGACATGGCGGGGCTCGCGAGAGACAGGGCGGCGACAGCCGCGCAAATCAGGATAGGTCGCATGCGCCTTCGTCGGCCGAACTCGCCCGTCTGGCAAGCGGGAGCGGACAGCCGGGGGGCGAACTGCGCTGTGGGTCAGTTCCGCCACCGCGCGGACCACCGCCGGTGAGCTCGGCTATCGACAGGCCGAGCAGCAGGCCGAACAGGGTGAAGAAGAACTCGAAGTCGCTCACGAGTACATCCACCAGATGACAAGGGCCGAGGCCAGCCCAAGGCCGACGCGGTGAGCCCAGAGATTGCGCCAGACCAGCAGGACCAGCGGCACGAGGTAGATGACTACGAATTGCTCCAGCAGTTCCTGCACCGAGTAGATGCGGCCGCCACTGAGGTTTGCGACCATGCCGGCCGACGTCGGGATCATCATGGCCACCATGACCAGTCGTGAGTGCGACATGTAGAAGTCGTCGAGCGACTGATGCCGGTCGGTGTCATCGGGGAACATCACCGTGCTGACCACGACATAGGGTAGCGCCACGGCCAGGCTGATGATGAAGGCGGTCGCGTCGATCGGGATGTCCTGAAGCCTCTTCCAGGCATAGGTCCAGTTGAGCACCGCATGGCTGAGCAGCCAGACGCCCAGCAGCGGCACGCAGACGCCGACCCGCACCGCAATGCGCGCACGCCACAGCTTGCCGAAGCCGATGCCGACATTGGCCACGGCAATACCGAGGATCAGGCCGAAGAAGCTGAACAGGAACTCGAACGCGCTCACAGCGCGGCACCCACTGCCGCTTGCAGGGGATTCAGCTGGGGCAGCCAGTTTAGGAAATACAGGATCAGGAGCCCGAGAACGACGTACATGGCACGTCCTTTCGGCATGAGGAGGGCCGCGAAGACAAGAAGGAAGTAGCTCCAACTGACCCAGTTCATGGGGAAGGGATAGCTGCGATCCGCCGCCAGCCATGCCCAGATCGTGCCGGCCAGGGCCATGAGGTTGGTCGCCAGAATGCCGCCGAACACGAGGCGGCGACGGGCCCAGAAGTGCTCATCAAGCGACGCCCAGCCTTGGAACTCCCTCGGAAACACCACGGCGGCGGCGACGTAATAGGTCATCGCCATGACAAGGCCGATCACCAGGATGCCGAAGTCGAAGGCGATCCCCCGCCAGTCTTGCCACGCCACGACCCAGAATCCGGCCACGTCCAGGGACACAAACACCGCGAGCATCGGCGTCAGCCAACCGACCCTGACCTCTCCACGCTCATGGACCGTACGGGCGACGCCCGAGGCGATCTCGGCTACCGAGAGGCCGAGGATCAGGCCGTAGAAGCTGAAAAAGAACTCGAAGTCGCTCATCGGGTGTCCTCCGGAGAGGCGCTGCCCAAGTCCCAGGGGCCTCCTTGCGCGAGGAGGAAGACGTCGGAAATCACCAGGTGAGTGTCCATGGCGAGAAGCCCGAGGAATGCCAGTGCGGCCAGACGCCCCTTCGGCAGGAAGGCAGCGAGCAGCGCCAGACTTCCGAACTGGACCATCAGCCGCAGGAAGCCCCAGAAGGCCTCCGGCGACTGGGCCGCGATGAGCAGGGCAGCGAGGCTGAAGTTCAGCATCTTGGCGGCCGCGACCAGGCTGAAGATCAGCCGGCGGTGACGCCAGAAGTGGGCGTCAAGGTCCAGCCCGTCCTCGATCTCGCGCGGGAAGACCAGGGTGGCGGCGAGGTACAGCAGACCACTTGTCGTCAGCCCCAGCATCAGCAGGGCGATGCTGTAGGGGGCGTTCTGGTTCAGGATCAGCGACTGGTTCCAGAAGGTCGCGACGTCGATGACCATGAAGATCGCCAGCAGCGGCGTCAGCCAGCCGACGCGGACGCGATGCCCCTCGTGCACCAGCCGCCCTACGCCCGCGACCAGCTCCACCACCGCCAGTCCCGCGACCAGGCCGATGAAGGTGAAGGAGAACTCGAACGTGCTCATCGGAACAGGCCCGCGACCTGAACGAGGGGGATGAGCGCCAGCCCGATCCGGTTCACGCGCCGGTTTGCCGTGAAGAGCAAGGCGAGCGGGATCAGGATTCGGATAGCGAAGTAAGCGCCCTCGAACCCTCCCGGATATCCACGCCCGTCGACGAGAGCCCACACCCGGCCCACGATGACCGGCGCGGCGACCCCGATCAGCATGAACCGTCGATGCTCGAAGAAATGCTCCTCCAGCGAGACGCCCTGGCCTTCGCGCGGGAACATCAGGCGGGCGATAAAGACATAAGGCAGGGCGGTCAGGGCGGTGACCAGCATGAACTCGGCCCCGACCGCCAGGATCTCGCGATAGACCCAGAACGTGATCCAGGTGTTCATGATGCCCAGCAGGACACACAGGGCCAGGACCGGCGTGCAGAAGCCGACCTCCATCCTGCGCCGGTCGCGCCACATGTCCGCGAAGCCCGACACGACCTCTGCCGCCGCCAGGCCCAGGATCAGACTGTAGAAGGCAAAGACGTATTCAAACGCGCTCATCGAAACAGGCCCACCAGCACCCAGATCAAGAGCGCGACAAGGCCCAGCCGATTGGCCGTCCTTCCCGTCAAGACCATCAGTGCCAGAGGCGCGGCGAAGCGGATCACCAGCCACAGCGAGGGCCACTCCGGCGTCAGGATGCCCTGGGCGGCATTCCAGATCAGGGAGAAGCCGGGCGTGGCGGCCAGGGCCGCTAGCATGACCCGACGATGCTGGAAGAAGTGGTCCTCAAGCGACGTCGTGGACCCTGCGCCGGGAAACATCGCCCGGCTGAGGAAGACCAGCGGCAGGGCGAAGGCGACCAGGGTGATCAACGCCCACGGCCCGACTTCGACGCCCTCCCAGCTGCGCCAGAAGCGCAGCCAGAGGTTCATGGTGGCGACAAGGACGATCGACGCCAGCAAGGGGGCGCAGACCCCGACCTCGGTCGCGCGCCGGTCCCGCCACATGTCCGCGAAGCCCGTGCCGACGTTGGCGGCCGCCAACCCCAGCATGACGCTGTAGAAGGTGAAGACGAACTCGAACGCGCTCACCCGGCCCCCCCGACCGTGCTCAGCCCACGGTGACGCTAGACGATGACCAGGGTTCCGTCACCTGGGAAGCGCGACGGTCAATCACGCGATGGACTGCCCACGATAGAGCCAAAGATAGAACCCGACCAGGGCTATCGGCCCCAGCCAGTCGAGCCATTTCAGACGCAAGACCGCGAGCGCGACGAACAGGCAAAGCGGCGCAATCACCCGGAACCAGTCGATGGCTCCCGCCGGAGCCGCTCCATCAACCGAACTACTGAAGAACAGCAGCCAGAGCGTCAGATAGAGCGCCTGGGCCAGGGCGAAGAGGCCCCAAAAATAGCGGCGATTACGTTCGTAGTAGTCGGTCAGGTCGATCCTTCCCGGTGTCTCGTCTGGCAGGGCCGCCGAAGCGAGGAAGGCCAGCAGGGCGACCTGTGTGAACTTGGCCAGGAATATCGGAAAGGTCATCGCCTCGTCGAAGGCGGTCAGGCTCCACTGCGCGAACCAGAGTCGCACGAGTTCCAGCGTGACCAGGATCGCGGCCACGACGACACGGCCGTCCCACTTCACGCCATGATCGTGCCGGATCAGCCGGTTGGCGCTGACGATCAGATCGGCCACCGCCAGGCCGATCAGGATCCCCCACATGGCGATGGCGTATTCGAAGCTGCTCATCTGCGTGGACCGCCAAGGCGCGCCGCTACCTGTGCGCGGTCCGATGCCGACAGGTCCATGTTCGAAGCCGCGCGCCATTTGGCGGCGGCGTCGTCCCGCCGCCCAAGTCGGTTGAGCGCATCGCCCCAGGCCAGGTGCAGCGCACCCCAGCGCGGTGCTCGCTCGGCGGCAGCGGCATAGCGGCGCACGGCGTCGCGTTCCCGATCCATCCGCGCCAGAGCGTCACCCTCCAACTTGAGCGGGTCAGCCCATCGCGGCCCCCGCTGCGTTGCATCTCGAAGCAGAGCCAAAGCTCCCGCATTGTCTCCCCGCTGCAGCTTGGCCTCGGCCCATGCCGAGTATGCAAAAGGCAGCGACGGACCCTGTTGCGTCGCTTGCGCAAACAGCTGATCCGCTCGCCCCGTTTCACCGCGCAGTGACGCCACTCGAGCCCTCGCGATAACGCATGAGTAGCAGGTGCTGGGCATGCCGGCAGCCAAGGCTTCAGCTTCCTCAAAACGCCCGAGACGAGCCAGAGCCTCGGCCATCTGAGGCCAAAGCACCATGGGTATTTGGGCCGCAAAAGCCGGGTAGCCGGACGCCGCGGCTTCATAGGCCTGGAGTTCAGCGAGGGCGTCTAACCAACGTCCCTGCTCCACCAAAGCCTCCGCTGTTGGAGCTGAGAAGTTCTCGTTCAGCGCTGCGCGTTCGGAAATCTGCGAGACCGAGCCCAGACCAGCATCGGTTAGCACTCGTCGGGCCGCAGAGATGTCGTGTGCGCTGACCAGCAGGCTGGCCTGATGGATGGCCGCCGTCGCCACGATGCCCCCATAGTCACGCTTGCCGATCAACGAGCCGATCAGGTCGGCGGCGAGCCGAAAATCTCCCCCATACCGAGCGATCAGGGCCTTGGACCGGATTTCGACCACCTCAGCCGGACCATCCAACAGGTAGCGCCTACCCGAACCGCGCAATCCTTCGAGCGTCGCCTCTCGATGGGCCAGAGCCAACTCCCACTCACCGCTCATATGCCGATAGAGGGCTGCGTTGTTCTCGACCGGCACGAACCCGGGGTAGATGCTCCTGGCGCGGCTGATTAAAGCGAGTGCGCCACGAATGTCGCCTTGCCTGATCCGATCCACGGCTAAGCCATTGTTCGCGAAGGCCCGTTCTATGGGTGCCTCGGCCCGGTCGATCTGACGCAATACGACCAGCCCCTCTTCGCGCCGCCCGGTGTCCAGAAGATAGAATCCGTACCGGAAGGCCTGGGTCATCTCGTAGACCGCCTCGGCCGCACCCTGCAGGAGAGCGTCAACGTCGCCGGTGTCGCTGACAATCGACCGGGCGCGTCCGCCGGTCCTGACCGTGATCGTCAGCGCATCGCCTTCCCGTGTCACCTCGCCGGAGACAACGGTCTCCCGACCCAAAGCGGCGCGCAGGGATTGATCCAACTCGCCGATGGAGATGCCCGTCGTCGGGATCTCCACGCTGACGTCACCCTGCCAGTTGTTGGCGAAGGTGTTTGCCGGTCGAATTGAGTCCGTATCGTCCTGGAGCTGGTTCAGACGGTCCTGGAGCTGGGAAGCGATGGTTCTCCCGTCCAGACCCCGTGTAACCAGATCGGGCGGCGTGGAGAATGGCTGGATCACCAAGCCGCTGGCCTGACTGGCGGACCACACGAAAAACATGACTGCCAGAGCAAGGATCAGCGCAATCCCGGTCAGAGCGAAATCGCGTGCCGTCTTTATACGGTTGCGGAGCAACTCGTTACGCGCCAGCACAAGCTGTTTTCGCGTGAGCTCTGCGTTGGCGCGGAGCACCTCCAGCGCCGCACCAGAGGGTGTCTGCCCGGTGGCGGCCACCTCCATCGCGATTTCGATAGGGTCTGGCGTGGTTGCTGCCGGCGTAGCGCGCCGCCGTTTCAGTCGTGGTTTGTCGTCGTCCGCCATGACCCCCGCCTCGTCATGAAACAAGGCTATCGGAGCTTCACCATTGCGCCAAGGCGGGACTGATGGTGCGATGGGAGGAGAGCGACACGAGGTGGCACATGGATCGGTTCGAATACGTGATGGTGATGGTCTCCATCATCATCGGTCTCGCCCTGGCGCACCTGCTTCAAGGCCTGGTGGAGGTCGCACAGCGGCCCCGGCCCCTTCGACTCCGGTCAATCCACCTCGTTTGGGTCATCTTCATGCTGATGACTGTCGCGTTCTTCTGGTGGTGGCAGTTCAAGCTCCAGGCACTTCAGGAGTGGACCTTCGGCACCTATATCTTCGTCCTCGGCTATGCGTGCCTGATGTATTTCCAATCGACGCTGCTTTTTCCGAGGGACCTGGGTCCAGACGTCGATCTGGACGAGTTTTTTCATCGGCAGCGCGGCTGGTTTTTCGGGGCCAACGCACTGAACAGCTCGATTGACCTGGTCGACACGTGGCTGAAGGGCTCGGAGCACTTCCAGTCGCTGGGGCCGGAGTATCCCGTCACAGTGGCGGTCAACACCATCGGGAGCCTGATCGCCATCTTTGTCCCCTCCCGCATATTCCAGTGGGTCTTTGCGCTCGGCTCCCTGCTCTATCTCCTGTCCTGGGCGTTCAGGCAGTTCAACACACTCGGTTGAGTCAGCACTGATTCGAGGCGCTCGTTCGCTGGGTGCCGCGATGGAGAGAGGGCAATCCCACCGCGTTCCGTCACCGTCTCGGTCCGCTTGCCGCCACAGCGCCCACCGCCTAGCTTGGCGATAACAGGGGAGGGTTATGGGGGGCGACGAAGAACCAAGACCACGACGCGCGCGACGCCGCGCCGCCACCGCCTCGCAGCCGACCACCCCGGATCCGGTGGAGATCGCGATGGAGACGCTGGCGAGCGGGCAGGCCCCGAGCTCCAGCGCGGAGAGGCTGCTCGAAAACCAGAATCGACTGATCCAGGAACAGATCGGCCTCGCCCGCAACGAGCGCTTCCGCGCCCGGATCAAGGCGGCGCGGGACGGAGCGCTGGCCGTGGGCGCGGCGGCCGTGCTTTTCGGCGCGGGCTGGTTCGTCTGGGACGCGTCGCAGGCGCGGGGACTGGTGGTGCACGCCTTTTCCGTGCCGCCGGACCTGGCGGAGCGGGGCTTCACCGGCGAGGTGGCGGCTCAGCGGTTCCTGGACAAGACCGCCCCCATCCAGGCGCTTTCAAACTCAGCGAGGCCTCCCGAGTCCTTCCAAGACAACTGGGTGGACAATGTCAGCCTCGAGATACCGACGACCGGGATCTCGCTCGAGCAAGCGTCGGCGTGGCTGCGTAAGCGATTGGGGCGAGAAACCCACGTACGGGGCGAGATCGTGCGGCAGGGTGGTCAGCTGGTCCTGACCGTCCGCGCCGGTCGCGACGCCGCGCCTGCGCGCACCGGCACCGACGCCGATCTGGACTCCATGATGCAAGGCGCGGCCGAGGACGTTTTCCGGCTTAAGCAGCCCTATCTCTTTGCGAACTACCTCCGCTCCGATCCGGCGCGCCGGGCCGAGATCGACGCCTTGTTCACCGATCTCGTGCAGGATCGGTCAGCCTTGGAACGCGGCTGGGCCTACCTTGGTCGAGGCGTGGTGAAGGCCATCGATTCCGGCGATCTGCGCGGCGGACTGGCGGACGAACTGCTCGCTGTGAAGGTCATGCCGGAACTCGCTCTGGCGTGGGTGAACGCCGGAGGCTTCGCCCATGATCTTGGGCGTGCGGAACAGGGTTATCAACTGACTCGGCGAGGCCTTGAAGTTTACCGCCGTGACGGAGCGAGGACGATGGAGCGGGAAGCCGCCCAGGTCGTCGTCACCCGCGCCGAGGCGCTCACGGCGAGATGGCGGGGCGACGCCTTGGGCGAAATCGAAGCTTGGGACCGTTTCGCCGACCTCGTGCCCTATGCGGGTTGGCGAGCCGTCGCGCCTTATGCAGCGGCCGAAGCCATGGCCCGCAACCACGACGCCACCGGAGCGAGACGACGGATGGCCGACCTGCCGCTGCAGGACCCAGGCCAGATTCTCCTGATGAACGGCGGTACGCGCGGCCTATCTCGTCTGCCGACCCTCGCCATTGCGGCGGCTGTCGACGACTGGGCAGAGGTCGAACGGCAGGGTTTGGCGCTGGATGCGACCCTGAAGGGCGAGCCGCCTTACGCCGAGGTCCGGGCCGTCCTTGTCTGGCCCTCGATCGCGAGGGCCTGGGCCGAGCAGGGCCGCTTCGAGGCGGCGGAACGGCTGATGTCCTGGGCGCCGGCGGATTGCTGGCCCTGCCTGAGGACCCAGGCGCGGATCGCGGCGCTTCAGGGCGACGCTTCCCGCGCGGACCGGCTGTATGCCGAGGCGGTCCGGCAGGGACCGTCGCTGCCGTTCGCCTATGCGGAGTGGGCCGAGGCGAAGCTGAGGCGCGGTGATGCGGCGGGAGCCCTGCCCCTGCTGGCGGAAGCCAGGGAACGCGGCCCTCGGTGGGCCGATCCCCTCAAACTCGAGGGCGACGCTCTGGCTCGTTTGGGTCGCGACCGGGACGCGGTGCGCCGCTATGCCGACGCCGCCGAGCGCGCGCCACGCTGGGGGGCGCTCCACCTCGCCTGGGGCGATGCGCTGAACCGGCTGGGACGGCGAGATGAGGCGATCGCGAAATGGCGGCTGGCGGCCGGCATGGACCTCAGCGCCCGTAAAAGAGCCGTGGTCACACAACGATTGTCGCGAAGGTGACCGTCGGGGCGGAGCCTGGTTCCGGACATGGCCCGCACGCGGAGATCACTTCCAGATCGGCGTTCCGTCACCCGGCAACCCCAGACGGCTCCACATCTCCGAGACCCGGTCGACCACGGCCTCGTCCATGCGGATCACCTCGCCCCATTCGCGCTTGGTCTCGGGCTCCCACTTGTCGGTGGCGTCCAGCCCGATCTTGGAGCCCAGCCCGCTCTCGGGTGAGGCGAAGTCCAGATAGTCGATCGGGGTGCTCTCGATCAGGGTGATGTCGCGGGCAGGGTCCATCTTGGTCGAGATGGCCCACATCACGTCCTTCCAGTCGCGGGCGTTGACGTCGTGATCCACGACGATGACCCACTTGGTGTACATGAACTGGCGCAGGAACGACCACACGCCGAGCATCACGCGCTTGGCGTGGCCCGGATAGGCCTTCTTCATCGACACTACGGCGATGCGGTAGCTGCAGCCCTCGGGCGGCAGCCAGAAGTCGACGATCTCCGGAAACTGCTGCTGCAGAAGGGGGATGAACACCTCGTTCAGCGCCTCGCCCAGCACCGAGGGTTCGTCCGGCGGCCGGCCGGTGAAGGTGGTCAGATAGATCGGGTCCTTCCGCATGGTGATCGCCGTCACCTGGAACACCGGGAAGGTCTCGACCGAGTTGTAGTAGCCGGTATGGTCGCCGTAGGGGCCCTCCGGCGCGTGCTCGTCGAGCAGGACATGGCCCTCCAGCACGATCTCGGCCTGGGCCGGGACCATCAGCGGCACCGTCTTGCAGGCGACCAGCTCCGCCCTGGCCCCGCGCATCAGACCGGCGAACTGGTACTCCGACAGGGTGTCCGGCACCGGCGTCACGGCCGCCAGGATCGTGCCCGGGTCGGCCCCCAGGACGACGGCGCAGGGTAGGGGCTCGCGCTTGCCGGCCTTCTTGTGCCGGGCGTAGTGCTGGGCTCCGCCGCGGTGGGCCAGCCAGCGCATGATGGCCCGGTCCTTGCCCAGCACCTGCATGCGGTAGATGCCGAGGTTGAAGTCGTCCTCACGGTCGTCGGACGGCCCTTTCGTCACCACCAGGCCCCAGGTGATCAGCGGTGCCGGCTCGCCCGGCCAGCAGCCCTGGATCGGCAGGACTCCCAGATCAATGTCGCCGCCGGTCAGCACCATGTCGTGGACCGGGGCCCGCTTCACTACCCGTGGCCGCATGGCCATGACGGTCTGGGCCAGGGGCAGCATCTGCACTGCATCCGCCAGCCCGCGCGGCGGCGTCGGGTTCTTCAGGAAGGCCAGCAGTTCGCCAACCTCACGCAGCTCCGCCGCCGTGGTGCGCGTCCGGTTCTCCAGCGTCACCCCCATGGCCACGCGCTTCACGGTGCCGAACAGGTTGACGACGCAGGGGATGGGACTGACCGAGCCGTCGGGCTTCACCGGGCTTTCGAACAGCACCGCGGGACCGCCGTCGCGCAGCAGCCGGGTCTGGATCTCGGTCATTTCGAGGTGGGTGGACACGGGCTCGGACACCCGTACCAGCTCCCCCTCGGCTTCGAGGAGGTCGAGGAAGTCTCTCAGGGACTTGTAGGCCATGGCCCGTGCTTAGGCGGGGCGAGGGGGCCTGTCACCTGCGATCAGGTCGCGGGGGGCGACCCCCCGAGCGCCCAGACGGGGACGCCCAGCCGCCTGCCCAGAGCCTCGATCTCGTCCGCGGCGAGCCGGGCGCGGCCGGCCTCAGCCCGGCGCAGGTGCTCCAGCGCCAGGCCGGTCCCGCGCGAGAGGTCTTCCAGCGTGGTGCCACGCCGCGTTCGCCACGTCCTCAGGCGTTCACCGATCCGCCCGCCCTCGGGATCGGCGTCCGGAAAGGCGATCACCGTCAAGCTGCGGCATCCCACTGGAACGAAGGATCAAGCCAGTCGCCGAGCCGCCCATCGGTCCGCGCCAGCCGGGAGATCCGCTGCATCTCCTCGCCGCCCAACTGGAAATCCCAGATGTTGAAGTTCTCGCGAGCCCGGCTTTCCCTGGTCGAGCGTGGAATGGCGATGATCCCCTGTTGCACCAGCCAACGCAGGGTTACCTGGCCCGGTGTCTTGCTGTGCGTTCTGCCGATCTCGATCAGAACGGCCTCGTCGGCGACCTTGCCCTGGGCCAGCGGCGACCAGGCCGTCAGGGTCGACCCCAACGTCCGGGCCATGTCGATCAGCGGTCGGTTGGACAGATAGGGGTGGTGCTCGACCTGGTTGGTGATCAGGGGGGCGTCGGAATAGCCCTGCGCCTCCTCAAAGGCGGCCGACGGGAAGTTGGACAGGCCGATGTGCTTCGTCAGCCCCCGCGCCCGCGCATCGTCGAGGGCGCGGACCGTCTCCTCCATCGCCGGGGTGCGCTTGGGCCAGTGCAGCAGCAACAGGTCAGGCACGGTTCCGAGACTTTCGGCCGACTCCTCGGCCTGGCGTTGCAGGTTGCCGTCGGCGTAGTGGGCGACCCAGATCTTGGTGGTCAGGAAGATCTGGTCGCGCGGGACGCCGGAGTCGCGGATGCCCTCGCCGACGGTCTTTTCGTTCTTGTAGATCCAGGCCGTGTCGATGTGCCGGTAACCGATCTCCAGCGCCGTGCGCACCATGCGGCGGGCGACATCAGGCTCCAGCTGCCAGGTGCCAAAGCCCAGCAGCGGGATCTGCACGCCGGCGGCTTCGGCGGTCACGGTCGGATTGGGCATCGGCGACTCCTTCACAAGCTGGTCGCCCTATATGGGAGCGGCACGTCGGGGCTCAACCATCCAGCCAGCTCCAGATCTCATCCCGGAGCGGCTCGAGCCTGGGTCGGAATGCCCCCTTGTGGCCAATGTGTCGGACGCGATCGTCCGCCGGCGACCGCTCCATGGGGCTGGAACGAAAAAAGGCCGCTCCTGCGGAGCGGCCCTGATCGTCAACCCTCGCGTAAACTCAGGTGATATCTTCGTTGAGCAGGCCTACCTTCAGGAAACCATTTTCCTGCAGCGTATTCATCACTTCCATGAACTGCTCGTAGCGGACCTCAGGCTGGGCGCGGACGAACACGCGCTCTTCCTGGCAGACAGCGCCGCCGAGCGCGGCGCAAACGTCGGCGGGGAGCGTTTCGATCGAGGTTTCCCGGTCGGTGATGAACAACGCTCCGCCTTCCTGGATGGTGATGTAGACGGGCTCTTCCTGCTCCTGGTCGGGTGCCGGCGGCGTGGCCGGCGGCAGGTCGAGACGGATCGACACGGTCGCGAGCGGAGCGGCCACCATGAAGATGATCAGCAGAACCAGCATGATGTCGACGAACGGCGTCACGTTGATGTCGGAGTTCTGTTCGACCGTTCTGCCGCCCTGACCGGACGGTCCCGAAAGCTTCGCGCCCATTCGCACTCTCCGTTCAGCCCGGACCGCTCCGGGCGTTTCCATCGTCCTTTGGCGGGCCTCGCGCCGCTTGTAAAGCGCCCAGCGACGCGATGCGGATGTCACCTCCCCGGATTTCACCGGAGAGGCGAGTATCTTAGCCCCTGGCCAGCTTGACGAAGCGCTCGATCAGGGCCGGATCGTCCTTGAAGGCACCGGTGAAGCGCGTGGTGACGGTCGAGACGTGGCGGTGATGCACGCCGCGGGTGGTCATGCACTGGTGCTCGGCATCGATCATCACAGCCACACCTCGCGGATCGAGATGCATCTCGATGGCGTTGACAATCTCCTGTGTCAGGGTCTCCTGCGTCTGCAAGCGGCGCGAGAAAATCTCGACCACGCGCGCGATCTTGGAGATGCCCACCACCTTGTCCTTCGGCAGATAGGCGACATAGGCCTTGCCGAGGAACGGGGCCATGTGGTGCTCGCAGTGGCTTTCCACCTCGATGTCGCGCAGCAGCACGATGTCGTCATAGCCCTGTACATCCTCGAAGATGCGGGACAGCTCCTTGCCCGCATCGGCGGCGTAGCCGTCGAACCATTCGCCATAGGCATCGACGACGCGCTTGGGCGTGTCCTTCAGGCCTTCCCGCTCGGGGTCGTCCCCGGCCCAGGCGATCAGGGTGCGAACCGCGGCAAGGGCTTCCTCGCGCGTGGGACGTCGGGCGTCGCGCTCGGCGACGAGGGTGGGCTTGCTCACCGGGGCATCCATGTCATGACATCAGCGGCGAAGTAGCGCCGGAACGAAGGTTCCGGATGGACGCGCGCCGCGCTCCCTTTTCAGTGTCTGCCTCCGGACGTTTGGGCCGGGGCGACGACCTCGCTATATGGGCCGGATCTCCTCCCCCGCAACACCCGGTGCCTGCGCGAAATGACGCTGTATCTCCACGACACTCTGAGCCGCCGGAAGCGCGCCTTCACGCCGCGCGATCCCAACCGGGTGACGCTCTATGTGTGCGGGCCGACCGTCTACGACTACGCCCACATCGGCAATGCCCGTCCGCCGGTGGTGTTCGACGTGCTGGTGCGGCTGCTGCGCCGGACCTACGGGACCGGGGCCGTGCTGTACGCCCGCAACGTCACGGACGTCGACGACAAGATCAATGCGAAGGCCGCCCGCGAGGGCGTCCCTATCGGCGAGGTCACGGCCCGCTACGAGGCCGCCTATCTGGCCGACATGGCGCAGCTGAATGTCGCGCCCCCGGACCTCGCGCCGCACGTGACCGACCACATCCCGGCCATCATCGCCCAGATCGAGGCTCTCGTAGTCGCAGGCGCAGCCTATGCCGCCGAGGGCCATGTGCTGTTCGACGTCGCCGCCTATCCGGCCTATGGCGCGCTGTCAGGCCGCAATCTCGAGGACATGATCGCCGGGGCCCGGGTCGAGGTCGCGCCCTACAAGCGCAATCCCCACGACTTCGTGCTGTGGAAGCCGTCCAAGGTCGACGAGCCGTCCTGGGAAAGCCCCTGGGGTGCCGGCCGTCCCGGCTGGCATATCGAGTGCTCGGCGATGATCGAGGCCCGGCTGGGCCTGCCGATCGACATCCACGGCGGCGGCATTGACCTCGTGTTCCCGCACCACGAGAACGAGATCGCGCAAGGGGTTTGCGCCCACGGCCACGACTCCCCGGAGGCCTATGCCCGCTACTGGATGCACAACGGCTTCCTGACCGTCGACGCGGAGAAGATGTCCAAGTCGATCGGCAACGTCCTTCTGCTGCATCACCTCGTCCAGTCCATGCCGGGGGAGGTGGTACGCTGGGCCCTCCTGAGCGCCCACTACCGCCAGCCGCTTGACTGGAACCCGGGCCTTCTGGAACAGAGTCGCAAGAATCTCGACCGGCTCTACGGTGCCCTGCACCGGGCCGCCGCGGTCCCCGCCTCGACCGACGAGCCGCCGGCGGAGTTTCTCAAGGCGCTCAACGACGACCTCAACACGCCAGGCGCCTTGGCGACCCTGTTCGCCCTGTCCAGCGAGATCGAGCGGGCCATGACCGCCGGCGACCATGGCATGGTGGCGCGGGCGAAAGGCGAGCTGCAGGCGGCGGCGGGTCTGCTGGGCGTGCTGCAGAGCGACCCCGACGCCTGGTTCGGGGGTGCCGATGCGGAGCTCAAGGCCGAGGTCGAGGCCCTGCTGGCCGAGCGTCAGGCCGCGCGCACGGCCAGGGACTGGCCCGCCGCCGACCGTATCCGTGACCGGCTGAATGCGCTGGATGTGGTGGTCATGGACGGTCCGGACGGCGCGACCTGGCGTCGGCGCTCTTGACGTGGGCGGGAGCGGGGTCCATGCGACCCCGCTTCATGGGTCCGGGCCCCTCTGGCAGCCGAGGCGTCGGCTGCGATGTCGGACTTCGCCAGCACGGGCGCAGCCGCAGCGCGCGATTTCAATATTGAGGGTGCGGGATGCTTGAGTCCCTTCCGTTTCTGTCGGCGACCTACGTCGGCCAGCCAATCTGGCTGTGGATGGCCTTCCTGGCCTTCATCATCTTCCTGCTCTGGGTCGATCTCGGCCTGGTCAACCGCAAGGACGGGGTCGTCTCGGCGAAGAAATCGGCGTTGATGTGGGCGTCGTTCGCGTCGCTGGCCATCGCCTTCGGAGCCTATGTGTACTTCGTCTACGAGCCGGACCCGGTCTATTACTTCAGCCCGGAGAACCTGAATCGGCAGGCTGTGGTCCAGTATTTTACCGGATACCTGCTTGAAACGGCGCTGGCCTTCGACAACATCTTTGTCATCGGCATGATTTTCACCTTCTTCGCCGTGCCGCGCGAGTACCAGCATCGGGTGCTGTTCTGGGGTATCCTGGGTGCCATCGTGTTCCGGGCGATCTTCATCTCGCTGGGGGCGGCGGTAGTGAATCAGTTCACATGGGTTTTGTTCATCTTCGCAGCATTCCTGATCTTCACCGGCTGGAAGATGATCTTCGGCGGGGAGTCGGAAATGAACCTCGAGGAGCACAGGCTTCTCCGGTTCCTGAAGAAGCGCATCCGCGTCACCGAGACGATCGAAAATCACAACTTCTTCGTCCGCCAACCTGACCCTAAGGGCTCGGGTCGGCTGGTGCTGTTCGCCACGCCGCTGTTCCTGTGCCTGATCATGGTCGAGGTGGTGGACATCATCTTCGCGGTGGACTCGGTGCCGGCGGTGTTCGCCGTGACCAAGGACCCCTTCATCGTCTACACCTCGAATATCTTCGCCATTCTGGGCCTGAGGTCGATGTACTTCATGCTGGCCGAGGCGGTCGTGCGCTTCAAATACCTGAAGTACGGCCTGTCGCTGGTGCTGGTGCTGATCGGCGTGAAGATCATCTGGAACTTCGGCCTGTACAAGGCGGCCAAGGACCTGACCGGCGCGCCGCTGGTTCCGTACCTCGAGCCGCAGTGGTCGCTGGTCGCCACCCTGCTGCTGCTCGGCGGCTCGATGCTCTACTCCTGGATCAGGACCCGCAACGACTGAGGTCGCGGCGGACCGGAAACCGTCGGGGGCGCGTCGCGAGGCGCGCCCCGTTTTCATGAGCGCGTCAGCCTGGGGCGCTGTTCTGGAGGTGGGGCCGGGGTGCGGCCCCGGTCGCGCTATTGCGGCTGGTCCGTCACGCCAGCGCGGCGCGCCAGCAGGGTCGCCGACTTGATCCCGAGGATCATCCCGGCCGTGCCCGCGAGCACCGCCTTTTTCGACCCGGCCAGCAGGGCCCGGGCGAAGAGAGCCATACCGGCCATGATCGCCAGCACAAGAACGGCGGAGGGGAGCCGGGGAAACTAACGCATCGGTAGCAGAATTTCGCGAATGGCGAGCTGGCGCAAGGTCCACGGCGCTCGGGTGGCGGACAGGGTGGGATTCGAACCCACGGTGGGCGTCAACCCACGGCGGTTTTCAAGACCGCTGCCTTAAACCCCTCGGCCACCTGTCCGTGGGCGCTGATCTAGCGGGGCAGCGGCGTTAACCAAAGCGGAAATCGCGCGGGCCAAACTGCGTCCATGCGGATTGTCAGGGTCATGGTCATCGCAGCGGCGGCGTTGGCGGCCTCGGCTTGCGCCAGCGTGGGGGCGCGGCCCGGGCAGGGCGGGGGACGCCCGGCCGATTCGCCGCCGCCGGTGACCGATCCGGCCCCGATCGTGCCCGGCACGCTGCGGTCCTACCAGATCCGCGGCCGCTGGTACCGGCCGGCCGAGCAGCCGGACTATGACGAGGTCGGGCTGGCCAGCTGGTACGGCGACGCCTTCCACGGGCGACCGACGGCGACCGGTGAGCCGTTCGACATGCATGCCCTGACCGCGGCCCACAAGACGCTCCCGCTGCCGGGGCTCGTGGAGGTGACCAATCTCGCCAACGGGCGCCGGGTCGTGCTGCGCATCAATGACCGCGGGCCGTTCGTCGAGGGGCGCATCATCGACCTGTCGCGCGCCGCGGCGGACGCGCTGGACCTGCGTCAGGCGGGCGTCGGCCGGGTGCGGGTGCGGTACATCGGTCGGGCTCCGCGCCTGGGCGGTGGCCAGGCCCTGACGCCGGCGACTGCTGTCGCGGCGACCGCCTCTACACCGCCTCCGGCTCCGAGCCCGAGCCCGGCCCCAGCGTCCACACTGCCGGTTGCGTCAGGGCCGGTCTGGGTCCGGGGCGGGGCCTTCCTTGACCGCGCCCAGGCTGAACGGCTGGCGGCCGACTTCCCCGGCGTGGCCGCGGTGCGCCGCGACGGCGAGGTGTTCCGCCTGACCCTCGGCCCGTATCCGGACGCGGCGACCGCCGCCCGGGCCATCCGGGGTCTCGCCGACCGCGGAGTGCGGGCCGCCGAGGTCGCCGACGCGCCGTGAAGTCGCGATGATCCACGGTCCGGGGTCACCCGCGGCCGAATCGGCCCTTGCCTGACGCGTCCGCGCCGCCATTGTGCAGCGCATGACTCGTGGACGGTTCATCACCCTGGAAGGCGGCGAGGGTGCCGGCAAGTCGACCCAGGCCGCCCGGCTGATCGCGGCGCTGGAGGCGGCCGGTCGCCGCGTGGTGCGCACCCGCGAACCCGGTGGCTCGCCGGGGGCCGAGGACATCCGGGCGTTGGTGGTGCGGGGTGAGGCGGCACGCTGGTCGCCGCGCACCGAGGCGCTGCTGATGTTCGCCGCCCGTTCGGACCATCTGGAGCGTACCATCCGACCGGCGCTGGAGGATGGTGCCTGGGTGGTGTGCGACCGCTTCGCCGACTCGAGCCGCATCTACCAGGGTGTGGCGGGGGGCGTGGATCCGACCTTCATCGAGGCGCTGGACGCCGCTGTTGTCGGTGCCGAGCAGCCGGACCTGACGCTGGTTTTCGACCTGCCGCCTGACGTCGGCCTGTCCCGCGCCGGTGCCCGGGCCGGCGAGGAAGCGCGCTTCGAGTCCAAGGGGGACGGTTTCCACGAGCGGCTGGCCGCGGGCTTCCGCGACCTGCCGCGCCGCTTCCCCGACCGCTGCGTCGCCATCGACGCCTCGGGCGATGCCGACGCCGTCTTCTCCCGCGTCTGGGCCGTGGTGACGGAGCGGCTGGGATGAGCCATCCGCGCGAGCGCTTCGATCTGGTCGCCGACGTCGGAGCGGAGGCGGCTTTTCTCGACGCCTGGAATCGGGATCGGCTGCACCATGGCTGGCTGCTGACCGGGGTCGAGGGCGTCGGCAAGGCAAGCTTCGCCTATCGCGCTGCCCGGCGACTTCTGGGCGCCGAGCCGGACGCGGCGCGCGGACCGCTTGGAGCTGCGCCCTACGACCCGGTCAGCCGGCTCGTGGCGGGCCGGGCTCATCCGGACCTGCTGGTGCTGGAGCGGGCGGAGGAGGGGGGACGGCTGCGCCGCACCATCTCGGTCGACCAGGCCCGGGCCCTGCCGGAATTCTTCGCCAAGAGCCCGTCCCAGGCCCGCTTCAGGGTCGCCATCATCGATGCCGCTGACGACTTGAATCTCAACGCTGCCAATGCCCTGCTGAAAGTCCTTGAGGAGCCACCGGAGCGCGGCGTGCTATTCCTGGTTTGCCATGCGCCGGGGCGGCTGCTGGCCACCATCCGCTCACGCTGCCGCCGGCTGGCCTTTCCGCGCTGGCCCGAGGTCGAGCTGGCGGCGCTGGTGGAGCGCCGCACCGGGCTGGACCGCGACGCTGCCTACCGTATCGCCGCCCTGGCCGCCGGCTCGCCGGGTCAGGCGCTGGCCCTTGCCTCCGGCCCCATGCTGGAGTTGGACGCGGTCGCGGAGCGCTGGGTCGCCGAGGGACTCACGCCGGCAGAACAGGTCGCCGCCGCCGACAGTTTCCGGGGCGGGGAAGGGGGGGGGCGCTTCGAGGCCCTGATGGAGCGGCTGTCCGCCGCAGTGCGTCACCGCGCCATCGGCAGCGGACCCCAGGCCGCAGCGCGCTGGAGCGAGCTATCGAGCCGCCTCGAGGCGCTGCGCGAGCAGGCGCTGGGCCTCAACCTCGACAAGGCCGACGCCCTGGCCGCCGCCGCGGCCGACCTGAACCGGACCCGCGCCGCATGCTGATCGACAGTCACGTCAACCTCCATGCCACCCAGTTCGACGAGGACCGCGACGACGTGATTCGGCGCGCCCGCGAGGCCGGCGTGCAGCTGATGGTCGAGATCTCTGACCGGGTCTCCAGCTTTGACACCACCCACGCCCTGGCGATGGCGCACCCGGAAATCTGGTGCACGGTCGGCACACACCCGCATGAGTCGAAGGAGAATCCCGACCTCTCGCCGGTGACCCTGATCGCCCTGGCAAAACGGGAAAAGGTCGTGGGCATTGGGGAATGCGGCCTCGACTTCCATTACGATCTAAGCCCGCGGGAAGTGCAGGCCAAGGTGTTCCGGGCCCATGTGGCGGCGGCGCGCGAGACCGGCCTGCCGTTGGTGGTGCACACTCGCGAGGCCGATGACGCGATGGCGCAGATCCTGACCGAGGAGCACGCCAACGGGCCGTTCAAGTTTCTCATGCACTGTTACACCAGTGGGCCAGAACTAGCCAATACTGCAGCAGAAATGGGCGCGTGGTTCT
Organism: Brevundimonas sp.; assembly: GCA_027531145.1. Taxonomy (GTDB): domain Bacteria; phylum Pseudomonadota; class Alphaproteobacteria; order Caulobacterales; family Caulobacteraceae; genus Brevundimonas. The sequence continues at coordinate 59,794 of JAPZRF010000004.1, read as the reverse complement.
CGGTTTCTGGCATCGCCACCTTCAGGGCCGCCGAGGAGGTGAGGGCTCTGGTGCGGGACATGCCGGCCGACCGCATCCTCGTGGAGACCGACTGCCCCTATCTGGCCCCGGTCCCGCACCGCGGGAGGCGCAACGAGCCGGCCTTTATCGGCCATGTGCTCGATAAGCTGGCCGAGCTGCGCGGCTGGTCGCGCGACGAGGCCGAGCAACGGACGACCGACGCCTTCTTCGCCCTGTTTGACAGGATCCCGCGCCCATGACGCTCGAGGCGGTGATCCTCGGCTGCGGCTCGTCCGGCGGGGTGCCGCGCGGCGACGGCGACTGGGGTGCCTGCAACCCGGCCCAGCCGCGCAACCGGCGCATGCGATGCTCGCTGCTGCTGCGCCAGTCCGGGCCTGACGGAGTCACCACGGTGCTGATCGACACCTCGCCGGACCTGCGGGCCCAGATGCTGGCGGCCGAGGTGCGGGCGGTCGACGCGGTACTCTACACCCACGACCATGCCGACCAGACTCACGGCATCGACGACCTGCGCGTCTTCGCCCTGCGCAAACGTGCCCGCATCGACGCCTGGGTGGATGGCCCCACGCGGGACGCTCTGACGCATCGCTTCCGCTACATCTTCGAGACGGTGGAGGGTTATCCGGCCATCCTGACCGCGCGCGATCTGCCATCTTTCGGTGCGCCATTCGAGGTTAGCGGCCCCGGCGGCGCGCTGGAGGTCGTCACCTTCGACCAGGCCCACGGGCCGATCCGCTCGATCGGCTATCGCGTCGGCCCGGTGGCGTATTCCAGCGACGTTTCGGAGCTCGATGACGCCGCCCTGGCCGAGGTGGCGAAGGCCGAGCTCTGGATCGTCGACGCGCTACGCTACACGCCGCATCCGACCCATGCGCACCTCGACCTGACGCTGGACTGGATCGCCCGCAGCGGCGTACGCCGCGCCGTCCTGACCAATCTGCACCTCGACCTCGACTACGACGAGCTGCGCGCCCGCGTGCCGGAAAATGTCGAGGTTGCGTATGATGGATGGCGCGCCAGCTTCACCTGAAGCCGCATATCATATTTCGCATAATATATCTTAGGCGAGATAAGTGTTCCGGTAGATCGTTACGCCCAACCCCACGTTTACAAAGCCGCGACCTGTCGCGCGGCGCTTGAAGGGCACGCAAAGGCGACCGCATATGGCGGTCATGTCCGAAGATGCTCCGCAACCCCAACTGCCTACCCTGCTTCCGCTTGAGCGCGCCTATCTGGGCGTGATGCGTCTCAGGGCGGTCATCCTGTGGGGCCTTCTGACCCTCGTCGCCACGGCCGGCGATATGGCGCTGATCCAGCGGCTGGGAACCGTACCCGGCCTGCTGACAGCACCGGTGCTGATCCTGGGGCTGCTGGCGGTGTTCTGGGTCGCGCCGGGACGCTGGAAACGGAGGCGCTACGCCTTCACCGGAACGGAGTTGCACGTGGCGCGCGGCTGGCTCCTTCGCCTGCACACGATCGTGCCGGTCGTGCGGGTGCAGCACATCGATATCAGCCAGGGCCCCCTGGAGCGCGGTGCCCGGGTGGCGACCCTCAAGGTCCACACCGCCGGCACCGAGCACAGCCTTGTGGTCCTGCCCGGCCTGGCGCTGGCCCGGGCGGAGGAGATTCGCGACGCCATCCGGGCGCAGATCCGGGACACCGCCGGGTGAGCCCCTCCCCCGTCGCGGCCGCCAACGAGACGCCGGAGGCCGTCGGGGGGCCGGACCCGCAGCGGCTCGATCCGCGCACCCTGCTACTCTACGGCGTTCGCAGCTTCGGGCCGATGCTGGCGCTGGCCACGCCGGCGGTCGTCAGCCTGTGGCGTGAGGACGACCCAATGCGGACCGTGATCGGCTTGGCTATCGTCGGTTCGCTCGGCCTGCTGTTGCTGGCGGTCGGCACCCTGTTCACCTGGCTGAGCTGGCGAGCCTTCACCTATGAGGTGCGCCCCGGCGAGGTGGTCATCGCCCGCGGCGTGATCCACCGTTCGCGGCGCTCGATCCCGGTCGAGCGTATCCAGGACGTCTCCATCACGCGTCGGCCGCTGTCGCGGCTGCTCGGGCTGGCCGAGGTCCGGATCGAGACCGGCGGTGCGGACGCCGACGAGGGCAAGCTCAACAGTGTCAGCCTCGCCGAGGCGCACCGGCTTCGGGCAGTGCTGCGGGCGCTGGGCGTCGCGGCTGCGGCCGGACGCGCGCGCGGCGTTGAGCCCGCAGAGGGCGCGCCAGCGGCCCCGGCCCCGGTCGACAACGAGACCGTGGTTTACCGCCTCGGCGGCGCGCGCCTGATCCTCGCCGGCCTGTTCAGCTTCTCCCTCGTCTGGATCGTCGCGCCACTGGGTCTGCTCGAGTACGCGGGACGGGTGTTCGACATCGACGCCGCCCGCTGGGCCAGCCTGCTGCTGGACCTTGGCGAGGAGACCCACTCCCGGCTGTCGCCGGCGCTGGTGCTGGGTGCGGTGGGAGTGGCTGGGGGAGCCGGGGTGCTGGCCGGGCTGGTGCAGACTGTGCTGCGCGACTTCGGCTTCACCCTGACACGGGCCGAGGGACGGCTGCGCAGCCGACGCGGCCTGCTGACCCGAAGCGAGGTGGTGGTGGCGGTGCGGCGCATCCAGCTCGGCCTGATCGAGCACGGCACCGTCGCGGGGCGGCTCGGCTGGCGCATGTTGCGGGTGCAGACGCTCGGCGGGGGTGATGGTGAGTCCGGCCGTCAGACGCTCGCTCCCTTCGCCCGGCCAGCCGAGGTTGAGGCCCTGCTTCCCCTCGCCGGACTGCCGGCGTGGAGCGACTCGGGCCTGCGCCCGGTCTCCTCCCGACACATGATTGGCGGGGTAATCGAGGCCCTGCCCCTCGCCGTCATCCTGCTGGTCGCCACCGTCGTCTGGCCGCCGGCGGCAGCGGCCGGTCCGCTCCTGCTGCTACCCTTGTGGGTAGCCCTGCGCCGACCCCGGGCGCACCGCTACAGCTTAACGCCCCCGGCGCTGCAGGTGCAGCGCGGCGTGCTGACCCGGCGCGACTGGATCGTGCCCTGGCATCGCATCCAGGCCGTCACCCTGAGGCGCGGCCCGCTGCAGCGGCGGCTGGGCCTCGCCACCCTGTGCATCGACACCGCCGGCGTCTCGCGGGGTTACAGTCAGCCCCATATCCACGACCTCGACGAAGGCGATGCAGTCTCGCTCGCCAGGCTGGTGCTCGCGCGGGTGGAGGAAGCGCGACAGGCTGCGCCCCCCCTTCAGCGCCTCACATCGTGTAGCGCGCCCTGAGCAGGTCCAGCTCGGCGGGACCCACTCCCAGTTCCTGGGCCAGATAGGCCTCGACCGAGCCGTAGCGGGCCTCGATGCCGGCCAAGAAGGCCTCGAGAAAGCCCGCCTCCACCCCCATGAACACCTGCTGCACGTCCGCCGGCATGCGGGCGAACACGCTGGTGGCGTCCGAGGCCTTCATGCCGGCCCCCGGCGCATAGTAGGTGTTGGACAGCAGATAGTCCGCCATCACCACCTCGCGCGACACGCCGAGCGCCATCAGGATCATCGCTGTGGTCACGCCCGTACGGTCCTTGCCCGCGGTGCAGTGATACAGCACCGCCCCCTCCTCGGGACTGAGCAGTTCGGCGAACACCTCGCGGAATTGAACCTTGTGGCTCTCGCTCATCTGGCCGTAGAAGCCGGTCATCAGCGCCCGCGCCCCGGCGGCGTCGATGCCGTTGGCGAAGGCGGCGACGAACGGGGCGTAGTCAATCGAATAGGCGTGCGTCAGACGCGCGGGGGCGTCGGGCCCAGTCCAGGCCGTCGGCTCGCTGGCCTGTTCCTCGGTCGAGCGAAGATCGTAGACCGAGCGAATGCGCAGAGCCTCGATCCGCTGCAGGTCTCCCGGGGTCAGCTCCGAGAGCTGGGCGCTGCGGAAGATCCGGCCCCAGCCCACGAACCGGCCGTCAGCCGTGGCATATCCCCCGATGTCGCGAAAGTTTTGCACGCCATCGAGGGCCACCAGACGTTCGGCGAGACGATAGCCGGAGCCGCCGGGACCGCGCAGGACGAAAACGTTTCCGCCGCTTTCCGCCGCGGTGACGTGCACGCCGTCGGTGTCCCCGGCCGAGAGCAGGACCAGTTCGACCCCCGCCGGGCCCCGGCGTTCGCGGAAGACGTCGACGGGATCGCCAGACCCGATGGTGCGCCAGCTCAGGTCGATCCGACCGTCCCCGCGGCGAACGGCTTCCCCGCCGACGACCTGGGCGGTCGCCGGCAGGGCGGCGGCGAGGGCCAGCGCGAGGGCGGCCCCTGCGGTCAATCGCATCATGTCCGCGCCCCTGGTCAGAAGTTGAAGCGGACGCCGGCCATCCAGCGGGCGCCGATCTGCTCGACCTCGCTGGGGCGCGACGGGTCGCCCTCGAAGGCCACATAGGTCTCGTCGGTCAGATTGTTGCCGTCGACGAACAGGGTCAGCGAGTCCGTCAGGGCGTACCGCAGGGACAGGTCGAGGCTTTCATAGCCCGCCCGGTACTCGCCGCTGCCGAGGCCGCCGAGGCTGTCCAGCCAATCATCGCGCCACTGGTGCGACAGGCGCGCCGAGAGGCCGTACTTCTCGTAGTAGACTGACAGGTTGGTCACCGTCTTCGAGGTGCCCGGGAAGTCCGCGGTTTGGCCCACGCGGGTGTCGAACTCCCCGTCCAGCAGGGCGACATTGGCCTGGACGCCGAACCCGGACCACAGCCCCGGCAGGAACACGAACTGCTGCTGCCAAGACAGTTCAAGACCGTAGAGGTGGCCGCTGTCGCCATTCTGGGTCGAGGTATAGATGTAGCCGGTGCGGTCGATGCCGGGCGCGTCATAGATGTCGCTGGTGACGGTCGAGACGGCGTCATAGAGGACGTTGTCGACGAGGCGGACGAAGGCTCCGGCCGAGACGACGCCGGCCCCCGGCAGGTACCGCTCCAGGGACACGTCGCCGCCCCAGGTCTTCTCCGGCTCCAGCGTCGGATTGCCGCCGGCGATGGTGCGGCTGACGTCGCTCACCGAGGCGCCCGTGCGAACGGCACCATAGCCGGGACGGGCGATGCCGGTGACCAGGGCTGCGCGCAGGACGGTGTCCTCGTTCAGGTCCCAGCGCGCATTGAGGCTGGGGAACAGGTCCAGATCATCCGAGTCGACGGACAGCGGTGTGACGGTCGAGCCGACGCGCAGGAAGCCGTCGATGGCCTGCTCCATGCGCTCGACCCGCAGGCCAGCGACCATCCGCCCACCGAAGGCGTCGAAGCTGGCCGACCCGTAGGCCGAGGTCAGCCGCTCGTCGATGGTGTAGCGGTCCGCGGGGCTGATGTTCAGGGCGGCGTTGTAGCGCCCGGCGGCGGCCAGGGCGCCCAGTCCGGCGTCGATGTCCCGCCGCATCTTCTTGTTGTCGACATAGGTGAAGCCGAAGCCCGACGGGAAGCCCGCATCCCAGCGTTCCGCGGTTAGATAGTCAGCATAGTTGAAGCTGCGTCCCACGAGCGGCAGCAGTTGTGTCAGGGCGACGACCGGGGCCGCGCCGCTGAGGATCGAGCCTTCGACCGTGCGGTCGTCGTACTCGAAGCCCAGCCGAAGTTCGATCGGTCGCCCGAACAGCTCGGCATCCCGCACGCCGTCAAGCTTGTAGACCCAGCCCTCGCTGTCGGTGCGGGAACTGAGCGGCAACAGCAGGTTGAGGCCGAAGCTGGCCGGGCTGAAGGTCTGGATCGGGGTTCCGCGGACGAAGCTGCCAGGCGTCGCCCCCGGCGTCTGGGTGGCGATGTCGAGGATCGGGAACAGCGGGTTGCTGCGATCGTAGCGGACCGCAAAGCGCTGCGACGAGCTCAGCTGCTGGGACAGGACGATCGGCAGGTCGGTGGTGTTCTGAACCTCGCTGTAGTTGACCCGCCAGGCCAGGTCCCAGTCCCCGGCCGTATGGTCGCCACCGAGCGTGGCGATGCGGTTCAGATTGCCGTAATAGCCATCGTTGGCGGTGCCGCGCACCGGGACGCCGACCAGGTCGCCCGCGGCGGCGGTGCGCGTGCCGACGCCGGAGCCGACCTGGATCACATACTGGTTGCGCTCCTCATTGTCGGTGAACTCGGTCTCCAGCGCCTTGACGAACAGGCGGTGACCCTCGGCCGGACGCCACTCCATGCCGGCCATGGCCCCGGAGGTCTCGCGGAACACGAAGTACTGGCGGTAGTCGAGGGCGGTCGGGGCCCCGGCCGCATCATAGACAGTCTCGCGGTTGTCCGTGATCTGGTCGCGGCGGTAGCGCGAGATGGCCGCGAACACGCCGAAGGTGTCGCCCGACCAGGAGGCGCGCAGGCTGTACTGTTCCTGGTCGCCGCCGCCGAGGTTCATCTCGCCCCGGCCCAGGTCACCCTGCAGGTCGATCCCGCGCCGGTCGAAGGGGCTGTAGGTCTGCAGGTCGACGCGAGCGACGATCGATTCCGCCGACATGTCGGGGGTCAGGGTCTTGTTGACCTCAAGCGCGCTCAGGATGACGGCGGGCACGGCGTCGAAGCGAAAGGCGCGCTGATTGCCGCCCTCGTCGACGCCGACGATGTTGATGCCGTCGATCGACACGCTGGTCCACCGGTTCGGCGCGCCGCGGATCTGTAGGTAGCGTTCCTGACCCTGGTCGCGCTGCACGGCCACCGCCGGCAGGCGAGACAGCGCCGCCGCGGCGTTCTGGTCGGGGAACTGACCGACCGTGTCGGCAGCGATGACGCTGACCACATTGTCGGCTTCGCGCTGACGCAGCAGGGCCGCGCGTTGGCTCCCGACGATGGGCTGGCCGGTGACGATGATCTCGTCCACGGTGGAGACCGGCGTGGCCCCGTCCTGCGCCGCGACTCCCGTGGCCAGCGCCAGCGCGGCCACCGAAACACCCGCGCCCAGCGCGGCCTTGTTGATTGAGCTATGCATGGCCATCCCCCGATGCCGTTCCCTTGGCGTCACCCCGACACCATCTCGCGCTCGTACACTTGTATTGTTTGTTGCCGGCGACAGATCAGCGGCGACTGCGTGACAGAACCTGCCCTGTAGTCCATCATTGACTAGTCCTCTTTGCTGTTTAGATTACATCCCGAGTTACGCCGTGCACGATCAGAACCCTCAAAGAACTGTCACGATCGAACGTTTGCTCAGTGCGGCCGCCGGGATTGTGGCGATGGAGGGACTGGCGCAAGCCTCGGCGCGGCGCATCGCCGCCGCCTGCGGGGTCGCTCCCAGTGCCGTGAACTATTCCTTCGGCGGCCTCGACGCCCTGCTGGCCGCCGCCTTTTCTGAGGCGGCCGGCCGCGCCCGGGTCTGGGCGGCCAATCAGAGCGAGGCCTTTGCACGGCTGCCCGACGGCCCTGCGGGGGCCCGTGCCGCGCTGGAGCATCTCGTGCTGGACTGGACAGCCGGCGAGCGCGCCCTCGCCTGCCTCCACGCCGAGCTGTCGGCGTGCCCGGAACGGTATCCCGACGCCGCGGCGACCTGGGCGGACGCCTGGGGCGGGCTGTTCGACGCGGTCTCGGCCCGGTTCGATCTGTCGGAGGCGACCGCCGACATCATGCGGGCCCTATTTGAAAGCGAAGCGGTGTATCACCTGTCCGAGTGGGCCCCGCCGCTGGAGCGGCTCGTCTGGCGCGAACACTGTGACCGCTTCGCCGCGCTATGGCTGGGAGGTCCGCCGGCGACGGCCGCACCGCCTGGACTGGCGCGGGTCGAAGCGCTGCTACATGCCCAGAGTCCGGATCCCTTGCCTCTGGCGGCCGCCCGGATCGCCGAGGCGGCGCTTGGCGTGATCGACAGGGAGGGGCTCGAGGCCCTGACCCATCGCGCCGTGGCGGCGGCCGCGGGGCTGACCTCAGGCGCGGTCGCCTACCATTTCCGGACCGCACCCGATCTGGTCGCGGCGGCGGCCCTGGCCCAGCACGCCCGCTCCGTCCGGGACATGAGCGAGACGCCCGCCGAGGCCGCGGATGCCCGCGCCCTCACACGGGAGGCGGTGCAGCAGGCCCTGCGCGGTGCCTCGGCCCCGTCCGGCGTGCGTCAGCGGCGCGCCCTCTTCATCGCCGCTGCCCGACGCCCTGATCTGGCGACGATCGCCGCGCGAATGCGCTTCTCACACGGGGGCACCGCGCGCCGACTTCTGACCGACGGAGAAGCCCGCCCGCTGGACGCCTCGCTGCTGTCACGGATCGTCAGCGCCCTGTGGCTGGCCACGGCGAACCACGAGATCAGCGCAGCGCGCCGGCAGGCCGCGCTCGATCTTGTGCTGACCGCGGGAGAACCGGCTTGACCGGGGAAGTCAGGACGATGGTGCCGGTTGCAGGGCTCGAACCCGCGACCTTCGGTTTACAAAACCGCTGCTCTACCAGCTGAGCTAAACCGGCCAGAGCGCGCTTATGCGGGCCCGGAGCCGGGGGCGCAAGCGCGGGGTCAGAAGGCCGCGGCCAGACGCGCCGCGATCGGGGCAAGCACGGCGGGATCAGCCATGCCGGCCTCGCCGTGACCCGCCATACGCCGGTCCGCCCAGCGCGGAATGACATGGAAGTGGAGGTGAAACACCGTCTGGCCGCCAGCCGTGCCGTTGAACTGCATGAGGCTGACACCGTCGCAGCCCAGCGCCGCCACGGCGGCCCTTGCCGCGCGCTGGCTGACCGTCGCGAGCCGGGCCAGAACCTCCGGTTCCACCCCCAGCAGCGTCTGCGCCTGACTGGTCTTCGAGATCACCAGCATATGGCCCTCGGACTGGGGAAAGACGTCCATGAACACCAGCACCGCGTCGTCTTCCCAGACCCGCACCGAGGGCAGCTCCCCGCGCAGGATTCGCGCGAAGACATTCTGCGGGTCGTAGGCGGCGTTCAGGCTCATCGGCGGGCTCCATCAGAGACCCCGCGAGCATAGCGTGAGCCGGGCGTCGGGAAAGGGACATGCGGCCGGCCGGCCGCATTGCGCCGCCTCCCCTTCGGCGCCAGACAGGGGACAGCCTCCCGGAGACGTCCCATGCGCCCTGCCCTCGCCCCCTCGATCCTGTCCATGCTGGCGATCGCCGCCGCCGCGCTCCTCGCCGGCTGCGGTCAGACGCCGGCGTCCGACGAGGCGGGATCGGCGGCCCCCGCGCCCGCGGCCGCCGCCAGGCCGGCGCCGACACCCGAGGAGAAGCTGGCCATCCTCGCCACCCTGCCGGCACCCTATGCCGAGGGCGATCTTGAGAATGGCCGGCGAGTATTCGCCCGCTGCCGTTCCTGTCACACCCTGGCCGAAGGGGCACCCAACATGACCGGCCCGAACCTGTGGGGCGTTTTCGGCCGGGCGGCCGCCTCTCATCGGGGCTACACCTACTCCAACGCCCTGAAGGAGTCCGGCATCGTCTGGGATGCCGCGCAACTGGACACCTGGCTGGCCAATCCGCGCACCTTCCTGCCGGGCAACAAGATGAGCTTTGCCGGTATCCCGGACGCCACTGACCGGCGCGATGTGATCGCCTGGCTGAAGGTGGAGACGGGTTACACGCCGCCCGTCGGCTGATGCCCCGCCGCGCTCTCCGCTACTCGGCCGCCAGCGGCCGGCTGTCGTTCGCGGACATTTCCCGGGCTTCCCACGCCTCGATGCGCCGCGCCGTGTACTCCGGCGAGCGGGTGAAGCGCGCGAGGGCCCCATAGATCACCGGCACCACGAACAGGGTCAGCAGGGTGGCGAAGATCGCCCCGGCAAAGATCACCACGCCGATCGTCTGCCGGCTGCCTGCCCCCGCCCCCTGCCATAGGGCCAGCGGCAAGGCCCCGAAGGCCGTGGCAATCGAGGTCATGATGATCGGCCGAAGGCGCAGGGCCGAGGCCGCGATGATCGCCTCGCGCACCGGACGGCCCTGATCCCGCAGCTGGTTGGCGAACTCCACGATCAGGATGCCGTTCTTGGCCGCTACCCCGATCAGGATGATCAGGCCGATCTGCGAGTAGATGTTGAGGCTGGAGCCGGCCATGATGAGGCCGAACAGCCCGCCGGCGGCCGCCAGCGGCACGGTCAGCATGATGACCGCAGGGGTGATCCAGCTCTCGAACTGCGCCGCGAGCACGAGGAACACCAGCAGGAGGGCCAGACCGAAGGCCGCTGTCACCGCGCCGCCGGCCTCGCGCTGGTCGCGCGCGGTCCCGCCCCACTGGACGTTGACCACACCCTGTGGCTGCTCCGCGGCCACGCCCTCAAGGAAGGCGACGGCGTCGGTGATGGTCATGCCCGGATTGAGATCGGCCGACAGGGTGATCGCGCGCTGGCGATCGAGGCGGCGCCGATCTGGCGTGTCGCCGCTGGTCTGGGTACTGACCACGGCCGACAGCGGCACGAGGCCCCCTGCGCCGGTATTGACGTAGAGCGCCTCCAGGTCGGCGACATTGCGGCGGTTCTCGCGCCGGGTCTGCAGGATCACGTCATACTCCTGACCGCCACGAATGTAGGTGGTGGCGCGGCGGGAGCCGTAGAGGGTCTCGAGGGTGCGGCCCACGGATTGCGCCGAAACGCCCAGCGCGGCCGCTGTCTCCGGATCGACATCGACCAGCAGGCGCGGCGCGTTGGGCTCGTAGTTCAGACGCGGCCTTGAAAATCCGGGGTTGGCGAGAGCGGCCGCCATGACCGGTTGAATCCAGGCGTAGATCTCATCGTACTCGGCACCGGTGACGATCATCTCGACAGAGTTCGAGCCCCCGCCCCCGCCGCCGCGTTGGAAGGCGCCGGGCGTGGAGGCGTTGACCTGGGCGTCGGGCTGGGCCCGCAACGCCCGGTTCAGTTCCTGGGCAATGGTGGCTGCATCGCGGTCGCGCTCGCCCCAGTCCGCGAGATTGAGCGAGGCATTGCCCGAGTTGAAGCCGCTGCCACCCCAGCCGGGTGCCGAGATCAGGAAGTTGTCGGCCTCGCCGGACTCCCGGTAGGCAGCCAGAAGCGGCTCGATCTCCAGCATGATCTGTCGCGTATAATCGTAGCCGGCACCTTCCGGCCCCTGAACCCGAACCTGCACCCGCCCGCGATCCTCGTCGGGAACCAGGGTCCTCGGCAGGGAGAGGAACATCGCCGCTGCACCACCGACGACGACCACCATCAGGACGCCGACGCCGATGACGGCAACCGTGCGCCCCACCAGCATCTCCAGCGACGCCTCGTAGCTGCGCCGCACTCCGTCCATGGCTCCATCGATGCGTCGCGCCAGCCAGCCCTCGCCCGAGGCCGGGCGCAGGATCCTGGAGGCCAGCATCGGCGAAAGGCTGAGGGCGAGGAAGGCCGAGAAGGCGATGGCGGCGGCGATAGCCGTCGCCAGCTCGACGAACAGCCGGCCCGTATAGCCGGGCAGGAACATCAGCGGGGCGAACACCGACAGGAGCACGATGGTGGTGGCCACGACAGCGAAGAATACCTGCCGCGCACCGCGCTCGGCGGCGACCAGAGGCGGCTCGCCGTGATCGATGCGGCGCTGGATGTTCTCGGTCACAACGATGGCGTCGTCGACCACCAGACCGATCGCCAGCACGAGCGCCAGCAGGGTCAGCAGGTTCAGCGAGAAGCCCAGCGGGGCAAGGATGATGAAGGTCGACAGGATGCAGATCGGCGCGACGATCGACGGAATCAGCGCGGCGCGGAGTGTGCCGAGAAACAGGAAGTTAACCAGCGCCACCAGCACAAGGGCGATGCCCATTGTGACCCACACCTCGTCGATGGCGTGCCTGGTGAAGACCGAGTTGTCGCTGCCGACCTCAAGCTCCACGCCGGGCGGCAGGCTCGGGCGCAGTTCCTCGATCAAATTCTGCACGCCCTTGGAGATCTCCAGGTCGTTGGACTGGGCCTGCCGCGTCACGGCCAGACCGATCTGGTCCAGTCCGTTGCCGCGGAAGATGCGCCGATCCTCTGCCGGGGCCTCCTCGACCCGGGCGATATCGCCGAGGCGCGTCACATAGGTGGCGCTGCTTAGCAGGGCTCCGCCGGCCCCGCTGGGCAGGGCCTGGATCGCCGCCGGGCTGGTGGCCGCCGTCGGGGCCGCGCCCCGGGCCGTGATGGGCAGCTGGCGGAACTGCTCGGGGGTAGCGTACTGACGCGCGACCCGGACAGTGTAGTCCTTCTGGGCAGATTCCAGCTGCCCGGCCGGCAGCTCAACGTTCTGGGTCTGTAGCGCGCTCTCGACATCGGTCACGGTCAAACCGCGCGAGGCCAGCGCCTCCGGATCCAGCCAGATCCGCATCGCGTAGCGCTGCTCTCCATAGATCTGCACATTTGCCACGCCGGGCACCGTCGCCAGCCGATCGACGATGTAGCGGTCAGCGTAGTCGGTCAGCTCCATCCGGTTGAGATTCGGTGACCGCAGGAACAGGATCATGATCGGCGCGCCGTCGGAGTCCGCCTTGGCCACCTCCGGCGGATCCGCCTGGTCCGGCAGGGCCCCCAGAACGCGCGAGATGCGATCGCGCACATCGTTGGCAGCGTCGTCGATGTTCCGGTCCAGCGAGAACTCGATGTTGACGCTGGAGCGGCCGTCTCGGCTGGTCGAACTGATCCGCTCGATGCCCTGGATGCCGGCCACCTGCTGCTCGATCGGTTCAGTGATCCGGCTCTCGATCACCTCGGCAGAGGCTCCGGCGTAGCGAGTCGAGACGGATACGATCGGCGGGTCGACATCCGGCAGTTCGCGCACGGGCAGGAAGAAGAAGGCGGCGACGCCGATGACGCACAGGACTATGGCGCTGACGGCCGCGAAGACCGGTCGGCGGACGGAGAGGTCCGAGATCATCATCCGCGGGGACCCCGGCCGGCGGCGTCCGCCGTGCGCACAGGGGCACCCGGCTGGATCCTGTTGAGGCCGGAGCCGACGATGCGATCACCGATATTGAGGCCGGAGACAATCTCGACATAGCCGTCCGCGACCGCGCCGGTCTCGACCTCGACGCGCTGGGCGACGTTTCCCTCGTCGGACGGGGCGATGCGATAAACGAAAGCACCCTGGCCTTCGTAGAGGACCGCGGCCTCGGGGACCGCAGCAGCCTGGCGCTCGCCCTGGGCGACGGCGACGCGTACCGCCATCCCGGGCCGGATCCGGACGCCGGGGTTGGGGATTTCGGCCCGGGCAGTGACAGCGCGGGTCTGCTCATTGACCCGAGTGTCGATCAGGGCGATCCGGCCCGTGAACGGGGCGTCTCCGTAGGAATCAACAGTGGCCGTCAGGGGAGCGCCGACCCGCAGGACTCCAAGCAGGCGCGCCGGCACCGGAAAATCAACGCGGATCACATCAATGTCGTCGAGGGTGGCGATCACCGCGCCCGGCGCGACATAGGTGCCCGGCGTCACAGTCGACAGGCCCATGATGCCCGGGAACGGCGCACGGATCACCCGGTCGCCACGCCGGGCCTCGGCCGCCGCCAGTATTGCGCGGGCGGTCTCGAGCTCGGTCCGGAACTGCTCGATCATCTGCGCCGGCGCGAAGCCCCGCTCGCCAAGCTCGCGATAGCGCTCGTACTGGGACTCGGCCTGGGCCACCCGGACCCGGGCCTGAAGCACCTCCGCCTCCTCGGCGCGCGCCTGCAGTTCGATCAGCGGCTGCCCGGCCCGGACACGCTGACCGTCGCGGAAGTGCACCTCGGTGATCAGCTGGCTGGTCGGCGAGGTGATGTTGAGCGAGCGCTGGCCCCGCGCGACGCCGATGACCCGGATTTCATCCGAGAAGGTGCGCAGCTCGGCCGCCACATCGGACACCATCTGCGCCCGACCTCCCGGTCCGCCGGGGCCACCCTGCCCGCCGCGGGCCCCTCCATCGTCCGCGAACGCCAGGCGCATGACCACGGCCACGGTCATGAGCCCGACGAGGACGGCAGCACCCAGGAGCAGGAAATGACGCTTGATCACAGTGAGGGTCTCCGGACCGCTGTCGGGCTAGCGCGAGCCGCCCCATGGTGACAACACAAAGTATCTCCGACGCGCCCCCCAGCCGTATCTGTCGCGCGCAAACGCCGCACATGCGACGGATCTTCAGAAGCGGTGCCACACCCCGAGGACGGGGCCATCAGAAGCCGGGGCGTCGCGACCGGCCACAGCGGTCCGCCAGCCCAGCTGGAGGTTCCATCTTCCGATCTCGCGGACGACGGACGTCTCCGCGTTCACCCACCGCGGGCCGCCATCAGCCGCGCCAGCATAGAGCTGGCCAAGGACGAGCCAGCCGCGCCCGGGGCGAACGCCTACGGTGAGGTCGAGCCGGGTCTCATCGGGCAGTCCCCCCCGCTCCCGACGGGCCAGCTGGGCTTCGGCGAATCCGCCCTCGATGGCCATCCGCGCGAGGGGACCGCTCACGGGCGAAAAGCTCCGGCCGGCGGCGACCCGCAGTTCAACGTCCCGGGACCCGGCACCGGGCGGGGCATAGCCGGCGTTGCGACCTTCACCGCCATCGGCCAGACCCGCATAGACCGAGATGGCGGTGCTGTCGCTCCGGAAAGCCTGCCAGGCCACGCCCAACTCCAGCGGACCGCGACCTTCGTAGTCGGCAAAGGCGTCGCGACCTGACTGCCAGTCGGTCTTCACCCGCAGCGTCCAAGCCGGGGCGAGGCCATACTCGGCAAAGACCGAAGCCAGGCGCTCGGAACGCGGCCCGCCGAGGGCAATGCGCGCGCCCCCCGCGTCGAAGCCCTCTCGGGCCTCGACGTCCTCGTACTTGATGATGACCTGCCCCTTGCCAGCGGGCTGGGTCCAGGCGCTTCCGTGGCAGGGGCTTGCGGCCGCCGCCAGCACCAGGGCGGCGGCCGCGGCTCTCACGCGTCGTACCCCGGCGAGCGGCGGTCCAGCTGGCGCAGGGCCCCCGGCCAGGCCAGCCCGGCGACGAAGCCAATCGCCTTGCCCTGCTCCCGGGTTTCGGCCTGGGCGTCGTCCGGAGCGTCGAGGGCGTGCTCGCGTCCCCCCGACAGGGCCGCCACCTGCTGCCGGCAGGCCCGTTCAAGAAAATAGATGCCGATCCATGCCTCGGCCGCCGTACTGCCGACCGCGAGTGTGCCGTGATTGCGGAGCAACATCAGTGGCTTCTCGCCGAGATCCGCAACCAGACGCTCACGCTCGGAGTGGTTCAGGGCGACACCCTCGTAGCCGTGATAGGCTACCTGGTCACGGATCAGGCAGGCATTCTGGCTCAGCGGCAGCAGGCCATGGGCCTGGGCGGCGACGCCGACCCCCGCGTCGGTATGCAGGTGGATAACGAAATGGGCGTCATCGCGCGCCGCGTGTACGGCCGAGTGAATGGTGAACCCCGCCGGATTGATGAAGTTGGTCGTCTCCTGAACAACGTTGCCGTCAAGATCGACCTTCACGAGGCAGGAGGCCGTCATTTCCTCGAAGTAAAGGCCGTAAGGATTGATCAGAAAGTGCTTTTCCGGCCCGGGCACACGGGCGGAAATGTGCGTGAAGATCATGTCGTCCCAGCCATGCAGGGCGACGAGGCGATAGAGAGCCGCAAGATCGACGCGGGTGGCCCACTCCGCCTCCGAGACACGCGACTTGAGGGAAACGGCTGCGCCGTCGGCCATGAGATCCTCCCGCACAGATGGTGCTGCACCAAAGCTCCTCCCGGCGGCGGCGGCCGTCAAGATAGTCAGGTTAACGCAGCCTTAACCCCGGGATGCCACCTGTCCACAGGCAACCCACACCGGAGCCCCCATTGGCCGCCGCATTCCAGGTCCCGTCGAGCGTCGAACCGGGCCAGGCCCTCGACCTGCTGGATCTAGCGCGCAGCCGCGCCCCGGGAGATCGCGAGCGCCTGCTGCTAGGTCTGACCAGCCTTTGCCGCGCCAGCCCCGACGCTGCCGCCTCCCAGGGCACTCTTCTGTCCGACGTTTTCGTCGCCCTCGTGCAGCAGGCCGAGCGGGATATCCGCCGGGAGCTGGCGCGGGAGCTGGCCTCGGCCGACTGGGCCCCGGTCGCGCTCGTCAACATGCTGGCGCTGGACGAGATCGACATCGCGAGGCCGCTCATCGCCTCAAGCCCGCTGCTCGGCGAGGAGCAACTGCTCGAGGTCCTGATCACCGCGACGCTGGAGCACCAGATCGAGATCGCCCGGCGGCCCTCGATCAGCGGCCGCATCGCTGACGTCATCATCGAGGATGACGAACCGGCGGTCATGACCGCCCTCGCCTCGAACCCGACCGCGGAGATCAGCGAGGCCGGCCTCGCGCGCCTAGTCGAGAAGTCCCGCCGGGTCGCCGCCCTGAGAGCGCCGCTGGTCCGCCACCCACGCTTGTCCACCGACCTTGCCGGCGAGCTCTATGGCTGGGTCGGCGCGGCCCTCCGTCAGGCCATTGGCGAGCGCTTCAGCGTCGATGCTGACAGGATCGGGGCCGCCATTGACGCCGCCACGCGCGAGGCGCTGGCCCCGCCCGTGGAAGCGCCCGCACCCACCGCCGCCCAGCGCGAGGAGATGGACCGGCGTCTGGTCCAGAAGCTGCAGCAGAGCGGACAGCTCCGGCCCGGCTACGCCATCCGCGCTCTCCGGGACCAGAATCTCTCCATGTTCGAACACGCCATCGCCGCCCTGGCGGGCGTGACCCTGGCCCAGGTGCGCTCGGCAGTGCGGGCCGACACGCTGGAGCCGCTGACCCTCGCCTGCACTGCGGCAGGAGTCGATCGCGCCGTCCTCCCGGCCCTGCTGGAAGCCCTCAGGCCGCTGACCGCCGGTTACCCGGCCGGCAGCCTTCCCCCCGCCCCTTGTTTCCTGTCGTCGCCGGAACAGGCCCGCAGGCGCCTGAAGATGGCATTCGGCCACAGCCAGCGGGTTTGAGGACCCGCTCAGGACTGCAGGTTTGACAGTCGGCGCGGCCTCGGCTCGATTGCCTCCGTGACCGCGCCCCTCCGCCTCGCCTTCAGCGCCAGCGACCGTCCCGAGGCCCTCGAGGCGCTCGAACGCCTTTCGTCGCTCTATCCGTCGGTTCCCGTCGCCGAGGCTGACGTCATCGTCGCGCTCGGTGGCGACGGCTTCATGCTGGAAACCCTTCACCGCACCCTCGACCGGCCCGCCGCGGTCTATGGCATGAACCGCGGATCGGTCGGCTTCCTGATGAACGACTATGCCGAGGAGTGTCTGCCCGAGCGGATCGCCGCCGCCGGCCGCGCGTGCATCCATCCGCTGCAGATGGATGCATGGTCAGAAGAGGCGGACTTGACCTCGGCCCTTGCCATCAACGAGGTGTCGCTGCTGCGCCAGACTCGCCAGAGCGCCAAGTTGCGCATCCTGGTTGATGGTCAGATCCGCCTCGATGAGCTGAGCTGCGACGGCTGCATGCTGGCCACCCCGGCGGGATCGACGGCCTACAATCTTTCTGCCCACGGCCCGATAATCCCGCTGGATGCGCAGGTCCTGGCCCTGACCCCCATCAGCGCCTTTCGTCCCCGGCGATGGCGGGGCGCGCTTCTGTCGCATCGGGCGCGGGTCCGGTTCGAGGTGCTGGAAGCCGACAAGCGCCCGGTCAGCGCCGTGGCCGACAGCGTCGAGGTGCGCGGAGTTAAGGCGGTCGAGGTGTACGAGCGGCGGGACATCGCCCTGACCATGCTGTTCGACGCCGGGCGCTCGTTCGAGGAGCGGGTCCTGGCCGAGCAATTCACGGCGTGACGCCTAGCCGAAAACAGTTTGTTTAGGCCGCTGATGCAAGATGCGAACTCAGATCTTGCAAGGAACGCGTCCGTGACCTCCCCTGTCCAGGTAATCCAGCCCCCGAACGACCTGCGCGCCAAGCTTGGTGGCGGGATCAGCGCAGACGCGATCGCCCGGGCCGAGGAAGCACTCCAGGCCATATCGGCCCAGTTCGGCGACTGGCTGCAGGACGAGATGGACAAGCTGGAAGCAGCCCGCGCCGCCATCCAAGCGGAGGGCTATACGTCGACGACGGCGGAATGTCTGTACTTCCGCGCCCACGATCTGAAGGGGCTCGGCTCGACCTACCAGTATCCGCTGGTCACTCGCCTCGCCGCCTCGCTCTGCCGCATGCTCGATCGGCCCGAGCAGCGTATGGCGGCACCTATGCCGCTGGTCGACGCTCATGTCGAAGCGATCCGGGCGGTCGTGCGCGACAAGATCAAGACCGACGAACATCCGGTGGGCCGGGCGCTCGTCGAGGAACTTGAACGGCGCGTCACTGAACTATGGGCCTGAGGCCGGCGTAGCCCGCGAGCGCGCCTGATTCGTCAGGCGGCACTTCGCCGCGTCAAGGCCGGCTCGGTGCGATCCAGCCGCTCCATCAGATAACCGAGATCATCACGCGAGGCGTGCGGCCGCTGCGTCAGGAAGCGCTCAAGCATCCGCTGCTGGAAGGTGGCAGGATCAAATGGTGCCCCTTCGGCCTGCAGCCCCCGCCAGGTGTCGACGCCCGCTCGGAACGCCGCGAACAGACGCGGCGGGAGGCCGGCGCGATCGTAGAGGGCGCGCAGGCCCAGCGGACCGGCATCATGAACCATCAGCCAGGCCCGGTGGTGTGGCGTCCCCGCCAGTTCCGCCAGCCCGTGCTCGACAAACGGCATCACGCCGGTCGCCAGCGCCCGCAGCAACAGGGAGGCGTTGAGCGCGCCTCGCGCATTCAGGCGCGCTGCAAACTCGGCCAGGTCGCCGGCTGTACGAGCCTGGTCGAGAAGATCGACGGTGGCCCGCTCCCCCGCGTGGCCGGCGAGCCGGATCATAGTCTCCGGGGCCACCGCATGGCGGGCGATAAGGTGATCGCGAACCTGGGCGCTGACCAGGCCGATGAGGCGCTCACTGATGTCCAGCGGCAGGACCGCTCGATAGGCCAGGGCCGTGGCCACCTCGCGCGATCCGCCGAAGCGGTCGAGGATGGCCCCCAACGAGATCGGGGCGATATCGGCGTTGTCATTTGCCGCCAGGGTCCGCACTACCGGCTCGGTGCCCTCGAAGGCGATGATCTCGGCCACCTGGCTCGACACTTGCGGACGGGCGGCGATGGCGATTTGTCGGACGACCGAGCTGGCCCGCAAGATCTCGATCAAATCCTCATCCGTGAAGGCAGGAGAGGCCTCAAGCAGCGGCAGAGCGATCGTATCCACATCTGCGGCCAGGCGTCGGGCCACGTCCCGGGGGAGCAGGGGCGAGCTCTTGAGCGTCACAACCATGGCGCGGCGAACCATCTCGGCCGTGTCAGCTGCCAATAGGCGAAGGATATCCTGGGCGGCCTCCCGTTCCTTGGCGGTCAGGGTGGCCGTCACCATCGTCCTGCACAGCTTGTGCGCCGCCGTGGCGCGATCATCCTCATCGGTCGCCTCGACCAGACGGCGGATCTCCATGACGTTCAGCTTTGGGCGGGAGTCGATCATGTGGCCTGGTCCTGGAGCGAGAGGTCAAAAGCTGACACGGTCAACCTTAACGGCGCGTTCACTACGCGCGGTCAGCGCTTCCGAAAGCCTTGCGCCAGGCGTCGCCGGCCCCCTCGCCGTCCCGCTCAACCAGCAGACCAAGCAGGGCCTGGTCCTGACGGTGCCGGTCAAGCCGCGCGGCCAGGGCCTTGTCCTGCGGGCTAAGGGTCGGTGCGGCTGTCGATGGCCCCTCGCCAGCCCCCGCGGCCGGGGTCCCCGAGCCCGCCAGTCGGCCAAGGTTGGCGCTGAGCTCGCTGACCGTGATCGGCCGGCCGTCGCGGTAGAAGATGCCGGGGTTCGCAGACGCGGCCTCCGGAAACAGGGCGACGGCGCTGGCCCCCGGGCGGCTTTGCATGGCGTCCATCATCCGCGCTGCGCCGGCGGGGCCCAGAAAATGCGCCGCATAGAGGTCGCCCGCGCCCGGCTCACGGCCGGTGCGCCCCCGCAGATAGGCGGCGTTCTGAGCTGTAAACTCCGCGGCCATGACCGAAGCGGCGTGGGGGTCTAGCCGAAGATCAAGGATAACGTTGCGCGCCGCCCCGCTGACGCGCCAGCGGCCGTCGGCGCCCTGATGGATCAGGTCGGCGTACTGCCCGTAACCGTGCTTGGGGCCGTGCTGCTTGAGCGTCGCCAGCCAGGTCTGTTCGATGAACTGGAACAGGCCGGCCGCACTGGAGGTGCGGGCCCTGGCCGCCGGGTTCATGCTGCTTTCGCGCTGCGCGGTGCGAATCAGGAAATCGGAGTCGACACCGGTGGCCCCGGCCGCGCGCCGTACCGCCGCCTCCACGCCGCCCGGACCATTGACCGAACCAGTGATCATGCGGAAGAGGCTCGGGCATTATGGTTAACAGAAACCTAACTTCGTTAAGTTTCGTTAACGTCCGCGCGTCAGGGCCCGGTACTCGACCAGCCGCTCCTTGTCGCGCCGGACCTGGTCCGCCACGGCGTTGTCGACGTCGAGCGAGGCATAGCGCACCCAGCCCTCGACCCCCAGCTTCTCCTGGATCGCTTCGGTCGGCGTGCGCCAGCGGACGTAGGATAGCCAGCTGACGACGACGGCTAGGAGCACCGCCAGAGCCTGAAGCCCACGGAAGGCCCAGGCCCCGTCCGCCGCCGGCCAGGCGAGGAAGGCCCCGAGCCAGACGAGGAAAACCAGCGGGGTCAGGAAGCGCGACGCCCATATGCTCCAGTAGCGTTCCCGCCGGACCCGCCAAAGCTGCATCTGCACGTACTTCTCGAGGTACTCCATGCGTGCACCGATCCACATGGTCAGGCGGGTCAGGTACAGGGCGCGCCGCCCCCACCCCTTACCGTCCATCTGGAACTGGGTCTCGGCCTGGTCGGCCATGGCACGCGCCGAGGTGAACAGGTTCTGGAGTTCGCGGGTCCGCTGCACGATCTCGCGCGACAATTCGTAGGAGTCATTCTCCAGCCGGAAGCGGTACTGGATGAACAGGATCGCCTGCACGGACCACCAGACCCCGAACACGGTGGCCATGGCCACGACGGCCAGGCCGAGACCGAGCGGCGGCGAACCGGCCCAGCTGGTGAACCACGACGGTCCCAGCGCCGCCAGCAAGGCGAAGGCGATCAGCGCCAGCCCCTGGTTCAGGCGCTTGACCCCGATGTGGACCATCAGGGCCCGGAACACCCGACGGCCGTAGCCGAGGATGTTGGCACGCAGGTCCCCGTCGATCGGGAAGCGCTCCTCGATCTGGCGGGCGAACAGGACATGAAAACGATCGGGTTTCCGACCGGTCTCCCAGAACGGGAAGATATCGAGCGGCTGGTTGAAGTACTCGTCGATGTGGGCAGAAACCATGGCCTCGGCGGCCGGGTTGGTATCGAAGTACTCACTGTCCTGGATGGGACGCAGGATTCCGTCGGGCCCACGATGGACCGGATCAACCGGCCGCGCGGGCGGCGCTGCGCGCTCCGAAACGTCCGCTGCGCCGGGCGGCGGCGCGCCCGCCGACGGCGGAATGCCCGCCGGGTCGCTTCCGGCTCCCGTCTGCTGTTCGTCGGACATGTCCACGCCCCCGGTTTACCCAGCTCAAGTCTAGTCCGAACGGCAGCCTCACCGCACCGCGTTCGCCCGTTGAGCGAAGCTATCGCCGCTAAATGCGGCGAGGGGCAAGTGAAGTTTCAATCAGAACGGCCAGCGCGCCATGGCGGCGGCGAACCCGATCAGCGCCACCAGCAGGGCCAGCTCGACGAGCGTCCAGCGCCGCGCGGCCGCGAGTTCGGCGCGCGGGGGGGCAAAGGCATCGTTGCTGCGGCGGGCCCGGTTCCAGCGAAGGAACGCGAGCGTCGGCGGCACGGAGGCAAGGCCGATGAGGACAAAGGTCCCGATCTTGGCCCAGAAGAACGGATTGCCTTGATAGAAGGCCCAGCCCTTGCCGCCCCAGACGACCCGGGCCAGCCCCACGGCGAGCACCAGAACCGACAGTCCGCCATAAAGGCCGTCCAGCCCCGCCAGGCGGCGAACGTCCGGTGTGTCCGTGCGCAGCAGCAAGCGTTCGCCGAACAGGGTCGCCGCGAGACTGAAGACCAGAAGGTGATGACCGATGGCCAGCGCCAGATCGAGCATGACGTCCTCTCCGCCCCGCTTCGCCCGGAGCCGTGCAGGGTGTATGGCCCGGATCATGACACGTCTTCTGCTGGTCGCAAGCGGTGGGGCTCTCGGTGCCCTGATGCGCTACGGCGTCGGGGCCGCCGTTGCGCGCTGGCTGACCAGCGCAACCTGGCCCTGGGCTACCTTCACCGTGAATGTCGTCGGGGGCCTCGCGATCGGCCTGTTGACCGGCTGGCTGGCCCTGCGCGCCGGCGGCGGCCAGGACGCGGTCCGGCTGTTCGCCGCCGTCGGCCTGCTGGGCGGCTTCACGACCTTCTCGGCCTTCTCGCTGGAAGCCGCCCTGCTGATTGAGCGGCGTCAACTGGCGCTGGCCGCCGGCTATGTCGCGGGCTCCGCCCTGCTGGCGGTAGCCGCCGTGTTCGCCGGCCTGTGGCTGGCCCGTCGCCTGTTCGGAGCCCCCGCATGAGCCGCGAGGTGAAGATCCTGTACGTCGCCGGGGCCGAGGATGGCATCCGGCTTGATCGCTGGTTCAGGCGGCGCTGGCCGCAGCTGAGTCACATCCAGGTGCAGAAGTTGGCTCGCTCCGGCCAGATCCGGGTCGACGGAGCCCGGGTGAAGCCAGAGGCCCGCCTGACCGCCGGCGCCGCCATCCGCGTCCCCCCTCTGCCGGAGGCCCCGCCGGTCGGCGAACACAGTGCGCCGGAGCTCAGCGACCGGGATGCTGCCTACGCCCGGTCGCTGGTGCTGCACGAGGACGAGCTGGTCATCGCCCTCAACAAGCCGGTTGGCCTCGCCGTGCAGGGCGGCACCAAGACGACGAAGCACGTCGACCGCCTGCTGTCGGCGTGGGGCGAGGGTCTGGCGCGCCCGCGGCTGGTGCACCGGCTCGACCGCGACACCTCCGGGGTGCTGCTGCTCGGCAAGGGACCGGAGGCGGCCAAGCGCCTCGCCGGCACCTTCGCCCGACGGCAGGCGAAGAAGACCTACTGGGCCATCGTTTCCGGCAATCCGAAGCCGCCGCAGGGCATCATCGACCAGCCGCTCAGGAAGACCGGAGTCAATGACTACGAGATGATGCGCTTCGCTGACGCCGGCGACCCGCGCGCCGAGAGCGCCGAGACCGCCTATGCAACGGTGTCGCGGGCGGCGCACCGGGCGGCCTGGATGGCGCTGCGTCCTTTCACCGGCCGCACCCACCAGCTGCGCGCCCACATGGCGGGCATCGGCCACCCCATCCTCGGCGATCCCAAGTACGGTACGCCCGAGACGGCCGAGCTGTCGGGGCCGCTGAAGCTGCAGCTGCATGCCCGGCGCATCGAGCTGGACCATCCGGGCGGCGGCAGGCTGATTGTCGAAGCTCCGATCTCTCCCGAGATGAAGGCCGGCTTCGACCGCTTCGGCTTCACCCTCGACGAGGCCGAGGGCGACCCTCTCGCCGAGCGGCCCCGGCGATGACGCCCCGGGAGGTACGGGCCCTTCTGGCGCGCGGCGATACTGCCGCCGCCCTCAGGCTCACCCGAGAGGCCGTTTCCAGGCCGGACGCCCCTGCCTGGCTCATGGTGCACGCCGAAGCCCTGCGCGCCGCGGGACACGACGCGGAGGCTGAGCCCATCCTGCGCGGCGCGGTTGAGGTTTCACCATACAGCCCTGTGCGCCGGCACAACCTCGCCGCCCTGCTCGGCGACCTCGGCCGCGATGTCGAGGCGGAGGCCGAGGCCCGGCGCGCCCTTGCCGCTGGCGGCGACGCGCCCGAGACCTGGCTGGTGCTGGCCCGCACCCTGCAGGGTCAGAACCGCTTCGATGAGGCCGACGCGGCCTATGGCGAGGCGATCCGGCGACGCGCGGACTATCTGCCGGCCGTGCAGGAGCGGGCCCAGCTGGTCTGGATGCGCAGCGGCGAGCTCGCGCCGGCGCGGGCGACCACGCATCATCTGCCCGAGACCGCCCCGACCCGGCGCCTCGTCGAGGCGGCGCTGTACGAGGCGGCCGGGGACTTGGAGGCTGCCTTCGCCGCCTGCCGGCGCGGCCCGCTGGACGCCGCCCTGACCGTCCGCTGCGTCGGCCTCGGCACGCGGATCGATCCGTCTGCAGCGCTGGCACTGGCGGAAGACGCCGCCACCCGTCTCGGTCACCAGCGTCCGGTGCAGCTGGCCCTCGCCGAGGCGCGTCTGGCGACGGGCGACGCCGCCAGGGCCGAAATCGCCGTCAGCGCGGTGCTCGCCGACGACCCCACAGACCAGTACGCTCTGGCGCTACTCACCACTATCTGGCGACTGCGCGGCGACCCGCGCTACGCTGAACTGCATGACCACGAGGGTCTGGTCTCGACCCAGACGCTCGACACGCCGCCCGGGTGGGCCTCCCTCGACGCCTATCTCGACGACCTGACGGCGGCGCTGGGCCGCATTCATGCCTTCGAGGCGCATCCGCTGAACCAGTCGGTGCGCGGCGGGTCGCAGGCCAGCGTCCGGCTGGAGTCGCACCCCGACCCGGCCGTGCGCGCCTTCTTCGCCGCCATCGACGGCCCGATCCGCCGGCATATCGCCATGACGGGGCCGGGCGACGATCCCTTTCGCCGCCGGCACACGGGCGACTACCGACTCGCCGGCCTGTGGAGCGTTCGCCTGACCGCCGGCGGCAGCCATGTCGACCACGTCCACCCGCGCGGCTGGATCTCCTCGGCCTGCTACATCGACCTGCCCGCGGTGGTGGCCCGCGATGACCGCCAGGGCTGGCTGCGCTTCGGCCGACCGCCAGTGGTCACGGGTCAGGACCTGCCGGCGGAGCGCTGGGTGCAGCCGCAGCGAGGCCTGCTGGCCCTGTTTCCCTCCTACATGTGGCACGGGGTCCAGCCGTTCTCTGAAGGCGTCCGCCTGACCATCGCCTTCGACGTGGTGCCCGTATGAAGCCGCTCGCCGTATTCGACATCGACGGCACCCTCGTCGACAGCCGCGACTCGATCTTCCGGGCGGCGACCGAGGCAGCCCGGGCTGTCGGCCTGCCCGATCCGCCCTATGACCGGGTGCGCCAGATCGTCGGCCTCTCGCTGCACGAGGCGCTGCGGAGGCTGGAGCCGGACCTCACCGACGCTGAACTGGCCGAGTTCGTCACCGCCTTCCAGACCAGTTTCCGGCTGATGCACGAGGCCGGCTACGAAGAGCCACTCTATCCCGGAGCGGTCGAGCTGCTGCAGCGGCTGCACCGCGACGGCTGGGGGCTGGCCCTTGCCACCGGCCAGAGCCGTCGGGGCCTCGCCCGGAACCTTGCCCGCGCCGGCTGGGCCGACATGTTCCTGTCCGCCCACTGCGCCGAGGATGGCCCCGGCAAGCCGGATCCGGCCATGCTCTTGGCGGCGATACGCGCCTGCGGTGCCCGACCGGAGCAGACCGGAATGATCGGCGACACGGGCCACGACATGCGCATGGCGCTGGCCGCAGGAGCCATACCGCTCGGCGTCGCCTGGGGCTTCCATACGCCGGAGGAAGTCCTTGCCGCCGGAGCCCGGTCGGTGGCGCAGGACTTCGCCGAACTGGAGGCTGCCCTCGCCACCTTCGCGGCCTGAGCGCGCGTCAGTCCCGGAACACCACGGTGGTCGCGCCGTTCAGAAGCACCCGCTGGTCAAGGTGATGGCGCACCGCCCGGGCGAGCACCCGCTGCTCGATATCCCGCCCCTTGCGCACCAGAGTTTCCGGCGTATCGGCATGGGTGATGTGCTCGACATCCTGGGCAATGATCGGACCTTCGTCGAGGTCGGCGGTCACGTAGTGGGCCGTGGCACCGATGATCTTCACGCCGCGGGCATGGGCCTGGTGATAGGGCCGCGCGCCCTTGAAGCTGGGCAGGAAGCTGTGGTGGATGTTGATGCAGCGCCCCTCAAGGTGCGCCGCCAGACCGTCCGACAGGATCTGCATGTAGCGCGCCAGCACCACCAGCTCGGCTCCGGACTCCGCTACCAGCGCCTTTATCTGCGCTTCCTGGGTCACCTTCGTTTCCGGCGTTACAGGTAGATAATGAAACGGGATTTTCCCGAAGTCCTGCACCGCCAGCCGCTCGGCAGGGTGGTTCGAAACGATCCCCACTACCTCCATGTTCAGCTCGCCCACACGGCTTCGGTAAAGCAGGTCGCCGAGGCAGTGGTCGAATCGTGACGTCAGGATCAGCACTCGCATCCGGTCGGCCACGGCGCGCAGGCGGCCGTCCATGGCCAGCTCTGTGCACAGGCCCGCGACTGCCGCCTCAAGGGCCGCCGGATCGGAACCGGTCTCAAAGGCGATACGCATGAAGAAGCGGCCGAACTCGAGGTCATTGAACTGCTGCGCCTCGAGAATGTTGGCCTGGAGTTTGAGCAGGTCACCGGCGACGCGGGCGACGAGGCCGGGCCGGTCCGCGCAGGACAGCGTCAGGATATAGCTGGGATTCATCGTCTCGTTCCGGGGAGGAGCGCCCTCTCTGACGAAGCCGGCGAACGGCGTCCAGTCAGAACCGCGCCGGATCGAGCGCCGCCGCGTCCGCGGGCAGCGGCCGGCCCTCGACGGCAGCGGCGAGGATCGCGGCAGCCAAGGGTGCCAGAAGCCAGCCGTTGCGTCGCGGCGCCACGGCCAGAAACAGGCCTGGGGTCCCGCTCGCCCCGACCATCGGCAGGCCGTCCGGGCTGGCCCCGCGAACACCGACATCGATCCGGGCGATCTCCGGCAAGGCCCCGAACGCCGCCTCTGCCATGGTGATCAGGGGCACCAGCGCCTCCGGCTCCGGTTTCAGGTCGCGCCGTCCGGTCTCCATGGTGGCGCCGAGCCGATCGCCCCCGGCTCCGGGCGCGACATAGACCCCCGGCGCGCGCCGCACGGGCCCGTCGCCGGCCTGCACCAGCCGGGCGATCTGGCCGCGGACAGGGGTGATGGCGGCGAGGCGTGCGGCGACTGCAGGCGGCAATCCCGGCAAGGCGGGCTCAACCCCGGTAGCGACGACGAGAACGTCGCCATCGACCGCCCGCCCGCTCGCCAGACCGACGGTCCAGCGCCCGTCGACGTGAGCGACGGACGTGGCCAGATCCTTGATCCGGGTCAGACCGCCGCACAGTCGGTCGAGCGCAGGACCCGCTTCGATGCGCCAGTCCTCGTGAGTCGTCAGGCCCTCGCCAGAGGCCTCGGCCACGAAGCCGAGCGCCTGCAGCTGCGCCGCCCGATCAGCGGCGTCTGGGCTGATCCACTGCGTTGTCGCGGGCTGCAGCGACAGACCGTGGCGCGCGGCGAAGGCCGGCCACACGTCGCGCGCCCGACGCAGCAACGCCGCATGGGGCCGGGCAACCGGATCCAGCAGACACTCCATCGCCGGCGCGATCATCCCGGCGGCGATCCGCGAGGCGTTGACTCCTCCCGCATCGATCACCGTGACCGGATGACCGCCCGCGGCGAGCTCTGCGCCTGCGGCGAGGCCGAGGACGCCGCCTCCCACGACGATGACGCTGGATCGGGTCGACACGCCCCGCTCTTCGTCCGCGGGGCGCGCGATTTCAAGGGTCTATTCGGCGGCGAGACGGGCGGCCCGGGCCGATTCCAGCCGCGTCACCAGATCCGCGTGCTGCGCCCACAGGGCCGCAGGCAGCCGATCCCCGAACTGTTGAAAGAAGGGGGGAATGAGCGCCGCCTCCTCCAGCCAGACCTCGGGATCGACCTCCAGCAGGGTGTCGAGTGCGGCGGGCGGCAGGTCGAGACCGGACAGGTCCAGCGCGCCGGGGGCCGGCACCCGGCCGACGGGCGTATCGACAGCCGCCGCACGACCGTCCAGCCGCTCGACGATCCACTTCAGCACCCGGGCATTCTCGCCGAAGCCCGGCCACAGGAAGCGACCATCGACCCCCTTGCGGAACCAGTTGACGAAGAAGATACGCGGCAACCGCACCGCGTCGCTCCGCCCGGCCATCGACAGCCAGTGGGCGAAGTAGTCGCCCATGTTGTACCCGCAGAACGGCAGCATGGCGAAGGGGTCGCGGCGGAGCTCACCGACGCGGTTCTCGGCCGCCGCCGTGCCTTCCGACGCCACCGTTGACCCCATGAACACCCCATGGCTCCAGCCGAAGGCCTCGGTCACCAGCGGCACGCCGCTGGCCCGGCGGCCGCCGAACAGGATGGCGTGGATTGGCACCCCGCGCGGATCCTCCCACTCCGGGGCGATCGCCGGGCACTGGCCGGCGGCGACCGCGAACCGGGCGTTGGGGTGAGCCGCGGGCTCGCCAGATGCCGGGTTATGGGGTCGGCCCTTCCAGTCAGTCAGGCCCTCGGGTGGCGTATCGGTCAGCCCCTCCCACCAGATGTCGCCGTCGGCCGTCAGGGCAGTGTTGGTGAAGATGACGTCATGCGACAGGGTGGCTACGGCGTTGCGGTTGGTCCGCAGCCCGGTCCCGGGTGCCACGCCGAAAAAGCCGGCCTCCGGATTGACAGCATAGAGCCGGCCGTCCTGACCGAAGCGCATCCAGGCGATGTCGTCGCCGACGCACTCAGCCTTCCAGCCTGGCAGGGTAGGTTCGATCATGGCGAGGTTGGTCTTGCCGCAGGCCGAAGGGAAGGCGGCGGCGACATACTTCGACACGCCTTCCGGGCTGGTCAGCTTGAGGATCAGCATGTGCTCCGCCAGCCAGCCCTCGTCACGGGCCATGACCGAGGCGATGCGCAGGGCGTAGCACTTCTTGCCCAACAGGGCGTTGCCGCCATAGCCGGAGCCATAGGACCAGATTTCCCGGGTCTCCGGAAAATGGGCGATCCACTTCTCGTCATTGCAGGGCCACGGGACATCGGCCTCACCGAGCGCGAGCGGCGCGCCAAGCGAGTGGACCGCCGGAACGAACATCCCGTCCTCGCCCAACTGCTTCAGCGCCACCTCGCCCATTCGGGTCATGATGCCCATGGAGGCGGCGACATAGCCGCTGTCGGTGATCTCCACCCCTACGGCGCTGATTTCCGACCCGAGCGGGCCCATGCAGAAGGGCACGATGTACATGACCCGCCCGGTCATGCAGCCCTCGAACAGCCCTTCAAGCCGCCCGCGCATCTCCACCGGGTCCGCCCAATTGTTGGTCGGGCCGGCCTCATCGGCGGTGGCGCTGCAGATGAAGGTGCGATTCTCGACCCGGGCCACATCGCGCGGGTCCGACAGGGCGTGATAGCTGCCTGGGCGCTTGACCGGATCGAGGGGGCGCAGGGTCCCGCGCGCGACCAGATCGGCGAGGATGGCCTGCTTCTCGGCCTCGGAGCCGTCGCACCAGTGGACCCGGTCGGGCCGCGTCAGGGCGGCGACGCGCTCGACCCATGCGATCAGGCCCACATGGCGGGTGGGTGCCGGACGGAGTCCGGGCGGGATATCGTGGGTGATCACGTCCTGCTCTCCTGAACCTCTGGCCCGACAGTCTTGAGCGCCGTCGTGACGCACTCCCCGAGCGATCACGCTCTGTAACAAGCAAAAGCATGATGTCGCGGGCACCGTCAAACGGCGCATGATCAGCCTAAGAATTGGCAGGTAGCGAACAACTTGCGCCCTCGGCCATCGCAGCGACCTGCGCGGCGCGCTATGTCCGCCCCATGCAGACCATGGATCCGCCTTGCGACACGCCTGACGGTGCCCGCAGCTCGCCGGCCGCCGCGCGCAACGCTCTGGCCATTCTGGAGGTGCTGAAGGCTGTCCTGCCGCCGCGCGGCGAGGTGCTGGAGATCGCCTCCGGCACCGGGCAGCACGCCGCCGCCTTCGCGGCCGCTCTGCCGGGCCTGATCTGGCACCCGACCGACGTCAGTGACGAGGCGCTGGACTCGATTGCCGCCTGGCGCTGCACCGGGCCGCCGAACCTCGCGGCACCCGCGCGCCTCGACGTGACCGATCCGGCCGCCTGGCCCGTCTCTCCGGTCGATGCCGTGGTCGCAATCAACCTGGTGCACATCAGTCCATGGCGCACGACAATGGCGCTGCTTCAAGGTGCCGCATGCAGCCTGCCGCGCGGCGGTCTGATGCTCCTGTACGGCCCGTTTCGGGAGGCTGATCGGCCCCTGGCCGAGAGCAACGCCGCCTTCGATGCTTCGCTGAAGGCCCGTGATCCGGAATGGGGGCTCCGGTCGGTCGAGGCCGTCGCCGCCGAGGCGGCCGGCCAAGGGCTCGCCCTGACGCTGCGTAAGTCCATGCCAGCCAACAACCTGAGCCTGCTGTTCCGGCGCATATGATACGTCGGTTGGCGCGATCGGGCCGACGGGGCTAGAGAGCCCCATGATCTTTCGCCGAACCTATGGCGGGACCGAGCCGCAGCGGATCAACAAGTGGCTGGCCCAGAGCGGAGTCTGCTCGCGTCGCGAGGCCGAGGCGCTGATTGCCGACGGTCTGGTCCGCATTGACGGCGAGAGGGTCACGGATGCCGGTCGCAAGATCCTGCAGGGCCAGACCCTCGAGCTGGCCGAGCATGCCCGGGCCGCGCTGGCGGCGGTCACCATCATCCTGAACAAGCCTGCAGGTTATGTGTCGGGCCAGCCGGAGCCGGGCAAGATCCCGGCGGCGCGGCTGCTGACCGCGGCCAACGCCGTTGGCGACCTGCATCCCCCGGGGCGCGATGCCCTGCCCCCGCTCGGCCGGCTGGACGAGGATTCGCGCGGCCTTCTTCTGCTGTCGTCGGACGGGGTTCTGGCCAAGGCGGTGATCGGGCCTGAATCCCGGCTCGACAAGGCCTACCGGGTGAGGGTCGCCGGTCGCATCAGCCCCTCGAAAATCGCCCGCCTCCGCTTCGGCCTCGCACTCGACGGTCGCCCCCTCAAGCGCGCGGAGGTGGAGCAGGTCGGTGACCAGGACCTGACCTTCGTACTGACCGAGGGTCGCAACCGCCAGATTCGCCGAATGGCCGAGATGGTCGATCTGCGCGTGGTCGATCTGCAGCGCAAGCGTATCGGCCCCCTGAATCTGGGCGATCTGCCGGAGGGGCGCTGGCGCGTTCTCGACGCGGCTGAGCGCGAGGCCATCATCGCCGCAAGCTGAAGGCGGTCAGTCCGGCTTGCGGAAGCGGTAGGCGAACTGGTCGGTGCGGCCGCGAATGGCCGGGTCGAACACGTTCAGGCTGAGGTCGTCGGCCGGGTTGCGCACCGCCTCGCTGGCCCCGTCGAAGACGAAGCCGGCCGCCTCGACCTCGCGCCGCAGGTAAGCGCCCTCGATGCGATGCAGGCTCTGCACCACCTCGCGGCCTGCACCGGGCGCGGCTTCATGGTCGATGATCACGTAGAGACCGCCGGGCTTCAGGGCGGCAAAGATGCGCCGGTTCATCTCGGCCACGTCGGTCTGGAAACCGGGGATGTGGAAGTCGTGGTACTCCTGCGCGGAGAACACGACGTCCAGCGGCTCGGGGAACGTCATGGCGTCCAGCGGGCCGGTGATCCGCTCGACATTGCCGTAGGTCGCCGCCAAGGCGTCGGCATAGGCGTTCTCGCGCCCCGCGGTCCGCGTCGGGACAAAGGCGTAGACCTTGCCCTCGGGGCCCACGGCCACGGCGAACAGGCGGGCGAAGAAGCCTTCCTCCGGGCGGATGTCGGCCACCCGCGCGCCGGGACGGATTGCCGAGAATCCCAGCATCTCCGCGCTGGCACGGACCTCGTCACGGGCCAAATCCTCAACGGGTCGCCGCGGGTCAGCGAGCGCCGTCCCGACGGGATCAACCGACTGGGCCAGCCCCGCGGGGGCGGCGGCGAGCATGATGGCGGCGAGAGCGGTCACGATGCGCATTGCGGGTCTCCTGTGTGCGGCCGGACCCTGCGCGTCTGCCCGCCGGGGATCAACCCTCGCCCAGCCCGGGCAGCGGCGTCCATTCGTCTCCGGCAGGCAAGGGGGCGAACAGCGCGGCCATGGCACCGTCATCCACGGCCTCGACCGTCGTCGGCGACCAGTTCGGCGCATTGTCCTTGTCGACGATGACGGCGCGCACTCCCTCCTGGAAGTCGTGCGTCTGCACCACACGCCCGCCGAGCCGGTACTCCATCACCATGTTGTCCGCGAAGGTCGCCAATCGTCGGCCCTCGCGCAGCTGCCGCAGCGTGACCTTTAGCGACTGCGGGGACTTGGTCAGCAGGAGGTCCCGCTGGGCGATGGCCCAGACGGAGCCGTCCGCCGCGAGGGCGGCGAGAATTCCCTCGACCCGGTCATGAGCGAATAGCCGGTCAATGGCCTTGCGGTGGGGCACGTGCGGCCCAGCTGCCGCTGGCTCGGCGAAGCGCGAGACCACCCGCGCCGGATCCTGCGGCGAGGCGAGCAGCGCCGACTTCAATTCAGCCATCCGCTGCGACGCCACAAAGTGGGTGTGAATTCCCAGCGTAACCGTGTCGGCCGCCTTGAGTCGCACGCCTGTCAGGGCGATCCAGGTCCCGGTCTCGCCCGGCAGCCTCGGCAGGAACCAGCCGCCGCCGACGTCCGGGAACAGACCGATGCCGGTTTCGGGCATGGCATAGGTCGTGCGCTCGGTGGCAACCCGCACCTTCGCCGGCTCCGAGATGCCGACCCCTCCGCCCATGACGATGCCGTCGACGAGCACCGTCACGGGTTTGGGATAGGCGAACAGCAGGTGATTGAGTCGGTACTCGGTATGGAAGAAGGCCCGGGCCTCGACCGCGTCCCGGGCCCCGCTCTCGGCGATCATGCGGATGTCGCCGCCGGCGCAGAAGCCCCGCTCGCCGGCGTGATCGATCAGCACCGACATGACCGCCGGATCGTCCCGCCAGGCCAGAAGGGCGTCGGTCATCGCCTCGCACATCGGCCGGGTCAGGGCGTGAAGGGCCCCCGGGCGATTGAGGGTCAGTCGGCCCAGCCCGCCTTCGACACGGGCCAGAACGTGGGGCTCGGAGACGGCGGCTTCGGTCATGGGGCGTTGTCTAGACCGGCCGTCCGGAGGCGTCGAGCGGTCAGGCGTCCGCCGCCACCATGCCACCCGAGCGCAGATAGTCCTCGTGCAGCGGCAGCCGCGCCGCGGCCTCGGCGAAGGCCGTCTCCACCTGCTTCAGACGACCGGCCTGGGTCGCCGGATTGTTCAGGTCATAGAGGGGATTGTGCGCCCGCGGATGCAGCCCCTGGCCGATCATCACCGCCAGCCAGGACGTCGGTGAGAAGTAGTCATCTGCGCTCTGGGGTGACAGGATCCCGCGCTCCCGGAACAGTTCGACCCGCTCGGCCAGAGCGTCAGGGATCGGCATGTCGGCGACGTAGCGCCACAGATCCGCGTCGCGGCGCTGCGTCAGGTGGTAGTGCAGGATGACGAAGTCGCGCACCTGCTCGACGTCGCGCCCGACGCGCCGATTATAGGCGGCGATGTTGCCGGGACTGAAGCCGCTGTCCGGGAAGTGCTGCAACAGCCGGTTCAGCCCGACGTGGACCAGATGGATGCTGGTTGACTCGAGGGGCTCGATGAATCCCGACGACAGCCCCAGCGCCACGACATTCCGGTCCCAGTAGGCTTTCCGCCGGCCCGTGACGAAGCGCAGGTGACGCGGCTCGGCCAGCAGCTCGCCGTCGAGGGTCTCCAGCAGGCGCGCCGTGGCGGCCTCCTGATCGATGAAGCGCGAGCTGTAGACATAGCCGTTGCCGGTGCGGTGCTGCAGCGGGATGCGCCAGCGCCACCCGCCCGCGTCCGCCGTCGCGCGGGTGTAGGGGGTGATCGGCCCGGCCTTGGCGCAGGGCGCCGCGACCGCCCGGTCCATCGGCAGCCAGTGCGACCAGTCCTCGTAACCCGCCTTCAGCGCGCCCTCGACCAGCAGACCGCGAAAGCCGGTACAGTCGATAAAAAGGTCTGCAGAAAGCGTCTTTTCGCCTTCCAGCCTCACGTGATCGACGAAGCCGTCGGCGCGCTGCGCGACCTCGAGGATGCGGCCCTCGATACGCTCGACGCCGCGCGCCTCGCAGAAGCGGCGCAGGTGTTGCGCATACAGGCCGGCGTCAAAGTGGAAGGCGGCCGGGATCAGGGCCTCGGGCGAACGCGGTTCCGGATCCAGCGCCCCGACCCGCCCGGCGAAGGCCGCCCGGGTGCACAGGGAGTAAGCGTCGAGGTCCGAGGCCATGCCGCGCGCCCGCAGCGACAGCCAGACCTGATGGAAATCGCCCAGTTCCCGCCCCGCGCCATAAGCTCCGAACGGGTGAAAATAGCTCGATGACTCATCGCCCCAGCCCACAAACTGGATACCCAGCTTCAGACTGGCCTTCGTCTCCCGCATGAAGGCGACCTCGTCGAGGCCGATCATGCGGTTGAAGTCCCGGATGGTCGGGACGGTCGCCTCGCCGACCCCGACGATGCCGATGTCCTCGGACTCGACCAGCCGGACCTGACAGTGCGGCCCGGTGGCGGTCTTCAACGCCGCGGCCGCCATCCAGCCGGCGGTGCCGCCGCCGACGACGAGAATGGACCGGATCGGTTCGCCCATGGTCGCGCCCCCGCCTGCGTCGGCTACTGCCGCATCATCTCGCGCGCGGTGATGACGCGCATGATCTCGTTAGTGCCCTCAAGGATCCGGTGCACCCGCAGGTCGCGGACGATGCGCTCCAGCGGATAGTCGCGCAGATAGCCATAGCCGCCATGCAGCTGTAGCGCCTCGTCGGCGACCTCGAAGCCCGCGTCCGTGGCCATCCGCTTGGCCATGGCGCACCATTTGGTCTTCTCCGGATGCCCCGTGTCCAGCGCCCAGGCACCGCGTAGCACCATCAGCCGCGCGGCGTCCAGCTGGGTCGCCATGTCAGCCAGCTTGAACTGGACATGCTGGAATTCATTCAGCGCTTTGCCGAACTGTTTTCGCGTGGTGACGTAGGCTTGTGCCGTTTCCAGCGCCAGCCGCGCCCCGCCCAGCGAACAGGCGGCGATGTTCAGCCGGCCGCCGTCGAGGCCCATCATGGCGTAGCGGAAGCCGTCCCCTTCCTTGCCCATCAGGTTCTCGGCCGGCACGCGGCAGTCGTCGAACTGGACCACGGCGGTCGGCTGACTGTTCCAGCCCATCTTGCGCTCCTGACTGCCGAACGACAGGCCGGGCGTATCCTTCTCCACCACGATGGCGCTGACGCCCTTCGGCCCCGCCTCGCCCGTCCGGCACATGACGACGTAGAGGTCGCTGGTTCTGGCACCGGAGATGAAGGCCTTGGAGCCGTTCAGCACATAGTGCTCGCCGTCGCGCTTCGCGGTGGTGCGCAGGGCGGCGGCGTCGGAGCCCGACCCCGGTTCGGTCAGGCAGTAGCTGCCGATCTTGTCCATGGTCGCCAGCGCCGGCACGAAGCGCGCCCGCAGGGCCGCCTCGCCGAAGCTGTCGATCATCCAGGTGACCATGTTGTGGATCGAGATGAAGGCGGCGGTCGAGACATCGCCGCGCGACAGCTCCTCGAAGATCAGCGCCGCCTCGACGCGGCCCAGGGCCATGCCGCCATGCTCCTCGCCGGCATAGATGGCGGCGAAGCCCATCTCGGCCGCCCGGCGCATGGTCTCCACGGGGAAGTGCTTCGTCTCGTCCCACTCGGCCGAATGCGGCGCCAGCTCGGCCTCGGAGAAGGTGCGGGCCGCGTCCTGGATGGCGCGTTGGTCGGCGGTGAGGGCGAAGTCCATGAAACGTTTCCTCGTCGTCTTGCCGCGCTTCTAGCCGATGCGCCCCCCGGATGACGAGACGCTCCGGCTGCGTTAAGCCGACGCGATGAGCATGCCCTTCCCACCCGCGCCCTTTCCCCTCGCCCGGCCCCGACGGCTGCGCGCCTCGCCGTGGATCCGGCGACTGGTGGCGGAAACCACCCTGACCCCGGCCGATCTGGTCTGGCCGCTGATCGTCCACGACGGCCCCGAGGACGAGCAGCCGGTGCCGTCCATGCCCGGGGTCAGCCGCCTGTCGGCAAGGGCGGCGGCGCGGGCGGCGGTGCGGGCGCGTAATCTCGGCATCCCGGCCGTAGCCCTGTTCCCCAATGTGTCGACCGTGGCCAAGGATGCCGTCGGGACGGGGGCGACCGACCCGGACGGGCTGGTGCCGGACTGCATCCGCGCCATCAAGGACGCGGCGCCGGAGATCGGCGTCATCACCGATGTGGCGCTCGACTGCTACACGGACCACGGGCACGACGGCGTCCTTGAGGACGGCCGCATCCTCAACGATGCGACGCTGGAGCGGCTGGCCGAGCAGGCGTTCATCCACGCCCATGCCGGGGTCGACATCGTCGCCCCGTCCGACATGATGGACGGCCGCGTACAGGCCGTGCGCGAGGCCCTCGAGGCCAACGGCTTCCAGGACACCCTGATCCTGTCCTACGCGGCCAAGTACGCCTCGGCCTTCTACGGCCCCTACCGCGACGCGGTAGGGTCGTCTCGGGCCCTGACCGGCGACAAGAAGACCTATCAGATGGCCTTCACCAACAGCGATGAAGCCCTGAAGGAGGTGGCCATGGACCTCGCCGAGGGGGCCGACATGGTAATGGTCAAGCCGGGGCTGCTGTATCTGGACATCGTGCAGCGCGTGGCCGAGATATTCCGTGTACCGACTTTCGCCTACCAGGTTTCCGGCGAGTACGCGATGATGAAGGCCGCCGCCGCAAATGGCTGGCTGGACGAGGACCGGGCGATTCTCGAGAGCCTGACGGCTTTCAAGCGAGCCGGCGGTGCCGGCGTCCTGACCTATTTCGCCCCCCGCGCGGCGGAGCTGCTGGGAGCCTGAAGCCGGGCGGCAAGACTGGAAGTATCCCATCGCGATCCGCCCATCGCCTGAACCTCGGCGTAGAACTGATCGACCAGCGCGGTGAGGGCCAGAACCGAGCCGTTGCGCCGGGCCTCGTCGAGCACCAGCCCGAGATCCTTGCGCATCCAGTCGACGGCGAAACCGAACGCGAACTCGCCCTTGGCCGCCGTCTTCCAGCGATTGTCCATCTGCCAGGACTGGGCCGCGCCCTGCGATACGGCCTCATAGACCGCGTCGGTGTCGAGCCCGGCCTGCTGGGCGAAATGCACCGCCTCGGCCAGCCCCTGGACCACGCCGGCGATGGCGATCTGGTTGACCATCTTGGTCAGCTGTCCCGACCCCGACGGCCCCATGTGCCGGATCGCCTTTGCATAGGCCTCCAGCGCAGCGGACGCTGTCTCCAGCGCCGCAGGGTCGCCGCCAACCATGACGCTCAACTGGCCGCGCTCGGCCCCGGCCTGTCCGCCGGACACCGGCGCGTCGAGGAAGCGGCGGCCGCTGGTCTCGGCCAGCGCCGCCATCTCCCGCGCCACGACGGCCGAGGTTGTGGTATGGTCAACGATGACGGCTCCATCGGCGAGGTACGGCAGGGCCTGCCCGACCACCCCGCGCACGTCGTGGTCGTTGCCGACGCAGAGGATGAACAGTTCCGCGCCCGCCGCCGCCTCGGCCACGGTCGCGGCCGCCTGTCCGCCGGCCGCCGACGCCCAGGCGCTGGCCTTGTCCGGCGAGCGGTTGAAGCCGGTGACCTGCTGACCCGCCCGCTGCAGGTGGCCGGCCATGGGCGCACCCATCACGCCGAGCCCGGCGAAGCCGATCTTCATGCCCCTGTCTCCGTCACGCCGAACCGGCCGCGGTGGAAGGTCAGGCCCTCGCCCGGCGCAGCGTCAAAGGCAAGAACGCGCCCGAGGATGATCAGATGGTCGCCGGCGTGGACCTGACGCTCGGCCTCACAGGCGAACCAGGCCAGTGAGTTGGCCAGCCGCGGCGCACCGGCGACGCGGCGCACCTCGCTCTCGGCCAGCGCCCGGTTGCCCTTGGCGAAGCGCGCGGCGGCATCCCGCTGTCCGGCCTGCAGCACCTGAATGACATAGCGT
The DNA here is from genome assembly GCA_027531145.1 of Brevundimonas sp. Taxonomy (GTDB): domain Bacteria; phylum Pseudomonadota; class Alphaproteobacteria; order Caulobacterales; family Caulobacteraceae; genus Brevundimonas. The sequence goes on along the minus strand of JAPZRF010000004.1, from coordinate 22,066 downwards.
TCCGCCGCGGCGAACAGCAGCGCGCGCTCGGACCCCTGGTCGAGGCACCACAGGACCAGCCGCGGCACCAGGGAGACCGAGGTGAAGGAATTGACCGTGATGCCGACCGGACCGGTGGGTGTGTCGGCAGTGACGACGCACACACCGGTGGCGAAGGTGCCCAGCGCTTGACGGTAGGTCTTTGCATCTTCGACGGACGCTGAAGCGACTTTGGACACGGCGGCTCCTGGACCCGCTCGACCTAGGCGGACGCCGAAAGGCGCGCAAGGGCGCGAAAGCGCGCGCAACATCGCCTTAACCTTGCTCGCCGAAAACTGGTGACCTCCACTTACCGGGTCGCCCGAGTCACGCATGGCCGCCAACGAACGCCCCATCCTCATCAAGAAGATCAAGAAGGGCGGCGGCCATGGGCACCATGGCGGTGCCTGGAAGGTCGCCTACGCCGACTTCGTCACGGCCATGATGGCCTTCTTCCTATTGATGTGGCTGATCAACACGACCGATCCGGAACAGAAGATTGGCATCGCCGAGTATTTCGCCCCGGCCAGCGTCGCCGAGACGACCAGCGGTTCCGGCGGCCTGCTCGGCGGCACCGCCCTGGGGGCCGATGGATTGGCCGACCAGGGTGCCATGGACATCGTGTCGCAGCTTGCCCCGCAGCCGCCCGTCGACGCCCCCGAGGACATCGGCCAGAGCCAGACTCTGGCGGCCGCGACCGAGGAGGCGCTGCGCGAGGAGATGACGCGCCGGGAGGCCGCCGACTTCGCTTCAGCGGCAGCCTCGCTGCGTCAGGCCATGCAGTCGATGCCGGAACTGACCGAGCTGTCGAAGCAGATCATCGTCGACCAGACGCCTGAAGGCCTTCGCATCCAGCTGGTCGACCAGGAAGGCCGCCCGATGTTCGAGGAGAACTCCGCACGGCCCAACGCCCGCGCCCAGGTGCTGCTTCGGGCTGTCAGCCGGATCATCAACCAGCTGCCCAACCGTGTGTCCATCAGCGGCCACACCAGCTCCAGGATCGGCTCCGGCGTCGCCAGCGCCCCCGGCGACTGGAACCTGTCGGCCCAGCGGGCCAACGCGGCGCGCGAGATCCTGCAGGGCACCGGCGTCGACCCTGACCGCGTCTTCCAGGTCGCTGGCAAGGCAGGCTCCGATCCGCTCTATCCCGACGATCCGGCGCTCGCCGGCAACCGGCGGATAGCCATCGTCCTGCTGCGGGAAGCGCCTGTACTGCCGCGCGACACGAGTCTCTGAGGTGGTGAGGATGCGCCCCGAAACTCTTGCAGGGACGCACGTTTTCCCGCCAAATACGCTCATCATGGAGGGTTTGGACAGACGGCGGGCACTACAAACGCGGGGGGTTCCGTGACACGCCACGTTCCGTCGCGCCAGCTGCGCTTCTTCATGACGGCCGCCGCTGCCTGCCCGTATCTGCCGGACCGGCTTGAGCGAAAGGTGTTCGCCACCCTGCCGTTCGGCGACGCCGCGCGGGTCAACGACCAGCTGACTCACGCTGGCTTCAGGCGTAGCCAGAACATCGCCTATCGCCCCGCCTGCGAGGCCTGCGACGCCTGCGTCTCGGTGCGGCTGCCTGTCGCCGACTATGTGTTCAGTCGGTCCGAGCGCCGCAGCCTGCGGCGCAACAGCGACCTGCAGCGCTGTCTCGTCGAGGCCGAGGCGACGGCCGAACAGTTCGATCTGCTGAAGCGGTATCTGGCCCACCGGCATCCCGGTGGCGGCATGAGCGAAATGACTTGGCCGGACTATGTAGCGATGGTGGAGGATACCACGGTCCGCACTCACCTGATCGAGTACCGGCTGCCGGATCCGGACGGTCCGGGGCAGCTTGTCGGCGTCGCCCTCACCGACCTGCTCGGGGATGGGCTGTCGATGGTGTACAGCTACTACGACCCGGACCTCGCCGGCCGCGGACTCGGGGTGTTCGCCATCCTTGACCATCTGCGCCAGGCCGGGACCGTCGGCTTGCCCTACCTCTACCTCGGCTATTGGGTGCAGGGCTCACCGAGGATGGACTACAAGGGCCGCTTCCGCCCGATGGAGCGGCTGACGCCCTTCGGCTGGCAGACCCTGACCTGATCTCCGACTGCGGCCGCCTCAGAGCAGCGACGGAAACTGCCGCTCAAAGCGGCCCAGCGCCGCCGGATGCAGCCGCACCACCACATGGGTCCGGCCCTCGGCGTCGGTGTCGCGGAAGGTCACCCGGCCATGCTCATACAGCCAGGCCAGCGCCTCGCTCTCGTGCGGCTCGAGGGTGAGCCGGGTCTCCGGATCGTCATCGATCAGGCCGGCGATGGTCCGGCGCAGAACCTCGATTCCCTCCCCGGTCGAGGCCGAGACGGCGACGGCGGTCCCCTCACGCGCCTGGCGCATGGCCTGGCCGAGCACGTTTTCCCGCGCCTCGGGGGGCAGCAGGTCGATCTTGTTCCAGACTTCCAGAACCCGGCGTGTCCGTCCTTCGGGCACCGGAATCTGCTTCAGCACCGCCTCGACATCCCGCGCCTGGGCGTCCGTATCCAGCGAGGCGATGTCGCGCACGTGCAGGATCAGATCCGCCTCGCCGACCTCTTCCAGAGTGGCGCGGAAGCTCTCGACCAGCTCATGCGGCAGGTCAGAGATGAAGCCCACAGTATCGGCGATGATCGCCGGCCGGCCCTGCGGCAGGCGGATCATGCGCTGGGTGGTGTCCAGGGTCGCGAACAGCAGGTCCCTGGCCAGCACCTCCGACCCGGTCAGCCTGTTGAACAGGGTCGACTTGCCAGCGTTGGTGTAGCCGACCAGGGCCACGGTCGGGAACGGGACCTTGCGCCGGGCCTTGCGGTGCAGGGCGCGGGTGCGGCGCACCTCGTCCAGCTCGCCCCTGAGGCGGACGATACGATCCGCGATCAGGCGACGGTCCAGCTCGATCTGGGTTTCGCCCGGACCGCCGGTTGAGCCGGTGCCGCCCCGCTGGCGTTCAAGGTGGGTCCAGGTCCTGACCAGACGGGAGCGCTCATAGTCCAGCCGCGCCAGCTCGACCTGCAGCCGGCCTTCCCTGGTGCGCGCCCGCCGGCCGAAGATCTCGAGGATCAGGCCGGTGCGGTCGATGACCTTGACCTGCCAGGCCGTCTCCAGATTGCGCTGCTGCACCGGGGTCAGGGCGTCATCAATGACAACCACCTCGGCGTCGGACGCCCGGACCAGGGCCGCCAGCTCGTTAACCTTGCCGGCTCCGAACAGGGTGGCTGGCGTGATCTTGCGCACGCGCACCAGCTCGGCGGCGGTCACTTTGAGGTCAAGCGCCCGGGCAAGGCCTACCGCCTCGTCCAGCCGCTCCTGGGCCAGCCGCGAGCCCGTCTCCCGGGAGTCCGGGTGGAGGACGACCGCCGTGAGCACGGGAATGGCATGGTCGATCAGTTTCCGGGTCAATCGATCTCGTCGACCTCGGGCTCGTACAGCTGCACGGGCTGGGCGGGCATGATGGTGGAGATGGCGTGCTTGTACACAAGCTGGGATTGGCCGTCACGGCGTAGCAGTACGCAGAAGTTATCGAACCAGGTCACGATGCCCTGCAGCTTGACCCCGTTGACGAGAAAGATGGTCAGCGGCGTTTTCGTCTTGCGAACGCTGTTGAGGAAGGTGTCCTGGAGATTCTGGCGTTTGTCTTGCGACATGGCAGGTTGATCCTGTCTTGGTTGGTTCGCCGCAAGGCAGGCGCGGCCACTCGACCTTAGACGGGCGGCCGGGGCCGTCGCAATGGCTAGATGGCCTCGGCGCGCGCCCGTTCAATGTACAGCCGTCGCAGGCGACTGGTCACAGCCCCTGGCTTGCCATCCCCGATCTTCACCCCGTCGATCGATACCGCCGGCATGACGAAGGCACCCGCGGCCGTGAAGAAGGCCTCGCGCGCCTGCCTCGCGTCTTCCACGGAAAACGGCCGCTCATCAAGCTCCAGCCCCTCGTGCTGCAGCAGTTCGAGAATGGCTGTACGGGTCACGCCACGCAAGATATTGGCCTGAGTGTCGCGGGTGCGCAACTTGCCGTCGCGATCGATGATCCAGGCGTTGGTCGAGGAGCCCTCGGTCACCAGACCCATCTCGTCCACCAGCCAGGCCTCGTAGGCCCCCTGCTCACGCGCGGCCTGCTTGGCCAGCACATTGGGCAGCAGCCCGACCGTCTTGATGTCGCAACGCCCCCAGCGAATGTCGGGCTGGGTGATCACCGCGACCCCCCTTCGCGCCATGGCCTCGGCCCTGGACTGGTCGACGGAGCGCGAGGTCACGACCACGCTCGGTGGAGTACCGGGGCCCGGAAACGGATGATCGCGCCGGGCCGCACCGCGGGTCACTTGCAGATAGACGATGCCGTCCCGCACACGGTTGCGCCGAATGGTCTCCCTGAGGACGACCGTCAGAGCCTCGCGCGTCATCGGGATGTCGATACGCAACTCGGTCAGGCTGCGGGCCAGCCGGTTCATATGGCCGTCGTAGTCGGCCATGCGGCCATCGAACACCGACCATACCTCGTAGACCCCGTCCGCGAACTGGAAGCCGCGGTCCTCAACACTCACTGCCGCGTCGGACAGCGGGCCGTAGGAGCCGTTCACATAGGCTACGCGCGACATCAGTCCGCCATCTCCTCGTCGCCATCGCCGCCCCGCGCGGGCGCGACGCCCAGCGACTTCAGCTTCCGGTGCAGCGCTGACCGTTCCATACCGATGAAGCTGGCGGTACGCGAGATGTTGCCGCCGAAGCGCATGATCTGCGCTGAGAGATACTCGCGCTCGAACACCTCGCGTGCCTCGCGCAGTGGCAGGGAGATGACCCGTTCGGCCCCCAGGCCGCCGCCGGAGCCGGGCTGGGCCACCTCCTGCGGCAGCATCGCCGCCGTAATCGGCTCGCCCGGCCCGCCGGCGGCAAGGATCAGCAGCCTCTCGATGTTGTTGCGTAGCTGGCGGACGTTGCCCGGCCAGGAATGAACCTGCAGCACGGCGATGGCGTCGTCGCCGAGCGGCCGCCGCGGAAGCCCCTGGGACTCGGCGAGGGTCTCGACGAAGTACTCGCACAGCTCGGCGATGTCCTCTCGCCGTTCGGCCAGAGGCGGCACCCGGATCGGCACCACATTGAGCCGGTGAAACAGGTCCTCGCGGAACCGGCCCTCCGAGATTTCAGCCTTGAGGTCGCGCGAGGTCGAGGAGATGACCCGCACATCGACCTGCACGTCCTGATCCCCCCCCACGCGCCGGAACCGCTGCTCAACCAGAACCCGCAGGATGCGTCCCTGGCTCTCGCGCGGCATATCCGCAACGTCGTCCAGATAGAGTGTGCCATTGTGGGCCCGCTCGAACACGCCGATCTTGGAGGGCCGGCCGTCGCTCCCCTCCTCGCCGAACAACTCGACGTCGAGCCGCTCGGGCGTCATGCCGGCCGAGGAGATGGCCACGAACACCCCGCGCGCCCGCGCACTGGCCGCGTGGATCTGGCGCGCAACCAGCTCCTTGCCGGAGCCCGGCGGGCCGGAGATCAGCACCCGGCTGTTGGCCGGGGCCACCTTGGTCACGGTTGCCCGAAGCTGCTGCGCCGCCGCAGAGCGGCCAATCAGACCCGTCGGCAGGCTGGCCCGGGCCCTGAGCTGGCGGTTCTCTCGCCGCAGGGTGGCAGCTTCGAGTGCCCGCTCCACCACCACGACCAGCCTGTCGGACTTGAAAGGCTTCTCGAGGAAGTCATAGGCACCGCGCTTGAGGGCGCTTACCGCCGTCTCGATGTTGCCGTGGCCGGAGATCATGATTACCGGCAGGTCCGGGTCGAGCGTCTTGAGCAGGTCGAGCAGCTCCAGCCCGTCCATCCCGCCGCCCTGCATCCAGATGTCGAGCAGCACCAGAGACGGCCGGCGCGCCCGGATCGCGGCCAGCGCCGCCTCGGAGTCGGCCGCAGTGCGCACCCCATGCCCCTCGTCCTCCAGCAGCCCCGAGACGAGCTCGCGGATATCCGCCTCGTCGTCCACCACCAGAATGTCAGCTCCGGACTGTCGCATGACGCCTCTCTAGTTCGCCGTGGCAGCTGGCGTCTCGGGACGGGACGCGCCCCATTCCGGACGCAAGGGAAAGACCAGACACACCCGCGCGCCCGAAAGCTCGACCGCGTCGGCCAGCTTCAGGGTGCCGCCGTGGTCCTCGCAGATACGTCGGACGATCGCGAGCCCGAGACCGGTGCCCTTCTCGCGCGTCGTTACGTAGGGTTCGATAAGCCGGTCGCGGTCCTTGTCCGGCAGGCCGATGCCGTCGTCCTCGACCACGAAGACGGCCGCACCATCCTCGATCTCCAGCCCGACCGACATGGCCCCGGCGGCGGCCCCGTCCAGCGCACGGCGGGCCAGAATGGCCTCGCCGGCGTTCTTGAGCACATTGGTCAGGGCCTGACCGACCATGCTGCGGTCGCAGATCAGGCTTGCCGACGGCAGCGGCTCGGCCAGCCGCACCTCGATGCCGGGCGCAGCGACCCTTTGCGCGAACGCCGCCTCGCGCAGCAATTCGGACGGGTTGGCGGCGGCGAAGCGCGGGGCCGGCATCCGGGCGAAGCCTGAAAACTCGTCAACCATCCGGCCGATGTCCCCGACCTGGCGGATGATGGTCTCGGTGCAGCGATCGAACACCTCGACGTCCTCGGCCACGCGCGAACGGTACTTACGCCGCAGCCGCTCGGCCGAAAGCTGGATCGGCGTGAGCGGGTTCTTGATCTCGTGGGCGATGCGCCGGGCGACGTCGCGCCAGGCGGCGTTGCGCTGGGCCGTCACCAACCGCGTGATGTCGTCGAAGGTCATCACCGCCTCGCCGCCAAGGCCGCCCTGCACCCGCACCCGGAGGCGGCGCGTTTCGCCGTCGCGAGTGACGTCGACATCCTCCTCGATCTGCGGCTCGCCGCGCCCGATCAGGGCGTCGAGCTCGGGCGCGACGTCAGCCAGTGCATACCCCGACAGCGCCTCGCCGGGCAGGGCCAGAAGCTCACGGGCACTGTCGTTCAGCGCCGAGACCCGACCCTCGCGATCCAGGCCGATGACGCCCGCCGAGACGCCGGACAGCACTGTCTCGGTGAACAGGCTGCGCGCCTGGGCTTCGTCGCTGGCCCGGCGCAAGGCCTGCTGCTGACCCTCCAGGTCTTCCGCCATCCTGTTGAAGGCGCTCGATAACAGATTGATCTCGGTCACCGCCGGATTGGCCTCGACCCGGGCCCCCAGATCACCGGCGGCGAGGGCATTGGCAGCCGTGACCAGGTCCGCGATGGGGCGCGAAATGGCGTTGGCCGCCGACATGCCCAGCCACACTGCGCCGACCAGCACCAGCAGGGCCGTCTGGACGTAGCTGAGAACGAATGTGGCCTGGATCCGGTCGCGGCTTTCCTCGGCCTGGCGGTAGGTCTGGATCGCCCGATCGCTCTCCCGCAACCGGGCCACAAGCCCCTGCTCAAGAGGTCGCACCACATAGAGGAACGAATCCGGATAGCCAGGCAGCAGGGTTACCGCGCGGATCGCGTCAGGCCCCTCGGTGACCTCCAGAGACACTTCCTCGCCCCCGGCTGCCTGCTCGAAGGCCTCGACCGGCGGGGCGACGTAAGGTGGTGCCCCGGGGACCTCGCCCTCCGCGAGCACCTCGCCCTGGCTGTTGAGAACATAGACTGCCGGGTAGCCGAAGAAGGCACCGATCTGGGCCAGGGCTGTGCTGAACTGAAGCCTCCGATCGAACAGGTCGCGCACGTTGCCCAACTCCGTCGTCATGGTGGCCAGATCCACCTCCAGCTCGGCGGACACGTCGCCGACATAGGCCCGGCCGATGTCCGCGCCATTCTCGACGGCCGCGACAACGGTTTCGCTGAACCAGCCCTCCACCCCGCGATTGACCAGCACCCCGAACACCAGAGCGATCAGCACCGCAGGCACCACGGCGACGGCGGAGAACAGGGTGACGAAGCGTAGGTGCAGGCGGGCGCCAGCGTCGCTGGCTCGGTCGCGGACGAGGTCGAGCACCCGCACACCCACAATCAGTCCCAGCAGCACCATCGGCCCGAGATTAAGGAGCAACAGCAGCAGTACGACCCGGCTGGCTGTCGCCCGCGCGCCGGTTTCGGCGGCGACCGAGGGTGCGGCCGCAAGCAGCCAGACGGCCGCCCCGACGAGGCCGAGAGCGACGACAAACAAGGCGAGGAAGGCGTAGCGGGCGCGCTCGTCCCGCACATAGCGCCAGAGCCGCCGCCAGAACGACGGCGTCCCGGGCACGGCGGCGGCCTGGCTCAAGCGCATGGACAAGAGCTTAGGCTGACCTGTGACCAGAAATCAACAGATCGTCACCCCGTTGCATCAGTGACAGCGAGACAGCCCCCACAGTCCGGCGAGGCTGTCCACCACCGCACGCGGATCGTCCAACCGGCATAGTGCCGCTTTGGCAGCCCGCCGCGCTGGAGCGTCACCCGGCCATGGGGCCGCCTCGATGTACCAGCCAAGATGCTTGCGAAACATCTTCAGCCCGAGCCCGGGGCCGTAGAAGTCGAGGCTGTCCTCGAGATGTCGGGTGACCAGCGCCAGCCGGGTGGCGGCTTCCGGCTCCTGCAAGGGTGCGCCGCCGGCCAACGCCGCCTCCAGCTGCGCCGGCAGCCACGGTCGGCCGTAGACGCCCCGCCCCAGCATGAGGGCGTCGGCGCCCGACTGCTCCAGCGCAGCCAAGGCGTCCTCGACGGTGCAGATGTCGCCGTTGACGATCACGGGGATGTCGACTGCCGCCTTGACCCGACCAACGACCGTCCAGTCGGCCACGCCGGTGTAGAACTGGCTGCGGGTGCGGCCGTGCACCGTTACCGCGCGCACGCCGAGCTCCTGCGCTGTCCTCGCCAACTCGGGGGCATTGATAGAGCCCTGGTCCCAACCCAGCCGCATCTTGACCGTCACCGGCCGCGAGACCGCTCCGACGACCGCCGCCATTATGGCCCGGGCGCGGTCTGGCGTGCGCATCAGGGCCGAGCCCGAGGCGATGCCCGTCACCTCCTTGGCCGGACAGCCGAAGTTCAGGTCGACTACGTCGGCCCCAGCCCGCTCGGCCATGCGCGCGCCCTCGGCCATGGCGGCCGGATCAGCGCCGACCAGCTGGATCACCGTCAGCGGCAAGCCTTCACCCACGGCCGCGCGCCGCACAACGTCCGGCCGCCCACGGGCCAGCTCCTTCGAGGCGACCATCTCGGTCGCGACGTAGGGCGCGCCGAGCGACGCCGCGAGGCGGCGGAACGGCAGGTCGGTGACCCCGGTCATCGGTGCCGCCAGCACCCGTCCGGGCACGCGGACGTCGCCGATCAAGAGGTCGCGGGCAGTCGAGATCATGCGGCTCTGTAGCGCGGCTCTCGCCAGTCACCAAAGCAGCACCTAGAAGACTAACCATGGACTTCGCGGGTGTGGTGGTGGCGGCGGGCTCGGGCTCGCGCGCCGGGGCGGGCTCGGCCAAACAGTGGCGCGCGCTCGGCGGTCGCCCCGTCCTGCGCTGGTCGGTCGAGGCGCTGCTCGACGCCGGGGCCGCCGAGGTGGTCGTCGTCATTCCCGCCGGCGCGGACGCCGAGGCCGCAGGTGCCCTCGAGGGACTGAGGAGATGGCGCACGGTCGCCGGCGGCGCGACCCGCACCGATTCGGTGCGTGCCGGACTGGACGCCGTTCGCATTGACGAGACCGCCGCCGTCCTGATCCACGACGCCGCCCGCCCGCTTCTCGCCGGTTCGGTCGTGAGCCGACTGTTGAAGGCGCTGGCGCAGGCCGACGCCGCCCTCCCCGTCCTGCCGGTCGCCGACTCGCTGAAGCGCGACGGCGGCGGGGTCTCCGCGGGAGCGGTCGAACGGGACGGCCTTGTCCGCGCCCAGACCCCCCAGGCCTTTCGCCTCGCCCCCCTGCGCGCCGCCTATGCCGCCTGGCCCGATGACGCCGCGGCCACCGACGATGTGGCGGTGTTCGAAGCGGCCGGCGGCCGCGTCGCCCTCGTTCAGGGCGACCCCGCTCTCATGAAGCTGACCTATCCGGAGGATTTCGCCATGGCCGAGGCTTTGATCGCCTGGGAGACGCGTATGGGGCTCGGCCTGGACGCCCACCGCTGGGGTCCCGGCGATATCGTCTGGATATGCGGCGTGCCGATCTGCCACCACCAGACACTGGTCGGCCATTCCGACGCCGACGCCGGGCTTCACGCCCTGACCGATGCGATCCTGGGCGCGATCGGCGATGGTGACATCGGCGACCACTTCCCGCCGTCGGACCCGCAGTGGAAGGGGGCCCGGTCAGACCAGTTCCTTGTGCATGCGGTCGAGCGTGTACGCGCCCGCGGCGGCCGGCTGGTCAACGTTGATGTCACCCTCGTGTGCGAACAGCCTCGCATCAAACCGCACCGGGCCGCCATGAAGGCGCGTCTGGCCGAGTTGCTGGATCTTCCGCTGGATGCGGTCAGCGTCAAGGCAACGACGACCGAGGGCATGGGCTTTGCCGGCCGCCAGGAAGGCCTCGCCGCCCAGGCTATCGCCGCCGTGGCCCTGCCTGTCCGCCCCGCGAGCTGACCCGGCCGCGTCTCAGCGCACGAGGCTGCGCCAGAGGGCTCCGACGAGATTGACGTAGTCATCCGTCCACGGACGGACTTCGGTTTCAGCCAGTTGCCGCCAGCGACCGTCTTCACGGAAGGGGGCGATGCCCGCTTCGGTGGGCGACAGGATCAGGGCCTCGGTCGAGGCCTCGGACAGGCCGCCTCCCGACTGTTCGAAATAGATCTGGTGCAGGGCCGGGACGCCCAGCGTCTGCGCCGCCGCCTGGGCCGGCAGGGTGATCTCAAGGTTGCGGTTGGACAGGTGCAGCACAACGGTACCCTCGTCGCTGACCACTCGCAGATACTCGGCGATGGCCTCGACCGTCAGCAGATGCGTGGGCACCGCGTCGGAGCTGAAGGCATCGACCACCAGAACATCGTAGCTGTCACCCGGCACATCGCGCAGCGACAGGCGCGCATCGCCCAGCACCGTGGTCACCGGCCCCTCGGCACAGTAGCTGATGAAGCTGAACCAGCGCGAATCGCGCGACAGACGGTCGACCATCGGGTCGATCTCGTAGAAGGTCAGCCGGTCACGCGGACCGACATAGGCCGCGAGCGCCCCGGCACCTTGCCCGATCACGGCGATACGTGTGTCCGGCACCCGGGCCTGGGTCTGCTGCACCGCCTGCCCGAGCGGCGTCTGCGGCGTGTAGTAGAGGGTGGGCCGGCAGCGTTGCGACGGTGCCAGCGACTGGGCTCCGTGCAGGGTGGTGCCGTGCATCAGCACATGGGCCTCGCCGCCCAGCCCGGCGTCCGGCGTCCGGGCGACCCGCATCACGCCGAAGAAGCTGCGCTCGCTCCACGCCCAGTCATAGCCGCGCGAGATGTGCTGGGACGACCAGCCCATCAGTCCCAGTACCAGCACGAACAGCAGCGCCCGGTCACGCAGCAGGAAGGCACCAATGGCGGCGCTACCCAGAATCAGGGCCGACAGTCGCATCAGCGGCTCCCCTCGAATCTGCGGCAGGAAGTCGATGTTGTAACGCATCATCTCCAGCAGGACCGGCGGGGTCAGGGCGATCGGGATGGCCAGAAACAGGGCGATGCGCTCGACCCGGCCCAGCGCCCCCCGTCCCCAGTGGCGCGCGAGGCCCACGAGCACGAGCACCAGCGGATACTCCCACACGGCGTCGAACAGCACGGGGGCGACGAGGGCAGTGAACGCCCCGCCCATCACCCCGCCCAGGGAGATCCAGAGATAGAATTCCGTCAGCCGGTCCGGCGGTGGTCGTCGGCCCGCAAGACGCTGGTGACACAGCAGGGCGGTGAGGGTGAAGGCGGTGAGGTTGGTGACCACAAGCAGCAGCCACTCTCCCGTGCGGAAAGCGATGAAGATCACCGCCACGGCCACTGCCGCCGACTGAAGCACAAGGGTGACATGCAACGGCGGCCACGGCCGGTCGCGGAAAGCCAGAACGAATGTTAGCAGATAAAGGGCCAGCGGAGCCACCCACAGGAAGGGGGCGGAAGCCACATCGGTCGATATGTGCGCAGTGACACCGAGCATGAGACTGGACGGTGCCGCCGCCAGCAGCACCAGTGCGCCGCGCTCGCGCCAGGTCAGGGGGGGACTGGTCGGCAACGAGCCATCCGTCCCTGCCGCCGTCGTCCGCCCGGACCGCAGGGTCCAGCCCAGCCAGAAGACCAAGCTCACGAAGGCACCGTAGCCGAGGGTCCAGCCCAGCCGCTGGACATCGAGCGCCGCCAGCGGCTCGACCAGCAGCGGATAGGCCAGCAGGGCCAGGAAGCTCCCGAGGTTGCTGGCGGCGTAGAGCGCATAGGGGTTCCGCCCCGGCTGCGCCCGGGCGAACCAGGCCTGGATCAGCGGGGCCGTCGCTGACAGGATGGTGAGGGGCGCGCCGAGCGAAAGCGCCAGTGTGCCCAGCAGCCAGCCGATCGGCCGTGCCGGGTCCGGGTCTCCCGTCACACCGGTGATAGCCAGCGGCAGGCTTAGCGCCGCGAGCGCCAGCAGCGCGAGATGCACCGCCACCTGCAACTCGACGCGCCCGATGCGCTGCATCAGGTTAGCGTAGAGGTAGCCGGCGAGCAGGGCCGCCTGAAAGAACACCATGGCGGTGTTCCAGACCGCTGGAGACCCGCCCAGCGTCGGCAGCACCAGGCGGGTGGCGATCGGCTGCAGCAGAAAGACGAGGCCGGCCGAGACGAACACCGCCGCGACGAACGGCGCAACCGTCATCCCGGTGAGGTCCCTTGCGGGTGCCGCCGCTGGCGTCATGATCGGTCTCCGGCGAAACGGCGCGAGCCTGCCGGGCCCGGACGGCGACGCGTCCCTGATCTAGCCCGTTTCGCCCCGGCCTGAGGAGCCCCCGACGATGTTTCCTGACGAGATCAGTCACCTCGCCCGTGAAGTTGTCGAGGGTGCCCGGCGTCGCGGCTGGACCGTGACCGCCGCCGAGAGCTGCACCGGGGGCCTCGTCTCGGCCGCCCTGACCGATGTTCCCGGCGCTTCGGAGGTGCTGGAGCGCGGCCTCGTCACCTACAGCAACGGTGCCAAGACAGCCCTGCTCGGCGTGCCGGCGACGGTGCTCGCCGCCCACGGCGCGGTCTCGGCCGCCACCGCAGAAGCCATGGCGGCCGGGGCGCGAGTGGCCGCCGACGCCGACCTCGCGGTCGCGGTGACCGGTGTGGCGGGCCCGGGCGGCGGCTCCTCCGAGAAGCCGGTGGGACTGGTCTGGTTCGGCCTCGCCGACCGCAACGGGGTCACCACCCACGAGAGCCGCTTCGGCGATCTTGGTCGCAGCGGGGTCCGGGCGGCAGCCGTCACCCGCGCGCTTCAGCTGCTCACCGGGAGACTCGGGGCTTGAGTCGGATCATCGATGTGCGAGGCCACCGCTGTCCGGTGCCCTCGCTGCGGCTCCGGCGAGCCCTGGCGGAGGCCGATCCCGGCGAGGTCCTGACCCTCCTGGCCACCGATCCGTTGGCGCGGATCGACGTGCCGCATCTGCTCTGCGAGACCGGCGGGAGGATGCTGGAGATCGCCGAGGCTGACGGGGTGCTTACGATCCGCGTCGAGACGCCCGGCGGGCCTGGAGACTGACCACGTCAGCGGCGGACGCGTTCGCCTCGCCCCCCACGCTCTCTGCTGAATCCGGTGCGATCCGACGCGCGCGCCAGATGGTCTCCATCTCGGTGGCAAAGGCCCCGCCGTAGAAGACAGCGTTGATGTTCCACGAGAGCCAGATCAGCAGCACGACTACGGCACCGACAGAGCCATAGGTCGCGCCCAGCGTCGGCATCTGCTCGACATAGATGGCGCACAGCCACGAGGAGATCGCCGACAGCACGGTGGCCACCGCCCCCCCGGCGATGGCAGGCACCCAGGCGACCTTGACCTTGTGGCTCATGGCGTATCGGTAAAGAGCCATAAGTCCGAGCCAGAGACCGAGGGTCGAGACGAGGCCGCCCACGCCGGATCCGCCGCCCGTGTCCCCCACGTGGGCCACCAGCCGGGCTGTCACCACGGCCCCCGATACGGCCGTGAACAGGGCAAAGGCGAAAAGCGCAACAAAGAAGGCCAGCAGGTTGAACCTGAGGAAGCCGTGCGGCTCCTGCTCGTCGTGGATCAGATTCAGACCGGCCAGCAAAGCCTTGAATCCCCGATGCGCGGCATAGGCACCGATCACCAGGGCGATGGCGCTCTGGGTCGAGATGGCCCTGGCCGAGGCTGTGGTCAGACGCGCCACCTCGCTCTCGAACACCGCGCGCGCCGCATGGGGAATCGCCCCGGCCAGCGCCGCCACCTGCTCCGAGGCCTGCCCGGTCGACAGCACCACCTTGTAGAAGCCGATCAGGATGGCGATCGCCGGGAATACCGCCAGAAGGGCAAAGAAGGCGACACCGCCCGTGTACAGCATCACGTCCCGCCCCCAGCTACGCGCAAAGGCCCGGCCGGACAGGCGCAGCCAGAAGGCGATGGAGGTCAGGTCCGGGGAGGATGCGGTCAATCTCGGTCTCCGGGCGGACTGTTCGAGGCAACAATCTACTCCCTTGAGCGAGCGAGGGAAGTCTTCGCGTTGCGTCGCCCCCGGCCGCCTCGCTATGGTCGCTCGTCGCGCCACCTGCGCGTCTTGGGGGGCTCAAGGTTGATCGGCGAACCGCGCCTGCTGCTGCTCGGTCATGATGACGCGCGCCTTGGCGCGCTGGCACGCGGACTCGACGCGCTCGGCTGGCGGACGGTGACCGCCCGCACGGTCGAGGGCGGTGCCATGGCCCTGACCGACCTCCCGCTGGAAGGCGTGCTGATGGATGCCCGCGGCTTCGACGCCCGCGCCGTAGAAGCGCTGCGTCAGGCGGCCAGCCCCCGCAGCCTGCCGGTCATCAGCCTCGGACACGGCGCGGCCATCGGCTCCGATTTGCACATGACCGGCGCGCCGCATCCCGTGCAGATCGGCCTGCGGCTCGAGCAGCTGATGCGCGCTGCGGTAGCCGAAGAAGAGTTTACCCTGCGGCGGGCGACCTTCTCGAACCGTGGACAGGAGCTGGAGATCACCCCCGACGCCAGCCCTATGCGCATCCTCGCCGCAGGCGCGCCCGACCGCCGCTTCCTCGGCCTGTCCAATGCCCTGCGCGATTCGGGCACCGAGGTCGTTGCGGCTCCCACGCCCTATACGGCGTTCGACTATCTGCACGAGGCGGCCTTCGACGCGGTGATTCTTTGGGGCGGCGAAGACCACGCCCCGGCCCTGTCGATCGCGTCCGGGATGAAGCGGAACACTCGCCTGTTCCACATCCCGGTCATGCTCTACCTTCGCCAGAGCGGCGAGATCGACCTGCCGGAGATCTTTCAGCGCGGCATCGCCGACGTCGCCAGCGCCGAAACGCCCGAGGCGGAGACCGCGCGCCGCGGCCTTGCACTTGCCGAGACCTACCGTCGGCAGCAGGCCATCCGGCGGGCGCTCGATTCGGTGCGCACGTCCGACCTGACCGACCCGGCGACTGGGCTGTTCACGCGCGAGATTTTTGCCCTTCATCTGTCCCGGATTGTCGAGGCGGCCAGCCGCCGCCGTCGGCCGGTGTCGGTCTGCGTGCTGCGCGTGGCGGTCTCGAACGAGGTGACCCGTGCCCGCGCCGGCGGCTGGCTGGACCGCGCCCTGCCGCAGATCGGCTCCATGACCTCTCGCCTCGTCCGCTCCGAGGACACCGCCGGCCGGCTGGCCCAGGAGGTCTTCGCCCTTGCCCTCCCGGCCACCCGGGCCGGCGAGGCGCGGATCGCCGCGGAACGGATCGCCGCCGTGATCGGCTGCACAGCTTTCGACGCCGGCCCGGACCAGCCCCCGTTTGTGCTGAACTTCGACCTCGGGGTCGCCGAGCTCCTGCCGGGCGAACCGGCAGCGGGCCTGCTGGAACGGGCCAGCGCCGAGCTGAAGCTGCTCGGTGCCGCAGACTGATCAGCCGGCCGAGGCAATCCGCGCCAGATCCGCGGTGATCCCCTCGGCGACCTTCAGTCGCTCGTCCGCATCCGGCCAGTCGCCCTTGACCACGATCTTATGGTCCGGACGGATCTTCCAGTTGATGTGGTTCTTCTGGATCAAACCGACCAGCCCCGCCGGGTTCGGAAAGCGGTTGTCCCGCAGGGACAGGACCGCCCCCTTGGGGCCGACATCGATCTTCTCAATGCAGGCGACGCGACAATTGGCCTTGATGCCGACGATACGTAACAGCTGACGCGCCTCATCCGGCAGCGGCCCGAAGCGGTCAATCAGCTCTGCGGCCAACGCCTCGCGCGTGTCGGTGTTCTCGGCGTCGGACAGGCGCCGGTAAAGACTCAGGCGGACGTTCAAGTCTGGCACATAAGTCTCTGGAATCAGGACTGCAGCCCCGACATTGATGCTGGGAGACCAGCCGCGGTCGACCAACTCGCCGAGGCTCTTTTCCTTCAGCTCGGCGACGGCGGCCTCAAGCATCTGCTGGTACAGCTCGACCCCGACCTCGCGGATATGGCCCGACTGCTCCTCGCCCAGAAGGTTGCCGCCGCCGCGCTGGTCGAGGTCGTGGCTGGCCAGCTGGAACCCGGCCCCGAGGTTGTCGAGCGACTGCAGCACCTGCAGGCGCCGCTCGGCCGACAGGGTCATCAGCTTCTCGGGCGGCGTGGTCAGATAGGCGAAGGCGCGGATCTTGGAGCGCCCGACCCGCCCGCGGATCTGGTACAGCTGGGCCAGACCGAACATGTCCGCCCGGTGCACCACCAGGGTGTTCGCGGTCGGGATGTCGAGGCCCGACTCGACGATGGTGGTCGACACCAGCACATCGTACTTGCCGTCGTAGAAGGCGCTCATCACATCTTCGAGCTGGGTCACCGACATCTGGCCGTGGCCTACCACGAAGCTGACCTCGGGGACCTGCTCGCTCAGGAACCGCTCGATGTCCGGCAAATCCTTCAGGCGCGGCGCGACGTAGTAGACCTGACCGCCACGGTACTTCTCGCGAAGCAGGGCCTCGCGCACCGTAACCGGATCCCAAGGCAGGACGTAGGTGCGCACCGCAAGACGGTCTACTGGCGGGGTGGCGATGATCGACATCTCGCGGATGCCTGTCAGCGCCATCTGCAGGGTCCGCGGGATCGGCGTCGCCGTAAGCGTCAGCAGATGCACGTCGGCCCGCAGGGTCTTGAGCTTCTCCTTGTGCTTGACCCCGAAGTGCTGCTCCTCGTCGACGATCACCAGACCAAGATTGCGGAATCCGACCTGCTCGCTGAGCACGGCGTGGGTCCCGACCACGATCTCGATCGACCCTTCCCTGAGCCCGGCGCGGGTCTCCGAGGCCTCCCTCGCCCCGACCATGCGCGACAACTGGCGCACCTTGACCGGCCAGCCGGCGAAACGCTCCGAGAAGGTCTTGAAGTGCTGGCGCGCCAGCAGGGTCGTCGGGGCGACGATCGCCACCTGCTGCCCGGACAGGGCCACGACGAAGGCTGCGCGCAGCGCCACCTCGGTCTTGCCGAAGCCGACGTCGCCGCAGATCAGACGGTCCATCGGCTGGCCCTTGCCGAGATCCTCGAGCACATCACCGATGGCGTTCAGCTGGTCCTCGGTCTCCTCGTAGGGGAAGCGGGCGCAGAACTCGGCGAACAGGCCCGGCGGCGGGGTCACCGCCTCGATTTCTCGCAGGGCGCGCTGGGCCGCCAGGGCGATCAGCCCCTCGGCCATGGCCCGCAGCCGCTCGCGCGCCTTCGCTTTGCGCGCCTGCCACCCGGCCCCGCCCAGACGGTCCAGCAGAACACCGTCCGAATCTGCCCCGTAGCGCGTCAGGAGATCAATATTTTCAACAGGAAGGAAGAGCTTACTTTCACCCGCATAGAGAATTTCGAGGCAGTCGTGCGGGGCGTCCTGGATCTCCAGGGTGCGCAAGCCCTCATAGCGGCCGATCCCGTGGTCGAGGTGCACCACCAGATCACCGGTCGTGAGGGCCGAAGCCTCGGCCAGGAAGTTCGACGCGCGCCGCTTCTTGCGCGGCCGCGCAAGCCGGTCGCCGAGCATGTCGGCTTCCGAAATCACCGCAAAACCCTCGGCGACGAAACCATGCTCGACCGGCAGGACCGCGCGCAGGCAGAGGGCCGGCGGGGCCGCCAGCACATCCTGCCAGTCGCGTACCGCCACGACCGGCTCCAGCCCATGGTCGCCGAGCATGGCCGCCAGACGCTCGGAAGATCCCTCGCTCCACGAGGCAAACAGCACCCGACGCCCCTCGGCCTGCAGGGCCTCGGCGTGGCGCGCCACCGCCTCGAACAAGTTGACGCTGTCCAGGGCCCGCTCGGCGGCAAAGCTGCGCCCCGCCTGCCCGGCCGTCGGACCAGCCGCCTCCGCCGCCGCGAAGGGTGAGAACCGCCGCACCGGCCGCCCGGCCAAGCTGCCGTGCCAGGTCACCGCGTCGAGATACAGCTCTTCCGGAGGCAGGGCCCGATACGCTTGCCCGCCCCTGGCGCGGGACGCCTCGGCGCGGGCCTCATAGGCGTCGGCGATCATGTCCCAGCGCTCGGCGCGGGCGCTCTCGATCTGGTAGTCGAGGAAAACCGGCGCATCGTCCGGCATATAGTTGAACAAAGTGTCCAGCCGCTCGTAGAGCAGCGGCAGGAAGTGCTCGAAGCCCTGCCGCCGGGCTCCCTCGCTCACGGCAGCGTAGAGCGGATCGTCCGCCGGCGCGCCGAAGCGCTGCAGATAGCCGGTGCGGAACCGGCTGATTGCCGCGGGGTCGAGCAGGGCCTCCGAGACCGGCGTCAGCTCGACGGCGGTCAGCTGGCGCGTGGAGCGCTGGGTTGCCGGATCGAAGGCGCGGATCGATTCCAGCTCCGCCCCGAAGAGGTCTAGGCGCACCGGCTCCTCGAACCCCGGCGGGAAGACGTCGATAACGCCGCCGCGCACCGCATACTCGCCGCGGTCCGACACCGTCGAGGCCCGCACATAGCCGTTACGCGCAAAATAGGCTTCCAGCGCCGCCGTATCGAGCTCGCCGCCGATCCGCGCCGAAAAGCCTGCCCCGCTGGTCACATCCCGCGACGGCGTGCGCTGGGTGGCCGCCGCCACGGTGGCCACCACAAGCAGGGGCTTGTCGTCCGCCCGCTGGGCCAGCCGGGCCAGGGTCGCCATCCGCCGCGCCGACACGCCGACGGTCGGACTCAGCCGATCATAGGGCAGACAGTCCCATGAGGGATATTCCAACACTTCAATGTGGCTGGCGAAGAATCCGAAAGTCTGCACAAAGGTGTTGGCGTGCGCTTGGTCGCGGGCGATGAACAGGGCCGGGCCGCCGCGGACAGCCAGCACTTCGGCCACAGCGAGGGCGTCCAGCCCCTGCGGCCGGCCGGACAATTCGAGATCCCGTCGCTCCATCACCGGTCCGCCGCCGTCCATCAGCCGGCCCCGTCGGCCACCGCTGCCGCCACATGGGTGCGGACATAGGCCTGCAGCCGGGCCATCAGCGGCGAGTCATGCTCGGGCGGCGGGGTGTCGCGGCCGATGATCCAGCCATAGCTGTACTGGTCATCGATATCGAGCAGGGCCTCGAAGGCGGCGAGCTCCTCATCGCCGAGCTCTGGCCCGACCGAGTCGGCGAACGGCCCCATAGCCATGTCAGCCTCGCGGAAGCCGCGCCGCCAGGCGCGGAAGCGAATGCGGTCCAGCCGCGTCTTGGGGGTCATGGGCTCTGCGGTCACGTGGCGGCCAGGGCTCTGCAACGGGGGCGATCCCATAGCGTTCCCTGTGGCTGTACGCCAGCTATGCTGGGCGCGACATGCGGCCCGAGATTCTGTTTCCCCTGTTTGCGCCGGTCGACCGCCTGAAGGGGGTCGGCCCCAAGGTCGCGCCCCTGCTGCACAAGCTGGCGGGGCCCCTGGTGCGTGATCTGCTGGCGCTCGCCCCGACCGGCGTGATCGTGCGGCGGCGCACCACCTCGGCCGAGGCGGTCGAGGGCGAGACGGCCATCTTCGAGGTGGTGATCGACCGGCTGATCCGCCCCGGCCGGCCCGGCGTGCCGATCAAGGTGCGCGCCTCGGACGACAGCGGCTTCGTCCACCTGGTCTGGTTCCATGGCTCGACCAACCATATCGAGCGGCTGGCCCCGCCGGGCGAGCGCCGTCTCGTCAGCGGCAAGGTCGAGCGCTTCGGCGGCGAGGTGCAGATCCCGCACCCGGACCATATCATCCCGCTGGAGCGGGCCGACGAATTGCCGATCGTCGAGCCGGTCTATCCCCAGACCCAGGGGCTCACCAGCCGCCAGATCCGGCGGCTGGTCGAGTCGGCCCTGGCCCTCGCCCCGGAACTTCCGGAATGGCAGGACCCGGCGTGGCGGGCGAGACAGGGCTGGCCAGACTGGCGCGCGGCCCTGCTGGCCCTGCACGCGCCAACGGGGCCGGCCGAGCTGCTGCCGGAGGCCCCCGCACGGGCGCGTCTGGCATTTGACGAGGCGCTGGCGCACCAGCTTGCGCTGGCGCGGCGCCGGCGCTCAAGGCAGGTCGCCGCCGCGCCGCGGATCGTCCCGGGCACCGTCTCGGAGGCCCTGCTGGCCGCCCTGCCCTTCACCCTGACCGGGGCCCAATCCAGAGCCCTGGCCGAGATCCGCGCCGATCTGGCCTCGGGCGAGCAGATGGGCAGGCTGCTGCAGGGGGACGTCGGCTCGGGCAAGACCGCGGTCGCCGCCCTCGCCCTCGCCGACGCCGTCTCCAGCGGTTTCCAGGCGGCGCTGATGGCCCCTACCGAGATCCTCGCCCGGCAGCATGCCCTGAAGCTGATCCCGATGTTCGCCGCCGCCGGGGTCGAGGCCGTGCTGCTTACCGGCCGGGACAGCGCCGCCGAGCGCCGGGACACCCTCGCCGCCCTCGCCGACGGCCGTGCCGCCCTGGCCATCGGTACCCACGCCTTGTTCCAGGAGGCGGTGACCTTCCGCAACCTCGGCCTCGCGGTGATCGACGAACAGCACCGCTTCGGCGTGAGCGAGCGCCAGCGGCTGCAGGCCAAGGGAGATCTGGCCACGGGCGGGGTGCACCTGCTGACCATGTCAGCCACGCCGATCCCGCGCACGCTGGAGCTGACCCAGTACGGCGACCTCGATGTGTCGCGGCTCCACGAGAAGCCGCCGGGCCGGACCCCGGTTACCACGGCCGTCCTGCCCCAGGCCCGGATCGGCGACGTGGTGCGGCGCCTCGGAGCCGCCCTCGACCGCGGTGCCCAGGCCTACTGGATCTGCCCGCTGGTGGCCGAAAGCGAGGCCCTTGACCTCGCCGCGGCTGAAGCGCGCGCCGCGGACCTGACTCGCGCCCTCCGCCAGCCCATCGGCCTCGCACATGGCCGGATGCCCGGGGCGGAGCGGGCTGCGGTCATGGACGCCTTTGCCCGCGGGGAGCTGCCGCTGCTGGTGGCCACGACGGTGGTGGAGGTGGGCGTCGATGTGCCCAACGCCAGCATCATGGTCATCGAGCATGCCGACCGCTTCGGCCTGGCCCAGCTGCACCAGCTGCGGGGCCGGGTCGGGCGCGGAGCCCGGGCCAGCGCCTGCACCCTGCTGTATGGCGGCGAGGATGCCGGACTGGGCGAGACGGCGCGGGAGCGGCTGGAGATCCTGCGGGGCACCGAGGACGGTTTCGAGATCGCCGAGGCCGACTTCCGCCTGCGCGGCGGCGGCGACCCGCTCGGGCTGCGCCAGAGCGGCTTCCCGGCCTATCGCTTCGTCGACCCGGTGCGCCACCGCGCCCTGATGCAGGCGGCCTTCGACGACGCCCGGCTGATCCTCGCCCGCGACCCCGACCTGACCAGCCCCCGCGGCGCGGCGATCCGGGTGCTCGAGCACCTGTTCGACTGGCGGCCGGACCGGCCGGGGGCGGACTAGGCTTCGTACTCAATAAGGGGATTCCTCGCGCCGTTTGTTCGTGATTCACTCTTCTTGGATCGGAGGTGGATCATGGGCCGACATCTATACTGGCTGAGCGATGCGGAGTGGGGTCGGATCGAGCCGTATCTTCCG
>JAPZRF010000049.1 GCA_027531145.1 Brevundimonas sp. | reverse complement strand
ACGCCGAGCTGGAAGTCGAGCTGATCACCCCGATCGCCATGGAAGAGAAGCTCCGCTTCGCCATCCGTGAAGGCGGCCGCACGGTTGGAGCAGGGGTCGTCGCCAGGATCCTCGCCTGATCGCGCGGATCTGATCTGAAATAAACAGGGCCTCCCGGGACACCCCGGGAGGCCCTTTCCATATCCGACGCCGGACCACTTCAGCGAAGGGCGGCGGCCAGACCCGACTAGCTGAGAAGCTCCCGGGCGGCGGCGCGCCGTCCGCGAGTTTCTTGTTCACCATGACGCTAAACTGCGCTGCAAGCCGGGCGGGCGCAGGGTGCGCGCGTCTCGCCATGGTGGCGGGCCGGGAACACGCCATGCCTGCTGGCCTGACAGTCGACATTCTGCCGCCTGACCAGCTGGACGCCGGCCTGGCGGCACGCTGGCGCGCCCTGCTGGTGGCCAATCCGGCGCTGACCTCGCCCTACTTCCAGCCGGAGTTCACGCGCATCGCTGGTGGCATCGTGCCGGGCGCGGCCGTAGCCGTCCTGCAGCGGGCCGGTGAGGTGGTCGGGATCTTTCCGCACCAGCGGCGGGGGCGGACCGTGCTGCCGCTCGGCGCGCCGCTCAACGACTATCATGGGGTCATCGCCGCCGCGGGGGAGGCCCCGGAGCTGGCGCAGCTGGCCCACCTGCTGCGCACCCCGCGCCTGTCGGTCGGGGGCTGGATCGGCCCGGCCGGAGCCGGCGAGGCCCGGGCCACGGTCCAGGCGGCGATGCCGGACGGCTTTGACCGCTGGTACGCCGACCGCCGCGTCGCCTTCGGTAAGTACTTCAAGGACAAGGAGCGCGCCCGCCGCAGCCTCGAGAGCGAGCTGGGCCCCATCCGGGTCGAGATCGGCGCACGCGACGCGGGCCGGCTCGACGAGCTCATCGCGCTCAAGCGCGAGCAATATCGGCACACCGGCCGGCACGATGTCTTCGCCTGCGGTTGGACCCGGGACCTGCTACACGCCCTGATGAGCGCGCCGCGCCAACCGGGCGAGGATCCCCGCTTCGGCGTCTCACTCGGCCTCCTGTGGGCCGGGGAGCGGCTGGCCGCGCTCGAGGCCTCCCTGCTCGGGGGCGACGAGTACCATTTCTGGTTCCCGGCCTATGATCCACGTTGGGCGCGCTGCTCCCCGGGTATCCTGCTGAGCATGGACACCATGCGCCTCGCCTCGGCCGGGGGCTGGCGCGTGTTCGACTACGGCTACGAAGGCGAAGGGTACAAGAAGTACTTCTGCGACCAGCGACGCAGTGTCACCGAAGCGGTGATTGCGCGGCCGGGGCTCGGAGCCGCCGTGGGTGCCGCCGCGGCCGCCATGCTGGACCTGACGGGTCCCGGGCGCGGTGCGCGCTTCCGCCAAAGCCTCCGCCACCGCTGGGCCGCCATCGAGGCCTGCGAGACCACTCCGGTCGCGCGCCTGCGCGGCGTGGCCGTCGCCACCCGAGCAGCCGCCGTCCGCCTTCTGCCCTCCTCCGTCGCGAACGCCTGAGCATGTCCTTCACGCCCCGCCACACCGGCCCGATCCCCGACCCCGCCGTGCACAGCCACGACCTCGTCCGACGCGGCTTCGCCGAGGATGCCTGGCTGGCCGGCCTGCTGGACCGTTATCCGGCCGAGCTGTTCGACATCAACCTCTTTGACTTCGCCGAGGACGGCAGCCATTCGCTGCGGACCGGCACGCGCGGGGACCTGTCCGGCCCCGATCTGCTGACGGCCATCAAGGCCGGCCATCTGTGGGTCAACCTGCGCTCGGTCGAGGCGGCCTGCCCGGACCTTTGGGCGGCGGCGTCGGAGGACTTCGAGCGGGTGCGCGCGGCCTATCCGGGGCTCAACCCGGTGACCCGCGCGGGCCAGCTGATTCTGTCCTCGCCGCGCTCGGGCGCGCCCTACCACTTCGACGCTGCGGGCGTGGTCCTGTTCCACCTGCGTGGCCGCAAGCGGGTATTCGTCTATCCCGGCGACGAGGCCCACTTGCCGGAGCGGTCGATGGAGCTGGTGGTGGCGCGTCAGACGACCGAGGAGATCCCCTACACGCCGGTCTTCGAGGCCGAAGCCACGGTGATCGACCTTGAGCCCGGGCAGGCCCTGACCTGGCCGCTCTACGCCCCGCACCGGGTGCGCAATCTCGACGCCTTTTGTGTATCCCTGTCCATGGACTTCCAGACCTGGGACAGCCGGCTCCGCAATGGCGCGCTCTATACCAATGCCGTGCTGCGGTCACAGGGGCGCGCGCCCCGCTCGACCGACCGCATGCGCCGGCCCGAGCTGGCGGCGCGCTGGGCCGCCTCGCTGGCGCTGAAGCGGGCCGGGATACTGCCGGACCGGCTCAGGGCGCTGGAGCGCGACTTCACCCCGGCGAGGGATGGGGTGAACGGGGTGCGGGCCCTCGACGCCGGTGCCTGAGCGCCCGGAAGCTTACATCGGCATAATGACCTCGATTTAAGGTGACCCTGCGCGGGGCGCGGCGCACCTTCCTGGCGACAGGGAGGATATCATGCGCCACGCCGGAACCGCCGCCGCCATCACCGCCGCCACGGCCCTCGTCGGGCTCGCCCCGGGGCTTGCCGCCGCGCAGGAGGTGAAGATCGAGGACGCGGTCGCCCGTGTCATCGTCATCGTCGAGGACCGCGCCGACATCGGCGTCGAGATCGAGGCGCCGGCGGGGACGCCGGTCCCGGTCCGGCTGGAGCGGCGCGGCCGCGACGTGATCCTGCGCGGCGATGTGCGCGACCGTGATCTGAGGAGCTGCGAGCGCGCCGGCCCGGCCGGAACCCAGCCGGGGGAGGGGGCCTTCGTCACCCTCCGCGAGCGCGGCCGGGTCGAGCTGTCGGAGGCGCCGCTGATCGTGGTGCGCACGCCCAGAGATGTCCGCGTCTCCGCCAAGGGCGGCGTCTATGGTGCCATCGGTCGTGGGGCCAGTTCCGTCCGCCTCGGCAACGCCGGCTGCGGCGACTGGACCGTGGCCGACGTCGGCGGCGAGCTGAAGGTGGCGCTTGCCGGCTCCGGCGACCTCCGCGCGGGCCATGCGGAGACTGTCGACCTCGCCCTGGCCGGTTCCGGCGACGCCGTCATCGGCGGCAGCAGCCGGGTCAGGGTCGCCACGCCGGGCTCCGGCAGCGTCCGGCTCGGCCCGGTGGCGGGCGACGCCGTCATTGCCCTGCCAGGGTCGGGTGACGTGCGTCTCGCCGCCGTCGGCGGCGATCTGGAGGCCAGCGTCGCCGGCAGCGGCAGCGTCCTCGTCGCCGGCGGGCGCTCGGGCGCCCTGACCGCCAACATTGTCGGCAGCGGCGACGTCCGGCACGGCGGCGAGGTCGGCCGCGTCGAGGTCAATATCGTCGGTTCGGGCGACGTCGCCGTGGCCCGGGCCAGCGGCGAGGTGCGCCGCCGCGTGCTCGGATCGGGAGATCTGCGCATCGGACGCTGATCGCGGGCGGGCCGCCAGTCCCGCACGCGCGGAAGGCCCGGGACGGGACCCCCGGGCCTTCATCATCTCGACGCTTGACGCCGCCGGAATCGGGCGGCATAAGCGCGCCTCTTGTTGGACCGGCTGTGCGCTTTCGGGCGCAGACGCGGTCCGCAGGAACGACCTGATTACCTGTTCTTTGCAGCGCCTCAGGAATTTGCGGCCTTCGCGGGCGTCCGCGTGGGCCGATCGTTTTTGCGGATGTGCGTACCTTGGGGGCGATGCCCCGGGGCTTCGGTCTTTGAAATGGTTCACAGGGACGCAGGTTCCGACCTGCTTGGGAATAGCTAGAGATATGGATCAAAGCATCCGCATCAGGCTGAAGGCCTTCGATCACCGCGTCCTGGACCATTCCACGCGCGAGATCGTCAACACGGCCAAGCGCACGGGCGCGCAGGTGCGCGGCCCGATCCCGCTGCCGACCCTGATCGAAAAGTTCACCGTGAACCGCTCGCCGCACGTCGACAAGAAGTCCCGTGAGCAGTTCGAAATCCGCACGCACAAGCGCGTGCTCGACATCGTCGACCCCACTCCGCAGACCGTGGACGCGCTCATGAAGCTCGACCTGTCCGCCGGTGTGGATGTCGAGATCAAGATTTAATCGAGGAGAGGCGGGATCCGATGCGCGACGCAGCGCTACGAACGGGCGTGATCGCCAAGAAGCTGGGCATGACCCGCGTGTTCGCCGAAGACGGTGCCCATGTGCCGGTCACCGTGCTCCAGCTCGACAATTGTCAGGTGGTGGGCCAGCGGACCCTGGAGCGGGACGGCTACGTCGCCCTGCAACTGGGTGCCGGCAGCCGAAAGGCCAAGAACACTCCCAGGCCCCAGCGCGAGTCCTTCGCAAGGGCCGAGGTGGCTCCGAAGGCCTATGTGACCGAGTTCCGGGTGTCGGACGACGCCTTGCTGGACGTCGGGGCGGAGCTGACCGCGGATCATTTCGTGGCCGGCCAGAAGGTCGACATCCAGGGCGAGACCATCGGCAAAGGCTTCGCCGGTGCCATGAAGCGCTGGAACTTCGGCGGTCTGCGCGCAACCCACGGCGTGTCGGTATCGCACCGCTCGCACGGGTCGACGGGTAACCGCCAGGACCCGGGCCGCACCTTCCCCGGCAAGAAGATGGCCGGTCACCTGGGTCAGGAAGTCGTGACCCAGCAGAACCTGACGATCGTGCGCATCGACGCCGAGCGCGGCCTGATCCTGGTCAAGGGCGCTGTCCCCGGCCACGACGGCAGCTACGTCAAGGTTCGCGACTCCATCAAGAAGGTCCGTCCGGCTGAGGCCCCGTACCCGGGTGCCGTGAAGTCGGCCGGTGCCGCTGCTGCTCAACCCGCGGAAACCCCGGCCGAAGAGGCTCCGGCGGTGGAAGCGACCGAAGGCGGTGAAGCCCAATGAAACTCTCGGTGATCAAGCTTGACGGCAAGGCCGCCGGCGACGTCGAAGTGTCGGACGCCGTCTTCGGCATCGACGCCATCCGCGGCGACCTGCTGGCCCGCACCGTCAACTGGCAGCTGGCCAAGCGCCGTGCCGGTACGCACAAGGTGCAGACCCGGAACGAGAATTCCCGGACCGGCAAGAAGATGTACAAGCAGAAGGGCACCGGCGGTGCCCGTCACGGTTCGCGCCGAGCGCCGCAGTTCGTCGGCGGATCGCGCGCCTTCGGCCCGGTCGTTCGCGACCACGGCTTCTCTCTGCCGAAGAAGATCCGCGCTCTGGCCCTGAAGCACGCCCTGTCCTCGAAGGTGAAGTCGGGCGACCTCGTCGTCGTCGACACCCTGGCGGTCAAGGAAGCGAAGACAGCCGCCCTGCGCGAGACCTTCGGCAAGCTGGGCTGGACGAGGGCCCTGATCATCGCCGGGCCCGAGGTCGAGACCAGCTTCGGCCTCGCCGCGCGCAACATCCCGCATGTGGACGTGCTGCCGAATGCCGGCCTGAACGTCTATGACATCCTGCGGGCGGACAAGCTGGTGCTGACCAAGGCCGCCGTTGAGGCGATCGAGGCGCGCTTCTCTGAGAAGGAGGCCGTGTGATGGCCGGCGCCCAACCCACCGCCAAACACTATGACACGATCCTGGCTCCGGTGATCACCGAGAAGTCGACGATCCTCTCCGAGCAGAACAAGGTCGTCTTCCGCGTCGCCGACACGGCGACCAAGGACGAGATCGCTGCGGCGGTCGAAAGCCTGTTCAAGGTCAATGTCCTGAAGGTCAACACTCTCGTTCAGAAGGGCAAGACCAAGCGTTTCCGGGGCATCCAGGGTCGCCGGTCCGACATCAAGAAAGCGATCGTGACGCTGGCCGAGGGCCAGTCGATCGACGTCACCACGGGGCTCTGATCCGATGGCTCTAAAGACTTTCAATCCGACCTCTCCGGGCCGCCGCGCCCTGGTGCTGGTCGACCGCTCCGAGCTCCACAAGGGCCGTCCGGAAAAGTCGCTCGTCGAGGGCCTGACCAAGTCGGGCGGTCGTGGGCAGGGCGGGCGCGTCGCCGTCCGCTTCCGTGGCGGCGGGGCCAAGACCCTGTATCGCAAGATCGACTTCAAGCGCCGCAAGTTCGACGCGGTCGGCACGGTCGAGCGTTTGGAGTACGACCCCAATCGATCGGCCTTCATCGCCCTGGTGATCTATGCCGACGGCGAGAAGACCTACATCATCGCCCCGCAGCGCCTGAAGGCCGGCGACCAGGTGGTGGCTGGCGAGAAGGTCGACGTGAAGCCGGGCAACGCTATGCCGCTGCGCGCGATGCCGGTGGGGACCATCATCCACAACATTGAGATGAAGCCGGGCAAGGGTGCCCAGCTGGCCCGCGCGGCCGGTGCCTACGCTCAGCTGGTTGGCCGCGATCAGGGTTATGCCCAGATCCGACTCGGTTCCGGCGAGCTGCGCATGGTGCTCGACACCTGCATGGCCACAGTCGGCGCGGTGTCCAACCCGGACCACATGAACCAGAACCTCGGCAAGGCGGGCCGCAAGCGTCACATGGGTTGGCGTCCGCACGTCCGCGGCGTCGCCATGAACCCGATCGACCACCCGCACGGCGGCGGCGAGGGCCGCACCTCGGGCGGCCGGACCCCGGTCACGCCTTGGGGCAAGGACACCAAGGGCACCCGCACCCGCAAGAACAAGGCCACGGACAAGTTCATCATCCGTGGCCGTCACGTGAAGAAGGCTCGCTAAGACATGGCCCGCTCCTCCTGGAAAGGCCCGTTCGTGGACGGGTACCTGCTCAAGAAGGCCGACGTGGCGCAGGCCTCGGGCCGCAAGGACGTGATCAAGACCTGGTCGCGCCGGTCCACCATCCTGCCGCAGTTCGTCGGCCTGACGTTCGGCGTCCACAATGGCCAGAAGCACGTGCCGGTGCTGGTGTCGGAAGACATGGTCGGCATGAAGTTCGGTGAGTTCGCCCCGACCCGGAACTTCCCGGGCCACGCGGCGGACAAGAAGGCCAAGAGGAAGTAATCCATGGCCCAGACCAAGAACCCCCGTCGCGTCGGTGCGACCGAGGCCCGCGCCAAGCTGGTCAACGTCCGCATCAGCCCCCAGAAGCTGAACCTCGTGGCCCAGTCCATCCGGGGTCTGCCGGTGCAGAAGGCGCTCAATGAGCTCGAGTTCAGCCGCAAGCGCATCGCCGGCGACGTCCGCAAGGTGCTCTACTCGGCCATCTCGAACGCCGAGAATAACCACAGCCTCGACATCGACAATCTCGTCGTGGCCGAGGCCTTCGTGGGCAAGAACCTGGTGATGAAGCGCTTCGCGAGCCGCGCTCGCGGCCGCTCCTCGCGCATCCTGAAACCGTTCAGCGAGATCACCATCGTGGTCCGCGAAGCCGGCGAGGCCGCCTGATGGGTCAGAAAGTCAATCCGGTCGGGCTGCGGCTCGGCGTCAACCGCACGTGGGACAGCCGCTGGTTCGCCGGCGGAGCCGACTACGCCCGGCTGCTGCACCAGGACCTGAAGCTGCGCACGTGGCTGAAGGAACGCCTTTCGGGTGCCGGCGTATCGCGCATCATCATCGAGCGTCCGCACAAGAAGTGTCGCGTCACGATCTACGCCGCCCGTCCGGGCGTCGTGATCGGCAAGAAGGGCGCAGACATCGAGAAGCTGCGCAAGGACATCTCGTCCCGCACCGACGGCGAGGTGCACCTGAACATCGTCGAGGTGCGCAAGCCCGAGACTGACGCCCAGCTGATCGCCGAGAGCATCGCGCAGCAGCTGGAGCGCCGGGTGGCCTTCCGTCGCGCCATGAAGCGTTCGATCCAGTCGGCCATGCGTCTCGGTGCCAAGGGCATCCGGATGAACGTCTCGGGCCGCCTGGGCGGCGCTGAAATCGCCCGGATGGAATGGTACCGTGAAGGTCGCGTGCCGCTGCACACCCTGCGGGCCGACATCGACTACGGCTTCTATGAAGCCAGGACGACCTACGGCATCATCGGCATCAAGGTCTGGGTCTTCAAGGGTGAGGTGCTCGAGCACGACCCGATGGCCCAGGACAAGCGCTGGGCCCAGGAGGCCTCGGGCCCGTCATCGAACGAAGGCCGCGAGCGTGGCGGCCCCCGAGGCGACCGCGGTCCGCGTCGCGATCGCGGACGTGAGGGCTAAGTCATGCTGCAACCGAAGAAGACCAAGTACCGCAAGGCCTTCAAGGGCCGCATCCATGGTGCGGCCAAGGGCGGTTTCTCGCTGAACTTCGGCTCCTACGGCCTGAAGTCGCTGGAGCCGGAGCGTATCACGGCGCGTCAGATCGAGGCGGCCCGCCGCGCGATAACCCGCCAGATGAAGCGTCAGGGCCGGGTTTGGATCCGCATCTTCCCGGACGTGCCGGTCTCCGGCAAGCCGGCAGAGGTGCGGATGGGCTCGGGCAAGGGCGCGGTGGACCACTGGGCCGCCCGCGTGGCCCCGGGTCGCATCATGTTCGAAATCGACGGCGTACCGGACGATGTGGCCCGCGAGGCGCTGCGTCTCGGCGCCGCCAAGCTGCCGGTGCGCACCAAGGTGGTGACGCGGATCGACGCCGGCATCGCCCATGCGGAGCAAGCGGCATGACAAGGATCGCCGACTTCCGGGTCATGACCCCGGACCAGATGTCCGACGAGCTGCTGAAGCTCAAGAAGGAGCAGTTCAACCTGCGCTTCCAGGCGGCCACCGGCCAGCTCGAGAAGACCCACCGTGTCGGGGAAGTCCGCAAGGACATCGCCCGTCTCCAGACCCTGCTGCGCCAGAAGCAGCCGGCTGCGTAAGGAACGAACATGCCGAAGCGAATTCTCGAAGGCGTCGTCGTCTCCGACAAGGGCGACAAGACTGTCGTCGTCAAGGTCGAGCGCACCCTGCTGCACCCGGTTCTGAAAAAGACCGTACGTCTGTCCAAGAAGTACCACGCCCACGACGAGGCCAACGCGCTGAAGGTCGGCGACGTGGCCCGCATCGTCGAGTGCGCCCCGAAGTCCAAGCTGAAGCGGTGGGAAGTCCTCGCCGCTCCGGCTTCGTAATCTGAGAAGGATCGGATCCCATGATCCAGATGCAAACTAACCTGGAGGTGGCCGACAATTCGGGCGCTCGCCGGGTCATGTGCATCAAGGTGCTGGGCGGCTCGAAGCGCCGCTACGCCTCGATCGGCGACACCATTGTCGCTTCGGTGAAGGAAGCCATCCCCCGCGGCCGGGTGAAGAAGGGCGACGTCGTGCGCGCCATCGTCGTGCGCACCGCCAAGGACATCCAGCGCAAGGACGGGTCGGTGATCCGTTTCGACAAGTCGGCCGCCGTGATCGTCAACAAGCAGAACGAGCCGGTCGGCACCCGCATCTTCGGCCCGGTGCCGCGCGAACTGCGCGCCCGGAACCACATGAAGATCATCTCGCTGGCTCCGGAGGTGCTGTAACCATGGCCGCGAAGATCAAGAAGGGTGACCGCGTCGTCGTTCTGACGGGCAAGGACAAGGGGCGCGCCGGCAAGGTGCTGCGCGTCCTGCCGACCGAGCAGCGCGTCGTGGTCGAGGGCATCAACGTGGTCCAGCGCCACACCCGCCCGAGCCAGCTCGACCCCCAGGGCGGCATCAAGAACAAGGAAGCCTCGATCCACGTCTCGAACGTCGCGATCGCGGATGCGAACGGCAAGGCTGCCCGCGTCGGCTTCCGCATGGAAGACGGCAAGAAGGTCCGCTTTGCCAAGACGACCGGAGACGTCATCTGATGGCTACCGAGAAGTACACCCCCCGGCTGAAGTCGGAATACGAATCCCGCATCCGCGCCGTGATGAAGGACAAGTTCGGCTACACCAACGAGATGCAGGTGCCCAAGCTGGACAAGATCGTCCTGAACATGGGCGTCGGCGAGGCTGTGGCCGACTCCAAGAAGGCCCAGGCGGCCCTCAAGGACCTGACCGCGATCGCCGGGCAGAAGGCGGTGCCGACCAAGGCGCGCAATTCCATCGCCGGCTTCAAGCTGCGCGAAGGCATGGTTATCGGCGGCAAGGTCACCCTGCGCGGCGACCGAATGTATGAGTTCCTGGATCGCTTCATCACAATCGCGTTGCCGCGGGTGAAGGACTTCCGGGGCCTCAAGGGTACCTCGTTCGACGGTCGCGGCAACTACGCCACGGGTCTGAAGGAGCACATCGTGTTCCCGGAGATCAACTACGACCAGATCGAGCAGATGTGGGGCATGGACATCGTCGTGTGCACCACGGCCAAGACCGACGAGGAAGCCAAGGCCCTCCTCGCCGAGTTCAAGTTCCCGTTCGTGAACTGACGGGAAGGAAAGAGCACCATGGCTAAGAAGAGCGCCGTCAATCGCAACGAGCGGGTCAAGAAGCTGGTGGCCCAGTACGCCGCCAGGCGCGCCGACCTCAAGGCGAAGGCCAACGACGAAAGCCTGCCGCTTGAGGAGCGCTTCGAGGCGCGACTGAAGCTTGCCGCCCTGCCGCGGAACTCCGCGCCGAACCGCATTCGCAACCGCTGCGAGGTGACGGGGCGTCCGCGCGGCTATTACCGCAAGCTGAAGATGAGCCGGATCGCCCTGCGTCAGCTGGGCAACCTGGGCCAGATCCCCGGCCTGACAAAGTCGAGCTGGTAAGGGGAGCGACACGACATGATGATCAATGATCCCCTGAGCGACATGATCGCTCGCATCAAGAACGCGGCTACCCGCAAGCGTTCGAAGGTGTTGACCCCGGCGTCCCGTCTGCGCCAGCGCGTCCTCGACGTCCTGCAGGGCGAGGGCTACATCCGTGGTTACAGCCTGGTGCAAAACCCGGGCGAGTTTCCGCAGTTCGAGATCGAGCTGAAGTATTTCGACGGCGAGCCTGTCATCGCCGAGATCTCGCGCGTGTCCAAGCCTGGACGCCGGGTCTACTCCGCAATCGGCGACCTGAAGCCCGTCAAGAACGGCCTCGGCATCTCGATCCTTTCGACGTCCAAGGGCGTGATGTCCGACACGGCGGCCCGTGAGGCCAACGTGGGCGGCGAAGTCCTCTGCAGGGTCTACTAGAATGTCCCGTATCGGCAAGAAGACCATCGCCATCCCGAAGGGCGTCACCGTCACGCTCAACGGCCAGACCGTCTCGGTGAAGGGCCCCAGGG
Source organism: Brevundimonas sp. (assembly GCA_027531145.1). GTDB lineage: Bacteria > Pseudomonadota > Alphaproteobacteria > Caulobacterales > Caulobacteraceae > Brevundimonas. Next base: position 45,946 of record JAPZRF010000049.1, on the reverse strand, counting down.
GGGACCGCATCTGGACTGTCGCCGACGAGATCGAGGTGAGCCAGGCCGGTGACGAGCTGTCCCTGATCCCGCGGTCGGACTCCCAGCGTGCCCGCGCCATGTGGGGCCTGTCGCGCACCCTGGTCGCCAATATGGTGACCGGCGTGACCGAGGGCTTTGAGCGCAGCCTTGAGCTGGTCGGCGTGGGTTACCGCGCGGCGCTCAAGGGCAAGGACCTGTCGCTGCAGCTCGGCTTCAGCCACGACGTCGACATCAAGGCCCCCGAGGGCATCACCTTCGCCGTGCCGAAGCAGACCGAGATCAAGATCTCGGGCTCTGACAAGCAGGCCGTGGGTCAGATCGCGGCGGTCATCCGCAAGCTGCGGCCGCCGGAGCCCTACAAGGGCAAGGGGGTGCGCTATGCCGGCGAGACCGTGCGGCGCAAGGAAGGCAAGAAGAAGTAAGCCATGGCCACGACTCTCAAGCAAAACGCCCAGCGTCGCGCCGAGCGCACACGCCGCCGCCTGAAGGCCGTCGCCAACGGCCGACTGCGCCTGTCGGTCTACCGCTCGGACAAGAACATCTCGGCTCAGGTCATCGACGACGCCAGCGGCGTGACCGTCGCGTCGGCCTCTTCTCTGGAGGGCGGGAAGGGCGCGAAGGGTTCGGACGTGGCCGCGGCCAGCCGGATCGGCAAGCTTATCGCCGAGCGTGCGATCGAGAAGGGCGTCAAGGACGTCGTCTTCGACCGCGGCGGCTACATCTATCATGGCCGGGTCAAGGCCCTGGCGGAGGCCGCGCGCGACGCCGGCCTGAACTTCTAAGGGACGAGAAGCATGGCGCGTGAACCCCAACGCGGCGGCGGCGGCGAGCGTCGCGACCGTCGTGACAACCGCTCGGCTCCCGAAGCTGGCGCTGACCCCGAACTGGTCGAGAAGCTGGTCCATATCAACCGCGTCGCCGCCACCGTGAAGGGTGGCCGCCGGTTCTCGTTCGCGGCCCTCATGGTCGTCGGCGACGGCAAGGGCCGGGTCGGCTTCGGCCACGGCAAGGCCCGTGAAGTGCCGGAAGCCATCCGCAAGGCGACCGAGGAAGCCAAGAAGACCATGATCCGGGTCCCGCTGCGCGAGAACCGCACCCTGCACCATGACGGCAACGGCCGTTGGGGTGCCGGCAAGATCATGATGCGCGCGGCCCCTCCCGGCACCGGCGTCATCGCCGGCGGCCCGATGCGTGCGGTCCTTGAGACCCTCGGCGTGCAGGACGTGGTGGGCAAGTCGACCGGCTCGTCCAACCCGTACAACATGATCCGCGCGACCTTCCAGGCGCTGAAGGCCCAGTCCTCTCCTCGTCAGGTCGCCTCCAAGCGCGGCAAGAAGGTCTCGGACCTGCTCGGCCGGCGTAACGACGGTGCCTCGGCACCTGAAGCGATCGAGGGCTGATAGATGGCCGAGAAGAAGACCGTCACCGTTCGTCAGACCGGCAGCCCGATCCGCCGCAAGTCGGATCAGCGAGCCACCCTGCAAGGCCTGGGCCTGAACCGCCTCGGCCGTGAGGTGACCCTTGAGGACACCCCCGCCGTGCGAGGGATGATCGCCAGGGTCGCCCACATGGTGGAAGTGGTCGAGAAGTAAGTCCGCTCTCCGAGCGGGAGTGGCGAGTGACGAGTGACGAGTGAGGACGGTTGGCAATGCCAGTTCTCCTTGACTAGCCACTCATCACTCGCCACTCGCCACTCTGTTTTAACGCCGAGTCCGGCCACCGTGCCGGGCGTTAGCACCCGAAAGGATCAGGCACATGAAGCTCAATGAAATCCGCGACAACGAAGGTGCCCACAAGAAGCGGTTGCGCGTCGGCCGTGGCCCGGGCTCGGGCAAGGGCAAGACCGCAGGTCGCGGCGTAAAGGGTCAGAAGTCCCGCTCGGGCGTCGCCATCGGCGGCTTCGAGGGCGGCCAGATGCCGCTCTACATGCGCATGCCGAAGCGTGGCTTCAACAATCCGGGCGCGCTGAAGCTGGCTGAAGTAAACCTATGGCGTCTGCAGGATGCCGTGGAAGCCGGAAAGCTGGACGCCAAGGCCGAGATCAACGGCGAGACCCTGGTGGCCGCCGGCGTGATCCGCCGCGTCAAGGACGGCGTGCGGGTGCTCGGCTCGGGCGAGCTCAAGGCGAAGTTGAACCTGGTGGTCTGGTCGGCCTCGTCGGGCGCGATCAAGGCGATCGAGGCCGCTGGCGGCTCGGTTGTCCAGCAGCGTATCGCCGCCGAGACCGCTGCGGCCGCCCGCGTCGAGAAGCGCAACGCCGCCAAGGGCAAGGCTCCGGCCCCCAAGGTGCCGAAGGGGGCCGCCAACAAGATCTCCGCCCGCGCCCGCCGGACGGCAGCCAGGGCCTGAGGCCGGCCGCCTGCGGATGAAACGTGAGGGCGGCTCTCGCATGAGGGCCGCTTTTCACCTATCTGACGACCTCCAGAGTCGTGGGGACGCGTAATGGCTTCGGCCGCTGAACAACTCGCCGCCAACATGAACATCGGCTCGTTCGCCCGCGCGACCGAGCTGCACAAGCGCCTGCTGTTCACGCTGGGCGCACTGCTGGTCTACCGCATCGGCACCTATGTGCCGATCCCGGGGATCAATTCCGAGGCCTTCCTGCAGTTCTTCCAGAACCCGGACGGCCAGCGCGGCATCCTCGACATGTTCAACATGTTCTCGGGCGGTGCCGTCGAGCGGATGGCCGTGTTCGCCCTGAACGTGATGCCCTACATCTCGGCGTCGATCATCGTGCAGCTGATGGGCGCGGTGTATCCGCCCTGGGAAAAGCTGCGCAAGGAAGGCGGCGAGGCAGGCCGCAAGCAGTTGAACCAGTACACGCGTTACCTGACCGTGATCCTCGCGGTGGCGCAGTCGTTCGGCATCGCCGTCGGCCTGAACGCCAGCCAGGGGCTGGTAGACTCGCCCGGCCTTTTCTTCATCGCCACCACGGTCGTGACCCTGACCGGCGGCACCATGTTCCTCATGTGGCTCGGTGAGCAGGTGACCAGCCGCGGCGTCGGCAACGGCATCAGCCTGATCATCTTTGCCGGCATCGTGGCCGTGCTGCCCGGCACCATCGCCCGTCTTCTGGGCCTCGCCCAGGAAGGCCAGATGTCGGCCTTCGCCCTGCTGTTCATCGCCGTTCTGGCGGTGGCAACGATCATCTTCATCGTCTTCATGGAGCGCGCCCAGCGCCGGCTGCTGATCCAGTATCCGAAGCGCCAGGAAGGTAACCGCATGGTCGGCGGGGAGCGGTCATTCCTGCCTCTGAAGGTCAATACGGCGGGCGTCATCCCGCCGATTTTCGCCTCGTCGCTTCTGCTGCTGCCGGCCACGGTGGCGCAGATGACCGCCAACGCCGACCTGCCGGCGTGGATGGGCTGGCTGCCGGCCCTGACGGGCCAGCTGAACCACGGTCAGCCGCTGTTCATGGCCCTCTATGCGGCCCTGATCATTTTCTTCTGCTTCTTCTACACTTCGATCACCTTCAATCCGGAGGATACGGCAGAGAACCTGAGGAAGTACGGTGGCTTCCTGCCGGGCATCCGCCCCGGCAAGCGCACGGCCGAGTATCTCGACTATGTGCTGACCCGCCTGACGGTGATCGGCGCGGCCTACATCACGCTCGTCTGCCTGCTGCCCGAGTTCATGGTCGCCCAGATGGGTAACAGCCTGTACTTCGGCGGCACCTCGATCCTGATCGTGGTGTCGGTGACTATGGACACCGTGGCGCAGATCCAGTCCCATCTGCTGGCGCACCAGTACGAGGGGCTGATCAAGAAAGCCAAGCTGCGTCGGGGCGGCCGCGGCGTGCCCACGCCCGTGCGTCGCTGACGTGTGAACGACGGAGGGCGACGATGAACCTGATCCTGTTCGGGCCGCCTGCGGCCGGCAAGGGTACCCAGGCCAAGCGCCTGGTCGAGCAGCGCGGCATGGTGCAGCTTTCTACGGGCGATATGCTGCGCGCGGCGATCGCCTCCGGCTCGGAGCTGGGCGAGCGGGTCAAGGGCATCATGGCCCGCGGCGAGCTGGTCTCCGACGAGATCGTCATCGCCTTGATAGAGGAGCGCCTGCCGGAGGCCGAGGCTGCCGGCGGTGCCATCTTTGACGGCTTCCCCCGCACCGTGGCCCAGGCCGAAGCACTGGATCGCATGCTGGCCGGTCGCGGTCGGCGGATCGACCGGGTCATCCGGCTCAAGGTCGACGACGCGGCCCTTACCGAGCGTATCACGAGGCGCTTCGCCGAGCAGGGGCGCCCCGACGACAATCCGGATAGTTTCGGCGTCCGGCTCGACGCCTACAACCGCAACACCGCGCCACTGCTGCCCTACTATGAGGCCCAGGGGAAGCTGGTGGAACTTGACGGCATGGGCTCGATCGAGAGCGTCGCCGCGGCGGTCGACGCGGCCCTCGCGGGCTGAGGGGCGGAACTCCGGCGGTCAGCCGGTGTTCATCCCGAAAGTGTGGGGATGAGGCCATGGCTTCGTCGCGAACATCTTTGCTGACGGGTGGGGGCGCCCGCCGCAATGTCGGGCTGACGGCGGTCGTCGTCGGCCTGCATGCGGTCGTGTTCGCCGCCGTTTCCCTGCGCGCGACGCCGCCAGACACGCCTTCGCCCCTGGCCATGGACGTGAGCCTGATCGCCCTGCCACCGGCCCCGCTCCCGCCGCCGCGGTCGGCAGCAGGGAAGAGCGGCGGGGGCGCACCGGCGAGCCTGAGCCGCCTGCGGCCGTCCGAGCCCCCGACAAGGCCTGTGACGCCCGAGGTTCCGCCTCCCCTGGCCCAGGTGCCAGAGCCGGCTCTGACCGTTGGCATAGCCTCGACGGTCGGTGCCAAGCCCGGATTCGGCCTTGGCGGGGAAGGGGAGGGGCGCGGCGAGGGGACCGGTCCCGGCGAGGGCTCTGGCGCGGGTGTTCGAACCCCGCCGCGCAATCTGCGCCAGCCCGTGTTGCGCGAGCTACGCGCCTTCCACCCGCCGGAGGCGCTCCGTCGCAATGTGTCGGGCCTGGCGGTCGTCAGCTGCCGCATCCGCGCCGACACGCGTCTGGATGACTGCCGGGTGCTGGAGGAAGCACCGGCGGAGCAGGGGTTCGGCGCGGCCGGCATCCGCGTAGCGATAGAGCTGTACCGCTTCCGGCCGGCACTGGAGGATGGCCGGCCGGACGACTCGGTGCGTGCGGTGATCGAGCTGGCCTTTGGCCGGAACGCACCCCGGCCTCGCGGGAACTGATCGTTGGGAGCCTATCCGCCCGCAACCCGTTGACGCCCGGTCAATCCCCTGTATAAGGCGCGCTTCCGCGAAGGGCGCGTCACGCTCCAGGTCTGTCGACCGGAGCGTTTTATGCGTCCGAACACGCGCATCTGGAGACATTCGTGGCCCGTATCGCTGGCGTCAACATCCCGACCAACAAGCGCGTTGAGATCGCGCTGCAGTACATCCACGGCATCGGCCCGGCGGCCGCCAAATCGATCACCGGCAAGGTGGGCATCGAGGCGGCGCGTCGTGTGAACCAGCTGACCGACGCCGAGATCCTGCAGATTCGTGAGACCATCGACCGCGACCACACGGTCGAGGGTGACCTGCGTCGCGAGACCTCGATGAACATCAAGCGGCTGATGGACCTGGCCTGCTATCGCGGCCTGCGTCACCGCAAGGGCCTGCCGGTGCGCGGCCAGCGCACCCACACCAACGCCCGCACCCGCAAGGGCCCGGCCAAGCCGATCGCCGGCAAGAAGAAGTAAGGGAGAGTCCTGACCGATGGCCAAGGAACCGGGTCGCGTCAAGCGCCGCGAACGCAAGAACATCACCTCGGGCGTGGCGCATGTGAACGCCAGCTTCAACAACACCATGGTGACCATCACCGACGCCCAGGGGAACGCCATCTCCTGGTCCTCGGCCGGGCACATGGGCTTCAAGGGTTCGCGCAAGTCGACCCCGTACGCCGCCCAGATGGCGGCCGAAGACGCCGGCCGGAAGGCCGCCGAGCACGGCGTGAAGACGCTCGAAGTGAACGTCTCGGGCCCCGGTTCGGGCCGTGAGTCGGCCCTGCGCGCCCTGCAGGCCGTTGGCATGACCATCACGACGATCCGCGACGTGACGCCGATGCCGCACAATGGTTGCCGTCCGCCGAAGCGCCGTCGCGTTTAGGCGTCTCGCGTTACCCCCCCCTATTCCCGCCGGTTCCGTGCGCCTGAGCCCAGGCCCTGAGCCGGCGAAACCCGTTTCGAGGGACATCCATGATCGAACGTAACTGGCAAGAGCTGATCCGTCCCGAGAAGCCGCAGATCGACGCCGGTGCAGACCCGCTGCGCAAGGCGCGACTGGTCGCCGAGCCGCTTGAGCGCGGCTTCGGCGTGACGCTTGGCAATGCCCTGCGTCGGGTGCTGCTGTCGTCGCTCCAGGGTGCCGCCGTCACCGCGATCCAGATCGACGGCGTGGTCCACGAGTTCTCGTCGCTGGAAGGCGTGCGCGAGGACGTCGTCGACATCGTTCTGAACATCAAGCAGCTGGCCTTGCGCATGCATGCCGAAGGGCCGAAGCGCATGACCCTGCGCGCCACGGGCCCCGGTCCGGTGACCGCCGGCCAGATCGACGCGCCGGCCGACATCGAGGTTCTGAACCCCGGTCACGTCATCTGCACCCTCGATGAGGGTGCCTCTGTTCGCATGGAGCTGACGGTCCAGACCGGCAAGGGCTATGTCGCCGCCGAGCTCAACCGCCCGGAAGACGCGCCGATCGGCCTGATTTCGGTCGACGCCCTGTATTCGCCGGTCAAGCGCGTCGCCTATCGCGTCGAGCCGACCCGTCAGGGCCAGTCGCTCGACTACGACAAGCTGGTCATGGAAGTGGAGACCAACGGTGCCGTCTCGCCCGTGGACGCCGTGGCCTACGCCTCGCGCATCCTCCAGGACCAGCTGCAGATCTTCATCACCTTCGAGGAGCCGAAGGCCGCGGTTGAGGCGCAGGACGGCAAGCCCGATCTGCCGTTCAACCCGGCGCTGCTGAAGAAGGTCGACGAACTGGAGCTGTCGGTCCGTTCCGCCAACTGCCTGAAGAACGACAACATCGTCTACATCGGCGACCTGATCCAGAAGACCGAGGGCGAGATGCTTCGCACCCCGAACTTCGGCCGCAAGTCGCTGAACGAGATCAAGGAAGTGCTGGCGACCATGGGCCTCAGCCTCGGCATGGATGTACCGAACTGGCCGCCGGAGAACATCGAAGACCTCGCCAAGAAGTTCGAAGACCAGATCTGAGTTCAACCCCTCCGCCCTGCGGCCCTTCGGGATCGCGGCAGGGGCGGTTAGAATGAGATAGGCCCCAGGTCCGGCAGAGCCCGGAAACCAGGGTTGAGTAGGAGATACCCCGATGCGCCACGGTGCCGCCCATCGCAAGCTTGGCCGTACGGTCAGCCATCGCCAGGCCATGTTCGCCAACATGGCGGCCAGCCTGATCAAGCATGAGCAGATCACCACGACCCTGCCCAAGGCGAAGGAGCTGCGGCCCTTCGTCGAGAAGCTGGTGACGCTGGCCAAGCGGGGCGACCTGCACGCCCGCCGTCAGGCCATCAGCGCCGTCCGCGACGTGCCGCAGGTGGGCAAGCTTTTCGAGACGCTGGGCCCGCGCTACGCCGAGCGCAACGGCGGCTACATCCGCATCATGAAGGCCGGCTTCCGCCGCGGCGACAACGCCCCGATGGCGGTGATCGAGTTCGTCGACCGCGACGTCTCGGCCAAGGGCCAGGATTCGGGCCCGGTGCAGGACAACGGCTTCGAGGCCGACAACGCCGCCTGATCCGTCGGACGGGACGAGATTTCTGGGGCGATCCGGGCGACCGTGTTGCCCCTTTTTTCATGTCAGGATCTCGTAGAGCAGGGCGAGCCAGATCATGACGGCGCAGAGCGCATAGGCGATGCGATCCCATCGGGACGGGGGCGGCGGGGGGCGATTGTCGAACGGCGGCATCGGCCAGCTTCAACGCGAATTGCGTTGACGACGAAAACGATTAATCCGATGCGGGAATGTGAGGCGAGATCACATGACGGCTCCCTTGCCCCCTCTGACGGCGCTGCGGGCGTTCGAGGCTTTCGCGCGGCACGGCTCGATGACCGCGGCGGCCGCCGAACTGTGCGTGACCCACGGCGCCGTCAGCCGACAGGTGCGCCTGCTTCAGGATACGCTGGCGGTTCAGCTGGTGTCGGGCTCCCGTCGGCGTTTGGAGCTGACGCCCGCGGGAACGCAGCTGGCCAGTCGGCTTTCGGCGGCGTTCCGGACGATCCAGGGCGCAGTGTCGGCGGTCCGCGCCGACGACCGCCGGGTGATCGAGATCTCCTGCCTCGGGACGCTGGCCATGAAGTGGGTCATCCCGCGGCTGGAGCGCTTTCTGGCCGCCCATCCGGACGTCCTTGTGCGTCTCCCGGAGTCCTACGCCCCGGCCGACTTCCGGCGGCACCGCTACGACGGCGCGATCCGCATCGTGCCGGACGGCGAGGCGGTTCCGGGGGCGGAGGCGACCCCGTTCATGCTGCAGCACCAGGGGCCGGTGCTTGCGCCCCATCTGATCGACCCGGCGCGGCCGTCCGATGTCCTCGCCGGCTTGCCGCGGCTCTACGCCTCCACCTTTCCCGAGGCCTGGCCGCTCTGGAGCACCCTGACGGGGATCGCCCTTCCACCAGCCCCGGTGGAGCGTGAGTTTGCGCACAATCACTCGATGATCGAGGCGGCTGTGGCGGGGATGGGCGTGGCCATCGCGCCTTGGGCCTTCGTGGCCCCGGACATCGCCTCGGGTCGCCTCGTAGCGCCCTTCGACTTCGCGCGCCGGCCGTCGCGCTTTGTCTTCCTGCGGCCGCTTGACCGCCCGGATGCGGCGGTTGACGCCTTCAGGGACTGGCTGGTCGCAGAAGGTGCCGCCAGCCCGCCCCCTCCTACTCCTTCGACAAGTCCTGCCGCTGAAACAGCACCAGCGCCCCCGCCAGCGGCAGGACGGTCCAGCCGATCAGGCTGAGCCAGGCCTTGAGCGGCAGCAGGCCGGGGTCGGCGAGGGCGACGGCGGTCGGGTCCAGCAGCCCCTGCAGGGCCGCCAGAGCCGCGCCCGGGCTGGCCAGCAGCACGATCCAGCTGTCCGGGGCCTGGCCCATGGCCCCCAGCAGGTTGGGAGCGAGGGACTGGGCCACCCCCACCGCCAGCGGCACGAACAGGGCGGCCATCAGCGAGCGGGTGGCGACGGCGGCCAGCAGGCCCAGCATCAGGAACTGGCTGACCCGCAGGGCGGCCAGGCCCCACAGACCGAACAGGGCGCCGGTCTGCTCGCCGTTGAGGCTGAACCCGAGGGTCCGGTCGAAGATCACCCCGCGGATGGCCTCGGAGGTCATGGTGGCGGCGGTCAGCACGACCATGGCGATCAGGCTGAGACCAGTCACCACCAGCACCTTGCCCACGACAAGCGGGATGCGCCCGTTGCGCGGCCGCAGCAGCCGCCAGGTCTCCCAGCGATAGTCGCCGGCATAGACCGTCGCGGCACCGATCAGGGTGAACAGCAGCAGGCCCGGGCCAGCCAGGTTGCCGGCGGACTGCAGCAGGGACTCGCCGAGGTTCATCGGGCCGGAGACCAGCATGGCCTGAAGCTCGGGCGGCGTGTCGGCTCCAGCCACCAGCCGCTCGGCGTGGGCCTTCATGAAGTAGGCGGCCCCGACGCCCATCACGAGCGTCAGGATCGGCAGGAAGACCACGCTCCAGAACCAGGTGGTGCGGCTGTGAATCAGGCGGAACGCCTCGGCGCGGGTCGCGTCAGCCCACATGGGACACCCCCTGGATCGGCTCGGGCGCCCGTTCGACGCCGGTTTCGCTGAAGAATACGCCCTCGAGGTCGGCACCGACCCAGCGGGCCTCGCTGATCTCGACCCCGGCCTCGACCAGGGCCCGGATCAGGTGCGGCGCCTCCTCGCGCGGGATGTCGGCGAGGACGGCGTCACCCTCGCGCGCGCCCTTGGGCCCGAGGGTGTCGAGGATCCGGGCCAGCGGCGAGGCCTGCAGCCGCAGGCGCTCGCCGACGGCGGTCAGCTCGGACACCGCCCCCTCGCGCACCAGCCGGCCCTTGTTGAGGATCGCCACCCGGTCGCACACCCGCTGCACCTCCAGCAGCTGGTGGCTGGCGAGGATCACCGTCACCCCGTCGTCGGCGGCTAGCGAGCGGATCAGGGCGCGCATCTCCTGGATGCCCGGCGGGTCCATACCGCTGGTCGGCTCGTCAAGGATGACCAGGTCGGGCCGGTGGAGGAGGGCGGCGGCGACGCCGAGCCGCTGCATCATGCCGACGGAGAAGCCGCGTACCCGGCGGTCGGCGGCGGCGGCCAGCCCGACCCTATCCAGCCAGCGCGCGATCTCGCCCGCATCCGGTGAGAGCCCCTGGGCCCGGGCCAACCAGCCCAGCACCTGGCGCGCGCTCAGAAAGGGCGGGAAGCGCGGCGTCTCGATCATCGAGCCGGTGCGGCGCAGGGCCCCCGGGGCGACGATCGGCCCGCCCAGCACCTCGGCCTCGCCGGCGGTCGGGCGGATCAAGCCCAGAAGGATGCGGAACAGGGTCGACTTGCCGGCCCCGTTCGGGCCCAGCACGCCATAGATGCCGCCCTTCGGAATGATCAGGTCCAGCCTGTCCAGCGCCTTCACCCCGCCGAAGGTCTTGGTCAGTCCGCGTGTCGCGATCACCGCCGTCATGGGGCCCCTCCCGTTTCGCGCGCATCGGGCCCCGGTTCGCGGCCCGGGGTCAAGCCGTCGCGCGGCCGTCGCGGATTAAGAATAAGCAACCTCGCCTGTTCCGGAGTCGCCCCGCATGTTCCGCATCCTGTTTGCCTGCCTCGCCCTCGCGTTCCTGTCCGGCCCGGCTGCGTCCGCCAGCGAAGCAGAACCGGGGCCCCGGGCTCTGGAGGTGTCCGATGTCCATCCGCTCGCACCGCTGACGATTCTGGTCTCGATCGACGGCTTCCGGCCGGACTATCTGGAGCGGGGGGCCACGCCCACGCTCTCGGCCCTGGCCGAAGGCGGGGCCCGCGCGGCCATGCGGCCGTCGTTCCCGAGCGTGACCTTCCCGAACCACTACACCCTGGTCACGGGTCTGCACCCGGATCGCCACGGCATCGTCGGCAACGCCTTTGTCGACCCGGTCCTCGGCCGCTTCAGCATGGCCCGCAAGGAGACGGCCTGGTGGGACCAGGCCGAGCCGGTCTGGGTCACCGCCGAGAAGGCCGGTCTGACCACCGGGACCATGTTCTGGCCGGGCTCCGAGACCGAGATCCGCGGCGTGCGCCCGGCCCACTGGCGCGAGTTCGACCAGGATTTGTCGGGGGACGCGCGGGTCGACCAGATCCTCGCCTGGCTGGACGGGCCTCGGCCCCCGGCCTTCGCCACCCTGTATTTCGACATCGTCGACTCGGCCGGTCATCGCCACGGGCCGGACGCGCCGGAGACCACCGCCGCCGCCGCCGAGGTCGACGCCGCGCTCGCGCGCCTGCTGCAGGGGCTGGAGGCCCGCGGCCTGCGCGAGCGGACGCATCTGGTCATCGTTGCCGACCACGGCATGGCCGCGACCGACCCGTCGCGCGTGGTCTGGCTCGACGACCTGGTCGACCCTGCGGCGCTGGACATCATCTACGCCGGTGCCGCAGCCTTCCTCGAGCCTGTGCCGGGCCGGGAAGCCGAGGTCGAGGCGGCGCTTGTCGGCCGCCATCCCCACGCCGAGTGCTGGACCCGGTCCAGCATCCCCGCGCGGCTGGCACTGGGGCGCAATCCGCGCGTCTCGTCGATCGTGTGCGCCGCCGAGCCGGGCTGGCTTCTGGCGACCCGGGCGCGGCCGGTGACCCGGCCCGGCGGGGCCCATGGCTATGATCCCGCCGCTCCCGAGATGGCGGCCCTGTTCATCGCCCACGGCCCGGCCATCCGGCCCGGGACGGTGCTGCAGGAGCTCGACAGCGTCGACGTGCACCCGCTGCTCGGCCGGCTGCTCGGCATCGCTGTGTCGGCGGGCGACGGAAACCCCGGGGACACCCTGCCGGCCATGATTCCGTGACGGCGAGGCCTTGAAGACGCCGGAAAGCGTCGCAGATAGTCTGGCATGACCGTTCACCCGAGGATGTTGTCCGCCATGAAGACCAGCTCCGTCGCGTTCCTGCTCGCCCTGTCGTTGGCCGCCTGCGGCCAGGCAGGGGACACCAGCGCCCAGGACGGGGTCTTCGCCGGTGCGGAGCGGGTCGTGCCCGGCGACGCCCTGTCGATGAAGGCCAGCTTCGCCCCCGTGGTGCGCGAGGCGGCCCCCGCCGTGGTCAATATCTCGGCCCGCGGCGTGCAGCGCGTGCGCGACCCGTTCTGGGGCCTGCCTGCCGGCCAGCGACAGACCGCCTCGGTCGGCTCCGGCGTGATCGTGCGGCCCAACGGCGTGGTGGTGACCAACAACCACGTCATCCAGGGCATGAGCGAGATCCGCGTGATTCTGAATGACCGGCGCGAGTTCCCGGCCCGGGTGGTGCTGGCCGATGAGCGCTCGGACATCGCCGTGCTGCAGCTGCAGGGGGTCGACGAGGCCCTGCCGGTGCTGCGCATCGACGATCAGGAGGAGCAGCAGGTCGGCGATCTGGTGCTGGCCATCGGCAATCCGTTCGGGGTCGGCCAGACCGTGACCAACGGCATCATCTCGGCGCTCAACCGCACCGAGACGGGCATCTCGGACTCCGGCTCCTTCATCCAGACCGACGCCGCCATCAATCCGGGCAACTCCGGCGGGGCGCTGGTCGACATGGACGGCGACCTGATCGGCATCAACACCGCCATCTTCTCGCGCACCGGCACCTCGTCCGGCGTCGGCTTCGCCGTCCCCGCCACCATGGTGAAGCGGGTGGTCGACTCGGCCGTCGGCGGGGCCAGCGCCGTGATCCGGCCCTGGCTCGGCGTGCGCGGCGAAAGCCTGTCGGCCGACGCCGCCCGCAGTCTGGGCCTCGATCGGCCGCAGGGGCTGGTGATCACCGACGTCTACGGCGGCGGCCCCGGCGACCGGGCGGGCCTTGAGACCGGCGACATCATCACCGCCGTCGACGGGGCCGAGGTCAATGACCAGGGCGGCCTGAACTTCCGCGTCGGCACCCGCGAGCCCGGCAGTGCGGTGGAGGTCACCGTGCTGCGCGACGGCCAGCCCCGTACCCTGCGCGCCCGTGTCGAGCGCCTGCCAGGCGAGGCCGATGTCGAGCGCGCCGTCACCCTCAGCCGCGGCGTCTTCGCCGGGGCGCGGGTGCTGGCCCTCAACCCGGCCCTGGCCGACAGCCTCGGCGGCAATCCCTTCGCCTCCGGCGTGATCGTGGCCGGGGTCGAGCGCGGCGGCTACGCCCAGCGCACCGGCCTGCGCGGCGGGGACATCATCCTTCTGCTGAACGGCCGCCAGGTCACCGCCGTCGACCAGCTGGCCGCCGTGCCGCCGGGCGTCGAGGTCACCATCGAGCGCCGCGGCCAGCGCCTGACCGGCGTGGTGCTGTGACCGCCGCAGCCGGGCCGGGTCGACAGGGTCGAGGCCGTCCCCTGTCCCGCCGCCGTGCGCTCGGGCTCGCCGCGGCGACCGGTGCGCTCGGTCTGTCGGGATGCGCCGTCCTCCCGCGGGACAGGGCTGCACCCGGGATCCTCTGGCAGGGCGGCCTTCCCGTCGCGATTGCGGCCTTCGGCGATCAGGTCGCCATCGCCGACACCTACCGGAACGAGATCCTGCTGTTCGCAGAGGGTCGTGAGGTGTTCCGGGTGCAGGGGCAGAGCAACGGCTTTCTCTCAAACAGCGGAGCTGGCAGCGGCGTACTGTTGTTCTCGCCGGATGGTCGGGAGCTGGCCTGGGTTGAGCGGACCAACGACCGGGGCGTGCTGCGGATTCTCGATATCGCCACGCGCGAGGTCCGCAATCATGACCTTGAGCTGACGATGCCGCCGGCGGCCCGCGTCTTGTTCTGGCAGAACGGATACACGACCATTGCTCAACTCGGCGAGCGGCGGCATGTCGATCGCAACGGGCGTCTCACCCGACCGCCGGCGCTGCCGTGGCTGGGCGTGCTGGCCGTGGTCGATGGCGCCGAGTGGCTTCTGTTCGAGGAGTCGGGCCGGGTCGCGTTGCTTGGCCCCGGGGCGGAGGCCCCGGTGTTGCTCCCGTTCGGCCGGCGGCCGTTGAACGCGGTCGGGCAGGCGGGGCTGCTCGCCATCCAGACGCCGCCGACCATGGAGGATCATGCCCGGGGCCGGGCCGGGCTGGTCCATGTGATCCGGCTGGACGCGCCCTCGGAACCCGCGGTGGCGACGCTTGAGTTTAACCCGTCGCGTGAACGGGCGGCGCAGTTGGCATGGACATCGACCCATCTGCTGGTCCGGCTGGTGGGCGGAGAACTGAGGGGTTATCGCATCGCGGACTGGCGCCTCGACTGGACGATCGATCCGGGCGCGCCGGGCGGCGCCAACTTCGCGGTCGGGGACGGGGTCGTGTATCTGACCACGACCCACAGCGTGCGTCGCTTTCCGCTTCCGCCCGGCTGACGGCCGCGAGCGCGCGAAAGTGCGTTGCGCCCGGGCGTGGGGTTCGCTATCGACACCGCCTGCCGGAGACGTGGCCGAGTGGCTGAAGGCAACGGTTTGCTAAATCGTCGTACCCTGTAAGGGGTACCGAGGGTTCGAATCCCTCCGTCTCCGCCAGACCGCCCTGTTCCCCGGTCTGCCGGCCGATGAGGCACCGGACTCCGTATGCTTTGTGTCGATTCGCGCCAGCGGCCCATCGTGCGCTTTCGCGAGGGGGAGTTCGATGCCGGCGGTGCCCGGCACCTCGCAATGCTCCAGGTCCGGCCCGGAGGGCCGGCGGCCGCGGTCAGGCGAGCGCCGGAAGGAGGCTAGGGCAAGGGTGGCGGACGTCGTCATGGGGGCTTGACCGGAACACCGCGGATGGCCCCGAGAGTCCTTTCGCCCGTGACAACTCGCCGAAGCCGGGCGACGGAGATGGCTGACCGTCGGCGTTACAGGTCAGCTGGACACCGATCTGAAGGTCAGGACCGATGAACCGACGAACACATCTTCTGACCCTGGGCGTCTCCCTCCTGAGCCCACTGACGGGACGTCCTGCGCAAGCTGGACCTGCCCCGCCGCCGGCGTCGCAAGGCGCTGTTCCGCCGCTTCAATGGGTGACGCCGAGGGTCGAAGGCCCGGGCCTGTCCTTCCACACTTTCCGCAGCCGGGCCGCGGCGACGGAGGTCAGCTTCCACATCTACGCGCCGCCGGCCTACGCCGCGGACCGCGCCCGGCGTTTCCCGGTGGTCTACTGGCTGCACGGTTCCGGCGGCGGGTTTTCCGGCGTCGCCCGCTTGTCCGCGCTTGTCGATCAGGCCATCGCGGCGGGTCAGGTGCCCCCCTTTCTCATGGTCTTCGTCAACGGCCTGCGGATGGGGATGTATGTCGACTGGGCGAATGGCCGGGCCCCCCTCGAGACCATCATCGTCCACGAGCTCCGTCCGCACGTGGACGCGACCTGGCGGACCATCGCTTCCCGGGAGGGCCGCCTGCTCGACGGCTTCAGCATGGGTGGATACGGCGCGGCGAGATTCGGATTCCGGTATCCGGAACTGTTCCGCAACGTGTCGATGATGGGTGCCGGGCCGATGCAGGACACCCTCGAGCGAACGCCCCGCGCCAGCGGGGTCCGGGCCGAAGATCTGCTCCGGGACGTCTATGGCGGCAGCCAGGACCGTTTCCGCGAGGTCAGTCCGCGCCGCTATGCGGAACAGAACGCCGCCGCCCTTGCCCGTGGCTCGCGGCTGCGCCTTGTCATCGGAGACCGCGACGAGACCTTCGAGAACAACCGCGATTTCCACGACCACCTGGTCCGGCTGGGGATCCCCCACGACTGGATCGTCCTGCCGGGGGTCGGGCATGATCCGATCGCGGTGTTGACCGCCCTCGGCGACCGGCAGTGGGCCTTCTACCGGGACGCCTTCGCGGCGGAGGGCACCTGAGGCAACCGAAGCACCCGGTCAGATGAACGCCATTATCCCTGCGATCCGCATCAATCCCGCAGCCCCCGCTCAACAAGGAAGGCAACATGTTTATCGCGCGAGCCCTCTTGCTGCTGTTTTTCCTCGTCTTGCTGAGTCCCTCCGCCCGGGCCCAGGAGACGCGGGAAGTCTCGTTCCTCGTTGAAGGGACCCCGAGACGTGCGCTGCTGGTCAATGGTCCTGGGCCAGGTCAGACGGCTCCCGTCGTCATCGTCCTGCATGGCGGCAATGCAAGTGCGGAGGCCCAGCAGGAGAGAACCGGTTTCGACAGGCTGGCCGTCGCTGAAGGCTTCACCGTCGTTTACGCGGAAGGAACCGAATGGGCTCCGGGACGACACGCATGGAACACAGGCTTCCTGATGCGCCGTCAGGTCAGCCTGGCGAACGACATTGCCTACCTGGACACGCTGATCGATCTCCTGATCCGGGATCATGGTGCCGATCCCCGCAGGGTGTTCATGACCGGGGGATCCAACGGGGCCATGATGACCCTCGTCTATGCAACCCAACGTGCCGAACGCCTTGCGGCCATAGCGCCCGTGGTCGGTGCCATGTTCAGCTTCGACGTCCAACCCGGCGTGCCTCTGCCGATCATGCTCATCAATGGCGGGCAGGATAATGAGGTGCCGATCGAGGGCGGCTTCAGCAGAAATGCGCTGGTTTCACGCGCGCAGTCAGCGCCTTACAGGCCATTGGCGGACACGGTCCAGTTCTGGGTCACCGCCAACCGCTCGCAAACGCCACCGGTCATCACCACAACGGGATCCGTAACGACCTCCGTCTACGGGTCGACGCCGGATGGGGCCGTGACAATCTCGGTAATCGACCAGAGGGGGGGGCATGGTTGGCCGGGCACAGGTCCGGTTCGCGAGGGCAACGTCCCTATTCAGTCCTTCGACGGGGCCGAGCTGGTCTGGCAGTTCTTCCGAACCCAGTCCCGTGTGCCTTAGGCAGATACCCGGGATCATGGCCCGGGCGCGGAACGTTTGGTCCAGAATGACTGACGCTGAAGGGGGCACCGTCATGAGCTCCCTTCCACCTTCGCCCGCCCCGCCCCGCGCCGCACGGGTCAGGTGCGCCATTTCAGGGTCTGGGCTTCCACCGGATTGATGAAGGGGCCGCCGTCGCGCTCGGCGCGGGCGAGGACCGCCTTGGCGGCGAAGTGGAAGGCCGACGACTTGTCCGGGTCGCCGGCGAACACCAGCGGCAGGTGGGGCGAGCGGCCCCGCAGCCGCCGGAGGATGCCCACGTCCTGAGGCAGGAACACCCGCCCCACGTCTGCCGGCGCGTTCGCGACGTCGAAACTCCTGGCCGACGCAGCGGGCGGGACAGGGGCCAATCCCGGGTCTGCGACCTTCAGCCGGCGTCAGAACCGGGGCTGGCGTCGTCCGGGCCGGGCTCGCGATGGTGGCCGGCGTGCTGAAGGGACCGGTGCGCGAGTCAGGCTGAGCGGCGTCAGGTTGCAGCCTCGGCCACAGGCCGCGGCCGGCGCGCGGCCGGGACAAGGCTGGCCGCCAGCCCGGCGAGGAAGACGAGATAAACGACGTAAAGGGCCCCGATGTATCCGCGCGCGAAGAGGGTCGGATCCAGCGCCTTGGCGATATGCAGAAGCGTCGTGAGGGCCATGGCCCCCCAGGTGATCTGCAGCCAGAGGTCCCGCTCCCGCAAGAGGACCGAGGTGATGAGGGCCAGCAGCAAGAGGTCGACGCCGAGGATGGCCCACTGGGGGTTCTTGAAGTCGACGCGGTTCTCGACGAGAGGGGATGCGACATAGGCGAGCAGGCTGGCGATGGCCACTTGCCTGGCACCGGGGGCGGGCCTGAGGAAGACGCAGACGGTCACTAGCAGCGTCAGAACGTGGGTTACATTCTGGATGGGCGTCTCGAACATCTGCGCCTCCCTGGTCCTTCAGGAAGCTGATCGGCGGTCAGGCCACGAGCGTCAACAGGTCCTGGCCGGTGGTGCGCTGCGGCGGGTTTTCCGGCGGCTTGCTGACCCCGGCCCCGTGCAGCTGCGCCGGCACGACCCCGAGGCTGGACGCCTCGTGTGCCAGGGAGGCATGGGCCGCCATGGCGTGACTACGGGCCTGGCCGAGCGCCTCGACGCTACGGCTGATGGCGGCGACCGCGTCGTGGCCGAGCACGGCCGAATAGCCATGCTCACGGCGCAGCTGGCTGATCCGGGCGATCATCAGGGCCGCCTCCTCGAGGGCCGAGTCGAGCGCGGCCTCGGTGCGGAACAGGTGCGAGGCAACAGTCTGGGCGATGTCCTTGCGGCGCATGGGAGCTCCTTTCCGCACGATGGCGGATTTGAAGGGGTGGGGGTACGGGGGAAAATCAGCGAGCGCGAAGGCGCTCGTCGATGGACTGAACCACATGTCCGATCTGCAGGGCGGCGGCGAGGCCGCCTCCCAGCAACAGGCCGATCAGACACATCAGCGCAAGACCGCGGATCAGCTGACCAAGGCTGGTGCGCGGGGAGACATCCCGAGCAGCCACGGCCAGTCGTTCGGGGGCCGATCGTTCTCGGGCAGCAACACGAGCGCGATGCAGATGATCTCGCGCAACAAATCGAGCCGCGAGAGAAACGGGCTCATCGCCCGGGTGACCTCCAGCAGATGCGAGATGGCCTGGCGTTGCTCCGGCGTTTCCGCCAGTGCCTCGAAAATCATTTCCAGGTCGTCCCACGTCGCCGGGGGCAGGGGATCGAAAGGGTTCTGCATCGTCGTCTCCGTGTCGAGCGGAGGATGTGACGACGCGCCCGGCGGGGGCGACGGGGAGCGGCTCCCCTTCGTAATCACTGCGAAGGTCAGGACGGATCAGCCGCGCGGCTTCCAGCCGGGATGACAGCTCCAGCTTCCGCAAGGCGTTCTCGATGTGCTTGTCGACGGCGCGCGGGCCAACGCCGAGACGGCGGGCGATTTCCTTGGACCGCTCGAGCCGGGCGACGGCTTCGAGGCACTCCCGCTCGCGCGGGGTCAGGCGTGACAGGTCAGGCGGGGTCGACACGGCGGCGCAGCGGAGCGGCCCCGAGACATTCCGCCACGTCGATCAGCGTCTGACGCCGCCGCGGATCGACGATCCGGCCAAAGGCCAGCAGCAGGCGCGACTGCCCATCATCATCACCCTCCGGACCTCCGGTGACGCCGTCGCCGGAGGGGGAGGGAAGACCGGTCAGCAGACTGGCCGGGGACACGCCCAGCCGGTCGGCGATCAACCAGAGCTTGGAGGCGGAGATGCGGTTGGAGCCGCGCTCGTACTTCTGCACCTGCTGGAAGGTGACGCCGATGGCGTCCGCAAGCTGGGTCTGGGTCAGGCCAAGCTGAAGCCTCAGCTCCCGCACCCGGCGTCCCACCAGCGCGTCGATTTCTTCTTCGGTTGCCGCCATAGGGTCCTCCAAACCTCAGCATAAACCCGGGAAACGCTGGCATGGCAAGGCGAAGCCGTGATCCAACCTGCACGCGACATGCACGATGGGGTTCACATTACCGGATCGTAACCTTTCCAGCGGGACCCGGCTCGCCGATGCGCCTGCTTCAGGCGTCCGGGGGGCGGGATGGGACGCAAGGTTCTGGCGAGAGCGGGCTCCGCGGTGCTGTGTTGGGCGAGGGAGCAGGGCACGCCCGCCGTCGGTGAGAAGATCTCGCCGCAGCCGCTGTAGTTCAGCCATCGTGAGCTGGCCAAAGGGCTGGATGTCTACGCCATGCCCGATGCGACTGCTCGGCGGCGGGGGCCACCAGACGATCGGGGAGCAGGCCGTCAGCCGCCCTCCGCCTCGCCCTCCGCCTCACCGGTCTCGCCGCCGGCGATGGCGGCGATCTGGGTCTCCAGCGCCGCGCGGGCCTCCGGCGAGCAGTTGCGGGCGGCGGTGCCCGGGGCCTGACTGGCCGGGGTGCCCGTCACCAGCAGATCTTCGACGAGGCTGGAGGCAGCCGCACGGACCGGGGCCTCCTCGATGCCGCTGACCGCCGCCTGGGCGAGGCGGGTGGCGTCCACGTCCTGCCAGCCGCAGGTCAGGGCGGCCTGCTTCAGCGTCTGGGCCGCCCGGATGCCCCGGACGATCTCGGGGTTGCTCGCCTCCAGCGCAGCGAGGGCGGCGTTCTGGCCGGCCTTGGCCAGATCGACCTCGCCACATCCGGCGAGGATCGCCGCGAGGGCGCAGGGGACAATCACGGCCATACGTCGCATCTGGGTCGCTCCTTCATTCCAGAATGATCCTAGCTTGGCGGCACAGGGCGACGAAAGCGCGGCAGACTGCCGCCCGTGGCGCTGTGCATACCCATGTTCCATGTGGAACAAAGCAGCAACTCAGCGCCGCTTGCCCTTGCGCACGCCCTTGAGCCCACCCAGCGGCCTGCCGCCCGTGCGCGACGAGGGCTTGGGCCCGCCGGGGCGACCGGCACCGCGTCCGCGCAGACCCAGCCGCGGGACGGGGGCGTTGGGGTCCCGCGGGTCGGGCTCGGACAGCATCTCGAACAGCAGACCGCCGGTGACCGGGGTCGCCTCGCGCAGCCGCACCTCCACCGCCTTGCCCAGCATCCATCGCCGGCCGGTGCGCTCGCCGACGAGAGCATGCGCGCGGTCGTCGTGGGTGAAGTACTCGTCGCCGAGGCTGGAGACCGGCACAAGCCCGTCCGCGCCGGTCTCGGTCAGGCGGATGAACAGGCCGAAGCGGGTCACGCCGGTGATGCGGCCGGGGAAGACCCCGCCGACCCGGTCCGACAGAAAGGCGGCCATGTAGCGGTCCATGGCGTCCCGCTCGGCGGCCATGGAGCGGCGCTCGGTCTCGGTCACGGTCTCGGCGATGGTCGGCAGCTCGGCGATCTCCCGATCTGTCAGCCCGTCCGACCCGAGTTTCAGCGCCCGGATCAGGCCGCGGTGCACGATCAGGTCGGAGTAGCGGCGGATCGGCGAGGTGAAGTGGGCGTAGCGGTCGAGGTTGAGGCCGAAGTGGCCGATATTCTCCGGGCTGTAGATGGCCTGCATCTGGCTGCGCAGCACCACCTCGTTGACGACGTCCGCGTGCGGAGTCTCACGCATCTCCTCCAGCAGCCGGTTGAACCGCCTTGTCGTCGCCGGCTCGCCCTTGGTCCAGGGCTTGCCGAGGGTCTGGAGGAAGTCCGCGAGGTTGAAGATCTTCTCCTGGCTCGGTGCCTCGTGGACCCGGTAGATCAGCGGCGTGCGCGCCTGCTCCAGCGTCTCGGCCGCAGCCACATTGGCCTGGATCATCATTTCCTCGATCAGACGGTGGGCCTCAAGACTGGCGCGGGGCGCGATGGAGGCGATACCGCCGTCGGGAGCCATGGTCACGCGCCGCTCGGGGCTGACGATGGCCAGCGGGGCGCGCCGCTCACGGCCCTTCAGCATGGCGGCGTAGGCATTCCAGAGCGGATAGAGAATGCTGTTCATGATCGGGCCGGTGACGTCGTCCGGCTGGCCGTCGATGGCGGCCTGGGCCTGTTCATAGGCCAGCTTGGCGTGGCTGCGCATGAGACCGCGGACGAAGCGGTGCGAAAGCTTGCGGCCGTCCTTGCTGAACACCATCCGAACCGCCAGACAGGCGCGGCTTTCTCCGGCCTTGAGGCTACACAGGCCGTTGGAGAGCACCTCCGGCAGCATCGGCTCGACGCGGTCGGGGAAGTAGGTGGAGTTGCCCTTGGCCCGGGCCTCGCGGTCAAGCGCCGTGCCGGGGCGGACGTAGGCGGCGACGTCGGCGATGGCGACCCAGACGATCCAGCCCCCGGCGTTGTCGGCGCTCTCGTCCCGCTCGGCATAGACCGCGTCGTCGTGGTCGCGGGCGTCGGCCGGATCGATGGTGATGAAGGGCACCTGCCGCAGGTCCTCGCGCCCCTTCAGGGTCGGCAGGGCCTGGTCCTCCGCCTCGCGCTCGACGCTGTCCGAGAAGCCGGTCGGCACCCCGTGGGTATGGATGGCGATCAGGGAGGCGGCGCGCGCATCGTCCTCGCGCCCGATCGTCTCCAGCACCTTGCCGCGCTGCGGGCCGTAGCGGTGCTCGCCACGCTCGGGCGTCGCCAGCACGAGGTCGCCGTCGCGCAAGGTCTCGGCGAAGGCCTGCGGGATGATCAGGACGTCCTTGGACCGGCGGTCAACCGGCTCGATGCGGGTCTCGCGCGCGGCCTTGCGCACCACGCCCAGCATGCGGCCCGGACCGCCGCTGTCGAGTTGCTTGATAAGTCGGGCTTCCCAGCCCTCGCCGGCCCGGGCGAACTTGACCAGCAGCCGGTCGCCGACGCCGGGGGCCGGGCCACGATCGGCCTTGCGTTCAGGCACGAGCACCGCCTTCGGCGCATCCTCGCCGCCCTTGACCAGCTGGACGTAGAGCTCGCCATCGGCGTCGCGGTCGACCACATCGGCGACGCCGACCGGGGGCAGATCACCGGCCTTGACGAAGCCGCGGCGGCCCCGCCGGCCTAACTGGCCCTCGTCCTCGAGCTCTTTCAGCATCTCGCGCAGCATGCGCCGTTCGACGCCCTTGAGGCCGAAGGCACGGGCGATGTCGGCCTTGCCCTGTTCACCGGCCTCCGCGAGATAGCGGACAAGGGTTTCCCGGTCGGGCAGACCGGCGGCGGGACGGCGGGGCGGGCGGGACATGTCCCCTGATACCGCGAGAATCGGCCAGCGGGTTGAACTTTGCGTTCCGGCCGCCAGGTGGAGCGGAGCGGGGCCCTTAGGTCTGCCGATCCTGACGGTGCGCCGCGCCAGCGGGGTCGAATGTTGCGTCGCTTGACCTGACGCGGGCGCACGGCGAGCTTGCCGCCCGAACCCGACTCCCGGAGTGCGACATGTCGCTGGCCTCATCGCCCGTTCTCACCGGCCCCAGCGGCTCGCTGCTGGACCTGATCGGCAATACGCCGATGGTCGAGGTGACGCGGCTCGACACCGGCCCGTGCCGCCTGTTCCTCAAGCTGGAGGCTCAGAATCCGGGCGGCTCGATCAAGGACCGGATCGCCCTTTCGATGATCGCCGCGGCGGAGCGCGAGGGCTGGCTGAAACCGGGGGGGACAATCGTCGAGGCGACGGCGGGGAACACCGGTCTTGCCCTGACGCTGGTCGGCCAGGCCAAGGGCTACAGGGTGCTGCTGGTCATCCCCGACAAGATGTCGCGCGAGAAGATCCAGCACCTGCGGGCCATGGGCGCGGATGTGCGGTTGACCCGCTCGGATGTGCCGCACGGCCATGCGGACTACTACACCGACATGGCCGAACGGCTGGCGCAGCAGATTCCCGGCGGCTTTTACGTCAACCAGTTCGCCAATGCGGCCAACACCGAAGCTCATGTGCGCACCACCGGCCCGGAGATCTGGGACCAGATGGACGGTCAGGTGGACGCCTTCGTTGCCGGCATCGGCTCGGGCGGCACCATCACCGGCGTGGGTCGCTTCCTGAAGGACAAGGGTTCGAAGGCGCAGATCATCCTCGCGGACCCGGTCGGCTCGACCCTGGCGGGCATCGTCAACGAGGGCGTCCCGGGGCCGGAAGGCAGCTACACGGTCGAGGGCATCGGCCAGAACTTCGTCCCGGACACCGCCGACATGAGCCTTATCGACAGGGCCTATTCGATCCCGGACGCCGAGGCCGTGGCGACCGTGCGCGAGCTGCTGCTGAAGGAAGGCATCCTCGCCGGCTCGTCGTCCGGCACCCTGATCGCCGCCGCCCTGCGCTGGTGCCGGGAACAGACCGAGCCGAAGCACTGCGTCACCTTCGTCTGCGATACCGGGGCCAAGTACCTGTCCAAGGTCTACAATGATGCCTGGCTGGCGGATCAGGGGCTGGCCGAGCGCGAGTTGCACGGCGACCTGTCAGACCTGATCACCCGCCGCCCGGACCGGGGCGAGGTGGTCTCGGTTGGTCCCGACGATACGCTCGATACAGCCTTCAAGCGCATGCGAGGGGCCGACGTCAGCCAGCTGCCCGTGCTGCAGGACGGGCGTCTGGTGGGCATCCTCGACGAGAGCGACATCGTCCACGTCATGAACACCGACGAGATCACCCGCGCGGCGCGGTTCAGGAAGCTCGTCGGCGAGGTCATGACCCGCGACCTCGACACGGTGCAGGTCAGCGAGCCGCTCGACGCCCTGATCCCGCTGTTTGACCGGGACCGGGTGGCCATCGTGCTGGACGGCGAGCGCTTTGTCGGCCTGATCACCCGCACCGATCTGATCAACCATCTGAGCCTGAACCGGTGATCCGATGACCAGGCTCAATAATCGCCCGGGCTTCTCCACCCGTGCCATCCACGCCGGCCAGCGCCCCGATCCCACGACCGGGGCCGTGATGACGCCGATCTACGCCACCTCGACCTACGCCCAGGAGAGCCCGGGCGTGAACAAGGGCTATGAGTACGCCCGCAGCAAGAACCCTACGCGGGAGGCATTCGAGGCTTGCCTCGCCGACCTTGAGGGCGGGGTGCAGGGCTTCGGCTTCGCCTCCGGCATGGCGGCGACCTCCACCGCGCTCGAGCTGCTCGACGCCGGCGACCACATCGTTACCGGCGACGATCTCTACGGCGGGTCCTGGCGGCTGTTCGAGCGGGTGCGGCGGCGCTCGATGGGGCTCGATTTCGCCTATGTCGACCTGAGCGACCTGACGGCGGTCGAGGCGGCGATCACGCCGAGCACCCGCATGCTGTGGGTCGAGACCCCGACCAATCCGCTGATGAAGCTGGCGGATATCGCCGCCCTGTCGGGGCTGGCGAAGGCGAAGGGGCTGCTGCTGGTGGTCGACAACACCTTCGCCACGCCCTTCTGCCAGCAGCCTCTCGCGCTGGGCGCGCACATCGTCATGCACTCGGCCACCAAGTATCTGAACGGCCACTCGGACATCATCGGCGGGGCGCTGGTGACCGGCGATGCAGAGCTCGCGACCCGCATCAAGTTCCTGCAGAATTCGGTCGGCGGGGTCATGGGGCCGTTCGACGCCTTCCTCGCCAATCGCGGGCTGAAGACCCTGGGCCTGCGCATGAAGGCCCACTGTGAGAACGCCCTCACCGTGGCGCGCTGGCTGGAGGATCGCGCCGGGGTGGACGAGGTGATCTATCCGGGCCTGATCTCCCACCCGCAGCATGACCTCGCGGCGCGACAGATGGCGGGCGGCTTCGGCGGCATGGTCAGTCTGCGGCTGGAGGGCGACCTCGAGCGCACAACACGCGTGCTGGAGCGCGTCGAGGTCTTCACCCTGGCGGAGTCGCTCGGCGGCGTGGAGAGCCTGGTCAACCACCCCGCCATCATGACCCATGCGTCGCTGCCGAAGGAGGTGCGCGAGGCCGGCGGCATCGGCGACACCCTGATCCGGCTATCGGTCGGCGTCGAGGAGGTCGAGGATCTGATCGCGGATCTGGATCAGGCGCTGGGCTGACGCGGGCCGAACCGGCCCGCGAGCCGCAGGCACCGGTCTCAGGCGCGCGCGGGCAGGGCGGTCTGGTGGCCGGTGACCGGCTGCAGTTTCTTCCTGGCCGGGGCTCGCTTGGGCGCGGCCTTTTCCGGCTTGGGCAGGGCCGCCCGGCGCGCCACCTCGCTGTCGATCACCGGCAGGATGTCGCTGGCGGCCATGACCCTGTTGGAGTCGCCGCTCTCGACGAGGCGCGCGGCGTTGGCCCGCAGCGTGGCCAGGTCGGCGTCGGACATGGCGGGGATCATCTCGGCAAGCGGTGTCATGGCGTATCCTCGGGTCGGCAGGGGCGTCAGGGCCGGCGCGCGAGTCGCCAGCCCTTCAGCTGGTTCAGAGCGATTTCGACCACCACCCGGTCGCCGATCAGGGGCACGCCCGTGGACGGCCCGCGCATCGGGAGGGAGGTGATCACATGGCCGTTGTCGAGGCGAACCTTGCGGTCGCCGCGGGGCAGCAGCGCGACGACCTCGCCGTCAAAGGCGATGCCGCTGCAGGTCGCCAAGGCGTCCTACTCCGCCGCCTGGAGACGGCCGGCGGATTCCTTGCCCGAGCGGGCGTCGCGTTCGACCTCGTAGGAGATCTTCTGGCCTTCGTTCAGCGTGCCGAGGCTCGAGGCCTCGAGGGCCGAGGCATGGACGAACACGTCCTTGCCGCCGTTATCGGGCTGCACGAAGCCATAGCCCTTGGTGGAATTGTACCATTTCACAATGCCGGTCGCCATTTCAGGACCTCCGTCTGGCGTTGACCGCAGGGAGGACTCCCTGGTCGGCCTGTCGGGTCTGAACGGATCGGCTGTTGGACCTCGGTGCGTGATGCAAAGGGAGCAGCGGCGTGACGCAGAGAGTTCGACGGGGTAGAAATGGGGACCGGGGCGACCCGGCGCAAGGCGTCGTTGTGGCGAAAGGTCGCGAGGGGGCCTTGGCCGACCCCCTCGCGCGCCAGGACCTTAACGTGGGATCGACACGGCGTTGGTGACGTGGATCACGCCGTTGGACATGAACAGGTCGGCCTGGACCACGGTGGCCTTGCCGCCGTTCTCGTCGGTCAGGATGACGTTGCCGCCTTCCAGCGAGGCGACCAGGGTGTCGCCCGAGACGGTCGTAACCTCGGCGCGGCCGCCGCCGGCCTGGATCGCCGCCAGCACGTCTGCGGCGGCCAGACGGCCGGACACCACGTGATAGGTCAGCACCTTGGTCAACGCCCCGCGATTGGCAGGCTGCAGCAGGGTCTCGACGGTGCCCGACGGCAGGGCGGCGAAGGCGTCGTTGGTCGGGGCGAAGACCGTGAACGGGCCCGGGCTGGCCAGGGTCTCGACGAGGCCCGCCGCCTGCACGGCAGCGACAAGGGTCGTGTGGGCCGGCGAGGCCACGGCACCCTCGACGATGTTGCTGCGCGGGGTGCCATAGTTCTGGGCGCTAGCGGCCCCGGCGGCGGCGAGGCTGGCGGCGAGGGCGAGGGCGGCGAGGCGATGCTGCATGGGGAAGTCTCCTTCGACGACCGTCGGATCGCGGTCGGCGGAGAAACGCGGCGCGACCCCGCCCGGATGCGGTCTGCGGCGAGTGGCCGCAGGTTCAGAAGCCGGAGATGACGGACAACACCAGCGCCGGGTCGCCATCCTCGCCCGTCCGGTCGGTGTCGATCAGGCGCAGGTCCAGGTCGAGGCGGTCAGTCGCGGCGTAGATCGCACCGAGGCTGGCCCCGCTGTAGTCGTCGGCGTCGTCCTCGTAGTCCCGGGTCCCGACCTGGGCGTCCAGCGTCCAGCGCGGCGCGACGTCCCAGCGCAGGCGCACCTCGAAATAGACCCAGGCCCCGGTCGATCCGGCCCCGTCGGGCGACTGTTGCAGGCGGAGGCGGCCCTCGAACGGCCCGATGGCGCGCTCGCCATCGGCGGTGAACTCCCAGGCCTCGGTGTCGGTGCCGGGGACCGCCCCGACGCGCACCTTGCGGGCCGCGGAAAGGTCGAAGTCGGCGCCGAAGGCCCGGGGACGCCAGCCGGCGGCGAAGGTGACTTCCGCGTCCGACCCGCTGGAGTCGCGGATCGTCTCGGCCTCGCCTTCGACATACCAGGCCCCTTCCGGCGTGACGGCGTAGACGCCGGCGAGGGCCGCCGGGTCGCCGCCGCTCTTGGACGCGAACTTGGAGCGGTTGTCGGTGGCGACCCCGACCTCGCCGCCCATGGTCCCAACCCATCGGTCGCGCCAGCTGTCCGCCCGGGACTGGGCTGCGGCCGGGCTTGCGCCGACAAGGACGATCAGGGCCGCGACGGCCGCAGACAGGATACGCATGGACACCTCGGCTCCGCAGGGCCGACGAATCTAGGCGACCAGAGATGCCTTCGCAAATCGATCCGTCGCCTGACGGTATTCCGATATCAACCGGCTGACGAGTTCGCCCGCCGGGACGACGTCATGGATGGTCCCGGCACCCTGGCCGGCCGACCAGACGGTCTTCCAGGCCTTGGCCTCCTCGCCCATGTCGAGCTTGTGCTCGGGCAGGGTCTTGGGATCGATACCGTTGGCTTCCAGCGACTTGATCATGAAGTTGGCCGGGATGCCCGAGACTGCCGGGGTATGGACGATGTCGGTCGCGCCGGAGTCGATGATCATGGCCTTGTAGGCCTCCGGGGCCATGGCCTCGGTGGTGTTGATGAAGCGGGTGCCCATGTAGGCGAAATCGGCGCCCATCATCAGGGCCCCGGCCACGTCCTGGCCGGTCGACAGGCAGCCCGACAGGATGATCGTGCCGCTGAAGAACTGGCGCACCTCGTTGATAAGCGCGAAGGGGTTGATGATGCCGGCATGACCGCCGGCGCCGTTGGCAACCAGGATCAGCCCGTCGACGCCGCTCTCGGCCGCCTTGCGGGCGTGGCGGACATTGGCGATGTCGTGGAAAACTACCCCGCCGTAGCCGTGCACGGCATCGACCACGTCGCGCACCGCCCCCAGCGAGGTGATGATCAGCGGCACCTTCTCCTCGACCGAGACCATCATGTCGGCCATCAGCCGCGGGTTGGTCGGATGGACGATGTGGTTGACGCCGAAGGCCGCCGCGTCGGGGCTCAGCCGGCCCTTGATCTCCTGCAGCCAGTCCCGATAGCCCTCGGTGGTGCGCTGGTTCAGCGACGGGAAGGTGCCGATGACCCCGGCGTTGCAGGCCTCGACCACCAGGTCAGGGCCCGACACCAGGAACATGGGGGCGGCGATCACGGGCAGCTTCAGGCCCTTTTGCAGCGAGGCGGGAATGGCCACAGGCGTCTCCTCCGTTGTCTTTGGCTACGCTTAGCGGGCTGACCGCGCGGAAGGCAACGGGGCGCGGCGCCATGACGGCCACCCGGGCAGACATCCGTGGCGTCGCTGGTTCATCACAGCGAGCACAGCGAGACACAGAGAGCACGACGGCCGCAGCGGGGCGGCGCGCGCAGCCCATGTCCTGCCGGGCCGGACGGGAGGGCGCCTCCGGCGCAGTCCACGCGACCCCGTCGTGTTCTTTGTGGCTTTGCTTCGCCGTGTTCGCTGTGAAGAACCACTTGGCCCCGCTATGGCATGGTTCTGGCTTGCGGCGCCGCACCGGCCGGCCGCCTGTTCCCCCCCGCCGCCGAAGCGACTACATCGCCGGCATGACCCACTATACCGACGGCCTGTCCCAGCTGGGGACCCAGACGGCCCAGCCGGCCGATCCCGCCAGCGCCGTACTGGAGCGCGTGCCGAACCCGCACCCGGACACCCTCTACCTGGCCCGCTTCACCGCGCCGGAGTTCACCAGCCTGTGCCCGGTCACCGGTCAGCCGGACTTCGCCCATCTGGTCATCGACTACGCCCCTGGCGACTGGCTGGTGGAGTCCAAGAGCCTCAAGCTCTACCTGACCAGCTTCCGCAACCACGGCGCCTTCCACGAGGACTGCACCGTGGCCATCGGCAAGCGGCTGGCGGAGCTGCTGGCGCCCAAATGGCTGCGCATCGGCGGCTACTGGTACCCGCGCGGCGGCATCCCCATCGACGTCTTCTGGCAGACCGGCCCGGCCCCGGAGGGCCTCTGGCTCCCCGACCAGGGCGTGCCGACCTATCGCGGGCGGGGGTAGGGCGGCTTCCCGGAACGGACTTTCCCGGGCATCAATGGCCATGCGCCATCCTGAGCTGATCATCTTTGACTACGACGGAGTGATCGCCGACAGCGAGCTGCTCAACAACGCGGCCTTTGCCGAGGTGCTCACGGCCTTCGGTCTGCCGACCACGACGGACGAAGCGATCGCGACCTACATGGGCAAGCGATGGCTCGATTGTCGCCCGCTCATCGAAGCGAAGCTGGGCCGCTCCTGTCCGGACGCGCTTGTCGAGGAGTGGACGCGCCTTTGCCGCCACCGTGCCGCTACGTCCCTGGCCCCAGTCATCGGTCTGCAGGACTTTCTGGCGGCGCGACGACAGCCCAGCTGCGTGGCGTCGTCGAGTCCGCCGGACTGGATTGAACTCGGGTTGGCGCGGTTCGGCCTGACCGGCCGGATGGGGCCCGTCTTCAGCGCCGCCGTCCATGTCACGCGCGGAAAACCTCATCCCGATCTGTTCCTGCACGCGGCGCAGGCCATGGGGGCCGCAGCCGGCCGAACAGTGGTGATCGAAGACAGTGCGAGCGGCGTCCTCGCTGGCGTGGCGGCCGGGATGCATGTCATCGGGTTCTGCGCCGGCGCCCATGTGCGGGACGGCCATGCCGAGGTCCTGTCCGCAGCTGGGGCGCACCGTATCGCCTTCTCGTTTGAGGAAGTGGCCGTGTTGATCGACTGACTGGGGTGCAGCGACGGGGAACATCAACGACCCTTTCCCCTGCGCCGCCCGCCGCCTACTGGCCCGCTTCACGGTGCCGGAGTTCACCAGCCTGTGCCCGGTCACCGGCCAGCCGGACTTCGCCCATCTGGTCATCGACTACGCCCCCGGCGACTGGCTGGTGGAGTCCAAGAGCCTCAAACTCTACCTGACAGCTTTTCGCAACCACGGTGCCTTCCACGAGGACTGCACCGTGGCCATCGGCAAGCGACTGGCCGAGCTGCTGGTGCCGAAGTGGCTTCGGATCGGCGGCTACTGGTACCCGCGCGGCTGCATCCCCATCGACGTCTTCTGGCAGACCGGCCCGGCCCCCGAGGGCCTCTGGCTGCCCGACCAGGGCGTGCCGACCTATCGCGGGCGGGGGTAGGGGCTACTCCGGCGCGGTCGGCGTGGTGATCCCGGCTTCCGCCTCGGTCCCGGCGAGGTCGCGGGCGATGACGCGGCCGATCGTGGAGAGGTTGGTGTCAGGGTTCGAGGCCATTTGGTCGGTGCGGTAGAGGGCCGAGAGGTAGGCGCGGTCCCAGGCGCTGAGGCCTGGCTCTGCGGCCGGGGCGTCGCGGAACAGGTTGAGGATCGAGGGCACCTCGGGTGCCGCCTCGGGGTCGATCTGAGCCAGGGCCACCATGGCGACATAGTCGCTGATCTGGCCAAAACTGGCGCGGTCCAGCGCCGAGCTCTCCAGCACGATGACCACGCGGGCGAGGACGTCGCGGGTCTCGTCGCGGATGAGGGAGGGACTCACGATGGTCGCGTAGGCGCCAAAATCGGCTGGCCGGGTTCTCTCGCGAGGGGCCACAAATGGCTGCTGCCCAGGCAGGCGCTGGATCGGCTGTCCGGTATCGGCATTGACGGCGAGACTCACATGCCACCAGCGGATGGGGCGGCCGGAGCTCTGAAAGACCTCGAGGGCCGCCGCGCCGAGGTCGGTCCCCGACAGGCCGAGGCGGAAGTCGTCCGGTCGGGTCTGGACGAGGTCGCGCGCCATGGCGTCGCCGTCGGCGGCCGCGACGATGAAGACGTCGGGCCGGCAGCCCGGGCGACTGGCCGGAACGCCCAGCTCCAGCGCCACAGCCGTGATGCGGTCGACCATGAGTTGCGCCAGATCGGGCCGCATGCCGATGACGCCGACGCACAGGGGTTCGTCCCATCTGGCGGCCTTGCGGCCCGGCGGCGGGGCGGCGAGGGCGCGGACGAAGGTCTGGGCTGTCGTCTGGAGGCGCTCGCCGACGACGACCACCTCCTCGACCTCGGTGGCGACGGGCGGCGGGTCCTGTGGCGCGGCGAGGGCGCCGAGGGCGAGAGACGTCACAAGCGCGAGGTGGGCCACGGTCACTCCCCGGATAGCTCGACACAGTGCTGCCGTGTCTGTGTTCAACTTCCTGTTACTTCGCGTCATGGGCGTGGACAGACGCGAATTAGGGGGCGGGCACTTTCGCAGGGATTGTGCGGCCTGCGCAGTCCTTGTTTGGAGGGAAGTTATGAGAAAGTTGATTCTCGCGCTTGCGATTGCAGGTGCTGGCTCTGCGGCCCCTGCGGCTGCTTCGGACCCGTACCAACATTGCCTGCTGAAGGCGAACTGTATCTGGGTTGGCACCCACTGGGTCTGTGGCGACCCAACTCTTTGATATGTTGTGTGTCGACTAAGATCAGGCCGACCTCATCAGCTGAGGTCGGCCGTCATCTAAACGTTCGGCTAATCCTCTTCCCCCCGCGTCGCCTGCCGCCTACTGGCTCGCGGCATGTCCCTTCGTTCGATTCCGACCGGTGCCGCGGCCGTGACTCCTCGTGGTCTCTGAGGCCTTGCGACTCTGTCTCCCTTGCGGAGACCCGAACCCCGCGCGACCGGCGAGGACCCAGGTGCTATGGCCGTCGCTCGACCTTGGCGGACAGGTCCGGGCGGGGGCGTTCCAGCAGAGGCTCGGCGGCGGTGCCCATGTGGATGAAACCGGCGATGCGCTCGCCCGCGCCGACACCGAACAGGGCCGCGGCGTCCGGGTCGTAGCTGTACCAGTCGGTGATCCAGCTGGCGGCGTGCCCACAGGCGTTGGCGGCGTGCTCGAGGTTCATGCAAACGGCCCCGGCGGACAGCTCCTGCTCCCAGACCGGCACCTTGTGCCCGGGGGTCGGCGAGGAGAGCACCAGCACGGTGACGGGGGGCGCGGTCAGCTTGGCGAGGACGGCGCGCGCCTTCCTCGGGTCGGGCTGGCGCTCGGCCAGCGGCTCCAGCTGTGCCGAGATGCCGGCGCGGCTCTCGCGGCCCAGCACCACGAAGCGCCAGGGGAACAGCTTGCCGTGGTCCGGGGTGCGCGCGCCCAGCGTCAGGATGGCCTCCAGCTCGGCCTCTGTGGGCCCCGGGTCGCCCAGCGCCTGGGCCGGGGCGGAGCGGCGGGTGGCCAGGCGGGTCTGCAGCTCGGGCGAGGCGACGGGCGGGGGGAGGGCGGTATCGGTCATGCCTCCTAGCTAGGCGTCGGCGGCGGCTTGCGCCATACCGGCCGGATGAGCGCAGATGAGGACGATCCGCAGCCAGGATGGGCCGAGGGGCTGGGCCCGTGGAGGCGCTGGCGCGACGGCGGTGGCGAGACCCTGTTCGAGAACCCTTGGCTGCAGCTGACGCGGCATGCGGCGACCGCCCCGACCGGGGCACCGGCGGACTATGTGGTGATGCGGCCGCGGAACCTCGCCGCCGGCGTGTTACCGCTGCACGACGACGGCACGGTAACGCTGGTGGGCCAGCACCGCTTCGCCACCATGCGCTACTCCTGGGAGATGCCCGAAGGGGGGGTGCCGCCGGGCGAGGATTCCTTGACGGGGGTGCAGCGCGAACTGGCCGAGGAGGCCGGGTTGACCGCCGCGCACTGGCGGCAGGTGCTGGAGCTGGAGCTGTCCAACTCGATCACCGACGAGCGCGCCCTGTGCTGGCTGGCCTGGGGCCTGTCGCCCGCCCCGATCGCGCCGGACCCGACCGAGGACCTGAGGATCGCGCGCGTGCCCTTCCGGTCGTTGATCGCCGAGATCGAGCGCGGGACCGTGCGCGATGTGATGACGGTGGCGACGGCGCTGAAGGCGCACCACATGGCGCGCGAGGGTCTTCTCCCCGCCTGGCTTTCCCACGGAATGCTGAGCCGGGTAGACTGAGGCCGACCGCAAGGAGCCGTCATGGCCAGACTGGAAGTGATCACGGCGCGCCGCGGCGTCTGGGGCGAGCTCTACGCCGCCGCCGAGGAGGCCGCCCGGCGCGAGCCTCAGCTCGGCTCCCTGCTGCACGCCACGGTGCTGTCGCACCGGGACCTGACCCATGCGCTGAGCTTCCAGATCGCGCGCAAGCTCGGCGACGCCGAGGTCGGGGCCATGAGCGTGCGCGAGACCTGCGAGGCTGCCTTCGCCGCCGACGCGGCCATCGTCGCCGCCGCCGAGGCCGACCTGCAGGCGGTGGCCGAGCGCGACCCGGCCATCAAGTCGCTGATCCAGCCCCTCCTCTACTTCAAGGGCTTTCAGGCCCTGCAGGCGCACCGGGTGGCGCACTGGCTGTGGGGCGAGGGGCGCGAGACCCTGGCCTTCCATTTTCAGAGCCGCATGTCCGAGCTGTTCCAGGTCGACATCCACCCGGCGGCGCGGGTCGGGTCGGGGGTGTTCCTCGACCACGGCACCGGCATCGTCATCGGCGAGACCGCGGTGGTGGGCGACGAGGTGTCGATGCTGCACGGCGTGACCCTCGGCGGGACCGGGGCCGAGCGCGGCGACCGCCACCCCAAGATCGGGCGGGGCGTGCTGTTGGGCGCGGGGGCCAAGGTGCTGGGCAACATCACGGTCGGCGACCACGCCAAGGTCGCCTCGGGCTCGGTGGTGCTGAAGCCGGTGCCGGCGGGCTGCACCGTCGCCGGCGTGCCCGCACGGCTGGTCAACTGTCCGACCGACGCCGCCCCGGCCCGCACGATGGACCACACGCTGGCGGACGTGGTCTACGACTTCGTCATCTAAAGGCGACTCGCGCGTGACCGAGGATGGCGGCGCGCCGATCCATTTGAAGGCCGGCGACCGCCCGATCCTCAGACCCGGCTTCAAGGGAACCTGGGAAGTGCCTGAAACAACTCGTAAGGACTATGTCATCAGGCTCTCGCTCGCGGCCTTCATTCGGGCCGCGGCAGCCTCATGCTCGGCGACCATGGCCGCGTCTTCTGCCGAGACCTTCTGGATGCTGGCGCGGCCGCTGATCCGGTCCATGTAAACCTGGAGCGCTGGGCGTGCCTCGACGAGACCGAACATCGTCGTCCAGCACAGCGCGATCCCCCAGAGCAAATCCGCTGCCGTGAAGCGCTCGCCGAGCAGGTAGGGGCCTGTCTTGAGCGCTTCTTCAAGCATGTCGATAACCGACTCGTAGCTCGCATAGGGCGTCTCGTTCATCGATCCCGGCTCGCGCTTCATCAAGCGATCAACGACCGCCGGTTCGAAGCAACTGCCATAGATGAAGAGCCAGCGGAGATAAGCGCCGCGATCCGGATCGGTCAGCGCAGGGGCAAGACCCGCCTCGGGGAAAAGATCGGCCAGATAGAGATAGATCGCACCCTGTTCGGTGACGAGCGTGTCGTTGACCCGAACTGCCGGCACCTTGCCGAGCGGATTGATCGCCAGATAGGCCGGCTGGCGCTGCTCGCCCGTCTTCATGTTCAGCACATGCAGATCATAGGGCGCCTTCAATTCCTCAAGCAGCACACGCGCACCTGTGGCGCGGGTCTGGGGCGAGTAGAACAGGGTGATCCGAGGGTCTTTGCTCATTGGAAGTCTCCCAATCTGGAGTTGGATGCGCCCGTGAGGCGATGACGGGAGAATGCGCTGCCATACCTGTCAGATTGTGTCAGGTTGGTTTGGCGTGATGGTCGAAAAGACAGGTCTCCCGATGCGGGCGAGCCGGCTCATCAACATCCTGACGACCCTGCAGGCCAAGGGTCTGGTGACGGCCGAGGCCTTGGCCGACGAAAACGACGTTTCGGTGCGCACCATCTATCGCGACATCGATGCGCTCTCGCTTTCGGGCATCCCGGTCTACAGCGAACGCGGCGCGGACGGCGGCTACCGATTGCTGGACGGCTACCGGGTAAGGCTGAATGGTCTCACGCCAGCCGAAGCCGAGGCCATGTTCCTGTCCGGTATTCCCGGCCCCGCTGCCGCTCTCGGCCTCGGGGCGCTGATGGCCGGGGCCCAGAAGAAACTGACGGCCGCATTGCCGGAAGACCTGCGCGAAAGCGCCCGGCGCATGCAGCAGAAGTTCCATCTCGATGCCCCGGCCTGGCTCGCGGAGGGGGAGCAGCCCGTTCATCTCCAGGCCATTGCCGACGCCGTGTGGAACTCCAGGCGCATCCGCATGCGCTACCGCTCCTGGAAGGCGGAAAAGAACCGTGTGGCCGAGCCGCTTGGCATCGTGATGAAAGGCGGCGCCTGGTATCTCGTTGCGAGGGTCGACGACACGCCGCGCACCTATCGCATCTCTCGTGTCCTCGACCTGATCGTCACCGAGGAGCGCTTCGACTGGCCCAAAAACTTCGATCTCGCCGAATACTGGAACGAAAGTACGCGGCGCCTGGAGCTCGAGCTTTACCCGAGCTGGGCAGTGATCCGCCTCTCACCTTGGGGGCTCAAGGAAATCGAACATATGGCCCCACCCTATGTCCGCGCCCATCTCGAATTCCTCGGCGAACCCGACGCGCAAGGCTGGCGGACGGTGCGTCTGCCCGTGGCGCATGAGCGCATGGCCGTGTCCGAGATGCTGAAGCTTGCCACGGAGGTCGAGGTTCTGGAACCGCCGGAACTGCGGCTGGCGATGCGGCGGGCAAGCGAAACCTTGGTGGGCCGCTACGGCGTACCGCCTGACCTCACCAGCTGAGGTCGAGCCGCTCCAGCCCGTGGACGTGATGGACGCCTTGACCTTGGGTGTCTCCGCGATCTTCAGGCCCGGCAAGCGCTTGAAGAGCGGCGGCAGTATGATGTTGAGGCTTGGCCTGGCGAAATGCGTCGCGCAGGGTTTATTCGGCGCGCCCGGTTCTCTAGGGTCCGCGCTCGCAAGCAAGGAGCCCGAGGTCCCGTGACCGAGTCCGACATTCGCCGCATCGAGAGCCATCTCAAGCGCACCTTCAACACCGGTGGCATCCAGGTGAAGGCCCGTCCGAAGCAGGGCGATTCCGCCGAGGTCTATGTCGGCGACGAGTTCATCGGCGTCGTCTTCAAGGACGAGGACGAGGACGGCTCGT
Source organism: Brevundimonas sp. (assembly GCA_027531145.1). Lineage (GTDB taxonomy): Bacteria > Pseudomonadota > Alphaproteobacteria > Caulobacterales > Caulobacteraceae > Brevundimonas. The sequence continues at coordinate 9,427 of JAPZRF010000049.1, read as the reverse complement.
TCATGTTCGAGATGGCCATCCTCGCCGAGGACCTGCCGCCGGCGTAAGCTGGCGCGCCTTCGACGGGGCGTTCTCCGCCGATCGCAAACGAAAACGCCGGCCGGGGAGGCTCCCCGGCCGGCGTCGTCATTTCGGGCCTGTAGCCGAACCTCAGCGCTGGCCGAAGATCATGTCGCCCAGCTTTTCGAAGAAGCTCTTCTTCGGAGCCGGAGCCCGGGCCGGCGCAGCGGCGGCAGGGGCCGGGGCGGCGGCCGGAGCCGGTGCAGGAGCTGCAGCCGCGGCCGGCGCGGCGGCGGGCTTGGGCGCGGGTGCCGGGGTCGCGGCCTTGGGAGCCGGGGCGGCCTTCGGGGCCGCCTTGGCGGCCGGCTTCGCCGCAGCCTTTGGCGCGCTGGTCCTGGCCGAGGTCGTCCTGGCGACCGGCTTCGCCGTGGCCTTGGCGGCAGGGGCCTTGGCCGGAGCCGCCTTGGCGACCGGCTTCGCCGCAGCCTTGGGCGCCGCCGCCCTGGCCGCGGGCTTCACGGCGGCCTTCGCCGCCGGAGCCTTGGCCGGCTTGGCGGCAGCCGCGGCCTTGGCCGCCGCCGAAGCCTTCGGCGTCGTCTTCGCCGCGGTGGATTTCGCAGCCGTCGCCTTGGACGCGGCAGGCTTGGACGTAGTAGGTGATTTGGCCATGAATTCCCCGACCCCTTGTTCGATCCTGACCTGTCCGCGATCCCCTGTGCGGCTCAGGCCAATGGTTGCATTGATTCGCGATGATAGCGGCGTTTGAGAAATGTCCGAGTCCGCCGTTCAAATAATCGCCCGCGGCCCGCGCGTCGCCGCTGAAGCCGCCGCGGCCCGTCTGGACGCCGACCTCCGGCTGGAGGGGGCGACCTACTCCATCCTCGAGGAGGACGAGGACCGCGGCGTCTGGCGCATCGACGCCTTCCCGACCACGACCGAAGAGGTCGAGGGCGTGGCCGCGCGGCTGCGCGAGGAGCCCGGCCTGGTGGTGACGGTGGAGGACCTGGCCGACGCCGACTGGCTGGCCATGTCCCTGTCCGGGCTGCCGCCGGTGAAGGTCGGCCGCTTTTTCGTCTATGGTGCCCATGACCAGGGCCGGGCCCCGGTCAACGCCGTGCGGCTGAAGATCGACGCCGGAGCCGCCTTCGGCACCGGCCACCACGGCACCACCGTCGGCTGCCTGATCGCCTATGACGAGCTGCTCAAGCGGGAGCGGTTCGAGCGAGTGCTTGACGTCGGCTGCGGCACGGGCGTGCTCGCCATTGCCGCGGCCCTTACCGGCGCGCCGGTCGCGGTCGGAACCGACATCGACGCCCCCTCGGTTCGCATCGCCAACGAGAACGCGAAGCTGAACCGGGCTCCCGCACGGTTTGTTCACGCCTCGGGCCTCAATGACCAGCGGGTGCGCGCCGGCGCGCCCTACGACCTGGTGTTCGCCAACATCCTGGCCCCTCCGCTGGTCAGCCTCGCCCAGGATATCAAGCTGTCGCTTCGGCTGGGCGGCGTGGCCATCCTCAGTGGCCTCCTGCGCACCCAGGAGCGCCGTGTCAGCGCCGCCTATCTGTCGCGCGGCTTCCGGCTGGAGCGCCGCATCCACCGCGACGCCTGGAGTTGCCTGGTCCTGCGCCGGGTCGGTTGAGAGACGAGACGATGCGCCAGTCCTTTGACGAGACGACCTCCCGCGATTTCGGGGCGAAGCACCTGCCGCGCGTCCGCGCGCAGATGGTGACGCAGGGCCTCGACGGCTTCCTCGTGCCGCATGAGGACGAGCACCAGAACGAGTACCTGCCCGCCGCCAACGAGCGATTGGCCTGGCTTACCGGTTTCAGCGGGTCTGCGGGCGCGGCCGTGGTGCTGAAGGATCGCGCCGCCGTGTTCGCCGACGGGCGCTATACGGTTCAGGTCCGGGCCCAGGTGGACGCGGATCAGTTCGAGATCCTCGACCTCGTCGAGGGCGGCGTGCCCGCCTATCTGGAGGGCGCGCCGAAGGGGGCGGTGATCGGCTATGATCCGCGCCTGCACAGCCCGGACGCCCTGGCGCGGCTGCAGACCGCGGCGGCGAAGGCGGGGGCGACCCTGACGCCGGTCGAGGCTAATCCGCTGGACGCCGCCTGGATTGATCGCCCGGCCCAGCCGCAGGCACCTGTCGTGCCGCACGAGGATTGCTACTCCGGTGAGACCGCGGCGGCCAAGCGCGTCCGCATCGGCGCGGCTGTAGCCGCGGCCGGGGCGGAGCTGGCCCTGCTGACCGCGCCCGCCTCGATCGCCTGGCTGTTCAACATCCGTGGCGGCGACGTGATCCGCACACCCTTGCCGCTGGCCCAGGCCCTGCTGGCTGCCGATGGGACAGCGCGGCTGTTCCTCGACCCTGCCAAGGTCACGACGGGGCTGGCCGACTGGCTTGGAGCGGGGGTGACGCTGGAGACGCCGGAGGCGCTGTCCCCGGCGCTGGCGGCGCTGGGCGGCCGCAGGTTGCTGGTCGATCCGGGCGTGTCCTCGGCCTGGTACTTCGACCGGCTGACGGCGGCCGGGGCAGATGTGGTGCGGGCCATGGACCCTTGCACCCTGCCGCGGGCGACCAAGAACGCCGTCGAGATCGAGGGGGCGCGTCAGGCTCACATCCGCGACGGCGCGGCGCTCGCCCGCTTCCTGCACTGGGTCGACTCCGAGGCGCAGACATCCCTGCCCGACGAGCGGCAGGTGGCCGAGGCGCTGGAGCACTTCCGCGAGGCTACCGGGGCGCTGAAAGACCTCAGCTTCGATACCATCGCCGGGGCCGGCCCTAACGGTGCCCAGCCGCACTACAAGCCGGTGACGCGAACCCTGCGCCGCATGGAGCGAGGTTCGCTGCTGCTGGTCGACGGCGGCGGCCAGTACCTCGACGGCACCACGGACGTGACCCGGACCGTGGCGGTGGGGCCGCCCTCGGAGGACCAGCGCCGCATGTTCACCCTCGTGCTGAAGGGTCATATCGCCATGGCGGTGGTGCGCTTCCCGATGGGCACGACGGGGCACCAGATCGACGCCCTGGCGCGGCTGCCGCTGTGGACGCAAGGCTTCGACTACGACCACGGCACGGGTCACGGCGTCGGCAGCTATCTGGGCGTCCACGAGGGCCCGCAGCGCATCGCCAAGGCGGTCAACACCCAGCCGCTACTGCCCGGTATGATCCTGTCGAACGAGCCGGGCTACTACCGCGAGGGCCACTGGGGCATCCGCATCGAGACCCTGCAGGTGGTCACCCCCGCCGAGCCGATCCCCGGCGGCGAAAGGCTGATGCACGGCTTCGAGCAGCTGACGATGGCCCCGCTGGACCGACGTCTGATCGAGGTCGCCCTGCTGACAGCGGACGAACGCGCCTATGTCGACGCCTATCATGCCGAGGTGCTGGCCAGGGTCGGGCCGCTGCTGGACGGCACCGTGCGTGCGTGGCTGGAGGCCCAGTGCGCGCCGCTGTGAGCCGGGGCGGCGGTATGGTAATCAGTGCCTGTCATGCTGAACATCAGGGTTCCGCGGGCTCACAAGTTGGCCGTCGCGGTCGCTGCCCGTCATGGCGAAAGCCTGACTGAGGCGGTCATTCATGCGCTTGAGGAGCGTCTTGATCGGGCGCCCCCGGCAGGCGGGCCGGGGCGGGATTTCGCCCTGACCGACGTGTCCGCGGCGGCATGAGGCCGCTCATCGTCCTGCTGGCGGCAGCCGCGATGGTTGCGCCGGTCGCTGCCCAGACCCCCTCTGCATTCCGCCTTCCGCGCGAGGTGTTCGACGTCATCCCGCCGGAGACGCGGGTCGCGGGACCACCGGGGCGGATGCGCGTGGTGCAGGGGCGTTGCCGGCCGGGGCAGCTTGAAGGTGCGCGGCGGCGGATCGTTGACATCGCCGTGCAGGAATGGGCGGTGTTCGGCTTCCAGACGATCGACGCTACGGCGGTCAGGACCCGCGTCCTGCCGGACGGCATCGTGCCCGACGCCGTCAATCCGCCGCTGCCGCGACCGCGTCAGGCGCGGCAGTTGCTGCAGGCCGGTCGCACCGAGGGCGAGCGCCGGCTGGCGGCGACGATCGCCGGCTACTGGAGCGCTACCCCGGACGGGCCGCGGGTGCTGGCGCGGCAGAACCGGCTGTGGCGGGCCTCCCCGGGTGCGACCCTGTGGCGTCAGCCCTGGTCGGCAGCGTTTGTCAGCTGGGTTATGTGCGAGGCCGGGCTGGATCAGCCGGAGGTGTTCGCCCGCGACGTCTCGCACCGGGTCTACATCGACCAGGCCATCGAGGCGCGGGACGGCCTCGCTCCCTCGGCCGCCTATGTCGCCCATGATCCGGGGGAGGTTCCGATCGGCCCTGGCGATCTGCTGTGCAACGCCCGCGGCGGGGCCGTCTATCGTCGCCTCGCCGATCGCCGCGCCGAGGTGGATCGCTATGCCCCGACCCATTGCGACATCGTCGTGCGGGTCGATGAGACGCGGGTGGCGGTGATCGGCGGCAATGTCATGGACGGGGTCAGCCTGACGCTGCTGCCACTGGTCACGGACGGGACCATGCATCCACGGCCCGTGGCGGCGACCGAGCTGGACCGGGCGCGGACGATGTTCGCCCATCTGTCCCTGCGCGCTGCGCCGATCCACGGGGCGGCGCTGGAGGCCAGTCCGATGCTGCGCGCCTTGACCGGCGCTGCGGCGCGGCCCACTTCGGAGCTTCCGGACATTGAGGAGGGGGATGCGCCATGAAGATTCGCAAGCTGGGGGTCCACGGCCCCGAGGTCTCGGCCGTCGGCCTGGGCTGCATGGGCATGAGCGCCTTCTACGGTCCGACCGACGAGGCGCAGAACCTGGCGGTGCTGGACCGGGCGCTGGAGCTGGGCGTGACCTTCCTCGACACGGCGGAAATGTACGGCCCGCATACCAATGAGGAGTTGCTGGGGCGAGCCCTCCGTGGGCGGCGCGACCGGGTCGTGCTGGCCACCAAGTTCGGCATCAACTGGAACGCCGACCGCACCGGCCTCGTCATCGACGGGGGGGCGGCCAATGTGCAGCGCGCTGTCGAGGGCAGCCTGAAGCGGCTGGGAACCGACGTCATCGACCTCTACTACCTGCACCGGGTCGATCCGAAGACGCCGATCGAGGAGACCGTCGGGGCGATGAGCCGGCTGGTCGAGGCCGGCAAGGTGCGCTTCCTCGGCCTGTCAGAGGCGGCACCCGCAACCCTGCGCCGGGCCCATGCCGTTCACCCGATCACGGCCTTGCAGACGGAGTACTCCCTCTGGAGTCGCGATCCCGAAGGTGAGCTGTTCGCCACCTGCCGCGAGCTCGGCATCGGCTTTGTGCCCTACAGCCCGCTGGGTCGGGGCTTCCTGTCCGGCGAAATCCGCTCCATCGACGACCTCGCCGCCGATGATTTCCGGCGAACCAACCCGCGCTTCGAGGGTGACAACTTCCAGAAGAACCTCGATCTGGTCGAGGCGGTGAAGGCGATCGCCGGGGACCGCGGCGTCAGCGCGGCCCAGCTGGCCCTTGCCTGGGTGCTGGCCCAGGGTGAGGACCTCGTGCCGATCCCCGGCACCCGCCGGCTGCGGACGCTGGAGGAGAATGTCGCTGCGGCGGACCTCGTGCTGTCGCCGGAGGACCTCGCGCAAATCGAGGGCGTGTTCCCCCGCAACGCTGCCGAGGGGCAACGCTACGCCTCCGCCAGCATGGCCGCGCTGGACGGCTGACCTCCTTCAGCCTCCGGTCAGGGTCAGCCAGTCGTCCTCGCTGAGGACGGTCACGCCGTGCTTGTGCGCCTCGGCCAGCTTGGACCCGGCACCGGGGCCGGCGACCAGATAGTCCGTCTTCCTCGACACGGAACCGGACACCTTGGCCCCCAGCGCCTCGGCGCGCGCCCTGGCCTCATCACGGGTGAAGCGTTCGAGGCTGCCGGTGAAGACGACGGTCTTGCCGGCTACCGGCGTGTCGGTCTGCGGGCGCGCGGCCGGCAGCACCCCGGACAGCTCCGCCACAAGCGCCTCGACGACGGTGCGGTTGTGCGGCTCGTGGAAGAATTCGGCCACGGCGCGGGCGGCCACCGGGCCGACGCCGGATACCCCGGCGATGCGGCCGAGGGTCTCCGACGGCCCCTCGTCGCGAGCGATGACGAGGAGCCGGCGCAGGCCATCCCAGTCACCGGCGAGACCGGCCAGGGCGCGCCGGGCGGGAGCGGCGAGAGTCGGCAGGGCGAGGGCGATCTTCTGATCCAGCGGCGCATCGAGCCAGGGATCAGCCTCCGGCGGCGTCGCCTCGGCCATCAGCGCCAGCATACGGGCCGAGACGCCCGGCGCGTTGGCGAGCGCTGTCCACGCTGCGGACGGCAGGCCAGCCGCGGCCTCTCGCCCGGCGGCGTCGAAGCTGTCCCAGGTCTCGAACTCCCGGGCCAGCAGCAGCGACGTCTGCTCGCCGATCTCGCGGATCCCGAGGGCGAAGATCAGGCGCTCGAGGGCGATGGTGCGGCGGGCCTCGATGCCGGCGACGAGATTGGCGACGCTGGTCTCGCCATAGCCGTCCTCGGCGCGGAGCGCGGTCAGCTGTTCCTTGTCCCGGGCGAGACGGAAGATGTCGGCCGGCTCGCGGATCCAGCCGCGCTCGTGGAAGGCGACCAGCTGCTTCTCGCCCAGCCCCTCGATGTCGAAGGCTTTGCGGCCGACGAAATGCTTCAGTCGCTCAACGATCTGGGCGGGACAGATGAGGCCGCCTGTACAGCGGCGACGAGCCTCGCCCTCCTCGCGCACGGCTTCCGACCCGCAGGCCGGGCAGTGGGTCGGGAAGGCGAAGGGCAGGGCGTCGGCCGGGCGCCGTTCCGGGACGACCGCGACAATCTGGGGGATGACGTCGCCGGCGCGCTGCAGCACCACGGTGTCGCCGATGCGCACGTCCTTGCGGGCGATCTCGTCCTCATTGTGCAGGGTGGCGTTGCGAACGACGACGCCGCCGACGGTCACCGGGGCAAGGCGCGCCACCGGGGTCAGGGAGCCGGTGCGGCCGACCTGGATGTCGATGCCCTCCAGCACCGTGGTCGCCTGCTGCGCCGGGAACTTGTGGGCGATGGCCCATCTGGGGCTTCTGGCTACGAAGCCGAGGCGCGCCTGAAGGTCGAGCCGGTCGACCTTGTAGACCACGCCGTCGATGTCGTAGCCGAGCGTCGCGCGATCGGCCTCCAGGGCGCGATAAACCTGCAGCAGCCCCTCGGCACCCTCGACCCGGACCGAGCGGGGATTGGTCGGGAAGCCCCATTCGGCGAGCTTTTCCAGCGCCCCGGCCTGGGTCTCGCTGAAGCCCTCGGCCGGCTCGCCCCAGGCGTAGGCGAAAAAGTTCAGCGGCCGGCCCGCGGTGATCGCGGGGTTCTTCTGGCGCAGGGAGCCGGCGGCGAAGTTGCGTGGGTTGGCGTAGGAGCGGCGGCCCTCGGCCTCGGCGGCGGCGTTGAAGGCGGTGAAGGCGTCGGTGGGGGCGTAGACCTCGCCGCGCACCTCGACCCGAGCCGGCCAGCCCGAGCCCTTCAGGCGCGACGGGATCCGAGCCTCGCCGAGGGTGCGCAGATTGGCGGTGACGTCCTCGCCGGTGCGGCCGTCGCCGCGGGTGGCCCCGACCTCCAGCACGCCGTCGACATAGAGTAGGGAGGCCGACAGGCCGTCGATCTTGGGCTCGGCCACGAAGGCGATGAGCTCTTCCCCGGGCAGCTTCAGGAAGCGCGCGATGCGCGCGGCGAAGTCGCGCACCTCGTCGTCGCTGAAGGCGTTGTCGAGCGACAGCATGGGCACGCCGTGGCGCACCTCGGCGAAGGCCTCCGAGATGCCGGCCCCGACCCGCTGCGAGGGGGAGTCGGGCTTCACCAGTTCCGGGAAGCGCGCCTCAATATCCGCATGGCGGCGGCGCAGGGCATCATAGTCGGCGTCGCTTATCTCCGGGGCGTCGCCCTGATAGTAGAGAGCGTCATGGCGTGCGAGGGCCCGTGCCAGGCGGGCCAGTTCGGCCTCGGCCGCCTCGCGGCTCAGGTCGGCGACAGGGGACTCGGTCATCACGTCTGATTAGCCCGCCCGATGCGGGCTTTCGACTCCGATCCGCGCGGCCTAAACAGCGCCCATGACCGCACCTGCCCCCACCGACACCTGGACCGTCGCCGGCCGCACCTTCTCGTCGCGCCTGATCGTCGGCACCGGCAAGTATCGCGACTACGCCCAGAACGCCGCCGCCGCCGAGGCGTCGGGCGCCGAGATCGTCACCGTGGCCGTGCGCCGGGTGAACCTGACCGACCCGAGCCAGCCAGTGCTGACCGATTTCCTCGACCCGAAGCGCTATACCTATCTGCCCAACACGGCGGGCTGCTTCACCGGCGAGGACGCGGTGCGGACCCTTCGGCTGGCGCGCGAGGCCGGCGGCTGGACCCTGGTCAAGCTTGAGGTGCTGAGCGATCCGCGCACCCTCTTTCCCGACATGGAGGAGACGCTGCGGGCGCTGAGGCTGCTCGTCGCCGAGGGCTTCGAGGTCATGGTCTACTGCACCGACGACGTCGTCTTCGCCCGCAAGCTGGAAGAGGCCGGGGCCGTGGCGGTGATGCCGCTGGGGGCACCGATAGGCTCGGGCCTCGGCGTGCAGAACCCGGTCAACCTCCGTCTGATCATCGAGCAGGCCAAGGTGCCGGTGCTGGTCGACGCCGGGGTCGGCACGGCCTCGGACGCCGCGGTCGCCATGGAGCTGGGCTGCGACGGGGTGCTGATGAACACGGCCATCGCCGAGGCGCAGAACCCGGTGCGGATGGCCTCGGCCATGAAACACGCGGTCATCGCCGGGCGCGAGGCCTATCTGGCCGGGCGCATGAAGAAGCGCCTGTATGCGGACCCGTCATCACCTCTGGCGGGACTGATCTGAGCTTGACAGGCCTGTCGATCGCCGGGATGATGTTCCTGAAATGTTCCGGAAGAGGGCGATGCGGGCCTTGACGCCGAGAGGGCGGTTTGCGGTTCTTTTGCTGGCCGCCGCGCTGGCCGCCATGATCGGCCTGTCCCTGAGCAATGGAACGGCCCTCGCCGCCGGGGAGGAGGGGACCATGAGCCACGCTATCGGAGTGTTCGCGCCGCGGCTGACGCCGGCGGAAGGCGATCAGACCGACTCCGGCCTGGCGCTCGGTCGCATGGGCCTGACCAAGGTCTTCAACGGCGATCTGGAGGCGACCGGCGAGGGGCAGATGCTGACCGGGACCGCACCGGTCGGCGGCATACATGTCTATGTCGCCCTGGAGCGGGTCGTGGGCGTGCTGCACGGGCGGCGCGGTGTGACCTGCCCCCCGCCGGTCCCTCGATCATTGTGAGAGCCCGGGGGGTTGGTAGCTGATCTCCAGCGCCGGCGGTAGCGGCCGGCCGGTGGAGCTGATCAGGTTGCGCAGCCGGCCGGCCGCGGGGTTCAGCCGCACG
>JAPZRF010000017.1 GCA_027531145.1 Brevundimonas sp. | reverse complement strand
AAGGCACGACGATCTCCGGAGAGTTGGCGGGGGTCTATGTCCAAGGGAATAACGCAACTGTCGAGAACACGGTCTTCCACCGGAGCGGATTGTTCAGTAGCTCCCGCGGCGTTATCACGACTGGTTCCATCACGGGACTGGAGGTTTCTGGAAACAGTTTTAGCGGCTTCGCAACTGGCGTTTATCTGAACCCGGGAGCTGCTGGCTCAGTTAGTGGGAATAGCTTCACAGACAACTTCGTTGGCTTGTCCTTCGACACAAACAATCCAGCTGCTGTTGCGGTTACTGGAAACTCGTTTACTAACAATGTCTTTGAACAAGTCGGACTTGGGATTTTGTCGAGTACTGCTGATCTGTCGAGCTTTGGCAGCGGAAGTATATTTACGGGTGCGTCGCCGCAAGTGAGCATCTACGGGCTTAGTGGAGATGGTCAGTTGATCATTGGCACTGGGTTCAATGACAAATACAGCGGCGGTGCGGGCAATGATACGATCTCCGGCGGTGCGGGCAATGATACCCTTGATGGTGGTGCAGGTACCGACACGGCAGTATTTGGCCCGGGCAACAACACCGTCAACCTGAATTTAACTACCGGCCAGGACACGGGCGAAGGGATAGACGTACTGATTGACATCGAAAACCTGGTGGGCGGCGACGGCGACGACGTACTTATTGGGGATGCTGGCAATAACCTACTCGATGGCGGTACGGGCAACGATACCCTGGAAGGTGGTGCAGGAGACGACACCCTTCTGGGCGGTGATGGCAACGACACGGCAGTATTTGGCGCAGGCGACAACAACGTCAACCTGACTTCTACCGGCGGCCAGGACACGGGCGAAGGGACGGATGTCCTCATCGGTATCGAAAACCTTGTTGGCGGCGCTGGCGACGACGCACTTTTCGGGGATGCTGGCAATAACCAACTTGATGGTGGTACGGGCAACGATTTCCTAAATGGTAATGCGGGCAACGATACCCTCATCGGTGGTGCGGGCGACGATTTCCTCGATGGTGCTGCGGGTACCGACACGGCAGTATTTGGCGCAGGCAACAACACCGTCAACCTGAATTTAACTACCGGCCAGGACACGGGCGAAGGTACGGACATCCTCAGAAATATCGAAAACCTAGTGGGCGGCGACGGTGACGACTCCCTTATCGGGAATACTGCCGATAACCAACTCGATGGTGGTACGGGCAACGACACCCTAGAAGGTGGTGCAGGAGACGATACTCTTCTAGGTGGCGATGGCAACGATGCACTCGATGGCGGAGCAGGAACGGACACGGCGACTTATGCAGTGTCACTGACGAAAGATATGATCAGTCAACAGCCGACTTTCTGGCAGGTGGCCACAGGTACCGCCGAAGGCACAGATCAGCTCGTCAATGTTGAAATCCTTGATGGTGCAGGAGCCGGCAAGTTCCTGCTCGTGGGGGGCGGCGGTTTTGCCACGATCCAAGCGGCGATCGATGCGGCCAACGATGGTGACACAATCCTAGTCGCTCCAGATACCTACGCTGAGTTGCTCACTATCAACAAGTCGGTTACCTTGTTGGGTCCGAATGCTGGCATCAATGCCACTGGGGCCTCCCGCGGCGCAGAAGCGATCATCACATTTCCACCCGGTGCCACCGATGACGACTGGGCCTTGGTCTATGTAGATTCCAACACCCACAATGTGACGATCGACGGCTTCACCCTGCGCAGCGATGATTCTCTCGTCAGCCAAACCCGTTTCGATTCACTTATTTATACCGAGGATGCAAATAATCTCTCGATTCTGAACAACGAACTGATTGGCAGCACGCTGGCGCTCTATGTACTCACGGATAACAGTCAAACAGTTTATCGCGATGGGCTGCTGATTCAGGGTAACCACATCAATGGCGGTCCGAATGTCAACAGCGGCTACAACCGAGGAATGTACATCCAAGCCACGGCCGGCACAATCAGCGACAACCTTGTTGAAAGTGTCAACATCGGCATCCAATACATGCCCTATGCCCATACCACATCTGGCACAATCAGCAATAACACAATATCTGCTGGCCTGATTGGTCTTTACCACAACTATCAAAACGTTGGCGCCGCCCCGGTCCTCTGGGAGAACAATGTCGTCACCGTTGCGCCCAATGACCGGTCTGGGCTGAAACAAGAGGTCTATGGCCCCTGGACTATGCCTGTCACTTTCCGTGGCATTCATGTGATTTCCTTCGGCATCCAGGGAACTGGAGCCAACCCCAGCGTCACCTTCAAAGGCAATACAGTCAACGCAGCCCTGGAGGACGGTCAAACCTATAACTCCACGGTGCTGGAAGCTTTTCGTGTCAGCACGGCTGGAGTTCCAGGCGGCATCAACCTTCAGGACAATAACTTCAGCGACTACACCGTTGATATCAATAACGGGACAGCCAATGCCTACAGCTTCGGAACGCCCCCTGAGTTCAACTCCTGGAATGGTACAGATTCCCTATTCCTGGCTGGCGGCAGCGCCAACGACAACCTGGTGGGTAGCAGCGGTACAGACATCATCCGCGGCAACAGTGGCAACGACCAGCTCACTGGCAACGGCGGCGATGATGTGATCGATGGGGGAACTGGGACAGACACAGCAATATTTGGTGCAGGCAACAACACCGTCAACCTGACTTTAACCACCGGCCAGAACACGGGAGAAGGTACAGACGTATTGAGCAGTATCGAAAACCTAGTGGGCGGCGACGGTGACGACGTACTCATCGGGGATACTGCCGATAACCAACTTGATGGCGGTACGGGCAACGACAGCTTGGAAGGTGGTGCGGGCAACGATACCCTCATCGGTGGCGCGGATACCGACACAGCAGTATTTGGCGCAGGCGACAACACCGTCAACCTGACTTTAACAAGCGGCCAGAACACGGGAGAAGGTACAGACGTATTGAGCGGTATCGAAAACCTAGTGGGCGGCGACGGTGACGACTCCCTTATCGGGAATACTGCCGATAACCAACTCGATGGCGGTACGGGCAACGACAACCTAAGTGGTGGTGCGGGCAACGATACTCTCATCGGTGGTGCGGGTACCGACACAGCAACATTTGGTGCAGACAACAACACCGTCAACCTGACTTTAACAGGCGGCCAGAACACGGGCGAAGGTACAGACGTACTGAGTGATATCGAAAACCTGGTGGGCGGCGACGGTGACGACGTACTCATCGGGGATACTGGCAATAACCAACTTGATGGCGGTACGGGCAACGACAACCTGGAAGGTGGTGCGGGCAACGATACCCTCATCGGTGGCGATGGCAACGATACAGCGATCTACACTGGTAACTTTGCCGACTATTCGACCAGTGGCTCGGCCAACGACTTCACGATCGTGGACAATCGTAGCGGCTCGCCCGACGGCACGGATACAGTTCAGAACGTCGAATTCTTGCAATTTGCGGACGCGACGTTTCCAGTCGCCAACATCCTTAGCACAGTCCGGTTGTTCGACAACGACGACGTTTTGGTGGGCGGTTTCACGACCATCCAGGCGGCGATCAATGCGGCGGCCGACGGCTATCGCATCGTTGTCGGAGCCGGGACCTATACCGAGAACCTCACCGTCAACAAGTCGTTGACGATCCTCGGTGCGAATGCCGGGGTCTTGGGCAGCGGCACTCGCGTTGCTGAGTCGGTGATCCAGGGCAAGGTGACCGTATCCGCCGGAGCCACCCTCGATGGATTTAAGATACTCAACACCTCCGCCAGCACAATCTCGCAGAACACCATTGAAGTAACGGCACTGGGAGCCTCGGCCACTGTTCGACTTCTGAACAATGTGATCTGGGCCACAGCCGCCAACGGCACCAATGCCAATCCAGATCGCGCCATCTATCTCTGGACATCGGTGGCAGGCCACGTTGTTATTGATGGGAACCTGATTTCCGGCGACTCCCAAGGGCTTTACGACACAGCCAGTTGGAACCGGGGCATTTGGTCTGACGGACAGAATGCCTCGCTCACCATCACCGATAACACCATTTCCTATGCAAGGACTGCATTCAACCTGGACTTCTTCAATGGCCCAGTAACCACTGCATCCAACAACACCATCAGCAATTCTGGCTCTGGCTTCAGCATCGGCGCCAACGCCGTGAATCTGGCACTTGGCAACATAACCAATAATTCCTTCAACAACGTTGATACAGACTTCAATCTACAGAACATTCCGTCCAGTCTGTCTGTCAACTTCGATCTCACCGCTACAGGCAATCAGTCAGCTTCAGGTCAAGTCACCGTCTTGCTGGCTGGGGCTGGTTCCGATTTCCTCACTGGTACCAGTGGTGCCGACAGACTGGTGGGCAACAACGGCAACGATACCCTTGCTGGCGGTGCTGGAGACGACACCCTCATCGGTGGTGCGGGTACCGATACGCTTACAGGTGGAGCCGGCACGAACTCGCTCGACGGCGACGCAGGGATAGACACGGCGACCTTCGCTGGCAACTACGCCGACTACACGCTGGCTTTCAGCGGGTCGAACGTGGTGGTGACGCAAGTGGTCGGCGGCTCGATTGTCGACACGGTGACCGACATCGAGAAGCTGCAGTTCGCCGACAAGACGGTGGTCGTGGTCGGCAGCGCTGTGGGCAGCGAGTACACGACGATCGCCCAAGGCATCGCGGCGGCGAACGCCAACGACGTGGTGCTCGTGGCAGCGGGGACGTACAGCGAGGATATCATGATCCAGAAGTCGCTGACGCTGCGTGGTGCCCAGGCCGGCGTGAAGGCAACCGGTTTGACGCGTTCTGGCGGCGAGACAATCATCAACGGCACGGGCAATAGTTCCAGCTTCGTCGTCACGATCGAGGCGAACGACGTGACGATCGACGGGTTCTCGATCAACCCGCGGAATCCGGCCCGCGACGGGATCAACACGCGGACGAACGCCACCTCGACTAAGCCTGGCGACCCGTCGGTGGCCTATCGTGCGAACGTGGCGATCCGCAACAACTGGATCTACTCCAGCTACTCCACCACAGCCCAGTTGAACGGCATCGTGTTCGGCGAATCGACCGACAACGCCACGAAGTCGGTGAACGCGGAGATAGCGAACGTGAGCATCGCCGACAACTACATCAACCTGGTGACGTCGGCGGCGTCGAGCGGCCCGCGGGGGATGGTATTCACGAATATGTTCCGAGAAGGTTCGGCATCGCTGCTCTACTCGAATCTCTTGATCAGCGGGAACACGGTGTTCGCAACCAACGTGCCGCTCGTGCAGCCGCAGCTCCGCACGCGGCTGGATGGGGCGACGATCACGGGCAACACGTTCGGAAACAGTCGTGGCACGGGTGTCAGCATCGCCTCGACGATGACCAACAGCACGTTTAGCAACAACACGATCCAAGACGTTTCGGCTGGCAGCGGCGCGTGGCTGAGCCTTGTGAACTCCACGGCCAGCAACAACACGTTCCAACGGATCGGCGGTGCAGCGTTCGTGCTTTCTGGCGGCAAGTCGAGCGACCCGACGTACTACGCGCCGTCGGCCAACTCGACGATCTCGAACAACACGATCAACTACAACGATGTCGCCCTGCCAGTCGGCTCGACGCAGGCCACGGGTCTGAACATCCAGCCGAATCTCGACAGCGGCGCGGTGTCGATTCCAGGCACGACCGGCGTCGATGCCAACACGATCACGCTCTCGGGCAACACCTTCATCAACGGCAACGTGAACTCGTCGGTGGCAGTGGCGGCGATCGCGCAGCGGAGCGTTGGAAAGACCCTCAACGCGGTGAACGCGACGCCGAACGTGTTCAACGGTGTGTCGCTGACGGGCAGCACCACGACAGACCAGCTGTTCGCAATTGCGGATCAGTTGGCCGACGTGGTAGACGCTACGAACCTAGGCGCGGTCACCATCAGTAGTGGCAACGTCTACGTGACGCCGTCGAGCTTCTGGTCGCCGTCGACGACGACCACGGCCGACGTCCAGCGGGCTGTGAGCGCCGCGGGTGCTGGCCAGACCGTGTGGGTGAAGACCGGCGCGTACACGCCGGGCACCGCGACCACCGCTTTCGAGAACCTCACGGTGAACGCCGAGGCAGGAGTGACCGGCTTCACTGGCCTAGTCCTGGACACTGGCGTGGCCAACGGCACGCTGGCTGGGACGGGGAGCATCAACCTCACGGGCAACGCTGGCGACAACGTCCTCACCGGCAACGACGGCGCAAACCTCCTACAGGGCAACGGCGGCAATGATGCCCTTGCTGGTGGTACGGGCAATGATGCCCTAGAAGGTGGCGCAGGCAATGACAACCTTGAAGGTGGCGCGGGAACCGATACAGCGATCTACACTGGTAACCTTGCCGACTACACGACCACTGGCTCGGTCAGCAACTTCACGATCGTGGACAGTCGTAGCGGCTCGCCCGACGGCACCGATACAGTTCAGAACGTCGAATTCTTGCAATTCGCGGACGTGACGGTTCCAGTCGCCAACATCCTTACCACAGTCCGGTTGTTCGACAACAACGACGTTTTGATTGGCGGTTTCACGACCATCCAAGAGGCGATCGATGCGGCGGCCGACGGCTATCGGATCCTTGTCGGAGCCGGGTCTTACACCGAGAACCTCACCGTCAACAAGTCGCTGACGATTCGTGGTGCGAATGCAGGCACTGATGCGGGCGATACCCGTGGCGCTGAATCGGTTCTGACTGGCGGCATTCATATTCAGGTCGATGGCGTGTTGATCGATGGCATGAAGATCGCAGAAGGCACGACGATCTCCGGAGAGTTGGCGGGGGTCTATGTCCAAGGGAATAACGCAACTGTCGAGAAC
>JAPZRF010000020.1 GCA_027531145.1 Brevundimonas sp. | reverse complement strand
AAGAGGTTACTTGTTGCTTCAACAAGGATTTTAAGTCTTCTACTGACTCAGCAACATTAATATTAGGGACTCCACTCATTGCCTTTTTACCACACAAACTATACCTTTACCAAGTATGACATACTTTTTGAAAAATGGTATCAGCAGTAATAAGGGTGTCTTAGCTCTAGCTAAGACACCCTTACCGATGATTTCTGGGGGCTTAATTTTTCCCTAAAAATCAACAATTCTATAACCCACCGCAGTGGAGGGACAGCGATAGATTAGGCGACAACCTGAATATTGGTTGCAGCGATGACTGGCAAATTAGTAAGAGTTGCGAGTTGAACCAGACCACCAGGATTAGCAAGGTTTGAGTCAAACGATAAAATACCACCACTGTAGATAAATTTGGCAGTGCCATTTTCAGCTGTCGCGAATAGGCTAGCAGTCAAAGTACCGCCAATGGTAGTCAGTCCACCAAAACCAGCGGAAGAAACTACGATAGCATCACCTTCACTGACGTTAAAATCCGTGATGGTGTCAAGGCCTTCGGTGGGATTGTTGAAAACAAAACGGTCAGTACTAGTGCCACCAGTTAGGGTATCGTTTCCAGCACCACCGGTGAGAGTATCGTTTCCAGAGCCACCGATGAGAGTATCGTTTCCAGAGCCACCGATGAGATTATCGTTTTGAGAGCCACCCAATAGGCTATCGTCTCCAGTTCCACCGTCTAGGAAATCGGCTCCCTCTCGACCATTTAGGGTATCGTTGCCCGTACCGCCATCGAGTTGATTATTGCCAGTATTCCCAGTAAGGGAGTCGTCACCGTCGCCGCCCACCAGGTTTTCGATACCGCTCAGTACGTCTATACCTTCGCCCGTGTTCTGGCCGGTAGTTAAAGTCAGGTTGACGGTGTTGTTGCCTGCGCCAAATGTTGCTGTGTCGGTACCCGCACCACCTACTAAGCTGTCATTGCCCGCACCACCGATGAGGGTATCGTCGCCCGCATCACCTAGAAGGGTGTCATTGCCCGTACCGCCATCGAGTTGGTTATTGCCAGTATCCCCGATAAGGGAGTCGTCGCCGTCGCCGCCCACCAGGTTTTCGATACTGCTCAGTACGTCTGTACCTTCGCCCGTGTTCTGGCCGGTAGTTAAAGTCAGGTTGACGGTGTTGTTGCCTGCACCAAATGTTGCTGTGTCGGTACCCGCGCCACCCAGAAGGGTGTCGTTGCCCGCACCACCACTTAGGTTGTCGTTGCCCGTACCGCCATCGAGTTGGTTATTGCCAGTATTCCCGATAAGTACGTCGTCACCGTCGCCGCCCACCAGGTTTTCGATACCGCTCAGTACGTCTATACCCTCGCCCGTGTCCTGGCCGGTAGTTAAAGTCAGGTTGACGGTGTTGTTGCCCGGGCCAAATACTGCCGTGTCGGTACCCGCACCACCATCAAGGGTATCATTGCCCGCACCGCCGGAGATCGTATCATTGCCCGCACCGCCGCTGTATTTGTCATCGAACCCGGTGCCAATGATCAACTGACCATCTCCACGAAGCCCGTAGATGCTCACTTGCGGCGACGCACCCGTAAATGCGCTTCCGCTGCCAAAGGTCAACAGATCAGCAGTGCTCGATAAAATTCCAAGTCCGACTTGTTCAAAGACATTGTTAGTGAACGAGTTTCCAGTAACCGCAACATCAGCTGGATTGTTTGTGTCGAAGGACAAGCCAACGAAGTTGTCTTCGAAGCTATTCCCACTGACTGAGCCAGCAGCTCCCGGTTTCAGATAAACGCCGGTTGCGAAGCCGCTAAAACTGTTTCCAGAAACCCCCAGTCCCGTGATGGAACCAGTCGTGATAACGCCGCGGGAGCTACTGAACAATCCGCTCCGGTGGAAGACCGTGTTCTCGACAGTTGCGTTATTCCCTTGGACATAGACCCCCGCCAACTCTCCGGAGATCGTCGTGCCTT
>JAPZRF010000002.1 GCA_027531145.1 Brevundimonas sp. | reverse complement strand
CCGCGGCCCGGGCCCCCACCCGGCCGGCTCCGCGCCCCGCCGCCGCCCCCGTACCCCAGCTGCGAACGACCGGCCACGGCGGTGCCGCCCTCAAGGCCCAGCCGGCCGCCAGCGAAGACGGCTGGGAGGAATTCTGATGGCAAACCGCCGATGCGGGGCGGGCGGCCGTTGCAGCCGGCCGGCAAGACCGGCCAGGAGGCGCTTCCGGCGTCCAGAGGCGGGCGGCGGCGTGACGCGGTGGACCCGGTCAGTCCCCTCGCCGCGCCCCTGACGCCGGCCGTGATTGACGCCGGCATCGCGGCAACCCGCAGGCCCGGCGCAGACGACGGCGAAGACTCCGGCTCGATCCTGCGCCCGCCGTGAAGACCGCCACGGTCAGCGTTGATCCGGAGCCGGATTGATCGCCTGGATGTGCGCCGAAAACAACAGGGCGAGGATCTTCCAGCCGTCCGGCGTCCTGACCATCTGCCAGCTTTCATCGCCCCAGTTCGAGATCGCGCCATTCTCGCGGAAATCATACTGGAAGGTCACCGTGGCGATCTGGCCGTCGGTAACAATCCGCGGATTGTAGAAGCGCTCTTCCACGGCAACTCCCGCCCAGGCGGGGTCGTCCAGCAAATGAAACGCGCCCTCGTTACGTACGACCGGCTCAGCCTGACCGGTCATGCGTTCGACCACCTGTCGCGATCCAGGATGCAGGCTGGCGCGCCAGATCACCTCCTGATTGTAGAAGAGGTTCTGCAGGGCGGCCTTGTCCTTGGCCTTCAGCGCCTCCTGAAAAGCTTGGATGACCGACTGGATCGCAGCGTGGTCTTCAGCGTGTAACTGCGCGCTGGCGGTGGCCGGCGCATCTGCTGACTGGGCGGCCGCCACGGGGGCCGTGGCGGCCATGGACAGGGCTGCCAGAATGGGGGCCGCGACGGTCAAGGTGACGGAGCTGGGCTTCATTAGGTATGGTCCTCGGTTGCGGAACACGACGACCGAACCTATCCCCTGCTGCAAACGTTGACAGTGAATTCCCGTTCATGAAGTGAACTTCCGGTCATGAAATCGCCGGGCCTGAAGATGAGGCCGGGACACACGCCAGACGTTGCCCGCCTTGCCCCGGTTCGGCCAGGATCGCCAGATCCCGTGGGCCCCTTGCCCTCGGCGCAAATGACGCCCCGGGCCACAGCGATGCCGGGATCACTTGCCGTTTCCGGCCTGACGTGTCGTAACCCCTTCGGCCGGGCCTTCGAAGGGGATGACAAGGGGCCCTCCGAAGTCTATAGGACGGCTCTCATCGTTAGACCGGCGTCCGACGACGCCGACTGAGCGGCGGCCCGGATGGCCAGCCGCTTTTTTTATTGAGTTCGCCCCGTCTTGCTAACCCGAACTGCCGAGGATCGTCAGCTGCTCGAGCTCGTGGACCCCGTGGCCGAAAGCCTGGGCCTCGCGGTCGTGCGCCTGCGCCTGATGGGCGGAACGCAGCGCCGGCGGCTGCAGATCATGGCCGAACGGATCGTCGATCACGACATCTCCGTCGAGGAATGCGCCCGGCTGTCGCGCGCCGTGTCGGAAGTGTTCGATGCCGCAGACCCGATCGCCGGCGAGTATCTGCTCGAGGTCTCCTCCCCCGGCATCGACCGGCCCCTGACCCGGCTGAACGACTTCGCCCTGTTCGAGGGCTTCGAGGCGCGGCTGGAGACCGACCGGCTGGTCGAGGGCCGCAAGCGCTTTCGCGGCGTGCTGGCCGGGCTCGACGAGGGCCACGTCTGTATCGACCTCGAGGGCGAGGACGACACCGCCCTGATCCCGTTCGACTGGCTGGTGGACGCCAAGCTGGTCCTGACCGATGCCCTGCTGAAGCGCGGGGCGGAACTTCGCGCCCAACGCGGCGAACCTTCCGACGACGGCCTTCCGGCCGAACAAGACCCCAACGACTGAGGAACCCCATGGCCGTCACCGGCGTTTCCGCCAACCGCCTCGAGCTGCTCCAGATCGCCGACGCCGTCGCGCGCGAGAAGAACATCGAGAAGGAGATCGTCATCGAGGCGATCGAGGAGGCGATCCAGAAGGGCGCCAAGTCGCGCTATGGCAACCATCACGACATCCGCGCCCGCATCGACCCAAAGACCGGCGAGCTGGCCCTGACCCGTCACGTCACCGTGGTCGAGGACGACTGGACACCCGAGGACGAGCTGGAGGAATTCAACGACAGCGCCCTCGTGCGGCTGCGCGACGCCGCGAAGCGCGACCCCGAGGCCTTCGCCGGCAAGGAATACATCGAGCAGCTGCCGCCGTTCGAGTTCGGCCGGGTGCAGACCCAGATGGCCCGTCAGGTGGTCATGGGGAAGGTCCGCGAGGCCGAGCGCGAGCGTCAGTTCGAAGAGTTCAAGGACCGCGTCGGCGAGATCGTCAACGGCACGGTCAAGCGCGTCGAGTACGGCAACGTCATCGTCGACCTCGGCCGCGGCGAGGGCATCATGCGTCGCGACCAGTCGATCCCGCGCGAGATCTTCAACCTCGGCGACCGCATCCGAACCTACATCTATGACGTCCGGCCGGAGGCCAAGGGCCCGCAGGTCATGCTGTCGCGCGCCCACCCGGGCTTCATGGCCAAGCTGTTCGCCCAGGAGGTCCCCGAGGTCTATGACGGCGTCATCGAGATCCGCGCCGCCGCCCGCGACGCCGGGTCGCGCGCCAAGATGGCCGTGCTGTCGAACGACTCCTCGATCGACCCCGTCGGTGCCTGCGTCGGCATGCGCGGCTCGCGGGTGCAGGCGGTCGTGGCCGAGCTGCAGGGCGAGAAGATCGACATCATCCAGTGGAGCCCGGACGAGCCGACCTTCATCGTCAACGCCCTGGCCCCGGCCGAGGTGTCCAAGGTCGTGCTCGATGAGGAGGCCGACCGCGTCGAGGTGGTGGTGCCGGACGAGCAGCTGTCGCTGGCCATCGGCCGACGCGGCCAGAACGTCCGCCTCGCCTCGCAGCTGACCGGCTGGCAGATCGACATCATCACCGAAAGCCAGGACTCCGAGCGTCGCCAGCGCGAGTTCGCCGAGCGCACCCTGCTGTTCCAGGAAGCCCTCGACGTGGACGAGGTCATCGCCCAGCTGCTGGTCACCGAGGGCTTCGCCACGGTCGAGGACCTGGCCTTCGTGGAGCCCTACGAGATCTCCGAGATCGAGGGCTTCGACGAGGAGACCGCCGAGGAGCTGCAGGCCCGCGCCCGCGACTTCCTCGACCGCCAGGCGGCTGAACAGGACGCCCGCCGCAAGGCGCTGGGCGTTGACGACGCCATGCTGACGGTGCCGGGCGTGACCCTGCCGATGGCCGTGACCCTGGGCGAGCGCCAGATCCGTACCGTTGAGGACCTGGCCGACCTGGCCACCGACGAGGTGCGCGGCGGCTTCGAGGTGAAGAACGGCGAGCGCGTACGCGTGCCGGGCGTGCTGGAAAGCTTCAACCTGAGCCAGGAGGACGCCGAGATGCTGATCCTCCAGGCCCGGGTCGCGGCCGGCTGGATTGACGCCTCGGAGCTGCCCCAGCCCGCAACGGAGCCGGAGTTCGAGGAGGGCTTCGGCGAGGACTATCTGTCCGAGGCCGAGCAGCTGTTCGACACCGGTCCCGCCGCGGCCAGCGACGCCGCCGACGCGGAATCCGACGCTGACGGGGCCGACGACGCCTCGTCCGAACGGTGATGGAGGACCGGACCGTCCATGGGAGCCTTCGCGGCCGCGGATAGGGAGCGCCGGGACCTGGTCAGCCGCCAGGTCATGGAGGAGGCGCGCCTGATCCGCTTCGTCGCGGGCCCGGACGGTTCGGTCGTACCCGACCTGGCGCGGCGTCTGCCGGGCCGCGGCCTGTGGGTCGCGGCCGACCGCGCGGCCGTCAAGGAGGCCGCGGCGACAAACCTGTTCGCCCGCGCCGCGAAGGTACCGCTGAAACCCGCCGCCGATCTCGCCGACCAGGTCGAGGCCCTGCTGGTCCGGCGCGTGCTGGAACAGCTGGGGCTGGCCCGGCGCGAGGGCCTGCTTGTCCCCGGCTTCGACAGTTGCGCCCAGGCGCTTCGCGGCGGTCGCGTGGCCTGGATGGTCGAGGCGAGCGACGGCGCTCGCGACGGACGCGACAAGCTGCTGCGGCTGGCCCGCCATCAAACCCCGCCGCCCGACGTCTGCGGCGCATTCGACGCGCGAGATTTGGGTTTGGCCCTGGGGCTGGAAAATGCGATACACGCCGTCCTGCTCAAGGGCGGGCGCGCCGGGCTTTGGGGCCTTGAGCTCCGCCGACTGGCTGGATTTCGACCGATCGTCCCTGCGGGCTGGGCCTTGGCCCCGACCGCGCGGGAGGACCGGGAACCTACGGCAGAGGCCGACGGGCGGGGGCCTGCTTCCTGAAGGGAAGCGGGGCTGCGCGCGGCTTTTTGTGTTTTGACGACGACCGGCGGGATGGGCCCGCCGGACCAGTAAAGCGACCGGATGACCGACGAGAACGACAAGACCAAGGACGGCCAGAACGCCGGCGGTGCGACCCCCTCGACGACGGGTCCGCGCGGGCCGCTGAGCCTGAAGCCGCGCCAGACCGGATCGGTCCCGACCGGCACCGTGCGCCAGAGCTTCAGCCACGGTCGGTCCAAGACGGTCGTGGTGGAGACCAAGCGCCGCTCGGGTGCCCCGGCCGCCAGCCACCAGCGGCCGCAGGGCTATGACGTCGCGCGGCCGCGGCCCGAAAGCGCGCCCGCTGCGCCGGCCCGCCCGTCCTCCGGCCCGCGTCCCGCCGGCGGCCTCTCCGCCGAGGAGCAGGAAGCCCGTCGTCGCGCGATCGAACTGGCCACCCGCCAGCAGGCCGAACGCGAGGCCAAGGCCGCCGAGGAGCGCGCCCGCCGCGAGGCCGCCCAGCGCGAGCAGGCCGCCCGCGCCGCCGAAGCCGCCCGCGCCGCCGAGGCCGAGGCCGCCGCGGCCCGCGCCGCCGCCGCCGCCGCCCGCGAGCAGGCCGCCCAGATGGGCGCGGTGCCAGCGAAACCGGCTGCGCCCGAGCCGGCGAGGGCCGAACCGGTCAAGGCGGCTGCGCCGGTCGAGACTCCGGCCCCTGCGCCGGCTCCGACGCCCGCGCCCGCCCGTCCGACCGCGCCGGCACGGTCCCCGGTCAACTTCGGCCAGCGCACCCCGCGCCAGCCGTCCGGCCGTGCCTCGATCGAGCGCCCCGCCTTCGGCGGCCGGTCCGCTCGCGAACAGGCCCTCGAGGGCCCGGGCCGCAGCGACCGGCCCCAGGGTGAACGTCCTCAAGGCGACCGTGGCGACCGTCCGATGGGCGGCCGGCCCCAGGGCGACCGTCCGCGTCCGTCGCGACCGGGCGACACTGTTCGCTACTCGGCCCTGGCCCCCCGCCCGGCTCCAGGCACCGCCCGTCCGGGCGCTCCGCGCACCGGCCCCGGTGCCCGTCCAGCCCCGAACCAGCCTCCGGCCCAGCCTGAGGTGGCCCGGCCCGCGCGCGCCGGCTTCGGCCGTCCCGCCGGCAAGCCCGAGGACGATCGCGACCGGCGCTTCTCGGACGCCGGCCCGGGCAAGGCCGTCAGCCGCACCCGCGGCGAGCCCAAGCGGCGCGAAGGCCGCCTGACCATCCAGGCCGTCGCCGGCGGCGACGAGGACGCCGCCGAGCGGATGCGTTCGCTGGCCTCGGTGCGCCGGGCCCGCGAACGCGAGAAGGAAAAGCGCAAGGGCGGCTCGACCGAGACCCCCAACCGTCCGCGCGAGGTGGTCATCCCCGACGTCATCACCGTCGGCGAGCTGGCCAACCGCATGGCCGTGCGCGGCGTCGACATCATCAAGTTCCTGATGCGTCAGGGCCTGATGATGAAGATCAACGACGTGATCGATTCCGACACCGCCGAGCTGGTTGCCGACGAGTACGGCATGACCGTCAAGCGCGTCTCGGAGTCGGACGTCGAGGAGGGCTTCATCGCCGAGGCCGACGACGCGGAGGCCGCCGCGACCCGTCCGCCGGTCGTGGCCGTCATGGGCCACGTCGACCACGGCAAGACCAGCCTGCTGGACGCCCTACGCACCACCGACACCGCCTCGGGTGAGGCCGGCGGCATCACGCAGCACATCGGCGCCTACCAGGTCCGCCTCAAGGACGGTCAGCGCGTCACCTTCCTCGACACGCCGGGCCACGCGGCCTTCAGCGCCATGCGCGCCCGCGGTGCCAACGTCACCGACATCGTCATCCTGGTGGTGGCGGCGGACGACGGCGTCATGCCGCAGACGATCGAGGCCATCCAGCACGCCAGGGCCGCCGGCGCGCCGCTGATCGTGGCCGTCAACAAGATCGACAAGCCCGACGCCAATCCGCAGAAGGTCGTCAACGAGCTTCTGCAGCATGAGGTCATCGCCGAGAGCCTCGGCGGCGACACCCAGATCATCGAGGTCTCCGCCAAGGCGAAGACCAACCTCGAGGGCCTGCTCGACGCCGTGCTGCTGCAGGCCGAGGTCATGGACCTGCGCGCCAACCCCGACCGCACCGCCGAGGGCGTGGTGATCGAGGCCAAGCTCGACAAGGGCCGCGGCCCGGTCGGCACCGTTCTGGTCAAGCGCGGCACCCTGAGGCGCGGCGACATCGTCGTGGCCGGCTCGGCGTGGGGCCGCGTCCGCGCCCTGCTCGACGAGCGCAACGCCCAGCTGGACGAGGCTGGTCCCTCCGCCGCGGTGGAGATCCTCGGCCTCGACGAGACGCCGTCACCCGGTGACGTTTTCGCCGTGGTGGACAGCGAGGCCCGTGCCCGCGAGCTCACCGAGTACCGCCAGCGCTTGAAGCGCGAGAAGGCCCAGGCCTCGGGCGGTGCCGTGTCGCTGGCCGACATGATGGCCAAGTTGCAGAGCAAGAAGGTCAGCGAACTGCCGGTGGTCATCAAGGCCGACGTGCAGGGCTCGGGCGAGGCCATCGCCACCTCGCTGGAGAAGATGGGCAACGAGGAGGTCCGCGCGCGCGTCGTCATTCAAGGCGCCGGCGGCATCACCGAGAGCGACGTCAACCTCGCCAAGTCAGCCGGGGCGCCGATCCTCGGCTTCAACGTCCGCGCCTCGAAGCAGGCCCGCGACCTGGCCGAGCGCGAGGGCGTGGAGATCCGCTACTACTCGATCATCTACGACCTGCTGGACGACATGAAGGGCGTGCTCTCGGGCATGCTCGCCCCGATCCAGCGCGAGACCTTCCTCGGCAACGCCAAGGTCCTGCAGGTGTTCGACATCAGCAAGGTGGGCAAGGTCGCCGGCTGCCGCGTCTCCGAAGGCGTGGTGCGCAAGGGTGCCCGGGTCCGTATCGTCCGCGACGATGTGGTGGTGCTGGAACTGGGCGTGCTCAACACGCTCAAGCGCTTCAAGGACGAGGTCAACGAGGTGCCCTCGGGCCAGGAATGCGGCATGCAGTTCCAGGGCTTCCAGGACATCAAGGAAGGCGACTACATCGAGTGCTTCACCGTCGAGGAGGTCAAGCGCACGCTTTAAGCGTGGCGCTACCGCTCGCGACGCGGTCGCTCGCTGCCTGAGCGCATTGTTGCGTGGCGCTACCGCTCGCGACGCGGTCGCTCGCTGCCTGAGCGCATTGTTGCGTGGCGCTACCGCTCGCGACGCGGTCGCTCGCTGCTTGAGCGCATTGTTGCGTGGCGCTACCGCTCGCGACGCGGTCGCTCGCTGCCTGAGCGCGGGACGGGGGACAGCCCCTCCGTCTCGATGCCTCGCCCCTCTCCCTTCCCCCTCGAGGGGGAGGGCTTCTGTCGCGCGGTAACAGGGTTCATTGTCACGCGCCACGGCCTGCCCCGATTTCGCCCGCTTGCCCGGCGACGAAAGACCCGATGCGCCTCGCTCTCGTCATTCTGAGCCTCACCCTCGCCGCTGCCCCGGCCAGGGCCGAGACGCGTTTCTTCGCCTATGATCCGGCCGACCGCCTGACCCGGGCCCTGACCGGCCCCCTGACCTTCGAGGTCGAACTGGGCCTGTTCGGCCGCACCACCCTGCGCCGCCTCTATTCCACCGCCCGCACCGGCCAGGCCGACCTGACCGTCGGCAGCCCGGTCGGGGTGCGCGAGCTGCTTGGCCGCGACGCCGTCGAGGGCACGGTCTATGGCATCGCCCTGACCGGCCAGGGCCGTCCCCTGACCCGGGCCCTGTGCCCCGGCGCCGACGAGGCCTGGCTGGCTTTCGCCCCGGTGCGCGCCGCCCGCCCGGCCCGCGCCCGCGCCGTCGGCCGCTGGAGCGACGGTGTCTTTCGCGAGTGCGCACAGCTAAGCTGGACCTTCCGCGGCGAATGGTCTGTCCTGCCGACCCCCGACCCGACAGGCCCCTGACGCCGATGCGGGGGCTGGCCACGATCCTGGCGGCGGCGGCGCTCGGCCTCGTCGCCGGGCTGTGGAGCTGGACGCGGCCGGGTGCCCCGGTGGCCGACGGGCCGCCGACGGTCGCGGTCTACCTCGTCGACAACGGCTTTCACACCGACCTTATCGTGCCGCGCTCGGCCCTGACCGCCCGGCCGGGGCCACTGGCGGACGCCGCCACCGCCCTGCCGACCGGGGACTGGATCCGCGTCGGCTGGGGCGACGCCCGCTTCTTCCCCGACCTTCGCCCGATCGAACAACGTCTCCCGGACGGGGCCCGCGCCTTCTTCGCCCCCGGCAACGCCTCGGTGATCATGCTCGACCCGGAGCCGGCCCCGCCGCGCGGCGGACGCACCGTGGTGCTGGCGCTCGGAGCCCCGGCCGCCGCCGCCCTGGCGGCGCGCATCGAGGCGGCGCTCGAGCTGGAGGACGGCGCAGCGCGCGTCGCCCTGGTCCGCCCGCACGACGACGCCCTCTTCCTCGCCGGGCGCGAGACCTTCTCCATCCTGCGCCTGTGTAACCACTGGACCGCGGCGGTGCTCAACGCCGCCGGCGTGACCACCCGGCCCGCCGCCTCGGCCTTCTCCAGCGAGGTCATGGCCGCCGCCGCACTGGACAGCCGGGCCCGCAGGGACTAGACGCCCGCCCTTCGCCAGCGCCGGTCCGAGCCCGGCGCGCCGGACCGCCGCCTGCGGAAGCCTCCGCCGTCGGGCCGCCAGACAGAGGCCACGCCCATGAGCTCCCGCAAACCGTCCCGTCCCTCCGGTCAGGGCCCGTCCCAGCGTCAGCTGCGCGCGGGCGAGCTGATCCGCCACGCCCTGGTGGAGATCCTGCGCGAGGAGGAGATCCACGACCCGGCGCTGGAGGGCGTCTCGGTGACGATCACCGAGGTCCGACTCAGCCCCGACCTGAAGCACGCCACCTGCTTCGTCGAGCCACTCGGCGCCGGGGTCGCCGCTGCGCCGGTGGCCGGCCACGAGAGCGAGATCGTCCGCGCCCTCAATGAGCACGCCCGCTTCCTGCGCGGCCAGCTGGGCCGCCACATCGACATGAGGTTCACGCCGGACCTGCGTTTCCGCCACGACGAGAGCTTCGACGCCGCCAGCCGCATGGACCGGCTGTTCAACGACCCCCGCGTCCGCGCCGACCTGGAGCGGGATGATGAGGAAGACTGACCCGAAGCCCTCCCTCTCGAGGGGGGAGGGTTGGGTGGGGGTGAACGCGCCTCCGCGTCCGGAGGCGCACATGAGGCGGACCGCCTCCCGCGCTTCATTCGTTAAGTCCAGTGCTCCCACCCCCATCCCCGACCCTTCCCCCCTCGAGGGGGAAGGGAGGCGGTGGCGCAGATGACCCGTCGTCGTCGCGGCCAGGCGGTCCACGGCTGGGTCTGTCTCGACAAGGGTTATGACGTCGGCTCGACCGAGGCGGTGGGCAAGGTCCGGCACCTGTTCGACGCCGCCAGGGCCGGCCACGCCGGCACCCTCGACCCGCTGGCCACCGGCATCCTGCCCATTGCCCTGGGCGAGGCCACCAAGACGGTCCCCTTCCTGATGGACGCGGAGAAGGTCTACCGCTTCTCCATCCGCTGGGGCGTCTCCACCGCCACCCAGGACGCCGAGGGCGAGGTCACGGCCCGTTCCGACGTGCGCCCGTCGCCCGAGGCCGTCGCCCGGGCCCTGACCACCTTCATCGGCCAGATTGAACAGGTCCCGCCGGTGTTCTCGGCCATCCGCGTCGACGGCCGGCGCGCCTATGACCTTGCCCGCGACGGCGAGACGGTCGAGCTGAAGGCCCGGCCGGTGATGATCCACGAGGGGGCAGTGACCGTCGCCCCGGACCCGGACCACGTCGAGATCACCGTGCGCACCGGCAAGGGCGTCTACATCCGCTCCCTCGCCCGCGATCTGGCCGCCGACCTGGGTGCCGAGGGGCACGTTTCGGCCCTGCGCCGCGAGCGGGTCGGCCCGTTCGGCCTCGATCGCGCCATGACGCTGGATTTTCTGGCCGATCTGGTGCATAGCGGCCGCGCCTCGGAGGGCTTGCTGCCCGTCGCGACCGCTCTGGACGACATCCCGGATCTGGCCGTGACGGAACAGGACGCCTTCTCGCTTCGGCAGGGACGGCCGATCGTTCTGCTTCCCCGACAGGTCGAAACGCTCAGGGCCCGCCTTCGGGAGGGGTCGCGAATCGTTTCGGTCTCTCGGGACGGGACGCTGGTCGCCCTCTGTCAGTTGCGGGCCGGTCGACTCGAACCCGACCGCGTTTTCAACCTGTCCTGAGGACCACCGCCCGACGGCGGACCCGCAGGGCACCCAACGCCCTCAAGCATCGAGGCCTCGCAGGCCGAGCGATAGGGCACGAAAGGGACATCCGATGTCGATTACCGCCGAGCGCAAGGCTCAGGTCATCGCCGACAACGCCCGCACCGAGGGCGACACCGGTTCGGCCGAAGTCCAGGTCGCGATCCTCTCGGAGCGCATCTCCAACCTCACCGAGCACTTCAAGACCCACAAGAAGGACAACCACTCCCGCCGCGGCCTGCTCAAGCTGGTCTCGCAACGCCGGAGCCTTCTGGATCACCTGAAGACGTCCGACGAGCCGCGCTACGCCGCGCTCATCGAGAAGCTGGGCCTGCGCCGCTAGGCGTCGCAAGCTTCCGTAAGGGCCTCCGAGAGGGGGCCCTTTCTCTATCCACCCGTCCGCATCCGGGTCTCACGATGCAAACACACGGGGGCCCAGGCGGTCCTCACATGCCGGCGGCCGTCATCCGGACGGCCCGCCTATCCGGGACCGAAGGACGTAAGACCCCCTGACCGCCCACCCCCGCAGGCAATCCGGCCGCGGGACGCGAGAGAGAGACATCATGTTCGACATCAAGAGAAAGACGATCGAGTGGGCGGGACGGCCGCTGACGCTCGAGACCGGCCGCATGGCCCGCCAGGCCGACGGCTCCGTCGTCGCCACCTACGGCGAGACCGTGGTGCTGG
The DNA here is from genome assembly GCA_027531145.1 of Brevundimonas sp. GTDB lineage: Bacteria > Pseudomonadota > Alphaproteobacteria > Caulobacterales > Caulobacteraceae > Brevundimonas. The sequence continues at coordinate 303,153 of JAPZRF010000002.1, read as the reverse complement.
CGACTGTCGTCTACGCCCGCCAGCCGAAGCCCGGTCAGGACTTCTTCCCGCTGACAGTCAACTACCAGGAAAAGACCTTCGCCGCCGGCAAGATTCCGGGCGGCTACTTCAAGCGTGAAGGCCGTCCCTCCGAGAAGGAGACGCTGGTCAGCCGCCTGATCGACCGCCCGGTCCGTCCGCTGTTCGTCAAGGGCTTCAAGAACGAGGTCCAGGTGGTCTGCACCGTGCTGCAGCACGACATGGAGAACGATCCGGACATCGTCGCCATGGTCGGTGCCTCGGCCGCCCTGACCCTCTCCGGCGTGCCCTTCATGGGTCCGATCGGCGGCGCCCGCGTCGGCCTGATCGACGGCGAGTTCGTGCTGAACCCGACCGTGGCGCAGATGGAGGAGTCGCAGCTCGACCTGGTGGTCGCCGGCACCCGGGACGCCCTGATGATGGTCGAGTCCGAGGCGAAGGAGCTGTCGGAAGACACGATGCTCGGCGCCCTGATGTTCGCCCACCAGGGCATGCAGCCGGTCATCGACGCCATCATCGAGCTGGCCGAACATGCCGCGAAGGAGCCGTTCGACTTCCAACCGGAAGACGTTTCGGACGCCGTGGCCGCCATCAAGGCCCTCGTCGGCGAGGACATCAAGGCCGCCTACGCCCTGACCGGCAAGCACGACCGCCGCGATGCCGTCTCGGCCGCGAAGAAGAAGGCCGCCGGGGAGCTCGTCGTCTCCGAGGCCAATCCGACCGGCTTCGATGCGACGAAGTTCGGCACAGCCTTCAAGGAGTGCGAGGCTGACGTCCTGCGCCGCGACATCATCGAGAACAGCCACCGTGTCGACGGCCGCGCCCTCGACAAGGTCCGCGCCATCGTCTCGGAAGTCGGCGTCCTGCCGCGCACTCACGGCTCGGCCCTGTTCACCCGCGGCGAGACCCAGGCCCTGGTCGTGGCCACCCTGGGCACCGGCGAGGACGAGCAGTACGTCGACGCCCTGCAGGGGACCTACAAGGAAAGCTTCCTGCTGCACTACAACTTCCCGCCCTATTCGGTGGGTGAAGCCGGCCGCATGGGCAGCCCGGGCCGTCGCGAGATCGGCCACGGCAAGCTGGCCTGGCGCGCAATCCGTCCCATGCTGCCGTCGAAGGAGGAGTTCCCCTACACCATCCGTCTCGTGTCGGAGATCACCGAGTCCAACGGCTCGTCGTCGATGGCCACCGTCTGCGGCTCCTCCCTGGCCCTGATGGACGCCGGCGTGCCGCTGGCCCGTCCGGTCTCGGGCATCGCCATGGGACTGATCCTCGAGCCCTCGGGCGAGTTCGCCATCCTGTCGGACATCCTCGGCGACGAGGACCACCTGGGCGACATGGACTTCAAGGTAGCCGGCACCGAGATGGGCATCACCTCGCTGCAGATGGACATCAAGGTCCCCGGCATCACCGAGGAGATCATGCGCAAGGCCCTGACCCAGGCCAGCGCGGGTCGCCTGCACATCCTCGGCGAAATGTCGAAGGCAATGGACGCCCCGCGCACCGAGCTGGGCGAGTTCGCGCCGAAGATCGAGGCCATCAAGATCCCGGTCGACAAGATCCGCGAAGTGATCGGTTCGGGCGGCAAGGTGATCCGCGAGATCGTCGAGAAAACCGGCGCCAAGATCGACATCCAGGACGACGGCACGATCAAGATCGCCGCCAACGACCAGGAGAAGATCGAGGCGGCCAAGGCCTGGATCAACTCCATCGCCGCAGAGCCTGAAATCGGCACGATCTACACCGGCAAGGTGGTAAAGGTCGTCGACTTCGGTGCCTTCGTGAACTTCTTCGGCGCGCGCGACGGCCTCGTGCACGTCTCGCAGATGGCGCTGGAGCGCGTGGCCAACCCGGCCGACGTCGTCTCCGAAGGCCAGGAGGTGAAGGTCAAGTTCCTCGGCCTCGACGACCGCGGCAAGACCAAGCTGTCGATGAAGGTCGTCGATCAGGAGACCGGCGAGGACCTCACGGACAAGATCAACGCCGAACGCGCCGAGCGGGGAGAGCCGCCCCTGTCGGAAGACACCGGCGGCCGTCCGAAGCGGGACGGTGACGGCGGGGGTCGCGACCGCGGCCGTCGTCGCCGCGACTGATCCGCGGAACAGCGGCTGGGTTGAAGGACCCCCGGGGCGGCGACGCTCCGGGGGTTTTTCATTCCGGGGACTTCAGGCCTGCAACTTCAGGCGGGCGACTTCAGGCCGCGCGGGGCCTCCAGCCAGCCGATCAGCCGCGGGGCCAGCATGTGCGGCGTGGTCAGGATCGACAGGGCCATGAAGGTCGCCACCACCGCCGTGTCCCCTGGCGTCGGCCGCGTCTCGATCAGGGCCAGGCCGGCGGCGATGAGCAGCGAAAGGCCGGTCATGGGCAGAATCACCCGCGACCAGATCCGCCGCCGCGCCGCCGTCCCCTCAGGCAGTTCGGCGGCCAGATGCTGCGGCGAGTGGAGCAGGGCGAAATAGAGGGCGAAGCCGATCGCCGGGGGCAGCAGCACCAGCCCGGCCAGCGCCGCCCCCGTGGCGACGCCGAGGGCGGTCTGGCCGCGCCGGAGCAGGGCGAGCACGGCGACCAGCGCCAACATCAGCCCCACCGGTGCCCCCAGCCTGAGCACATCGCCCAGCACCGCCGCCCCCGCCTCGCCGGTCAGGGCGGTGAACAGGCCGTGCAGGGTCTCCATGTGCAGCAGGCCCGGGGCCGCCAGAACCCCGGCCGCCGTGCCGAGGGCGAGGAATGGCTCCTCCAGCGCCGCCCAGTCCTCGGCGAAATGGATCACGGCCATGATCAGGAACATCACCAGCGCCGCGATCGGTGCCGCCCGCCACAGGGCCAGCATGGCCGCCGCGAGGCCGAGGTAGAGCGCCAGCCGCGCCACCGGGGCCCGCTGCGTCAACAGGCGCAGGTCGAGCGCCCCGTGCGGCAGGCCAAACAGCAGGATGGCGGCGCAGGCCGCCAGGGTCGCGGTCGCTCCGGCGAGGGGCAGGCCGGCCACAGTCGCAGCGAGGGCCGCCCCGGTCGCGAGGACCAGGGCGGCCGCCGACGCGGCGGAGGGAGCAGGGGGTGGCGCCATCCGCGCGCTCACCGGCGTCAGGCCCGGGCCGGCTCGCCGTGCTCGGCCTGCGACTTCCGCACCGCGATCATGTAGATCAAGATGCCCAGACCCGCCTTGGCGACGATGTCGGCAATGGTGTAGCCGACCTCGACGCCGGTCTGCACGGCACCGCCGCCCAGGTTTGTGTACGGGATCATGTAGACGATCGGGTAAAAGCCCCAGGAAGCGAAGGTCAGCAGGCGTGCCTGCTTGATCAGGCCACGCACATTCTCCGGCTGACTGTCGATCGACTTGCCAAGGCCGACGAACAGCTGCCAGACAATATACAGGAACGGGATCGTCGACAGGGTGCCCCACAGGGCGCGGGTGGCGTTGTCCCCGGCGATCTCGCCCGGATAGCCGAGCACGATCATCAGGGCCGCGGCGAAGCCCAGCGTCAGGGCCTTGGACGTGGTTTCCTTCTGCGACAGGCGCATCACCAGCACCAGCTCGATCAGCAGCAGCGGCACCGTCAGCAGCCAGTCGACATAGCGATAGGCGTTGTTGAAAGCGTAGCCGGTCGCGGTCAGGACGCCATCCTGCAGCGTATAGGCGCTCTCCCAGCTCTCGAAGATACGCCAGTAGTGGTACGCGGCGATGAAGGTCACCAGGCCCGAAATGGTCAGGGCCGTCTTGTAGGCCGGGGCCACCTGCGAGCGGCCGAACCACAGGAACAGGGTGGCGGCGGCCATGGTGGCGAAGGTGAACGAGAAGGCGTTGTAGACAAGCAGGTACTGGAAGACGGTCAGGCTGGTCTCCTGCGCGGCTGCGGCCATGGCGGGACCGGCGGCCTCGTTCACCGTTGTGGCCGCCGTGGTGGCGACCTCCCGGATGGCTTCGGCCGCACCCGAGGCGGCCTCGTTTAGCGTGGTCATGTCCTGGGCTCCTCAAGCTTCTGGACCCGGCGTCGGTCGTCGCCGGGGCGGTTTTTTTGGACCCGCCAAACGGCGTTCGCCATACGGCCTTTAGGCCGTGGTCTGACGCCGCAGGTATCGGCTCAGAGTCCGGCCTGGACCGCCACGCGAATGGCGTCGGCAACGTTGGATGTGCCCAGCTTGCTGAGAATGAGCGAACGATGCATCTTCACCGTCTTTTCGCTGAGGTTCATGGCGTACGAGATCTGCTTGCTGCGAAGACCCGCGGCGATCTGCTGCAGAACCTCGCGCTGCCGGGGCGACAACTGCTTGACCAGTTCCACCGCCTCGTGCCGCCGGTTCGAGTCCGGGGCCGGGTCGCCGTCCATCAGCTCCACCTGGGTGCCGACGAAGAACTCAAGCTCGCCCTCGGTGTCGAACAGCGGTGCCACCAGCACAGCATTACGGAACGGCGTGCCGTCCTTCTTGTAGTTGAGGATCTCGACCAGCACCGGCCGGTGCGCCCGCGTGCCCTCGCGGATCCGGTCGGTCAGCCACGGCTCGGTCGCCGGCCCCGCCAGGAAGCGGCAGTTTCGGCCGATGATCTCCTCCCGGTCATAGCCGGTCAGCGCGCAGAAGGCGTCATTCACCGCCACCAAGGGGTTGTCCGGCAGGCGCGGGTCGCTGATCACCGAGGCGATCGGGCTGCGGAGGATGGACTCCAGCAGCCGCGCACCCGTGATGTCGTGCTCGACGTCCGAATTCATCGCCACCTCCCGCTGGTACGCTGCCTCGCCCGTGCGACGATGTCAAAGCGGGGCCACAGCGCGGCCCTTCACGACGCGGCCGCGCCGCGCTAGGCCGGGGCCATGACTCATGGTCCCCTCGCCGGCGTGCGCGTCCTCGACCTGTCCCGTGTCCTCGCGGGGCCGTGGGCGACCCAGACCCTCGCCGACCTCGGGGCTGATGTGATCAAGATCGAGCGGCCGGGGACCGGCGACGACACCCGCCAGTGGGGCCCGCCCTTCACCACCCGCGCTGACGGCAGCCCCGGCGACGCCGCCTATTTCCTCTGCGCCAACCGCGGCAAGAAGTCCGTCGAGCTCGACATCGCCTCGCCCGAGGGTTCTGCCGCCGTGCGCCGCCTCGCCGCCGACTGCGACGTGCTGGTCGAGAACTTCAAGGCCGGGGGGCTGAAGAAGTACGGCCTCGACCACGCCAGCCTGTCGGCCATCAATCCGCGGCTGATCTACTGCTCCATCACCGGCTTCGGCCAGGATGGTCCGCGGGCACCCCAGGCCGGCTATGACTACATGATCCAGGCCATGGGCGGGCTGATGTCGATCACCGGCCAGCCGGACGGCACTCCCGGGGCCGAGCCGATGAAGGTCGGGGTCGCCGTCGTCGACCTGTTCACCGGCCTCTACGCCGCCAACGCCATCCTCGCCGCCCTGCTGCACGCCCGGGCCACGGGCGAGGGCCAGCACATCGACATCGCCCTGTTCGACGTCCAGGCGGCCATGCTGGCCAACCAGGCGACCAACTTCTTCGTTTCCGGTGTCGCCCCGACGCGCATGGGCAACGCCCATCCCAACCTGGCTCCGTACCAGCCTTTTCCGTGCACGGATGGAATGGTGGTCATCGCGGTCGGCAATGACGGCCAGTTCCGCCAGCTGTGCGCGGCGCTGGGCGCGCCCGACCTCGGGACCGACCCGCGCTTCGCCTCCAACGCCGACCGCATCGCCCACCGGGCGGTCCTGACCGCCGAGCTCTCAAGCCTGACCGCCGCCTGCGACATGGCCGGGTTGATGAGCCGGCTGGAGGCCGCCGGCGTCCCCTGCGGGCCCGTCAATACGGTGGATCAGGTGTTCGCCGAATCCCAGGCGGCGCATCGCGGCCTGGTGGTCGAACAGACCCGCCCCGACCTCGCCGCCCCGGTCCGCACCGTGGCCAGCCCCATCCGCCTGTCCCGCACCCCCGTCGCCTACGACCGCCCCCCGCCGGCGCTGGGGGCCGATACGGACGAGGTGCTGAGGACGGGGGGTGCAGGTCGTGACTCGTGAATCGTGAGTCGTGATGGGTGGGGCTGCGCCTGCGTGCACGGCGGGTCACGATTCACCATTCACGAGTCACGAGTCACGTCTCACGGTCTCCCTCGTCCAGCCGCGCCACAATCTCCGCCGACGACAGCAGCTCCGGGCTGACGCCCCAGTCGATCAGCGGCAGGCCCTCGACCCGGCCGAAGTGGCGGACATTGCGCGTCACCACCGTCCAGCCCCGCGCCAGCGCCTGCCCGGCGATCAGGGTGTCGAGGTCCCCGATCGACCGGCCGCAGGCGCGCAAAGCGCCCGCGACCCGCCCTGTGGTCTCGACATCGTCCGCCGTCAGGTCCAGCACCGGCAGGCCGACGAGCGTCAGCTCCATCCGCCGTCGCTCGACGGCGGGGTCGCGGCTGGTGGCGATTCCCGAGACGAGTTCGTGCAAGACGACCGCGGATACGACCACTTCGACTCCGGACTGCACAGACGCGCGATAATGGAGGCGCACGTCCGGCAACCGCCCCCGGATCAGGTCGATCACCGTCGAGGTGTCGAGGCAGAGACTCAATCGTCCCACGCCTTGGGCGGCGTGATCGTCTGGGGTGGGGGGTCGGGGAAGGGTGACGCCGGATCGCCGATCGCGTCAACCTCGGCCCAGAAAGCCTCCCATTCCTCAGCGGTGCGCGGCACATATGTGCGGTTCACCTTGGGCGACAGGATGATGTCATCGCCCTCACGCCGCACGATCACCTCGTCAGTGTCGAAGCGGTAGCCGGCCGGCAGGCGCACGGCCTGGCCGTCGCCGTGGGTGAACACCGTGGCGGTGTCGGAAACGCCGGGGCGGGGATCGGCCATGTCGGGCCTCCGCAACATGCCTGACGGTTGCAAGCCTACACCCGGGCCCGGCGGGCGGCAACCAATAGGGAACAGGCGCCCGTCCCGGGAAACCGGGACACAATAGCTACTGAGGAGAGCGCGGTGCCACGTATCTGGACCACCCGTCTCGGTCGGCTACTACATCCCAGGGCGCAGCTGCCGCGAAGATGAATAGTCCGCTGCCAAACTCTGCGGCGTAGCCGAAGAGGGACTCGGGATCATTCCGCCCCCACCGGTATGAAAACTGGTCGCCGATAGTTGTGTTCACCCTTGCGCCAATGACCAACTGCGGCATTCCACCAGCCAGCACATTGTGAGCCTCATCCACGCCGGGCAGGCCTTGCTGGCTCCAACCGGACACAACACCACTCTCTTCGTTTAGGGCATTGCCAGTATGTCTGTAAAAGAGCGCTGCGAGTAGTTATCGCGCATTCATTGCCATGTGTTGCGCAACGAGGTCCGGTATCCCGACCATGGGAACCTCATCTAAGAAGGCACCGCGGGCACGCTCCCAGCCGAAATTGCGGAGAACTCGCCTCTTCTCCGTTGCGGTTAGGTTTGCGTCCGGCATCAGGTCTGGATAGTTGTTCCTGACGCCACGGATTAGCTTCTCTGTGTGGCGCTCGTCGTAGTTTTCTTCTGTGCGGTCGAAGAGCCTGACGTAGAGCGCAAAGACTTGCTCACTGCCCGCTGTGCCTCGGTTGCACGCCTCGCACGCCGGAAACTCAAAACCCTCTGGGCCAATTTTCCCCGCAAAAGCAGCTCGTACAGGGACATGGTCCTCCGTTGTTGCGGGAACTCGTCCGCCGCAGAAGCAACACCAAGGATGTTCCCGAAGGAACGCTTCTCTGCGCTTCTTGGCTGCGCCCAAGCAGGTTTCCTTACAGGTCCAGCAGGGCCCGTTGCGGGTCCTCGAGGAATTCCTTGATGCGCACCAGGAAGGTCACCGCCTCCTTGCCGTCGACGATGCGGTGATCGTAGCTCAGGGCCAGATACATCATCGGCCGGATCACCACCTGGCCGTTCACCGCCACCGGACGCTGCACGATGTTGTGCATGCCCAGGATGCCGGACTGCGGCATGTTCAGGATCGGCGTCGACATCAGCGAGCCGTAGATGCCGCCGTTGGTGATGGTGAAGGTGCCGCCCTGCAGCTGGTCCAGGGTCAGGGCCCCGTCGCGCGCGGCCTTGCCGAGGTCGGCGATGCCCTTCTCGATCTGGGCCAGCGACAGGGTGTCGGCGTCGCGCAGCACCGGCACCACCAGCCCCTTGTCGGTGCCAACGGCCACGCCGATGTCGTAGTGGTTCTTGTAGATGATGTCCGTACCGTCGATCTCGGCATTGACCGCCGGGAGCTCCTTCAGGGCCGAGACCACGGCCTTCACAAAGAAGGACATGAAGCCCAGCTTCACCCCGTGGCGCGTCTCGAACAGGTCCTTGTACTGGGCCCGCACCGCCATCACGGCCGTCATGTCGGCCTCGTTGAAGGTGGTCAGCTGGGCCGCCGTGTTCTGCGACTCCTTCAGCCGGCGCGCGATGGTCTGGCGCAGGCGGGTCATCTTGACCCGCTCCTCACGCGGGCCGGCAGCGCGCGGCGCGGCCATGGGCGCGGAAGCAGGGGCAGCGACCGGCGCGGGCGCGGGTGCCGCGGCGCGGGGGGGCGGGGGGGCGGCGGCGGCGGCGGCCAGGGCGTCGCCCTTGAGGATGCGACCGTCCTTGCCCGAGCCCTGGATAGCGGCCGGGTCGAGGTTGTTCTCGGCGACGATGCGCTGCACCGACGGCGACAGCGGGATCTGGCCAGAAATCTGGGCCGAGCCCATGTTGACCGGGGCGGCGGCCGGGGCCGGAGCCGGAGCCGCGACGGCCAGGGCGGCGGCGGTGCCCGAAGCGCTGACACGGCCGATCGCCTGGCCCGGGGTCACGGTGGCACCGGCGTCGGCGAGGATCTCGGCCAGCACGCCATCGGCGGGCGAGGCGACCTCGACGGCCACCTTGTCGGTCTCGATCTCGACCAGCAGCTCGTCCTTGCGAACGACGTCCCCGGCCGTCTTCAGCCACTTGCCGATGGTGCCTTCGGCGACGCTTTCGCCCATGGTCGGCACGGTCAGGGTGACGCTGCCGCCGCCGGCGGCGGGGGCAGGGGCCGCCGCCTTCGGGGCCGGAGCCGCGGCGGCCGGGGCGGCGGCGGCCGCGCCCTCGGCGACGGCGCCCAGCACCGTGCCCGGGGTCACCGTGGTGCCGGCCTCGGTGTGGATGGCCGACAGTACGCCGTCGGCGGGGGCGGCCACCTCCAGCGACACCTTGTCGGTCTCCAGCTCGACCAGGATCTCGTCCTTGCGGACCGGATCGCCCACCTTTTTGGTCCACCTGGCGATGGTCGCCTCGGTGACGGATTCGCCCAGGGTAGGGGTCAGGATATCGGCCATGTCGCGGTCCGGTTCAGCTCTGGTGTTCGGCAGGTCTAGTCGGCGGGTGTATCGGTTACGTCAAGCCCGGGGCGGGCCCGGCCCTCGTCAGGCCAGGGCCTCGCCGAGCAGGGACTCAAGTTCCTTCAGGTGGCGGCTCATCAGGCCAGCGGCGGTCGAGGCCGAGGCCTGACGGCCGACGTAGCGCGCTCGCTTCGCCTTCACGTCCAGCTTCTCCAGCGTCAGCTCCAGCCACGGATCGACGAAGGTCCAGCCGCCCATGTTCTTCGGCTCTTCCTGGCACCAGACCAGCTCCGCCCCGGGGAAGCGGGCCAGCTCGCTCATCAGCGACTTCATCGGCCATGGATAGAACTGCTCGAGGCGCAGGATGTAGATATCGTCGACCCCGGCCTTCTCGCGCGCGTCCAGCAGGTCGTAGTAGACCTTGCCCGAGCACAGGATGACGCGGCGGATGTCCTTGTCGCCGCGGATCCTGATCCCCGCCAGCGCCGGCCGCGTTTGGGCGTCGTCGTGCAGCACCCGGTGGAACGAGCTGCCCTCTGCCAGGTCGGCCAGGCTGGACACCGCCTTCTTGTGCCGCAGCAGCGACTTGGGCGTCATAAGGATCAGCGGCTTGCGGAACGGCCGGTGAACCTGACGGCGCAGGATGTGGAAGTAGTTGGCCGGGGTCGTGCAGTTGGCGACCTGCATGTTGTCCTCGGCGCAGGCCTGCAGGAAACGCTCCAGACGGGCCGAGGAGTGCTCCGGCCCCTGCCCCTCGTAACCGTGCGGCAGCAGCATGGTCAGGCCGCACATCCGCAGCCACTTGCGCTCGCCCGAGCTGATGAACTGGTCGATCACCACCTGGGCGCCGTTCACGAAGTCGCCGAACTGGGCCTCCCACAGAACCAGGCTGTTGGGATCGGCGAGGGCGTAGCCGTACTCGAAGCCGAGCACCGCCTCCTCGGACAGGGCCGAGTCGATCACCTCGAACTGGGCCTGCCCCTCGCGCAGGTTGCTGAGCGGGACGTAGCGGGCCTCGGTGGTCTGGTCGATGATCGCGGAGTGGCGCTGGCTGAAGGTGCCGCGCACCGAGTCCTGGCCCGACAGGCGCACGGGGAAGCCCTCGTCGACGAGGCTGGCGAAGGCCAGGCTCTCGGCGGTGGCCCAGTCCAGCCCCTCGCCGGTCTCGATCGCCTCGCGCCGGCCCTCAAGCACGCGCTTCAGCGTCTTGTGGATTTCGATGTCGTTGGGGACGGTGGTCAGGCGCTGGCCGTAGGCCTGCAGCTGCGTCAGCGGCACGGCGGTCTCGCCGCGGCGCTCGTCGCTGTCCGGCAGGCCCAGGCCCTGCCACCTGCCGTCCAGCCAGTCGGCCTTGTCGGCCTTGAAGGCCTTGCCGGCGTCGAACTCGGCGTCGAGAAAGGCCTCGAACCGCGCCACCTCGGCCTCGACCTCCGCGGCCGTGACCACGCCCTCGGCGATCAGGCGTTGGGCGTAGATCTCGCGCGTGGACGGCTGCGCCTTGATCCGGGCGTACATGATCGGCTGGGTGAACGTCGGGTCGTCGCCCTCGTTGTGGCCGAAGCGGCGGTAGCAGAACATGTCCACCACCGCGTCCTTGTTGAACCTCTGCCGGTACTCGGTGGCCACCTTGGCGGCGAACACCACGGCCTCGGGGTCATCGCCGTTGACGTGGAAGATCGGTGCCTGGACCATCAGGGCCACGTCCGACGGATAGGGCGACGAGCGCGAGTTCCGCGGGCTGGTGGTGAAGCCGATCTGGTTGTTGATGACGAAGTGCAGGGTGCCGCCGGTGCGGTAGCCCTTCAGCCCCATCAGGGCGAAGCACTCGGCCACCACGCCCTGGCCGGCGAAGGCGGCGTCGCCGTGGATCAGCAGCGGCAGCACATGGGAGCGGTCCAGCGCCCATTCGGCCTCGGGCTTGCCGGAATTGGCCTCGCGGATGTCGAAGGCCTGCTTGGCGCGCGCCTTGCCCAGCACCACCGGATTTACGATCTCCAGGTGCGACGGGTTGGCGGTCAGCGACAGGTGCACCTTGTTGTTGTCGAAGGTGCGGTCCGAGCTGGCACCCATATGATACTTGACGTCGCCCGAGCCCTCGATATCGCCCGGCACGGTCGAGCCGCCCTGGAACTCGTGGAAGATGGCGCGGTAGGGCTTGCCCATCACCGCCGCCAGCACGTTCAGGCGGCCGCGGTGGGCCATGCCCAGCACCACCTCGTCGACGCCGAGAGCGCCGCCGCGCTTGATCACCTGCTCCAGCGCCGGGACCATGGCCTCGCCGCCGTCCAGGCCGAAGCGCTTGGTGCCGGGGAAGCGCCTGTGCAGGAATCGCTCGAAGGTCTCGGCCTCGATCAGCTTGTTCAGGATCGCCAGCTTGCCCTCGCGGGTGAAGGCGTTGGTCTGCAGCTTGTCCGGGCCCTCGACCCGCTGCTGCAGCCAGGCCTTCTCCTCGGGCTCGGCGATATGCATGTACTGGATACCGAGGTTGCCGCAGTAGGTACGGCGCAGGATCTCCAGCACCTCGCGCAGGGTGCCCGTCTCCAGGCCCAGCACGCCGTCCAGATAGATCGGTCGGTCGATGTCGGCGGCGCTGAAACCCCAGTGCTCGAAGGTCAGCTCGGCGTTCTGCACCGGCGGCTCGATGCCCAGCGGGTCGAGGTTGGCCTGCAGGTGGCCGCGGATACGGTAGGCCCGGATCAGCATCAGGGCGCGGATCGAGTCATGGGCCGCGGCGCGCACATCCACGGCGCTGGCCGCCGAGGTCAGGGCCGGAGCGGCAGCCGCAGGGGCGGCAGCGGGCTTGCCGGCCGTAGGCTTTGCCCCTTTGGCAGAGGCGGGGGCCGAGGCCGGCTCGGGCCAGCGGCCATCGAACACGGCGGTGGCCTCTGTCGGCTCGGTGGCGGCGGAACGGCCCCAGGCACCGGCCCGGGCGTTCTGGCGCACCACATCGGCCTGGTCACGCAGCTGGTCGAAGAAGGCGCGCCATTCCACCGGGACGGACGCCGGATCATCGGCCCATCTGGCGTGGAGCTCCTCGATGAAGGCGGCGTTCGCGCCATAGAGGAAGGAGGTCTCGGCGAAGACCTGGTTCAGCCCGCCGGCATCGTCAGCCATCTCGTTCGTCAGTCCTTTGGGGTCGCGCGCGCCCGTCCGCGCGAGGGCGGCGCGTTCATATAAGGGCTGTTTCCTTATGGGTCATGACCGAACAAGGGCGAAGGGCACGCAAAATCGCCGCGTCCGGTGCCGGTTTCGTCACGGAGGGCCCAAAGATTCCACGACGGGCACAAAGGGCGAGGGTCTACCGCCGCAGGCCGTGAGCTCTTCCCCCGGATCGAAAGGCGCTGCGCGCGGCCGGGCCGCCGCCGCCATCGTGCCCTCTGTGATCCCACCGTGTCCTCCATGATGAACCGGTCTGGCCAGCGCCGCAGGAAGGCGGATCAGCCCTTGAGGACCTCGACCAGGGTCTTGCCCAGGCGCGCCGGCGAGGGCGAGACCCTGATGCCGGCCGCTTCCATGGCCGCGATCTTCGACTCCGCGTCGCCCTTGCCGCCGGAAACGACGGCACCGGCATGACCCATGGTGCGGCCCTTGGGGGCGGTGCGACCGGCGATGAAGCCCGCCATGGGTTTCTTTCGGCCCTTCTTCGCCTCGTCGATCAGGAACTGGGCGGCCTCTTCCTCGGCCGAGCCGCCGATCTCGCCGATCATGATGATCGACCGGGTGGCCTCGTCGGCCAGGAACATCTCCAGCACGTCGATGAACTCAGTGCCCTTGACCGGGTCGCCGCCGATGCCGACCGCGGTGGTCTGGCCCAGGCCCTCATTCGAGGTCTGGAACACGGCCTCATAGGTCAGGGTGCCCGAGCGCGAAACAATGCCGACCGAGCCCTTGCGGAAGATCGAGCCCGGCATGATTCCGATCTTGCACTCTTCCGGGGTCAGGATGCCCGGGCAGTTCGGGCCGAGCAGGCGCGACCTGGAGCGGTCCAGCCGCGCCTTGACCCGCACCATGTCCAGAACCGGGATGCCCTCGGTGATACAGACGATGAAGGGGACTTCGGCGTCGATGGCCTCGATGATGGCCGCCGCGGCGCCCGCCGGCGGCACATAGATGACCGTGGCGTCGGCGCCGGTCTTCTCGCGACCCTCGGCCACCGAGGCGAAGATCGGCAGCGCCCTGCCGTCGAGGCCCGAGCTCCAGCTCTCGCCGCCCTTGGCCGGGTGGATGCCGCCGACCATCTGCGTGCCGAAATAGGCCAGCGCCTGTTCAGTGTGGAAGGTGCCGGTCTTGCCGGTCAGGCCCTGGACCAGGACCCTGGTGGTCTTGTCGACGAGAATGGACATACGGTCGTTCTTTCAGACGGAGAGAAAGGGGTTTTCGACGCGGACCGACCCGTAGGTCTGTCCGTGACTGAGATCTTCGGAATAGAGGACGCGCGCCCCGAGCCGCTCCGCGGCGGCGAGGATGGCCCCGTCCCAATAGGAAATGCGGTATCGGCGGGCGTGATCGACCCCGGCGATCACGACCTCGGGGGTGACCGGCTGGCACGGCTTGCGGGCGATCGTCCGCACCCACTCGCGCGCCTTTTCCGGCGTCAGCGGCCGGCGGCCCTTGCGAATGGCGTTGTCATAGAATTCGGCCAGCACCTGGGCCGAGGTGCAATAGTCGTCGCTCAGCACGATGTCGCGCGCACGCGACCAGCGCGGCCCCGCGTGCTCGCGCCCGAGCGCGGCGTAGAGCAGAACATTGGTGTCGAGGAAGACGTCAGAACTGGCGATCAAACCGGTGTCCGCCGCTGTAGGTCTCCTGCCGGCTCGGGCGCCAGTCGCCCATGTCGCCGTCGGACTCGTCGATCAGCTTCAGAAGCGCCTCGCGCGCCTCGTCCTTCGCCTGCTCCTCCTCGACCAGCCGGGCGAGGAAGCCGCGCACCATCTCGTTGACGCTGGTCCGCTTCATGGCGGCCAGAACGCGCACCTTGTCGAGGAGCGCGTCATCGATGGCGAGAGTCAGATTCTTGGTCGAGGCGGCCACGGGTTATGTGTAGCACATAATCCGTGGAGCCGTCACGGCCTCAGGCCACCGCCTTGACGATCTTCTGGGCGGCGTCGTCCAGATCATCGGCGGCGGTGATGCGCAGGCCGGATTCGTTTAGAATCTTCTTGCCCAGCCCGGCGTTGGTGCCCTCGAGGCGGACCACCAGCGGCACCTTGAGGCCCACTTCCTTGACCGCGGCGACCACGCCCTCGGCGATCACGTCGCAGCGCATGATGCCGCCGAAGATGTTGACCAGGATGCCCTCGACCCGCGGGTCGGCGGTGATGATCTTGAAGGCCGCAGCGACCTTCTCCTTGCTGGCGCCGCCGCCGACGTCGCAGAAGTTGGCCGGCTCCTTGCCGTACAGCTTGATGATGTCCATCGTCGCCATGGCCAGGCCGGCCCCGTTGACCATGCAGCCGATGTTCCCGTCCAGCGCCACATAGGCGAGGTCCCACCTCGAGGCCTCGATCTCCTTGGCGTCTTCCTCGGTCTCGTCGCGCAGGGCGCGCATGTCATCGTGGCGGAACAGGGCGTTGCCGTCGAAGCTGACCTTGGCGTCCAGCACCCGCAGGTGGCCGTCGGTCATGACGATCAGCGGATTGACCTCGAGCAGGCTCATGTCCTTCTCGACGAAGGCCTGGTAGAGCGCGGGGAACAGGGTCCTCGCGTCCTCGGCGGCTGGGCCGGTCAGGCCGTAGGTGGCGACGATGGTGGCCACGTCGGCGGCGGTCACGCCGGTCTCCGGGTCGATCGCCAGGGTGATGATCTTCTCGGGCGTGTCGTGGGCCACGGCCTCGATGTCCATGCCGCCCTCGGTCGAGATGACGAAGGCGACGCGGCCGACCGAGCGGTCCACCAGCAGCGAGCAGTAGAGTTCGCGGGCGATGTTGGCCCCGTCCTCGATGTACAGGCGGTTGACCTGCTTGCCGGCCTCGCCGGTCTGGGCCGTCACCAGGGTGTTGCCCAGCATCTCGCGGGCATGGTGCACGACCTCCTCGACCGAACGGGCCAAGCGCACGCCGCCCCTGGCCTCGGGGGTCAGCTCCCGGAAGAAACCCTTGCCCCGGCCGCCGGCGTGGATCTGCGACTTGACCACATAGAGTGGGCCCGGCAGCTGTCGGGCGGCCCCCTCGGCCTGGTCGACGGCGGTTATGGCCACCCCGGCGGCCACCGGTGCCCCGAAGCCCTTCAGGACCTGCTTGGCCTGGTACTCATGGATATTCATGGATGTCGCCCGGTCGTGGGGAGGAAGGATCGCCGCGCATATAGGCGAGCGTCGCCGAACGGCGCAACCGGGCTTGGCCGCACCGTCCGGGCCCGCCTCCAGGACTTCAGTCGATCCAGTCGCGCTTCAGGGTGCGCGAGGCCCCGATCAGCAGCAGCGCCGCCAGCACATAGAAGCCCATGCCGGTGTAGATGGCCCAGCGCAGGCTCTCCTCGCCGAACTGCGGCGCCAGCAGGTCGCTCATCCAGCCGAAGTAGTAGAAGCCGACGGCGATCCCGAGCAGGTTGTTGATCAGCAGGAACAGGGCCGAGGCGGTCGAGCGCATCGGTGCCGGCACAAGGTGCTGGATCGAGGCGGTGATCGGGCCGAGCCAGGCCAGATTCAGCCCGCTCGGGATCAGGAAAATCAGGAAGGCCAGCACCAGCTGCTGGGTCTGGCTACCGCCACCGGGCAGGACCAGACCGATCAGCCAGGGGGCGTTCATGGCGGCGATGAACAGCGGTGCCGAGATCAGGAAGGCCACCGCCGGCACCAGCGGATAGGCACCCTTGCCGCGTTTGGCGGTCTTGTCGGCGATGACGCCGCCCAGCCAGATTCCGAGGATGCCGCCGATCAGGCCGATGCCGGCAGAATACCAGCTGACCCCGGTCAGGGTCAGGTCGAAGCTGCGCATGAAGAACAGCGGCATCCAGCCGCCCACCCCATAGCCGCACACTGACGACGAGGCTGCGCCCAGAGCCAACAACCAGAAACTCCTCTTGCGCGCCACCACCGAGGCGGCGGTCTTGGCGATCAGCACCGAGACTCCGATCACCAGCGCCAGCAGGCCGGCGAACACCAGCACCAGCGGCTGGCCGACGCCGAGGCCGGCGAACTGGCTCAGCCCCGCGAGCACGAAAAGGCCGGCGGCAAGGCCCAGCAGCCCGAGGGCGATGGCCTTGCCCAGCCGGTCGCCGTCCGGGGCGGCCGCGCTCTGGGTGGCCAGTACCTCCTCCGTCGACCGGGGCGCATCGGTCGCGCCGCGTTGGGGATCCCGCACGGTAAGGCGCAACAGGGGCGCGATCAGCACCCCGATCAGGCCGACCGCGATGAAGGCGGTGCGCCAGCCGTAGGTGGCCGCCAGCAGGCCACCGGCCAGAGTGCCGGCCGCGACCCCCAGCGGGATGCCGAAGGCGAAGGCCGCCAGCGCCCGGGCCCGCTGCTCCGGCGGGAAGTAGTCGGCGATCAGCGAATAGGCCGGAGCCACGCCGCCGGCCTCGCCGACACCCACCCCCATCCGGAACAGGAACAGCTGGGTATAGGACTGGGCCACGCCGCACAGGGCGGTGAAGCCCGACCAGACCGCCAGGGCCACCGTGATGATCCACACCCGGCTCATGCGGTCGGCCAGCCAGGCCAGGGGAATGGCAAGGGTCGAATAGACCGAGGCGAAGGCGATGCCGCCGAGCAGCCCGAACTGGCTGTCGGACATGCCGAACTCTTCCTTCAGCGGCGCAGCGAGGATGGCGATGATCTGCCGGTCGAGAAAATTCAGCATGTAGACGAGGATCAGGACCGCCAGCACATAGTAGCGGTATCCGGGGCGCTCGGTCCGGGCAGCCTCGCCTTGGCTCATCGCGATGTCCTCTTGCCTCTTTGAACCCCAACCCTAGCCGGTCAGGACGGCGTGGCAAGACAATAGGGCGGCGACTCTGAAGCCGCCGCCCTCCCGTCGTTGCGTGGCGTGCGTCAGAACTTGACGCCGACCGTGGCCGTGACCGTTTGCGGCGGCCCGTAGAAGCCGATCACCGAGTTGCCGAGCAGGGCACCCGGGAAGTTGTAGCCGCCGACGCGGTACGCCTCGTCGGTCAGGTTCTTGCCGTACACCCCGACGGTCCAGCGGTCGCTGGCCGCGGTCCACACCAGGCTCAGGTCGACCAGCCAGTAGGCTTCCTGGTCGAGCAGCGGCGCAGCGGTCTCGAACATCTGGAAGTCGCCGCGGTAGCTGGCGCTGGGGGTGACCACGAGGCTGGAGCCGTCACCGAACAGATGGCTGTAGCTGGCACCGATTGTGCCCTGCCATTCCGGGGTGTTCTGGAAGGCGCGGGCCGAGGAGACATCGACGAAGCAGCCCGGCTGGGTGGTGCAGGTCTGATTCAGTGGCCCGGTCGGGATGTAGGCGAGGAACTCATCGAAGCTGGCGTCAATGTAGCTCAGGGCCGTGTTGAACACGAGCGAGTCGGAGACGCGCAGCGTGCCCTCGAACTCCCAGCCGCGGATCGACGAGGCACCGACATTGTCGACCACCGAGGCGACGGTCGCGCCCGCCGGATACTGGGTGGTGATCTGCTGGTCCTGGTAGGACGAGTCGAAGATCGCCGTGGCGAAGTTCAGACGGCGGTTGAACAGCGAGCCCTTCAACCCGATCTCCAGGGTCTCAACCGTTTCCGGATCGTAGCCATTGACCGTGCCCGGGAACAGGACGGCGTCGCCGCGCATGTCGAACCCGCCCGACTTGAAGCCCTCGCCCCACGAGGCGTAGGCGTTCAGCGTGGGGCTGAACTCCCAGGCGACGCTGACGCGCGGAGTGAACTGTTCGAACTCTTCGGTCGCCGTATAGTTGGTGCGCGGCGCGCCCAGCGGCACGGCGGCGAGGTTGCGGAAGCGCGGGCTGCGGATGCCGAGGTACTGCTGCCGGAACACCGTCCCGGTCTTCTCGTCCCGGGTCCAGCGGCCGCCGACTGACACCGACAGGGCATCGGTAATGTCGACGCTGACGTCACCGAACACGGCGACGCTCTCGGTGTCGACCGAGCCGGAGGTCAGGGTGGTCAGGTTGACGGCACCGACCACGGTGTCGAACGCCCCCGAGGCGGTGGCGTCGAGGTAGTAGACCCCGAACACGCCCGACCAGCGTTCGCCCTCGAACAGCGCCTGGAGCTCCTGGCTGAACTGCTGGTCGTCATAGGCCGCCGGGATGTCGAGCGTCGGTGCCGGCAGGTTATCGAAGTCGATGTTCCCGCGCGTCTCGCCGCTGCGATAGGCCGTGATCGACTTGAAGGTCAGGGTCTCGTTGACGTTCCATTCGCCAGTCAGCGACAGGCCGCCAGTCTCGACCCGGTTGGCGTCGCCTGCCCCGGCGTTGGTGTCGTAGACCGAGCCCGGCTGCGGGGCCAGCTCGCGATAGCCGTGGCGGGCATTGGAGTCGTCGGTCACCAGATCGCCGGCCAGGCGGAAGAAGACGTTGTCCGACGGCGCGAACTCGAGGCTGGCGCGGGCGGCGGTGACGTCCTTGTTGTAGTGCTCGTTGCCGGTGTTCAGGTTGGTGCCGTAGCCGTCGCGCAGATAGCGAGCGTAGGCGACCGAGAAACCCAGCTGATCGCTCATCGGGACCTCGCCCGAAACGATCACATCCCGCTGACCGTAGGACCCGACCGAGGCACGGACGCGGCCCGCAGGCTCGTCGCCGATGCGGCGGGTGACGTACTTGATGGCACCGCCGATGGTGTTGCGGCCGTAGAGCGTCCCTTGCGGTCCGCGCAGCACCTCAATGCGCTCGATGTCGAAAATGTCGAGCACCGCCGCCTGCGGACGGGCGATGTAGACGTCATCGACGTACAGGCCCACGCCGGGCTCGAAGCCCCACAGCGGATCCTGCTGGCCGACCCCGCGGATGAAGGAGATCAGGGTCGAGTTGGAGCCGCGGGCCACCTGCAGCGTCAGGCTGGGCGTGTAGCGGGTCAGTTCGGTGATGTCCTGGGCTCCGGTATTCTCGAGGCGCTCGGACGAGAAGGCCGAGACAGCCACGGGCACGTCCTGCAGGCTTTCCTCGCGGCGACGGGCGGTGACGATGATCTCGTCAACCGTGGTCGCGGCCGGGTCCCGGGCGGCCTGGGCATAGGTCGGGGCGGCGAGCGCGCCCCAGGCGGCGCCGGCCAGCAGCGCGGACTTCACGACGGTCTTCAGCATGGGGTTCAGCCCTCCTTCAGCGATTCCTCAGGGTGGATGCCGCTTTATTCAGCGTTCAATGATTTTTTTGGGAAGCTACGCGCTTTTCGAGTCCTGTCAAACGGATGACACAGCGTCATCCCATTCCCGTCGCAGATGTGGCGCCTTTGCAAGGGGGCAGCGACGGGGCAAGCTCCGGCGTCATGAGTCCCGCGTCCCGTCCCCCGACCGCACCCGCCTTGCCCGTCACCCCCCGCCGGGGCCGCCCGCCCAAGGCGCGCGCCGGGCCCGGACCCGCCCCGGTGGAGACCCGCGAAAGCATCCTCGACGCCGCCGAGGACCTGTTCTCCAAGCACGGCTTCTACGGCGTGACGATCCGCGAGGTGGCGCGCGAGGCCGGCGTCGACACCGCCCTGGTGCACTACTACTTCAGGGCCAAGCGCGGCCTGTTCGACGCGGTCTTCCTGCGCCGGGCCGAGATCTGGAACAACGACCGGGTCGCCGCGATCGATCGCTACGCGCGTGAGGCGGGTCCGGCCATGACCGTCGAGGGCCTGCTGGAGGCCTTTCTGCGGCCACCGTTCGAATGGTCGCTCAAGGGCGGGCCTGGCTGGAAGCACTACGCCGCCCTGGTGGCCCAGACCAACGCCCAGCCGGTGTTCGGCGGCGAGACCATGGCCCGCTACTTCGACCCTGCCATCCGCCGGCTGATCGAACTGCTCAGGCAGGTCCTGCCCGACGCCCGCGACCAGGACCTGTACTGGGCCTGGCACAATCTCTCGGGGGCCCTGACCCTGACCCTGGGCGAGACGGGACGCCTCGACCGCCTGTCCGGCGGCCTGTGCCGCTCCGGCGATCTGGAGGCGGCCGGCGACTACATGGTCCGCTTCGCCGCCGCCGGTTTCCGCGCCGTCTGCGGCGGGGAGCGCGCTCGCTAGCGCAGGGTCAAGGTCTGCCGCGCGCCGCCGGGGCCGAGAGTGAAGGCGGCGCTGTCGAAGCTCGGCGGCCCGAACCGCCCGCGGGCATCGTTGGAGAAGCCATAGGGCTCGCGCGGCAGGCCGATCGGCCAAAGGGTCAGCCGCCCGTTCTCGTCGGCGTCATGGAAGGCGGCCACGGCGTAACGGCCCGGCGGCAGGTCGGCGAACACCAGCCGGGTCACCACCCCCTCGGGCCGCACGGTGCGGCTCGCCGCGGCCCGGTCTGCATCGGGAAAGCCGCCGCCCTCGCGGAACACGGCCACGGCAAAGCGGCCGCCGGCGCAGCGCGCGGCCTCGGCGCAGCGCAGTTCGACCGTCAGTCCCGGCCCGGTCTGCGCCGGCAAGGGGACCGCCCCGGCACCGCCCGCCGCCAGCGCCGTGATGGCGACGGCCAGCGCCATCCGTTGTGCCCGGCTCTTCATCTAAACCTCCGATCCGGCGATACCTGTCCGCATGTCCAGCCCTGCCACGCCCCCGTCCCCCGGTCCAGCCGCCCGCGCCCGCACGTCCTTCCGGTTCGGCAAAGGGGCGGACGCGGCCTCGCCGTGGCCGCCGCTTCCGGGGTGTTCCTCGCCTGCACCGGGTGGCTTCGACGTCCAGCTCTATCCGCTGCGCGCCCTGCCGGCCGCCGCCGCCTCTTCGTGAACGGTGCCCCCGACCGTTCACGACGCGCCAACGGCCGCGCCGGTCAGTCGGCGTCGTCCTCGATGCGGTCGATGTCGTGGTCGGACAGGCCGAGGTGGTGGCCGATCTCATGGATCAGCACATGAGCGATCAGGTCCGACAGGCCGACGTCGCCGCGCTCGGCCCATTCGTCGAGGATCGGCCGCCGGTACAGGAACACCCGCGACGGCTCCGGGGCCGGCCCCAACCCCTCGCGCCGGGCGAGGTCGACGCCGCTGTAGAGGCCGGTCAGCTCGAACGCATCCTCCATGCCCATCTCGGCCAGGGTCTCCGCATCGGGAAAATCGTCGACGCGGATGACCACCTCGCCGGCGGCGGCGCGGAAGCGGGCCGGCAGGGCCGAGAACGTGGCGCGGGCCAGCCGCGCGAAATCGTCGAGCGTGGGGGCGCAGGCGTTGTCGGCGAGGCGGTCGGACATGGACTGTATATCGGCAACCGGCCCCCTCGCCGCAATCACCGCCGTATTGGAGTATGGTAAACGGGCGATTCGGCGGATTGAAGCATGATGGCGGAAGCGGAGCTGGCCTGGGTAGCGACGGCGGGGGCGAGCGGCCTCGCCGTGGCCGTGGCCGCCTGGGCCTGGCGGCTGGAGCGTGGCGGAGCCGCGACCCTCGCTGGCCTCAAGGCGCGCGTCGCCGCGAGCGAGCTGGCCGTGGCCGAGATGCGCGGTGCCCTGGTCGCCTTCCCCGACGTCCGTGTGCGCCTGTCCGAGCTGGAGGCGCTGGAGCGCGGCGAGTTCCTTGAGGCACCGATCCTGACCCTCGGCACCGGCCGTGACGCCGCCCCGTCAGCAGCCCGGTCCGCAGCCCTGGCCGAGATCGCGCGGCGCATGGGCGCCCCCGCCGATGCGAGCCTGCTGGATGTGCTCGGACGGCTCGGCTCCGTCCGGCCGCGGCTGGACCAGCTGGCCGACACCGGAACCCCGTTTGAGGCGCGGCTGGCCGGGCCCGACGGCGGCGTGCTGGTCGAGGGACGGGTCGAGGGCGGCGCCGCCTGGCTGCGCCTGTCCCCGGCGCCGGCCCTGCCCGTCGCCGTCGACGCCCCGGTCGAGGGGCCCCGCAGCGCCACGCCCGCCGGTGACGCCGCCGAGCTCGCCCCCCTGCCGATGTGGGCCATCGACGCCGCCGGCGGTCTGGTCTGGGCCAATGCCGCCTGGCTGACCGAGACGCGCCAGACCTCCCTGGCCGAGGCTCGCGCCCGCGGCGAAGGACTGGACCGGGGCGTCGACGCCCTCGCCGCCGAGGCCGCCCGTTCGGGCGTGCGTCAGGACGGCTTCCGCTGGACCGCCGGCGATGGTCGCCGTCGCGCCTGGCGGATCGTCGCCGAGCCCCTGCCGCTGGAGGCCGGCGGCGGTGCCCTGGCCTGGGCGCTTGAGGCGACCGAGGCCGAGGAGACCCGAGACACCCTGCGCCGCCATGTCGAGGCCCACGACGAGACCCTGAATCACCTCGCCGACGCCGTTGCCATCTTTGGCCCGTCGAGGCGACTGGCCTTCCACAACACCGCCTTCCAGCACCTGTTCAGGCTTGACCCGGCCTGGCTGGACGAGCGGCCGACACACGCCGAGCTTCTGGACCGGCTGCGCCAGCGCCGGCTGCTGCCCGAGACCCCGGACTACGCCGCCTTCAAGGGCGCGGAGCTCGAGTTCTATGGTGCCGCCGAGGCCTCGCCGGACGACAGCTGGTCCCTGCCGGACGGCCGCACCCTGCGCGTGGTGCGCCAGCCGCACCCGCTGGGCGGCCTGCTCCTGATCTTCAGCGACATGACCGACGAGCTGAACCTGCGCAGCCGCTACAACGCCCAGATCCAGGTGCAGCGCGCCACGCTCGACAAGCTCAACGACGCCGTCGCCGTGTTCGGCTCCGATGGCCGGCTGCGCCTGCACAATGAGGCCTTCGAGCGCTTCTGGGGCCTGACCGGCGAGGCGCTGCAGGACGCCGCCGACTTCGACGCCGTGGCCGGGTTGTGCGCCGATGCCCTGCCCGACCCCGCCCTGTGGCTCGGGCTGAAGGCGCGCGTGGCCGATCCCGATCCGGAAAGCCGGGTGCCGATCGCCGGCGAGAACCGCACCCGGGACGGCCGCCTCGCCGCCTGGCTGACGCGGCCGCTGCCGGACGGAGCCACCCTGGTGGCCTTCTCCGACGTCACCGCCCGCAACGAGCTGGAGCGGGCGCTGATGCAGCGCGAGACCGCCCTGGCCGAGACCCAGGCCCTCAAGCGCGAGTTTGTCGGCAGCGTCTCCTACGAGCTGCGCACCCCGCTGACGACCATCGTCGGCTATTCCGAGCTGCTGGAGCACAGCCCCGACCTGACCGAGCGCAGCCGCCAGCACGCCGGCGCCATCCGCATCGCCGCGGCCCAGCTGACCCGCTCGATCGACGATGTTCTGGACATGGCCCAGATCGACGCCGGGGAGATGGAGCTGAACCTCGAGCCCGTGTCCCTGCCGGCCCTGGTCAAGGCGGCGGTGGAATGGGCCCGGCCCCGCACCGAGGGCCGCGGTGCCGCGCTCAAGGTGCGGGCCGAGCGCGGCCTCGGCGAGCTGGTCGCCGACCCGGCCCGCCTGTCCCAGGCGATCGACCACCTGCTGGAGAACGCCATCGGCGCGGTCAGCGAGGGCGGGGCCATCACCGTCACCCTCGAGAAGCGCGGCGAGGGCGTGGCCCTGACCGTGTCCGACACCGGCCGCGGCATCCCCTATCACCTGCAGCCCAACGTCTTCGACCGCTTCGCCCGGCGCGACCGCGGCGGTCCCGGCGTCGGCCTCGCCCTGGTCAAGGCCATCGCCGAGATGCACGGCGGGGTGGCCGAGGTCCGCTCCGAGCCCGGCCGCGGCGCATCCTTCACCCTGACCCTGCCGCCGCATCCCCCCGGGGCCGGCGCGGCGCTCGAGCCCCTGCGCACCCCCGCGCCGCTGGTATCGCTGGACGCTGCCCTCGACAACGACCACGATGAGCACGACGACGCGCCGCCCGCGGCGGATCGACTCCGACGCGCGACAGGGACATAAGCGCCTCTTCGCGCCCACCGGAGACGCCGTCCTTGCCTCAAGGCCCGCAGACGCCCCCGCTCAAGACCGCCCTGATCTACGACTTCGACGGCACCCTGGCCCGAGGCAACATGCAGGAGGTGACCTTCATCCCCTCCGTCGGCATGGACATCGCCGACTTCTGGGCCGAAGCTGACCGCCTGACCCGCGGTGCCGACGGCGACAACATCCTGATGTACATGCAGCTGATGCTGCGCCGGGCGCGCGAGAATGGCCGCCCCGTCACCCGCCAGGAGCTGCGCGAGCACGGCCAGGACGTGAAGCTGTTTGACGGGCTGAAGAGTGACCTGACCGGCCCCGGCTGGTTCGAGCGCATCGATACCTTCGGGGCCCGCTACGGCCTCGACATCGAGCACTACATCGTTTCCGCCGGGCTGGAGGAAATGATTGACGGCTGCCCGATCCGCGAGGCCTTCCGCCACGTCTTCGCCAGCCACTACGCCTATGACGACCATGGGGTGGCCGTCTGGCCGGCGGTGGGGGTCAACTACACCACCAAGACCCAGTACCTGTTCCGCATCAACAAGGGGGTGCTGAACCACTGGGAGCACGAGAAGATCAACCGCTTCATCCCCGACGACGCCCGCGCCATCCCGTTCGGGCGGATGATCTTTCTCGGCGACGGCGACACCGACGTGCCGACCATGAAGATGATGCACACCAAGGGCGGCTTCTCGATCGCCGTCTATGACCCGCGCAACAGCCAGCGCGACCAGGACAAGATCTACTCCCTGATCTCCGAGGACCGGGTCAATTTCGTCGCGGCCGCCGACTATCGCGAGGGCGCGGCGCTGGACCTGATCGTCAAGGGGTTGATAGGGCGCATCGCCGTCAACGCCGGCCTGATGCCCGAGGGCGGCTGAGGCCCCGGGCGTCAGATCGCATTGAGGGGCGTCCGCAGGAAGCGCTTGCCGCTGGCTTCCGGCTCCGGCAGGGCACCCGCGCGGATGTTGACCTGCAGCGACGGCAGGATCAGCTGCGGCACGGCCAGGGTGGCGTCGCGCGCCTCACGCAGGTCCACGAAGTCGTCCTCGCTGCGGCCGCCGCCGATGTGGAGATTGCCGGCCTTCTGGGCTCCCACCGTCGTCTCCCAGCGATGATCGGTCCGTCCGCCGGCCGGCAGATAATCGTGACCGACGAACATGCGGGTCGCCTCCGGCAGGGCCAGCAGCCGCTGGATCGACCGGTAAAGGGTGCGGGCGTCGCCGCCGGGGAAGTCGCACCGCGCCGTGCCGTAGTCCGGCATGAACAGGGTGTCGCCGACAAATACGGCGTCGCCGATGCGGTAGCTGACGCAGGCCGGGGTGTGGCCAGGCGTGTGCATCACCTCGACCTCCAGTCCGCCGAGGGCGAAGCGGTCGCCGTCCGCATACAGCTGATCGAACACGGCGGGCCCCGGATCGGCCATGTCGAACAGGGCAGCAAAGCCGGCCTGCACCCCGTCGATGCGTTCGCCGATGCCGATCTCGACGCCCCGCGCGCGCCGGATCTCGTCCGCGGCGGTGAGGTGATCTGCGTGGGCGTGGGTCTCGAGGACCCGCTCCAGCTTCAGACCCTGCCGGTCGATCAGATCCAGCACCATCTGCATCGAGGTCAGGGCGGTGCGCCCGCTGGCCGGATCGAAGTCCAGCACCGGATCGATGATGGCCGCCGCGCCGGTCGCGGGGTCGCTGACGACATAGGTGACGGTGTGGGTGGCGGGGTCGAACACGGCGTCGACGCGGGGAGAGGGGGTCATGAACAGGCTCCTTGGACCAGCCCAATTTATTAGCTATTGCTAATTTAGCAAGAGCTGATATATAGGCGGCATGATCGATCTCGCCGTCATGCCGCTCGACCGCTTCCAGGCCAAGGCCGCCGAGGCCGCGCGCCTGCTCCGCGCCCTGTCCAACGAGCGGCGCCTGATGATCCTGTGCCAGCTCGGCGGCGGCGAACGCGCCGTCGGCAAGCTGGCGCCCCTCGTCGGCCTGTCCCAGTCGGCCCTGTCCCAGCACCTCGCCGTGCTGCGCGAGGACGGTCTGGTGGCCACCCGGCGCGAGGGCGTCTCGATCCGCTACCGCCTCGCCGACCCGAACGTGGCGCGGATCATCGCTGTGCTGGCCGAGATCTACTGCCCCCCTGACGCTGAGGAGTCCCGTCCATGACCCTGCTCGCCCCCCTCGCCCCCGCCGTCGCCGCCGAGCTGGTCCGAAAGGGCCGAGCCGTCATTGTCGACGTGCGCGAACCCGACGAGATCGCCCGGGAGTCGATCCCCGGCGCCCTCGCCGCCCCCCTGTCGGCGCTGGAGACGGCGAACCTCGCCGCCGCCGCCGGACGCGAGGTGATCTTCACCTGCCGCTCCGGGGCCCGCACCGGGGCCCATTGCGAACGCCTCGCCGCCCGCGCGCCGGGGCCCGCCCACATCCTCGAGGGGGGTCTGATGGCCTGGAAGGCGGCCGGCCTGCCGATCCGCACCGACGCCCGCGCGCCGCTGGAGCTGATGCGTCAGGTGCAGATCGCCGCCGGCGGGCTGATCCTGCTGGGCGCGGCGCTCGGAACCTTCCTCCACCCCGCCGGCTGGACCCTGTCGGCCTTCGTGGGTGCCGGGTTGCTGACGGCCGGGGTCACCGGCTTCTGCGGCATGGCCCGCCTGCTGGCCGTGCTGCCCTGGAACCGCCGGACCACCTGAGATGAGCCTCACCTGGCTCCAGCTCGGCCTTGCCAGCGTCAGCGGGGCCCTCGTCGCCCTCTTGCTGAGCGTGTTCGGCGGCGGCGGCTCGGTGCTGGCCGTGCCGCTGCTGCTCTATCTCGTCGGCGTCCGCGACCCGCATGCGGCCGTCGGCGCCTCCGCCGCGGGGGTGGCGCTCAACGCCCTGACCGCCCTGGCCGGCCACGCCCGCGCCGGCCGGGTGCGTTGGCGACCGGCCCTGACCTTCGCCGCCTTCGGGGTCACGGGGGCCTGGGCCGGGGCGGCCCTGGCCCAGCGCATCGACGGGCGCGCCCTGCTGCTGGCCTTCGCCGGGGCCATGGTGACGGTCGGCCTGGCCATGCTGCGCCCGGCCAGGGCGGAGGACCCGTCCGCCGCCCTGCCGAACCGGCCGAGCCGGCTGGTACAGCTGCGCCTCGCCGGTGCCGGCCTCGGCGTCGGTGCCGCCTCGGGCTTCTTCGGCATCGGCGGCGGCTTTCTCATCGTGCCGGGGCTGATGGCCGCCACCGGCATGGGACTGGCCATGGCCCAGGCGGCCTCGCTGGTCAGCGTGGCGGCCTTCGGCGCGACCACCGCCGCCACCTACGCCGCCGCCGGCTGGCTCGATCCGGCCCTGGTGGGCGCCATGGCGGTGGGCGGCCTCGGCGGCGCCGCCCTCGGCCTGCCGCTGGCCGCCCGGCTGGGCCGCAACGTCACCCTCGCCCGCCGCCTGTTCGCCGGGCTGATCATCCTCACCGCCCTCTATGTGGCCGTCCAGGCGGTGACGGGCACCTGACCCCCCGTCAGCGGCCCCCGGCCCGCCGCCAGGCCTCGCGCGCGGCGGTCAGCCGGGCCGGGGTCAGGCCGCGCAGCGAGGTCGTCGACAGGATATGAAAGCCCGCCTCCATGCCCTCGCGCCAGCGCGTCTCGACCTCTCAGGCGATCCCGCCGGCGATCTCGATCACCACCACCTGCGACGGCGGCGGTGCCTGACGGTCCAGCCGCACCCGGATGCCGTGCCCGGACAGGTCGAGGATGCGGCACGCCACCTCATGGCCGGGGCCGTGCACCACCCCGTCCAGATTGACCGGCCGCCGCGGCTCGCGCCGCCGCTCCTCGCCGCGCCTGAAGATCATCCGGCCGTCGCCTCGCACATGCCCCAGCCTTAGCCGCCCCCCGCCCCCCGCCCCCCGGTCCATGCCGGGGCGGGGGCGAGGAGGGTTAAGGGGCGGGGCTCTCCTCCCCCGCGTGCGGGGGAGGAGCTATCGCCCTGAGAACAGAAAAGGGCGGGCCCGTCGCCGGACCCGCCCTTCCCTAACGGCTAACGCCTACGGCCTAAGCCCTGTGGACGTCCTTAGAAGTCCATCTCGCCCGCTGGATCGGCCTGCGCCGATCCAGCCTCTTTGCCTGATGGGCGCTTATGGACTTCGTCAGAAGTCCATGTCGCCCATGCCGCCCATGCCGCCGCCCGGCATGCCGCCGGCGCCGCCGGCCGCAGGCTTCTTCGGGGCGTCGGCCACGGCCGCTTCCGTCGTGATCAGGATGCCGGCCACAGAGGCGGCGTCCTGCAGGGCGGTGCGCACGACCTTGGCCGGGTCGATCACGCCCATCTTCACCAGGTCGCCGTACTCCTCGGTCTGGGCATTGAAGCCGAAGTTGGCGTCCTTGTGCTCCAGCACCTTGCCGACCACGATCGAGCCCTCGACGCCCGCATTCTCGACGATCTGACGGATCGGGGCCTGCAGGGCGCGGCGGATGATGGCCACGCCGGCGGTCTGGTCGGCGTTGTCGCCCTTCAGGCCTTCCAGCGCCCGGGTCGCCTTCAGCAGGGCGATCCCGCCGCCCGGGACGATGCCTTCCTCGACCGCCGCGCGGGTGGCGTTGAGGGCGTCGTCGACGCGGTCCTTCTTCTCCTTGACCTCGACCTCGGTCGAGCCGCCGACGCGGATCACCGCGACGCCGCCGGCCAGCTTGGCCAGACGCTCCTGCAGCTTCTCCTTGTCGTAGTCCGAGGTGGTGTCCTCGATCTGCTTCTTGATCTGGCCGATACGGGCCTCGATCACGTCCTTCTCACCGATGCCGTCCACGATCGTGGTGTCGTCCTTGGTGATGGTGACCTTCTTGGCCTTGCCGAGCATGTCGAGGGTGACGTTCTCGAGCTTGATGCCCAGGTCTTCAGAGATGACCTGGCCACCGGTCAGGACGGCGATGTCCTCCAGCATGGCCTTGCGACGGTCGCCGAAGCCCGGGGCCTTGACCGCGGCGACGCGCAGGCCGCCGCGCAGCTTGTTGACCACCAGGGTGGCCAGGGCCTCGCCCTCGATGTCCTCGGCGATGATCAGCAGCGGGCGGCCCGACTGCACCACCGCTTCGAGCACCGGCAGCATGGCCTGCAGCGAGGACAGTTTCTTCTCGTGGAGCAGGATCAGCGGCTCCTCGAGGTTGGCCTCCATCTTGTCGGCGTTGGTGATGAAGTAGGGCGACAGGTAGCCGCGGTCGAACTGCATGCCCTCGACGACGTCGAGCTCGGTCTCGGCAGTCTTGGCCTCCTCGACCGTGATCACGCCCTCGTTGCCGACCTTTTCCATGGCGCGGGCGATCATCTCGCCGACCTCGACGTCGCCGTTGGCCGAGATGGTGCCGACCTGGGCGATTTCCGAGTTGGCGCTGACCTTGCGGCTGGACTCCTTGATGTCGGCCAGCACGGCTATGACCGCCTTGTCGATGCCGCGCTTCAGATCCATCGGGTTCATGCCGGCGGCCACGGCCTTGAGGCCTTCCTGGACGATGGCCTGGGCCAGCACGGTCGCGGTGGTGGTGCCGTCGCCGGCCTTGTCATTGGTCTTGGACGCCACCTCGCGGATCATCTGGGCGCCCATGTTCTCGAAGGCGTCCTCCAGCTCGATCTCCTTGGCGACCGAGACGCCGTCCTTGGTCGAGCGCGGGGCACCGAAGGACTTCTGGATGACGACATTGCGGCCCTTGGGGCCCAGCGTGACCCTCACCGCATTGGCGAGGACGTTGACCCCGCGGAGCATCTTGTCCCGGGCGTCGGTATTGAACAGTACGATCTTGGCGGCCATCAGGCTGCTCCTTCGTGAAAAGTGCTAGTGAAGAGTGAGCGAGGAGTGAGCAAGAAGTGAGCAGAGAGTGAGCAAAGACTGCTCACTAGCACTGTTCACTCCTCACCAAACCTCAGCTCAGGACGCCCAGGACGTCCGATTCCTTCATGATGATAAGGTCTTCGCCGTCGATCTTCACCTCGGTGCCGGACCACTTGCCGAACAGGATGCGGTCGCCGGCCTTGAGCTCCAGCGCGTTGATCTTGCCCTGATCGTCGCGGGCACCGGGGCCGACAGCGACGACTTCGCCTTCCTGCGGCTTTTCCTTGGCGGTGTCGGGGATGATGATCCCGCCCTTGGTCTTGGACTCTTCTTCCACGCGCTTCACCAGCACGCGGTCTCCGAGAGGACGAAACGCCATCTATGGTTCTCCCAATGGGTCGAAGTCAGAAGGGTTCCCGGCGGCTTTGGCAGCCAACGACCGGGAGTGCTAACGGGCGGTCAGATAGGATCGATGGGGGCAGGCGTCAAGCGCCGCGGTGCCCCTCCGGGCCAAAATGAACCGGGGATGAACCGGCTCCTGCAGGTCCGTTCAGAGACCGTCGGTCACGATCGTCGGCATGAACCGACAGGAGATCGCCATGAGCCCGTCCCCACTGCGCATCGCCGCCCTCGCCGCCGCCCTGGGGGCCGCCCTGATCGCCGCTGCACCCGCCGTGGCCCAGACGTACGATCGATACGACCGGCATGATCGGTACGACCGCTACGATCGCCACGACCGGTACGAGCGTCGCGACCGCCGCGACCGTGACCACGACCGGACGGAGGATGTGCTGATCGGGGCTGCCGTCGGGGCGGTGGCCGGTGCCCTGATCGGCGACGGCGACGGTCGCTATGTGGCCGGCGGGGCGCTCGCCGGTGCCGCCCTCGGGGCCTCCGCCTCGAGCGACCATCGCGACTACCGCGGCCGCCCCACCTACGGTCACGGCTATCGCTACGACTATGGCTACGGCTATGGCCATGACAGCGACCGCCGCGGCGACTGCGGCTACTGGCGCGACGGCCGCTGCTGGCGCAACCAGGGCCACTGGGAGCGCGAGCACGGCATCAACAGCCGAGACGGTTACGACCGCTGGGAACGCCGCCAGTACCGCCGCGAGTACCGCCACGACCGCCGCTGGTAGGGGGCGAGTGACGGATGAGGGGACGCCCTCTGGATCGCCCCTCCGTCCGGTCGCTGCGCGCATCTCCCTTCCCCCTCGATGGGGAAGGGCCGGGGATGCGGTGGGAGCGCGCCACCTGACAGGGCAAGCGCCGGAGGCGGTCCCGCCTCATCCGCCCTTTCGGACCCGAGGCGGACCCCCCCCACCCGAACCCTCCCCCATCGAGGGGGAGGGCTTATGGCGTCGCCCCCGCTCCCTCAGTTCTGCACCAGCCGCAGCAGGGTGCCGTCGGGGTCAATCATGTACGCCACCCGCACCCCCGAGGGCTCGTCGCGCGGCGGGTGCAGGCGGGGCCAGCCCAACGTCGTCTCGGGCAGGCCGGTGGCCCGGCAGACCGCGTAGAATCCCTTCAGATCGTCCAGCCGCAGGCAGCAGGAGAAGCAGCTCACAGCCGGATCGAGGTCCGGGTAAGGGAAGAACTCCAGGGTGAGATCGCCCTGTTCGAGGATCATCCAGCCATCGTCGCGATAGCTCTCCTCGAAGCCGAGCCGGGCATAGAAGGCCGCGGTCGCCGAAAAGTCCCGGGCCGGCAGGTTGGGCGTGGCGTGATCGGCCATGGCGACCTCCCTACAGCAGCCGGGTCAGCAGATCGGCGGTCGACGGGTCCAGCGTCCCCGACGGGGCCCCCGCGTCCACATCCTTCAGGATCGCCTTCGCCAGCACCTTGCCCAGCTCGACCCCCCACTGGTCGAAACTGTTGATGTCCCAGATCACCCCCTCGACGAAGGTCTTGTGCTCATAGAGGGCCAGCAGGGCCCCCAGCGCCTCCGGCGTCAGGGCTGGCAGCAGGATCGTCGTCGACGGCCGGTCGCCGGGGAAGGTCTTGTGCGCCGCCAGCCGGTCGGCCTCGGCCGCGGACGCCCCGCCGGCCAGCAGCTCCGCATGGGCCTCGGCTTCCGACTTGCCGATCATCAGCGCCTGAGCCTGGGCCAGGGCGTTGGCCCACAGGGGTGCCTCGGTCGGCGTCTCATGCGTCCGCCGCACCACGATGAACTCGGCCGGGACCACCATCGGCCCCTGGTGGATCTGCTGGAAGAAGGCGTGCTGGCCATTGGTGCCGGGCTCGCCGAACACCACCGGACAGGTCTGACGTCCGACCGGCCGCCCGTCTCGCGTCACCCGCTTGCCGTTCGATTCCATCTCCAGCTGCTGCAGGAAGGCCGGCAGGCGGCGCAGGCCGTGGGCGTAGGGTGCCACCGTGCGCGCCGGCCACTCCAGCGCGTCAACATTGACGATCTGGGCCAGGGCCAGCAGCACCGGAGCGTTGCGTGCCAGCGGTGCCTCGAGGAAATGCCGGTCCAGCGCCTCGGCCCCGCGCAGAAAGCGCTCGAACACCTCGGGCCCAAGGCCGAGGATGCAGCCCAGCGACACCGCGGACCAAAGGGAGTAGCGGCCGCCGACCCAGTCCCGGAACCCGAAGGTACGGCCGCAGCCCCAGGCCCCGGCCCGCCCGGGCGCCGCCGTGACCCCGACGATGTGCCGCTCGCGCCCGGCCTCGGGCAGGCCCGCCGCCAGCCAGGCCCGGGCCAGGTCGGCATTGGCCAGGGTCTCCTGGGTGGTGAAGGTCTTGGACACGACGATTGCCAGCGTGGTCTCCGGCTCCAGCCCGGTCAGGGCCTCGGCCATCTCGCGCGGGTCGATGTTGGCCACGAAACGGACGTCGATCTGCGGGTCGAGCGGACGCAGGGCGTCCCACACCAGCCGCGGCCCGAGGTCCGAGCCGCCGATGCCGATGTGCACCACCGCCCGGAACGGCCGGCCGGTCGCCCCGGTCTCGCGCCCCGACCGCACCGCGTCGGCATAGGCGGCCATGGCCCGCCGGGTGGCCTCGACCTCGGCCGAGACCGGCTCGCCGAGCGCAGCACAGGCCGCGCCGTCCGAGGCGCGCAGGGCAGGGTGCAGCACCGCCCGCCCCTCGGTCAGGTTGACCGCCTCGCCGCCGAACAGCCGCGCCCGCGCCGCCTCGACGCCGGTCGCCCGGGCAAGGTCCAGCGCCGCCCCGAACGTCGCGCTGTCCCAGCCCTGTTTCGACAGGTCCAGATGCAGCCCGGCCGCCTCCAGCGTCAGCCGGTCCAGCCGGTCCGGCTCGGCGGCGAACAGAGCGGCCAGCCGGGTTTTCGCCGCGTCGCGCGCGGCGTTGCCCAGGGCGGTCCAGGCAGTGTCGGGCGTGGGCGAGGACGGGGGAGCGTCGGACAGCATGGCGGTCTCCGCGGGGGCGTCAGGAGAGGAACAGGCGCAACCCCTCGTTTACGGGGCGGGTCCAGGCTGGATCAACGGCGATTCGGTTGCGCCGCCATCACAACTGGAATCCAACATGACCTGCAGCGCCGCCCTCGCGTCCGCCCTGATCCTGACGCTGACCGGCCCGACGCCTGTCGACGCACCGCCGGCCGCCGTCGTGACCGGAGCGGCGACCCTCGACGCTGCCCTCTCCGACGAGCCGCTGTTCCGCGACATCGTCACCCGCGCCGGGGTGCTGAAGGCCCGGGTCGAGGCCTGGACCGCCGACGGCACCGGCCTCGACCCCGCCTTCCCCGCAAGCGACGCCTTCCGGGCGCTGAAGAGCGAGGCCGAGGCACTGGCGGCGCTGGACCTGCAAGCCCATCACTGGCTGGCGCAACGCGACGCCGACGGCGACCTCAAATGCATCCTTCGCGGCATCGCCGAAGACATGCCGGTGCGGCTGGCGGCGATCGAGACCACCGAAGGCCCGGCCCGCGCCGAAGCCCTGGCCGAACTGGCCCATCTGCTCGACGATAACGTCGCGGTGATCCTCGCCCCGCCCCCGCCGGCGGCCTGACCGTGGACGGCCAGCGGGGCGGCGGCCTCAGACCCGCGATGCGCATCACCAGGTCCCTGTGTTCGGCATGGAGGCCCAGGGCTCGGCCGGCACCAGCGGTTCGCCCTCCTGCAACAGCTCTATGGAGATGCCGTCCGGCGAACGGACGAAGGCCATGCGCCCGTCGCGCGGCGGCCGGTTGATCGTCACCCCGCCGTCCATCAGCCTCCGGCAGGCGACATGGATGTCGTCGACCTTGTAGGCCAGGTGGCCGAAGTTGCGCCCGCCCGCATAGACCTCCGGGTCCCAGTTGTACGTCAGCTCGACCTCCGGCGACCGCTCGGCCGTCGAACGCGCCAGATCCTTCGGCGCGGCAAGGAACACCAGGGTGAAGCGCCCGGCCTCATTCTCCATCCGCCGGACCTCCTGCAGCCCCAGCAGGTCGCACCAGAAGCGGAGCGAGGCGTCGAGGTCCGTCACCCGGACCATGGTATGAAGATAACGCATGGGAGAACCCGTACGGCAGGGGAGAGCCCCCTGTGTAGCGCCTTGCGCGCCCGAAGCGAATGGCGACCAGCCCCCCTTCTCCCCTTGCGGGAGAAGGTGTCATGCGGAGCATGACGGATGAGGGGTGTCAGCGCGGACGCCCGATGGCTGTCCCGATGGTGGCAAGTTCATCATGGAGAGCACAATGAAAGCCACAGAGGACACAACGGTGTCGCGGAGCTGCGCCGCGAGCGCCCCGCGCTCCGCCGATAGCGAAGCGCCTGACGCCCTCTCCTCCCCCGCGTGCGGGGGAGGAGAGGCAGGCCCCTACCGCCCGGGGCGGCGGGTCATGGCGGAGGCGGGGGCCAGCTGCACGCCGCGGGCGTTGAGGCCGGCGGTCCAGCGGGCAGCGGCCTCGACCGTCACAGGATAAGAGAAGCCGGCGCCGAGGGCCTGGCCGCGGGTCTTGGCGGCGGCCTCCAGCGCGTTCAACCGGCCGATGATGGCCGCCGGCGTCTGGGTCTCGTCGATCACCGTGGTGGCCGTGGCCCGGGCGAAGGCCCCCGGCCGCCGCGCCAGGGTGCCGTCGTCGATGAAGGCCAGGCCGCGCTCGCGCAGGGTGCTCATCAGGTCGGCGGCGGCCACGTCCGAGGCGGCGAAGCGGTCGCCCAGATAGTTGGTCAGGCCGAAATAGCCCTGCGCCCGCGAGAGGATCCAGTCGAGCTTGGCCTCCATGGCCTCCGGCCCCTCGCCGGCCAGCAGGGTGTACGGCCCCGGGTCGTTGTCAGGATAGCCGGTCGGCTCCAGCGGCAGCTCGATCAACACCTCGTGGCCGTGGGCGCGGGCCAGGTCGATCCAGCCCTGCAGCCCCTCGGCGTGGGGCACGAAGCCGAGCGTCACCTCGGCCGGCAGGCGCTCGATGGCGGCGCGGGTGGTAGCGGCGTTGAGGCCCAGCCCGCCGACGATCAGGGCCACGCGCGGGCGGCCGTCGGGCTGGAACGGCCGGGCATAGGCGGTGGCGGGGGTGCGGCCGTCCGGGGCGATGACCGGCAGGGGCCCGTCCGGGCCGGGACGGCTGAGCCCTGCGACCGGGGCCGGCGGCAGCGGCCGCGCCGGAAGCACCGGGGCCGTGATCCCGGCCCCGCCGGCGGCCCGGGTCCCGTCCGGCAGGGTGATGATGGCGGCCTCGGCGGCCATGCCCTCGGGCAGGGCCGAGGGGTCCTGATAAAGGGCGAAGACGTCGGCGGCGAACACCTCATAGGCCGAGGCGGCCTCGGCCGGCGGCGGGGCCTCGCGGCTCAGGGCCACCCGTGCCGAGGGCATGCCGGCGCGCGGATCGCCCAGCACCACCAGGAACAGGGCGGCGGCCCCGAGCGTCAGCAGGCCGGCGGCCCCGACGGCCACCATCGGGCGCTTGAGGAAACGGATCAGCGGGCCGAGGCCCGGTCCGGACGCTCCGGACCCCGGAGCCTGGCCGGCGGCGGCGGCGAGCGCGGACTGGCGTTTGGCGAACATGCGGACGAACGGGCGCTGCGGAGCCCCGGGCGGACTCCCTCGCCCCCAGCTTGGCCCGCCCCGGTTAAGAAAGCCTAACGGGCCGTTAGCCATGCACGAGGAACCGTCAGTCCGGCTGCGGCCGGTTGCCGGGCGTGATCTCGGGGATGCGCCGGGAGGGATCGGCCTGTTCGTTCAGCTGACCTTCCGGCACCGCCGCCACCTCGGTCTCGCGCGGCGTGATGACGATCCCCTCGGGAGCCGCGGCCAGCCGGGTCAGGTCGCCGCGGGCGCGCAGGACGTCGAGCGCCCGCTGCAGCTGGTAATCGACGCTGCTGTCATAGCTCTCGCCGGGCGCTTCCAGCGGCGGGTGGGCCCCGCGCCGCTCGGCCCCGATCGAGGCGTCCAGGGCGGTGGCGTAGGCGGCCTCGGTGTAGATGAAGCTGGAGCGCGAGACGATGCGCGCCTCGGCGGCCGAGCGAGCCACCTCCAGATCCGGCTCGACGCCGATCTTCTGGATCGAGCGGCCCGACGGCGTGTAGTAGCGCGCCGTGGTTATGGACAGGGCCCCGGCCTCGCCGCCGCGCAGCGGGATGACGGTCTGCACCGAGCCCTTGCCGAAGCTGGTCAGCCCGACCAGCGTGGCGCGCTCGTGGTCCTTCAGCGCCCCGGCGACGATCTCCGAAGCCGAGGCCGAGCCGTAGTTGATCAGCACCACCAGCGGCAGGCCGCCGGTCAGGTCGCCCGGCCGGGCGGCATAGCGCTCGATCTGGTCGGGCCGCCGGCCGCGCTGGCTGACGATCTCGCCGCGCTCGAGGAAGGCGTCCGAGACCTCGATCGCCGCGGTCAGCAGCCCGCCGCCGTTGTTGCGCAGGTCGACGACGAAGCCCTGCAGGTCGGGCTTCTCGGCCCTCAGCCGCTCGATCGTCTGGCGCAGCTCGCGGCCGGTGTTCTCGTTGAAGGTCGAGATGCGCAGATAGCCGAAGTCGCCCTCCAGCCGCCCGGTGACGGCCTCGATGCGGATCACCTCGCGGGTCAGCACCACCTCGCGCGGCTCCTCCCCGTCGCGCAGGAAGGTGACGGTCACCGAGGTGCCGACGGCACCGCGCAGCCGCTCGGACACGTCCGAGACGGTCATGCCGGCGGTGCTCAGCCCCTCGATGGCCGAGATGACGTCGCCGGCCTGGACGTCGGCGCGGGCGGCGGGGCCGCCGTCCATGGGTGAGATCACCTTGATCAGCCCGCCCTCGGAGGTGATCGTCAGGCCAACCCCGGAATACTGGCCCTCGGTGCGCTCCTGCAGCTCGCCGAAGTCGTCGGGGGCCAGATAGTTCGAATGCGGATCCAGCGCCGTCATCATGCCGTCGAGCGCGGCCTCGATGAGCTTCTGGTTGTCGGTCGGCACCACATAAGCCTGCTCGACGATCGACAGCACGTCGCCGAACAGCTCCAGCATGCGGAAGGTTTCGTCGCGCGGGGTCTGGCCCGCCACGACCGTGGCACCGCCGGCCCCGATTACCAGAGCCGCTATCCCCACCGCGGCCAGCTTGCGAATACCCGTCACCGAAAGTCCTCTTCAGGGCACGTGACGCGCCCGATCCGCCAATGGGCCACGGCCTGGCGCCGAAACCAGGGCCGTTCCCGCCCCCGGCGACGATATGCGCCCGGCCGGGCGGTTCAGTCCAGCCACGGGGCCGGATCGATCGGCCGCTCCTCGCGGCGCAGCTCGAAATAGACTTCCTCGCCGGCCCGGCCGAGGGTCTGGCCGCCCTCGACCCTTTGGCCCTCGCTCACGGCCGGGGTATCGACGCCGCCGATCACGGCGCGCCAGCCGGGCCCAAGGTCGAGGATCATCACCGGGCCGAAGCCGTCGATGCGGCCGATATGGGCCACAGTGGCGTCGGCCGGTGCCCGTACCTCGCCGCCGCGGCTCCAGCGCCAGCCGCCCGAACGGTCACCGAAGCGGGCCCCCGGTGCGCCCTCGACCGGCCGCTCCAGCCGGGCGCGTCCGCCCGGCAGGCGCTGTATCGTCGCGGTGCCCTCCCCCTCGGGCGGCGGCAGGGGCCGGGCCCCGAGCGCCCGCAACCGGGCCTGCAGGGCCCGGGCCACGCGCCCGGCCTCGGCCGCCTCGGCCTCCAGCACCGCCGCCAGCTGCAGCCGCCGGGCGCTCATGGCATCGATCTCGGCGCGTCGGTCCAGCCGCCGGCTCTCGAGGGTGAACAGTTCGGCGCTGGACAGGGCCGCCAGCCGCCGCACCCGCGCCAGATTGTCCTGGCGGATGCGTATGACGGCCACGCGCCGCTCCAGCTCCGGGGCCACGGCCTTCATCAGGATGGCCGCGCGGGTGGCGTCGATGGCCTGCTCCGCCGGGATCAGCAGGGCCGGCGGCGGGTCGCGGCTGAACCGGGCGAGACTGGACAGCACGCGCGCCTGGTCGCCGCGGGCGGCCACCAGCTCTACCGCGAGGCGCGCCTCGCGGGCGTTGAGCTCGGCCAGCCGGGCCCGCTGGGCGACGATACGGCTGTCCTCGGCCTCGGCCTCGGCCCGCAGGGTCGCCAGCCGGGCGCGCAGCGGTTCCAGCTCGGCCCGGGCCTGGACGGCGTCGGCGCGCAGCCGCCGGGCCCGCATCTGGGCGTCGCGCTCCTCGCCCTGCAGCCGGGTCACCTCCGGGCGCGGCGGCTCCTGCCGTCCGGCGGCGGGGCCGGCGGCGAGCAGCAAGGCCAGGAGGAGGGCCGCGAGGGCAGGGGAACGACGCATCAGTCCCGGTGATAGGGTGATCCGGCCAGGATCGTCACGGCCCGATACAGCTGTTCGGCCAGCATGGCCCTCGCCAGGGCATGCGGCCAGGTCTGGAGCCCGAAGGCGAGGGTGGCGCGAGCGGCGGCCCGCACCTGCGGATCATGGCCGTCGGTGCCGCCGATGGTGAACACTACCCGGCGCTCGCCCTGGTCGCGCAGGGCCCCGATCCAGTCGGCGAAGTCGCGCGAGCGCCAGGCCTTGCCGCTCTCGTCGCAGGCGACCAGGTACGCCCCCTCGGCCGCCTCGAGCAGCAGCGCGCCCTCGGCCGCGGCACCCGGTTTGCGCGGCTCGAGATCCAGCAACTCCAGCGGCCCCAGCCCCAGCGGCCGGCCGGCGAGGGTAGCGCGGCGGGCGTAGTCCTCGGCCAGCTGGGCCTCGGGCCCGCGGCCGGGCCGGCCGATGGCGGCCAGGGTCAGGCGCATGGTGCCGCCGCCCGGATCAGGCGCTGGCGGCGCGGTGGCCGCCGGACTCGACCGACCAGATCTTCTCGATGTTGTAGAAGGCGCGCACCTCGGGCCGGAACAGGTGGACGATGACGTCCCCGGCGTCGATCAGCACCCAGTCGCAGTGCGGCAGCCCCTCGACCCGCGCCTTGCCCAGGCCGAGGTCCTTCAGGGTGCGCAGCAGGTGGTCGGCGATGGCACCCACATGGCGGTGCGACCGGCCGGAGGCGATGATCATGGCGTCGGCCATGGCGCTCTTGCCGCGCAGGTCGATCAGGACGATGTCCTGGGCCTTGTCGTCGTCGAGCCTGGCCAGCAGGGCGTCCTCGACCGGGGTGGCACCGCTCGGCAGCGGCGCGGCGTCGGCGGCTGGCGAGGGGTCGAAGTCGTCGTCGAAAGTCGCGTCAGACGCGGGCGGGAGGGTCAGCGGAGCACTCCAGAAAACCGGAAACGGCCCGCTCCTGTAGCAGATACGGCCCCCGCCGTCACGCGCCGGGCGTCGGGCCACCGGGCGCGGGCCGCGCCGCTCCCCGGACGCGCAGCGCGGTAGAGCTCTGCGGATGGAGCGGAGCGCGCAGCCAGGTCCAGGCCGGAGCCGGGGCACCGGGCAGCAGGACAGCCTTGCGGCTGGGCACGCGGAAGCCGGCGAAGCGCGTCGCCGCCGGGGCCGTGCGGCTCTCCAGCAGCGAGCCGGGCCGGGCCACCACGGCGATGGGCATCAGCCGGAAGATGTCGGTCCAGCCGCGCCAGCGGTGAAAGCCGGCCAGATTGTCCGACCCCATCAGCCAGACGAACTCGACCCCCGGGTGGCGGGCGGTCAGAGCCCGCAGGGTGTCGATGGTCCAGCGCGTGCCGATGCGCGTCTCCAGGTCCGAGACGATCATCGCCGGCCCCGTCGCCAGGGCCCGGGCGCTGGCCATGCGCGCGGCCAGCGGCGCGGTCTCGTCGGCGCGCTTCAGCGGGTTTTGCGGCGACACCAGCCACACCACCCGGTCCAGATCGAGCCGGCGCAGGGCCGTCTCGGCCACATGGCGGTGGCCCTCATGCGCCGGGTTGAACGAGCCGCCGAACAGACCCACGCGCATCCCCGGCGCCAGCGGCAGGCCGGTCAGGCCACCGCGACGGGGGCCCGTCAGGCGCGGGGCGGGGCCGGCGTGGAACAGGGGCAAGCGGGCTCTCCGGACCGGCCGCGGACTTATGCTCAGCCCGGCCCTAACACGCTGGAGTCCGGGTGCCCATAGTCCGCGCATGGACGCAGGGACGCGGGTCTCAGGGCGCCCAGCCGCCGGGGGTGGTCTCGATCTGGCCGAGGTCGTCCTCGTCGTCGGACGGCGGGGCCTCGCCGCGGCGCTTCAGCACCTCGGCCCAGGCGGCGCGCAGCACGGCGGTGACGCCTTCGCCCGAGACGCCCGAGACAAGGAAGGGCGTGCGTCCGGCCACCGCCTCCAGCTCGGCGGCCTTTTCGGCGCGCAGCTCGGGGGTCAGGGCGTCGACCTTGTTGAGGGCGAGGATCTCCGGCTTGTCGCCGAGCCCCTGGCCATAGGCCTCCAGCTCGCCGCGGATGATGCGCCAGGCCTCGACCACATCGTCCTGGGTCGCGTCGATGAGGTGGATCAGGCAGCCGGTGCGCTCGACGTGGCCGAGGAAGCGGGTGCCGAGCCCGGCCCCCTCGTGCGCCCCCTCGATCAGGCCGGGGATGTCGGCGATGACGAAGCGCTCGGTGGCGCTCAGGTCGACCACGCCGAGGTTGGGGGTCAGGGTGGTGAAGGGATAGTCGGCCACCTTGGGCCGGGCCGCCGAGACGGCGGCGAGGAAGGTCGACTTGCCGGCGTTGGGCAGGCCGGCGAGGCCGACGTCGGCGATCAGCTTGAGACGCAGCCAGATCCAGCGCTCCTCGCCCTCCTGGCCGGGGTTGGCGTGGGTCGGGGCGCGGTTGACCGGGCCCTTGAAGCGGGTGTTGCCCCAGCCGCCGTTGCCGCCGGCCAGCAGCCGCACGCGCTTGCCGGCATGGTCCATGTCGACGAGCACCGTGTCCTTGTCCTCGTCGAGCACCTCGGTGCCGACCGGCACCTTCAGCACCACGTCGTCGCCCTTGGCCCCGTGCATCTGCCTGCCCTGGCCGTGGTGGCCGGTCTGGGCCCGGAAGTGCTGCCGGTAGCGATAGTCGATGAGGGTGTTCAGCCCCTCGACCGCCTCGATCCAGACGTCGCCGCCGCGGCCGCCGTCGCCCCCGTCGGGCCCGCCCTCGGGAATGAA
This sequence comes from Brevundimonas sp., assembly GCA_027531145.1. GTDB lineage: Bacteria > Pseudomonadota > Alphaproteobacteria > Caulobacterales > Caulobacteraceae > Brevundimonas. The sequence continues at coordinate 261,746 of JAPZRF010000002.1, read as the reverse complement.
CTTCTCGCGCCGGAACGAGACGGAGCCCCCGCCGCCGTTGCCGGAGCGGATGTAGATCTTGGCCTGGTCGAGAAACTTCATCGCGCGCTTATACGCCGCGCGGCCGTCGGGGACAGGGGGCGAGAAGCCGGACGGCGTATTCCTCCCCCACAGGCGGAGGTGGATCGCCGGCGCAGCCAGCGAGACGGAGGGGGGCGTCACACCCCGGTCTCGCCCATCCCCCCTCCAACGCTTCGCGGTCCCCCTCCCCCTGCGGGCGAGGAACAGGGACGTGACCTCGACGACCCCCTTGGAAGCCCCTCTCCCTCCCCCCTCGAGGGGGAGGGCTTCGGTTGAGAGAGCCCCCCTCAGTGCGCCTCGTCGGCGCGGGCGGCGGGGCTGTGGTAGGGCTGCCCGGCGTGGGGGTCAGCGGCCAGCACGAAACGCCGGTCGCAGTAGCCGCACTCGACGAAGTCGTCCTCGCCCATGTCCATATAGACCAGCGGATGGCCCAGGGCCCCGCCGCCGCCGTCGCAGGCCACGCGCTTGCTGGTGACCACGATCTCCTCGGGCGGCGGAACCGGAAGGGCGGGATGGCGGGGCGGCATGGACGGCTCCTGCAGGCCAAGTCGACGCGCGTCGAGCGACGCGGCGTTCCTAATGCCTCGCCCCCGGCTTGGGAAGCGCCCCCGGAGTCGTCTCGTGACCGTGTCGGGAGTCAGGCCTTGGCGCGGCGGCCGAAAACCCGTTCGAACAGGGCCTTGCGGCGCTGGAACAGGCCGAGACCAAGGCAGCCGGCGGCAGCCCAAAGGCCGAGCTCGCCCAGCAGGCCCAGGGCCATGGCGGCGATCACCGTGGCGGTGACGCCGATCACGTCCAGCGCCCCCAGCAGGATGGCCAGGCCCATGCCGGCATAGCCGAACACACAGAGGCCGAGCGCGAGGAAGCCGATCAGGCGGATGCGGGTCATTCCGGTCTCTCCGTCAAGTGGAATTGTCGTTATGTCAAGGAAGGTAGACAGTTGGACCTGTAACGTCAAGTACCCTTTCCAGAACGTCTGGCACCCTTGTCCTGGCCAACTCGCCGCTTGGCGCGCAGCCCGGGCGCGCCTATCTCGGCGGCAATCCCTGCCCCGGAAATCCGATGCCCCAGACCGACGCCCTGCCCGCCAACGCCATCGAGGTGCGGGGCCTGAAGAAGACCTACGCCAGCTCGCGCAAGGCACCGGCCAAGGTCGCCCTGCGCGGGGTCGATCTGGTGGTGCCGCGCGGTTCCATGTTCGGCCTGCTGGGGCCGAACGGGGCGGGCAAGTCGACCCTGATCAACATCCTCGCCGGGGTGGTGAACAAGAGCGAGGGCGAGGTCCGCGTCTGGGGCCAAGACATCGACGCCAAGCCGCGCGCCGCCCGCGCCGCCCTCGGGGTGGTGCCTCAGGAGATCGTCGCCGACGTCTTCTTCACCCCGCGCGAGTCGCTGGAGGTCCAGGCCGGATTCTACGGCGTGCCGAAATCCGAGCGCCGCTCGGACGAGCTGCTGGCCGCGCTGGGCCTGTCGGACAAGGCCAACGCCTATGTCCGCGCCCTGTCCGGCGGCATGAAGCGGCGGTTGATGGTGGCCAAGGCGCTGGTGCACAACCCTCCGGTGCTGATCCTCGACGAGCCGACCGCCGGGGTCGACGTCGAGCTGCGCCGCCAGCTGTGGGAATATGTCCGCAAGATCAACGCCGAGGGCGTGACCATCCTGCTGACCACCCACTATCTGGAGGAGGCGCAGGAGCTCTGCGACACCATCGCCATCGTCAACCGCGGCGAGGTGGTGGCCTGTGAGCCGACCGACCAGCTGCTGCGCCGGCTGGACACCCGCAATGTGGTGGTCACCCCGGCCGAGCCCCTGCCCGCCCCGCCGGCCCTGCCCGGCTATGAGGTCGCCGGCCGCCCGAACGGGGCCTTCGCCGTCACCTACCGGGTCGGGCACGGCAGCGTCGAGCAGGTGCTGGCGGCGGTGCGCGCCGCCGGGGTCGGCATCCGCGACATCACCACCGAGGACCCCGACCTTGAGGACGTGTTCGTGGCCATGACCTATGGCGACGCCAGCCGCCCGGCCCCGACCGCGGACTGACGCGCCTCAGCCCGGCTCGCTTGGGCCGTAGGCGGGCAGGCCCAGCCGCCAGACGATGGCCGCGGCCCTCAGGGCGAAGCCGAGGCCCGCGGCGATCACCGAGGCTACCCGGATGCGCACGTCCAGCAGGCTGAGCGCGACCATCAGCCCCGACGACAGGGCCGCAGCGGTGAAATACAGCTCCGGCCGCATCAGGATCGATGGCTGGCCCGCCAGCACGTCGCGGATGATGCCGCCGAGGCAGGCGGTCACCACCCCCAGCGCAAAGGCCGGCAGCGGGGCTACGCCCCGCCCCGGAGGCGGCGAAGACGCCGATACCGAGGTAGTTCAGCGCCTCCAGCGCCGGGATCAGGACCGGGGTGACGTCATCGGGCGGCGGGGACGGCATGGGCGGCCTCCAGCCCGGGCGGGGCGGTCGGTTGCGCGCGGGGTCAGACCCGGATGTCGAGCAGGGCCCCGGGGCGACGCAGGGCGGCGCCGTCCCCGGCGGCAGACGGCTCGGGCGCGACGGGCGCGAGGGCCGGCCGCACGGGCGCGACGACAGGGGCGGCGACAGGGGCGGCGACAGGGGCAGCGGTGGCAGCCGATGCGGCGGTCCCGGCCCCGCCGAGCGCGGCGCGGAAGAAGGCGGCCTGCCCGGCGCGCGGCGGCTGGCTGGCCTGGCCCGCGTTCTGGCCCAGACCGTTGAAGACCTGCGGCGACAGCGGCGGCAGCGACATGTCGACAGGGTTAACCAGGTGTGTCGAGGAAAGGTTAACGGCGCGGCCGGGCCTCGCCCCTGTGCATGAACGCCCGAACCCGGGCCAAAATCGCGTCCAACCCCCATGTCGTCAGCCCCGGGCTTGTCCCGGGGGTAGCGGAGTTGGGGAGTCGCGCCCTACCGTAGCGCCGAGGTCAGGCGCTCGACCTCCGCGTCGGTCAGCAGCGATCCGGCGTGCTTGGCGACGATGATGCCCTGGGCATCGACGGCGTAGGTCTCCGGCACGCCTGAGATGCCCAGGTCCAGCCCGGCCCGGCCGTCGCGGTCGACCAGCACCAGCGCATAGGGATCTCCCAGCTCCTCGAGGAAGGCGCGGGTCGCGGCCGGGTCGTCCTTGTAGGCGACCCCGACCACATGGATGCCTTGCGCCTGCAGCTCCAGCAGGCGCGGATGCTCGACCCGGCACGGCGCGCACCAGCTGGCGAAGACATTGAGGATCATCGGCTTGCCCAGCCCGGCGGTCTTCAGGTCCAGCACCTCCGGCGGGGCGTCCGCCGGGGCGTCGGGGACCAGCCGCGGCAGCACTGTCTCGGGGATCGGCTGACCGACCAGGGCGTCAGGCCGGTAGACCGGGTCGCGGCGCAGCGACCAGCCGACGAACAGGGCCGCCAGCAGGGCCAGCACCACCAGCGGGATGACGGACAGCCAGCGGCTCACGCGTCGCCCTCCGGGCCCGCGCGGCCCACCTCGGCCTCGGCCTCCTCAAGGGCCCGGCACCAGCGGCGCGCGGCGGCGACCGTGAGGGCGACGACCCCGGCCAGGGCCAGGGCGCTGACCGCCCAGGCGGACCAGACGTAGGGGCCGTAGGGGCTCATGTCGAAGTCCAGCATTCGTCGCCTCCCCTCAGGCGCGCCAGGCGGCGCGGGCGCGCAGGGCCACGACCCGGCGGCGCGTCACCTCGGTGCGGATCGCCGTCAGCCAGACGGCGAGGAACAGCACGGCATAGGCTGCTATCATGGTCAGCAGCGGCCACAGGAAGGCGCCGGTCATGGCCGGGCCGTCGGCGCGCAGCAGCGAGGCCGGCTGGTGCAGGGTGTTCCACCAGTCCACCGAGAAGCGCACGATCGGCAGGTTGATCAGCCCGACGAGGCCCAGCACCGCCGCCGCCCGGGCGGCCCGCGCCTCGTCCTCGATGGCCGCGCGCAGGGCCATGTAGCCGAGATAGATCAGGAACAATACCAGGACCGACATCAGCCGGGCGTCGCCCCACACCCACCAGGCACCCCACATCGGCTTGCCCCAGACCGCGCCGGTGACCAGGGCCAGGCCCGTATAGACCGCCCCCGGCAGGGCCGCGGCCCGCGCCGCCGCATCCGCCAGCGGATGGCGGAACACCAGGGCGAAGAAGCTGGACACGCCCAGCGCTGCATAAATGCCCAGCCCGACCGAGGCGGCCGGCACATGCACGAACATGATCCGCACCGTGTCGCCCTGCTGGTAGTCCTCGGGCGCGGCGAAGGCGAGCCAGGTCCCCACCGCCAGCAGCGCCGCCGCGGCGATCCACAGCGGGATCACCAGCCGGCGGGTGAAGCGCATGAAGCGCTCGGGATTGGCCAGACCGAACATGGCCGCGGCTTAGTCGCCCCCGGCCCGCCCCGCAAGCGCATCGCCGCCGCGGGGCGGGAGTCTTCCTTCTCCCCTTGCGGGAGAAGGTGTCCTGCGGAGCAGGACGGATGAGGGGTGTCCGCGCCGACGCCGGGCAGCCGTTGCGCTGTGGCGGGTTCATCACAAAGAGCACGGAGAAAGACACGGGGGACACAACGGCGACGCGCGGGCTGCGCGCCTCATTCCTCCCCCGTCAGTGGCCCTTGCCGGGGTAAGGGGTGGTGACGCCGGCGCTGATCATGCCGGGGATGGCCTCGCCGAGGCCGGCGAGGATGAACTGGATGGCCAGGGCGCACAGGATCAGGCCCAGAACCCGCACCACGATGGCCATGCCGACCTCGCCCAGCAGGCGGCTGATCGGACCCGTCAGGCCGAAGCAGATGAAGGTGGCGGCGCCCGCCCCGACGATGGCGATCATGCCGGCCAAAGTCCCCGCCGGGCCGATGGCCTGGGCCTCCCCGGCCTGGATGATCACCGTCGAGATCGCCCCCGGGCCGATCAGCAGCGGCATGGCGAACGGCACGATCAACCGCTGGAAGCGCCGCCGCGCGTAGCCGCGCACATCACCGAGATCCTTGGCCGCATCAGCGTCGGCGAAGATCTTGAGGAAGTCCTCGCGGGCCATGTCGAGGCCCAGCAGCAGCAGCAGGATGCCGCCGGCGATGCGGAAGGCCGCCAGCGAGATGCCGAAGAACTGCAGCAGCCACAGGCCGGTGAAGAAGAAGAAGGCGAGGAAGGCGACGATGAACAGGCAGATCATCGCCGAGACGTTGAGCCTTTGGCTGAGGGTCGCTCCGGCCGTCGCCGCCGCGAAGATCGGGACATTGCCGATCGGATCGACGAGCGCGAAGAGCGCCACGAACAGGTTGACCCCCAGATCGACCGCGTCCATGCCTCGCTCCCGCTGCCCTTCGGCACCCGCCCCTTCCCTATCGCGAGTTGAGGAGCCCGTCGATGACCGCTGACGCCCGTCTGATCGTAGGCCTCGACCTGCCGACTGTGGCGGCAGCGAAGGCCATGGTGGCGAGCCTCGGCGACACGGTCAGCGCCTACAAGATCGGCCTCACCCTGCTGGCCCGGCCCGGCGGGGTCGAGCTGGCCCACGCCCTGCGCGCCGCTGGCAAGTCGGTGTTCCAGGACTGGAAGCTGCACGACATCGGTGCCCAGGTGGAGGGCGCGGCCCGGTCGGTGGCCGAGGGCGGCTGCGACCTGCTCACCGTGCACGCCGAGCCGCAGGTGATGCACGCCGCCGTGGCCGGTCGCGGCGACCGGCCGACCCGAATCCTCGCCGTCACCGTCATGACCAGCCTGTCCGACGCCGACCTGGTGGCGATCGGCTACAGCGCCCCGGCCGCCTTGCTGGTGGAGCAGCGCGTGCGCCAGGCTGTCGCCTGCGGCGTCGACGGGGTGGTGTCCAGCCCGCTGGAAGCGGCGCGGGTGCGCGAGATCGCCGTCGAACTGGGCCGGCCCGGGCTGCTGATCGTCACCCCGGGGGTGCGCCCGGCCGGGGCCGAGCCCGGAGACCAGCAGCGCGTGGCCACGCCCGCCGCGGCCCTGGCCGCCGGTGCCACCCATCTGGTGGTGGCCCGCCCGATCCTCGGCGCGCCCGATCCGGCCGCCGCCGCCCGGGCTATCGTCGCCGAGATGGCCGAGGTTCAATCGTAGAGCGGAACGGGCGGGCACTCGCAGCCATGGCCGGTGTCGCGCCGGCCGTGCTCGCTCCAGCTGTAGCCGCCGTGGACGCGGCCATAGGCCGGCGGCCGATCGTCATGATAGCCGTCGCGGTCGCGATAGCCCCGCGCTGGCCGGCCGTAATCACCTCGGACATTGCCCCCGTGATAGCCATGACCGTGGCTGTAGGCACCGCCGTAGGCCTGCCCGCAGGGCGAATAGCCGTAGCGCCCGCCGCAGTCGGGCGCGAGCCGCCCGTAGCCGTGGCCTGGCGGCGGGCTGTAGGCGTAGCTGTAGTCGTAGCGGTTATCGTGGCTGTAGCCGTACCCCTGGCCATAAACCGGCCAGTAAACAGGTCCATGCGCCGGCACCGTCCCGACCCCGCCATAACCGTACAGCCAGGTTCTGGCGCGGCCGAAGCCCTGGGCCGCCGCATAGGCCGGCGCGGGCGGCGGCGGAGCATAGCCGTAGCCACCGTGCTGGGCGGCGGCGGGCGATCCCGCGACCAGCAGGGCCGCGAGGGCCGCGAGGGGTGCGGGGGCGGACGTGGCGAACAGACGGGTCAGGGCGCGGCGCATACGGACCTCCAGCGTCAGAAGTTAACGCAGGTTAACCCTTTCCGCGGCGGCCGCTTCGGTTTTCTCGCGCGCGGCGAGACGCGGGATTCGCGATCGCTCAGAAGTCGACAGCCAGCCCCTTCTTCTCCCAGTCGCCGTAGCGGGTCGGCTCAGGGCCGCGCGGGCCGCCGTCCTCGGGCGGCAGCACGGCGGCGGCGGCGGCGGCGCGCCGGGCGGCGGCCTCCTCCAGCGCCTGACGGGCGACGGTGCTGATCGGCCGCTCGGGCGTGGCATGCGGCACACCGTCGTTGTGGCGCGGCGTCTCCACACCCCCCGTGCCAGGCTCACAGGTAGGCTGTTCGGTCACAGGCGGGCACCCTTGAGATACTTCGGACACTTCAGCACATAGCCTTTCGAGAGAACGGGGGCCATGCGGCTGGGTAACCTGCGATGAACCATCTGAAAACCTTCATGCTGCTGGCGGCGCTGACGGCGCTTTTCGCCGGCGTCGGCTACATGATCGGCAAAGGGCCGGGAATGCTGATCGCCGTGGCCCTGGCCGGAGGCATGAACCTTTTCACCTACTGGAACGCCGACAAGATCGTGCTTCGAATGTACAAGGCGCAGCCGGTGGACGAGAGCCATCCCAACGCCGTGGTCCGCACCTATGTCGCCGATGTGCGCGAGATGGCGACCCGCGCCGGCATGCCGGTCCCGACCATCGCCATCATCCCCAACGACCAGCCCAACGCCTTCGCCACCGGCCGCAACCCGGAGAACGCGGCGGTCTGCGCCACCACCGGCCTGCTCGACATGCTGACCCGAGAGGAGATCCGCGGGGTGATGGCGCACGAGCTGGCCCATGTGAAGAACCGCGACACCCTGGTGATGACCGTCACCGCCACCGTGGCCGGTGCCATCTCGGCCTTGGCCAACTTCGCCATGTTCTTCGGCGGCGACCGCGACCGGCCCGGCGGCATGATCGGCACGATCGCCCTGATGATCCTCGCCCCCATGGCCGCCGCCCTGGTGCAGATGGCCATCAGCCGGGCGCGCGAGTACGAGGCCGACCGCGTCGGTGCCGAGATCGCCCGGGACCCGCACGCCCTGGCCGCGGCGTTGGAGAAGATCGACGCCTGGTCGCGCCGCATCCTGAATCCGACGGCCGAGCGCAATCCGGCCTCCGGCCAGCTGTTCATCATCAACCCGCTGGCGGGGCGCGGGGCCGACAACCTGTTCTCGACCCACCCGGCCACCGGCAACCGCATCCGCGCCCTGATGGATCTGGCGGTGAAGATGGGCGTCTCCGCACGCGCCGCCCCGGCTGCGGCGACCGCCCCGGCTCGAAGCGCCGTCCCCGTCACCGACGCCCCGGCGCACCAGCGGCAGTCCGCCGGAGCCCCGCGTGGCCCGTGGGGCTGAAGCCCGGCACCATCCCGCCCTTGCAACCTGACACCGTTGGCCCTTTAAGCGCGCGCGACGCCTCCCCGCGCCTCTGCAAGGACCCCGCCCATGACCCTGCCCGCCCCGAAGAAGGTCGTGCTCGCCTATTCCGGCGGGCTGGACACCTCGATCATCCTCAAGTGGCTGCAGACCGAGTACGGCGCGGAGGTGATCACCTTCACCGCCGACCTCGGCCAGGGCGAGGAGCTGGAACCGGCCCGCGAGAAGGCGCTGAAGCTCGGCATCAAGCCGGAGAACATCTTCATCGACGACCTGCGCGAGGAGTTCGTGCGGGACTTCGTCTTCCCGATGTTCCGGGCCAACACCCTCTATGAGGGCCAGTATCTGCTCGGCACCTCGATCGCCCGGCCGCTGATCGCCAGGCGCCAGATCGAGATCGCCCGCCAGGTCGGTGCCGACGCCGTCTGTCACGGGGCCACCGGCAAGGGCAACGACCAGGTCCGTTTCGAGCTGGGCTATTATGCGCTGGAGCCCGACATCCGCGTCATCGCCCCTTGGCGCGAGTGGGAGTTCCGCAGCCGCGAGGCCCTGCTGGCCTTCGCCGAACAGCACCAGATCCCGATCGCCAGGGACAAGCGCGGCGACGCCCCGTTCAGCGTCGACGCCAACCTGCTCCACTCCTCCTCCGAGGGGAAGGTGCTGGAGGACCCGGCGGTCGAGGCCCCCGAGTTCGTGCACCAGCGCACCATCAGCCCGGAAGATGCGCCCGACGCGGCCACCGTGGTCGAGATCGGGTTCGAGACGGGCGACGCGGTGTCGATCGACGGCCAGCGCCTGTCGCCGGCCGAGCTGCTGACCCGGCTGAACCAGCTGGGCCACGACAACGGTGTCGGCCGCCTCGACCTGGTCGAGAACCGCTTCGTCGGCATGAAGTCCCGCGGCGTCTACGAGACCCCGGGCGGGACCATCCTGCTGGCGGCGCACCGGGGCATCGAGTCCATCACCCTGGACCGCGGGGCCATGCACCTGAAGGACGAGCTGGCGGTGAAGTACGCCCAGCTGATCTACAACGGCTTCTGGTTCTCGCCCGAACGCGAGATGCTGCAGGCGGCCATCGACCGGAGCCAGGAGCGGGTCGAGGGCGTGGTCCGGGTCAAGCTCTACAAGGGCAATGTCACGGTGATCGGCCGCCAGAGCCCGCAGAGCCTGTACGACCAGGAGCTTGTGACCTTCGAGGAGGGCGCCGTGGCCTATGACCACCGCGACGCCGAGGGCTTCATCAAGCTGAACGCCCTCAGGCTCCGCGTGCTGGCCCGCCGCGACCGCCGCGGCTGACCTTACCGAGTATTCACTTGGCCTGACGGGAGGTCGGGCGCAGGGGCCACTCCGGAAGACGAACGGAGTTCGACCATGCGCCTGACCCTCATCGCCGTCGCCGCGGCCGCCGCCACCCTGGCCGCCGCCCCGGCGTTCGCCCTCACCCAGGACGCGCCGGCGTCCCCGGCTGCGCCGGACTCCGACACCGAGGCCGCCTTCGAGGCCCGCGCCGAGGCCTTCGAGGCCAGCATCGAGCGCATGGCCGAGGAGATGGGTGCCGCCGTCGAGGCCGCCGGTGCCGACACCGCCCGCCGCGACGCCGCGCTGGACGCCATCGTGACGCGCTACCAGCCCGAGGCCGACGCCTTCGCCGCGGAGCTGCAGACTTTCGCCGACAGCCAGCTGGCCAGCATCCCGGCCGACCAGCAGACGGCCATGCGCAACGGCATCGCCGCCACTCTGACCCAGATCCGCGGCGTCCCGGCCATGGTCCGCGCCCAGGTCGAGCAGGCGGCCACCGCCCCGGCCCCGGCCACGCCCGCAAACTGATCGCCGCTCCGGCGGTCGCCCAGGAGCGGCCGGTCGAGACCCGCCACACCCTGCCGGGCTACCAGCCCAGCGCGCTGGAGCGCGCCATCGACGCCGGCGGACCCGGGAGCGACGCGGAGACCGGGATCCAGGTGGCGGCCACGATGCGGCCACCATGGACCTGAAGGCGCTCGCCGGGACCGCCGCCGCCGGGCCGGAACTGGAAGCCGAGATCCGCGCCAACGCCGCGGCGTCGCCGCCGGCCTGAGGGCCTCTCCTCCCCCATACGCTCCGCCATGGGGGAGGAGAGGTTCGGACCCCCGGCCCCGATCACGCGTCTGTGACCGGGCGCGACGCCACGGATCAGTGCGAGACGCCCCTCCGTTGGGCATGGTAGTCTGAGGATGACAGGGGCTTTCCCAGGAGTATTGCCAATGCGTTCCCTCGCCCTGGCCGCCGTCGCCGCCGCCCTCGCGGTCGGTGCCTGCGCCACCCCGACCGCCTACGGCCCGGCCGACGCCCGCGGGGCCGGCGGCTACAGCGAGACCCGGCTCGAGCGCGACCGCTACCGCGTCACCTTTGCCGGCAATTCGGTCACCTCGCGCGAGCAGGTCGAGATGGCCCTGCTGCTGCGCGCCGCCGAACTGACCGTGGCCGACGGCTATGACTGGTTCGCCACGGTCAACCGGGCCACTGACCGCGACAGCCGCCTGGTCGCCACCCCCGACCCGCTGTCCTCGCGCTACAGCCCCTTCTGGTCGCCCTACTGGCGCTACTGGTACGGCGGGGCGTGGCGGCCGTTCGACCCGTGGGGCAGCGACGTCGACTTCCGCCAGATCGACCGCTATGAGGCTTCGGCCGAAATCCTGATGGGCCGCGGCCCCAAGCCGGCCGGCGACCCCAATGCCTTCGACGCCCGCGAAGTGGTGGCCAATCTCGGCGGCCGGGTGACCCGACCCGCCGGCTGACCGCCCATCCGCCGTCGCGCCCTCTACGAGGAGGGGCGGCGGCTCCATGACAGCGGCCTTCGGCAGCGAGGATGATCCATGTTCGTAGGCCACTATGGACTGGCCCTGGCGGTCGCCGGGGGACGTCGGTCCCCGCCGCTGGGCCTGACCTTCGTCGCCGTCCAGGCGATGGATTTCGGCTTTTTCGGCCTTTCCCTGGCCGGGATCGAGCGCTGGCGGCCCGATGCCGACTTGCCGGGGCTCAATCCGTTTGAACTTACCTTCATGCCCTATACCCACAGCCTGACCGGGGCGGCCCTGATCGGGCTGACCTTCGGCGTCCTGTGCGCATTGGCGGCACCACGCGCACAGAGACCGGTCTGGTTCGGTCTGCTGGCCGCCCTGGTCCTGTCGCACTGGGGGCTGGACTTCCTCGTCCACCGTCCAGACCTGCCGCTGCTGATCGGTGACGGGGCCCGATATGGCCTCGGCTTCTGGAACGACCCGCGCATCGCCATACCGCTGGAGATGGCGGTGCTGTTCGGGGGCGCGGCCCTCTATGCCCGGCGGACGCGGCCGGCGGGAGCTGGACCGGGCCGATACGCATTGCCTGCCATGATTCTGGTTCTGCTGGGGCTCCAGGCCTTCAACTGGTTCGGCCCCGCCATCACCGATCCGCTGCTGTTCCCGCTCGCCGGCCTTGGAGCGTATGTCGTGGCCACGGTCTTGGCCATCTGGACCGGACGGTCGCGGCGGCCGGCCGAAGCCTGAGCCTACAGCCCCACCCGCGGCGATTTCAGCCGCCGCTTGTTGACGTGGTCCTTCGGGGCCGTGCCCAGGTCCTCGGGCACTTCGCCCTTGAAATAGTAGCGCTGCCACGCTTCGCGCGCCGCGTCGGGATCGCCGGCCGCCAGCCGGGTATTGAAGTCAGTGCGCGCGCGGTTCCAGGCCTCGAACTGGCCCTTCATCACCGGATTGGACTCCAGCGAGCGGATCACCGGATCCACCTGGTCCATCTTGCGGTGCTCGACCAGGCTGATGAAGCAGAACGGCTCGCCCTTGTCGAAGCGGATGCGCCCGGGCCGGGTGAACAGCCAGTTCATGGTGAAGGGGAAGGGAAGCCAGTCGGTCTCGATCAGGCCGGTCAGGGGCTGGATGCCGTCCTTGATATGGTTGGGCGCGCCCGAGCACATCATCCCCCAGCCCGGCGGGGTGCGGAACAGATACTGGGGATGCATCGTCAGCACCCCGCGCGAGAAGTGCGAGGTGACGAAATGGTCCAGCTCCGGACTGGGCCGATCCGGAGTGATGGTGATGTCCGCCTGCGACGGCCCGCCGGTCCAGGTCGCCGTGAAGCCGAACGGGCAGAGGATCTCCCAGCCCGTGGTGTTGGCCATGTTCAGCGGCAGGCAGCGGTAGGGGTGGCGCGCGGCGAAGGCATCCATCCAGGCCCGCGACTGGCGCCCCGGCACCAGGTCCGGCGGCCGCTGGGTCATCGGGTAGCATTCCAGTTCCAAGACCTTGGCCCTTTCGCGCGTGGCGTCTAGACCCGTTGCTGTAGCCGGGCCCCGTGCGGGCCGTAAAGCCGGACCCGCCCGCGCATGAACGCCCCTGAGCCCAACCAGGCCCCTCCCCCGGCCTTCGACCGCGCCCGGCTGCTGGCCTGGCTGGCCGACCGGGGCGTCGCCCACGTCACCCATGACCACCCGGCTGTCTTCCGGGTCGAGGAGGGGCTGGAGCTCAAGGCGGCGATGCCCGGGGCCCACACCAAGAACCTGTTCCTCAAGGACAAGAAAGGCCGGCTGTGGCTGGTCTCGGCGCATCAGGACACGGAGATCGACCTCAAGGCCCTGCCGCGGGTGATCCGCGCTGACCGGCTGTCGTTCGGCAATGAGTCCCTGATGTGGGAGACGCTGGGGGTGCGCCCCGGATCGGTCACAGCGCTGGGCCTGATCAACGACCCCGACCACCGCGTCACCTTCGTGCTGGACCGGGCCCTGTGGGAGGCCGACATCGTCAACTTCCACCCCCTGGCCAACACCGCCACGACGAGCCTGCCGCAGGCCGCCTTCCGCGCCGTGCTGAGGGCTCTCGGCCGCAGCCCGATTGTCGTCGACTTCCCGCGCTTGTCTGTACTGACCGACGCGACCATCTGAGACCCCGAGTGTTCCGCCTCCGAGGATGACCATGAGCTTCGCCGATCCCGCCAACCCCGAGGACCTCATCAAGGAAGGGTCCGACGCCTCCTTCATGACCGATGTGGTCGAGGCCTCGCGCCGGCAGCCGGTGATCGTCGACTTCTGGGCCCCCTGGTGCGGGCCCTGCCGGACGCTGGGCCCGGCGCTGGAGAAGGCCGTGCGCGCCGCCCGCGGGGCGGTGAAGATGATCAAGATCGACGTCGACCGGAACCCGGCCTACGCCGGCCAGCTGCGGGTGCAGTCGATTCCCACCGTCTACGCCTTCGTCAACGGCCAGCCGGTCGACGGCTTCCAGGGCTCGATCCCCGAGAGCCAGATCAAGGCCTTTATCGACAAGCTGACCGGCGGCTCGTCCGCCGACACCGACATGGCCCAGCTGCTGTCGCTCGGGGCCGAGTCGCTGGGCCTGCAGGACTGGGGCGGTGCCGCCCAGGCCTATGCCGAGGTCCTCGCCATGGACCCGGAGAACATCAAGGCCATCGCCGGCCTGTCCAGGGTCTATCTGGCCACCGGCGACGCTGACCAGGCGCGCCAGACCCTGGCCATGGCCGGGGACAGCCAGGATCCGGACGTACTGAGTGCCCGCGCCCAGATCCGCCTGCTCGAGGCAGGGGCCGGCGCGGCGGGCGAGACCGCGACACTGCGGACGAGGGTGGCCGCCGATCCGGCCGACCACGCCTCCCGCTTCGAGCTGGCCCGGGCCCTGGCCTCGACCGGTGCGCTCAAGGCGGCGGTCGATGAGCTGCTGACCATCGTCCAGGCTGACCGCGAGTGGAACGACCAGGCCGCCCGACGCGAGCTTCTGACCATCTTCGAGGCCGCCGGGGGCGGCTCGGACATCGCCCGCGACGGCCGCCGTCGCCTGTCCTCCATTCTCTTCGCCTGACCCGGGAGCGCGGCATGGCCCACAGCTATGTGACGGCGTCGGATCTGCCGCAGGCCCTTCCGGTGTTCCCGCTGGACGGGGCGCTGCTGCTGCCACGCGGCCAGCTGCCGCTCAACATCTTCGAGCCGCGCTATCTGAACATGATCGATGACGTCATGGCCGGGGACCGGCTGATTGGCATGATCCAGACCACCGGCGGCTCGCGCGAGCGGCCGGCGCTGGCCCCGATCGGCTGCGCCGGGCGCATCACCCACTTCGCCGAGACCTCCGACGGCCGCTATCTGATCACCCTGACCGGGGTGGCCCGCTTCCGGGTGACAGCAGAGCTGCCGGCGGCCATGCCCTACCGTCAGGTGCGGGCCGAATTCGTCTCGTTCGAGGCTGACCTGAGCCCTGCGCCCGAGCCGGTGACCTTCGACCGGCCGGCCTTCTTCGACGCCCTTCGTCTGTATCTGGAGCGCCGCGGTCTCGACGTGGACTGGGAGACCGCCGAGTCCGCCCCGCCGGAGGCGCTGATCAACAGCCTGGCCATGGCCCTGCCGTTCGAGGCGGCCGAAAAACAGGCCCTGCTGGAGGCCCCGGACCTCGAGAACCGCGCCGGGGCCCTGACCACCCTGATGCGTATCGACGCCGCCGAGCCCGGTGACGGCGAGACGCGCCTGCAATAGAGCCAGACCATGTCCGACACCTTTCACACCCCGCCCTCGGTCGACCCCCGCCTGCTGGAGGTGCTGGTCTGCCCGGTCACCCGCGGCCGGCTGAGATATGATCGCGAGCGCCAGGAGCTGGTCTCCGAGGGCGCGAAGCTGGCCTATCCAATCCGCGAGGGGGTACCGATCCTGCTGCCCGAGGACGCCCGCCCGCTCGACTGACCCGCCTGCCCCCGGGAGGTTCCCATGCGCTTCACGACCGCTCTTCTCGCCGTCCTCACCCTCTCCGCAGCCGGCGCGCCGGCCGCGGCCGAGGATCTGGCCCAGGACCCTGTAGCGGAGCTGTTGCGCGGCGAGGCCGGGCCGACCGACAAGGTGATCGCGCCCGATCCCGAGGCCGAGCGCATCACCGCCGCCCTCAACGCCGAGATCCTGGCCCGGAACACCCTGGCCGAGCAGGCCGAGGCCGCCGCGCTGAAAGCCGTCGAGGCCGAGAACTCCGCCCGCGCGGAGGCCTACGCCCGCGGCCTGGCCGAGGCCGAGGCCCGCTACAGGGCCCGGCTGGCGGCCCATGCGGAGGCGGTGGCGCGGCAGGAGGCCGAGCATGCGCGGCGCATGGCCCTGTGGCGCGAGGTTAGCGAGGCCTGCCGCCGCAGCGAGACCGAGCGCTGCCGCGTCGGCCGTCTGGCGCTGGAGGCCGAGGGGCGGGCCGTTTCTCGCCCCTGAGGTCGGACGTCAGATCGCGCCGCGCACCAGCCAGGCGACATAGGCCGCATAGGCGGCGATCAGGGTGAAGCCCTCCCAGCGCGACAGCCGCATGCCGGTGCGCACGAAGATCACCAGCAGGGCCGTGGCCGCCAGCATCACCCAGATGTCGAAGCGGGCGATCTCGACGGGAATCCGGATCGGCGTGATCAGGGCGGTCACCCCGAGGATGCCCAGCACATTGTAGATGTTCGAGCCAATGACGTTGCCGAGGGCCACGTCGGCGTGGCGGCGGATCGCGGCGACGATCGAGGTGACCATCTCCGGCAGGGAGGTGCCGACCGCGACCACGGTCAGGCCGATGATGGTGTCCGAGACGCCGAGGTCACGGGCGATGACGATGGCGTTGTCCACCAGCAGCCGCGCCCCACCGATGGTCAGGGCGATGCCCAGCACCGCCAGCCCCAGCCCGGCCCACAGGCCGCCCTTCGCATCCGGGGCGTCCTCGGCGATATGCTCGTACTTGGCCCGCTCGGCGTCCTGGACGTTGCGCTCGCCGAGATAGGCGAGCACGACATAGGCGACCAGCAGGGCCAACATGGCGACGCCCCAGATGCGGCCGACCGTGCCCGCCAGCACCGCGGCGACGCAAACCAGGGCCGAGACGACCAGCATGGTCCCGTCGCGCTTGAAGGCGGCGCGGTCCACGGCGAAGGGGGCGATCAGCACGGTCAGGCCGAGGATCAGCAGGATGTTGGCGCTGTTGGAGCCGACCACATTGCCCACAGCGATGCCCGGGCTGTCGGCGAAGGCCGCGGTCAGGCTGGTGACCAGCTCCGGCGTCGAGGTGCCGAAGCCGACCAGAGTCAGGCCGATCAGCAGGGGCGAGACCCCCAGGCTCCGGGCGGCCGTCGAGGCCCCGCGAACCAGGGTGTCGCCCCCGAGGGTGAGCAGGACCAGCCCGACGGCCAGCAGCGAATAGGTGAGAATGGCGCCTTCCATGGGCCCGGTGCTCTCACGCCCTGCGACAAAGCGCAACCGCGACACGATGCACCCGGCCAGGTCGGACCTGACGCGGGCCGTCCGGCGGGGTATGGGGCGGCATGACATCCGAAGTCCTCGACGTGCTGATCGTCGGCGCCGGCGCCGCCGGCATGATGTGCGCCGCCGAGGCGGGCAAGCGCGGGCGCTCGGTGCTGGTCGTCGACCATGCCCGCGACCCCGGCGAGAAGATCCGCATCTCCGGCGGCGGCCGCTGCAACTTCACCAACCTCGGCTGCGGCCCCCATGCCTTCCTCGGCGAGAACCCGCGCTTCGCCGCCTCGGCGCTCAGCCGCTACACCCAGCACGACTTCATCGCCCTGGTGAACCGCTACGGGATCGGGTGGCACGAAAAGACGCTCGGCCAGCTGTTCTGCGACGACAGCGCAAAAGCCATCGTCGCCCTGCTGGTGCGCGAGCTGAAGGGCGCCGGCGCGACCCTGTCGCTCGGGACCTCGGTGGAGACGGTCGAGGACGGACCGGACGGCGGCTTCGCCGTGACCCTGTCGGACGGCCGGCGGCTGGCCGTCGCCGCGCTGGTGCTGGCCACAGGCGGCAAGTCGATCCCGAAGATGGGGGCCACGAGCTGGGCCTATGACACGGCGCGCAGCTTCGGCCTGCGCGTCACGGACACCCGCCCGGCGCTGGTGCCCCTGACCTTCGAGACCGGCCTGCTGGAGCGGCTGAAGCCGCTGGCGGGGGTGGCCCAGCCCGACGCGGTGGTGAAGGCCGGAGCCGGCAGGTTCCGGGAAGGGGTGCTGTTCACCCACCGCGGCCTCAGCGGCCCGGCGGTGCTGCAAGTCTCCAGCTACTGGCGCGAGGGCGAGGCGATCGAGGTGGATCTGGCCCCCGACCTCGACCTCGGCATCGTCCTGAAGGCGCGCAAGCGGGCGGCGGGGCGGCAGGGGGTGGTCACCGCCCTGGCCGAGGCCCTGCCCCGCCGGCTGGCCGAGCGGGTGGCGGAGGAGGCCGAGGCGACAGGGACGCTCGCCGACCAGCCCGACGCCCGGCTGGCGGCCCTGGGCGAGGCGGTCAACCGCTGGCGGGTCAAGCCGGTGGGGTCCGAGGGCTATCGCACCGCCGAGGTCACGCTGGGGGGCGTGGCCACCGACGAGCTGAACCAGAAGACCCTGGAGGCGCGCCGCCGCCCCGGCCTGTTCGTCATCGGCGAGGCGGTCGACATCACCGGCTGGCTAGGCGGCTATAACTTCCAGTGGGCCTGGTCGTCCGGCTGGGCCGCCGGCCAGGCCTGCTGATATCCCTCAGAGAATGTAGCGGCTCAGGTCCGCGTCGCCGGCCAGCTCACCGACCCGCTCGCGCACCAGGGCGGCGTCGACGGTCACCGTCTGGCCCGACAGGTCCGCGGCGCGGAAGCTGGTCTCCTCCAGCACCCGCTCGATCACCGTCTGCAGCCGCCGGGCACCGATGTTCTCCACCGCCGAATTGGCCGCTACCGCCGCGTCGGCGAGGGCCTCCACCCCGTCGGGCGTGACCTCCAGCGTCACTCCCTCGGTGGCCAGCAGGGCCTGGTTCTGACGGATCAGATTGGCCTCCGGCTCGGTCAGGATGCGGCGGAAGTCGTCGCGGGTCAGGGCCTTGAGCTCGACCCGGATCGGCAGCCGGCCCTGCAGCTCAGGCAGCAGGTCCGAGGGCTTGGCCACATGGAAGGCGCCCGAGGCGATGAACAGCACATGGTCCGACTTCACCGGCCCGTACTTCGTCGACACCGTGGTGCCCTCGATCAGGGGCAGCAGGTCACGCTGCACCCCCTCGCGGCTGACGTCGGCACCGCGCGCCTCGGACCGGGCCGCCACCTTGTCGATCTCGTCGAGGAAGACGATGCCCTCGTTCTCGGCCAGCGACACCGCCTCTCGGGTCAGGCTCTCGGCGTCGAGCAGCTTGTCGCTCTCCTCGGCGATCAGCGGGGCCCAGGCGTCGCGCAGCGTCACGCGCACGGTGCGGGTGCGGCCGCCGGCCAGCTTGCCGAACACTTCCGACAGGTTGAGCAGCCCCATCTGGCCGCCGCCGGGCAGGTCCAGCCCGGGCAGGCTCGGTGCCGCCTCGGCCAGGGCCAGGTCGATCTCGCGGTCGTCCAGCTCTCCGGCGCGCAGCTTGCGGCGGAAGGCGTCGCGAGTGGCCGGCTGGGCCCCGGGCCCGACCAGCGCCTCCAGCAGCCGCTCCTCGGCCTGGCCCTCGGCCCGGGCCCGCACCTCGCCGCGGCGGCGGTCGCGCACCATCACCAGCGCCGCCTCGACCAGGTCGCGCACGATCTGGTCCACGTCGCGCCCGACATAGCCGACCTCGGTGAACCTGGTGGCCTCGACCTTGAGGAAGGGCGCGCCGGCCAGCTTCGCCAGCCGCCGGGCGATCTCGGTCTTGCCGACCCCCGTGGGGCCGATCATCAGGATGTTCCTGGGCGTGACCTCGTCGCGCAGGTCCTCGGGGACGCGCTTGCGCCGCCAGCGGTTGCGCAGGGCCACGGCCACGGCGCGCTTGGCCTCGGCCTGGCCGACGATGAAGCGATCGAGCTCGGAGACGATCTCGCGGGGGGAAAGGTCCGTCATCCCCGCCACATAGGACGCGCCGGGCCCCGACGGGAGGGGGCGGAGGGGTGATCGGCGCCGGGATCAGGCGAGGTAGCGCCGTTCACTCCTAATCCGGCATTAACCTACAGTTGCCACGCTCCAGCTGCTCGGTCCTCTAAGTTGGAAGATGATGCCCGCTGACATTGAACCGGCGATCCGGGAACTCGCCGAAAAGGTCATCGACGGTGGCGGCTCGAAGCGGGCAGCTGACGTTCTGAAGGTGATGCTAGACAAGGGCGCGATCAGCACCGACGAGATCAATGATCTCGGATACAATCACCCTCCGCGCGCAATCGGTGACGTTCGAGACGCTGGAATTCCAATCATTACCGGAAGGGGGACCTCCCGTTCCGGCCAGAGAATGGCCGTTTATTCATTCGGCTCCGCTGCCAACATTCAGGAAGGACGGGTCGGCGGTCGTTCTGCACTTCCGAAGAAGTTTAAGGTCGCGCTGATCGCCCGCTATGGCTCAATCGACTGCATCACCGGTGCCAAGCTAGATGAACGTGTCCTCCAGATTGACCATCGCATCCCCTACCGGATCGCTGGCGACGCGGGCCTCGCCGATCATGACGTTGAAGCCTACATGCTGCTGGACGCGTCCAGCCAGCGCGCCAAGTCCTGGTCCTGTGAAACCTGCCAAAACATGACCCCAGCCATGCGCGACCCGACTATCTGCGCGCGTTGCTTCTGGGCTTTCCCCGAGGCCTACGATCACATCGCCATGCAGCAGATTAGGCGGACAAACATCGCTTGGCAGGGTGCCGACGTTGACGTCCATGATCGACTGCAACAAGTTGCGACGCGCGAGGGGCTGACGGTCGCTGAACTGCTGATTCAGCTTGCTCGTGCAAAAGCGAACGACGGCTGACGCGCCTCTCGTCGGATGATCTCGTTGGTCGCCTCCGCAAGGCCCGGAGACAGATACAGGCTCTCGATGGTCTCTTCAGAGCGCCCTGATAGGGTCGCTTGGCTCGACTTCCCCGCATGGAGAAGGAGTCGGGTCAGCCCAAGTTCGCTTGGGAGAGGCGGTCCGTAGGTCTTCTCGCCAGTCATGCCGTCGTAGGACAAGGCAAACCTTATCCGCCGGGTCAGCAGATCGGCGAGCCCAGCGGTGAGGCGGTCGAGTTCTAGTTGCTCCGCATAGCGCTTATCGCGGCCAACGGTGGTCCCGAGATATGGCGGGTCCATGTAGACGAAGTCGTTCTTTCCCGCGTCGGCTGTCGTCTGGAGCCAATCTCCCGCCCGAACTTCGGTTTTACCGCGGAGCAGTTGCGAGGTCTCGGCGATAGCGGCCTCCATCTTCTCTGGTCGCATTCCCAGGCGGCGTTTGTCATGAGACTGAGTGAACCGCCCAGCCTTGTTGAAGCGGACGGCGTTCTTCACGCACCGGCAGATAAGGTAGAGGAGATCTATGGGGTCTCGGTGGTCGTTGTAGCGTGATCGCACTTCGTTGAAGTAGCCAATGCCAGCTGTCGACTGACCATACCATACCTCTCGGTATCGAGCAGAGGTCTCGGCCGGGTGCTCGATAATGGCGGACCAGAGTTCGGTGATCGGGATCAATGCGTCGCTGATGATGTAGCGGTTGGCGACACCTCGGCTGGCAGCCCAAATCGTCATCGCGGCAGACCCGGCGAAGGGTTCATACCAGCGGTCGATGTTGGCCGGAATGCAAGGCGCAATCAGCTGCGCCAGATTTCGCTTTGACCCTTGGTAGGGGATTGGATGGGGAAGGCGCATGGAGGGTAGTTACACCAGAGCCGCGCCACCACCGATACTGTAGCGCGGGCGAACACTAAGGGCAACATGACCATCGCTCCTCCAGCCGCGAGGCGGGTGCATAGGGCGAACGGAGTCACTTGTCATTCGCGTCAGGCCAGATCCTCGAGCTCGGCCTCGGACAGGTCGCCGGGCACGATGGTGACCGGCAGGCGGCGGCTCGCCAGCCCGCCCTGCTTGAGGAGGGCGCTGATCAGCGGGCCCGGACCCCGCCCCCCGGACCCGGCAGCGAGCACGAGAATCTTGATCTCCGGGTCGTCGGTCACCGCCTTGCGGATCGCGGCCTGGGTGTCGCCGCTCTCGATCAGCAGCACCGGCTGGGCCCCGGAACGTGCCTCCGCCTCCTCGGCGAAGCGGCGCAGCAGGGCCTCGGCCTCGGCGCGCAGCTGGCGTTCGATCTCCTCGCGCACCCCCGACCAGTGCTCGTCGTGGGTGGGCGAGATGACGCGCAGCAGCGCCACCCGCCCGCCCGTGGCCCGGGCCCGCCGGGCGGCGAAGGCCAGGGCAGTCGGGAACTCCGGCGTGTCGTCGGCGACGACGAGGAACTTGCGCGGCATCAGCCCCCTCCCCTGCCCGGTGCGCTAGAGGGCGCGGGCGAAGCTGCGGATCGCGCCTTGGGCGATCGTCAGCTTGGCGAACGACCAGCCGCGGCCCGACTGCTCAATCTCGTCAACGCTGGCGCGCAGCCCCTCGACCTCGGCCAGACGCGGGCCGATCCAGGCGTCGACCGCCGCCTCGGCGGCCGCCTCGCTGTCGCCGACCGAGGCGTCCGTTGCGGCCGCGACGGCGGTGGTCAGCTCCATCTGGGCCGTCATAAGCTCGCCGATCAGGCGGCGCACCGCCAGCCGGTCGTACTGATCCTCGGACGGCACCTGGCGGGCGGCGACGCGCAGCCGGTCGAAGTCGAAGGCGGCCCCGACCTGGTGATAGACCCGGGCCATGGCCGGGTCCTGCCAGCCGGCCTGACGGGCCAGGTCGCCGATGTCGGCGGCCGGCACCAGCGGCTGCAGCATGGCCAGGTCGGCGGCGAGGCCGGCCGGCGCGCCGAGCGCCGTCAGGGCCTCGACCCGCTCGGCCAGCCGCGACTGGGCGAAGCGCGACAGCACATCGGCCCCGGAGCCGCGCAGAGCGTCCGCGGTCGGCCGGTAGGTGGCGATCAGCTCGGCCACGCCGCGGCCGCCGCCCTGGGCGCGCCGCGCCAGCCACAGGGTCTGGCGGCGCAGGGCCGTGGCCACCTCGCCATAGAGGGCGGTCTGGGCCTCGGCCGGGATCTTCAGGTCCAGCGCCGACACCGCGTCCCAGGCCTCGTCGAGGCGGAACACCCGCCGCGCCGCCTCGAAGGCCACCACCAGGGCGGTGGTGTCGCACTCTGCGGCCGCCGTCAGCCGGGCCGGGAAGGTGAAGCCGGCCATGTTGACGATCTCGTTGGCCATCACCGTGGCGACGATCTCGCGCCGCAGCCGGTGGGTCTTCATCTCCCCCTCGAAGCGGGCCAGCGGTCCGGGGAAGTAGCGGATCAGGGTCTCCTCGAAGAACGGATCCTCGGGGGCCTTCGAGGCGACGATGGCCTCGCTCAGCTCCAGCTTGGAATAGGCCAGCAACACGGCCAGCTCCGGCCGGGTCAGGGCCTTGCCCTGGTCACGGCGCTCGGCGATCTGGGCGTCGGAGGGCAGGCCCTCGACCTTGCGGTCCAGCCGGCCGGCCTCGCCCAGGCGGCGCATGAAGGCCTGCTGGGCGTCCAGCTCGGCCACGCCCTGGGCCTCGCGCAGGGTCAGGGCCAGGGTCTGGTCGATGTTGTGGGCCAGCACCTTCTGCGCCACCTCCTCGGTCATCGAGGCGAGCAGCGGGTTGCGATCCTCCGCCTCGAGCGCGCCCGAGACGATGGCCGAGCCGGTCAGGATCTTGATGTTGACCTCGTGGTCCGAGGAATCGACCCCGGCCGAGTTGTCGATGGCGTCGGTGTTGATGCGGCCGCCACTCAGGGCGAAGGCGATGCGGGCGGCCTGGGTCAGGCCGAGGTTGGCCCCTTCGCCCACAACCTTGACCCGCAGCTCGCCGGCCTCGACGCGGAGGGCGTCATTGGCCTTGTCGCCGACCTGCATGTCGGTCTCGCCGGGACCCTTCACATAGGTGCCGATGCCGCCGAGATAGAGCAGCTCAGCCGGGGCCTTGAGGATGGCGTTCATCAGCGTGGCCGGATCGAGGTGCTCCGCCTCGACGCCCAGCGCCGCGCGGGCTTCCGGCGACAGCTCGATCGACTTGGCCGAGCGTGAGAACACCCCGCCGCCCCTGGAGATCTTCGACACGTCATAGTCCTGCCAGGAGGAGCGGGGCAGCTCGAACATGCGCTGGCGCTCGACCCAGCTGGTCTCCGGGTCCGGGTTCGGGTCGATGAAGATGTCGCGGTGGTCAAAGGCAGCGACCAGCTTCGTGGCCTTCGACAGCAGCATGCCGTTGCCGAACACGTCGCCGGACATGTCGCCGACCCCGACCACGGAGAAGGGCTCGGTCTGGATATCCTTGCCCATCTCGCGGAAGTGGCGCTTGATGGCCTCCCACGCCCCACGGGCGGTGATGCCCATGACCTTGTGGTCGTAGCCGGCCGAGCCGCCGCTGGCGAAGGCGTCGCCCAGCCAGAAACCGTAGTCGGCCGAGACGCCATTGGCGATGTCGGAGAAGGTCGCCGTCCCCTTGTCGGCGGCGACCACGAGGTAGGGGTCATCCCCCTCCCAGGCCACCACCGCATCGGGGCGGCGCACCCCACCATCGGCCTCGATATTGTCGGTGACGTCGAGCAGGCCTGCGAGGAAGGTGCGGTAGGCGCGGATGGCCTCCGCCTGGATGGTGTCGCGGTCGGCCCCGGCCCGGGTCAGGGCGCTGAGGCCCTTCGGATAGAAGCCGCCCTTGGAGCCGACCGGCACGATCACCGCGTTCTTTACCTGCTGCGCCTTGACCAGGCCCAGCACCTCGGTGCGGAAGTCGTCGCGCCGGTCCGACCAGCGCAGGCCGCCGCGGGCCACCGGGCCGAAGCGCAGGTGCACCCCCTCGATGTGCGGGGCCCAGACGAAGATCTCGCGGTAGGGCCTGGGCAGCGGCAGGTCCTCGAGCTCGCGCGAGGCGATCTTGATCGAGATGTAGGCCTTGGGCGCTCCGGAGGCGTCGGTCTGGTAGTAGTTGGTGCGCTTGATGGCCTCGACCAGCTCGGCCAGCCTGCGCAGCACCCGGTCGTGCTCGAGACTCTTCACCGCCTGGATGCCCCCGGCGATGTCCGCCTTCAGCGCCGCGGCCGCGCCGGCCCGGGCCTCGACCGACCCGCCGGCCGGATCGAAGCGGGTCTGGAACAGCTTCAGCAGGCCGCGGGCCACATCCGGATAGAGGATCAGTGCCTCTTCCTGCACCGCCTGGCTGGGGTCGAGGCCCGACTGCTGGCGATACTTGGCCAGGGTGCGGATGAGGGCCGCCTCGCGCCACGACACACCCAGCTCCAGCACCAGCCGGTTGAAGCCGTCACTCTCGGTGCGACCGGTCCAGACCGCATTGAAGGCCGCCTCGAACGGGGCCTGCACATCGCCGAAGGCGAGGTCCGCGCCGCGCGGGTCCTCCAGCAGGAACTCATGGATGTGGATCGCCGCGTCACCCGCGGGGCGGACCTCGTGGCCGAATTCCTCCAGCGTCTTCAGCCCCATGTCCGCAAGGATCGGCAGCACGTCGGACAGGGGGGCGGCCCCGCCGCGCTTGTAGAGCTTGAAGCGGAACTGCAGCGGCGTGTCGGCGGCCCCGCGGAAGGCTCGGACGGCGATGCCGTCCGGCCCGGTCCCGTCGGGACTCAGGCTGTCCATGCTGGTCAGGTCGGTGATCGCCTCGAAAGCGTCATAGCGGGCGCGGTAGGCGGCACCGAAAGCCTCGGCCCAGCGCGCGCTGACGGCCCCGATCTGGGCCTCGGCGAAGTCGGAGGCCCGCGCGGCCGCCTCGAAGCGGTCGGTCCAGCTGCGCGAGGTCTCGACCACCGCCGCCTCGAGCAGGGCCGGGTCGGGGATCGGGTGATCACCGGGGGTCAAGCCGATGATGTAGTGGATGCGCACCAGGGGGGCGTCGGAAAGCTGCGGATACCAGGCCGACAGCCGCCCGCCCCAGGCCTGCACCAGCAGCCGGCCAATGCGCTCGCGGACGCTGGACTCGTAGCGTTCGCGCGGAATGAAGGCGAGCACCGAGACGAAACGGTCGAACGGGTCCTTGCGGGTGAACAGTTTGACCCGGGGCCGGTCGTACAGGTGCAGGATGCCCAGCGCCACGTCGAGCAGCTCGTCCTCGCTGATCTGGAACAGTTCGTCGCGCGGGTAGTTCTCGAGGATGTTTTTCAGGCGCTTCTCGTTGTGGCTGCCTGGCAGCTTGCCCGCGCGGGCCAGGGCGTTGGCCAGCTTGCGCCGAATCAGCGGCACCTCGCAGGCGGCGCGGTCATAGGCGTCGGCGGTGAACAGCCCGACGAAGCGGGTCTCGCCGGCGGGCCGGCCATCCGGCCCGTAACGCTTGACCCCGACGTAGTCCATATAGGCCCGGCGGTGCACGCGCGAGCGCAGGTTGGCCTTGGCCACGGTGACCGGCTCGGACAGGTCCAGCTGGCGCTTCATCTGCCGGGTCAGGACCGCCGGCTCGGATGCGCGGCGCAGCACGGTGCGGGCCGGATCGCGTAACACGCCCAGCCCTTCGCCGGACTGGTCCAGCGGGGCCTCGGCTTCATAGCCGCCGTCGGGCGTGCGCGGATAGGCATACTCACGGGCCCCGAGGAAGACGAAGTGGTCGGCCCCGAGCCAGCGCAGGAAGGCGAGATTCTCGGCCACCACTGCCGGGTCCAGCCCTTCGGGTACCGTTTCCAGCTGGCGCACGGCCTCGGCCATCAGCCCGGCCATAGGCAGGTGATCCGCCACCGCCGCATGCACATCGGCCAGGGCCGCCGCCAGCCCCTCCCCGAGCGCGTCGCGCCGCTCCTGGGGCACCGGATCGATGATCACCAGAATGATGGATTCGCGCGGCCCGCCGCCGCCGTCGCGCGGCAGGGTAATGACCGGGTGGAACAGGCCCCGGACCGAGGCACCAGCATCGGCCAGCTCGCCCATCACGCTGTCGACGAGGAACGGAGCGTCGTCCTGGAAGATGCGCACGAGGCCATAGCCGGTGGCCCGGTCATCTGCGCCACGGAGGGGTGCCACGCCGATGCGCGGGGGCTCGCCGGGGGCGCGCCCGAGCGCCCCCTGCCAAGCCTCGGCCAGCAGGGCGGCGAGGTCCGGGACGTCCACCTCGGGAGTCTCGTCCGCGACATAGTCTTCCCAGGCCTGGGCCAGGTAGTCGGTCGCCGGCGGACCGAGGTCCGCCTCCGCACGGCCAACGGCGGCGGCGAACAGGCGGGTCAGTGTCTTCGCATCCTGGGCGACGGGGGCAAGGGCGGGGCGCGTGGGGGCGGACATCGGCATCCTGTACCAATTCGGCTCTGCGGCCGCTGCTGGCGCGCAAACTAGACCGATGGCCGCGCCGATCAACCGGACAAAATCAAACGCCCGGCGCAAACGAAAAGACCGCCGGCGCAGGTGCTGCCGGCGGCCTTCGTAACCGGTTCCGGGGGAGGGGAGGGAGGAACCGGCTGTCTTGCAGGCAGGCCCCTTCGGGAGGGGGGTGGGAAGGGGTCCTGCCTTGGCAGGGAAATGGGAAGCCCCTGGCCCCTCGTCAATGCTCCGGGGGCAGCGTTTGCGGCTGCGACCGGCGCGGCGGCTTGTCGCGGCCATGCGCTTGTCCCGGACCCGAACCGGGACGCGGGGGCCCGTCAGGCTCGCCATCGCCGGACAGCAGCACGGCGATCCAGCGCGAGCCGCGAAACTCGGCGAGGATGGCCATCATCATCACCGCCAGCGGGGTCGACAGGAACATGCCGATCACGCCCCAGAGCTTGCCCCACAGGGCCAGCGACAGCAGCACCACCACCGGATCGATGTTCTGGTTGTCGCCCTGCATGCGCGGCTGCACCAGATTGCCGACGAGGGACAGGATCACCTGCAACCCGATCAGCAGGATCAGGGCCGGCCAGTAGCTCTCGAACTGCACCAGGGCGAACAGGGGCGGGGCGAGGCCGGCGATGGCCCCGCCCAGAACAGGAATGAAGCACACGATGAAGATGACAAAGGTCCAGAACTCGGCGTTGTGCAGACCCACGAAGCGCATCAGGGCCCAGGCGACGGCGCAGATCATCGCCCCGGTGACGGTCTGGACCCAGAGATAGCCCTGAACCCCGGAACGGACCCGCTCGAACACCGCCAGCGCTTCGCCGCGAAGTTCGCGGTTGGGAAACATGGCCACCAGTTTCTTGCGGAATCCGGCCTGGGCGGCGAGCAGGAAGCCCAGATAGACCAGCACGAAAAGGGCACCCGACAGGGTGCCTTGGACCTGGAAGGCGAGACTGGTCAGATAGCCGCGCAACTCGACATCCTCCAGGAGTTCGGCGGCGGTCGGGGCGGCGCCGAGCCCGAACAGGGCGGCCCCGTCGCGCAGGATGGCGTCGAGACGCGGCCCGAGATTGGCCGATACGCCCGAGGCGTCGGTGAAGAAGCCCGCCGCCCCGTTCACGATGATGCCGAGCAGGGCAAGGAAGCCGAGGATGACCAGCATCAGGGCCGCCAGACCGGCGGCGCGGGCCGGCAGCTTCAGGTGCCGCTCGATCGCCCGCTTCACCCCGTCGATCATGATCAGCAGGAAGATGGCCATGGCCAGCGGCGTGAGGATGTCGCGCAGCCAGTAGAGCGCCGCGCCCACCGCCACGGCGGCGAGGAGGACCACGGCGTTGCGCGTCACGGCTGAGGCTGGCAGGGCGACAGGGCTCTTCATGCGGCCCCTTGTCGGGGGCGCAGCGCAGGGCGTCAATGCGGAGCCCTGCTTCATGAGCAGCCGGGGCGCACACGGACCCGCGCTCGCGCTCGATCCATGGCTTGATCCTCTCGAAAGCGGCTGGCTCCCGGTCAGGATCGCTCGTCTGGCACTCGCCAGCGTCCGACGAATCGCCAGGAAGCCCGCCTCAGGATTGAACCGGCTTCCGGAACGGGGATCAGGTCAGCGCGGAACCAGCCGCCACATGTGCAGGGGGTGGCGGACCGTGCCGGCCTCCTCGCCGGCGGCGTCGCCGCGACCCATGTAGAAGTCGGCGCGCACCGGGCCGCGGATGGCACTGCCGGTGTCGAGCGCGGTGACAAGCCCGCGATAGCCGCGGCGCGCGCCCCTGAGATTGCCGGCGTCGGCGTCGAGGAACACCAGATCGCCATAGCGCCAGGCGGCCGGATCGATGGCGATCGACCGGCGCTGGATCAGGGGAACGCCCGCAGCCCCCGCCGGCTCGCCGTCATCGGGCTCGACTCGGAAGAAGATGTAGCGGGGGTTCAGGGCGGTGACGGCGCGGGCCTCGGGGCCGCGGCGGCCGGCCAGCCAGGCGCGGATGGCCTCGCCCGAGGTGCCGTCGCGGGGCAGCAGGCCGCGCTCGGACATCGGGCGGGCGATGCCGACGAAGGCCTTGCCGTTGTCGGCGGCATAGGCGGCGCGCACCCGCCGACCGTCCTCGAAGGTCAGGTAGCCCGAACCCTGGATCTGCATGAAGAAAAGGTCCTCGGTCCGCATCCAGCCGAGGATATCAGTGGCGATGGCCCCGGCCTCGATGGCGGCGCGGTCCGGGTAGGGGACCAACCCGCCGGGGGTGCGGCGCAGCACCCGGCCGTCCTCGCGTACCAGGTCGGCCGGCCGGGCCAGCACGGCGGCGTCGAACTCCGCTGAAGGCGTGGTGCGGGCCGGATACTCCGGCGCGAAATAGGCGGTCAGCAGGCCCGGTCCGCCGTCAGCGGTGGTCGCCGGGACCGCAGTGAAGCGGGTCTCGAAGAAGGCGCGGGCCAGATCATCGGTGGCCACCGGGGCAAGGCTGGCGGCGGCGGCGCAGACCGCCCGCTCCGGGGCACCCGGGTGCACGTGACAGCCGGCGGCCCAGGCCACGAGGGCGGCGCGGTGGTCCTCGTCGGCCCAGCCGGGCAGGGCGGCGACGGACCCGTCCGACATCGGCGGGCGGGGGGCAGGGGGTGCCGGAACTGGGGTCGGAACAGGCGCAGGGCCCGGGCCGGGCCGGGGTGCCTCGGCCACGCGCGGGGCGCAGGCGGCCAGCAGGCCCAGCACCAGCCCGGCCGCGGTCGCCCGGCGGATCACGCCTCGGCCGGCTCGACCCGGGCCAGCACCCAGTTCGGGTCCGAGGCCCCGAGGGTGCGTTCGAAGGTCCAGTGCTCGGCGGTGCGCCGCTCCTCGACCACCGGCTCACCCTCGCCGTGGACCACCCGGCTGCGCAGCTCGGCAAGGAAGCGGACCCGGGCCGAAGCGCGGTCACCATCGGTGCTGGTCGCGTCGAGGTCGGCGCGCGGACCGTGAATGATCTCCACCTCCTCGCGGTCGCCCCGGGCGACCCGATCGATCATGGCCGCCTCGAACGAGGCCATCACCGGCGCGGTCAGCAGTGGCCGCAGGGCCGCGGCGTCGCCGGCGGCATAGGCCCGCACGATGGTCTCGTAGGCGGTCCGGGCACCCTCGAGGAATCGCAGCGGGTCGAACGCCGGGTCGCGGGCCTTGAGCGGTGCCGCGGCGGCGGCGGTCGCGGGATCGACGGGCGGAGGTGCCTTGGGCTGCTGCACGATCTCGCCCGGCGGGATACCGGGCGGGATCTTGGCGGCGTTATCCTCCGGCTGGCGGCCGACCTTCTTGCCCAGCACATTATAAAGACTGAACAGGACGACGGCCGCGATGGCGGCGAAGATCACGATCTGGAACTGTTGCGGCACGGGTTTTCCCTAGTGTCGGTTCGATCTAGCAGGACAAGATAGGGAGGCAAGCGCGAGTCCGCTCCCGGGCGAATCGCCGCCGGGGGGCGCAGCGTTGCCCCAACGGGACCCGCCGTGCTAGTCGCCGCCCCTCGCGAGAGCCTAAACGCCAAGCCTTAACCGAGCCGATACAGGGCCGAATCCCATGACCGACGCCTCCGCCCCGCCTGCTGAACCCTCCCCGACCGGTGCGGGCGCGCCGCCTGCCCCGGCCTACCGCGTGCTGACCCAATATGTCCGCGACCTCTCGTTCGAGAACCCGCGTGCGCCGGAGAGCCTGCGCGTCGAGGGCAAGCCGGCCATCGACATGGGCGTGGAGATGAGCGCCCAGGGCCGCGCGGACGGCCTTTTCGAGGTCGATATCAAGCTGTCGGTCAAGGCGTCCCAGGGCGAGCAGGCCCTGTTTCATGTCGAGCTTGTCTACGGCGGCCTGTTCCAGCTGCAGGGCGTGCGCGAGCAGGACATCGAGCCGATGCTGCTGGTCGAGTGTCCCCGCTACCTCTTCCCCTTCGCTCGCGAGATCGTGTGCAAGCAGACGACCGACGGCGGCTTCTATCCGCCGCTGCTGCTGGAGCCGATCGACTTCGCCGCCATCTATCTGGCCCGCCGCCAGCAGCAGGCCCGGATGGAGGGTCCGGTCGCCGGCCAGGCTTGAAGCCGGCGATCATCAGGCCGGGGCCCCGGCGTCGGCCCTGAGCCCCACCTCCAGCCCGTTGGCCGTCCACAGCGACAAGTCCCTGAGCTGCGCCTCGAGGAAGGCTAGGTGCCGTGCGGCCTCCGCCTCTGACAGCCGCGGCGTCAGCGGCCGCGGCCGGGGACCGTGGCCCGCGCCGGCCGCCGCGCCATCGGCCGCCGTCGCTGGGGCCCGGGCCGTCACGCCGGCCCCCAGGTCCAGCGCCCGCTCGCGCCCGCCCTTCAGCTCCAGATAGACGTCAGCCAGCAGACGGGCGTCGATCAGCGCCCCGTGCAGGGTACGCTCGACCAGCGAGATCCTGAACCTCCGGCACAGGGCGTCGAGGGTATTGGCCATGCCGGGAAAGCGGGTCTGGGCCAGCTTCAGCGTGTCGATCCAGCGCGGCTCGGGCAGTTCACCGAGGCCGCACAGGCCCAGTTCGTGGTTGATGAAGCCACGGTCGAAGGCGGCGTTGTGGGCGATCAGCGGCGCGTCGCCGACGAAGTCCAGAAATTCTGCCGCCACCAGCCGGAACACCGGAGCGTCGCGCACCTTGTCGTCGGTGATACCGTGCACCCGGATGGCGTCCGGGTCGATCAGCCGCTCGGGATTGATCAGGCGGTGAAAGGTCCGCCCCGTCGGCATCAGGTCCTCAAGCTCGAGGCCGCCGACCTCGATCAGCCGGTGACCCTGACGCAGGTCAAGGCCGGTGGTTTCGGTGTCGAGGACGATCTCGCGAGCCATGGCCCTTAGTGGCCCGCTTCGGTCGGACCGGGAATCCCCCGGTGCCGCGATATCCACCCCGGGTGGGTCACCGTGGCAAGGATGTCGGCGACCGCGGCCCGGGCGGCCTCGATCCCGAGGCTGGAGTCGATGACGAAGTCGGCTCGGCGGCGCTTCTCGGCGTCGGGCGTCTGGCGGGCCAGCAGGGCGGCGAAACGTTCCGGCGTCATATCCGGACGGGCCAGCACTCGCTCGGCCTGCACCTCGGGCGGTGCGGTGACCACCACCACACCGTCGACCTGCCTCTCCGCCCCCGTCTCGAACAGCAGCGGAATGTCCGCCACGGCCACCGTCGCCCCCGACGACAAGGCTGCGGCGAGGGCAGAGGCACGGTCAGCGGCCACCAGCGGGTGAACGATGCGCTCCAGTCGGGCGAAGCCGTCTGGCTCCGCGGCGAGGGCCTCGGCCAGCCGGGTCCGGTCGATGGCCCCCTCGACCTCGACCCCGGGGAAGACCGCCGCCACCGGAGCCACCGCCGCGCCGCCGCGGCTGTAGAGCCGGTGCACCGCCGCATCGGCGTCCCACACCGGGCAGCCGGCCTCGGCGAAGAGGCCGGCCGTGGTCGACTTGCCCATGCCGATCGAGCCGGTCAGGCCCAGCACGATCATGGCTGCGCCTCGCGTCGGGCCAGCTCGGCCAGGGCGAGGGCGCGCACATCGAGGTCCGGGGCCGGGCGGCCGAAGAAGCGGGCGAAGGCCGGCCGGGCCTGGCCGATCAGCATGCCGAGGCCGTCGACCGGCGTCAGCCCCGCCGCCCGCGCGGCCGCAAGCAGGGGCGTCTCCAGCGGCATGTAGGTCATGTCCATCACCGCCGCCCCCGCGGGCAGGCGGGACAGGTCGGGGAAGTCCCCGCTGACGGCGGCACTGACCACCAGCCCGGCGTCGCCGTCCAGTGCCTCGGGCCCGGCGGCGCGCACCGGCGGGCCGAACACCTCTGCCAGGGCCTCGGCCCGGGCCCGGGTGCGGTTGACCAGCCGGATTTCGGGCGCGCCGGCGGCCCGCAGCGCCGCCACCGCCGCCCGCGCCGCGCCGCCGGCACCGAGAATGACAGCCGCCCGGGCCGACAGATCGAGCCCCGGGGCCTGATCGGCCAGGGTTTCGAGCAGGCCCCGTCCGTCCGTGCTGTCGGCCAGCAAGTGGCCGTCCAGAAGGGCCAAAACATTGGCCGACCCCGCCGCCCGGGCGGTGTCGGTGGCGAAGTCCGCGAGCGCCAAGGCCGTCTCCTTGTGCGGGGCGGTGACATTGATCCCGATCAGGTCCCCGGTGCGGATACGGTCGACCAGCCGGGTGAAACCCGCCTCGTCGGCCGGCTCGAATGCAAGGTATTGGCCGGCGAACCCGGCTGCCTGCAGCCAGGCGCTGTGGATCAGGGGACTGAGGGAATGGCCGATCGGGCGGCCGGCGACGCCGGCGGTCACCGGCCCGTTCATGGCACCAGCGCCCCGTGGCGGCGCAGGGCCTCCAGAACGGGCAGCATGGGCAGGCCGAGGATGGTGCTGTGGTCGCCCTCAACCCGGGTCATCAGCTGCAGGCCCGGACCCTCCAGCCGGTAGCAGGCTACCGAGCTCAGCGCCAGCAGGCCTTCGCCGGCGAGATAGGTGTCAAGAAAGGCATCGGAGAAGTCGCGGACAATCAAGGTGGCGCTGTCCAGCGCCGTCCACAGAACCTCGCCATCCCGGGCCAGGGCCGCGCCGCTGTGCAGGCGATGGGCGCGGCCACGCAGGGCCAGCAGACGGTCCCGCGCGGCGGCCAGGTCCTGGACCTTGTCGAGGGTGCGGCCGTCAAGGTCGAGGGTCTGGTCCGAGCCCAGCACAAGCACTCCCGGCCGGCGGGCCGAGACGTCCAGCGCCTTGGCCTCGGCCAGCCGCTGCGCCACCTCGCCCGGGGTCGCGTCGGGCCAGCCGGCCCTGAGCGCCGGCTCGTCGACGCCGGACGGCTCGACCGCATGGGGCACCCCGGCTCCGGTTAGCAGGGCGCGCCGGGTGGCGCTGGCCGAGGCCAGCACAAGCGGGACCGCGCTCACCAGCTGGCCCCCAGCCGGTGCGTGCGGCGCTCGCTGAGCAGATTGACGATGGCGGCGGCGGTCTCTTCGACCGAGCGGCGGGTCACGTCGATCACCGGCCAGCCGCGCCGTTCGAAGGCCCGGCGCGCCTTCACGGTCTCGTCGCGCACGGCGTCGTGGTCGACATAGGACGAGGCGCGATCGGCGTTGAGGGCGTCGAGGCGGTTTCGGCGGATCTGCACCAGACGGTCCGGTGAGACGGTCAGGCCGACCACCAGCGGGTTGCGCAGCCCGACCAGCCGCTCCCCGTCCTCCTGGCCCGGGACCAGCGGGACATTCGCGGCGCGCACCCCGCGATGGGCCAGATAGATACAGGTCGGGGTTTTCGAGGTGCGGCTGACCCCGCACAGAACCACATCGGCGCGCTCCAGCTCCTCGGCCGTGCCCTGGCCGTCGTCATGGGCCATGGCGAAGTCGAGGGCGCTGATGCGGTTGAAATAGTCATGGTCCAGGGCGTGCTGGGCTCCGACCCGGGTCGAGAGGGCGGCTCCAAGATAGCGCGACAGGGCCCCGACCAGGGGGTCCAGCGCTCCGATCTGGGGCGTGTCGAGCATCCGGCAGCCGTCTTCCAGCGCCGCACGCAGCTCCTTGTCGACAATCGTGTGCAGCACCACGCCCGGGGCGGCGGCGATCTCCTCCAGGACCCGGTCCAGCTGCTTGCGCGAGCGCACCAGCGCATAGATGTGCTCGATCGGGATGACCCCGTCGAAACGGGCCACGACCGCCTTGGCCATGGCGTTGAGCGTCTCGCCGGTGGAGTCCGACACGAGGTGAACGTGGAAGTAGGTGGCGAGCCGACCGTACGGCTTATGCATGAGCGGCGGATTCCCGTGCGTGATCTCGCGTCGGACACTGGACGTGCTGTGGATGACGCCCGGACACGACCGGGGCCGCGGGGCACCGTTTCCTATAGCGCGCGTCTCCGTCGGCGGCGAGCAGGGACAACAGTGGAGAAGAGGAAGCTCCGCGGGGCATGTTCTCCCCCGGAGGACGGCCCCCTTAGGGGCTTCGGTGGAAGGTTAATCAATCCCTAACAGCGCACAGCCGATATCCCCGACATGATCCCGGCCCGGACCCCGGCGGGCCAGGTTTCGTCAGGATTTGTCCCGGTTATCGACAGGCCGACCGGAGTGCTGACAGTGGCCCTCGCGAGAGGGTGGAGAACCCCGGCTCCGGGCGGGACAGGGGCTGATCGGTGCCCGGTGTTCGACCCCGCCACTTCCTTCCACTATCTCATTTCAGAAGAGAGGCAGGGTAGGGACAAGGGGCGGGGATTGAGCCGTCGGTTCCGGTGCCCTAGAGCCGCCCCATGAGCTCTTCGCGCCCGGCCCTCCTTCGCGTCCTTGACGGTGAAACCCTGGCGACGCCGCCGGTTTGGTTCATGCGCCAGGCGGGCCGTTACCTGCCCGAGTACCGTGCCCTCCGGGCCACGGCGGCTGACTTCGTGGGTTTCTGCCTCGATCCGGAGAAAGCCGCAGAGGCGACCCTGCAGCCCATGCGTCGTTTTCCGTTCAGCGCCGCCATTGTCTTCGCCGACATCCTGCTGATCCCTCAGGCGCTGGGGCAGAAGGTGGCCTTCGAGGCTGGCGAGGGGCCGGTGCTTGGCGAACTGCCGCCGGTTGAGGCGATGGCGGCTCTGGCCGAAGAAGCCGGCCGCGCCCTTTCGCCGGTCGGCGAGACTCTGTCGCGGGTGCGGGCGGCGATGGACTCGCAGCGCACCCTGATCGGCTTCGCCGGCGCGCCCTGGACCGTGGCCACCTACATGCTCGACGGGGCCAACCGAACCATCGGCAAGGGCGAGCGGGCCCTGGCCCGGGACTTCGTCTATCGCGACGCGGCCCATGTCGAGGCGGTGCTGGACGTGCTGGTCGAGGCCACCGCCCACTATCTGAAGATGCAGGCCGAGGCCGGCGCCCAGGTCCTGAAAATCTTCGAGAGCTGGGCGGAGGGGCTGTCGGATGAGCTGTTCGACCGGCTGGTGCTGGCCCCGCATCAGAAGCTTGTGGCGCGGGTGCGCGAGCTGGGCGTGACTGTGCCCCTGATCGGCTTCCCGCGCGGCTCGGCGGCCCTGGCCGAGCGCTACGCCGCTGGCTGCGACGTCCAGGCCGTGGCGCTGGACACCGCCTGTCCGCTCGAGGTCGGCCGGCGGGTGCAGGCGATCAAGCCGATCCAGGGCGCGCTGGACCCCCTGCTGCTGCGGGCCGGGGGCGCGGCCCTGGACCGCAGGGTTGACGTCCTGCTGGACGCCTGGGGCCAGGGCCCCTACGTCTTCAACCTAGGGCACGGCATCCTTCCGGATACGCCGATCGCCCATGTGGAACAGGTGCTGAAGAGGATCGGCGCGGAATGACGGACACAGCTGCGGGCCGGCGCATCGCCGTCGTCCTGTTCAACCTGGGCGGGCCGGACGACCAGGCCAGCGTCAAGCCGTTCCTGTTCAACCTGTTTAATGACCCGGCCATCATCGGTCTGCCGGGTATCCTGCGCACCCTTGTGGCCCGGCTGATCTCCAGCCGCCGCGAGCGTGAGGCGCAGGCGAACTACGCTCGCATGGGCGGGGGCTCTCCCCTGCTGGGGGAGACCCGGCGCCAAGCCGAGGCCTTGAAGGCCGAACTGGCGGTCCGGTTTCCGCGGGCGGAGGTCGGGGTCTTCATCGCCATGCGCTACTGGCACCCGATGACGGCTCGGACCGCCGCAGAGGTGGCCGCCTTTGCGCCGGACGAGATTGTCCAGCTGCCTCTCTATCCGCAGTTCTCGACCACCACGACCCAGTCGTCGCTGAAGATCTGGAACGAGGTCTATCGCGGCCCGGGCCGTAGCCGCACCGTCTGCTGCTATCCGCAGGCGGAGGGCTGGCTGGAGGCCCAGGCGGCGATGATCCGTGAACGGCTGACCGAGGCCGGAAGCCGGCCAGTTCGGGTTTTGTTCTCAGCCCACGGGATCCCGGAAATGCTGGTCACCGGCAAGGGCGACCCCTATCAGGAACAGGTCGAGGCTACCTGTGCGGCCGTCGCCGCCCGCCTCGGGCAGATTGACTGGAGCCTGTGCTACCAGAGCCGGGTCGGGCCGCTGAAGTGGCTGGGTCCGGCCACCCCGGACGCGATCGAGACCGCCGGCCGCGACGGCAAGGGCGTGGTCCTCGTCCCGATTGCCTTCGTCTCCGAGCATATCGAGACCCTTGTCGAGCTCGACATCGAATATGGCGAGCTGGCCCATGAGTACGGCATTAGCCCCTATCTGCGGGTCCCGACCGTCAGCGTCGCGCCACGCTTCATTGGCGCTCTCGCCGAGGCGGTGGAAGAGGCGCTGGGCCGGACCGGAGTGGCCCCGTTCGGACCCGGCTGCCAGGGCCGCTGGAAGGCCTGCCCCAGCCAGGCCGAGAAGCGCGGGAAGCGCCCCGCGTGACCCTTTACGACCTCGCCCGAGGTCTGCACATCCTGGCGGTGATCGCCTGGATGGCCGGCCTGCTTTTCCTGCCGCGCCTCTATGCCTATGACGCCGAGCAGGCCGAGAAGGCCGGGCCTCTGAGGTCCGAAATGCGCAAGCTGCTGCGTATCTGGCAGCGACGGCTGCTGAAAATCATCCTCAACCCGGCGATGGGGGTGAGCTGGGGCCTAGGCCTGTGGCTGCTGTGGATCCGCAGCGGTGGCGGTGCCGACTGGAGCTTCGTCCCCCGGCCGTGGATGGTCGCCAAACTGGCCGGGGCCATCGCCCTCAGCGGCTGGCACGGCTACCTGTCCGCCGAGTACCGCCGCATCCAGGCCGGGACTTCGGCCCGCACGGGCCGCTTCTGGCGCATGACCAACGAGATCCCCTTCCTCATCGCCATTGTCATGGTCCTGTCGGTGACCCTGGAGTGGGGGGCGTAGGGGATGTGGTTTCTCTCCTCCCCCGCCTGCGGGGGAGGGGGCCCGCCGCTCCCGCCCCGCTTGACGGCGCTGCGCCTCTGTGGTTCGGCTGGGGTCCTTTCCCCTGCGACCCCTGCGCCTCGGGCCCGGGACCCGTCGCATCCCCCCGGCCGCGAGGCCTAGCATCCCAGTCGCCCCGCCTCGCTCCGGCGAGCGGACCTGCGCGCGTCAAGAGTCCTGACCATGTCCGATGTCCACGACACAGATCCGACCGCCCCCGAGGTCGAGCGTGACACCCTCGGGACGGGTGCCGCAGACGACGACTCCGGCGTCGACACCACGGTCGAGGACGACGAGGAGGACGGGGAGCCGATCGTCGCCAGCGGCCGCATTACCCTGGCCGAACTGAACGAGAAGACGCCGGCCGATCTGGTCGCCTTCGCCGAGCAGTTGGAGATCGAGAACGCCTCGAACTTGCGAAAGCAGGACCTGCTGTTCGCCATCCTCAAGGCCCTGGCCGACGAGGAGGTGGAGATCATTGCCGACGGCGTGCTGGAGATTCTGCCGGACGGCTTCGGCTTCCTTCGCAGCCCCGATGCCAACTACCTGCCCGGTCCGGACGATATCTATGTCTCGCCGTCGCAGATCCGCCGCTTCGGCCTGCGCTCGGGCGACACCATCCACGGGGCCGTGCGCGGCCCGCGCGAGGGCGAGCGTTACTTCGCCTTGCTCAAGGTCGACACGATCAATCTCGAAGACCCGGAAACGGTCAAGACCAAGGTCCTGTTCGACAACCTGACCCCGCTCTATCCTGAAGAGCGGCTGCACATGGAGATTCAGGACCCGACCCTGAAGGATCGCTCGGGTCGGGTCATCGACATCGTCGCCCCGCTGGGCAAGGGTCAGCGTTGCCTGATCGTGGCCCCTCCGCGGGTCGGCAAGACGGTGATGCTGCAGAACATCGCCAAGTCGATCGAGCGCAATCACCCCGAGGTGATCCTGATCGTGCTGCTGATCGACGAGCGGCCCGAGGAAGTCACCGACATGCAGCGCACCGTGAAGGGCGAGGTCGTGGCCTCGACCTTCGACGAGCCGGCGACCCGTCACGTGGCCGTGGCCGAGATGGTGATCGAGAAGGCAAAGCGCCTCGTCGAGCACAGGAAGGACGTGGTGATCCTGCTGGACTCCATTACCCGCCTGGGCCGCGCCTACAACGCCACCGTTCCGTCCTCCGGCAAGGTGCTGACCGGCGGCGTCGACGCCAACGCCCTGCAGCGGCCCAAGCGCTTCTTCGGTGCCGCGCGCAACGTCGAGCAGGGCGGCTCCCTGACCATCATCGCCACGGCCCTGATCGACACCGGCAGCCGCATGGACGAGGTGATCTTCGAGGAGTTCAAGGGCACCGGAAATTCGGAAATCGTGCTGGACCGCAAGGTCGCCGACAAGCGCATCTTTCCTGCGATCGACGTGCTCAAGTCCGGCACGCGCAAGGAAGACCTCATCACCCCGAAGGACCAGCTGGCCAAGACCTATGTCCTGCGCCGTATCCTCAACCCCATGGGGCCGCAGGACGCCATCGAGTTCCTGCTCGACAAACTGCGGCAGACCAAATCGAACGGCGAATTCTTCCAGAGCATGAATACCTGAGCCGGGCCGACCAGGCCGGCGGCGCGGGCTCAGGGGATCAGCAGGGTCGAGCCTGTGGTGCGCCGCGCCTCCAGAGCGCGATGGGCCTCGGCGGCCTCGGCAAGGGGGAAGGTCTGGCCGATCCGCACCTGCACCGATCCGTCGCGGATCACCCGGAAGAGGGCGGCCGCGGCGGCGTCCAGCTCGTCGGTCGTCGCCACATAGTCGAACAGCGTCGGCCGCGTCATGAACAGCGAGCCGCCCCGCGACAGGCGCAGGGGCGCGACCGCCGGCGCGGGGCCGGACGCGTTGCCAAAGCTGACGTACATGCCCCGCCGCGCCAGGCTGTCCAGTGAGGCTTCGGCCGTGGCGGCACCGACGGAGTCATAGACCACCGCCACCCCGTCGCCGTCGGTCAGCGCCCGCACCCGCTCGGCCACATCCTCCTCGCCGTACAGGATGACGTGGTCGCAGCCCCGGGCGAGGGCCAGCTCGGCCTTGACGGCGTCCCCGACCGTCCCGATCACCCTGGCACCGAGGGCCCGCGCCCACTGGGCGAGCAGCAGCCCCACCCCGCCGGCGGCCGCATGCAGCAGGATCGTCTGGCCCGGTTTCACGTGAAACACCCGACGCAGCAGCATCTCCGCCGTCATGCCCTTGAGCAGGGCCCCGGCGGCGGTCTCCAGCGGCAGATCGTCGGGGACGCGGACGGCGCGCCCTTCGGGCACGATGTGGGCTTCGGCATAGGCACCGACGGGGCCGTTAGCGTAGGCAACCCGGTCGCCGGGCCGGAAACGGCGAACCCCGGGGCCGGTCGTCTCGACCACGCCGGCGGCCTCGAGGCCGAGACCCGACGGC
Source organism: Brevundimonas sp. (assembly GCA_027531145.1). GTDB lineage: Bacteria > Pseudomonadota > Alphaproteobacteria > Caulobacterales > Caulobacteraceae > Brevundimonas. Next base: position 222,279 of record JAPZRF010000002.1, on the reverse strand, counting down.
CAGGCGAGGGGGTAGAGGCCGGTGCGCTGATAGACGTCGATGAAGTTGAGTCCGATGGCCGCATGGCGCACCCGGATTTCTCCCGGTCCGGGTTCTGGCTGCCCCGTCTCGACCAGCCGCAGCACCTCCGGCCCGCCGGGTCCGTCGAGGCGCACGGCGCGTATTCGGCTGTCGGTCGGTGGCATGGCGGGTTCCTTAAGCGTGGGCTTTGCGGCAAAGGTAGGTCCCCGAGGAGGTTGGAGATCCCGCATGAAAATCAAGGTCGAGATCGACTGCACCCCGGTCGAGGCCCGCGCCTTTCTGGGCCTGCCCGATGTGTCGCCTCTCAACGAGGCCCTGGTCGTGGAGATGCAGCGCCGCATGGAGGAGAACATCGCTGCCCTGCAGCCGGAAGAGCTGATGAAGACCTGGGCCGGATTCGGTCTCCAGGCCCAGGATCAGTTCCGCCGCCTGATGGAAGCGGCGGTGTCCGGCGGGGCGAAAGGGTAGGGGCCGGGGGGGCAAGAGTCCCTCCGTCTCGGCGGCGACGCCGCCTTGAGAATTGAGGAGCGCATGACCGACACCCTGTTCGCCCTCGCCACACCGCCGGGGCGCGGCGCGGTCGCCGTGATCCGGCTGTCCGGGCCCGGGGTCGGGGCGGCGCTGGAGGGGCTGGGTGCCGGAAGGCCGGAGCCGCGCCGTGCCGTGCTGCGCCGGCTTCGCCATGAAGGGGAGGTGCTGGACGAGGCTCTCGTCCTGCGCTTCGTCGCCCCGCACAGCTACACCGGCGAGGACGTGGCCGAGCTGCATCTGCACGGCGGCCGGGCGGTGGTCGAGGCGGTCAGCGCCGCCCTGCTCGAGCTCGGCCTGCGGCCCGCCGAGGCCGGAGAGTTCACCCGCCGCGCCTTCCAGAATGGCCGCATGGACCTGACCCGGGCCGAGGCGGTGGCCGATCTGATTGACGCCGAGACGGCGGCCCAGGCCCGTCAGGCTCTTGGCCAGCTGGACGGAGCCCTGGCCCGCACCTACGCCGGCTTCCGCGCCAGGCTGCTGCGGGCCCTGGCTCTGGTCGAGGCCGAGATCGACTTCCCCGACGAGGATATGCCGGATCAGCTGGCGCAGCAGGCCGGGCCGGAGCTGGACGCCCTGACCGTCGCCCTGGACGCGGCCCTCTCAGACGCCGGGCGCGGTGAGCGGGTGCGCGACGGTTATCGGGCCGTGCTGATCGGCGAGACCAACGCCGGCAAGAGCGCCCTGTTCAACGCCCTGGTCGAGCGCGAGGCGGCCATTGTCACCGCGATTCCGGGCACCACCCGTGACGTGCTCGACGCCGAGCTGGAGATCGGAGGCTACCGCGTGCGGCTGTCAGACACGGCCGGCCTGCGCGACAGCGACGATCCGGTCGAGGCCGAGGGGGTGCGCCGGGCGCGGGCCCGGGCCGAGGCGGCTGACCTGCGCTTGTGGGTGCGCGGGCCCGGCGATCCCGCGGGAGCCGCGGCGGCCTATGTGCGGCCCGACGACCTGGTGGTGTTCAGCAAGGCTGATCTGGCTGCGACGGCCCCGGTGGGTCAGGGCTTCAGCGTGAGCGCGGCGACGGGGGAGGGGCTTGAGGTCCTGCGCGCGGCCCTGGCCGACAGGGTGGCGCGCGATCTGGCCGGGGCTGACTTCCCGCCGGTGACCCGGGCCCGGCACCGTCGCCGGCTGGAGGCTGCCCGCATCGCCGTGCTGGCCGCCCGCTGCCACCTGGCCGACGCCCCGGAGTTGGCCGGCGACGACCTGCGCCGCGCCGCCGACGCCCTCGCCGCCGTCACCGGCGAGGTCGGGGTCGAGGACATTCTGGGCGAGGTCTTCAGCAGCTTCTGCATCGGGAAGTAGGCGTACCTGAACTCCAGTCGTGGTGAGCATGGGTTCATCACAAAGGACACGAAGAGGAAGCCACCAAGGACACGAAGGCCGCAACGGCTCTGCGTCCGAGGCGACCGGGCGACAGGTCCGGAGGGCGCTCCGCGCAGGGAGTCCCTTCGCGTCCTTTGTGACCCCTTTGTGCTCTCTGTGATGAACTTGCGAGCGCACCCCGGTTTCACGTGAAACACCCTGCGCCTCGCACTGGCGAGTCCGGCCTGTTTCGCCTATGTGTCCCGCCACATGAGGCCCCTGTCCGACCCGATTCTGGACTTTGACGTCGTCGTCATCGGCGGCGGCCACGCCGGCTGCGAGGCGGCGGCGGCGGCGGCGCGTCTCGGGGCCCGAACGGCCCTGCTGACCCAGCGCCTCGATACCCTCGGGGAGATGAGCTGCAATCCGGCCATCGGCGGGCTGGGCAAGGGGCATCTGGTGCGCGAGATCGACGCCCTCGATGGACTGATGGGCCGGCTCGCAGATGTGTCCGGGATCCAGTTCCGGCTGCTCAACCGCTCCCGGGGGGCGGCGGTCCGCGGCCCGCGCAGCCAGATCGACCGGCACCTGTACCGAGAGGCGATGCAGGCCGAGCTGGCCGCGACGGCGAACCTGACCCTGGTCGAGGGCACGGCCGAGGGCTTGCACAGGATCGAGGGACGGGTGGCCGGGGTGGTGACCGGCGACGGCCGCACCCTCACCGCCCGCGCCGTGGTGCTGACGACGGGCACCTTCCTCAACGGGGTGATCCACCGGGGCGAGCTGCGCCTGCCCGCCGGGCGCTACGGGGAGGATCCGTCCACCGGCCTCGCGGCGGACCTGCACGCGGCGGGCCTGGTCCTGGGGCGCCTCAAGACCGGCACCCCGGCGCGGCTGGACGGGCGCACCATCGCGTGGGACCGGCTGGAGCTGCAGTCGGCGGACGACACGCCGGTCCCGTTCAGCTTCCTGACGGACCGGATCACCGTGCCGCAGATCGCCTGCGGCGTGACGCACACGACCGAAGAGACGCACCGGATCATCGCCGAGAACCTCGGCGAGTCGGCAGTCTATGGTGGCCGGCTGTCGGGCCGGGGCCCGCGCTACTGCCCTTCGATCGAGGACAAGGTGGTGCGCTTCGCCGACAAGACCAGCCACCAGATCTTCCTAGAGCCCGAGGGGCTGGACGATCCAACCGTCTATCCCAACGGCATCTCCACCTCGGTGTCCGAGGCTAGCCAGATGGCCTTCCTGAGGACCATCCCGGGGTTGGAGGCGGTCGAGGTGTTCCGCTTCGGCTACGCCATCGAGTATGACTATGTCGACCCGCGCGCGCTGACCCCTGCGCTGGAGGTCAAGGCCCTGCCGGGGCTCTATCTGGCCGGTCAGATCAACGGCACCACGGGCTATGAGGAGGCCGGTGCTCAAGGGTTGATGGCCGGGCTCAACGCCGCCCGCGCCGCGGCCGCGGCCGATCCTGTCGTGCTCGGCCGCGACCAGGCCTACATCGGCGTGATGATCGACGATCTGGTCACCCGTGGTGTGACCGAGCCCTACCGCATGTTCACCAGCCGGGCCGAATACCGGCTGACCCTGCGGGCCGACAACGCTGATCAACGCTTGACGCCGCTGGCGGTCGGGCTGGGCCTGGCGGGCGCAGCCCGCTCCGCGCGCTTCGCCACCAAGGCCAGGGAGTTGGCGGCGGCCCAGACCCTGGCGCGCGAGACCCGATTCACGCCGAACGAGGCCCGGGCCCTGGGCATCGTTGTCAACCCCGATGGCCAGCGCCGCTCGATCCTCGACCTGCTGGCCTGTCCGGGGGTGACCCTGGAGCAGTTCCTGCCCGCGGCACCGGCCATCGCCGACTGGACTCCGGCCGTACGCGAGCAGGTGGAGATCGACGCCGCCTATGCCGGCTATCTGGATCGCCAGGCGGTCGACGCCGAGGCCCTGCGCCGCGACGAGGCCCTGCGTCTGCCAGAGGATCTGGACTATGCCGCCATCGGCGGCCTGTCGGCCGAGGCCCGCGAGAAGCTTGGCCGGGTGCGGCCGCGCACCCTCGGCCAGGCCGGCCGCATCGAGGGGCTGACCCCCGGGGCCCTGACCGCCCTGCTGGCCCATGTGCGCCGCCGCGACCGCGACGCCGCCGCCTGATGACCCGCGAGGCGTTTCAGGCGCGCACCCTCGCCGGCGATGCGGCCATGGCCGACCTCGACCGCTTCCTCGGGTGTCTGACCGAGGGCAATGCGGTGATGAACCTCGTTGGCCCGGACACCCTGCTGGACTTCTGGAACCGTCACGCCTGGGACAGTGCCCAACTTCTGCACGAGAGGCCCGGGGCCCTGACATGGGCCGACCTGGGCGCCGGGGCGGGCCTTCCCGGGGTGGTTCTGGCCATACTCCTGAAAGGGCGCCCCGGGGCCCATGTCTGGCTGGTCGAGAGCCTGGCCAAGCGCTGTCGCTTCCTAGCGTCCATCGTTGACGAGCTGGGTCTGCCGGCCACGGTGGTCCACGGCCGGGCCGAGGACCAGCGGCTCAAGGTCGAGGTGGTGACCGCCCGCGCCGTGGCACCGCTGGAGAAGCTGCTCAGTTACGCACAGCCGTACATCGCTGCCGGTGGACAAGGCCTGTTCCTCAAGGGACAGCGGGCGGCGGACGAGTTGCGCGAGGCCCGAAAATCCTGGCAGATCGATGCCGAGCTTCTGCCGTCGGCCAGCGATCCTCGCGGCCGGCTTGTTCTCGTCCGGAGACTTCGCCGTGTCCGCTGAGCGTTCCCCCCGCGTCCTCGCCGTGTCCAACCAGAAGGGCGGGGTCGGCAAGACGACCACGGCCATAAATCTCGGCACGGCCCTCGCCGCCATCGGTGAGCGGGTGCTTATCGTCGACATGGATCCCCAGGGCAATGCCTCGACGGGGCTGGGCGTTCCACGTGAAACGCGGCGGGTGACCATCTATGACGTGGTCGTCGACGGCCGCGCCGTGGCTGACGCCGCCGTGCACACCTCGGTGCCCGGGCTCGACATCATTCCCGCCGACGCTGACATGGCCGGCATCGAGATCGAGCTGGCCAATGCCGACCGTCGCTCCTTCCGGCTGCGCGACGGGCTGGCGAAACAGGGGGACGTGCCCGGGCAGACCCGGTATGACTATGTGTTGATCGACTGTCCGCCCTCGCTCAACCTGTTGACGCTGAACGCCATGGCCGCCGCGGACGCGGTGCTGGTGCCGCTGCAGTGCGAATTCTTTGCCCTGGAGGGGCTGACCCAGCTGATGCGCACCGTCGACATGGTCAAGCGGAGTCTCAATCCGGCGCTGGAGATCCAGGGCCTGGTCCTGACCATGTTCGACCGCCGCAACGCCCTTTCCGGCCAGGTGGCCAACGATGTGCGGGCCCACTTCGGCGACAAGGTCTATGACGCGGTGATCCCCCGGAATGTGCGGGTCTCGGAGGCACCGTCGTTCGGCAAGCCGGCCCTGATCTATGACCTCAACTGTGCCGGCAGCCAGGCCTATCTCAGGCTGGCCCGAGAGGTGGTGATGCGCGAACGCCAGCGTCGTCAGGCGGCGGCGGCCTGACCTGCCCTGTCCGGGCTGATTCTCAAGAGGGGTGAGTGAACGTGGTGAGTGAACGCCAGCGGGGTCTGGGGCGCGGTCTGTCGGCGCTGCTGGGCGAGGACATCTCGGTCGAAGCCCCGGTGGCCGGGCCGGTCGAGCCGGGCTCCGGCGGCGTGCGCTACGCGCCGATCGAGACCCTCCGGCCCAACCCCGACCAGCCCCGCCGCTCCTTCAGTCTGGTGGAGCTGGACGAACTGGCCGCCTCGATCCGCGACAAGGGCGTGCTGCAGCCCATCCTCGTGCGCCCCCGGCCGGGCGAGCCGGGGATGTGGCAGATCATCGCCGGCGAGCGGCGCTGGCGCGCGGCGCAGGCGGCCCGCCTGACCGAGGTGCCGGTGATCGCGCGCGAGATGGACGACATCGAGGTGCTCGAGGTCGCCATCATCGAGAACGTCCAGCGCGCCGACCTCAATCCGATCGACGAGGCCGAGGCCTATCGGCAGTTGATGGAGCGGTTCGGTCGCACCCAGGACGCCCTCGCCGGCGTGGTCGGCAAGAGCCGCAGCCATGTGGCCAACGTCCTGCGCCTGCTGCAGCTGCCGGAGGAGGTGCGCGGCATGGTCGCCGACGGCCGCCTCAGCGCCGGCCACGCCCGCGCCCTGATCACCGCTCCGGACCCCGGGGCCCTGGCCCATGAGGTGCTCGCCAAGGGGCTGAACGTGCGCCAGACCGAGGCCCTCGCCCGTCAAGCGGTGCAGGGGCCCGGTGCCCCCCGTCCGGCGCGCAGGGGCGGTGCCGGCGAGGCCTCCCCCGACATCGCTGCTCTCGAGCAGGATCTGGCCGATGTGCTGGGGCTCAAGGTGCAGCTCGCCTATCGCGACGGCCGCGGCGATCTGACGATCAGGTTCGGCACGCTCGAGCAGCTCGACGACCTGTGCCGACGCCTGATGCGCTGAGTCGGGCCGCCGCGGCGGTCGTCGACCTCTATCGCGCCGGGGCGGAGGATTTCATCGCCCGGCGCAGCCTCGGCCTGTTCGAGCGGCCCTGGCTGGACCGGATGCTGGCCCTGACCCCGCCCGGCCGCGTCCTCGACCTGGGCTGCGGCGCGGGCCGGCCCATCGCCGCCTATATGGCGCGACAGGGGCGGTCGGTGGAGGGAATCGACGCCTCGGAGGCTCTGCTGGCCGCCGCCGCGGAGGCCCTGCCCGACCAGACCTGGCGCTGCGCCGACATGCGCAGCTGGAGCCCGGAGACGCCCGGCGCCGGGGTGATCGCCTGGCACAGCCTGTTCCACCTGCGCCCGGCCGAGCAGGCTGCCCTGCTGACGCGGATCGGTGGCTGGCTGGTTCCGGGCGGGGTCCTGATGTTCACCAGCGGCGGGACGGCGGGCGAGACCCTCGGCGACTGGAGCGGCGCGCCCCTCTACCATGCCAGCCTCGACCCCGACGGCTACCGTGCGGCGCTCGCCGCCGGCGGACTGGCGGTGTCCGCCCACGTCCGCGACGACCCCTCCACCGGCGACGCCACCATCTGGCTGGCGCGGAAGGGGGGCACCTAGCAAGCGGTTCAAGGGATCACGGCGGCCACAGCGAGGCCACCACGGCCACTGCGATGTCGCGCGGGCTGCGCCGCAGGCGCCTCATCATCCGGTCATCAGGCAAGGCGCTTCGCGCGCCAATTCACAGGACCCGTCGTGTTCGCTGTGAACTCGCTGCGGCCGTTGTGATCCCTTGACTGGAGCGCCCTAAAGCCCCGCGCGGCGCGCCTTCGCGGCGATCTCGAGCACGGCGCGTTCGGCCAGCAGCTGGTCGGGGGAGCCGGTGGCGCGGACGGCGGCGTCGGCGGCGTAGAGGGCCTCGTGCACCTCCTCCAGAAGCTCCAGCCGCCAGGACCGGGCCTGGCGCAGCATCTCCGCCTCCTGCTTCCAGAACACCCCGGCGGCCTTGGCGGCTTCCTTGGCTCCGGCCCCGTTGGCCGTCAGCACGGCGATACGGCGCAGCTTCTGAAGCTGCAGGCTGAGCTGGCGCAGGGCCGAGACGGCGCTTTCCCCTTCGGCGAAGGCCCGGCGCAGGGCACCCTGCGCCTTCTCCGCCCGGCCGCCGAAGGCGTCCAGCGCCGCGTCCTGCAGGGAGGCGTCGGGTTCGACCCCGAGGTGGGCCTCCAGCCCCTCCAGATCGAGCGTCCGGCCGCTGCCCGGCCCGATGTAGAGGGCCAGACGCTCGATCTCCTGCCGCATCAACCCCCGCTCGCGCGGCAGCCGGGCGACAAAGCGATCCAGGGCGTCGGCGGTCAGCCCGACCTTGTCGGTGGCGAGGGCCTCGCGGGTCATGCGCGCCACATCGCCGGTCTCGTCCTCATAGCAGGCGATGGCGGCGGCCCCCGTCGCTCCCTCCGCCGCCTTGCGCAGGGTGGAGTCGCGGCCGAGCGCATCGGCCTCGATGACCAGCAGGCTGTCCGGGTTGAAGGAGCCGTCGGCGTGGTGCCTGAGGGCCTCGGCCAGGGCCTTGTCGACGCCGGACCTGACCGAGCCGCCCAGCCGCACCCGTACCAGCCGGCGGCCGCCCATCATCGACATGGCGGCGAGGGCCTCCTCCAGCCGGCCGTCGCCGGCGTCGATGTCGCCCTCGGTCAGCAGGGTGACATTGAACGGGTCGTTGAGGTCGGCCACCACCGTGCGGCCGAGCAACTGCGCCCGTTCGGCCACGCCGGACCGGTCCTTGCCGTGCAGCAGCACCGCCCGCACCGCCGGGTCCGGCTTGGCGAGAAAGCGATCGATCTCCGGACGCCTCGACAGGATCATGCGGCGATCCGGGGGGATGGGGACAGTTGCTGCCATTTCTCCCCCGCAGGGGGAGGGGGACCGCCGAAGGCGGTGGAGGGGGGCCTGCCCGGACGTTCGCAGCTCCCCCCCCTCGGTCTCGACGCTGCGCGTCGATCCACCTCCCCCTGTGGGGGAGGAATGAGGTGAGGGCTACGCGGCCCGCCTTCTCCCGCGAGGGGAGAAGGGAAGCGCCCCGTCATTCCGCCAGGGCCCGCATCAGGGACAGCCGAAGGCGGCGGGCGAGGTCGGCGGCGGCGCGCTCCTCACCGTCCTGCTGGGCGGCGATGGCGGCGTAGGGCTGGTCGGCGGTGGCGTAGGTGATGGTGACGATCTCGCGACCGGTCAGGGGCGCGCCGCCGGCGGCGGGCGTCAGGGTCCAGTCGGCGGTGATGACCAGCTCATAGCGCACGGCGGTGTCGTCGATGCGCCGGCCCAGCGGGCGGCGCTGCGGCTCCAGGGCGATCTCCAGCCGGTGCGAGACGGCACCGCCCGGTGTGCGGCCGAGGGCGTCCTCCAATTGCTCGCGTACCCGGTAGCCGAGCCGGTCGTCGGGGGTCGAGACCGCCACCTGCGACAGGCCGGTTGCGGGCAGCTCGGCGTAGAGCGGAGTGAAGCCGCAGCCGGCCAGGGCCGACAGGGCCACGGCGAGGGTCGCGACGGCAGCGGCGCGGCGCATCAGGCCACCACCAGATTGACGATGCGGTCCTTGACCACCACCACCTTTCGGATGGCCTGGCCCTCCAGCTTCGCCTTCACGGTCTCGTCGGCCAGCACCAGCGCCTCCACCTGCGACGGCTCCAGGCCCCGGGCGACGCGGATCTCGGCGCGCCGCTTGCCGTTGACCTGGATCGGCAGGACCACCTCGTCGTCCGCCGCCAGGGCCGGATCATAGACCGGCCAGGGCGCGTCGAGAACCATCCCCTCCATCCCTAGCCGGGTCCAGCCTTCCTCGGCCAGGTGCGGGGTGAAGGGCGCGATCAGCCGGGCCAGGGCGGACAGGGCCTCGGCCCGGGTCGGGCCGCTGGCCGACTCATGGTCACGGACCACCGCCACGAAGGCGTAGAGCTTCGCGATCGCCGAGTTGAAGCGGAAGCCCTCGACCCCCTCGGTGACGGCCCTGATGGCCTTGTGCGTCTCGCGGCGCAGGGCCTCGTCGGCGGCCCTGTCGCCCGGTCTGTCGGGCTCATGGCCGTCAAACAGGGTCCAGACGCGCTGGACGAAGCGCCCGGCACCCTCCAGTCCGCCCGGGGTCCACTGCACATCCCGCTCCGGCGGGCTGTCGGACAGGACGAACAGGCGGCCGGCGTCGACGCCGTGGGTATCGAGGATCTCGGCCGGGGCGACCACGTTCTTCTTCGACTTTGACATCTTCTCGATGTCGCCGATGGTCACCGCCTCGCCGGTCGACAGCTGGCGGGCGCGGCGCACGCCGCCTTCGGTCAGGATCTCCACGTCGGTCGGCTCGACCCAGGCCCCGTCGGCCCGGCGGTAGGTCTCGTGGACCACCATGCCTTGCGTAAACAGGCCGGCGAAGGGCTCGCGTACCTCCATCAGCCCGGCGTCGCTGAGCGCGCGGCTGATGAAGCGGGCGTAGAGCAGGTGCAGCACCGCGTGCTCGACCCCGCCGATGTACTGGTCGACCGGCAGCCAGCGATTGGCGGCCTCGGCCCCGATCGGCTCTGCCGCCGTCGGGTCGGCGAAGCGGGCGAAGTACCAGCTGGAATCGACGAAGGTGTCGAGGGTGTCAGTCTCGCGCACCGCGTCCGCCCCGCACGAGGGGCATTTGACGTGCTTCCAGGTCGGGTGACGGTCCAGCGGATTGCCGGGCACGTCGAAGGTCACGTCTTCGGGCAGCTCGACCGGCAGCTGGGCGTCCGGCACGCGCACGGCCCCGCAGCTGTCGCAGTGGATGATCGGGATCGGGCAGCCCCAGTAGCGCTGGCGGCTGACGCCCCAGTCCCGCAGGCGATAGACGGTCGCGCCCTTGCCCTGGCCGGCGGCCTCGACCCGGGCGATGGCCTCGGCCTTTGCGGCCTCGGCTTCCAGCCCGTCGAGGAAGGCGGAGTTGAACAGCTTGCCGGGCCCGACCCAGGCCTCGTCGGCCACGGCGAAGTCGTCGCCGGCGCCCTCGGGCCGCACCACGGGCAGAACGGGCAGGCTGTACTTGCGGGCGAAGTCGAGGTCCCGCTGGTCGTGGGCAGGGCAGCCGAAGATGGCACCCGTGCCATAGGTCGAGAGCACGAAGTTGGCGGCCCAGACCGGCACGGTCCGCGCCGGGTCGAACGGGTGGCATACCCGCACCCCCAGGTCGACGCCCAGCTTCTCGGCCTTCTCCAGATCGGCCTCGCTGGTGCCCGAACGGGCGCATTCGGCGACGAAGGCGGCGACCTCCGGCCGATGGGCGGCGATAGCCCGGGTCAGGGGGTGGTCGGCGGCCAGAGCGAGGAAGCTGGCCCCGAAGAGGGTGTCCGGCCGGGTCGTGTAGACCTCGATCGGATCGCGGGCAGGGTTGGCCTCGTCCCCGGGCGCGGCGGGCAGGAAGGCCGGAGCCTCGGCGATCTCCCACCACAGGGTGGCTCCGCGGCTCTTGCCGATCCAGTTCTCCTGCATCAGCCGGACCTTGTCCGGCCAACGGTCAAGCGTCTTCAAGCCGTCGATCAGGTCGTCGGCATAGTCAGTGATTCGCAGGAACCACTGGGTCAGCTTGCGCTTCTCGACCAGCGCCCCCGAGCGCCAGCCGCGACCGTCGATGACCTGCTCATTGGCCAGCACGGTGTTGTCGACCGGGTCCCAGTTGACCACCGCGTCCTTGCGGTAGACCAGGCCGCGCTCGAACAGCTTGAGGAACCAGGCCTGCTGCTTGCCGTAATAGGCCGGGTCGCAGGTGGCGAACTCGCGGCTCCAGTCCAGCGACAGGCCCAGCAGCTTCAGCTGGGCCCGCATGTTGGCGATGTTGTCGTACGTCCAGGCCTTGGGGTGGACGCCCCGCTCCATGGCCGCGTTCTCGGCTGGCATGCCGAAGGCGTCCCAGCCCATCGGGTGCAGGACGGCGAAGCCCCGGGCGCGCTTGAACCGGGCCACCACGTCGCCCATGACATAGTTTCGGGCGTGGCCCATGTGGATGTTCCCGCTGGGGTAGGGGAACATTTCCAGCACATAGCAGGTCGGGCGGCCGTCGTCGGCGACGGGCGCTGCGAAGGCGTTCGCCCCCTGCCAGCGCGCCTGCTGGCGGGGCTCGGCGGTCTTGGGGTCGTAGCGGGCCACGGCGGGTCCTGAAGGAAGGCGGAAGGGGGCGGCCGACCCGGGTCAGCGGCCGGCGGCGAGATTCAGCTGGCGCGCCCGGGTGAGGATGGCGTTCTCGAGGTCGGACTCGGTCTGGGCCGAGACCGGCGTCGTGATCCACTGGCCGTCAGCCCCGCGCGCCTCCTTGGTGATGCTGACGTTCAGGGCGTCGGCGCGCAGGCGGCGGTCGAGGATGAACACGGTGGCCTTGAAGCGCTCGTCCGGGGCCTGGGGATTGACGTACCAGTCATAGCTGATGATGCCGCCCCAGGGATCGGCGCTGGCCAGCGGCATGAACGACAGGTTGTCGAGCGAGGCGCGCCACAGGAAGGCGTTGACGCCGATCCCCAGCCGGGCGCTGACGTCGTCATTGGCGGCCCGGCCGCCGCCGAGGCTGCCACAGGCCGACAGGCCGGTCGCCGCAAGGGCGAGTGAGAGGGCGATCGAGGCGCCGCGAACAAAGCCCATCCGTCTTTTCTCCGTCGTCAGCGGGTCTCGCCACGCATCCATGCGCCACAGGAAGTCCGCGAAGCGCCACCCCGCGCCACGTCCTGGTCTATAGCATGCCCGAAAGGGGCCCTGACAAGCGCGGGCCGCATCGAGCGGGCACCAGGGCGCGCGGAGCCTTGTGATCGCCAGGACGTGACGGCGGCGACACACGCGTCGGGGGAACCGCGCCGGCCCCTGCGGCCTTCATTGACTGTTCACCCACCGGGAGTCTAACTCGACCGGAGGGTCGGCAACGGGTCGGCATCTCGCCTCGAAGGGGCTCGCGTCATGCGTCTCGCCGGCTGGATTTGCGCCGTCGCCGTGGTCGGTCTGACCGCGGGTGCCGCTGCCGCCCAGACGTCTGTCCAGACGCCCGCCACCAGCGGGCGCGAAAGCGTGCGCCCGGCCCTCAGCCTCGCCGAGGCCCAGCGCTCCGCTCCGCAACGCCGCGTGCTGCAGTTCCGCGAGGGCGGCCGCTGGAGCCTCGACCTGGGCGTCAGCCAGCCGGTCGGCCGCGACACCGACTGGGGCGATGTCGAGGCGGGTGCATACTACCGGGTCAATCCGCGCCTGCGTCTCGGTGCCTCCGCCGGCCTCGGCCGCGCCGAGCCCGACCCTGCCCGCGCCGCCGAGAGCGACCGCCGGGGCCAGCCGCGCGTGCGGCTCGAGTCGATCTTCCGCTTCTAGGTTCTGAGCCCCCAACATCGTCACCCTGGGGCTTGTCCCGAGGGTCAATCGATCCGCCAGGCGCGAGCGCAGGATGTCGCTGGCGGAACGTGAAAGCCGCGTGCGGCTGCGCTTGACCCCGCCATGGGCCCCCGGGACAAGCCCGGGGGGTGACGGCAACCAGAAACCAGACGCTTGCAGCCAGACGCGACGTCTCGTCGTGTCTAGGGGCGCACAGCCTGGTCGCCGAACGCCGCCTGCACCGCCTCCACCGCCGCGGCCCCGCGCGCGCCGCTCCCCCGCAGCGTAAGTATGCGCGCCGCGTCGAGCCCGCCCAGCGCGATGACCGGAAGCCGCGTCGACCGGACCAGCGCCGCCAGCCCCTCCCGGCCCAGCGGCGTCATCCCGGGCCGCGCCCCCGAGCGGCCGCCGGGGAAGAACACCGGCGAGACGAAAACCACCTCGACGCCGACCGCCTCGGCCCGGGCGAGCGCCTCGCGCGAGCGGCAGGCCGCGCTCAGCCGCCAGCCGGGCGGGATGGCTGGCGGGGTCTCCAGCCAACCATGCGGCAGATGCAGGCCGTCGGCCCCGACCGCCGCGACAAGCTCCGGATCGGCGGCGATCAGGAACAGCACTCCGGCAGAGGTTGTGGCCTCGCGGAGGCGCAGGGCCGTGTCGCGGGCCTCGGGCCGGCCGAAGTGGCGCAGGATGACCCCGGCCCCGGCCGGCAGGCGCTCGGCGGTGCGCCACGGCTCGGGCGTGCGCTCCGGGTCGGTCAGGAACCACAGCGGCGGCAGGCCGGGGCTGACGCGGGTGCCGTTCGCGCCTACATCCGCCCCCGAACCGGGCGACAGGGCGCAGGCCGCGTCCCACAGTGCTCGGGCCTGAGGAGACAGGATCATGGCCGATCTCTCGCCCGCGCCGCTCGCGGCGTCCAGCGCGTCGTCGGCCATCGCCGACCGAATCGCCACGGCGCAGCGGCGGATCCTCAGGGCCTGCCGCGCCGCCGGCCGTCCCGAGGGCACCGTCACCCTTGTGGCCGTGATCAAGACCCAGCCGCCCCGAGCCGTGGCCGCTGCCCGCGCCGCGGGCCTGACTGTGTTCGGCGAGAATCGGGTGCAGGAGGCGCAGGGACGCTGGAGCGAGGGGCGCTGGGGACCGGACGTCGCCGCCGGGACCGCGCCCGAGCTGCGGCTGATTGGCCCGCTGCAGACCAACAAGGCGGCCGACGCCATCGCCCTTTTCGACGTGATCGAGACCCTGGACCGGGAGAAACTGGCGCGAGCGCTGGCCGACGCCGGGATGAAGCTAGGCCGTCGGCCGCGGGTGCTGGTGCAGGTCAACACCGGGGCCGAGCCGCAGAAGGCCGGGGTCCTGCCCGGCGAGGTGCCGACCCTGATCGCTGCCGCCCGGTCGCTGGATCTGGCCGTCGAGGGGCTGATGTGCATCCCGCCGGTGGACGAGGCGGCCGGGCCGCACTTCGCCCTGCTGGCGAAGCTGGCGGCGCGCGAGGGCCTGCCGGTCTTGTCGATGGGCATGAGCGACGATTACGAGATCGCCATCCGATTCGGGGCCACCCATGTGCGGCTGGGGTCGGCCCTGTTCGGCCCGCGCGGGTAAACGGCGGCTGTTCTTCGGCCCGGTGGCGAGATTTCGCCACGTCCGGCCTTGGCGTGGCCCTGTCGGCTCGCCATTCTGTGGTCATGCCCAGCCCCAAGAGCCTCCTGATCATCGACGACGACGACGACCTGCGCGAGGCCCTGGCCGAGCAGCTGGCGCTTCATGAAGAGTTCCGCCCGGTGCAGGCGGCGACCGCGGCCGAGGGGCTGAAGCTCGGGCGCGAGACCCGCGCCGACCTGATCCTGCTCGACGTCGATCTGCCGGACATGGACGGGCGCGAGGCCTGCCGCCTGTTGCGCAAGGCCGGGGTGTCGACCCCGGTGATCATGCTGACCGGCCAGGCCTCGGACGCCGACGCCATCCTCGGCCTCGACGCCGGGGCCAATGACTATGTCACCAAGCCCTTCCGCTTCGCCGTGCTGCTGGCCCGCATCCGCGCCCATCTGCGCAGCCACGAGCAGTCCGAGGACGCGGTCTTCGCCGTCGGCCCCTACGAGTTCCGCCCGGCGGCCAAGATGCTGGTCGACGGCAAGGGCCGGAAGGTGCGGCTGACCGAGAAGGAAACCAACATCCTCAAGTACCTCTATCGCGCCGGGCCCAAGGCCGTGTCGCGCGAGGAGCTGCTGACCGAGGTGTGGGGCTACAACGCCGGGGTCACCACCCACACGCTCGAGACCCACATCTACCGCCTGCGCCAGAAGATCGAGCCGGAGCCCGGCCAGGCCCGGCTGCTGCTCACCGACGCCGGCGGGTACCGCCTGCAGCCGTAGGGGGCTTTCCTCCCCCGCAGGGGGAGGGGGACCACGCGAAGCGTGGTGGAGGGGGCCGGGCGAAAAGGGGGTGGGTATCCCCCCTCCGTCTCGCCGGCTTCGCCGCCGAGCCACCTCCCCCTGTGGGGGAGGAACGCCTCCACACACCCGTCATCCTCAGGTCAAGCCCGAGGATGACGGTGTGGGAGGGGCCCTGTCAGGCACCCCCTCACCCCGCCGTCGGATCGCCCCCGCCGGCGGCGATCCAGGCCTCGACCACGTCCTCCAGCACGTCCAGCGGCATGGAGCCGGAGCCCAGCACCACGGCGTGGAAGTCGCGGATGTCGAAGCGGTCGCCCAGCCGCGTCCGCGCCCGGTCGCGCAGCTCCATGATCTTCAGCTCGCCGATCTTGTAGCTGGTCGCCTGGCCCGGGTTGGTGATGTAGCGCTCGACTTCCTTGACGATGTCGCGCTCGCTGAGCAGCGAATTGGCCCGGAAGTACTCAATGGCCTCCTCGCGGGTCCAGCGCCGGGCGTGCAGGCCGGTGTCGGTCACCAGCCGCACGGCGCGCCACAGCTCGGTCGAGAGCCGGCCGAAGTTCGAGTACGGGTCCTGGTAGAAGCCCATCTCCCGGCCCAGCCGCTCGGCGTACAGGCCCCAGCCCTCGGCATAGGCGCCATAGCCGCCGAAGCGGCGGAAGCGCGGCAGGCTCTCCATCTCCTGGGCGTAGGCGATCTGGAAGTGATGGCCCGGCGCCCCCTCATGGTAGCTGATGCCCTCGATCTGGGGCTTCAGCACCTGGGTCATGTCCGACAGGTTGACGTAGTAGATGCCCGGCCGCGACCCGTCCGGGGCCGGGGCGTTGTAGAAGGCGATCGACGAGGTCGCCTCGCGCCAGGCCTCGACCGCGCGCACCTCCAGCGCCGATTCCGGCAGGTCGCGGAACCACTGGTCGCCGACGGCCATGACCTGGGTCACGAAGGCCCGGGCGTCGGCCAGATACTGCTCCCGGCCCTCGGCGGTGTTCGGATACTGGAAGCGCGGGTCGGTCTTCACGAAGGTGAAGAAGTCCTGCAGCGAGCCCGCGAACCCGACCTCGGCCTTGATCGCCTCCATCTCGGCCTGGATGCGCGCCACCTCGGCCAGGCCGATCTCGTGGATCTGGTCGGCGGTCAGGTCGGTGGTGGTCGAGAAGCGCAGGCGGGCGTTGTAGTAGGCCTCGCCGTCCGGCAGGCGCCACACGCCGGCGTCGGAATCGGCCCGCCGGCCGACGGCCTCCAGCGCCGCCAGCACCTGCTCATAGCCGCGCCGGAAGGACCCGGTCAGGGCCTCGCGCCCGGCCGCGATCAGCCGCGCCTTCTCGGCCTCGGGTGCGCCCAGCGCCGCCACCTTGCGCTGGAAGTCGGCCCACACCGGATTGTCCGGCCCGCCGTCAAAGGGCGCGCCGGTGATCACCGCCCGGGTCGCCTCCAGCGCCGGGGCGAAGACGAAGCGCGGCGAGATCACCCCGGCGTCGGCGCGGGCGTTCAGGGTGTCGACCACCTGGCCCATGTAGCGCTCGGCCGCGGCCAGGCGGGCCACATAGGCCTCGGCGTCGCTGACCGAGGTGACCCGGTGGTTGTTGATCATGAACACCGGCAGGCCGGTGGTCGGATTGCCGTTGGCGGTGAACTGGAAGCCGCGGTCGCGCCAGCGGGCGGCGGCGCGGGCCTGCGCCACCCCGTAGGCGAACAGCCGGTACGACAGCTGCGCCTGCGGGCTCAGCCGGTCCGGGCTGAAGCGCGCCTGCATCTCGGCCAGCTGGGCCTCCTGCAGCGCCAGGGCCCGTTCCACGGCGGCGTCGGACACGTCATCGAGCCTGTCGTAGTCGATCTTCAGGCCCAGCGAGGTCATCTGCTGCGGGCTGAGCGCGATGCGCGCCTGGAAGGCCTGCTCGAAGAAGGCGTTGAGCTCGGCGTCCTGGACCGCCGCGGCCTCGGCGGCGGGCGGCTGTTGCGCCAGGACAGGCGCGGCCGGCAGGGCCGCTCCGAGCGCCAGCGCGGAGACAACGGCAAGAGACTGGATACGCATGGACACTTCCCCCGTGCGGCCGTTGGCCGACCGTTCGGCCGCACCTTCGCGCCGGGGGGCGGGCGTGGCAAGCATCTGCCTCCCCTCAATCCGTCACCCCCGGGCTTGTCCCGGGGGCCCATCGGTCCGCCAGGCGCGATCGCCGATGTTGCTGGCGGGACGTGAAAGCCGCGCACGGCTGCGCGTGAACCCGCCATGGGCCCCCGGGGACAAGCCCTGCAACAACGAGGAGAGACCCTGACCGGCAAGGCCGGGCGCCGTCGCCTCAAGCGGACATGCCGAAGTTCTGTTCGGGGTGGGAAGCGGCCTCTTCTCCGAAGGGTAGTCAGTGGCGATTGCCCTGATCACTGGCGGGTCGGCGAAGGACCGCGCCGCCCAGAAGGCCAACGGCGAAGGGGACTGCGTGGCCGATCTTCACCCAGCCATGATCGCTAACGAAGACGTCGAGGCTGACTGCGACCAAGACGCCCACGAGCGCGGCCCACCATCCCACCGATCGTCGGGAAACGGTCAGAAGCGCCAGTCCGGCGAGCGCAAGATAGGCTTGGGACGCGCCCGAGATGTAGGCATCGGGCATTACCAGCGCACCGGCCAGTTGACCCGCAGCACCACCGATCACGCCCGCTCCGATCATGACGGTCGCGCCAAACCGGCCCGAGAGCGATTGGCCGACCAGGCCTATGATTAGGGCGTTGAACAGCATGTGCAGAAACTTCACATGCAGCCATTGAGACGCGATCAGGCGCCATGTCTCGTTGATGGTGAGGTCGCTGCCCTTGAAGGCCCCGAACCGCACCAAATCGAGGGAGTGTTGTTGCGTCGGGATCGGCTGTCCGAGGGCGTGGGCCACACCTAGCCAGACTAGAACGATGGAAAGGGACCAAAGCCAGCTCCAAGGCAAACGGGCGAAGACGTCGGGCATGGAACCTCAGGCCTAAAGCTTGACTGTCCGTGTTGGAGGCGCGCGGGTCAACCGTCGCCAGGCCGTGGGATGAGATGCAAGTGGCCCCGTTGTTCCAATGTCCGCTAAGGGTCGTGAGGAGGCTTAGGCATCGCGCCTGCAAGCGGACCCTCAGATCGCACCGCCGGAATTTGTCGGTCTCGGGGGACACCCGCCCGGGGGTGACGGATGTTATGAGTTACCCCTACCCGCCCCGCAGCCCCGTCAGGGTCCGGCCCGGGGCGATGTCCTCGGCGTCGGCGATCAGATGCACCAGCGCCGGCGTGCCCGCCTTCGCCGCCGCCCGGGCTGCTTCCAGCGCCGCGGGGAAGTCCGCGGTGGTCTCGCAGCGCACCCCGAAGGCGCCGAAGGCCTCGGCGTAGGTCACGAAGTCCGGGTTCTTCAGATCGGTGGCGATGACCCGCGGTGCGCCCGGATAGTGGGTCTCCTGGTGCATGCGGATGGTTCCGTAGGTGCCGTTGTCGACGACGATGACCACCACCGGCAGGGCGTGCTGGACCGCCGTGGCCAACTCCTGCGCCGTCATCAGGAAGTCGCCGTCGCCGGCGACGCAGACCACCTCGCGATCGGGATAGACCGCCTTCGCCCCGATCGCCGCGGGGAAGCCATAGCCCATGGCGCCCGAGGTGGGGGCCAGCTGGGTGCGGCAGGCCCTGTGCCGATAGAAGCGGTGCAGCCAGGCGGCGAAGTTGCCGGCCCCGTTGGTGATCACCGCATCGGCCGGCAGGGCCGTGTTCAGATGCGCTATGCACTCGGACAGATTGACCCGCCCGGTCACCGCCACCGGGGTCGAGAAGGCCAGATAGTCGGCATGGGCGGCGGCGCCCTCGTCCCAGATCCGGCCGGGCTGCAGCGTCGCCAGGGCCTCGGCGGCGAGGCTGTTGTCGGCCACGGCGGCGACGGCGGTCGGCCAGACCCGGCCCAGCTCCTCCGGCCCCGGATGCAGATGCACCAGCACGCTCGCGGTATGGGCCCGGTCGAACAGGGTGTAGCCCTGGGTCGGGTTCTCCCCCAGCCGGGCCCCGACGGCGATGACCAGATCGGCGGCCCGGGCGCGAGCGATCAGCTTCGGATTGCAGCCCAGCCCGAGGTCGCCAGCATAGTTCGGCCGATCGTTGGCGATGAGGTCCTTGCGCCGGAACGAGCCGGAGACGGGGATGCCCAGCCGCTCGGCCCAGTCGGCCAGGGCGTGGGCCGCCTCGACCGTCCAGCCCGAGCTGCCGACCACCAGCAGGGGCCGCTCGGCCCGCGCCAGCCGGGCGCCGATGTCAGCCAGCACCGCCGGGTCGACGCCCGCGCGCGCCGGCTGCACCGGGCCGGTCGGGGCCGGGCCGCCATCCTCTTCCAGCAGATCCTCGGGCAGGGCGATGACCACCGGCCCGCGCCGGCCCTGCAGCGCCGTGGCGATGCCGCGCTCGACGATCTCGACGGTGCGCGCCGGGCTCTCCAGCTCGGTCGCCCACTTGGCCAGGCCCCCGAACACCTCGCGGTAGTCGACCTCCTGGAAGGCCCCGCGGCCGCGGTCCTTCAGGGCGATCTGGCCGACGAACAGCAGCATCGGCGTGGAGTCCTGGTGCGCCGTGTGCACGCCGATCGCCGCGTGGGTCGCCCCGGGCCCGCGGGTGACCATGCAGACGCCGGGCTTGCCGGTCAGCTTGCCGTACGCTTCGGCCATGTTGGCGGCCCCGGCCTCGTGCCGGCAGGTGATCACCTGGATGCGGTCGCGCACGTCGGCGAGGGCGTCGAGCACGGCGAGATAGCTCTCGCCGGGCACGCAGAAGACCCGGTCGATGCCGTTGACGATCAGGGTCTCGACAAGGCGGCGGGCGGCGGTGTTGGGGGCCTGGGGGGCGGGGCGCGTCATGGGCGGGAGATAGCAGAGGCGGGCCCGGCCTGGCCATGCCGGGGGACGCCGGAAGCCCTCCCCCTCAAGGGGGGAGGGTTTGGGTGGGGGTGAAGTCCGCAACGTGTCGGGATGGACGCAGGCGGCGGGACCGCCTCAGCAGCCCTGCCGTCAGCGGCCTGCCCCCACCCCCATCCCCGACCCTTCCCCCCTCGAGGGGGAAGGGGGACGCAAACCGTTCTCGCTCCCACCCCCGTCATCCTCGGGTCAGGCCCGAGGATGACGGAGAATGCGGCGCGCGCAGCGCACTCTTCTCGTACGTCGGCTGGAGATGGAGCTTCCGGCGCAGCTCGCGCGACACCGCCGTGTCCTCTGTGCCCTTCTCTGTGTTCGTTGTGATGAACCCGCGACGGGTGAGAAGGCCGCAAGGCGTCGGCGCTGACACCCCTCATCCGTCATGCTCCGCATGACACCTTCTCCCACAAGGGGAGAAGGAAGGCAGACGCTCAGTACCGCACCCCGGTCAGGTACAGCCCGTCGGACGGGGCGACCGGGCCGCAGGCCTGGCGGTCGCGGGCGGCGAGGGCGGCGGCGAGGTCGTCGGGGCTCCAGCGGCCCAGTCCGACCTGAACCAGGCTGCCGGTCATGGAGCGCACCTGCCGATGCAGGAAGCTGCGCGCCTCGAACACCAGAAGCACCTCGTCCCCGGCGCGCGCGACCGTGGCCGCGTCCAGCGTCTTGACCGGCGAGGCGGCCTGGCAGGCGACGTGGCGGAAGGTGGTGAAGTCATGCTCGCCCACCAGCGCCTGCGCCGCCGCGGCCATGGCCGCCACGTCCAGCTCGCCCTTCACATGCCAGACCCGGCCCCGGTCCAGCGCCGGCCGGGCCGGGCGGTTCAGCACCCGGTACAGATAGGCCCGGCCGATGGCCGAGAAGCGGGCGTGAAACCCCGGATCGGCCTCCGCGGCGTCGATCACGGCCACCGACGCCTCGACCAGATGGGCGTTCAGTGCGTTCATTACCGTGGCGGCTGGCCAGTCGCGCGTGAGGTCGAAGCTGACCACCTGGCCGGTGGCGTGGACGCCGGTGTCGGTGCGGCCGGCGGCAGCGACGCGCACCGTCTCGCCGCTGAAGGCTAGGATCGCCCGCTCAAGCGCCCCCTGCACGGTCGGCTGGCCGTCCTGCACCTGGAAGCCGTTATAGGCACCGCCGTCGTACTCGACCGTCAGCCGGTAGCGCGGCATCAGCCCAGCCTCGTCCCCGCCGGAACGGGAAAGCCGCGCAGCAGCTCCTCCGCGTCCTGGGCCCCGCGTCCTTCACGCTGGACCCGCAGCAGGCGTACCGCCCCGCCGTCGCCGCAGGCGATGCGCAGACCCTCGTCCAGGGCCTCGCCCGGCGCGCCGCCCTCGTCGTTCAGGCCGAGGCGGGAGGCCAGCGCCTTCATCCGCACCGGCCCGTCCGGGCCCGGGGCCTCGAACCAGGCCCCCGGGCGGGGCGAAAGGCCGCGGATGCGGGCATCGACCTCGGCCGCCGGCCGGGTCCAGTCCAGCCGCGTCTCGGCCGGGGTGATCTTGGCGGCGTAGGTTGGCTCCCCGACCTGCGGCTGCGGCTCCAGCCCGCCGCGGTCCAGCGCCGCCAGCGCGCGCGGCCACAGGCCGGCGCCGATGGCGGCCATGCGCTCGCCCAGCGCCCCGGCGGTCTCCTCCGGCCCGATCGGCACCACTTCCGACAGCAGGATCGGCCCTTCGTCGAGGCCGGCGGTCATCTGCATGATCTGCACACCGGTCTGGCGGTCGCCGGCCATGATCGCCCGCTGGATCGGGGCCGCCCCGCGCCAGCGCGGCAGCAGCGAGCCGTGCAGGTTGAGGCAGCCCAGCCGCGGTGCCGCCAGCACCTCCGGCTTCAGGATCTGGCCGTAGGCGACGACGCAGGCGGCATCGAGGTCCAGCGCGGCGAACGCCGCCATGGCCTCCGGTGCCTTCATCGACGGCGGGGTCAGGACCGTCAGGCCGAGGGCTTTGGCGAAGGTGTGGACCGGGGAGGGGGTCAGCTTCTGGCCGCGGCCGCGCGGCTTCGGCGGCTGCGAATAGACGGCCACGACCTCGTGGCCGGCGGCGACCAGCTCGGCGAGCGACGGAACGGCGAAGGCGGGAGTGCCCATGAAGGCGAGACGCATGGCGGCGGTTTAGCCTCAGGCCAGCCCGAGGAACAGGGCGAGGGCGATGTCGACGCGATCAAGCGACGTCTTGTCCAGCCGCCCCACGATCTGTCCAATCTTGTCGACCGGGACTGTCTGGATCTTGTCGATCATGACCTGGCAGCGTTGTCTCAGGCCGTTGGACGTCGTGGGCAGGACATCGAGCCGGAAGGTGTTCGGACGCCGGATGTCCGAGGTCAGGGGCAGCAGGGTCACGCTGTCGAGTGGGCTGAAGGCCTCGGCCTGGACGACCAGCGCCGGACGCGGCTTGCCGAACGCCCTCGGAAAGACAGCTACGACTATGGCTCCCCGGTCCATGTCCAGCCCGCCGTGTCTGCGATGGACTCCCAAGCCTCCGGGAGCCCAGGCTCCGACGGGGCGGCCTTCAGCGCCGCAATCTCGGCGGCGATCTCCGCACGACCTTCAGGCGAGCGGCACCAGGCCGACAGCCGGGTGACCTCTGCGACAAGCTCTGGTCGCAGCATCAACGGCATCTGCTCGGGGTCAGCCTTGGCCATGGCTGACAGCCTAACACGAAAGGCGCTTGGCCTGAATGGCGCCGTCCGGCCCCCGACCTACTGCCAGCGGGTGGAGACCCCGCCGCCCTCATCCCATTCGCCGCCGGCGTCCAGCGCATCGTCGAAGTTGAGCAGGCGGTCCAGCAGCAGCCCGGCCACCACGCCCACGGCGGCCAGGCCGATGAGGGTGATCACGCCGGCCAGGCCGATGCGCTCGGAGCGGGTCAGGCGGCGCCGGCCGCGCGGATCGATGATGTGGCTCTTGCCGCCGCGTCGCGTGGTCATGCCGCCGCCCTCTCGCGCGCCACCTTCTTGACCCTGGCCACCGCCCGCTCGCGGCGCAGTCGGGACAGGTGATCAATGAACAGCACGCCGTTGAGGTGGTCCAGCTCGTGCTGGAAACAGACGGCGTAGAGGCCCTCGATGTCCTCCTCGACGCGGCGGCCCTCGCGGTCGAGGTAGGCGACGCGCACCCGGGCCGGGCGCTTCACCTCGTCGAAGTATTCCGGGATCGACAGGCAGCCTTCCTCATAGGGGAACAGCTCGTCGGAGGCCCACAGCACCTCGGGATTGACGAAATGGCGCGGCTTGGGCCGGCGGGCGTCCTCGCCCTCCTTCGCCTCCGGGTCCGGTTCGCCGTCGCCGAGGTCCATGACCACGACGCGCTTCAGCTCGCCGATCTGCACCGCCGCCAGGCCGATGCCGGGGGCGCCGTACATGGTCTCCAGCATGTCATCCATCAGCGCCCGAACGCCGTCGTCGACGACGGCCACGGGGGCCGAGACCTGCTTGAGCACCGCCAGATCGGCGGGATTGTCGATGGTCAGGATACGGCGCACGGTCATGATCGGCAGGTAAGCCCGGGGGGCCGCCGGGTCAAGATTTCCGACCGCCGAGCTGGGGTAATCGTCCGGGCCGCGTCACTCCCCGGAGACTACTCCCCCGAAATCAGGCGCGGCCGCTCCGGCGGCTCGGCGGCGGTCAGCTCGGGGCGGGCGAGGGCGCGCGGGGTCTGCTCGACCGGGCCCAGCTCGGGGATCTCCTTGCCCTCGTGGTCGACCTGCAGCTCCTCGAAGCGGCGGGCCGAGACCATCACCTGGCTCTCCAGCGAGCCGACGAACTGGTTGTACTTGCCGACGGCCCCTTCCAGCGCCTTGCGCAGCCCCTCGACGTGGCCGCCCATGACCGACAGGCGCTGGTACAGCTGGCGACCCAGCTGGGCCACCTTGTCGGCGTTGCGAGTCTGCTCCTCGGCGCGCCAGCCGTAGGCGACCGCCTTGCACAGGGCGAACAGGGTGGTCGGGGTGACGATCAGCACCCGCCTGTCCATGGCCTCGGACAGCAGGTCCGGCTGGCGCTCCAGCGCCGCGGCGAGGAAGCCGTCGCCGGGCACGAACATGGCCACGAAGTCCGGCGAGCCTTCGGTCTTGAACTGGTCCCAGTAGGCCTTGGCCGACAGGCCGGTCATGTGCGCCTTCAGCGACTGGGCGTGGCGCACCAGGGCCTGTTCGCGGGCGGCGTCATCGGCCGCCTCCTGGGCCTCGAGGAAGGCGTTGAGCGAGGCCTTGGCGTCGATGGCGAAAACCCCGCCGCCGGGCATGCGCACCTTGACGTCCGGCCGGCGCCGGCCCTCCTCGGTGTCGAGGCTGAACTGCTCCTCGAAGTCGAAGCGGTTGGTCAGGCCCGCGGCCTCCAGCACATTGCGCAGGGTCTGCTCGCCCCAGCGGCCCTGCACCCCGGCCCCGCGGCGCAGGGCGGCGGACAGTTTGCGCGCCTCCCCTTGCGTCTCCACCGAGGCCCGCATCAGGGCGTCGATCTGTTCCTTCAGCCCGCCGGCCTGTTCGGCCCGCTCCTTCTCCAGCAGCGAGACCTTCTCCTGGAAGGCCTTCAGCGTCTCGGCCACGGGCTTGAGCTGGGCCTCCATGCGCTCGCGCGCCACCCGGTCCTGGGCCTGGAAGGTTTCGGTCGCCCGGGCCACCAGCTGCTCGGCCACGGCCTGGGCCGACTGGGCCGACTGGGCCTTGATGAACTCGGCGGTCTCCTTGCGGCTCTCCTCGATCAGGACGATGCGCTGCTCGGCGGCCGCCAGGGCCGCCTTCGCCGCCTGCCAGCCCAGAAAGGCCCACGCCAGCCCCCCGGCGAGGAGCAGCGACAGCAGGGTGAGGCCAACCATGAGCGTGTTCATGCTCCGTTCCTAGCGGGAGTCGGCTGCGGGAGAAAGGGCGGGGGGCGCATGGGTCTCAAGGGGCCTCAAGGGATCACAGCGGACACAGCGAAGGTACGACGGGCACGGCGGGGTCGCGGAGGCTGCGCACGTCTCCCTTCCCCCTCGAGGGGGGAAGGGCCGGGGATGGGGGTGGGCGCGCCGTCGACCGAAGTGGCCCGCAGGAGGCGGTCCCGCCTCTTGCGCCATTCCGGACGCGTTGCACCGCCCACCCCCACCCAACCCTCCCCCCTCGAGGGGGAGGGCTTGCGGGTGCGCGGCCGCCGCTACCCCGCCGGCCGCCGGGCCCTCAACGCCTGGACGATCGTGCCGTCGTCGAGCCAGTCCAGCTCGCCGCCGACCGGGACGCCGCGGGCCAACGAGGTGAGCTCCACCCCCGTCTCCTTCAGCCGCTCGGCCAGGTAGTGGGCGGTGGTCTGGCCGTCGACGGTGGCGGGCAGGGCCAGCACCACCTCGCGCACCGCGCCCGAGCGGGCCCGGCCGACCAGCTCGCCGATGCGCAGGGCCTCCGGCCCGATCCCGTCCAGCGCCGACAGCAGGCCGCCCAGCACATGGTACTTGCCGCGGAACGCTCCCGACCGCTCCATGGCCCAAAGCGCCCCGGCCTCCTCGACCACGCACACCAGCCCGTTGTCGCGGGCCTCGTCGGCGCAGACGGAGCAGGGGTCGCGGGTGTCCGGCGCGCCGCAGACGGAGCAGGACACCACCCGGTCGGCGGTGTCGCGCAGGGCCTGGGCCAGCGGCTCCAGCAGTTGTTCGCGCCGCTTCAGCAGGGCCAGGGCGGCGCGCCGGGCCGAGCGCGGCCCCATGCCGGGCAGCTTGGCCAGGAGGCCGATCAGGCGCTCGATCTCGGGTCCGGCGGCGGCGGCCATAACTGCGGCGTGATCAGAACAGCTTGGGCATGCCCGGGATGTTCATCCCGCCCAGCGGCCCGGCCACCTCGCGCATCAGCCGGCCGTTCTCTTCATCCAGCTTGCGCTTGGCGTCGGCGTGCGCCGCGACGATCAGGTCGGCGAGGATCTCGCCCTCGCCGGGGACCATCAGGCTGTCGTCGATCCCCACCCGGGTGATCTCGCCCGGGCCCTTCAGGGTCACGCTCACCATGCCTCCGCCCGAGGTCCCCTCGGCGGTGGTTTCGGCCATCCTGGCCTGGGCGTCCTGCAGCTTCTGCTGCATCGCCTGGGCCTGCTGCATCAGGGCGTTGAGGTCTTTCATGAGGGGTTAGATAGGGGGTTCGGGGGCGGGGGGGTAGGGGGGAGTGGCGAGGGGCGAGTGGTGAGTGAAGAGTGCTGGTGAGCAAGGAGTGAGCGGGGCGGGGCGCGGGCGGATGTCGCAGGCCGGGCCACTGGCGCCGGGCGCGGGGGCGCCTATCTGGAACGAGACCTGTTGCTGTTCTCTCCGGAAAGGCACCGCCATGGCTCTTGATACGCTCCCCGCCCGTGATGTTCCGCTGGCCGACGCCGCCCTGGCGCAGCTGTTCAGTGAGGCCCGCACCCGCAACGGCTGGACCGACCGGCCGGTGCCCGAGGCCCTGCTGCGCCAGCTGTACGAGCTGACGAAGTTCGGCCCGACCGCTGCCAACAGCACCCCGGCCCGGTTCGTCTTCGTCACCTCCGAAGCGGCGAAAGCCCGCCTGCTGCCGCTGATGAGCGAGGGCAACCGCGCCAAGACCGCCGCGGCGCCGGTCACCCTGATCGTCGGCATGGACCTGGACTTCCCCGAGACCCTGCCGACCCTGTTCCCCCACGCCCCGGGGGCGAAAGACTGGTTCGCCGACCCCGCCGCCCGGCGCGAGACCGCCTTCCGCAACAGCTCGCTGCAGGGCGGCTATGTCCTGCTGGCCGCCCGCGCCCTCGGCCTCGACGTCGGCCCCATGTCCGGCTTCGACGCCGCCGGGGTGCAGGCCGAGTTCTTCGCCGGCACGGCCATCGAGCCCAACTTCATCGTCAACCTCGGCTATGGCAGCGACGAGAACCTGTTTCCGCGCTCGCCGCGGCTGGGGTTTGAGGAGGCGGCGGAGATCGTGTGAGGGGGGAGGGGTGAGTCGCGAGTGAGGAGTGAAGAGTGCTGGTGAGCGAGGGGTGAGCGGGGCGTGGCGTCTTGTCATCCCGGGCGGCGCGGAGTCTGTCCGACTAGCCTTTCAAGGTTGGCTTCACCGCCCATTGCTCATCCGGCGGCTCATCGGTCCGCTCTAGCCAAGCCTGATAGGGGCCGTTGTGCAGCAGGCGACTGACCTCGATAGCGAGTCCCTCGAAGGCCAGAGCTACGTCGACGATTGCCCTTTCGGTCCAGTTGCGTCGCCCGTGTCGTCCATTGTGCTGTAGCTGCTGAGCCCCGCTTTTGGCTGTGTAGGGGGCACCGTGAAAGAGAGCATTTCTGTCGTTTACCAACTTCTTGAAGCTCTCGGCCGCAGCGACGAGCTCCGCCCGATCGGCCGCTTCTTCTGGAAGTGCGTTCATTAAGCGGGCGAATTCCTTCGCAGTGTAGCCGGACGTCTTCCTCCTAAGCTTGTCGAGGCTGCCTGGCTCAAAGCACTCGACGATCCAAGAGACGCCCCACTCAAGGTATGCGAAGTTATAGGCTGCTCGCCCGAGCGCCATCGCGTAATCGTCCTCCAGCTGAATGCGATACGGGCGCTTGGGCAGAGGTTTGCGCGGTGGATTTTCGGTCATCATAATAAGAGAGTGACACGGTGCTGGCATGATTGGGACCCGCCCTTCATCCCGCCGCCGCCGCTAGCCCGGACGCCTGAGCGGACGGGTAGCCCTCAACCGCACGGGACGCCCCCCTTGGACGCCCTGATGTCCGCGCCGACGCCCCGGCTCACCCCCGCCCAGCTGTGGGGCTTCGGCCTCGTGGTCACCCTGCTGTTCGGCTACGTGCTGTGGCGGTGGATGTAGGGGAGCGCCATGGCGGTGATGGGCTGGGATGGCGCGGGCCGTCGCCGTCTGCTGGTCGCGGCGTTCTGGTTCGTACCTACGCTCTGGCCGCCTCCGCGGCTGACGCTACCGGTGCGGCTTCAGTGTGGCGGCCGCTTCGTCATCCCGGGGTTTCCACAGCTCGGCAGCGACCTGGTCAACGTAGGGGAACCACGTCAGGACCAGACCGAGCGCCAGCGGCGCAGCCACACCGGCGCATTCGAATCCCCAGAAACTCAGACGACGCGCCCGCGCGATATCCGGAGCCAGCCGCTCTAGCTTAAGGTGAAGATCTCCCAGCGAGACGGACATCACCTCTGCTTGCCGGATCCATTTCTCGAGTCCATTCCTGAGGTCTTCGACGTAGTCTGGCGGCGGACCAAGAGGCGGCTCCCCCGCCTCTCCCTTCCAGAGCTTGATGATCGTGTCGGCCGCTGCTCCCGCGGGCACGTCAGGATCTCTGAAGCTCTGCCGCCCGCGGACCGGCTCCTGCCCAGTCTCTGCTTCGCGATCGCCAATTGCCTTACGTACCGCCTGAACCACGTCCGCCCGCACGCGGTGCTCGGCTTGCCCGGCCTGCTTTATCCTTGCCTGCAGGTCAGTGACGATCTGTCCAAGGTGGTCCCTCTGAGATGCGGCGGCCTTGATCGAAGGCTCCAACTGGTCGCGAATTCGCCCGAGCATCGCAACAAACTGCCCCTCGTCCTCGGCCGACATCTGAGCGCTGTTGATGCGTCGAGCGACTTGTACCTCAAGGAGGAACCCCCAACCGTAGTACAGGGCACCAGCGGTGAGCAGCAGGTGGACCCAGACGACCTTCAGCTGCACATCCATCCAGGTGAGCCTGAAAACCGCCGGGTCGGGAAGCTCTGCCAATCCCATCACGATCAGGGCTGTCGCGAGCAGCAGCGCGGTCCGCTTCAGGCGGTGAAAGCTCTCCGGCAGGACCATATCCCGCGCTCTCAGTTCGGTCCCGGCCTCTTCGTTAGCCGCCGCGGCCATTCGCCCCTCCTCCCTTATCCTAGCCCGCCAGCCAAGCTGCCCCGCTTGTCGCGCCGACGCTACCCATGGCGACCCAGCTGGGAATGGTTGCGCCGCTTCCGATCCTATGGCCCCACTGCGGCGGAATAGCTCTGGCAGCAGTGGGGTCTATTTTGTCGCCGTACGAAACCCTGACCTTTCCTACTCAGGCTGAGCGGGAGATCGACAAGGACCTCCTCACGGAAATTGGTGGTCTGATCGTTACCGCAGCCATGGCTGACATGATGCTGGGGTCCGTGCTTTCCAGAATGGTCAGCGGTGACCAAGTCAGCCGTCCCGTTCAGGCTCTCTCGGCAGGCATGGATTTCGGGGTGAAGCTGGCCGTTGCGCGTGTTCTCTCGCATGTCATTGGCGGCGAAGAGGATCGCGAGATCTTCGTTCGGACCTGCGATCGCCTCCAGCAGCTCTACCAACGTCGTAACGATCTCGCCCATTGCATCCCCGCAGGCAGCCGGAAGGGCGTCACACTTTTTCAAAGTTTGAAGCGAGACCCGAAGACAGGCTTACTACCTCCCCCCAAACAGGTGCGCGCCAAGCAAGTTCGGGGCTGGGCCCACCAGATAACGCTCGAAGTCCAAGAGCTGGATGAGCTGCTGGACAAGTACGGATTTCCAAGCTCCTGAGGACGCGCGCGCTACCTCGGGTGCCACTTCGCGGCATCCGTGGCTTTGCTGTGTTTTGGCTGCGACCACGAAGTCCGCCTCTCGCGCCGATCCCCGCCCCCCCCCCTCAATCCTCCTCGTCCTCCACCTCGTCCGGGATGGCCGGCAGCTCCACCACCGGGGCCGTGATGCGCACTTCCCCGATCTGGGCGCCCGGGAAGGCCGTCAGGACGGCCTGGACGAAGGGGTCGGCCTCGATGGCGGCGCGTTCGGCGGCGCGGGCCTTCTTTTCCTGCTCGATCAGGGTCTCGCCGCCGCCGGCGCCGTTGGCGGCGATCAGCCAGGTGCGGCCGGTCCACTCCTTCAGCCGCGACGACAGGCGCCGGGCCAGGTCGGCGGGGGCGCCGGGGGCGGGCTCGAAGACGATGGCGCCGGGCTTGAACGAGACCGGCCGGACATAGCGCTGCACGTCCAGCTGGAGCGAGATGTCGCGGCGCTCGCCGATCAGGGCCACGGCGGCCTCGAAGCTCTGCGGGTCGGGCAGGGCTGAAGCGCTCTGGGGCGCGGCGTCGGGCAGGGACTGGGCAGCGCGGGCCACGGCCCCGCCGCCGCCACCCCCTGAAGAGGGCCCGCGCGCCGGGGCGCCGCCGCCGCCGCTTCCGCCGGTCAGCGGGCGGCCGTCCTTCAGGGCCTTCAGCGCCTCCTCCGGCCCGGGCAGGTCGGCGGCATAGGCCAGCCGGATCAGCAGCATCTCCACCGCCTCGGCCGGGTTGGGGGCGCGGCGGGCCTCGTCCAGGCCCTTGAGCAGAATTTGCCAGGCCCGCGACAGGGTGGCGGCCGACAGGGCGGCGCCCAGGGCGGCCAGGGCCCGGGCCTGGTCATTGGGCAGGCGGGTGGCCTGGGGGCCCAGCATCTTGGCCACCGAGGCGGCGTGGCAGTGCTCCAAGAGGTCGTTGACCACCTGAACCGGGTCGGCGCCGAAGCCGTACAGCTGGCGGAAGCCCTCCAGCGCCTCGGGGGTGCGGCCGGCCATGACCGCCTCGAACAGGGCGATGGTCCGGGCCCGGTCGGCCAGGCCCAGCATGTCGCGCACCACCTCGGCCTTGACCGTCTCGCCGCGCTCGGCCTGGACCAGGGCCTGGTCGAGCAGGCTGAGGCCGTCGCGCACCGAGCCCTCGGCGGCGCGGGCGATCAGGGCCAGGGCCTCGGCCTCGATGCGCAGCCCCTCGCGTTCGGCCACCCGGCCCAGGTGCTGCGACAGCACCTCGGGCTCGACCCGGCGCAGGTCGAAGCGCTGGCAGCGGCTGAGGATGGTCACCGGCACCTTGCGGATCTCGGTGGTGGCGAAGATGAACTTGGCGTGGGGCGGGGGCTCCTCCAGCGTCTTCAGCAGGGCGTTGAACGCCTGCGTCGACAGCATGTGCACCTCGTCCAGCACATAGACCTTGTAGCGGGCCTCGACCGGGGCGTAGCGGACGCTGTCCAGGATCTCGCGGATGTCGCCGACGCCGGTGTGGCTGGCGGCGTCCATCTCCATCACGTCCATGTGCTGGCCGGCCATGATGGCGGCGTCGTGCCGCCCTTCGGGGCTAAGGGCCAGGGACGGCCGGTCGATGGCGTCGGTCGCGTTGTTGAGCGCCCGGGCCAGCAGCCGCGCCGTGGTGGTCTTGCCCACCCCCCGCACCCCGGTGAGCATGAAGGCGTGGGCGATGCGGCCGGTGGCGAAGGCGTTGGTCAGGGTCCGGACCATGGCCTCCTGGCCGATCAGGTCCTCGAACGTCCGCGGCCGGTACTTGCGGGCGAGCACCTGGTAGGCGGCGCCCTGTTCAGGGGTAGGGGTAGGGGTAGGGGCAGGGGCAGGGGCGGCCGCGTTCGTGGGGGTGACGAGGGGGTCCGCGTCAGGCGTCGGGGCCGGGGCGGGCGCGGGGCTCGTCACCCCGGCGGAGGCCGGGCTCGTCACCCCGGCGGAGGCCGGGGCGAACATGTCGTCGGTGTTGGGGTCGCGCTCGACGACCTCCTCCGCGGGGAGGTCCTCGTCCCAGGGGGGCGCGCCGGACTCGGCATCGACGTGGCTCATCCGGAGACCCTATAGCGCAGCGGGGCCGTCGCGCCACGGGGGCTGACGTCGCCGGTTCATCACGGAGAGCACGGAGAGAGGCACGGAGGACACTGAGGCGTTGCGGCTCTGCGCCGGAGGCGCCTTTTCCCGTCGACCTGTCACAGGAAGGCGCTGCGCGCGCCGCGGCACAGGGCCGTTGTGCCCTCTGTGACCCCTTGGTGCTCTCCGTGATGAACCGGCGACGTCGCCGCTGGCACCCCTCATCCGAGCGCCTTCGGCGCCCACCCGTCGTCGGATCGCATGCGATCCTCCTCCACCCCCAAGGGGAGAAGGAAGAGCGCGCACGCCCTCAAACAGCGAGCGCCCGCGGCGCGAGCGGTAGGGCAGGAACAAACACCCTCAAGCAGCGAGGCGCCGCGCGCCGAGCGGTAGGGCAACAATAAACGGAGGTGGAGACCGCGACCCGAAGGGGAATTCGTTGTGGCTGCTGCCTTCCGGCCCTGACCAGGTTGGCGAAGCCTTCGCCCGCGATCTCCGTTGCGGGATATGGCCCGCCCCGCCGACGGAATCAAGCGGGGGCGGGGCACCGAAGGGTTCATCACAGAGATCACGGAGGCAGCACAGAGGCCACAGAGGGTTCCGCGCCCTTTGCGCGAAGCGCCTTTCAACACGGGCGAGGTTTTAGGCACCTGCGGCGCAGCGGATGCGACGCCGTTGTGGCCTTTGTGGCTTTGCTTCCTGGTGTTCTCCGTGATGAACCCTGAAGCACGGCCCCGCCCCCTCCCGCGGGGGGCCGGGGCGCGCTATGGGGCGGGATGCTCGGCCTCGCCCAGACCGCCTTTTCCGGCAATCCGCTCGACCGCGCCGGGGACCGGCGCAACGACCCCGCCTGGCTGGCGGCGCAGGAAGACAACCCGGAGGCGCTGGCGGCGGTGTTCTGGCAGGGACGGCCGCTGGTCGAGGCGGGCCCGGCCGGGCCGCGGCTGGCCTGGCTGGCCTATGGCCACGCCCGCGACGTGGCGCCCGACCGCCGGGCCTTTCTGGGCCTGTGGAAGGACGCCCCGGTCTTCGCCGTCGAGGTCGAGGGGCCGGATGATCCAGCCACCGGGCCGCTGGCCGGGCTGGGGGCCTTCGAGGAGCTGCGCGCCGCCGCCGCGGTGCTGCCGCCGCAGGACCTGGCCATGGCCGGGGTCGGGCGCAGCCTGTTCGACTGGCGCCGCCGGCACGGCTTCTGCGGGGTCTGCGGGCGAGCCACCGAGGACGCGGCGGGCGGCTGGAAGCGGATCTGCCCGGCCTGCGGGGCGGAGCATTTCCCGCGCGTCGACCCGGTGACCATCATGCTGCCGGTGTGGCGCGGCGGGCCGGAGCCGCTCTGTCTGCTGGGGCGGCAGGCGGCCTGGCCGGCCGGGCGCATGTCGGCCCTGGCCGGCTTCCTCGAGCCCGGCGAAACCATCGAGGAGGCCTGCGCCCGCGAGATCGCCGAGGAGGCGGGGCTGGAGGTGACGCGGGTGCGCTACCATTCCAGCCAGGCCTGGCCCTTCCCGGCCCAGCTGATGATCGGCCTGATCGCCGAGGTGGCGGGGAATGAGGCCCGGCCCGACCAGACCGAGCTGGAGGCCGTGGCCTGGCTGACCCGGGCCGAGGCGCGGGCGACGCTGGACGGGACCCACCCGACCATCCTGGCCCCCCCGCCCTTCGCCATCGCCCACACCCTGCTGCGCGCCTGGGTGGACGGGTTCGACGGGTAGGGGGCTGTTCAGGGTTCATCACAGAGATCACGGAGAAAGGCACAAAGGACACCGAGGCCGCCGGGTCGCAGAGCGCGAAGCGCCTTCCCTGAGGCCGTCGGCAGGCAAGGCGCCTGCGGCGCAGCCACCGCGACGCCGCCGTGCCCTCCGTGCCTTTCTCCGTGATCTCTGTGATGAACCTGCCCGGGCGAGGACAGCCCTCCGCCGCCGGCGCTGACACCCTGCGGCGCGCCTGGGTGGACGGCTTCGACGGGTTGGGGGACAGCGCGACCGAAGCCCTCTCCCTCGAGGGGGGAGGGTTGGGTGGGGGTGAACGCGCAGGGGGCTGTGGAAGCGCGCGAGAGGCGGGACTGCCTCGGGCGCCTCCCTCGTCAAGCACAGAGCTCCCACCCCCATCCCCGGCCCTTCCCCCCTCGAGGGGGAAGGGAGAGGGGCGAACCGTCCCTAGATCCCCGCATACCACTGGTAGCCGCGGTCGGGCCAGTAGCCGCCCTCGCCGCGGCCGATGTGGGCGAAGCTGTCCACGGCCTCGATGCGGCGGATGTATTTGGCGTGCTTGTAGCCGATCTGGCGCTCGACCCGCAGGCGCAGCGGGGCCCCGTGCGGTACCGGCAGGATGTGGTCGTTCATCTCGTAGGCGAGGATGGTCTGGGGATGGTAGGCGTCCACCAGGTCGATGCTCTCGTAGTACCGGTCGCCGTCCTCGCGCTGATCCAGCGCGTCGAAACAGTAGAAGACGATGTAGCGGGCCTCGGGCCTGAGGCCGGCCTCCTCAAGCAATACCGACAGGGGCGCGCCCTTCCATTTGCCGATCGAGGTCCAGCCCTCGACGCAGTCGTGCTTGGTGATCTGGGTGCGCGACGGGCGGGCCCTGAGGTCGGCCAGCGACAGGCTGAGCGGCCGCTCGACGAGGCCGTCGACCACCAGCCGGTAGTCGGCGAAGCCGCCCTGGCGCATGGCGACATAGTCGGCGGCCATGGGATTGATAGAGCCGTTGGCGCGGAAGTCCGGCGAGATGTCGGCCTCGGTGTACTCGGGGGCCAGGGCCTCGCGCGGCACGATCAGCCGCTGCGCGCGGTAGGTCAGGCCGTGGGCCATGCGCAGGGTCTGCTGCACGACGGGGTTGGCGGCGACGCGGTCGCAGGCGGCCAGAAGGCCGGCCCCGGCGGCGGCCAGGCCCCCCCCCAGCCAGCGGCGGCGGCTGGGCTCCCTCACCGGAGGTCCTCCGGGTCGGGGCGCGAGGGCTCGAGGATGAACCAGCCGGTGATCATGGCGCGCAGGTTATTGTACAGGCCGGTCCAGATCACCAGTCCGACGTGGACGATGATGAAGCCGACGACAAGGGCGGCGGAGAGGAAGTGCAGCGTGCGGGCCGACTGCCTGCCGTCCATCAGCTCCAGCAGGATGCCGCCGATGGCGTTGAAGCCCGGCGACATCGACAGGCCGGTGACAAGCATCATCGGCAGGACGATCAGGATCATGGCCAGATAGGCCAGCTTTTGCAGCACGTTGTAGGCGCGGGCCGCCTCGTCCTTCGGGAAGCGCAGGCGGGCGTGCTCGACGATCGACGGCCCGAGGCGGGCGAGGTCGGCGCGCGTCGGCCAGATGCGCCGCCGCAGCCGCCCGGTCCACAGGATCCAGGCCAGGTAGATCAACCCGTTGAGCACGAACAGCCAGGCGAAGAAGAAGTGCCAGTCGCGCGCCTCGGCCAGGTTGCGGGCCGGCGGGATCATGGCCCAGCGGGGGATATGGTCGAAGCTCAGCCACGGGGCGTCGAAGCGGGAATCGAGGCCCCAGTAGAGGTGCGGGTGGGCGGCCAGGATGTTGAGCCCGCTCATGATCAGCACCACCACGGCGGCGACATTGATCCAGTGGGTGATGCGCACCAGTGGCGGATGGCGGTAAGTAGCGGTGCGCCCGCCCGGCAGGGGGCGGTCAGCGTGGCGTCCGCAAGGGCCGTCAGGCGGCGCGACGTCTTGCGGCAGACCCTCGGGCGGACCTTCTGGCAGGAGCGAGGCGGTCATCGGCGTCTCCGGACCCCGCTCCGGCGGCGGACCCGGGTCGGAACCCTGTCATGGCGGGGGGCGGGGATCAATCGCGCGGCGGGTCGAAGGCGACCGGCCCGACGGCGAAGCGGGCGGCGGCGGCGTCCTCCAGCCCCGTGCGCACCAGCAGCACGCGGGCGAGCCCTGGCGGCAGGGCGTCCAGGGCCGCCGCCAGCCCGTCGCCCCGCAGCTCCAGCGGTCCGACCTCGTCGATGATCACCAGATCCGCCCCGGCGGCGACCGCGGTGGCGATCCGCTGTCCGGCCCAGGCGAAGGCGGCGGCGCGGAAGCGGAACCGTCCGACCTCGATCACCGGCTCGCCGTCGATGGCGGGCTCCTTGGCCACCTCCTCCCCGGTCCACAGGTCGTGATAGCGCCGCCCGGCAGGGGACTTCAGCGCCAGCACCCCGCCGACGCTGTGCTCCGACAGGGCGGCTGCGCGGGCCAGGTCGCTCGCGCGGGTGCTTTTGCCGCTCCCGACCGGCCCGTGCAGGATCAGGGTTGCGCCGGGATCGGGAGGCGCGGGGCTCAGTGGGCGTCGTCCCAGTTGCCGGCGGCCTTGGCCTCGACCACAAGCGGCACGGTCAGGGCCACGGCCGGCTGGGCGGCGCTCTCCATCACCCGGCGGATCAGCGGCAGGGCCCGGTCGACCTCGGCCTCCGGTGCCTCGAACACCAGTTCGTCGTGCACCTGCAGCAGCATGCGGGTCTTCAGCCCGGCGTCGGTCAGGGCCCCCGGCATGCGCATCATGGCGCGGCGGATGATGTCGGCGGCGGCCCCCTGGATCGGGGCGTTGATCGCCGCCCGCTCGCCGAAGGCCCGCTCGGCATTTGACTTGGAGTGGATCGCCGGAATGTGGATGCGCCGGCCGAACAGGGTCGAGACAAAGCCGGCCTCGCGCACCTCGGCCTTCGTCCGGTCCATGTAGGCGCTGATGCCGGGGAAGCGCTCGAAGTAGGTCTTGATGTAGGCTGCGGCCTCGCCCTGATCGATGCCCAGCTGGTTGGCCAGGCCGAAGGCAGAGATGCCGTAGACGATGCCGAAATTGATGGCCTTGGCCCGGCGCCGGGTCTCGGCCGGCATGCCCTCGACCGGCACGCCGAACATCTCGCTGGCGGTGGCGGCGTGGATGTCCAGACCCGCCTTGAACGCCCGCTTCAGCTCGGCGATGTCGCCGATATGGGCCAGCAGGCGAAGCTCGATCTGCGAATAGTCCGCCGAGATCAGGACTTGGCCAGGGGCGGCGATGAAGGCCTGGCGGATCTGCCGGCCGACCTCGGTGCGGATCGGGATGTTCTGCAGGTTGGGATCGGAGCTGGCCAGCCGGCCGGTGGTGGCGGCGCCCAGCTGGTAGGAGGTGTGCACCCGGTCGGTGGCCGGGTCGGCGGCGGCCACAAGGGCGTCGGTATAGGTGCCCTTGAGTTTGGACAGCTGGCGCCACTCCAGCAAGGTGGCCGGCAGCGCGTGGGTAAGGGCCAGCTCTTCCAGCACGCTGGCGTCGGTGCCCCACTGGCCGGTGGCGGTCTTCTTGCCGCCGGGCAGGTTCATCTCGCCGAACAGGATGTCGCCGATCTGCTTCGGGCTGCCGAGGTTGAAGGGCCGGCCGGCGAGGCCGTGGGCCTTCTCCTCCAGCTCGGCCATGCGCAGGCCGAACTCCGACGACAGGCGGCGCAGGCGGTCCGGGTCGATGCGGATGCCGGCCAGCTCCATGTCGGCCAGTACCGGCGGCATGCCGCGCTCCAGCGTCTCATACACGGTGACCAGCCGCTCTTCGGCCAGACGGGGCTTCAGCACCCGCCAAAGCCTCAGGGTGACGTCGGCATCCTCGGCGGCGTAACGCGTCGCCATCTTGAGCTCGACGTGCCTGAAGCTGATCTGGCTCCTGCCGGTCCCGGCCACGGCCTTGAAGGTGATCGGCTCGTGGCCGAGGTGGCGGCGGGCCAGCTCGTCCATGCCGTGGCCGTGCAGGCCGCCGTCGACGACATAGGACAGCAGCAGGGTGTCCCCGATAGGGGCCACCCGGATGCCGCGCCGGGCCATGACGGCCAGGTCGTACTTGATGTTCTGCCCGACCTTGAGCACCGCCGGGTCCTCCAGCAGGCCCTTGAGCCGGGCAAGCGCGGTGTCGGCGTCGATCTGGGTCAGGGGCGCGCGACTGTCGCCCTCGCCGCCGAAGTCGAGGCCGCCGGCACCCTCCAGCGGGGCGTGCTCGTGGGTGAGGGGAATGTAACAGGCGGCGTTGGGCCCGACCGCCAGCGATACGCCGCACAGGCCGGCGTGGGTGGCCGACAGGGCGTCGGTCTCGGTGTCGAAGCCGATCACCCCCACCTCGCGCGCCCGGGCGATCCAGGCGTCGAGCGCTTCCACCGTCTGGACGCAGGCGTAGGCCTCAAGGTCGAAGGTTTCGTCGCCGGGCGTGACCGGGCCCGACGGGGCGTAGCGGGGCGTGGCGACCGGTGCCGACAGGGACAGGGCGCGCGCCATGGCCGGGCCGTTGCGCTCGGGTGCCCTGCCGTCGCCGACCCGACGGGCCAACGCGCGGAACTCCATCTGCTCGAGGAAGGCCGACAGCGCCTCCGGGTCGGGATCGCGGACGGCGAAGTCGGCCAGCGGCTCGGGGGCGGGAGCGTCGCAGATCAGGCGCACCAGTTCGCGCGACAGCCGGATCTGGTCGGCGAAGGCGATCAGGGTCTCGCGCCGCTTCGGCTGCCTGATCTCCCCGGCCCGGGCCAGCAGGGTGTCGAGGTCGCCGTACTCGTCCAGCAGCTGGGCCGCCGTCTTGGGGCCGATGCCCGGGGCCCCGGGGACGTTGTCTACGCTGTCGCCGATCAGGGCCTGCAGGTCGACCATCCTGTCCGGGGTGACCCCGAACTTCTCCATCACGGTGTCCTCGGCCAGCACCCGGTCCTTCATCGGGTCGTACATGACCACCGCGGGGCCGATCAGCTGCATCAGGTCCTTGTCGGAGCTGACGATCACCGCCTTGCCGCCGGCGTCGCGCACCTGACAGGCATAGGTGGCGATCAGGTCGTCGGCCTCGTAGCCGGGCAGCTCGACGCCGTGCACGCCGAAGGCGGCGGTAGCCTGCCGCACCAGGGCGAACTGGGGCACGAGGTCCTCGGGCGGCGGCGGGCGGTGGGCCTTGTAGCCGTCGTAGAGATCGTTGCGGAAGGTCTTCTCCGAATGGTCGAAGATGGCCACGAGGTGGGTCGGACCGTCCTCGCCCTTCAGGTCGCGTAGCAGCTTCCAAAGCATGTTGCAGTAGCCCTGCACCGCCCCGACCGGCAGGCCGTCGGACTTGCGGGTGAGTGGCGGCAGGGCGTGGTAGGCGCGGAAGATGTAGGCCGAGGCGTCGATCATCCACAGCCGCAGCGGCGGCCCGTCCCGGGTCATCTCGCGCACCGGGGCGGGGGCGTCGGGGTCGGTCGCGGAGTCGGTCATGGGCGGAGCATAGGGGCGGCGTCGGTCCGCGTCACCGGGCGGACGATGCGTCCGCCGCCGCCCTGTCGAGGGCGCGGGCGACGATCGCCGGAGTCAACAGTTGAGGCAGCAGTTCCGGCTCCGTCCGTCCCGGCGTATGGACCAGGTAGAGGGGCACGCCGGAACGGCTGTGACGCTCCAGCTCGGCGGCGATGGCCGCGTCGCGCCGGGTCCAGTCGCCGACCAGATAGGCGGCACCCGTGCGGTCCAGTGCTGCGCGCACCGGGGCGGTCTCCAGCGCCGTGGCCTCGTTGAACTTGCAGGTGACGCACCAGTCGGCGGTCAGGTTGACCAGGACCGGCCGGCCCGCGGCGAGGGCGGCCTCGACCGCGGCGGGAGACCAGGCACGGGCGTCGAGCGCGGCGGCCTCGACCTGCGGCGGAGCGATGCGGGCGGCCAGGCCGGTCAGCACCAGCGCCGACAGGGCGGCGACCAGCGGGGCAGCGAGGGGGACGGAGCGGTCCGTTCCCGGCGGGTCGAGTGTCTGGCGTCGGCCCCAGAGGACGAGGGCGACGGTCAGGGC
Organism: Brevundimonas sp.; assembly: GCA_027531145.1. Taxonomy (GTDB): domain Bacteria; phylum Pseudomonadota; class Alphaproteobacteria; order Caulobacterales; family Caulobacteraceae; genus Brevundimonas. Next base: position 183,013 of record JAPZRF010000002.1, on the reverse strand, counting down.
GAGGGCGGCCAGGGCCAGCAGCCCGACGCCGGCCAGGGCGCTCTGGCGGCTGAACACCCAGGCCAGCCACAGGGCCGTGGCGTACATGGGCAGGGCGAGGAGGCGCTGCAGGTTCAGCATCCACGGCCCGGGCCGTGGCAGGCGGCGCAGCAGGGCCGGGCTGAGGCTCACGGCGAGGAAGGGCAGGGCGAAGCCGATCCCGAGCGCAGCGAACACCGCCAGCGCCGCGACCGCCGGCAGGGTCAGGGCGGCCCCCAGCGCAAAGGCCATGAAGGGGGCGGTGCAGGGGGCGGCGACGATCACCGCCAGCACCCCGGTCAGGAAGGCCCCGCCGCCGCGCACCCGGCCGCCGAGGGCCTGCAGTCCGCTGCCGGAGCGGTACAGGCCCGACAGGTTGAGGCCGACCGCCAGCATGACCAGCGCCAGCGTCGCGGTGACCGCCGGGACCTGCAGCTGGAAGCCCCAGCCGACCGCCTCGCCCCCGGCGCGGAGGGCCAGCAGGGCCCCGGCTAGGGCGAGGAAGCTGACCAGCACGCCGAGCGTGTAGGCCAGACCGTCACGCCGGGCCTCCGCCGGCGCGTGGGTCCCGCCGGCGAGGGCCGCGGCCTTCATCGCCAGCACCGGGAAGACGCAGGGCATGAGGTTGAGGATCAACCCGCCCAACAGGGCGAACAGGGTCGCCTTGAGGATCAGCCCGGGCGAGGCGGGCGGGACGGTGGCCGTCTCCTGCGGCCGCAGGGCGGGGCCGCCCGCGCTTCCGGCCAGCGCCGGTCCGGGTTCGGCCCGGATCTGCCAGGCCCCGGCGTCGGTGGCCAGCACCCCCTCCAGCGGCACCTCCGGATCGAACCGGCGGCCCGGCTTCAGGGTCAGGCTGAGGCCCTGCGGTCCGGCCACGGCCGGCTGGGAGGCGGCGTGATCCAGCGCGCCCTGGACGAAAGGATAGAACCAGACCGCCTTCGCCCCGGCCAGCGGGCCCCCGGCAACGCTGAGGGTCAGGGTCTCGCCGGCCCGGGTCAGGCGCGCCTCCAGCGGCCCCGGCCGGGGGGCGCCGGCGAGGACGCGGGTGATGCGCGGGCCGTGGGGGAGGGCCTCGGGCGCGGTGCCCTCGGCCACCGGAAGGTCCAGCGCCAGGTCGAGGCTGACCGGGATGCACAGCTCGTCGCTGCAGACGAACAGGTCGGCGCGGGCCTGAATCCGCAGGGTCCGGCCGGGCGGCGCGGCGGCCGGGATCGCGATCAGCACCGGCAGCCAGACCTCGCCGGAGTAGCCGTAGTTGAGGAGCGGTCCGAGGTTCTGGCGCTCGGGCAGGGGCCAGATGATGTCCGAGGCGGTCACGCCGGACGGCAGGGTCCAGTTCAGGCTGGTGGGGCCACCGGAGTCGCCGGGATTGCGCCAGTAGGTGTGCCAGCCCGGCGCGATCTGCTGGCGCAGGGCGACCACGGCGGTCGAGCCCGGCGTGGCCCAGCGGTTCATCGCCACCAGCTCGGCGGTGAGGTTGGCGGCCTCCCGCGGGCCAGGCGCGACCGGGCTGGCTGCGGTCATCGACGTCGGCAGGCTGGGCGCGACACCGGCCAGCGCCGCCATCGGGACGGCCGCGATCAGCGCGCCCAGCAGGGCGGTCAGCAACGATGAAAGGAACGCTGGCAGGCGGCGCAGGCACGGGGACATGGCGCTGATCTATCCCCCGGCGGAGACGTCCGCCAGCCTCGGTCGCTGCGCTATCGGGTCCCGGCCTCGATGCGCACCTCGACCCTTCGGCGCAGGGGCTCGGCTGTTCCGGTGTCTGTCAGGGCTCCCCGGTCGCCGGCCGCGAACAGCTGGAAGCGCGGGGCCGGCAGGCCGGCCTCGACCAGGGCCTCGGCCACGGCGACGGCTCGGCGCTCGGACAGGGTCAGGTTGCGGGCCGCGTCGCCGGTGGCGCTGGCCAGGCCCAGCACCTCGACCGCCCGCACACGGCAGGGGGCGACGAGGCGGGCGTGCAGCCGGACGGCCTCGCGGGCGGGATCGGTCAGGCGCGCCTCGTCCTCGCGGAAATAGACCTCGAACGTATGGCCGCGGCAGGCGGCAGGCGGTGTCACCAACCCGGCGCGCACGAACGGATCGCTGGCGCAGGCGGCGAGGCCGGCGCTCGCGGCGATGAGCCCGGCCAGTGCCAGGGCGCGGCGGTGTGTCGATGACCTCATGTTCAGCTCCCCTCTGCAAGAAAAGGGGCGACGCCCGTGCGCCGCCCCCCTTCAGATCCGTGTCGTCGCCACCGGCTCAGTAGCGGCGCGAGCCGTCTTCCCAGTAGCACTCGGTCTGACGGCCGTCATAGCAGTAGTAGTAGGCACGGCGCTGGTTGTCGTAGTAGCGCTGCTGGTTGGCGCGATCCTGACGTGAACCGCGGATGGCACCGACGGCACCGCCGACCACGGCACCGATGGCCGCCCCGGCGGCGGCGTTGCCGTCGCCGACGTTGTTGCCGATGATGGCCCCGGCCACTGCGCCGATGCCGGCACCGATGGCACCCTGGCGCACGGTTTCATTGGGCCCGCCGTAAGGGTCGCTGGCGCAGGCCGAAGCCAGCAGCCCGGCACCCGCGACGGCGATGATCGCCTTTTTCATGTAAGACTCCTCGTCCCTGCGTTTCGCCCCCGTGGTGAGAACGCTGGACCAGCGTGGCCGTTCCGGGGCAGGTTTGCACCACAACGATGGTGTATCATCGCTTGACCCTGCCGGGGAGGGCGGGGGAGATCACGAGCGCGGGAGGGCCTCGACATGCGATACCTTCAACCTGTTCGAATGGCGGACGACGCCGGCAGCGGCCCGGTCTGGACCCGGGCGAAGCGGCACAAGGGCGGCGGAGTGCCGGTGGTGGGCCTGATCGTCGGAGCCCTGGCCCTGCTGGGCGCGGCCACGGCCGGGCTGGCGATCAAGGAGCGGTCCTTCGCCGGGGCCGGCGAGACCCTCGACAAGGCGCTGGCGTCGGTGATCGACTTCGGCCGCGGCCTGGTCGGCCAGGCCGGGGAGGAGGCGACCGAGGCCGCCGACGAGACGGCGGCGGCGGCGACGGAGGCGGCGGAAAAGGCGGCGTCGGCGGCAGAAGCCGGGGCCGAGGCGGCCCGTGAAGAGCTGACCACTACCCCGTGACGATCGACGGGAACGTGGCGGGCGCCCAGGCGTTGCCGTCCGGATGAGCCCTGCCGCCGACCCGGCCGCCCCGATCGTCGATCCGGCCGCGGCCCGCCTGACGCCACACGCGGTGGTGCGCACCGTAACCTTGCTGGTCAACCCCCGGTCCGGCTCGACCGGACCAGGCGCGGGAGAGCGCGCACGCGCCCTGCTGGCGGAATGGCCGGTCAGGGCCCAGGTCATCGTCCTGGGCAGCGAGGACTTCGAGGCGCAGATCGCGGCGGCCCTCGCGGGCAAGCCGGACCTGCTGGCGGTGCTGGCCGGGGACGGCACGGCGCGCACGGCGGCCGCGCTGGCCGGCCCCGACGGCCCGCTGATCGCCCCCCTGCCCGGGGGCACCATGAACATGCTGTCCAGGGCGCTGTACGGCACCACCGACTGGGTCGAGGCCCTGACTGCGACTCTGGAGGCGGGCGTCCCGCGGGACGTCAGCGGCGGCAAGATCGGCGGCCATGTCTTCTACTGCGCCGCCATTCTCGGCTCGCCGGCCCTGTGGGCCCCCGCCCGCGAGGCGGTGCGCAGGGGACGCCTCGACCTCGCCTGGTCCTACGCCCGCAAGGCCCTGCGCCGTGCCTTCGGCGGCCGGGTGCGCTATCGCCTCGATGGCGGTCCGGTGCGGCGCGCCGAGGCCCTGGCGCTGCTGTGCCCGCTGATCTCGCGCGCCCTGAACGGCTCCGAGGACGGCCTTGAGGCGGCGGCCCTGAGCCCTGCCGATGCAGCCGAGGCCTTCCGGCTGGCCTATCACGCCATGACCAGCGACTGGCGGCACGATCCCGCCGTACTGACCGCCAAGGTCCGGACCGCCGGGGTCGAGGCGCGCTCGCGCATCCCGGCGGTGCTGGACGGGGAGTCGGTGCTGCTGGGCCCGCGCGCCCGGGTGCGGTTCCAGCCCCGAGCCTTCCGCGCCCTGGCTCCGGCTCCACCCGCTGCGGCGGACAGCGTCTGATGGGCCGGCTGCTTCAGTTCTCCGACGTCCATTTCGGCGTCGAGCACGCGGACACCTGCGCCGCGGCGCTGGACTACGCCCATGCTACCGCGCCCGATCTGGTGCTGGTCACCGGCGACGTCACCCAGAAGGGCCTGCCGCCGGAGTTCGCCGCGGCGGCGCGCTGGATCGCCGCCCTGCCGGGGCCGGTGTTCGTCACCGTCGGCAACCATGACGTGCCCTACTCCGACATCCTGGCGCGGCTGTTCTGGCCGTGGCGGGCGTTCGAGACGATCATCGGCCACCCGGCCCACGACCACGAGCACCGGGGCGATGGCCTGATGGTGCGAGGGGTGACCACGGCGCGAGGCTGGCAGGCGCGGCTCAACTGGTCCAAGGGAGCCATCGACCTGGACCAGACCCGGCGCGCCGCGGCGGCCCTGGCGGCGGCCCCGACCGGGCATCTGCGCATCCTCGCCTGTCACCATCCGCTGATCGAGATGGCAGGGGCCCCTATGACGGGGGAGGTTCGGCGCGGCGACCGGGCGGCGCGCATTTTCGCCGAGGCCGGGGTCGATCTGATCATGACCGGCCATGTGCATGTGCCCTTCGCCCTGCCGATCCAGAGGGGCGACGGCTGCTCCTATGCGGTCGGGTGCGGCACCCTCTCGCGCCGCGAGCGCGGGGCCCCGCCGGGTTTCAACCGGGTAGAGTGGGACGCCCACGCCATTGTCGTAACTGCGGTGGCCTGGATCGACGGCCGCTTCGTCGATCACGAGCGTTGGCGTCTGCTGCGCCGGCAGGACACCCGGCATGTGGAGACCCGCCCCGCGCTGCCCGACGTCGACGCCGCCATGACAGCCGCCGCCGTGTGAGCCGACGGCGGCCGTTGTGGCGTCGCGGGTGTGCCCGGTCCTGTCGTGCCCCCATCACCCCGTCACCCCCGGGCTCGTCCCGAGGGTCCACGGGCAGTCGCGCGCGGCTTTCACGTCTCCGCCGGCGACATCCAGTGATCGCGCCCGGCGGATCGACGGGCCCCCTGGACAAGCCCGGAGGTCACGATCACTGGGAACCAAACCCGATGTCTCGCCGCGTTTACAGGGTCACGACCTAACGGCGACGACGGCTCGGCCGGCTCTGCTCGGCGAAGGCAGCGGCGACCATGGTGGCCAGCGCCGGGTTGCGCAGGAAGATGAAGCCGCCCGCCAGGGCCGCGGCGACGCCAAGGATCGGACGATGGCGGAACAGCTGGACGGCGCGCGCGGCGAGGCCGAGCGGCTCGACGTCCTCCTCCGGATCGCCATACCCCCCGGCCTTGCCGAGGAAGACCGCGCCGATGATCCCCGCCAGGACGGCGAAGATCAGGGCGGTGAGGGCCGAGGCGGCCAGTGGTGTGACCAGAAGCTGCAGGGCGTAGAAGACCGTCGCCCCGAGGCTGACGATGACGACGAAGGCGCAGCCGGCGACGGCCAGCGCCGCCGCCATACGTTTGACCAGCCGCTTGCCGATCATCAGTGACGCCGGCCGGCGAGGAGAAGGCCGATGACCACGCCAATGCCCAGGGCAATGGCGGTCGACTGCACCGGGCGCTCCTGTACCCGCTCGACCAGGTAGCGCTGGGCCTCGTCGAGGCGTTCGGCCGCCTCGTCGTAGTATTCGCGGCCGCGCTCGCGCACCTCGTCATAGTAGACGCGGGCCTTCTCGCGGGCGACCTCGGCCTTCTCGCGCAGGGCGGCCTCGGCCTCGGCGGCCTTCGCGCGCAGGCGGGCGCTCTCCTCACGGCCGACGCTCTTCAGGTCCTCCTTCAGGGCGTTCAGGTCGGTTTTGACGTCTTCCCGGGCCTTGGACGTGGGCATGGTGAGCTCCTGCATAAAGCTGTTCGATCCTGATCTAGGGGACCCCGCAGCCGAACGCCAGACCGGGGCTGCCTGTTCCGCCCGGTCGCCGCTGATCGACAGCCGGAGGGGCCGGCACCAGACCGAAATCGGTTGAGTTGGACGCCGTCCAGCTCGGCTCAGATCTCGGTCCAGTTAAAACCGGGAGCCTGATGCACGGGATCGATGGAATCGCGAGGTGATTCCATCTCAACCGATCAGGCTCTATGCCTTGGCCATGAGCGACTGGCTGTTCCCTCCCGCCCCCGTCCCCGCCCTGCCGATCGTCGGCGAGACGCGATGCTTCCCGGTGCGCCGCATCCTGTGCGTCGGCCAGAACTACGCTGCCCACGCCCGCGAGATGGGCGCGGCCCGGGCCGAGCCCTTCTTTTTCGCCAAGCCGGCCGACGCCCTGGTTCCCGGCGGCGGGCCTGTGCCCTACGCCCCGGCCACCGCCGATCTGCACCATGAGGTCGAGCTGGTCGCCGCCGTCGGCGCGGACGGGACCATCGCCGGCTGGGCGGTCGGCTGCGACCTGACCCGCCGCGACCTGCAGGCGAAGGCCAAGGCGGCAGGCCGGCCGTGGGACGCGGCCAAGGGCTTCGACCACTCGGCCCCGTGCGGCCCGCTGACCCTCGGAGCCCTGCCGGACCCGGACGGGGAGATCCGACTCTCGGTCAACGGCGCGGTCCGCCAGACCGGCCGGCTGTCGGACATGGTGTGGAGCCCGGAGGAGATCGTGCGCGAGGCCGGGCGTCTGTGGCACCTGGCCCCGGGCGACCTGATCTTCACCGGGACGCCGGAAGGCGTCGGCCCCGTCCGCCCCGGCGACCGGGTCGAATGCCGCATCGCCGGCCTGGCTCCGCTGGATCTGGAGATTACGGAGGCGCGGGCGTGATCCTGCACGGCTACTGGCGCTCGGGCACGAGCTACCGAACGCGCATCGCGCTGAACCTCAAGGGCCTGACCTATGCGCAGGCCGGGGTCGACCTGCGCACGGGGGCCCAGCGCTCGGACGCCTTCCGGGCGCTCAATCCGCAGGGCCTCGTGCCGGCGCTGGAGGTCGGCGCGGACGACGGCGGCCCTGCCGTCCTGACCCAGAGCCCGGCCATTCTGGAGTGGCTGGAAGAGGCCTTCCCGACCCCGCCGCTGCTGCCGGCGGCGGCGCTGGACCGGGCGCAGGTCCGGGCCATGGCGGCCCTGATCGGCTGCGACATCCATCCGCTCAACAATCTGCGGGTGCTGACTGTCCTGCGGACGACCTTCGGGGCCGACCAGGCCGCCGTCGACGCCTGGGCTGCGGGCTGGATCGCGCCGGGGTTCACGGCGCTGGAGGCGCTGGTGGCGCGTCACGGCGGCGCCTGGTGCTTCGGGGACGCCCCGACCCTCGCCGACTGCCATCTGATTCCGCAGATCTATTCCGCCGGCCGCTTCGGCGTGCCGGTCGAGGCCTGGCCGCGGCTGGCGGCGATCGCGGCCCGGGCGGCGGACCATCCGGCCTTCGCCGCGGCCCATCCGGACCGCCAGCCCGACGCCGATCCGGCGGCCTGAGAGCGACCTGAGAGCGACCTGAGAGCGACCTGACCGCGGCTGCAGGACCGGCGTTCGGTAACTTCTCGTCAGGGTCTCAGAAGCCTCCGCTTAAACTTTTCCGTGCACGGTGCGGGGGTGAGCAAGTCCGCGCGCCCGAATCCCGCTGAACGCCTGTGCGTCGCCCCGGCGTCGACCGGGGCCCGCGCCGGTGCTGCCCTGGCCGAGGATGTGGCGCGGCCGCTGCTCGAGACCGCCGCCGCCGCCGGCATCCGGCGCGTCACCTCCCGCCCCGCCGGCGATGTCGAGCGGGCGCTGGGCCAGGCCTGGCCCTTCCCCAGCCCGTTCCGGGTCGACGCTCGCACCGCCCCCCTGGCCGAGGGGCTGGACCGGGTCGAGGCCCGCGCCCGCCGCTCGCTCGAACGCATGGGCCTGCCGCGCGGCGAGACCCTGCTGGTCAGCCGCGCCGCCGATCTGGCCGGGGCCGAGGGCCGCGCCCTGTGGGACCGTCTGGAGAAGCTCAAGGCCCAGGGCCTGTACCGCCGCATCGGCCTGTGCGCCGGGCCGGAGGACGACCCCGAACTGCTCGGCCGCCGCTTCGCCGCGGATGTGGTCCGCCTGCCCTGCAACCTGCTGGACCAGCGCGCCCTCCGCAGCGGCGCTCTGGAAGCCCTGGCCGTGGCCGGGATCGAGGTGCAGGTCTCCGCCGTCTTCGCCCACGGTCGCCTCTTCTCCGGCGGCGACGCCGCGGTCGGCCAGACCCCCGGCCTGTCACGCACGCGCCGGCGCCTGGCCGAGGCCCGCCTCGACCCGATGCAGGCGGCGCTGGGTTTCGGGTTGAGCCTGCCCGGCGCCCCGGTGCTGGTGGTGTCCTGCGCCTCGGCGGCGGAGCTGCGCGCCATGCTGGCGGCGGTGCACGCCAGCGGCCGCGGCCCCGGCCCGGACTGGGCCGAGTTCGCGCTGGAGCCGGCGGCCGCCGGGACCCTCACGGATCTGGCGACCGCCGACGCCGCCTGAGCGGTCTCAGAAGGCGAGTCGCACCCCGAGATACGCCGACCGGCCCGGCTCGCCGTAGCCGCGCACCTGCTGCCAGGCCTCGTCGGTCAGGTTGATGACCCGCGCGGTCAGCTCGACCTCCTCGGTCAGCCGCAGCCGGCCGGTCAGGTCGCCGACCACGAAGCCGTCGCGCGGGCCGGCCGGATCGACCGCCTCGCTCTCGCCGCGCACGATCAGATTGACCCCGCCGCGTGCGCCGCTCCAGCCGAGGCGGACCGAGCCGGTCTGCTCCGGCACGCGCGCCAGCCGGGCGCCGGTGACGGCGTTGACGGCGTCGGTCGTGGCGTAGGCGAGGGTCAGGTCGAAGCCGGCGGGCAGGACCGCGCGGCCTTCCAGCTCCACCCCCTCGCTCTCGGTGCGGGAGAGGTTGACGTAGACGCTGTTGAAGGTGACCGGGTCGAAGACATAGCTGATCTGGTCCTCGACCTCGAGGCGGTAGGCGGTGATCCGCCCCTCCAGCCGGCCGTCGCCGGACCGCCAGCCCAGCGCCAGCTCGCCGCCCTCGGCCGTTTCCGGCCGCAGGCGCGGGAAGGGCTGGGACGAGAAGCAGTAGTCGCACAGGGCCTGGCTGATGCTGGGGGCCTTGAAGCCCGTGCCCCAGGCCCCGGACAGGACGAGGCCGGCGGGCAGGCTCCAGGCGGCCGAGATTCGCCCGGTGGTTTCCTCGCCGAAGTCGTCGGTGGCGTCGTGGCGCAGGGCGGCGGTCAGGTTCAACCCGGTCAGCACGGCCCAGCGGCCGGTGACGAAGGCCGAGGTGGTGGTCAGGGTCTCTTCCGCGCCGGTGGAGATGGAGCCGGTGGCGGCGTCGTGCTCGACCCCGCCGACCACGGCGAGGCGCTCGCCGAGGCCGCCCTCCGCCTGCCAGCGCCAGATCGTGCGGTCGGCGACGAAGCGGCTGGGGAAGGCCGAGACCGTGTCGCGCTCCAGATCAAGGCCGGAGACGCTGAGGCGGTGCTGCAGCCCGGCGGCGGCGAAGCTGAGCCCGGCGGCGCCCGACCAGGTGCGGCTGGCGATGCGGTCGGCGGTGTCGGCCAGCACGAAGCGCGGGGCCGGGAAGCCGTCGATGTCGGCGTCCAGCTCGCTGTAGCGCAGGCTGCCGTCCAGCTGCACCGGCCCGAGGGCGCGGCGCGCCTTCAGCCCGGCGGTGACGCTGACCATGCCGTCGGCCTCGACATTGCCGTCGCGTTCGTCGGCGGCGGAGATGCCGTCGGTCTCGACGCGGGAGGCGTACACCGACAGGCCGCCGGTCGCGCCCTGGCGGCCGGCCTCGAGGCGGCCGCGGCGCGTGCCGAAGCTGCCGGCCTCGGCCTCCAGGCCGATCCCGTCGACCTCGGCGGTGGTCAGGGCGATGACCCCGCCGATGGCGTCCGAGCCCCACAGGGAGGACTGCGGCCCGGACAGGGTCTCGACCCGGGCCACGCCGGCCAGGTCGAGCCCGCCGAGGTCGTAGGCGCCGTTGACCTCGGCCGGGTCATTGACCGGGGCGCCGTCGATCAGGACCAGGGTCTTGCCCGGGGCGGCCCCGCGGATGCGCACCTGGGCCAGGCCGCCGAACGGGCCGGCGCGGGTCACGGTCAGGCCGGGGATGGCGGCGAACAGGTCGGTGGCCAGCACCGCGCCGCGCCGCTCGATCTCTCGGCGGTCGACCACCCGGGCGCCGGGGGTTTCAAGCTGCAGGGCCGGCAGGCGGGTGGCGGTGACCACCACCTCGGCCACCTCGGTGGTCTCGGCGGGGTGAGGCTCCTGGCCGGACGCCAGGCAGGGGGAGGCGAGCGCCGACAGGGTGGCGCTGACGAACAGCAGACGTCTCACAGGGACGATCCCTCCTCGGGCCCGGACTCGCGCGGGTCCGGGCAGGTTGAAGCGCGCGCCGACCCGCCCCCCGGAGCGGGGCTCCGGCGGACATCGCGAACGGTCGGGTCGCTTCGACGGATCGATCCCGTGTCACTGTCTGGTCCCGGACAGGCGACGAGCGACGTCGGCGGCCAGGTCTCCTGGCTTGCGGGTCATCGACCGGTCGTCCTCGCCTTCCCGGTCGTCCGGCCGGGAGAGCCCGGTCGGCCTTCCAGTGACGCCGCCTCGCCCGAAGGCGCCGCGGGGCGGACGGCGGTCTCACCGCCTACAGTTGCGGGCACAGCCGCGGTGTTCGACCGCGTTCCCTTAACCGCCTGCGGAGCTTTTGGCAGGCGTCGGGGGAGGGGGCAAGACAGCCGGGGACAAGCGCCGCAAGCCGCTTGAGCGGGGCGGCGGTATCCGTCACCTTCCGGCGCGCCCATGAACGCCCTTCCCAGCCCTGCCCCGACCGCGGCCGCCGAGGCCGTCTCGCCGATGATGGCCCAGTTTCTGGAGGCCAAGGCGGCGCATGCGGACAGCCTGCTGTTCTTCCGCATGGGCGACTTCTACGAGCTGTTCTTCAAGGACGCCGAGGTGGCGGCGGCGGCGCTGGGCCTGACCCTGACGAAGCGCGGCAAGCACCTGGGCGAGGACATCGCCATGGCCGGGGTGCCGGTGCACGCCATGGAGGGCTACCTCGCCCGGCTGATCCGGCAGGGCTTCAAGGTCGCCATCTGCGAACAGACCGAGGACCCGGCCGAGGCCAAGAAGCGCGGCTCGAAATCGGTGGTGCGGCGCGAGGTGGTGCGGGTGGTGACGCCTGGCACCCTGACCGAGGAATCGCTGCTGGACGCGCGCGGGGCCAACCGGCTGGCGGCGGTGGCGATCGTGCGTGGGGCCGCGGCGGTGGCGGTGGTGGAGCTGTCCGCAGGTGAGGTCGAGACCGTGGCCTGCGCGCCGGAGGCCCTGGCCTCGACCCTGGCCGCCTTCCGGCCCAGCGAGGTGCTGGCCCCCGAACGGCTGTTCGCCGATCCGCTGGCGCGGGCGGCGCTGGACGCCAGCGGCGGCGCGGTCCAGGCCCTGGCCCAGGCGCTGGCCGAGCCGTCCGGGGCCCGGGCCCGGGCCGAGCGGCTGTACGGGGTGCGGGCGCTGGACGGGTTCGGGGCCTTCGCCCCGGCCGAGGTGGTCGCCCTGGGCCTGCTGGCGGCCTATCTGGAGAGCACCCAGGCCGGGCGGCTGCCGCCGCTGAAGCCGCCGCGCCGGGCCGGGGAGGCGGGCTTTCTGGCGATCGATCCGGCGACCCGCGCCAGCCTTGAGATCGACCGCACCCAGCGCGGCGAGCGCGAGGGCTCGCTGCTGGCCTGCATTGACCGCACCGTCACCGCCGGCGGGGCCCGGGCGCTTGCCGAGAGACTGGCCCGGCCGCTGACCGGCCCGGCGCGCATCGGGGCCCGGCTGGACGCGGTGGAATGGTTCGTCGAGCGCCGCGATCTGCGCCGCGACGTGCGCGACCTTCTGGGCGGAGCCGGGGATCTGGCACGGGCGACGACGCGGCTGGCGCTGGGTCGCGGCGGGCCACGTGACCTGGCCGCGGTGCGCGCCGCCCTGACCGCCGGCGAGGCGCTGGCGGCGCGGATGCTGGAGGGGGCCGGGCCGCTGGCTGCCACTCCGGCGGAGATCGCCGCTGCGCTGGACGCCCTGATCCCGACGGCGGAGACCGGAGCGCTGCTGGCCGACCTGCGCGTCGGCCTGGCCGAGGTGCCGCCCCATCTGGCCCGCGACGGCGGCTTCACGCTGCCGGGCTACCGGCCGGAGCTGGACGAGGCCCGGGCCCTGCGCGACGACAGCCGCAAGGTGGTGGCCGAGCTGGAGGCGCGGGCCGTCCACGCCTCCGGCGTCCCCTTCAAGGTGCGCCACAACGCCGTGCTGGGCTATTTCCTCGAGGCGACGGCGAAGGCGGCCGAACCGCTGCTGCGCCCGGATGGCTCTCGCGACCCCGACAGCCCCTTCATCCACCGCCAGACCCTGGCCAACCAGGTGCGCTTCACCACGACGGAGCTGTCGGAGCTGGACGCCCGCATCAACCAGGCCGGTCACCGTGCGCTGGCGCTGGAGATGGACTATTTCGAGGGCTGGCGGCACCGGGTCGAGGCCCTGGCCGGGCTGCTCGGCGCGGCCGCCGCGGCCCTGGCGGCGCTGGACGCCCATGCGGCGCTGGCGGAGTGGGCCGAGGAGACCGGGGCGGTCCGGCCGGTGGTCGAGGACAGCCTGGTGTTCGAGGTCGAGGCCGGTCGCCACCCGATCGTCGAGGCGGCGGTCCGGGCCGGGGGCCTGCCCTACACGCCCAATGCCTGCCGGCTGGACGGCACCGGTGCGACCGGGCCTCGACTGGCGATCGTCACCGGCCCGAACATGGCCGGCAAGTCTACCTTCCTGCGCCAGAACGCCCTGCTGGTGATCCTCGCCCAGGCCGGGGCCTTCGTGCCGGCGGTCTCGCTGCGTCTCGGGGTGGTGGATCGGCTGTTCAGCCGGGTGGGGGCCGGCGACGACCTGGCCCGCGGCCGCTCGACCTTCATGACCGAGATGGTCGAGACCGCGGCCATCCTCAGCCAGGCCACGGCGCGCAGCTTCATCGTGCTGGACGAGATCGGCCGCGGCACGGCGACATATGACGGACTGGCCATCGCTTGGGCGGTGGCGGAGTCCCTGCACGAGACGACGCGTGCCCGCACCCTGTTCGCCACCCACTATCACGAGCTGGCCGGGTTGGAGACGCGGCTGGCGCACGTTTGCAACCTTTCGATGCGGGCGCAGGACTGGAACGGGGAGCTCGTGTTCCTGCACGAGGCGCGGCCGGGGGCGGCGGACCGCTCCTACGGGGTGCAGGTGGCGCGGCTGGCCGGGGTGCCACCGGCGGTGGTCGAGCGGGCCCGCGACATTCTGGCGCGGCTGGAAGGCGAGGCGCGGGCGCAGGCGCGGCTGGACGACCTGCCGCTGTTCGCAGCCGGTGCTCCGCCGGCACCCGTGGCCGCCGCGGCCCCGTCGTTGCTGGAGACGGCGCTGGCCGCAGTGTCGCCCGACGACCTGAGCCCGCGCGAGGCGCTGGAGCTGGTCTATCGGCTGAAGGCACTGGCGACGCCCTGACGGCGCGGCGGGGAGCGCCTATGCTGCGACCATGATCCCGTCTCCTGAACGGCTGGACGCGGCGCTGGCCGCCGCTGCCGCGGCACCTGACCCGCGCGCGACCCTCGCCGCCCTTCTGGGGGCGCGCCACCAGGCCGCCCGGGCGCGGGCCTTCCGCCGGCTCGAGGCTGGGGCCGGCGGGGTCGAGGTAGCCCGGGCCCTGTCCGCCGCCGCCGACGACATGATCGGCCAGCTCTGGCGCTTCACCACCGGGGTGCTGTTTCCGGCGCCCAACCCGACCGAGGCCGAGCGGCTGGCAGTGCTGGCGGTCGGGGGCTACGGCCGTGGGGTTCTCGCGCCCTTTTCGGATCTCGACCTGCTGTTCCTGCGCCCGTGGAAGACTACGGCGCGCACGGAGTCGGTGGTCGAGTTCATGCTCTATGTGCTGTGGGACCTGGGGCTGAAGGTCGGCTCCGCGGTGCGTTCGGTCGACGAGAGCCTGTCGCTGGCGCGGCAGGACATGACCATCCGCACCGCCCTGCTGGAGGCCCGGCCGCTGGTGGGCGACGCTGCCCTGGCCGCAACCCTGCTCGCCCGCTTCCGCCGGGAGGTGGCGCGCAGCGACCCGCGGCCCTTCATCGCCGCCAAGCTGGCCGAGCGCGACCAGCGCCACCAGAAGGCCGGGGCGGTACGCTACAAGGTCGAGCCCAACGTCAAGGACGGCAAGGGCGGGCTGCGCGACCTCAATACCCTGTTCTGGATCGGCCGCGGGCTGGCACCCGAGCGCGACCACGACTTCGAGACCGCCGGCGATGATCCCGGCGACCGGGTGCTGGAGGGGCTGCTGACCCCGCGCGAGCGGCGCACCTTCGCCTTCGCCTTCGACTTCCTGTGGCGGGTGCGGGCGCATCTGCACCTGGCCGCCGGCCGGGCGGCGGAGACGCTCAGCTTCGACCTGCAGCCCGAGGTGGCGCGGCGCATGGGCTGGCGCGGCCGCGGCGACGAGCCGGCGGTCGAGCGTTTCATGCGCCGCTACTTCCTGGTGGCGCGGGACGTCGGCGCCCTGACCCGGGCGATCAGCGCCAAGCTGGAAGCGCGGCAGCAAAAGACCGCGCTGGGCCTGTCGCGGCTGCTGCCGCGGCGCGCCCGCCCGCTGGGCGTAGAGGGGTTCACCGCCGAGGCTGGCCGGCTGTCGGTGACCGGGCCGGAAGTGTTCGAGGACGATCCGGTGAGGCTGCTGGAGCTGTTCGTCACCGCCGACGCCGAGGACCTGGACCTGCACCCGGACGCCTATGCGGCGGTGATCCGGACCCTGCCGAAGGTCACGCCCGCCCTGCGTCGCGACCCGCGCGCGGCGGCGGCCTTCCTGCATGTGCTGGCGCATGGCCAGAACCCCTACCGGGTGCTGACCCTGATGAACGAGACGGGACTGCTGGGGCGCTTCCTGCCCGAGTGGGGCCGTATCGTCGGCCAGACCCAGTTCAACATGTACCACGCCTATACGGTCGACGAGCATACGCTGCAGGCCATTCGCGTGATCGCCGACATCGCCGCCGGGCGGCTGACAGACGACCATCCGCTGGCCTCGGAAATCGTCCACCGCATCGCCGACCGCGAGGCCCTGTTCCTGGCCATGTTGCTGCACGATGTGGGCAAGGGCGGAGAGCGCGGCCAGCTGGAGGACGGCGCCATCGCCGCGCGCCGGGCTTGCGAGCGACTGGGGGTCGACGCGCGGCGGATCGAGCAGGTGGTCTGGCTGGTGCGCCATCACCTGGCCCTGTCCGACCACGCCCAGAAGCGGGACGTGTCTGACCCGGCCACGGTGCGGGCCTTTGCCGAGCTGGTCGGCGACCCGGAGCGGCTGCGGCTGCTGCTGGTGCTGACGGTGGCCGACATCCGCGCTGTCGGGCCGGGAGTGTGGAACAGTTGGAAGGGCCGGCTGATGCGCGACCTGTATGCCCAGGTCGAGGCTCTGTTCCGCGGCGAGTCCGTGACCCGCGCCGATCCGCTGGCGGAGCACCCCGGGCTGCTGGAGGTGGCGCAGGCCTCCGGCGCGGCAGTCGAGGTGCGGGCCCCGGACGCCCGGACCCGCGGCCCCGCCGACGCCGACGAGAGCGCCCACGTCACCGAGGTGGCGGTGGCGGCCCGCGACCGGCCGGGCCTGTTCGCCGATCTCGCCGAGGCGCTGGCGGCGGCCGGGGCCGATGTGGCCGGGGCGCGCGTGGCGACCACCGACGACGGCTGGGCGTTGGACGTGTTCCTGATCCAGGACGGTGCCGGAGCCCCCTGGGGCCAGGCCGAGGCGCGGCGGCTGCCGGGGCTGAAGGCGGCGCTGGAGGCGGCGGCCCGGGGCCGGCGGCCGTCGCGGGTGCCGGAGCCGCCGCCGCTGAGCCGCCGCCGCGCCGCCTTCGAGGTGCGGCCGGTGGTGATGATCGACACCGAGACCAGTCCGCGCGCCACGGTGATCGAGGTGTCAGGTGCCGATCGGCCGGGGCTGCTGGCGGACCTGGCGCGGACCCTGACCGAGCACGAGGTGTCGATCCGTTCGGCCCATATCGCCGGCTTCGGCGAGCGGGCCGTGGACAGTTTCTATGTGACGGACGCCGAAGGGCGGAAACTGACCTCCGAGGCGACGCTGGACCGGCTGCAGACGGCGCTGGAGGCGGTGCTGGAGGACGGGCCCGCCCTGCCGGCCGGGCCGCCGCTGATCCGGGCCCGGGCCAGCGCCCGGGACGTGTCCGAGCTGAAGCGCCGCGGTCGCCGCCGGCCGGCCGTATCCAGCGTAGCCGAAGCGGGGTAAGGGCAAGGCCTCTCCCCGGACGCCCCCATGAGCCTCGCCCGCAACACCCTGGTCCAGTCGACCCTGATCCTGGGCAGCCGCCTCCTCGGCTTCGTGCGCGACCTGTTCCTCGCCGCCCGGTTCGGCCAGGGTCCGCTGATGGACGCCTTCACCACGGCGCTGATGCTGCCCAACCTGTTCCGGCGGCTGTTCGCCGAGGGTGCCTTCGCCCAGGCCTTCGTGCCCCTCTATGGCGAGACGCGCGAGCGCGATGGCGAGGCGGCGGCGGCGCGGATGGCGTCCGAGACTGGAGCCTTCCTGATGGCCTTCGTCGCGGCCTTCTGCCTGCTGTTGCAGATCCTGATGCCCTGGCTGATGCCCCTTTTGCTGTCGGCCTGGCGCGACGACCCGGAGACCCTGCGGCTGGCGGTGATCGCCACCCAGCTGGCCATGCCCTACCTCGCCTGCATGTCGCTGGCGGCCCTGTTGTCGGGCGTCCTCAACACCGCCGGCCGCTTCGCCCTGTCGGCGGGGGTGCCGGTGCTGCTCAACCTTTGCACCCTGATCCCGCTGGCGGGGCCGATGTTCGGCCTCGACTGGCGGCAGGAGACCATCCTGCTGGCGGCCAGCGCGGCGGTCACGGTTTCGGGCGTGCTGCAGGCGGGCCTGCTGTGGTGGGGGGTGCGCCGGCTCGGGGTGCGGCTGCGGCTTCACCTGCCGCGCCTGACCCCGGCGGTGCGCAAGACCCTGAAGATCGCCGTCCCCGGTGCCCTGGCGGGCGGGGCCATGCAGCTGAACAGCGTGGTCAGCCAGATCCTGTCGGGCTCGGACGAGGGCGCCCGCTCGGTGCTGTACAACGCCGACCGTCTGTACCAGTTGCCGCTGGGGCTGATCGGGGTCGCCATCGGCCTCGCCCTGGTGCCGCGGCTGACCCGGGCCTTCGTCAGCGGCGACGAGGCCGGCGGGCACCGGACCCTGGACGACGGCGTGGCCCTGGCCATGGCCTTCACCCTGCCGGCGGCGGCGGCCCTGTTCGTCATCCCTTTCGTGCTGATCGACGCCACCACCACGCGCGGCGCCTTCACTTCGGCGGATGCGGCGCGCACCGCCGAGGTACTGCGCCAGTTCGCCTGGGGGGTGCCGGCCTTCGTGCTGGCCAAGGTGCTGACCCCGCCCTTCTTCGCCCGGCAGGATACCCGCCGGCCAATGCGCTACGCCGTGATGGCCGTGGTCGCCAACATCGCCCTGGGGGCCGCCCTGTTCTTCGGCCTCAAGGCGCTGGGCGCGGACGGGGTGATCGGCCTGGCCATCGCCACCAGCGCCGCGGCCTGGCTGAACGTGGGCCTGCTGGCGGCGACCCTTTGGCGCGAGGCGGTGTGGCGGCCCTCGCCGGCTCTGCTGGCCCGGCTGGCCCGGGTCGGGCTGGCAGTCTCGGCCATGGGCGCGGTGCTGTTCGCGGCCAGCGTCAACTACGCCGCCTTGTCGGTCCAGCTGACCAAGGAGGTGGCGGTTGTGGCCACCGTCGCGGCCGGCGGGCTTGTCTATGCGCTGGCGGTCGTGCTTTTCCGGGCCGCCACCCTCTCCGAGCTCAAGGCAGCCTTGCGCCGTGAGCCCGGCGCGACCCTGACTTCCGGACCGGACTGATGACCGACCTGACCTCTACGCCGTCTGCGTACACGGGCCCGCGCCGCATCCTGTCCGGCATCCAGGCCTCCGGTGCCCTGCATCTGGGCAACTATCTGGGGGCCCTGAAGCGCTTCGTCGCCCTGCAGGGCGAGGGCGCGCCGGTGTTCGTGTTCGTCGCCGACCTGCACGCCATCACCGTCTGGCAGGAACCGGACAAGCTGCAGGCCCAGACGCGCGAGATTGCCGCCGCCTATCTGGCCTCGGGGCTGGACCCGGCCCGGTCGGTGATCTTCCCGCAGTCGGCGGTGCCGGCCCATGCCGAGCTGGCGTGGATCTTCAACTGCGTCGCCCGGCTCGGCTGGCTCGACCGGATGACCCAGTTCAAGGAGAAGTCCGGCAAGCACAAGGAGCGGGCCTCGGTCGGCCTCTACACCTATCCGGTGCTGCAGGCGGCCGACATCCTGCTCTACAAGGCCACCGAGGTGCCGGTCGGCGACGACCAGAAGCAGCACCTCGAACTGACCCGCGACATCGCCGCCAAGTTCAACACCGACTTCAACGCGCCGGGCTTCTTCCCCCTGCCCGAGCCGGTCATCCAGGGGCCGGCCACCCGCGTGATGAGCCTGCGCGACGGCCAGGCCAAGATGTCCAAGTCTGATCCCTCGGATCAGAGCCGCATCAACCTGACCGACGACGCCGACGCCATCACCGCCAAGATCAAGAAGGCGCGTACCGACCCGGAGGCCCTGCCCGAGACGGTCGAGGCACTGGAGGGCCGGCCCGAGGCGCGCAACCTGGTGTCGATCTATGCGGCCCTGGCCGACCAGACCCCGGCCGAGGTGCTGGCCCGCTTCGGCGGACAGGGCTTCGGTGCCTTCAAGCCGGCCCTGGCCGAGCTGGCGGTGGAGGCCCTGGCCCCGGTCACCGCCGAGATGCGCCGGCTGATGGCCGACCCGGCCGAGATCGACCGGACCCTGGCCCGCGGGGCCGAACAAGCGGCGGGGATCGCCGAGGCCACGGTCGCCGAGGTCAAGGACCTGGTCGGCTTCTGGCACCGGCCTTGAGCCTGCACGTCGCCGAGATCGCCTGGACCCGCGGCGACGCGGCCTTCCTCGACCAGGGCTACAGTCGCGCCCATGTCTGGCGCTTCGACGGCGGGGCGGAGCTCCCGGCCTCGTCAGCCCCGACCAGCGTGGCACCGCCCCTGTCGGACCCGACGGCCGTGGACCCGGAGGAGGCGCTGGCCGCCGCCGTGGCCAGCTGCCACATGCTGTTCTTCCTCGCCCTCGCGGCCAAGGCGGGGTTCGTCATCGACCGCTACGACGACCGGGCCGAGGCCTTGCTCGAGCGCGACGACCGCGGTCGCATGTCGGTGACGCGGGTGACCCTGAGGCCGCGGATCGTGTGGGGCGGGGCGGAGCCCGATGCCGGGACCCTCGCCGGGCTGCACGAGCAGGCGCACCGCCTCTGCTACATCGCCAACTCGCTCCGCGGCGAGGTGGTGGTCGAGGGCTGACGGCGCGCGCCGTCAGAGCGACCTGAGGAAGGCCTGGAAGCGCCGGATCGCTTCCGCGCCGAGGTCCTCATCGTATGTGAACAGACGGTGGGCCAGCCCCGGCTCGTCGAAGGCGTGGGTGGCGTCGACGCTCCAGATCGACACTTCGGACCCGGCGGCGACCGCGGCGGACAGGGCGCGCAGATGCCTCCGGACGCTGGCCATGTGATCGCGCCGCGGCACGATCGAGAGGAGGCGCAGGGGCCTCGGCCAGGGCCGGCCCGCCCCGCTGGCGGAGGCGATCCCGACATAGGGATAGGCGAGGAAGCCCCCGATTACGCCGTCCAGCGAGCCGCGGTCGGCGTCGGCGAGCCGCACTTCGCCGCGCCGCGCCAGCGGCTGGGCCCACAAGTCCATGATGGCCCAGGCACCGTGGCTCCAGCCCGCCACGACGAGGCGCCCGGGGTCGACGATCGGCATGCGCCGGGCCCCCAGCAGCGCCGCCAGCACATCGCCGGCGCGGCGCCGGCCGCGGAAGATCAGCCCGGTGCAGACGACGAACTGCGCCAACCGCCGGCTCCAGCCCCGGGCTGCGAAGGAATCGACCACCAGGGCGGCCCAGCCGGCCGCCGCCGCGGCCCGGGCGTAGGCGTGGATGTGGGCCCGCACGCCGCCGCAGCCGTGAAACAGGACGACGGTCGGAAAGGGGCCGCGACCGGCCGGAGTGACCAGCTCGGCATGAGGCGCCAGCCGCGCCCATCGTTCCTGCAAGGTGTCCATCGGCCGCCCCCCGACCGTCCAAAGTTCCGGGCGGAGTTATAGCGAAAGTGTGTCGGAACGAACGCGGGCTCGCCGCTCAGGCGACCGGGACAGTCAGGCAGCGATGCCGGCGGCCTTCAGCATGGGCTGCAGCAGAGGCATGGCGGCCGGGTCGGCGGCGAGGGCCGCGCGGGTTTCCGGCACCCTGCAGAGGCGCAGCGCCTCGGCCTTCGCCCGCTCGGCCACGGTGCCGGGGGGGCCGGCCTCGCCGACCGCCAGTCTGAGCAAGGCTGCCAGCTTTTGCGGGATCGGAGCCGGCGAGCGACCGAGCTGCTGCACCAGCTTTGTCTCGGCCTCCAGTCCGGCGGCGACCTTGCCGATGGCGGCGGTGATCTGGGCCTCGTCCTTGTCGCCGAGGGTGGCGGCAGCCACGCTGCGGGCCAGCCGGGCGAGGATGCCCAGCCGCTGCATGGCCGTGCGGGCGGAGAGGCCGGCGCGCAGCTCGGTCTCGAACCTCACCGAGGTGACGCAGGCCAACAGCCAGCGGGCGGCGGCGCGCTTGTTGGCCCCGCCGGTGACGTTCTCGCACAGGCGGGTGAGATGCTCGGCCTCGCTCAGGGCGGTGTCGCACTGAGATACGAAGGCGGCGACGAAGTCGGCCGCCACCAGCGTCCTGGAGCGCTCCGTGAAGGCGATCTGGATTTCTTCCAGCGTCAGCAGCCGGCCGGCGGCGGCGGTCAGACCCATGGCCAGCGCGCGCAGAACGTCGATCTCGCCGCGGGCACTGGAAGGCCGCAGCCGGCGCGACCCGCTCAACTCGCGCACGACCATCCGCACCAGGGCGTTGGCCAGCTGCGGGAACTCGCCGGCGGCGAGCCGGGCACCGAGCCGGCTGGCCGGGCCGCTGATGTTCGGCATCTGCCTGGCGAAGCGCGGGTCGGCCCTGAGCAGCATCTCGATCTCGCGCGGAGCCACCATGCGTAAGGCGGCCGCGAGGCGTTCGCCGTGGTCGAGGTCGGGGCCGAGGATCTGGGACAGCACCGCGGGCGAGGCCAGCATCTCGCGCAGGATCTGCTCGATCGCTCCCATCACCAGGGCCCGGCCCGGGCCGGCCACCGGTGCCAGATCGGCAAGGTCCATCATCCGGTCAAGTCGCTCGCTGTGCAGCCGCAGGCCGACGAGCGCTCCGGCGAGGGTCCCGCCCATGATGAATGCCCCGTCGGGGGCACCGGCGAGGCGGTCGGCGAGCTCGGCCAGCGACCGGTTGGCGAGGTCCCGGAACAGGCCTTTCCGGCCGGCCCCGATGACCTTCTCCAGGGTCCTGTCGGCCAGGTTCTGGTAGTGACGGACGACCTCGTGGATCGGCTGGCCGCTGACCTGGCTGTCGGGCACGGCGATGCGCTGGATGGCGTGTTGCAACTCCACGCCGGAGGCCTCGAGCCGTTCGGCCAGGTCGGGGCGGTGGAGCAGCTCGAAGGCCGTGACCGACTGGCGGCGCAGCCACTCCTCCAGCACCTGGGCCAGCACGTCGCGGGCGTGCGGGGCGTAGAGATCGTCCGGGGCGAGGCAGCGCGGCGTCATCTCCCCCGCGGCAGCCGGCTTGTGGCGCGGGGCCTGGGTGTCACCGCGGGTCATGACGATCGTGCTGTCGAAGCGCATCGTAGCCGGATCCAGGGTCTCCCTGGTCACCTTGACGCCTACCGCGCGCCGGTCGGCCAGCAGCTCCCCGGCCGTCTCGATCGCCTGCTGCTTGCTGTCGCAGGCCTGGACGAGGTCCCAGCCCGACAGTGCGGTCTTGCGGAAATAGACCTCGTAGTGAACCTGACCGGACACTGAACCATCCTGAAACGTGAACCGACGCCGCACGATAGCGGCGACGCCTTAAGTTCCGGTGTTCATTGCTTGGAAAAGGTGCGGCGAACGCCCTAATCTGAACCTGATCAGCGGCGAAACGGTAACGCTTGCCATGCGTTTCACCGCCCGGCGAGCTTGGCGCACGCTGCAACGAGGAGACTATCGCCTTGGCCAACATCACCCTGGTCGACGACGACGAGAACATCGTGACTTCCGTGTCGCTGGCGCTCGAGAGCCACGGCCATACGGTCACGGCCTACCACGACGGGGCCAGCGGCCTGGAGGCGCTGGAGGCCAACCCGCCGGACCTGGCCATCCTGGACGTCAAGATGCCCCGCATGGACGGCATGGAGGTGCTGCGTCGGCTGCGCCAGAGCTCCAGCGTGCCGGTGGTCATGCTGACCTCCAAGGATGAGGAGATCGACGAGATCCTCGGCTTCAACCTCGGGGCCGACGACTACATCCACAAGCCGTTCAGCCAGCGGCTGCTGCTCGAGCGGGTCAAGGCTATCCTGCGCCGCAGCGGTCAGCCTGGCGAGGAGCCCGAGACCGGGGCCGAGGCGGCCGGCCGCGCCATCCGCCGCGGCAAGCTGGTGATGGACCCGGCGCGACACGAGTGCACCTGGGACGGCCTGGCCGTGAAGCTGACGGTGACCGAGTTCCTGCTGCTGCAGGCCCTGGCCCAGCGTCCCGGCTTCGTGAAGAGCCGCGACAGCCTGATGGACGCCGCCTACGACGACCAGGTCTATGTCGACGACCGCACCATCGACAGCCACGTCAAGCGCATGCGCAAGAAGTTCCGGGTCGTCGACCCCGAGTTCGACGCGATCGAGACCCTGTATGGCGTCGGCTACCGATACCGCGAGAGCTGACCCGGAGGGTGACGGGGACCTGGCTCGCCGGCCGCTGCAGCTCGCCGGCTCGCGGCTCGGCGGGCTGATCCTTGCGCTCAACCTGCTCAGCCTGCTGATCCTGCTGGTCGGGGCGCTGCTGCTCAACGAGTGGCGGCGTAACCTGATCGACGCCCGGCTGGACTCACTGACCGCCCAGGCCGAGCTGCTGGCCAATGTGCTGGGCGAGGCCGGCGCCACCCGCGGCGAGCCCTATCCGGCACTCAATCCGGTCGACGCGGCCCTGGTGCTGCGCGACAACTTCATCCCCGTGGGCCAGCGGGCGCGGCTGTTCGACGACCAGGGCTGGCTGGTGACCGACAGCTACGCCGTCTCGGAGGAGATCCCCGGGTCGGCCCTGCCGCCGGCGCGGCCGGCCGACGCGCCTGTGCCGCCCGCCCGCGACCGCGAGGCGGACGCGCGCGAGCTGGCCGAGGCGCGGACCGAGCTGGAGGCCGAGGTGGCCGCCGCCCTCGCCGGGCAGCCGCGAGCCGGGCTGCGCCTGTCCGAGAGCGGCGACCGGGTGGTGTCGGTCTCGATCCCGGTCCGCCATGTGCGCCAGGTGCTGGGCGTGCTGACGCTGGAGGCCGGCGACGTGGACGAGACGGTGGCGGCCCAGCGCCGCGCCCTGATGCCGTTCGCGGTCGTGGCGGTGCTGGTGTCGCTGCTGTCGTCGCTGCTGATGCACCTGTTCGTGGTGCGGCCGATGACGCGCCTGTCAATGGCGGCCGATGCCGTGCGGCTGCAGCGGGCCCGGGCCATCTCCCTGCCCGACCTCGAGGGCCGCCGGGACGAGATCGGCGACCTGGCGCGGGCGCTGGAGACCATGACCCGCACCCTGTCGGACCGGATGGACGCGATCGAGCGCTTCGCCGCCGATGTGGCGCACGAGATCAAGAACCCCCTGACCTCGATCAGATCGGCGCTGGAGACCCTGCCCCTGGTCAGGGCCGAGGCCCAGCGGGAAAAGCTGACGGCTTTGCTGCAGGCCGATGTGCGCCGGCTGGACCGGCTGATCACCGACATCTCCAACGCCTCGCGGCTGGACGCGGAATTGTCGCGCGACCGGCCGCGGCCGGTGGATCTGGGCCGGCTGCTGGCGGAGCTCGTCAATGTCTACGCCACCTCGGCGCGGCCGGGCGAGGCGGAGGTGCGTTTCGCCGCCGGGCCGCTGGAGAGCGCTCTCGTGATGGGGCGCGACGGGCCGCTGGGCCAGGTGTTCCGCAACCTGATCGACAACGCCCGATCCTTCAGCCCTCCGGCCGGAGAGGTCGAGGTGCGCCTCGACCAGGATGACGGCGATCCGGAGCGGCCGCTGCGGGTGCAGGTCCGCGACCAGGGTCCGGGCGTGCCGCCAGACAATCTCAAGACCATCTTCGAGCGCTTCTACACCTCGCGGCCCAAGGGGACGGCCTTCGGGGCCAACTCGGGTCTTGGCCTGTCGATCGCGCGCCAGATCGTCGAGGCCCATGGCGGCCGCATCCACGCCGGGAACGCACCGGAGGGGGGGGCCGTGTTCGTGGTGCGCCTGCCGCTCGTACGCCCGGGCCAGCCGCGGCGGCCGCGATGAACCCGGGGCCGCCCCCCCTTCACGCCTCCGTGGCCGCGGCCTGGACCCCGCAGGGCTGGGCCGGGGTGATGATCGAGGGCCCCCCGGGGGCCGGCAAGAGCGCCCTGACCCTGCGCCTGCTGGAGCGCGGCTTCCGGCTGGTGGCCGATGACTACGCCCTCATCTGGACCTCCGGCGGGCGGCTCTACGCCCGGGCCCCGGCGCGCATCGCCGGCCGGCTGGAGGGGCGCGGTGTCGGCCTGCTGGAGGTCCCGCCCCTGGCGCTGGTCCCGCTGGCGCTGGCGATCCAGGCCGAGGCGGCCCCCGAGCGCCTGCCGGAGCCCCGCTCCCGCGTCATCGACGGGGTGACGATTCCGCAGCTGGGCCTGCCGCTCGACGGCCCGCTCGCCGCGGTCCTCATTGCCCGGGTGTTGAGACGCCTTCCTTGTGACCCAGTCTTGCCCTAAGACAGCCGGCCTGTGCGCGAGCCCGCGGGGGCGCGGAGCCAGTGAAGGCGGCATGAGCGGAACCCTTTCCAGCGGACCCCGGACCAGCGGATCCCGACCCACAAGACATAAGGCCAGGGGGCTTCAGCGCCGATGATCGGGCTGGTGATCGTCACCCATGGCGGGCTGGCCGCGGAGTTCCTCTCGGCCATGGAGCATGTGGTCGGCCCGCAGCGCGGCGTCGCGGCCATCTGTATCGGGCCCGACGACGACATGGACCGACGCCGCCGTGACATCATCGACGCCGCCGCGGCGGTCGACGACGGGGCCGGGGTGATCCTGCTGACCGACATGTTCGGCGGCACGCCCTCCAACCTGGCCATCTCGGTGATGGAGCAGACCGGGGCCGAGGTCATCGCCGGCCTCAACCTGCCGATGCTGATCAAGCTGGCCAGCGTGCGCGGCCGCGAGCCGCTGGAGGCCTGCGTGGCTCATGCCCAGGACGCCGGGCGCAAGGATATCTCGGTGGCCTCCTGGGTGCTGGCGGGCGAAAAATGAGCGGGACGGCCTCGGCCATCGTCAACATCTGCAACGCCCGCGGCCTGCACGCCCGGGCCTCGGCCAAGTTCGTGAAGACCGCCTCGGGCTTCGAGTCGGAGGTGAGGGTCACCCGCGACGGGACCACGGTCGACGCGCGCTCGATCATGGGCCTGTTGATGCTGGGCGCCGGCCTTGGCTGCGACATCGAGATCGCGGCCGAGGGCCCGGACGCCGAGGCGGCCCTCGCCGCCTTGGTGGCCCTCGTCGACCGCCGCTTCGACGAGGAGGCGTAGGGGAGGCGCAGGCCCCTCCACCGCTTCGCGGTCCCCCTCCCCATGAAATGGGAAGGGGGCCAGGCGCGCGTCTTTTCTCCTCCCCCATACGCTTCGCTATGGGGGATAGAGAATGGGCGAGACGCCGAGGGCGCTCTCCATTCCTCCCCCACAGGGGGAGGTGGCGCGGCGCGCAGCGCCGTGACGGAGGGGGGGATGAACGCTGCGATCGCGGGTCGCCCCCCTCCACCACGCTGCGCGTGGTCCCCCTCCCCCTGCGGGGGAGGAAGAGCAGTCCCGTTCACGAATGGATGGCGTCGATCTCGGTCAGGCGGCGCAGGGTGGCGATGGCCGCGTCGGGTTGCGCGTCGGCGAGGGTCAGGGTCTCGGCCATCAGGGGCGCGGTCTCCGGGCTGAGGCGGGGCACAGCCATGGCCCAGTCGGGGAAGGCGCGCGCATCGATCGGGCGGCGCAGCACCACGGTCAGGCCGGCGTGGCGCGGGTCGGCCTCGACCCGGCGCATCAGCCGGTCGACGGCGTCGGTGCGGCCCTCGACCACCTGGAAGAAGCGGCCGTCGCTGTAGGCCAGGGCTCCGGTGATCTCGTCACGCCAGTTGTTGCGCTGGGAGGCGGCCAGCAGCTCGGCCACGGCCTGCAGGGAGCTCATCTCCACCCGGGCCCGGCTGACGTAGGCGATCTGCTCAAGCGCCGGCATGGGAGTCTCGCCCGAATCGACCGCCGCAAGCCGCAGTCAGCGCGGCATAGGGTCACATATGCCGCGCCGCACACGCAAGCGTGTTCCGGCGCAGCAACGCCTGGATCCGGGGGAAGGTGAAAAGTCGCCTGGTGGAGCCGAGGGGAGTCGAACCCCTGACCTCGTCATTGCGAACGACGCGCTCTACCAACTGAGCTACGGCCCCGAACCCGGGAAGGCGAGGGCGCGACATAGAAGCGGCGCGGGGCGGCGTCAACCGAATCCTCGCCCCGCCGCCCCCCGGCCGGCCGGAGGGCGGGGCTGCCGCTTGGCGGGGCGGGGTTCCGCGGCTAGAAGCGGCGTCAGGCACGACAGGAGCGACTCGTGGGAATTGGCGGCGGCCTTGTGGGCTTCATCTGTTTTGTGATCGGGTCGCTGTTCCAGCTGCTGTGGCTGGCGATCATCATCAACGCCATCCTGAGCTGGCTGTTCGCCTTCGAGGTGATCAACTACCGCAACCGGTTCGTGGCCCAGGTGGCGCAGACGCTGGACGCCATCGTCACCCCGGTGCTGGCGCCGCTGCGCCGCTTCATCCCGTCGCTAGGCGGGCTGGACATCACCCCGATCCTGGCCCTGCTCATCATCTCCGGCATCCAGGGCTATCTGCTGCCGCCGTTCTGCGCCGCCCTGGCCCAGCTGCTCGGCGGCTTCTGACCGCGCCACGGGGGCGCGCCCGCCCGCCTAGCCGGTCTGTCCGGATTGCCGCTTTACGACCACCCCGTGACGCGCTTGATTGCGCGCTTCGGGTCGCCTGCGGGGCGACCGACGGGGGAGTTGCCTGACATGATGCGGACCCAGGGTGCCTGTCTGCGCGCCATCCTGCCGGGGGCAGCCGCCCTCGGCCTCGTCCTCGGGCTCGGGGCCTGCGGCACGACCGGCTCCGGCGGCGAGCGCGCCGGGGGTGACTCCGCCCCGGCCGAGCGCGAGCCGCTGGCCCGTGGCCTTGACGCTGCCGCCAATCCGGATCCCTATCCCTCGACCTACCGGCCCCTGCCGGCCGAGGACGTGGCCATCGTCGGAGCCACGGTGTTCACCGCCACCGGCCAGCGCATCGAGAGCGGGGTGGTGGTGCTGACCGGGGGACGCATCGCCGCCGTCGGCGGGGCCCAGGCCCCGGTGCCGGCCGGCCACCGGGTGATCGACGCCCGCGGCCGCTTCGTCACCCCGGGCATCATCGACACCCACAGCCACCTCGGCGTCTATCCCTCGCCGGGCGTGCAGGGGATGAGCGACGGCAACGAGGCGACCAGCCCGAACACCGCCCAGGTCTGGGCCGAGCACTCGGTCTGGCCGCAGGACCCGGGCTTCAACCGGGCCCGCGAGGGCGGGGTGACGACGCTGCAGATCCTGCCCGGATCGGCCAATCTGGTCGGCGGCCGCGCCGTGACCCTGCGCAATGTGCCGGCGGTGACCATGCAGGCCATGAAGTTCCCCGGCGCGCCTTATGGCGTGAAGATGGCCTGCGGCGAGAACCCGTCGCGGGTCTATGGCGGGCGCAACCAGAGCCCGGCCACCGGCATGGGCAATATGGCCGGCTATCGCGCCGCCTTCATCGCCGCCCAGGACTACCGGGCCCGCTGGGAGACCTGGCGCGAGAGCGGCGAGGGCAGCCCGCCGACCCGCAACCTGCAGAACGAGACCCTGGCCGGGGTGCTGGACGGCACGATCCTGGTTCAGAACCACTGCTACCGCGCGGACGAGATGGTGCAGATGCTCGACCTGGCCGAAGAGTTCGGCTTCCGCATCACCGCCTTCCACCACGCCTCGGAGGCCTACAAGATCGCGCCGCGGCTGGCCCGTGAGGGGGTCTGCGCCCTGACCTGGACCAACTGGTGGGGCTTCAAGATGGAGAGCCTCGACGGCATCGAGGAAAACGCCGCCCTGGTCGATGCGCCGGAAGGCTCGTGCGCCGTGATCCATTCGGACGATGCCATCCTCACCCAGCGGCTCAACCAGGAGACCGCCGCAGCCCTGGCCGCTGGCCGCCGCGCCGGGATGGCCATCTCCGAGGAGCACGCTATCGCCTGGATCACCTCCAACGCCGCCCGGGCGCTGGGCATCCAGGATGAGACCGGCTCGCTGGAGCCGGGCAAGCGCGCCGATGTGGTGATCTGGAGCGCCAACCCGTTCAGCATCTACGCCCGGGCCGACCAGGTGCTCATCGACGGGGCCATCGCCTTCGACCGCACCGACCCGCGCCGTCAGCCGACGTCCGACTTTGAACTGGGCCAGCCCGGCTACGGCCTGACCCCCGCGACCGGAGGGGCCCGCTGATGCGCGTTCAGACCTTGATCGGCGGCCTCGCCGCCGCCGCCGCGACCGCTGCCCTGGCCCTCGCCGTCCCGGCCATGGCCCAGGGCGCCGGCGAGACCGTGGCCGTCACCGGCGGCCAGGTGCACACCGGGACCTCGGTGATCGAGAACGGCACCGTGGTGTTCCGCAATGGCCGCATCGTCTCGGTGGGGACCGGTCCGGCCCCGGCCGGGGCGCGCATCATCGACGCCCGCGGCAGGATCGTCACCCCCGGCTTCGTCGCGGTCGATTCCGGTCTCGGCGGCAGCGAGGTGTCCTCGGTGCCGGAATCGGACGACATGGCCAACCGCTCGAATACACTGAGCGCCGCCTTCGACGTCTCCTGGGGCCTCGACCCCTGGTCCTTCACCCTGCCGGTCGCCCGGCTGGGCGGGCTGACGCGGGCGGTTGTGGTGCCGATCCACGCCGGCTCGTCCAACACCGACATCCACGAGCACGACGCGGCCGGGGCGGGCGAGGGCGGCTATCACGACCCCGGTCTGTTCGGCGGCCAGGCGGCGGTGATCCACCTCGGCCAGGGCCCCGACATCCTGGTGCGGTCGCGTGTGGCCATGGCGGCCCCGTTCGGCGAGGCCGGGGCCGGGGTCGCCGGGGGCGCACGCGGTGCCGCCTATGTGCTGTTCAGGGAGACCCTGGCCGAGGTGCGGCTCTATGCCCGCAATCGCGGTGCCTATGAGCGGGCCGGGCTGCGCGACCTGATGCTGTCGCGGGCCGACCTGGAGGCGCTCGTGCCGGTGGCCGAGGGGCGCATGCCGCTGATCATCAGCGCGCACCGCGCCGCCGACATCCTGCAGGTGCTGCGCCTCGCCCGTGAGGAGGGCCTGCAGGTCATTCTCGACGGGGCCGAGGAGGGCTGGCTGGTGGCCGACCAGATCGCCGCCGCCAGGGTGCCGGTGCTGCTCGACGCCACCGCCAACCTGCCGGGTAGTTTCGAGACCCGGGCCGCCCATCTGGGCAACGCCGCGGCACTCAACGCCGCCGGGGTGACCATCGCCATCAAGGGCGTCGGCGTGCACCGGGCCCGCGAGGCCCGCTACAACGCCGGCAACGCCGTGGCCCACGGCCTGCCGCACGCGGCGGCGCTGGCGGCCCTGACGGTCAATCCGGCGCGCATCTTCGGCGACGAGGGGCGCTACGGCGTCCTCGCCCCGGGGGCCGAGGCGGATGTGGTGGTCTGGTCCGGCGATCCGCTGGAACCGCTGAGCCAGCCGGAGGTCATGTTCATCGCCGGGGCGCAGCAGCCGCTGACCAGCCGGGGCCTGATGCTGCGCGACCGCTACCGCGACGGCGGCGAGGGGGCCCTGCCCCCGGCCTACAGTCGCTGATGATCCCGGGGCACCTCCCTTCCCCCGCGGGGACGGGAGGCGCTAAAGGGGCCCATGCCGATCCCCGAGGACGAGCTCGAGTTCCGCTTCTTCCGCGCCGGCGGTCCGGGCGGGCAGAATGTCAACAAGACCTCGACCGCGGTGCAGCTGCGCTTTGACGCCCGCAATTCCCCGTCCCTGAGCGAGCCCGTGCGCGAGCGGCTGCTGAAGCTGGCCGGGGCGCGCGCCACCCAGGCCGGCGAGATCCTGATCACTGCCGTGCGCTTTCGCACCCAGGAGCGCAACCGCGCCGACGCGGTCGAGCGGCTCAACGCCTTGCTGGACAAGGCGATGATCGCCCCGGTCAAGCGCATCGCCACCCGGCCCACCCTGGGCTCGAAGACCCGGCGGCTGGAAGCCAAGGGCCGCCGCGCCGAGGTCAAGGCGGGGCGGGGCCGGCCGGACGTCGACTGAACCGGGCGCTCAGGTGGGGTCGCCGGCCCCTCCGGCCGGGTTCAGCTTCCAGCGGATACGGGTCTCCGCGTCGGTTCGGGCCGAGCCGCGCACCACGATCTGCATGGCCCGCCGGGTGAGGCCATCCTCGACATGGACCGAGGGCTCGATGGCGACGTCCGGACCGTCGGTGCGGAACCACCAGCCCCGCCCGGAATGGCCGCGCAGCAGGATCGAGCGACGATCGCGCGCCAGCGAGGCCTGGACGCCGGGCTCAAGGTGGAAGCGCACGGCGTAGGGAGCGGCGATCAGGCGCACGGCCTGGGACTCGCCGCGGCCGTGGCCCGGCGCCGGGTGCAGCCGTTCCTCGGCGCGCAGTTCGTCGAGGCGCTGGTCGAGATAGAGGCGGCGCTGGTGCAGCAGGCCGTAGCGCCTGACCCAGCCGTCATGCTCCAGCTCCAGCCAGACGGCGCCCTCGGCCTCGCGGTGCTGCTCGGTGATCTTGATCTCGGCACCGATCAGGCGCGGTCCCAGCAGGTCGGCGCGCCAGCCGCCGAGCGGCTCGCCCAGCGACCCGTCGCCCAGGGTCAGGGTCGAGGCCGCTGGAGTCAGGCGCAGGGCCTGGCGCTCGACGGCGCGGGGCGTCCAGGCCGAGCCGCTGACCAGCCGGTCGCGGCCGCAGACGATCTCCAGCGCCAGCGGCTGGGCGCAGGCGGTACCGCCCCAGACGCCGCGGGGCGGCGGGGCGGCGTCGGCGATCAGTGTCAGTAGCGGACTGGCGATGCGGCGGAAGCCGGCGGTGGCACCCGGGCCGGGGGCCACGGGGGCCGCCTCTCGGTCGGCGAGGGCGGCGGCGACGCGCGCCACGCTGGCCGGGCCGCCGCCCTGCAGGGCCACCAGCCGGCCATCCGGCAAGGTCAGCCGCTGCAGGCCGCGGGCCAGCCGCTCCAGCGCCGCCATAACCGACTCCGGTGCCGTCTCACCGACCTGGGCCAGCGCATCCTCGAGCGTCAGCAGGTCGAGACGCAGCTCCAGCGCCGCCTCGGGGCTGCGGGCGGCGTGACCGCCGTCGCCGGCGACAGCCTGGGCCAGGGCCGGACCGAGTCGGGCCAGGGCGCGGGCCCTGAGACGCGCGCCGACCGGGCCGCCGAGCACGCAGCCGGCGAGGGCGGCGGCGGTGAGGCGCGTGGCGCGGTCGGCGACGCCGCCCGGCGGGCGCAGCAGCTGGCGCGCCTGGCGGGCCAGCAGGTCGGCGAGGGTCAGCCGGTCGGCCTCGGTGCACACCTGACCCATGCGCCGGGCGGCGGCGGCGAGGTTGAACACGCGGCGGGCGAGGATCTCCGGGGCCCAGGCGAACGGCGACCAGCGGCTGAAGCCGGCCTGCCACAGCTGGGTCAGGCGCACCGCCTCGCGTGCGCCGCGCTCGCCGTTGAGCATCAGCGAGGGCAGCCAGGCGAATTCGTGCAGCTCGATGGCGAAGGCCCGGGTCGGGCAGATGCGGTTGAAGGGGTCGGCCCCGGGGGCGAGGTCGAGGCTGGCACCGGCCAGGGTCAGGCGGCCGCCCAGCATCAGCTTGCCGAGGGTCGGTGCGTGCGGCCGCGGATCGCGCGGACTGGCGGCGAAGGCGACGGTCTTGCCGCCACCGCGCAGGGTCAGGGCGTAGCCGGGCAGGCCATAGAGCTCGACCCACAGCTGGCGCGACAGGAGCCGACTGGCGATGGCCGGCCACAGGGCCGGGCCGGTGGCCGCCCCGGTGGCCCTCACCGGGGTGCGGACCGGGGCACCGGGCAGGCCGGGGGTGGCGTCCGCCGCGGGCAGCGCCACGGTCAGGCCGTCCCCTTGAGGGCCGCGATGTTGGCGGCGTAGGCCGAGGGGCCGCCGCGGAACACGGCAGTGCCGGCGACCAGAGCCGTGGCTCCGGCGTCGACGCAGGCGGCGGCGTTGGCGGCGGAGACCCCGCCGTCGACTTGCAGCACCGCCGGCGATCCGGCCGCGTCGAGCAGGGTGCGGACACGTTCGATCTTGCGCAGGGCGCTGTCGATGAAGCCCTGGCCGCCGAAGCCCGGGTTGACCGACATGATCAGCACCAGATCGACCCTGTCGATGACCTCCTCGACCACGGCGACCGGGGTGCCGGGGTTGAGCACGAGTCCGGCGCGGGCACCCAGCTGGCGGATGCGGCCCAGGGTGCGGTGCACGTGCGGGCCGCTCTCCGGGTGCACGCTGAGCACCTCGGCCCCGGCGGCGCGGTAGGCCTCCAGCCAGGGATCGACGGGCGCGACCATCAGGTGCACATCGAAGGGCAGGGACGTGTGCGGCCGCAGAGCCTTCACAATGTCCGGGCCTACGGTCAGGTTGGGCACGAAATGGCCGTCCATGACGTCGACATGGACCCAGTCGGCACCGGACGCCTCGAGCGCGGCGACCTCCTCGCCGAGCCGGGCGAAATCGCTGGCGAGGAGGGAGGGACAGATCAGAGGCTGGACCATGCCCGGGGAATTAGGCGGATGCCGGGGACGGGGCAAGCCTTGCGGCGACCCGGCTCACCCCTCCGGAACGACGGCGCGCAGCTCGGCCAGCCAGGCCGCGGCGCTGGCGTCCGAGGGCGCGCGCCAGTCGCCGCGCGGCGACAGGGAGCCGCCGGTCACCACCTTGGGTCCGTTGGGCAGGGCGGAGCGCTTGAACTGGGCGGTCTGGAAGAAGCGCACGAGGAACTTC
Organism: Brevundimonas sp.; assembly: GCA_027531145.1. Classification (GTDB taxonomy): domain Bacteria; phylum Pseudomonadota; class Alphaproteobacteria; order Caulobacterales; family Caulobacteraceae; genus Brevundimonas. The sequence continues at coordinate 149,749 of JAPZRF010000002.1, read as the reverse complement.
TCCAGCCAATGGCGGATGGTCGGCAGATCGTACGAGACCTTCTGGTCGTCCGGCGTGCCGGCCGGCCAGTGACCGCGTCCGGCCTCGTCCCACGCCTGCAGCGCCAGCCAGGCGACCTTGGACGGCCTCAGACCGAAGCGCGACAGGTAGAACAGGAAGAAGTCGTTGAGCGCATAGGGCCCGACGGTCGCCTCGGTCGACTGGATCACCCCGTTCTTCGCCGGCACCAGCTCGGGCGAGATTTCGGTGTCGAGAATGGCCCGCAGCGTGGGCGTGGCCGCGGCCCCGACCAGCTCGCGGTCGGCGACCCAGCGGATCAGGTGGCGGATCAGCGTCTTCGCCACCCCGGCGTTGACGTTGTAGTGGCTCATGTGGTCGCCGACGCCATAGGTGGCCCAGCCCAGCGCCAGCTCGGACAGGTCGCCGGTGCCGACCACCAGCCCGCCGTTCTGGTTGGCCAGCCGGAACAGATAGTCGGTGCGCAGCCCGGCCTGGACATTCTCGAAGGTGATGTCGTGGACCGGCTGGCCGTCGGCGAAGGGGTGGCCGATGTCCTTCAGTAGGGTCAGGGCGGCCGGGCGGATGTCGATCTCGGCGGCGCTGACGCCCAGCGCCTGCATCAGGGCCCGGGCGTTGGCCTTCGTGCCGTCCGAGGTGGCGAAGCCGGGCAGGGTGTAGCCGAGGACGCCGGCGCGCGGCAGCTCCAGCCGGTCGAAGGCGCGGCAGGCGACCAGCAGGGCCTGGGTCGAGTCCAGCCCGCCCGAGACGCCGATCACCACCTTGCGGCCGCCGGTGGCCTTCAGCCGCCGCATCAGGCCCTGGACCTGGATGTTGAAGGCCTCGAAACAGTCCTGATCGAGCCGGGCCGGATCGTCGGGCACGAAGGGGAAGCGGTCGAGCGGGCGGCGCAGGGGGGCGGCGACGGCGACGGTCGGGGCCGGCAGGGGGAGGCGGCGGAAGCTGTCGGCCTCCAGCTCGCGCCGGGCGCAGTCGGCGAAGGTGCCGGTGCGCAGACGTTCAAGGCCGATGCGGTCGACATCCACATCGGCCACGGTCAGGGCCCCGTCGAGGGCGAAGCGCGGGCTTTCGGCCAGACGCGCGCCCAGCTCGTGGATCGTGGCCTGGCCGTCCCAGGCCAGGTCGGTGGTCGACTCGCCCCAGCCCGAGGCGGTGAAGACATAGGCGGCGACGGCCCGGGCCGACTGGCTGGCGCACAGCACGGCGCGGTCCTCGGCCTTGCCCAGCACGACGTTGGAGGCCGACAGGTTGAGCAGGATGCGGGCCCCGCCCAGGGCCTGGCGGGTCGAGGGCGGCAGGGGAGCCCAGTAGTCCTCGCACAGCTCGGCCCCGAAGACGAAGCCGTCGCGGTCCTCGACCTCGAACAGCAGGTCGGTTCCGAACGGCACCCAGGCCTCGCCCAGCCGCACCTCGGCCGGATCGTCGCCGCCGGCCGGGGCGAACCAGCGCTTCTCGTAGTATTCGCGGTAGTTGGGCAGATAGGTCTTGGGCACGATCCCGCGCACCGTCCCGCCGGCCAGCACCACCGCCGTGTTGTAGAGCCGGTCGCCGAGCCGCAGCGGGGCCCCGACCACGACAACCAGATCGCGCGCCGCCTCGGCCAGCTCCAGCAGCGCCGCCTCGACTGCCGCGGTCATGGCCCCCTGCAGGTGCAGGTCGTCGATCGAATAGCCGCTCAGCGACAGCTCGGGGAACACCAGCAACTCGACGCCTTCGGCCCGGGCTGCGGCGATCCACCGCCGATGCTCGGCGGCGTTGGCGGCCGGATCGGCCAGATGCACTACCGGCGAGGCCGCCCCGACCCGGACAAAGCCGTGAGTGCGCGGGCTGTGGAAGGGGTGGGGTGGGGGCATGGGTGCGTCCGGCGCTTCCGGGGAGAGACGGGGTCGGGGCCTTCTATCAGGCCGGGGCCGGGGACGCCAAAAGCGGATCAGACGGGCAGCAGGGCGTCGACCAGCCGCTCGATCGTCTCCGCCACGCCATCGGCGTCGAGCGCCTGCCGGATCAGGCGCCGCTTGCCGGTAAAGTGCATGTCGTCTGGCAGGCTGACGCAGCTGGCGACCTCGTCGGCGCGCAGCGCCGCCGGGGCCAGATCGTCGGGCATGCGGGCGACGACATCGCGCTCTTCCCGGAGCAGGTCGCTTCTCAGCTCAATGACCGTGGCACCCCAGGCCACGTCGATCCGCCCGCTGTTGTCGACGAGATAGCGTTCAAGTTCCAGCTCGCCGAACGCCGCGCCAGAGCCCTCGCCGGGCACTTCGGTCACGATGCCGCGGAGCGCCTCATGGCGGGGGCGCGACGCCATCGCCCGAACGATCAACCCGGGTCTTCCGATCTCGGCTAGCGAGAGTGCTGGCCGCCAGAACGAAGAGCCCGCCCGCGATTGCCAGGTCCTTGATAAAGCTGGTGCGCTCGACCTTGTCGGCAAGGTCGTGGTGGAAGATCAGCGCGGTGAGGATGCAGAACAGACCGAGTGCAGTTGCCGCCCAGCGCGTCTGCCAGCCAACCAACAGCGCGGCACCCGCTCCGAGTTCAAGCGCGATGACCGCCGGCAGCAGCGCGGTCGGGACGCCCAGGCGGACCATGTCCTCCAGATAAGGGGCAGGGCCGACGATCTTGGCCAGTCCGGCGAGCACGAACAGCAGGGCGAGCAGCACGCGGCCCGCCAGCGCCATGATCCGGTCGGTCATGCGCGTTCCCCGGTGCAGCGAAGCGCGGCGGGCCGGACCGCGGGCACCAGCTCCGCCATGATCAACACCGGCCCGAGCAGCAGGTTTTCCGGCCGCTTGACGAGCTGCGGCGATTTGCTTTCGAACCCATGGCCGATGAACTGGAACACCCAGCCGAGGAGGAACGTCGCCGTAATCACATCCGATGCTGTCCATCCCCCGAGCGCCGCGGACGTGGCCGACGCAGCGGCATGGCAGGTTGCGATGAGAGTGACATGGGCAAGCCCCGCCAGCCACAACCATGGCAGGACCACCGCCACCGTGAGTGCTGCCATCAGCGTCGCGGCGATCGCATGATGCCACATGCCATCGCCCGGCACGCGCAGATAGCTCTTTGCGGCGAGGATCGCGGTCACGATCAGCGGAACGCCTATCGCGTGCGACGCGCGGTTGGCCAGCGTTCGGTGGATGCTGTCGCAGGTGCTAAAGATCTGCTCATAATGCGTCATTGGAAGTTCCCGGTCTGGACGTCATGGACGAAGGCGCGAAACCCGGCGGCAAAGGCATTCGGGTCTTCGAGAAAGGCGCTGTGGCTGCCGCGGAACAAGGTCACACGATGGAGCGGCATCGTTGCGACCGCCGCCTTGGCGCGGCCCCAGGACACGAACTGATCGCCCCTGGCCCAGGCGAGCCACACCGGCAAGCTGAGGCGCGGCGCGAGCGAACGCAGGTCGCCCGACGGCTTGCCGAAGCCTTCCCATGCGTCGGCAAGGAGTGGTGCCAGGGGAACGGCATGTCGGACAATCGCCTCGCGGCGCGAGCGCGCGGGAGCACGGGTCAGCACCAGCCACCGGTAATAGGCGGCAAAAGCGAAAGGATACCAACAGGCTCCGCGCGTGCCCGTTCGGAAAAACGCCGCCATCCGCCCGATGATCAGGCGCGCGGGCAGATCGAGCCTGGACAATCCGCCAGGATTGCAAAGCGCCAGCCCGGCGAAACGGGCGGGGGCCTGTGCGGCGGCGATGATCGCAGCCGTGCCCCCGATCGAGTTGCCGATCACGAACGGCCGGTCAAGTCCGAGTGCATCGACCGCCTCGATCACGAGACCGGCGAAACGCTCGGCGCGCACCCCGCCGGCGTCGGCCGGCGATCGCGCCATCCCTGGCCAATCGAGTCCAATCAGCTCGAACCGGTCGCCAAGTCGCGCAGCCAGATCGGCAAAGTCGCCGCTGCCATGACCAACTGCATGCAGGCAAAGCACCTGAGTGCCCCTGCCGCACCGTTTGACCGCCAGCTGTCCCCCGCCCGGCAGGGCAAGCATTGCCCCGGGATCGGCCGCGCTCAATGCCGCCAAAGGCGGGTCGGCTACCACTTGCGTCACCCGTGGCTCCTCAAAGGCATCGGCCCTTCCGTTGGTTGGTGATAAACATATCACATGAGTTCAGAGAATGGCAACCGCCCGGACACAAGACAGCCAACGACACGGGATGCGCTGCTGGCGGCTGCGGCCAAAGCGTTCAACGAGCATGGTTTTTCCGGGACCGATACAAACCGGATCGCGCGTGAAGCAGGGTTCGCGCCGCAGACATTCTACCGGCACTTCACCGACAAGACCGATATCTTCATCCGGGTCTACGAACTCTGGCAGGAGGATGAACGCGCCAGGATCGCGGCGGCGATGCGTTGCGCGGGAGACGCCGCGGCGCAGCTCGATGCAGTCGCACGAACGCTGATCGCGGCACATCGAAATCATGCCGGATTCCGCCGTTCGCTCCGCCTCCTGTCAGTCGAGGATCCGCGCGTCCGCGCCGCCCGCGCGGCCAGCCGCCGCGCTCAGCTGGAGATGATCCGCCCGCTCTCGGCGACGCTCGACTGGCCTGCACGTCTCGCCGCGTTACTGACGGTCGAGCGGCTCTGCGACGCTGCCGCCGACCGAGAGATTGCCGACCTTGGGATCGACGACGAAAACTGGGTCGCTGTGGTCGCCGCTGCTGTCGCTGCACTGCGCGGAGCCGCTCGACCGTAGTCAGAGCGATCGACCATCCGTTCATCGCGCTGAAATGTCGGTGCCCGGCGGCGTTGGCTGCCGGATCGGCCAGATGCACCACCGGCGTGGCCGCCCCGACCCGGACGAAGCCGTGGGAGCGCGTGCTGTGAAAGGGGTGACGTCGGAGCGGCGGACCTAGGTCCCGCTTTCGCTAGGACCGGCGGTGGTCTAGGCAATGTTCATGACCGACGCACCCAAGAAGGGCTGGCTTTCCCGGCTGACGGAGGGCTTGAGCCGCTCCTCGAGGCAGATGACCGACCAGGTCGTCTCGGCCTTCGTGAAGGAGCCGCTGGGCGAGGCGGCGCTGGAGGGGCTGGAGGAGCACCTGCTCGAGAGCGATCTGGGCCCCGCCGCCACGGATCGCATCGTCGCCCGCTTCCGCGAACTGCGCTTCGGGCCGAACCCGTCCGAGATGGAGGTCAAGACGGCGCTGGCCGAGGCCGTGGCCGACGAGCTGTCGGGCCATCAGGCGACCTATGAACCGCTGGCCGGGCCTCGGCCGTTCGTGACCCTGTTCGTCGGGGTCAACGGCTCGGGCAAGACCACCACCCTGGGCAAGATCGCCGCCGATCTGACGGGGCGCGGAGCGAAGGTGATGATCGTCGCCGGCGACACCTTCCGCGCCGCCGCGCGCGAACAGCTGAAGGTCTGGGCCGAGCGGGCCGGGGCCCATTTCGAGAGCCGGCGCGACGGGGCCGATGCGGCGGGACTGGCCTATGACGCCTTCGTCAGGGCGAAGGCGGAAGGCTTCGATGTGGTGCTGATCGATACCGCCGGACGGCTGCAGAACAAGTCGGCCCTGATGGACGAGCTGCTGAAGATCGTGCGGGTGCTGAAGAAGGTCGATCCGGAGGCCCCGCACGAGACCCTGCTGGTGCTGGACGCCACGGTCGGCCGCAATGCGCTGGAGCAGGAGAAGATCTTCGGCCGGACGGCCTATGTCTCCGGCCTCGTCATGACCAAGCTGGACGGCACCGCGCGCGGCGGGGTTCTGGTGCCGGTGGCCCAGGCCTCGGACGCCCCCATCAAGCTGATCGGGGTCGGCGAGGGGATCGAGGACCTGCAGCCGTTCGACGCCCGGGCCTTCGCCCGGTCGCTGATGGGCCTGCCCGCGGAGGATGCGCGATGAGCGCCACGACCGACCATCGCCGCGGCCTGCGCCAGGCCGTCGATTTCGGGGCCCTGGTGGCCTTCCTGCTGGCCTATGGGGTGCATCGGTTCGTCCGCGGGCTGGACGGGCAGCAGGCGCTGGTCGAAGCCACCTGGGTGCTGGTCGGGGCCTCGGCCCTGGCGCTGGCGGTCGGCTGGAGGCTGGAGCGCCGGCTGGCCCCGCTGCCGCTGCTGGCCGGCGGTTTCGCGCTGATCTTCGGCAGCCTGACCCTGATCTTCCAAGACCCGACGCTGCTGAAGCTCAAGCTGACCATCCAGAACACCCTTCTGGCGATGGTGCTGCTGGGCTCCCTGCCGTTCCGCAAGTATCCGTTCAAATACCTCCTGGAGAGCGCCTTCCGCCTGACCGAGGCCGGATGGCGCGGCCTGACCCTGCGCTATGGCCTGTTCTTCGCGGCGGTGGCGATCGTCAATGAAGTCATCTGGCGGACCCAGTCCGACGACGTCTGGGTGAGCTTCCGCGGCGGCCTGTGGCTGGCCTCGGCGGGCTTCGGCATCTGGCAGGTGGTCTACATCATGAAGCACATGATCCGGGACGAGCCGGAAGATGCTCCGGGAGCGACGACGCCCGATCCTGACCGCTGAAAGCCCGCCTCCGCCCACGGACCGCCTGTCTCGAAACCGTCAAGGCGACCTGCTAGCCCTTCCTCGTGGTAAAGGGGAAGCCGGCATGGCGAAGGGCAAGAAGGCCGACGTGATGGCGCTGGCGCGGTCGCCCAGTCACCAGCTGCATCGGGCGCTTCAGCTGGCGCTCGACATCTATGCCGAGGAGGCTGGTCCCGCGGCTCCGACCCAGCGCCAGTTCGCCGTGCTCGAGGCCTGCGCGCACAAGGACGGCCTGACCCAGACCGATCTGGTCAGGGCCACCGGCATCGACCGCTCGACCCTGGCCGATCTTGTGGCCCGCATGACCAGCAAGGGCCTGCTGATGCGTCAGCGCTCGACCCTCGACGCCAGGGCCAACGCCGTCAGCCTGTCGCCCGAGGGGCTGGCGGCGCTGGAGGCAGCGAGGCCGCGGGTGGCGGCGGCGGACAAGCGTATTCTCGGCCTGCTGCCCAAGGCCCGGCGCGAGGCCTTCCTCGAGGTGCTGACCGAGCTGGCCTCGGCGGCCGAGAATGCCCCGGCCGAGGCCGAGGCGGCGGCCAGGGCGGCGAAGCGCGCCGAGAAGGAAGCGCGCAAGGCCGAGAAGGCGGCACGCAAGGCCGCCGAAGCCAGGGAGCGCAAGGCGGCCAAGGCGGCGGCGCGCGGCCGGCTGAAGGGCGGCAAGCGCAAGGTCGGGAAGGCGGGGAGCGAGAAGCCTGTGCCGGAGCCTGACGCGGCCTGAAGCCCGCGCGCGTCGCGATGCTGCAGATCGTCGCCCTCGGGCCTGTCCCGAGGGTCCATGGAGGGTTCACGAGCGGCCGCGCGCAGCTTTCACGCTCCGCCAGCGCCGTCCGCGGATCGCGCCTTGCGAATCCATGTGCTCCCGGGACAAGCCCGTCGGTGATGAAAACCTGAAGTCAGACGCGATGTCTCGCCGGGCGCAGGGCGTCACACCCTAGTTCAGCATCACCGTGCCGAGCAGCACCCGGGCGCCCGCGCGGCCCATGACGCGGTCCACCTCGGCCTGCAGCTCTCGCGAGAGCCGCAATACGTCCGGCGGCGCGCCGGCCCGGGTCTCGTTGGCCATCCGCTGCGTCACTTCGCTGAAGGCGGCGCGCAGGCGCGGCAGCGACTGGGTGGCGCGGGCGGACAGCTCGGCCGGGGCGTCGATGCCGGACTCCACCGTCAGCACCCCGCGGCCGCCCGAGGCGCGGGTGATCGAGGCCGTGGTGACCGGCAGGCGGAGATAGGCGGCCGCGGGGGCGCTGGAGCCGCCGCCGGCCTTCGCGGCGGCGGGCAGGCTGGCGGCGGTCAGGGCGGCGAGGCCGAGGAGGGCGCGACGATCCATGGAGTCACGGTAGGGCCCCAGGCTGAACATCCGGTTACGCGGCGGAACATTCCGTCGCCGCCACCGTCGGATTGGCTCCCATCGGCTTGAGATCAAGCCTGGCGAACAGGTCGGCGTCGGCGTCCTCGCCCGGATTGGGCGTGGTCAGCAGACGGCCGCCGACGAAGATCGAATTGGCACCGGCGAGGAAGCACAGGGCCTGAAGCTCGGCCGACATGGTCTCGCGCCCGGCCGACAGGCGCACGATCGAGCGGGGGCACACCAGCCGCGCCACCGCGATGGTGCGTACGAACTCGAGGCCGTCGATCGTCCCCTCCGCCTTGATCCGGTCGCCCAGCGGGGTGCCGGCGATCGGCACCAGGGCGTTGACCGGGAGGCTTTCCGGATGGGCCGGCAGGGTGGCAAGGGCGTGCAGCAGGCCGGCGCGGTCGCGACGGGTCTCGCCCATGCCGACGATGCCGCCGCAGCAGGTGGCCATGCCGGCATCGCGCACATGCTGCAGGGTGTCGAGCCGGTCCTGGTACGTCCGGGTGGTGACCACCTCGGCGTAGTACTCCGGCCCGGTGTCGAGGTTGTGGTTGTAGTAGTCGAGGCCGGCGGCCTTGAGCTGCCTGGCCTGGTCGGCGGTCAGCATGCCGAGGGTGGCGCAGGTCTCCAGCCCGAGCGCCTTCACCCCGGCGATCATGGCCGCCAGCTTCGGGGTGTCGCGGTCCTTCAGCTCGCGCCAGGCGGCGCCCATGCAGAAGCGGCTGGCCCCGCCGGCCTTTGCGGCCATGGCCTCGGCGAGGACGGCCTCCGCATCCATGAGTTTTTCGGCCTTCAGGCCGGTGTCGAATTTGGCCGACTGGCTGCAGTAGCCGCAGTTCTCGGCGCAGCCGCCGGTCTTGATCGACAGCAGGCGCGAGGCCTGGATGGCCGAGGGGTCAAAGGTACGGCGGTGCACGGCCGCGGCCTCGAACACCAGCTCCATGAAGGGACGGGCGAACAGGGTCTCGACCTCGTCGAGGGTCCAGTCGTGGCTGGGCAGGGCGGGGTCACGGCGCATGACCGTGGGCCTAGCAGCGGGGGGCGTCGTCGCCAAGGCGCGTCAGCCGGCGAGGCAGGCCGAGGCCCGGGCGACGGCCTCGGGGGAGCCCTGCCGCACCGCGGCGGGGGTGTCGGTGGCGTCGGTGGTGCGGTCAAGGTCATCGTCACGCATCAGCACCAGCGCCCCGTCGGCGGTCAGGGCCCGGGCCTCGTCCTCGAACATCTGGGCCCCGAGGCCGGCGCCGATGCGGCTGTTGACCCCGCCGGTGGTGGCGATCTTGATGACATTGGCACCGCGGCCGACCTGCAGCCGCACGGCTTCGCGGCAGCTCTCCGGCCCGTTACAGACGTTGTCGTGGCCGATGTGTTCGCGGAGGTCGTCGTTGAAGCCCAGCCGGCCGTCCATGTGGCCCGAGGTGGTGGAGATGCTCTCCCCGGCGTCGACGATGCGTGGCCCTGGCAGGCGATGCTCGGCTGTGGCGTCGCGCAGGGCCAGGGTGACGCCGCCGGCGTCGCCGAGATTCCGAACCGTGGTGAAGCCGGCCATCAGGGTCTTCTGCGCATTCTCGGCGGCGCGGAAGGCATGGGCCGGCAGGTTGTCGGTGACCCCGGCGAGGAAGCGCGCCTGACCGCCGAGGTCCGAGGTCAGGTGGACATGGCTGTCGATCAGGCCGGGCAGGACGAAGCGGTCGGCCTGATCGACCACCGTGGCACCCGGAAACAGCGCCGGATCGACATGGCCGTCACGCACCTCGACGATGCGGCCGTCGCGGAGGATCAGGGTCGAGGGGCCGCGCGGGGCCTGTCCCGGCCGGTCAAGCAGCCGGCCGGCGTACACCAGGGTGACCGGCCCGCCGGCGTCAGGGGTCTCCTGTGCGGTCGCTGTCCCCGCCAGCAACGCGGCCGCGCCCGCCAGCCCCGCCAGTCCCGCTGTGGATATGCGCATTGTCAGCCCTTCGTCGATGCGCCGACTAGAGCGCAGAACTGCGTCGGGCGCCAGCGGCCGGACCGCCCGTCCGGCGAGACATATAAAGACATCCTTATGTGTTTGTTGCTCCTTTGAGCATCAGCGTCTATAGGCCCGGCCATGCAGCGGCCCGCCTCACGGTGCGCCCTTCAACAGGAGCTCCCATGCCCGACTACATCGTCCGCGACATCAGCCTGGCCGACTGGGGCGACAAGGAAATCGCCATCGCCGAAACCGAGATGCCCGGCTTGATGGCGCTGCGCGAGGAGTTCGGCAAGGCGCAGCCGCTGAAGGGCGCGCGCATCGCCGGCTCGCTGCACATGACCATCCAGACGGCGGTGCTGATCCAGACGCTGGAGGCGCTGGGCGCCGAGGTGCGCTGGGCCTCATGCAACATCTTCTCGACCCAGGATCACGCCGCCGCGGCGGTGGCCCGGGCCGGCACCCCGGTGTTCGCCGTCAAGGGCGAGACGCTGGAGGAGTACTGGGACTACGCCCACAAGATCTTCGAATGGGCGGACGGCGGCTATCCCAACCTGATCCTCGATGACGGCGGCGACGCCACCCTGCTGTGCGTTCTGGGTCCCAGGGCCGAACAGGACGCCTCGGTGCTGCACAATCCGCAGAATGAGGAGGAGGAAGCCCTCTTCAAGGTGATGAAGCGGTACCTGAAGGAGAAGCCCGGCTTTTACTCCGCCATACGCGACGCCATTGGCGGGGTCTCGGAAGAGACCACTACCGGCGTGCACCGCCTCTACCAGATGGCCGATCGCGGCGAGCTGCCGTTCCCGGCGATCAACGTCAACGACAGCGTGACCAAGTCGAAGTTCGACAACCTGTACGGCTGCCGCGAGAGCCTGGTCGACGCCATCCGCCGCGGCACCGACGTGATGCTTTCGGGCAAGGTCGCGGTGGTGTGCGGCTACGGCGACGTGGGCAAGGGCTCGGCCGCCTCGCTGCGCCAGGGCGGGGCCCGGGTGATCGTCACCGAGATCGACCCGATCTGCGCCCTGCAAGCCGCTATGGAGGGCTATGAAGTCCAGACCCTCGAGGACGTCGCCGACAAGGCCGACATCTTCGTCACCGCCACCGGCAACAAGGACGTCATAACCGTCGATCACATGCGGGCGATGCGCAACAACGCCATCGTCTGCAACATCGGGCACTTCGACTCGGAGATCCAGGTCGCCGGGCTCAGGAACTTCAAGTGGGACGAGATCAAGCCGCAGGTCCACCACGTGGAGTTCCCGGACGGCAAGAAGATCATCCTGCTGTCCGAAGGCCGTCTGGTGAACCTCGGCAACGCCACGGGCCACCCGTCCTTCGTGATGTCGGCGTCCTTCACCAACCAGACGCTGGCCCAGATCGAACTGTGGACCAACAAGTCGGCCTACCAAAAGGCGGTCTACACCCTGCCCAAGCACCTCGACGAGAAGGTCGCTGCGCTCCACCTGGGCAAGCTGGGTGCCAGGCTCACGGTGTTGAAGGCCGAGCAGGCCAGCTACATCAATGTGCCGGTGTCCGGGCCGTTCAAGCCTGAACACTACCGCTACTGATCAGGCGGCGAAGGCCGGTTCGGAAGAACTGGAGCGCCTGTTATCGGGAACGCCAAGGCTGGTTTCGAAGTCCGAAAAAATGTCCAGCAGCTCTGCGGCGTCCGGCGTGGCATGGCCATGCCCGAACCGGTAACTCCAGAAGCTGACGATGTGCTCGATCGCCCCCAGTCGCTCGCCAAGCCGGGCGAACAGCCTCGGGGCAGCCAGAAGGAAGTCCCGAAACTGCTCGGGCCTGCCTCCGACGACCAGCCCCTCATAGGCCCGGTCGTAGGCGGCAATCATGCGCCCCGCATCATCGCAGGCTTGGACGATCTGCTCGCAGATGCGCTCTCGACTGCGGTCGAGTTCCACGGCGGCGCTGGTATCAACCCGGCCCCGCGGGCAAATAGCACGGACGCCCTCGGTAACCTCCCCGACTCCAGACATGGTCCGGGCGATCATCCACTTGTAGTACAGGAACCCTTTCCAACAAAACACACCTTCCCGGTACTGTTCCGGTTCGAGCCGGAACGTCCGACCGAGGAGCGCCAATTCTGAGCCTAGTTCTGTGGAGAGAATGATTGATGTCATTCGCGCCACAGGATTGGATGATTTCATATCTGCGCCACTGCTCATACTGAGCTTAACAAGAGACTCTACCTCGCTTTTGACGAATTCTGTGATTCCAGCAGTGTCACCATTGCTTATATTAAAGTAGCACGAGCCAACATTTGCGCCGTTAGTGCGCAAGTATTCGCGCATTAGGAATGGGTCGAAAGCTGGAAGTCGATCGAGTAACTCAAGTCGACGAGTGTCCTCGTCTTCTCGACTCAGGCCAAAATTGGACGACAGCGCTTGATAGAAGTTGTTTTGGCCAACGAACATGAAACGACCACCCACACCAAGGGCGCGCGGGTCGATCGGCAGGACTATCTTGGTGGCCACAAAGCGCCGGTGGCGGAAGTTCTGAATCTCGTCGCGTCTCAGCCTATGTTTGATGATCAGCGCCCGGTTGAGCATGCGGTCGTTGAACATCGGCTGCTCGTTCCATTCCGCGGTGGCACCGTATTCAAGGGCGATGCGATGCAGGTTGAGCAGCCGTGAGCTGGAGCCCTTCGCCTCAAGCCAGGAAAGGTTTCGAACGTTCCGGTCAGTCATCATTCCTCACAGCCGTCGTTTACCAGAACGCGCCTTGCCCGAACGTGATCAAACGCAGTGCATGAGTCGCTAACGCGGCGTCTCGTCGCTGGCGCGCGGGGGCCGGGAGGCCTAGTTTAGGGGCATGAGCGTGTTCGACATCCTGATCCTGCTGGCCATCGGAGCGGTGGCGGTGACCCTCGGCTTCGGGCTCAGGGCCCTCTTCACCCCGGGGGCGGAAGCGCGCAGCCAGTCCAACAGGCTGATGCGGCTGCGGGTCGGACTTCAGGCGCTGGCGGTTCTGCTGCTGGTTGCCGGCATGTGGTGGAAGTCCACCCAGGGCGGCTGACGGGATGGTCCGGCTCAGTCGCATCTATACCCGCACGGGCGATGACGGGCAGACCGGCCTGGTCGGCGGGGCCCGGGTGTCCAAGGCCGACCCTCGGGTCGAGGCCTATGGCGCGGTCGACGAGCTGAACGCGACGCTCGGGCTGGCGCGGCTCCACGCGGCGGCGGACCCCGAACTCGACGCGATGCTGGGGCGGATCCAGAACGAGCTGTTCGACCTCGGGGCCGACCTCGCCACCCCGCTGGATCCGGTGCCCGAGTGGACCCCGCTGCGCATCGTCACCGGCCAGGTGGCGCGGCTGGAAGCCGAGATCGATGCCATGAACACACGGCTGGCAGCGCTGGACAGCTTCATCCTGCCCGGCGGGTCACCGCTGGCGGCGCACCTGCATCTGGCCCGCACCGTGGCGCGCCGGGCCGAGCGCGAGGGCGTGCGGGCCCAGGGCGTGGGCGTGGACTTCAACCCCGAGGCCCTGCGGTACCTCAACCGGCTGTCCGACCATCTGTTCTGCGCCGCCCGCCGGGCCAATCGTGACGGTGCGACCGACGTGAAGTGGGTCCCCGGCGCGACGCGCTGAAGGTCACGGTGCCGGGGCTCGGGTCGGCCCGGCCGGCGCTTGCTGCTGCGCCCGCACCTGACGCTCCAGCGACAGCAGCTCGCGATTGCCGGCGTCCGAGGCCTCGGCGCGGGTGACGCCGGCGGGCCGGCCGGTGATGTCGGGAATGTAGATCGGCCGGGCGCAGGTGCGGCTTTCCAGGTCCCACCAGCCGCCGCCGGCCTCGCAGCGCTCGCCCGGCTCGACCCAGTAGCTCTGGAATACCAGGGTCGCGGTCACCGACAGGGCGAACAGGCCCAAGAACAGGATGCCAAGGCGCTTGAGGCTGAGATAGCGACTCATCGAAAACTCCGTGGGCGGTGACCCGGACGGCCTGCCCGTTGACCCGGCGTCACATTGACAGGCGCGGGCGATGTCCCCATTGCCTCCCTCAACATTTCGGCGATCCTATGGACAAGCTCATGAAGGTTCTCGTCCCGGTCAAGCGGGTGATCGATTACAACGTCAAGGCGCGCGTCAAGGCGGACCAGTCGGGCGTCGACCTGGCCAACGTCAAGATGAGTATGAACCCCTTCGACGAGATCGCCGTCGAGGAAGCGGTCCGGCTCAAGGAAGGCAAGGAGCATCACGCTGCGGGCACCGCTTCGGAGATCGTGGTGGTCTCGATCGGGCCGGCCCAGGCCCAGGAAACGATCCGCACGGCCCTGGCCATGGGTGCCGACCGCGGCATCCTCATCCAGTCCGACGCCGACATCGAGCCGCTGGCCGTGGCCAAGCTGCTCAAGGCGGTGGTCGAGGCGGAAAAGCCCGACCTCGTCCTGATGGGCAAGCAGGCGATCGACGGCGACAACAACGCCGTGGGCCAGATGCTGGCGGCCCTGCTCGACTGGCCACAGGCGACCTTTGCCTCGAAGCTGGAGATCGGCGGCGGCAAGGCTACCGTGACCCGCGAGGTCGATGGTGGGCTGCAGACCGTGGCGGCCTCGCTGCCGGCGGTGGTCACCGTCGACCTGCGCCTGAATACGCCGCGCTACGCCTCGCTGCCGAACATCATGAAGGCCAAGAAGAAGGAAATCGCCATGACGCCGGTCGCCGACTACGGGGTCGATGTGGCCCCGCGGCTGAAGACGCTGAAGGTGGTCGAGCCGCCGAAGCGCTCGGCCGGCGTCAAGGTCGAGAGCGCCGCCGATCTGGTGGGCAAGCTGAAGAACGAAGCGGGAGTGCTGTAATCATGGCCGTGCTCGTCATCGCCGATCACGACGGCGTCGCCGTCCGCGACACCACCCACAAGACCGTCACCGCGGCGCACGCCCTGTCGGGCAACGTCGATGTGCTGGTGCTGGGCCCCAGGGCGGTCGCCGAGGCCGCCGCGAGGATCGACGGCGTGCGCAAGGTGCGCGTAGCCGACGGGGCGGAGGTCGGTCACGGCCTGGCCGAGGCGGTCGCCGCCACCGTCCTGCCGCTGATGGGCGACTATGAGGCGGTGCTGGCCCCGGCCACCACCGAGGGCAAGAACTACGCCCCGCGCCTCGCGGCGAAGCTGGATGTGGCCCCGATCTCGGACATCATCGAGGTGGTGTCGGCCGACACCTTCACCCGCCCGATCTACGCCGGCAATGCGCTGGAGACGATCCAGTCATCGGATGCGAAGAAGGTCGTCACCGTGCGCGCCACTGCCTTCAAGGCGGCCGGCGAGGGCGGCTCCGCCCCGATCGAGACCGTGGCGGCGGTGGACGCCGGCAAGGCCAGCTTCGTCGGTGCCGAAATGGTCAAGTCGGACCGCCCGGAACTGGGCGCGGCGAAGATCGTCGTCTCCGGCGGCCGCGCCCTCGGCTCGGCCGAGGAGTTCCGCGCCGTGATCGAGCCGCTGGCGGACCGGCTGGGAGCCGCCGTGGGTGCCTCGCGCGCCGCGGTCGACGCCGGCTACGCCCCGAACGACTACCAGGTCGGCCAGACCGGCAAGGTGGTGGCCCCGGCGCTCTATGTGGCGGTCGGCATCTCGGGCGCGATCCAGCACCTGGCCGGGATGAAGGACTCCAAGGTCATCGTGGCCATCAACAAGGACCCGGACGCGCCGATCTTCCAGGTGGCCGACTTCGGCTGGGTGGCCGACTACAAGACTGCCGTACCGGACTTGATGACCGCCCTGGGCTAGACTGAAAACGGTCGGGCTGGACGTCGTCCCACCCGGCCCGGATGTCGGTCCAGTTTCAAGCGCGGGCCTGATTCACGGCATCGGCGGAACCGCGAAACGATCCCGCCGATGAGGATCAGGCTCCGGGGGTCTTTCGCGCCTGCGAGCGGATGGCGTAAGAAGACGGTCCTTCTACACGAGGCGAGGCGCGGCAGACCGGATGAGCGCGATCAGGCGAGTGACCGTCATCGGCGCGGGTCAGATGGGTCTGGGGATCTCCCAGGTCGTGGCCCTGGGCGGCTATGAGGTCGGCCTCTATGACGCCGACCCGGCGCGGCCGCCCCAGGCTATCGTCGCCGTGGCCGCCAGTCTGGCCCGCAATGTCGCGCGTGGCGGCCTTGCCACCGCCGAGGCCGACGCCGCCCTGGCGCGGATCCGCCCGGTCGAGACCCTCGCCGAGGTGGCCGGGGCCGATCTGGTGATCGAGGCGGCGACCGAGGACGAGGCAGTCAAGAAGGCGGTGTTTGCCGCCCTGACGCCGCATCTCTCCGCCGACACCCTGCTGTCGTCCAACACCTCGTCGATCTCGATCACGCGGCTGGCCTCCTCGACCGACCGGCCGGACCGCTTCATTGGCTTGCACTTCATGAAGCCGGCACCGGTAATGAAGCTGGTCGAGATCGTGCGCGGCATCGCCACGTCCAAGTCCACCTTTGAAAGCGCCGTGGCCTTCGCCGAATCGCTGGGCAAGACGACGACCGAGGCCGAGGACTTCCCCGCCTTCATCGTCAACCGCATCCTCGTGCCGATGATCAATGAGGCGATCTACACCCTGTACGAAGGGGTGGGGAACGTGGCCTCGATCGACAAGGCGCTGCGGCTCGGGGCCAACCACCCGATGGGGCCGCTTGAGTTGGCTGACTTCATGGGGCTGGACGTGGTGCTGGCCATCATGAATGTGCTGCACGACGGCCTGGCCGACAGCAAGTACCGTCCCTGTCCGCTGCTGGTGAAGTATGTCGAGGCCGGCTGGCTGGGCCGTAAGTCGGGCCGCGGCTTCTATGACTATTCAGGCGAGGTGCCGGAGCCGACCCGATGAGGCCGCCCGAGCGCTTCGCCGACCTGCCCGGCCGGTCGCGGGTGCGCTGGCGCGGGTCGGCACCGGCGTTCGTGGTGCTGGCCTGCCTGGCGGGGGCCGCCTGGCCGCCGTTGATTCTGACCCTGCCCGTCTGGCCACCGGAGAGCTGGGCACCGGGTCCTGAGACGGACTGGCGACTGATCGCCCTGGCCGCCGGCCTGCTGGCCACGCCGTTGGCCCTGTACCTGGTGGCGCGGGAGCGCGATGGCCGCGGCCGCCCGGACAGCCGGCTGGGCATCGTCTGGCGCTTCCTGCTTTACGGCGGGGCCGCCGCGGCGATCCTGCAGGTGGCCACGACGCTTATCGTCACCGTGCTCGGCTGGTTCGAGGCCGGGGGCCTGGCCCAGGCGGCCGGGGCCAGCGAGACGACCGTGCTGATCTATGGCGTCGGCGGCCTGCCGCTGGCCATGCTGGTGGGCGTCAGCTACGCCCTCTGGGCCGGGCTGTGCTGCGCCTTCATCGCCTTCGAGGCCCAGCCTGAGGTGCGCGATCGTCCGGGGCTGATGGGCGAGCGCGGCTGAGCGGCCCCCTGGGGCCCCTCCCGATAGCGTTACGGCGATTTCAGTTTCCTGCGACCGGGTTTTGCGTCAAGCTGACTTGTCATCTGACAAGGGGGCCTGCCGACAGTGACCGCCACAACCCTCGCCGCGCCGGCACCGATCCGGCGTGAGGACCGAATCATCTATCTCGACATCCTGCGCGGCTGGGCTGTACTGGGCATACTGACGGTCAACGCCGCCTTCTTCGCCTGGCCGTCGGCGCTCGACGCTGACCTGACCCTGGCCCGGCCCTGGGCCGGCAACCCGGCGGACATCACCGGCCAGTGGGTGGTCGACGTCTTCTTCGGCGACAAGTTCCGCAGCCTGTTCTCCATGTTGTTCGGGGTGTCGATCTTCCTGATCGGCGGCGAGCGGCATGACGGGGCGAAGGGGCCGATGCTACACCGCCGCTTGCTGTGGCTGGGGCTGTTCGGGGCGATCCACGGGGCCGCCATCTGGATGGGCGACATCCTGCTGCATTACGCCTACTGCGGCCTCATCGCCATGCTGGCGCGGTCGTGGTCGGGCCGTCGGCTGATCCTGACAGGCGGCGGCCTGAGCCTGCTGTTCGCCCTGCTGTCGGCCTTGGCCCTGTGGGCCCTGGGCTTCTTCGCCGGACAGGCCGGCGGCGGCGACAGTCCCTTCACCATAACGCCGGAGGACATCCAGGCGTCCATCGCCGCCTACCAGTCCGGCTGGCCGGGAGCGCAGATCGAGAATCTCAAGTCGTGGCTGCTGCTGCAGACCTTCAGCATCTTCCTCGCGCCCGTGACCATCGCCCTGATGTGGCTGGGTCTCGGGCTGTTCAAGACCGGCTTCCTTACCGGCCGGGCCCCGGTCTGGGTCTATCTCCTGCTGGCGGCGCTGGCGGCGGGCAACCTGGCGTTCTACGGCCCCAATGCCTGGATGGACGCCAACGCGGCACCGGGCGAGTTCCCCTCGGCCGGAATGGCCGGGATCGGTGCCAGCTTCGCCTGGGTCATCACCCTGGGCTACGCCAGCGTGCTGATTCTGATGACCCGCTTCGGCCTCGGGGTGATCACGCGCCGGCTGGCACCGGTGGGGCAGATGGCCTTCACCAACTACCTGACCCAGAGTCTGATCATGGCCAGCCTGTTCTATATGCCGTGGGCCCCGCTGACCTTCGGCGACCTGGCCTGGGGCCCGGCCGGGCTGTGGATGCTGGTCGGCGGGATCTGGGTGACCCAGCTGATCTGGTCGCCCCTGTGGCTGAGCCGGTTCGAGATGGGCCCGCTGGAATGGCTGTGGCGCGGCCTGACTTACGGCCGCCTGCCGCCGCTGCTGCGGCGGTAAGGGCCCTCTCCTTCCCCGCAGGCGGGGGAGGAGAGCGAGCGCCCGTCGCATTGAAGCGGGGCGGGGGATGGCTTAAGCGGCGCGCATGTCCGACATGCCTGCCGCGCCCCGTCCCGAAGCCCGTGCTCCCCGGGGCTTTTCCGATCGTCGCGGGGACGGGGCCCTGGCCGAGCAGCGCATCGTCCAGACCCTGGCACGCGTCTATGAGCGCTGGGGCTTCGAGCCGCTGGAGACCGGGGCGTTCGAGTACGCCGACGCGCTCGGCAAGTTCCTGCCGGACGCCGACCGTCCCAACGAGGGGGTGTTCGCCCTGCAGGACGATGACGACCAGTGGATGGCGCTGCGCTACGACCTGACGGCGCCGCTGGCCCGGTTCGTGGCCCAGCACCGGGAGACCCTGCCCAGGCCCTATCGCCGCTATGCCTATGGCCCGGTATGGCGCAACGAGAAGCCGGGGCCGGGGAGGTACCGCGAGTTCTGGCAGTGCGACGCCGATACGGTTGGCTCTGACCGGCCCGAGGCCGACGCCGAGATCGTGGCCATGGCGCTGGAGGGGCTGGGGGCCCTCGGTCTCGGCGCCGGCGAGGCGGTGGTCAAGATCGCCAGCCGCAAGCTGGTCAATGGCGTGCTGCAGGCAGCCGGGGTTGAGGGCGCGGCCCAGACCCTGACGGTGTTGCGCGCCATCGACAAGCTGGACCGGTTGGGGCCCGAGGGCGTGACCCTGCTGCTGGGCGAGGGCCGGCTGGACGAGTCCGGCGACTTCACCCGCGGGGCAGGGCTGTCGACAGCGGGCGTCGAGGCAGTGCTGGCCTTTCTCGCCGTGCCGGCCGAAGGACCACGCTCGGCCGTGCTGGACGCGCTGGACCCGATTGTCGGGGCGACCCCGGCGGGGGCAGAGGGGCTGGCCGACCTGGCCCGCATCGATGCGGCCCTCAAGGCTTTCGGCGTCGGGGCCGAGGCACGCTTCGACCCTGCCGTGGTGCGCGGGCTGGAGTACTATACAGGGGCGGTGTTCGAGTCCGAGCTGGTGGCCGACACCCGCGACGACAGGGGCCGGCCGGTGCGCTTCGGCTCGATCGTCGGCGGCGGCCGCTATGACGGGCTGGTGGCCCGCTTCACCGGCGAGGATGTGCCGGCCACGGGAGCCTCGTTCGGGGTCTCGCGCCTTGCTGCCGCCCTGCGCGCCGCCAGTCTGGACCGGACCGCCGAGGCGCGCGGGCCGGTGGTGGTGATCTGCTTCGCCGACAGCGACATGGGGGCCTATCTGGAGGCTGCCGCCGAGCTGCGCGGCGCGGGGATCGCCGCCGAGGTCTATCTCGGCCGGGCCGGCATGAAGGCGCAGATGAAGTACGCCGACCGCCGCGGCGCGCCGGCGGTGGTGATCCTCGGCGGCGACGAACTCGCGGCCGGCCAGGTCACGCTCAAGGACCTTGACGCGGGGCGAGCGGCGGCGACCGGGATTGCCGACCATGAGGCCTGGAAGGCCGCCCGGCCGGGGCAGGTGACGGTGCCGCGGGGCGAGCTTGTGGCGGCCGTCCGACACATTCTCGAATAATCTTCGAGAAATCCGCGAGCCCGGCAGGACCTTATCAACGATCAGTCAAGAATATCGCGAGTTTCCCCTGCGAGTTGATTGACTTGTCATGGCAATTCGGGTCAAGACGAGGTCTCGGTGACGCCGCTGGAAAGCAGCCGCGCCGAAGACGTTTCGGGGAGGAAGCGTCTGCTCCCAGTGAGCGAGAAGACCCGTCGCGATGTATCCCCCGCGGCGGGTTTTTTCGTGTCTGGAGGCCGTCATACCGCCCACGGGCAGGCCGAGCGCCGGGTCCTCACGCCCCCCCTCCGTCACCCTCGGGCTTGACCCGAGGGTGACGGGGGTGAAGCGGAAACGCTCCCTCCTCCCCCGCGCGCGGGGGAGGAGAGGCGGGGTGCGCCCTACCAGAGGCTGACGCGCTCTTCCGGCGGCAGGTAGTAGGCGGCCCCGGGCCGGACCCCGAAGGCCTCGTACCAGGCGTCGATGTTGCGCAGCGGGCCGATCACCCGGAACTGCGGGGGCGAGTGCGGGCCGGTGGCGACCTGGTTCTTCATGGCCTCGTCGCGCAGGGCACCGCGCCAGACCTGGGCCCAGCCATAGAACACCCGCTGCTCGCCGGTGACGCCGTCCAGCACCGGGGCCGGCTGGCCGTTGAGCGAGAGGTTGTAGGCCTCCAGCGCCAGCAGCACTCCGCCCAGGTCGGCGATGTTCTCGCCCATGGTCAGCGCCCCCTGCAGGTTGAAGCCGGGCAGCGGGGCGTACTGGTCATACTGGGCACCGAGGCGGGCGGCCTGCGCCTCGAAAGCGGCGGCGTCGGCCGGGGTCCACCAGTCGCGCAGCACCCCGTCGCCGTCGGACTTGCGGCCCTGGTCATCGAAGCCGTGGGTGATCTCGTGGCCGATGACGCCGCCGATTGCACCGTAGTTGACCGCCGGATCGGCCGACGGATCGAAGAACGGCGGCTGCAGGATGGCCGCCGGGAAGACGATCTCGTTCTTCACCGGGTTGTAGTAGGCGTTCACGGTCTGGGGCGTCATGCCCCATTCCTCGTCGTCGACCGGGCCGTTGAGGCGATCCAGCTGGTCCTGCCAGCGAAAGGCTCCGGCGCGGGCCTGATTTCCGAACAGGTCGTCCGGCCGCACCTCAAGGGCGCTGTAGTCCTCCCAGGTCGAGGGGTAGCCGATCTTGACCCCGAACTTCTCGAGCTTGGCCAGGGCCTCGACCTTGGTCGCCTCGCTCATCCACTGGAGGCCACGGATGCGGTTGGCCATGGCCACCTTCAGATTGGCGACCAGCTGCTCCATCCGAGCCTTGGACTCGGGCGGAAAGTACTCCTCGACATAGAGCCGGCCCATGGCCTCGCCCATCACGCCCTCGGCGAAGCTGACGCCGCGCTTGTCTCGGCTGCGCTGCTCCGGCTGGCCGGCCAGTTCGCGTGAGCGGAAGTTGAAGTTGGCGTCAACGAAGCGCTTCGACAGATACGGGGCGGCGTCGTCGGCGGTGTGAAAGGCCTGCCAGGCCTGCAGCACCTCGACCGGGGTCTCGCCGAAGATGGCGGCGAGGCGCGGCATGGCGCTGTCCTGACGGATCACCAGACGGTTGACGGCGGTCAGACCGGCGGCGTCCATGAAGCCGGCGAAGTCGAAGCCGGGCGCGGACTCGATCAGCTGGGCCGGGGTCAGCGGGTTGTAGGTGCGGTCGCGGTTGCGGCTCTCGACCGGAGTCCAGTGAGCCTCGGCGATGCGGGTCTCGAGGTCGAGGATGGCCTGGGCCATGGCCTCGGGCTGATCCCAGCCGATCATGCCCAGCATCGTGCCGACATAGGCCTGGTAGGCCGCCTTCTTGTCGGCGTAACGTTCGGTCAGATAGTAGTCGCGGTTCGGCAGGCCGAGGCCAGCCTGGCTGACATAGACAGCGTAGCGGTCCGGGTTGCGGGCGTCGTCGGAGATGCCGAAGCCGAAGAAGGACGAGCCGAACCCGCTTTGGCGCGCGCCCATCAGGCGGGCGAGGGCGGCGTGGCTGTCGGCGGCGCGGATCTCGGCCAGCATGGGCTGCAGCGGCTGGGCGTCGAGCGCCTCCAGCCGGGCCTCGTCCATGTAGCTGCGGTAGAGGTTTGCCAGCTTGCCGGCGTCGCTGGCCGGGTCGGCGGCGGTGTCGGCCACGAGCCGGGCCATCATGGCCTCAAGCCGGTTGTCCGAGAGCTGGCGCAGGATTTCGAAGGAGCCGAAGCGGGCGCGGTCTGCGGGGATCACCAGGGCGTCCATGTAGGCGCCGTTGGCGTGGCGGAAGAAGTCCTCGCCCGGAGCCACCGACAGGTCACGGCCCTCTAGGTCAAAACCCCAGGTCCCGTAGCGCGGGGCCACTGTACCGACGAAGCCGCTCGGCGCCAGGGCCGGCGTCACCTGGCGGAACAGGGAGATCTGTTCGCACGCCTCGTCGAGGCAGACGTCCTCCGGCTCGTGGTGGGCGTTGGTCGATCCGGCGTACATCATGGCCGCCACGGCGGCTCCCACCAGCAGTCGTTTCATTGGCTGACTCTCGATCATGAGCATTCCCCCAAGATCCCTGATGCGCCAGGGGTCTTGTTGCGGCATTGAGGAAATCTTGCGGACCCGTTGCAGAGGGTGCTTTCAGTCTAACTGTCCCTGCGCAAAAAGAACGCGGCCACACCCTATCGGGCAGGCCCGGCGACGCCGCCTGAAAAATCCGTCATGATTCGGCGGCGAGCTGTCGCACACGACTCAGGGAGCCGGCATGCCGGGACACGGCGGGGAAGACTACAAGGACCTGCTGCTGTTTCTCGCCGCCGCCGGCGTCGTGGCACCCCTGTTCAGCCGGCTGAAGCTCAGCCCGGTGCTCGGGTTTCTGGCGGCCGGGGTGCTGCTGGGCCCGCACGGTCTGGGCCGGTTTGCCGACCAGGCCCCGTGGCTGGCGTGGCTGACCATCACCGACCGCGAGCAGGTGGCGGTGCTGTCCGAGCTGGGCGTTGCCTTCCTGCTGTTCATGATCGGGCTGGAGCTGTCATGGGAGCGGCTCAAGGCCATGCGGCGGCTGGTGTTCGGGCTGGGTCTGTCGCAGGTCGTCCTGTGCAGCCTGGTGCTGGCCGGCGGTTTCCTGCTGGCGGGGCAGAGCCTCGGGGCCGCGGCGGTGGCCGGGCTGGCACTGGCCCTGTCTTCCACGGCTGTCGTCATGCCAACGCTGGCGCAGGGCGGGCGGCTGAAGGGCGGCGTGGGCCGCGCCACCTTCGCCGTGCTGCTGGCCCAGGATCTGGCGGTGGCACCGATCCTCGTCACCGTGGCGGTGATCGCGGCTGTGGTCGGGGCGGGGGCCGCGGCCGGACCGGATACCGGCGCGGTAGGGACGGCCCTGCTGTCGCTCGTGCCGACGGTGATCGGGCTGGGCCTGCTGGTCGTGCTGGGCCGGCTGGTGATGAGGCCGCTGTTCCGGCTGGTCGCGCGGGCCGATGGCCCGGAGTTGTTCGTGGCCGCCGCACTGCTGGTCGTGGTCGGGGCCGGCACGGCGGCCCAGGCGGCCGGGCTGTCGATGAGCCTCGGGGCCCTGATCGCCGGCCTGCTGCTGGCCGAGACCGAGTATCGCCGCGCGGTCGAGATGCATATCGAGCCCTTCAAGGGGCTGCTGCTCGGCGTCTTCTTCGTCGGCGTCGGCATCGGCCTCGATCTGGAGGCGGTGGCGGCCGATCCGGCGACGGTGTTCGGCCTGGCGGTGTTGCTGACCCTGACCAAGGCGGTGCTGATCGCCGGGCTGGCGCGGGCCTGGGGCCTCGGCTGGCGCGCGGCGCTGGAGATCGGTCTGGTGCTGGGCCCGGCGGGAGAGTTCGCCTTCGTCATCCTCAACACCGGCCTGGTCGAGGGGCTGGCCACCCCGGCCTTCACCCAGGCGCTGATGGTGTCGGCGACGCTCAGCCTGTTCAGCATCCCCCTGCTGGCCTCGGCAGGCCAGCGGCTGGCCCGCCGCCTGCCGCAGCGCCCGACGGAGGATGAGACTGCGCCGGGCCCGGAGGCCGAGGCCGAGGGCGATCCCGCCCGCACCCTGATCGTCGGCTTCGGCCGCGTCGGGCGACTGGTGGCCGAGCTGCTGACGGAACACGGCCAGCCTTGGCTGGCGGTGGATGCTGATCCGCGCGCCGTCACGGCGGCGCGGCGCGAGGGCCTGCCGGTGGTCTATGGCGATGCGGCCCGGCCCGAGCTGCTGCGCCGGCTGGGCGTCGACACGGCCCGGGCGCTGGTGGTGACCATGGACAGCCCGGGCAAGATCGACGAGGCGGCGGCGGCGGCACGCGCCGCGCGGCGCGACCTCATCCTGATCGCCCGGGCCCGGGACGATCGCCACGCGGCGCGGCTCTACGCCATGGGGGTGACCGACGCCGTCCCGGAGACGACCGAAGCCAGTCTGCAGCTGGCGGAGAACACCCTGGTCGATCTGGGGGTCCCCATGGGGCTGGTACTGGCCTCGATCCACGACCGCCGGGACCGCTATCGTCAGCTATTCCAGGCGGCGGCCCCGGAGGCGCGGGGCGACCGTCCTGCCCGGGCGCTGCGCTCGACCCGCCGGAATCCCCCGCCGGCGGGCCGTTAAGGCTGTTTCTCCCCAATTTCGTCACGGTTCGGTGATCGAAGCTGGCTCCCTCGCCCCTTCGGGACCCTGTTCCGGAGCCGCTATCGCCTGTCCCGCGCGATCCCGTCGCGCCCGGTTCGAGTTCTCGCCACCATGTCCCAGAGCGCCCTTGAGATCCGTCCCGCCGAGGAGCCCGCCGCCGCGGCCCCGCGCCTGAACCGCCGCCAGGCCGCCAAGGTCCGTACGCGCCAAAAGGTCATGGCCGCGGCCCGCGCCCTGTTCGCCGAGCGTGGCTACGAGCCGGCCACCATCCGCGACATCGCCAGGGGTGCCGGCATGTCTACCGGGGCCGTGTTCGCCAACTTCCGGGACAAGGCCGAGCTGTTCGACGCGGTGCTGGCCGAGGATCTGGAGCGGGTGTCGACGGCGCTGACGGAAGCCCTGACCCGGCCGGGCGATACGGCGACCCGGCTTGAGGCTGGCCTGTCCGCCGCCTACCACGCCTCCTACGACCAGCTGCCGCTGGTGCAGGCTGTGGTGGCGCGCGCCTGGTTCCAGCCGGCCGCGGCCGAGAAGCGCTCGCGCGAGGCGCTGGGACCGCTGACCGGGGCGGTCGCCTTCACGATTGAGGAAGGCGTCAGCCGCGGCGAGCTGCAGAAGGGTGCCGATGTGCCGCTGCTGGCCTCGCTGATCTGGGAAGGCTTCGTCGCCAACTATCGCCGCGCCGCCTACGATGGCTGGGACGCGGCGCGGATGAGCGCCCATCTGGGCCTGCAGATCCGGGCCATTCTCGCGGGTGCCCTGGCCCGCTGAGGCGCTGCCCCGCGGCTGGCGGGCGTCAGCTGCGCCAGTGCAGGGTGGCCGGCGTCACCGGGTTGCGGAACGGCCGGCCCTCGGCACGGGCCCGACCCCATTCGCGCTTCAGCTGCTGGTACCATTTGGCCTGGGTGTCGGCGTCGTCGATCCAGATCAGGGCCGGATCGTAGCGCAGCCCCTCGTTCTGCAGGTTCACCATGCCGCCGTCCTGCTTCAGGAAGGCGCGCACGCCCTGGCGCAGGAACGGCCGGGCGAGAGCGAACACCCAGTGATCGGACCAGAAGACCTGGGTGATGCGGGTCCTCGTCTCGTTGACCGGGGTCAGGCAGGTCAGGGCCAATACCTGACGGTCGCCGACCTCGATATGCTCCCAGCGGTAGCCGGGCAGGCGGAAGGTGATCTCGGTCGCCGGGGCCCCGCCGAGGATGCGATAGGCGCGCGAGTTGGACGACGGGGCATGCCGGGCCATGGCGAAGCCGTGCTCGCGCGGCTCGAAGGCCTTGGCCTTGTCGTGCATCGACGGGGTCGAGCGCCACCACCATTGCTGATGAACATAAGGCCCGTGCGCCGGGTCCATCAGCCCGACCACGGCGTGATCGACATGGCTGTCGAAGTCCATGGCCTCGACCAGACGGGGGCCGCCCCCGACCACGCCAGGAAACACCGGCGGTTCATGGTCTGGTTCGCCGCCGCGGCCGTCGGCGGCCATCCAGACGAACACCAGACCCTGGCTCTCGCGCACCGGATAGGAGCGCACGCGGATGCGTTCCGCCTCCGGGCCCTGGCCCTCGACGAGCGAGGGGATGGCGGCGCAGACGCCGTCGGTGCGGAAGCGCCAGCCGTGATAGGGGCACTCGACCGTCTCACCCTCGCCGGGGTGCTGCACCAGCCGGCCGGCGGACAGCGGCGCCGCGCGGTGGGGACAGATGTCGCGCAGGGCGTAGACCTCGCCGGCGCGGGTGCGCCCGATCAGCACCGGCTCGCCCAGCAGCTCGTGGCGCTTCAGCGACCCCGGGGCCACGTCGCGGCCGAGGGCGGCGAAGTACCATGCGTCGCGGATGAAACCCTGGCCAAAGCGGGCGGGGGCGGCGGCGGACTCGGTGGCGGCGATCATGACCCGTGTCTACACTGGCGCGGCGACCCAAGGCGAGTGGTGTTCTTAAAGTACTTTTAATGTCAAAGTTAATGTGGAAGACCTCGGGCGCAACAAGGGGAGACCTGTTCATGTTCCACACCGCCGCGTCCGCCTTCGCCCTGTTGCTCGCCGCGACCGTCCCGGCGCTCGCCGTCGCCACGCCTGCCGTGTCCCAGACGCCCGCCGCCCACGGGCATCGTCACGCCGACTTCGAGTCGGTCCGCTTCCACGTCCGCGTCGAGGGCGAGGCCTCGGCCTCCGGCCGCGACCTGATCCTGATCCCCGGCCTGTCGTCGCACCCGGACGTGTTCAACGGCCTGATCTCGCGGCTGGAGCCGGGCTGGCGCATCCATGCGGTGCATGTGGCCGGCTTTTCCGGTGCCCCGGCCGGGGCCAATGCCGACGGGCCGGTGGCCGCGCCGGTGGCCGAGGAGCTGGCCCGCTACATCGCCGATCAGGGGCTGCAGAAGCCGGTCGTGATCGGCCACTCCATGGGCGGCACCATTGGCCTGATGCTGGCGGCGCGCCATCCGGACAGCGTCGGCAAGCTGATGGTCGTGGACATGATCCCCTTCATGGGGCCGATGTTCGGCGGGCCGGCGGCGACGCCGGAGAGCGTGGCACCGATCGCCGACCGGGCGCGCGCCGGCATGCTGGCCGCTCCGGTCGAGGCTTACAACGCCCAGCTGGTCGCCACCATCAACGGCATGATCAACACCGGATCCGAGCGCGCCGGGCCGCTGGACCAGGCCCTGCGCAGCGACCGCACGGTCAGCGCCAACGCCTATCGCGAGCTGATCGTCACTGACCTGCGGCCCGAGCTGCCGAACATCACCGCCCCGGTCGAGGTGCTGTACGTCGCCTTCACCGGCATGGGCCCGGAGATGACCGACGGCATCTACCGCGCCTCGTTCCAGTCCCTGCCGTCGGCGACGCTGACGCGGATCGACGACAGCGCCCACTTCATCATGCTGGACCAGCCCGAGGTCTTTGCCGCCAAGGTGAACGCCTATTTAGACTGACGCCGCGAAATCGGCCGAAAGCCCCGTCATCTGTGATGACGGGGCGTTTCCGCCTGCGCCCGGACAGGCTATGAGCGGGCGAACGGGGTTCTGAGGACGACGATGGCAGGTCGGACGGCGACAGGCGGCGGCGCGGGCGGACGGACGCGCCTGCAGAAAGCCCTCTACTGGGGCGGGGTGGCGGCTGTCTGGGGGATCATCTTCCTCGTTGTGTTCTTCACCGTGTTCGCCCGCGGCCTGCCCGACACCTCGGCCCTCTATGACGTCGATCGCCAGCCCTCGATCACTTATCTGGACCGCAACGGAGCCCTGATCGCCACGCGTGGCGCGCAGCAGGCCCCGCCGGCCGACCTGAGCCAGCTGCCGGACTATGTGCCGGCCGCCTTCGTCGCCATCGAGGATCGCCGCTTCTACTGGCATCCGGGCTTCGACCCGATCGGCATGAGTCGTGCCGCGCTGCGCAACATGCGCGCCGGCCGGGTGGTGGAGGGCGGCTCGACCATCACCCAGCAGCTGGCCAAAAACCTTTTCCTGACCCCGGACCAGACCCTGCGTCGCAAGACGCAGGAACTGATGCTGGCAGTGTGGCTGGAGATGAAGTTCTCCAAGGAGGAGATCCTCGCTCTCTATCTGAACCGGGTCTATTTCGGGGCCGGGGCTTATGGCATCGAGGCGGCCTCGCTGCGCTACTTTGACAAGTCGGCCAGGGACCTTACGGTGGGCGAGGCGGCCCTGCTGGCCGGGCTGCTGAAGGCCCCGTCGCGCTATTCGCCGGTCTCGGAGCGCGAGCGAGCCGCCGCCCGCGCCACGGTGGTGCTGGACGAGATGGAGGATGCCGGGGTCATCACCGCCGAGCAGCGCCGCGCCGCCGCCGCCGAGCCGGTGCGGGTGTCGCGCACCCTGGCCACCCAACACGCCCAGTACTTCATCGACTGGCTGGACCAGGAGATCCGCGGCCTGGTCGGTGAGCCGACCGAGGACCTTGTGGTGGAGACCACCCTTGATCTGACCCTGCAGACCGCCGCCGAGCGGTCGGTGCGCCGCATCCTCGAGCGCGACGCCGGGCGCGGCGTCGAGCAGGCGGCGCTGGTGGCGCTGGACGGCGAGGGCCGGGTGCGCGCCCTGATCGGCGGAGCCTCCTACGCCGACAGCCAGTTCAACCGCGCCATCGACGCCCGCCGCCAGGCCGGCTCGGCCTTCAAGCCGTTCGTCTATCTGGCGGCGCTGGAGGCCGGGTACACCCCCGAGACGCCGGTGGTGGACGAGCCGATCCGCATCGGCGCCTGGGAGCCGCGCAACTATTCGGGGACCTTCGCCGGGGAGATGACCCTGGCCGAGGCGGTGGCCCAGTCGACAAATACGGTGGCCGCCTCCATCGCCGACCAGATCGGCCGTGACTCCGTGGCCCGCGCCGCCCGCCGCCTGGGCATCACCGGTCGGGTCGGGCTGGAGCCGGCCATGGCGCTGGGTGCCGTTGAGGTCAGTCCACTGGAGATGGCCCAGGCCTACGACGCCTTCGCCAACGGTGGCCGCCGGGTCGAGGCCCACGGCATCACCCGCATTCGCACCCCGGCGGGGCGGGTCATCTACCAGCGCGCCGCCCGCGGCGAAGCCGGCGGTCAGGCCATCAACAACCCGCATCTCTACTATCTGAACCAGATGCTGCGCGGGGTGGTCCAGCGCGGCACGGCTCGGGCGGTCAACATTCCGGGTCGCGATCTGGCCGGCAAGACCGGCACCACCTCGGACTACAAGGACGCCTGGTTCGTCGGCTACACCGGCGGCTTCACCGTGGCGGTCTGGGTCGGAAAGGACGACAACTCGCCGATGCGCGGCGTCACCGGCGGCCAGGCTCCGGCGGCGATCTGGAAGGGCTTCATGGACGCCGCCCTGCCGCGGCTCAATGTGCAGCCGATCCCGTCCGGCCCGGCCATGCCCGAGGGCTGGGTCCCGGCCGACCCGGTCGGCGACCTGCTGGGCCGGCTGGCGGGCGACGAGGCCGGCGGCGAGCCGGTCGTCGAGCCGGGACCGGACCCGGCGATGTCGCAGGGCCCTCCGAACGAGCGGCCCGTGGTCCGCCCGAACGCGCCGCGGCCGTCAGCCCCGGCCGGCCCCGACCAGCGTGGCGAGGCTCCGCCGCCGGAGAAGCGCCCGGACCCGCTGTTTTTCTAGGGGGGCCGGCGCGCAAGCCGGATCCAGGGATCACAGCGGCCACCAGTTCCTCGCCCGCAGGGGGAGGGGGGACCGCCCCCGGGTCTCGCCGAAGGCGAGCCCGAGGACAGGCTCCGCGGTGGAGGGGCGGGCTGGAGTACTCACCCCACCGCGTGCAGGGTCGCGCCGTGGTCGCGGAGCCAGCGGCGGTGGGGTGTCGGGTCGCCGACGAGGTCGAACACCACGGCCCAGAAGGCCGGACTATGGTCGGCGCGGACGAGGTGGGCGACCTCGTGGGCGGCCAGATAGTCGAGCACTGCCGGCGGGGCCATGACGATGCGCCAGGAGTAGCGGATGCTCCGCCGCCGCGGCGTGCAGGAGCCCCAGCGGCTCTTTGGATCGCCGATCGACAGCGTGACGGGGGCGAGGCCGAGGGTCTGCAGATGGACCGCGGTGCGCGCGCTCAGGTGGCAGCGCGCCTCGGCCCGCAGCAGGTTCAGCACCCGGCGGGTGAAGGCCTCGCCCTCGCCGCCAGCACGGATCAACAGTTGAGACCCGTCGCGCGCGAACCGGGCCGCGCCGGCACCGCCGGTCGCCTCCAGCCGGGTCGGCTCGCCCAGCACCGTCAAGGTCGCGCCGGGGGTCATGGCGACGCCGGGAGCCCGGGCGTTCAGCCGCTCGGCGATCCAGAGGCTGCGGCTCCCGGCGAAGGCCACGGCCTGTTCGAGGCCCCGCTCGGTCGGCGCCACCACCACGGCCTCGCCGGTGCGGGCGTCGATGCGCACAGAGATGCGCCGGGCCCGGCGATTGACCGACAGGCGCAGCGAAAGGGGCGCGCGGCCGCCGCGCGCCGGGTGTTCAAGCTGCAGTCGCTGGCCGTCCCGGAACCGCACTCAGACGCTCATTGTCGGCGATGAAGGCTGTGACCCGCGGATAGATCTCCTCGCGGAAGCGGCGGCCGTTGAAGACCCCGTAGTGGCCGACTTCGGGCTGGACGTGCAGCACACGGCGGGCGTCGGGGACGTTGGGGCAGATCCCGTGGGCGGCCTGGGTCTGGCCGACGCCGGAGATGTCGTCCTCGGCACCCTCCACCGTCATCAGGCCGATGTCAGTGATGGCGTCGAGCTCGACATGCCTGCCGCGGTGGCTGAACAGGCCGCGGGCCAGCAGGTGCTGCTGGAACACGATGTCGATGGTCTGCAGGTAGAACTCCTCGGTCAGGTCCAGCACCGACAGATATTCGTCGTAGAAGCTCGCGTGCTTCTCGACGCCGTCCCCATCCCCCTGCACGAGGTGCTCAAAGTAGCGGTGGTGGGCGTCACGATGGCGCTCCTCGTTCATCGACATGAAGCTGTAGAGCTGGACAAATCCCGGATAGACCCGCCGCCCGACGCCCGGGTAGGGCAGGGGTACGGTATGGATGGTATTGGACCGGAACCAGGCGAAGGGCCGGGCCTCGGCCAGCTGGTTGGTCACCGTCGGCGACAGGCGGGCGTCGATCGGCGAGCCCATGAAGGTCATCGAGGCCGGCCGGTTCGGGTCCCCGTCCATGGCCATCAGGGCGGCGGCGGCCAGCACCGGCGGCCCGGGCTGGCAGACTCCTATGACGTGGGCGCGCGGGCCGATCTCGGCCAGCATGATGCGGACATGGTCGATGTAGTCGAACAAGTCGAAGCGGCCTTCGAGCATCGGCACCTGACGGGCGTTGGCCCAGTCGGTGATATAGACGTCGTGGTCCTGCAGGAAGGTCTCGACCGTGCCGCGCAGCAGGGTGGCGTAGTGGCCCGACAGGGGGGCCACGATCAGCACCGCCGGGGCGTTGGCCGGCTTGCCGGCGCGCTTCAGGTCGCCGATGTGACGGGCGAAGCGGATCAGCCGGCACCAGGGCGAGGCCCAGATCACCTGTTCCGTGGTGCGCACGGTACGTTCGCCGACCGGAATGGCGTCCAGCCGCCAGGCCGGCTTGCCGTAGCGCCGGGTCAGGCTCTCGAACAGCTCGGCCGAGGCGTAGACGGTACGGCCTACGGCCGTCTCCGAGGCGAGGTTGAACGGATGACTCCAGAAGTCGCGGGCCCACTGGGCCCCGATCCGGAACGGCGTCGCCGAGTGATAGGCGAGCTCATGTAGGGCGTACAGCATCGGGTCCCGTTGTCTGCCCCCGCCGGAGGGCGGTCAAGACCATCTACCGCAGCGGGGCTGAGAAAGGATTAGCGGGGCGGGCGGCGGCCCGGCTTCTCCGTCCGGTCGCTGCGCCCGTCCACCGCCCCCGGGTCTCGCCGGAGGCAAGCCCGAGGACAGTCTCCGCAGTGGAGGGGGAGGCTGGCCACCCCCGCGGTTCAAGGGATCACAGCGGGCACAGTGAGATCACAGCGACCACGACGGGGCCTGTGCAGCGGCACGCGCAGCGCCTTGCCTTCTGCCATCGACAGGAAAAGGCTCCAGCGGGTCAGCCGACCCCACACCGTGGTGTCTCCTGCGCCTTTCGCCATGCTCGCTGTGATGAACCCGCGACGCAGACCCGGGCTGACCCGCGTCTACGGTGACACCCCTCACCCGTCGCCCTTCGGCCCCCACCTTTTCCCGCTCGGGGAGAGGGGAAAACGCTACCGCCCCAGAGCGGCTCTTTGCAGGGCGAACAGGTCAGCGCAGCCGGTTTCGGCCAGCTGGAACAGGCGGTCGAACTCCGGTCGGGTGAAGCCGCGCTTCTCGCCGGTGGCCTGGATCTCGACGATGTCGCCGGCGCCGGTCAGCACGAAGTTGGAATCCGCCTCGGCGGAGGAGTCCTCCTCATAGTCGAGGTCCAGCACCGGGACGTCGGCGCACACGCCGCAGGAGACCGCCGCGACCTGGTCGAGCATCGGGTCGACGGTCATGACCCCCTCGTCGCGCAGGTGCTGCAGGGCCGAGGCCAGGGCCACCCAGGCCCCGGTGATGGCCGCGGTGCGGGTGCCGCCGTCGGCCTGGAGGACGTCGCAGTCCAGCACCACCTGGCGCTCGCCGAGGGCCTTGAGGTCGACCACGGCGCGCAGGGAGCGGCCGATCAGGCGCTGGATCTCCTGAGTGCGGCCCGACTGCTTGCCGGCCGCGGCCTCGCGCCGGCCGCGGGTGTGGGTGGCGCGCGGCAGCATGCCGTACTCGGCCGTGACCCAGCCCTGGCCCTTGCCGCGCAGCCAGCCCGGCAGGCTCTCCTCGACCGTGGCGGTGACCAGAACCTTCGTATGGCCGAAGCTGACGAGGCAGGAGCCCTCGGCGTGACGGTTAACGCCGGTCTCCAGCGTCACGACGCGAAGCTGGTCGGGGGCGCGGTTGGAAGGGCGCATGAAGGTCTCGCGTCGTCTTGAAGGAAGGGCTGAGGGGCTTATCCTATCGGGGAAGGATCCGTCCACATGCGCGCCGCCGATCACCTGACGCTCCGCCCCGCCACGCCCGACGACGCCGGCCTGCTGGCGGCTTGGGATGAGGAGCCGCACGTGATCGCCTGCGTCACCGACGACCCGGAGGCGACCAGCGCCTCGAAGGGCGACGACCTGTCCGCGGAGCTGGCGGACCAGTCGGACATCTTCCGCTATCTCATCGCCGAGGTCGATGGCCGGCCGATCGGGGCCATGCTGGACATCGACCCGGCGCGCGAGCCCTACGGCTACTGGGCCCCGATCGGCGATGGCTTCCGGGCGCTGGACATCTGGATCGGCGAGGCCGATGCCTTGGGTCGCGGCTACGGTACGCGCATGATGACCCGGGCGCTCGACGCCTGTTTCGCCCGGCCGGAGGTGCAGGCGGTGCTGATCGACCCGCTGACCTCGAATGTCGACGCCCACCGCTTCTACCGGCGGCTGGGCTTCCGGCCGGCGGAGCGGCGACTGTTCAATGACGAGAACGACTGTCTGGTGCACCGGCTGGACCGGGCCGACTGGGCCGCCAGCAGGGCGTCGGTGGCATGAGCATGCTGCTGTCCGGCGGGGCCTCCCTGACCGATCTGGACGCCCGGGCGCGGGACATCCTGCGGCGCATCGTCGAGACTCATCTGGAGACTGGGGAACCGGTCGGGTCGCGCACCGTGTCGCGCGGCGGCCTGGCCCTTTCGCCGGCCTCGATCCGCAACACCATGCAGGACCTGACCATGGCCGGCCTGCTGGCCTCGCCGCACACCTCGGCGGGCCGGGTGCCGACCCATGCCGGCCTGCGCCTGTTCGTCGACGGCCTGCTGGAGATCGGCGACCTCACCGAGGAGGAGCGGCGCGAGATCGAGGGCCGGCTGGCGGGCCGCGGGCGGTCGTTCGAGGAGGCGCTGGACGAGGCCTCGGTCCTGCTCTCGGGCCTGGCCGGAGGGGCCGGCATCGTCGCCGCCCCGGTGCGGGCCTCCGGGGTCAAGCACGTGGAGTTCGTGCCGCTTGGCGTCGACGAGGCGCTGGCGGTGCTGGTGGCCGAGGACGGTACGGTGGAGAATCGGCTGATGCGGCTGTCGGCCGGCGTCACCCCCTCGACCCTTCGCGAGGCCTCCAACTTCCTCAACGCCCGCCTCAAGGGTCGGCCGCTGGCCGAGGCCCGGGCCGAGATGACCGCAGAGCTGGAGCGGGCGCGGCGGGAACTGGACACGGCCGCGGCGCGGCTGGTCGAGGACGGGCTGGCCGCCTGGGCCGGCGGGGCCGAGCGCGAGCGGGCCCTGATCGTGCGCGGCCGGGCCAATCTGCTGCAGGACCGCGAGGCGCTGGAGGATCTCGAGCGGGTGCGCGGCCTGATGGAGGACCTCGAGCAGAAGGCCCAGCTGATCGGCCTGCTCGACGGGGTGGCCGAAGCCGAGGGGGTGCGCATCTTCATCGGCGCCGAGACGCGGCTTTTCTCGCTGTCGGGTTCCGCCGTGGTTGCGGCGCCCTATATGAGCGGCCGGCAGCGGGTGCTGGGCGCCATCGGCGTGATCGGCCCCGCCCGACTCAACTATGCCCGGATCATCCCGCTGGTGGACTATACCGCCCGGGTGCTGGGCCGGATCCTGGACGGAAACGACACGTGAGCGACACGCCCCGAGACGACGACACCCTGACCGGCCTTGAGGAGGACGGCGAGACCGCCCTGCCCCCGGCGGACGGCGACCTGGCACCGCTGGACCAGGTCATCGCCGAGCGCGACGCCTGGCGCGACCGGGCCCTGCGCGCCGCGGCCGAGGCCGAGAATGTGCGCAAGCGCACCGAGACCCAGATGAACGACGCCCGGGCCTACGCAATCCAGCGTTTCGCCAGGGACCTGCTGGGGGTGGCCGACAACCTCGAGCGCGCCCTGCAGGCGGCCCCGGCGGAGTCCGAGGGCCCGGCCGCCGGGCTCGTCACCGGGCTGGAGATGACCCGCAAGGCGCTGCTGACGGCGTTCGAGGGCAATGGGCTGACGCGCGTGGCACCCGAGGCCGGCACCGCGTTCGACCCGCACCAGCACCAGGCGATGATGGAGCAGCCGTCGGAGACGGTGGCCGCCGGCCAGGTGATCCAGACGCTGCAACCCGGCTATGTCCTGTTCGGGCGCACCGTGCGGCCGGCCATGGTGGTGGTGGCGGCCAAGGGCTCCGTCCCGACCCCCGACGCGGGGACCCGGGGTGCCGCGAACGCCGCCTACGCCGCCGCCGGAGCGCGCACAAAGCGCTAGAGGCGGGTTTCGGGCTGGAAGCCGGGCACCGTGCTGGTCGCTGTGACCTCGCTGTGCCCGCTGTGATCCCTTGAACTCAGCGAGCCAGCCCCCCGTCGCGCCGGCTTCGCCAGCGAACCCCCTGCCCGTTTCATGGGGAGGATAACGCCCTTCCTTCCCACGCAGTGGGGGGGCGGCCCTCGCCGAAGGCGAACCCGAGGAAGGCTCCGAGGTGGAGGGGCCCGAGCCCGCCCTACAGCCCCGGGTCTTGGGCCCCTTCGCGGGCGCAGCGGGTCTCCAGCATGGTCTGCTTGCGGCCGCGCAGTTCGTCGGCCATGGCGCAGACCCGGTCAGAGGCAGTGGTCTTCATCAGCCCGGGCACGACCGCATGCACGAAGGCGGCACCGGCGGCACCGAGCAGGCGGAACCCGTAGGCCGAGGCGGCCAGCAGGTGGTGGCCGTAGCTTTCCCCGACCTCACGGGGGTGCTCCAGGAACAGTTGATCCAGTGTCTTGCGCATGGACCCGGTTATAGCCCATGCGGCGCAGCGCCGCCTACCCGCAGACAACAAAAGCGCCTAGGCCGAAACCGGTCGAGTTGGTCGCCGTCCAGCACGGTTCGGATTCTGGTCCGGTTTCAAACGAGAGCCTGGAGCATGGCATCGGCGGAATCGCAAAGTGGTTTCGCCTCGACCGATCAGGCTCTAAACCGGGCGCAGCGATACGGGAGACACGACATGGCCGACGGTGCCGCGCAGATGACCGCCAAGGGGTTTCGCTGGGACGACCCGCTGGATCTGGACGGCCGGCTGACCGGCGACGAGCGCATGATCCGCGACGCGGCCCGGGCCTATGCCCGCGAACAGCTGCTGCCGCGGGTGGTTGCCGCCTTCCGGGACGAGACCTTCGACCGGACCATCATGACCGAGATGGGCGAGATGGGCTTCCTCGGGGCCACCCTGCCGGAGCAGTATGGCGGGGCGGGTGCCAGCCACGTTGCCTACGGGCTGATCGCTCGGGAGATCGAGGCCATCGACAGCGGCTATCGCTCGGCCATGTCGGTGCAGAGCTCGCTGGCCATGTACCCGATCCATGCCTTCGGCTCGGAGGAGCAGCGCATGCGCTTCCTGCCGCGCATGGCCGCCGGCGAGCTGGTCGGCTGCTTCGGCCTGACCGAGGCGGACGGCGGCTCCGACCCGGCCTCGATGAAGACGAAGGCGGAAAAGGTCGATGGCGGCTATCGTCTCAATGGCGGCAAGTACTGGATCACCAACAGCCCGATCGCGGACCTGGCGGTAGTCTGGGCGAAGCTGGTCGAGGGCCCCGGCGACGAGGGCGTCATCCGCGGCTTCATCGTCGAGCGCGGCATGGACGGCTTCACCACCGGCAAGATCGGCGACAAGCTGTCCCTGCGCGCCTCGATCACCGGCGACATCGGCCTGAATGACGTGATCGTGCCGGACTCGAACCTGCTGCCGGGGGTGAAGGGGCTGCGCGGCCCGTTCAGCTGCCTGAACAAGGCCCGCTACGGCATCGCCTGGGGGGCCATGGGCGCGGCCGAGTTCTGCTTCCACGCCACCCGGGACTATGTCGCCGAACGCCAGCTGTTCGGCCGCCCGCTGTCGGCGCGCCAGCTGGTGCAGAAGAAGCTGGCCGACATGCAGACCGAGATCTTCCTCGGGCTGGAGGGCGCGCTGGCACTGGGCCGTCGCCTCGACAACGGCGACTGGTGTCCCGAGGCTATCTCGATGATGAAGCGCAACAACTGCGGCAAGGCCCTGGCCATCGCCCGTGAGGCGCGCGACATGCATGGCGGGGCCGGGATCACCGGCGAGATGCACGTCATGCGCCACGCCATGAACCTCGAGACGGTCAACACCTACGAGGGTGCCCACGATGTCCACGCCCTGATTCTGGGCCGCGCCATCACCGGGGAAAGCGCCTTCTAGGCGGTTGGGGTAGGCGGTAGGGCAAGGGCCGGCAGAGGGCACCACAGCTGCGGTGCTTCCTGACGCCTGCCCCCACCCCTACCGACTCCCCCTCGACTTTCGCCGCGGCCCGGCGTCTGATCCGGGTGCGCCGTATGCACCGCGCCCGAGGAGTCACGATGCGCATGAAGTCCGTCCGCCGTCCCGCCGTGCGTACCGCTACGGCCGCCCTCGCCCTGGCCCTGGTCGTCGGGGCCTCGCCGGCGGCCATGGCCTGGAGTCCTGCGCAGGACCCGCTGACCCTGCCTTACGACGCCCGACGCGGCGTGTTCAGCTTCGCCGGCGGGCTGGAGCGCAGCCTGCCGGCAGTGGTTCAGGTCACCACCCTGGGCGGGGGCGAGGGCCCGACCACCGGCGACGGCGAGCCCAAGCCCCTGTCCGGCGGCTCCGGGGTGATCATCGATGCGGCGGCCGGCATCATCGTCACCAACCACCACGTCATCGAGGGCGGGGAGAAGTTCACCGTCGATCTGACAGACGGCCGGCTGTTCGACGCCGAGCTGGTCGGGGCCGACAAGGCCACCGACCTCGCCGTGCTGCGCATCTCGGCCCCCGACCTGGCCCAGGTCGAAGTCGTGGACTCCGACACCCTGCGCACCGGCGACCTTGCCTTTGCGGTGGGTTATCCGCTGGGGCTGGACCAGACCCTGACCATGGGCGTCATCTCCGGCCTCAACCGCTCCGGTCTCGGCGACGCGGTCGAGGACTACATCCAGACCGACGCGGCGGTGAACTCCGGCAATTCCGGCGGCCCGCTGCTGGACAGCCGGGGCCGGCTGATCGGCATCAACACCTCGATCCTGTCCGGCGGCGGCGACCTGTTCGGGCTCGGCGGCGGCAACGACGGCATCGCCTTCGCCGTGCCGGCGCGAATCATGATGTATGTGGTCGGGCGGTTGCGCGCCGAGGGCGAGGTGCGGCGCGGCCGCATCGGTGCCACGCTCGGCTCGCTCAACGCGCGGCGGGCGCGCGAGCTGGGACTCGGCTTCGTGCGCGGGGCCGTGATCGAGGACGTCGCCCCGGGCTCGCCGGCCGATCGCGCCGGCCTGCGCCGCGGCGACATCATCACCCGCATCCAGAACCGCCCGGTGGCCAATGCCGGCTCGGTGCAGGCGGTGATCGGCGTCGGCGAGATCGGCGGCAGCCTGAGCCTGACCTATCTGCGCGACGGGCGCACCCTGACGACCGAGGTGGCACCGCGCGAGCCGGTGGCCGACCGGGTGCTGGCCGGGAGCAGCGAGGTGGCGGCCTTCGGGGCGGTGTTCGCCCTCGCCGTCGATGGGAGCGGCGTGGTGGTGATGTCGGTGCAGGGCGGTCTGACCGGGGGTCTGGTCGCCGGCGACCGGGTGCTGGAGGTGGATGGCCGCGAGATCACCGGACTGGCCGGTCTGGCCGAGCGCCTGCGCGACGCGCGCAGCCCGGTGCGGGTCCTCGTCGCCCGGGGCGGCGAGACCGTGACGGTGCGGCTGGAGGGCTGAATGCGATACGCCCGTCCGGCCCGGAGGGGGGGGAGGGGGCCGGACGGGCGCGTCGCCTGGAAACATCGGCCCACCGACGCCCCTGAGGGAATGATCCCGGGGGGCTGGGGGGGCTGTTCAGGTTCCGGAACCGCTCCGGGCGCTGGCGAGCCGACGAAAACCTTGTGGCCGCATGACAAGGCTGTGTCAGGACCGAATCAGGGCCATTTCATGTCGCCGAAGGTCAGGATGTCGCAGTCGGAGGGCAGGCGGTGAGCGCGGAAGGCCTGTCTTCGGGACCGGTCTTCTTCGACCGGCGCGAGCTGGACCAGATCCTGCGGGTCTATGGGCGGATGGTGGCCCAGGGCGAGTGGCGCGACTACGCCATCGCCGGCCATCGCGACCTGGCCGAGTTCGCCGTCTTTCGCCGCGCCGGCGACGCCCCGGCCTACCGGATCGAGAAGCGCCCGGCGCTGCAGGCGCGTCAGGGGCAGTGGGCGGTGATCGGCGAGGGCGGCCAGGTGCTGAAGCGCGGCCGCGACCTGGCCCAGACCCTGCGCGTGTTCGACAGCCGGCGCTTCACCGTCGTCGAGTGACGGGGGAGCGCCGCGCCGGGCCAAGAACAAAGGCCCCGGCGTCGCCGCCGGGGCCCTGCCGGTTCAGCCGTCAGGCCGCCCCTATTCCCGGTTGCCCATGAAGGCCAGCAGGAACTGGAACAGGTTGACGAAGTTGATGAACAGGCTCAGCGCGCCGAAACCCGTCATCACCGCCATGGCGTTCGGGTCAGCCCCGAGCCGGTAGTAGTCGAGCTTCAGCCGCTGGGTGTCATAGGCGATCAGGCCCGAGAACAGCAGCACGCCGACGGCGTTAATGGCGAAGTAGAACACCGGATTCTGGGCCGCCGGCAGGAACATGAACACCAGGCTGGCGATGACCAGGCCGATGACGCCCATGATCAGGAAGGTGCCGAGCGGGCCGAGGTCGCGCCTGGTGGTGTAGCCGAACAGGCTCAGGCCGCCGAATGCCGCCGCCGTCACGAAGAAGGTCGAGGCGATCGAGGCGTCGGTGTAGCGCAGGAACACGATGCCCAGGCCGGCACCGATCGAGCCGACCACCGCCCAGTAGAGCAGGTTGACGCCGCCCGCGGTCGGGTTGCGCATGAAGAACATCGAGCCGAATAGCAGGACCAGCGGCAGGAACTGGATGATCATGCCCAGCGGCGTCAGGGCGACGCGGCCGTCGGTGGTCAGGCCGAACAGCAGCTGCTGCACCGCCGGCACATTGCCGGTGACATAGGCCAGCACGCCGGCCACCACCAGGCCGATGGCCAGCTTGTTGTAGACGCCGAGCATGAAGGCCCTGAGGCCGGCGTCGACCGCCATGTCGGCCATGGCCGGCGTGGCGCGTGTGTAGCCGTTACGGAAATCGCTCATCGCGAAAGGGTCTCCCAGTAGATCGAGCCGCCCGCGGGACGCGTGAGGCTCCAGTCGCCAGATA
Source organism: Brevundimonas sp. (assembly GCA_027531145.1). Classification (GTDB taxonomy): domain Bacteria; phylum Pseudomonadota; class Alphaproteobacteria; order Caulobacterales; family Caulobacteraceae; genus Brevundimonas. Next base: position 109,433 of record JAPZRF010000002.1, on the reverse strand, counting down.
TCGTGGCAAGCGGCCGGAGCTTCAAGCAAAACCGGGCTGGCCGGGCTCCTGCGGGGGCGCTACCAAAGGCCGCATGCTTCGTCTGTTCACCGCCCTTGCCCTGCCCGTGGACATCGCGGAGGCCTTAAGTCGGCGTCAGTCCGGCCTGCCCGGCGCGCGCTGGCGTCCGGTGGATCACCTGCACATCACCCTGGCCTTCTATGGCGAGGTCGCCCCGCGCATGGCGGACGATCTCGACGCCGAGCTCAGCCGCGCCGCCGTGGCCCCGTTCGAGCTGGAGCTGGCCGGGACCGGGGCCTTCGGCGACGCCCACCAGACCGACGCCATCTGGGCCGGGGTGGCCCCGTCGGAACCCCTCAATGTGCTGGCGGGTCGCTGCCGCGCCGCGGGCGAACGGGCCGGAATCAACATTGAGAAGCGGGTCTATCGCCCGCACGTCACCCTCGCTTACCTGCGCGGGGCCCAGACCGACCGGATCGGGGCCTGGATGACCGGCCACAACCTGCTGGCCTCGCCGCCGTTCCGGGTCGATCGCTTCGGTCTCTACGCGAGCGTCCTGACCCACGAGGGCAGCCGCTACACGCTTGAGCGGGAGTATCTGTTGTGAGCACGCCCCTGATGGGCCCCGGCCCGGTCCTGGAGACGCCACGGATGATCCTGCGCCCGCCCGGGCTGGAGGACTTCCCGCGCTGGGCCGAGTCGATGGCCCACGAGAGCGCGCGCTTTATCGGCGGGCCGCTCGAGACGCCCGCTGCCGCCTGGCGACCCTTCATGACCATGGTCGGGGCCTGGGCCCTGACCGGGATCGGCATGTTCTCCCTGATCGAAAAGGACACCGGCCTGTGGATGGGCCGGATCGGGCCTTGGCAGCCACTGGACTGGCCGGGCAACGAGGTCGGCTGGGGCGTGCATCCGGAGGCCGCCGGCCGCGGCCTGGCGCTGGAGGCGGCCGAGGCCAGCATGGACTACGCCTTCGACGTGCTGGGCTGGGCCGACGTGATCCACTGCATCACCCCGGACAACATCCCGTCGCAGCGGCTGGCCATGAAGCTGGGGTCGCGAAACCAGGGCCCGACGCGCCTGCCGCCGCCCTACCACGAGGCCGCCGTCGACCGCTGGGGCCAGTCCCGCGCCGACTGGGCCGTCAACCGGCTGAAGCCCCCGGCGGAGCGGGGGTAGCGTCCCCTCCCCCGCGTATGGGTAGGAGAGGCGCGGCCTCGCGGTTGACTTCCCGGTACCGTGGACTCAGGTTGACGCCTGACCCGCCATGAGCAACCCGACCTTCTTCGTCAGAGCCAGCTGGGACGCCCAGGCCGAGGTCTGGGTCTCGGAAACCGGTATCCCCGGCCTGGTCATCGAGGCCGACAGCCTGGCCGAGTTCGAGCAGCTGATCTTCGCCCTCGCGCCGGACCTGCTGAACGACAATCTGGGTCTCCCTGCCGGACAGGTCACGATCGACTTCCAGGCGACGGCGCGGCGGCACCTGAACGTAGCCTAGAGCCTGATCGGTTGAAGCGGAGCCGCTTCGCGAGTCCGTCGATGCCGTGAATCGCGACCTCGCTTGAAACCGGACCGAAATCCGAGCCGGGTTGGGCGGCGTCCAGCTCCACCGATTTCGGTCTGGAAGGCCTTCGGCAGGCCCGCCTGCTTCAGCACTTCATTGGCGTTGTGGCGACTTTTCGAGCGCGGCACAATGAAGGTCCGGCCGTTGAGCGGGCTGCGCCACTTCTCGTTGCTGCCCTTGCCGCCGTCCACGCGCCAGCAGCCTGCGTCGCGCAGCAGCCGGGTCAGGTCCGCGTGAAAATCCCGGCCCATGTCCGGAACGTGCGGGCGATTCCCCCTCGACGCAACGCTTGACCGGCGCGGAACAGACGCGGAACATGGGCCATGCCCGCCGCCCTTTTGCAGATCGAGCTCGTCACCCGCCGGCCGGAGACGACCCTGGCCGTGACCCGGGGGGCGGCCCGGCTGATGCGCGACCTCGGCCATGCGCCGCTGCTGGAGGTCGGCCTGCCCAACGGCCGGCGCGCCGACGTCATGGCGCTGGGCCCGCGCGGCGAGATCGTCATCTGCGAGGTCAAGTCGGGCGTCGAGGATTTCCGTTACGACCAGAAATGGCGCGAGTACGGGCCCTTCTGCGACGCCTTCTACTTCGCCGTGGCCCCGGACTTCCCTCAACCATTGATCGACGCGACCTGCGGCCTGATCGTCGCCGACGGCTTTGGCGGGGCGGTGCTGCGCGAGGCTGCCCCGGCACCGCTGGCACCCGCCCGCCGCAAGGCCCTGACCCTGGCGTTCGGCCGGCTGGCGGCGCTGCGGGCGGGGCAGGGGTAGGCGGTAGCATCTCTCCTCCCCCACACGCTTCGCTATGGGGAAGGAGAGGCCGGCCCCCTATCGCGGCGCGCGCTTGGCGAGGATGCGCTGAAGGGTGCGGCGGTGCATGCCGAGGCGGCGGGCGGTCTCGGAGACATTGTGGTCGCACAGCTCGTAGACTCGCTGGATGTGTTCCCAGCGCACCCGGTCGGCGCTCATCGGATTGTCCGGCGGCTCGGGGGACTCGCCGGTCTCGGTCAGCAGGGCCTTGACCACATCGTCGGCGTCGGCGGGCTTGGACAGATAGTCGACTGCCCCGGCCTTGACCGCTGCCACGGCGGTGGCGATGGCCCCGTAGCCGGTCAGCATGACGATGCGGGCATCCTCGCGGCGCTCGCGGATCAGCTCCACCACCTTCAGGCCGTTGCCGTCCTCCAGCCGCATGTCCAGCACGGCGAAGGCCGGGGGCGTCTGCCGCAGGGCGGCCTGGGCCTCGGCCACCGACGCGGCCGTGGTCACGGCGAAGCCCCGCGACTCCAGCGCCCGGCCGAGCCGGTTGCGCAGGGCGTTGTCGTCGTCGAGCAACAGCAGCGACTTGTCGGGAAGGGCGGCGACGCGGGCGTCGAGGTCTGTCATCCGGATCTCCTTCAGTCTGCGACCGGGGGGCCTCAGCGGCGCGGTCAGGCCGCGCAGGACGTTTTTTCTGGACGGCATCTTGGGCCGGGGGCCCGGCGCGTCAATGGATGCGGCGATCCGCCGCCAGGTCGACCGGCTGGTCCGGATCGGGCTCCAGCCGGGCGCGCGGCCAGCGCACCGCCACCCGGGCACCGCGGTTGTCGCCCGGCCCGCCGTCGCCGGCACCGACCGTGACCTCGCCCCCGGTGCGCTCCATCAGGGTGCGGGCGATGAAGAAGCCCAGCCCCATGCCGCCCTGGCTGGGGGCCACCTCGGCCGGGGGCGGGGCCGCACCCCGCCGGCCGCGGGTGGCGGCGCGTAGCTGCTCGGCCAGGGCCCGGCGCGCCTTGGCCTGGGGCCGGCTGGTGACATAGGGCTCGCCGAGGCGGGGCAGGATGTCCGGCGAGATGCCCGGCCCGTCGTCGACGATCTCGATGACGATCCAGCCGGCGTCGACAATGGCGCTGACGCGCACCCGCGAGGCGGCGAAGTCGGCAGCGTTCTCGACGAAAGCTGACAGGCCATGGATGATCTCCGGCAGGCGGCGCACCCGCGGCGGATCCCGCCCCGGAGGCGCGCGAACGAGGATCTCGAAGTCGAGGTCGAAGCCGCGGTGCGGCTCGACGATCTCGTTGAGCAGGGCCTTGAGCGACACATCGGCGTAAAGTCGATCGCCGGCATCGGGGGCCTGGGACAGCTGCTTGAGGATGTCGCGACAGCGGTCGGCCTGCTGCAGCAGCAGTCGCGCGTCCTCGGCGATCGGCCCCTCGGAGCGGCTTTCGCGCAGCAGCTCCTTGGCCACCACCTGGATGGTCGCCAGCGGCGTGCCCAGCTCATGCGCCGCCGCCGCCGCCAGCCCGCCGAGGGCCGCCAGCTTCTGCTCGCGCTGCAGCACGTCCTGGGTGGTGGCCAGGGCCAGCTCCAGCTTCTCGGCGTCGGCGGCGACGCGCCAAGCGTAGGTGGCAGTGAATACCACCCCGGTGACCAGTGCCATCCAGATGCCGATCAGATAGAGGTAGGGCAGCTCCAGCGTCTGGCCCTTCGCCCAGGGCAGGGGCATGGCCCACAGAAACAGGGCCGCCGAGGCGATCAGGGCCATCAGCCCCAGCAGCAGGGCCTGGCGCGCCGGCAGCGACGCCGCCGCTACCGTCACAGGTGCCACCAGCAGCAGGCTGAAGGGGTTCTGTAGCCCGCCGGTCAGGCCCAGCAGCAGGCTAAGCTGCAGGATGTCGAAGCCGAGGTGAAGCGCCGTCTGCGGGCCGTCGGCGAGGTGGCCCTCCTGCCGGCTGAGCCGCGTCATGGCGGCGAAATTGACCAGGGCCCCGGCGGCCACCACCGTCAGGCAGGCGGTGACAGGAAGGTCGAATTGCAGCCAGACCTGGGCGAGGGTGATGGCCGCGGTCTGGCCGGCCAGGGCTGCCCAGCGCAGGATCACCAGCGTCCTCAGGGACAGGCCGCGGCCGCGCCGCACCCCGCCGACATCGCGGGTATGGGCCAGCGCCGGCCCGGCGGGGCCGAACTGTGGCGTCGAGGGGGCTTCATTCGGGGTCACAGGCTACCTATAGACGGCGCGCGCCGGATTGTCGGCGCGGCTATCGGACCTGCCCATGCCGCGTGGTCGCATCTTCCTGTTCGCCGCCGCCTGCCTGGGCGTCGCCCTGGCCCTGGCCCTCGTCACCGTGATCGTCGTCGGCGGCCGTGACACCCTGGAGCCGCGGGTGATCTCCACCGGCCAGCCGGACATCGGCGGCCCCTTCAAGCTGGTCGACCAGACCGGCCAGCCCTTCACCGAGGCGAAGCTCGAGGGGCGCTGGAGCCTTGTGTTCTTCGGCTTCACCTACTGCCCGGACTACTGCCCGGCGACCCTCGGTGCGCTGCGGGCGACGCTGAACCGGCTCGGGCCGACCGGCGACGATATCCAGGTGCTGATGGTCTCGATCGATCCGGGCCGCGACACGCCCGAGGCGCTGGCGGACTACCTGTCCAACGAGGCCTTCCCCGAAGGCACGATCGGCCTGACCGGCACCGAGCAGCAGGTGGCCGAGGCGGCCCGCGTCTACCGCGCCGTCTACGAGCGGGTCGGCGAGGGCGAGTACTACACCATGAACCACACCCTCACGATCTATCTGATGGGGCCCGACGGCCAGTTCCGCGCGGCCCTGTCGCATGACCTCGGCCCCGACCGCATGGCCGAGGTCATCCGCCGCGCGATGGATCGCGGGTAGGCAGGAGATTCTCCTCCCCATGAAATGGAGAGGTGCCTCGCCGCGCAGCGTCGAGACGGAGGGGCGTTCCAGAGGGGCGCGGCCTCGCCCCTCCACCGCCTTCGGCGGTCCCCCTCCCCACGGCGTGGGGAAGAAGGGCGCGTCAGAATCCCCGACGCCAGCTCGCGAGGAGGGCGAAGGTCGGGTCGGCGTCGCGGCGGTGCCCCTCGTCGCGGATCAGGACGGCGCGCAGCGACAGGGCCGAGCCCGGGCCGGTGCGGTGCAGGCTGGACAGGGACAGGTCGATTTGCCGGCCGTCCGGGCTGGCCGACAGGCGGCGCACCGAGAAGGTGACCGGGTCGAAGTACTCCAGCGGCACATCGGCCAGCTCGACCTCGAAGGTCCCGTCCTCGATGCGCAGCGGCTGGGACAGCTCCAGCCGCAGGCTGCGGCAGCCTGGCAGCCATGAGGCGCAGGTCCCGGACAGGCCGACCCGCCAGGTCGAGCCCAGTGCCGGGTCGGCCAGGGTCAGCAGGCCGTCACGGATCTGCGTCCGCGATGCCCCCACTTCGCCCTCCAGGGTCAGGCCGCGCCCGGCCTCAAGCCGCCAGCCGAGCGCGCCGAAGTCGGTCGAGGCGGGCATGGCGAAGTCCGAGGTCGAGGGAAAGTAGCCGCCGAGCGGGCCCAGGCGCTCGTCGAGGCGGCCGGCGGAAAGGCTGAGGGTCAGGTGCTCGTCGGCCTGCCAGGCGAGGCCGGCCCGGCTGTATCGGGCTGCGTCCTCCTCTGCGCGGCGCAGGGGGACCGGGCGGTCGCCGCCGCCGGTCTCGGCGGTCAGGCTGAAACGGCCGAGATCGACCGCGCCGCGAAGGGCGTGGTCGGCCTGGGCGAGGGCGGCGAAGCCGTCGCCAGCCCCGGCGCTGAAGGGGGCTCGGGTGCCGCCCTCGCCCTGCCAGGCCGCGAGGGCCAGGCGACCGCCCGCGATCGTGGCCAGGGCCTCGCGCCGGGTCTCCGAACCGAGCCAAGGGGCGCGGAACGGCGTGTCGCGGCGCAGGGCCTCGCGATCCTCGGGGACCGGGACGGCGGCGGTCAGGGCCAGGCGGGTCCCGAAGGCGGTTTCGCCCGAGACCGTGGCCGTGTGCATCGGCTCCGGCGTCTCGGGCTGGAAGCTGCGGCGGGGGGCGGCCCGCAGCACGCCCCCGAGGTTGACGATGAAAAGGCGGTCGTAGCTGTCGTGGGCCACTGTCGTCAGCGCCTCGCCGCCGCCGGACAGGGCACCCCCGAAGGCACCGCCGACGTGACTGCCCGGAACCTCGGCGACGCGCACGGCGGTTCCGGCGGCCTGGGGCGTCGAGGTCGTTCCGACCGGCTGGAAGGCGCGCTCGATGTCGAGCAGGCCGCGGCCGTAGGTGGTGTCGGTGCCGGCGTCGCCGGCGTCGCGCGCGGTCGTCAGCAGGATGTCCACGGCCTGGCGGCCGGTCAGATTGGGGAAGGCCTGCAGCAGCAGGGCCAGCGCCCCGGCGACATGGGGGGCGGCGAAGGAGGTGCCGCTGACGCGCCAGCAGTTGGTCCCGTCACAGTCGGTGATGACCTGGTCGCCGGGGGCCGAGATGAAGCGGTCGGCGCTGACTCCGGCGCGATTCGTGAAGCTTGAGATGTTGTTGCTGACGTCGTGGGAGCCGACGACGATCACCCCGCCGAGGAAGCGCGGGTCCGAGGCGTAGCGGCCAGGAAAGCCCGGGTTGGCCTCCGCGTCATTGCCCGAGGCGGCGGCGATCACCACCCCGGCCTCGACGGCGCGCAGCAGGGCGGCCTCGAAGGCGGAGCTGAGCGCTCCGTCCCCGCCGAGCGACAGGTTGATCACCTTCGCCCCGTTGGCCACGGCATAGTCGAGGGCGCGGGCCAGGTCGCTGGAGCGGAAGCACGTCGTGCGGTCCGGCTCGCTGCAGTCGCTGATGTCGGCCCGGATCGACAGGATGGTGGAGTTGTAGGCTACTCCGATCGTGCCGAAGCCATTGAACTCGGCGGCGATCACCCCGGCGACCCGGGTCCCGTGCCGGCTGGCCCCCTCCGGCGTGTTGCGGCCGATGACGATGTCGGTGGAGAGCGACGAGATGTTGGCGTCGAGGTCGGCCTGGTTGCGGTCGATGCCAGTGTCGACCACGGCGACGGTGACGCCGGCACCGGTGGCACCCCGGTTCCAGGCGGCGATGGCCCGGCTGTTGCCGATGCCGTAGCTGCGCGTGACCTCTGCCGAGGTCGGCGAAGGGGCCGGGGCCGGCGGCGGCGGTGGCGGGGGGGGCGGTGGTGGGGGGGGAGGAGGCGGCGGGGGAGGCGGGGGCGGCGGGGTGATCACGCCGCCGCCGGGTGCGCCGCCTCCCCCCCCCCCGCCACAGGCGGCGAGCGGCAGGGCGAGGGCGGCCGCGAGCATGGCGGGCATGGCGAACGTGCGCAAGAATCTCATCACTGGGCTCCACCGACCAATCCCGCCGTTCAAGGATCAGCCGCGTCTGATTACTCAATCCTTGAGGTGCGTGGTGAAATGGGCCAGCAGCCGGGCCCAGGCGTCTGGACCGGCCACGGGATCCCAGCCGGCGCGATAGTCGGCGAGGAAGCCGTGCTGCGAGGCCGGATAGACGACGATCTCGCTGCCCGCCGCGCCGGCTCGGCCCAGCGCCGCGCGCATGGCCTCGACCGTGTCCAGCGGGATGCCGCGGTCCTGACCGCCGTAGAGGCCGAGCACCGGGCCCTTGAGGTCGCCGGCGACGTCGACCGGCCAGGGTGCCCCGGCGGCGCGCTGCTCCGGCGTGGCGTCAGCGGCGGGAGCGAGGCGGCCGTACCACGCGACGCCGCTCTTCAGGGCCGCGAACCGGGCCATGGCCTGCCACACCACCTTGCCGCCCCAGCAGTAGCCGGTGATGCCCACGCGGTCGCTGTCGGCCCAGAGCTGCTGGTCGGTCCAGGCCAGGGTGGCGGCGATGTCGCCCATGACCTGCTCGTAGCCGGCGGCGGCGACGATGCGCTGGATCTCGGCGAAGTCGGTCAGGGGTGCCGGGTCGGCGACGCGCACGAAGAAGGCCGGGGCCACGGCGGCGTAGCCGGCCTTCGCCAGCCGCCGGCAGATGTCCATGATCCAGGCGTGCAGACCGAAGATCTCGGACACGACGATGACCACCGGGAAGGGGCCGTCGCCCTCGGGCCGGGACACATAGGCGGGAAGGTCAAAGCCGTCCGGGGCCGGGAAGGCCACCTCGCTGATGACCAGGCCGGCGCTGTCGGTGACGATCGGCTGCGCCGCCTGGGCCAGTGCGGCCGGGGCGTAGCCGGCGAAGGCGGCCGCCCCGACCAGGGCCCCGGCGAGGCCGCGGCGGCTGAGGACAGCGTCTTCGGGCGCGGGGCCCTCGGGACGGTGAAGCGTGGGCATGGCGGTCCTTCGGAGATGCGGCGTGCCCGGACCATCGCAGGCTGTCCGGGAGCCGTCGACTCCCATTGATGTGATGCGTCAGCCTGCCCGGCGCAGGGTCAGGTTGAGGCGGCCGCCCCCGGGCAGCAGGCGCGACGAGCCGGGCAGCAGGCGGTCGATCCCGTGACGGCACAGGCGGGCGGGTCCGGACAGCAACAGCACGTCGCCAGAGGCCAGCCGCAGCGACCGGGTCGGGCCGCCCTCGGCGGGGCCGAAGCGGAACAGGGCCGTGTCACCCAGAGACACCGACAGAACCGGCGCGGTCAGGTCGGCCTCGTCCCGGTCCTGGTGCAGCCCCATCCGGGCGTCGGTGCCATAGAGGTTGACGAGGCAGGCGTCCGGCGGCCGATCCGGGTCGGCATGATTGGCCCACAGGTCCAGCAGGAGGGGCGGGATGGGCGGCCAGGGCCGGCCGGTCGCCGGGTGGGTCTGCTGGTAGCGGTAGCCGCCGGAGCGGTCCGCGACCCAGCCCAGTGGGCCGAGGTTGCTCATCCGGACCGACATCGGCCGCCCGCAGGGGGTCACGGGGCGGTAGGGCGGGGCGGTCCCGAGAGCGACACGCACGGCGTCGCGCAGGGCCGCCTGGGCCGCCGCGTCGAGCCGGCCGGGCCAGAGCTTCAGCCCCGGCAGAGGCTCGAGGGCCGGCCCGGCGGGAGACTCCGTCATCGCCATGCTCCCGGTCGTGCAAACCCTTGCGAGCCCTTGCGGGCCATGTGGCCTTCCCCATATGCGGGGCCAAGCGTCTCGGTGTCGCAGCTGCGAGGCCGGAACGACCACAACAACCCCTGTCGCGTCCGCCGGTTTCCGGCGATCCCCAAGGCGCGGCGCTGTATTTTCAACATGGGGGCGATCAGGCGCGGCGCTCGGATCAGGAGGCCGCCGCATCGCCCGCCGCAAGGAGACGGAAAGCCCGCCATGAGCAAGATCATCGGCATCGACCTTGGCACGACCAACTCGTGCGTGGCCGTGATGGACGGCAAGTCCCCCAAGGTCATCGAGAACGCCGAGGGCGCGCGTACCACCCCGTCTGTGGTCGCCATCCAGGACGGCGGCGACACCCTGGTCGGCCAGCCGGCCAAGCGCCAGGCGGTGACCAATCCATCGAACACTTTCTTCGCCATCAAGCGCCTGATCGGCCGCAATTTCGACGATCCGGTGGTGGCCAAGGACAAGGGCATGGTGCCCTACGAGATCGTCAAGGGCCGGAACGGCGACGCCTGGGTGCGCGCCCACGGCAAGGACTACTCGCCGCAGCAGATCTCGGCCTTCACCCTGACCAAGATGAAGGAGGCTGCCGAGGCCTATCTGGGCGAGAAGGTCACCCAGGCCGTCATCACCGTGCCGGCCTATTTCAACGACGCCCAGCGCCAGGCCACCAAGGATGCCGGCAAGATCGCCGGCCTCGAAGTGCTGCGCATCATCAACGAGCCGACCGCGGCGGCGCTGGCCTATGGCCTCGAGAAGAATGACGGCCAGAAGATCGCCGTCTATGATCTCGGTGGCGGCACCTTCGACGTCTCGATCCTCGAGATCGGCGACGGCGTGTTCGAGGTGAAGTCGACCAACGGCGACACCTTCCTCGGCGGCGAGGACTTCGACCTGCGTCTGGTCGATTACCTGGCCGACGAGTTCAAGAAGGAGCAGGGCGTAGACCTGCGCCAGGACAAGCTGGCCCTGCAGCGCCTGAAGGAAGAGGCAGAGAAGGCCAAGAAGGAACTGTCCTCGACGAGCCAGTACGAGGTCAACCTGCCGTTCATCTCGATGAACGCCTCGGGCCCGCTGCACCTCAACATCAAGCTGTCGCGGGCCAAGCTGGAAGCGCTGGTCGAGGACCTGATCCAGCGCACCATCGAGCCGTGCCAGAAGGCCCTGAAGGACGCCGGTCTGAAGGCCTCGGACATCGACGAGGTGGTGCTGGTCGGCGGCATGACGCGGATGCCAAAGGTGCAGGAGGCAGTGAAGGCCTTCTTCGGCAGGGAGCCGCACAAGGGCGTGAACCCGGACGAGGTCGTGGCGCTGGGCGCAGCGGTCCAGGCCGGGGTGCTGCAGGGCGACGTCAAGGACGTGCTGCTGCTGGACGTGACCCCGCTGACCCTGGGCATCGAGACCCTGGGCGGGGTGTTCACTCCGCTGATCGAGCGCAACACCACCATCCCGACCAAGAAGAGCCAGGTATTCTCGACCGCCGACGACAACCAGTCGGCCGTGACCATCCGGGTCTTTCAGGGCGAGCGGCCGATGGCGGCGGACAACAAGCTGCTGGGCCAGTTCGACCTGATGGGTATTCCGCCGGCCCCGCGCGGCATGCCGCAGATCGAGGTTGCCTTCGACATCGACGCCAACGGCATCGTCAACGTCTCGGCCAAGGACAAGGCGACCAACAAGGAGCAGTCGATCCGCATCCAGGCCAACGGCGGCCTGTCGGACGCCGATATCGAGCGGATGGTCAAGGAAGCCGAGGCCAACGCCGCGGCTGACAAGACCCGCAAGGAGCTGGTCGAGGCCCAGAACGCTGCCGACAGCCTGATCCATTCGACCGAGAAGGCCCTGGCCGAGCACGGCGACAGGATCCCGGCGGACGACAAGGGCGCGATCGAGGCCGCCGTCAGCGACCTGAAGTCCGCCCGTGACGGAAGTGACCCGGAAGCCATCCGGGCCAGGACCTCGACCCTGGCCCAAGCCTCGATGAAGCTCGGCGAGGCCATGTACAAGGCGCAGCAGGGCGACGACGCCGGCGAGGCCCGTCCCGCCGATGACGGCGTGGTCGATGCCGAGTTCGAGGAAGTCGTCGCCGACGACGATCAGAAGAAGAGCGCCTGAACCGGCGGCCCCTGCCCTCGCGTGCTGCGGGGCGAAGGGGCCCGCCCCCTGTCACCATTCTTGCATCCCCGCCTGCGGGCCCCATGTGAGGGGCGTCGCATGTCCCGCGACGTTAGGGCGGGGCGCGCGGGTGGGGGTCATGAGGTCGTAACACCCGATGGCGCAGCGAGACTATTATGAGATCCTGGGCGTCGATCGCTCGGTCGACGAGGCCGAACTGAAGTCCGCCTATCGCAAGCTGGCGATGCAGCATCACCCGGACCGCAACGGCGGCTCCGAGGAGTCGATGGCGCGGTTCAGGGAGATCTCCGAAGCCTATTCGGTATTGTCGGACGCCCAGAAGCGCGCCGCCTACGACCGCTTCGGCCACGCCGGGGTCGGCGGCGGCGGACCGGGCGGAGGGGGCGCGGCATTCCACGACATCAACGACATCTTCTCCCAGGTGTTCGGCGACGCCTTCGGCGACGTGTTCGGCGGTGCGCGCGGCCAGACCCGCAGCGGGCCGCGGCGCGGCTCGGACCTGCGCTACGACCTTGAGGTCACGCTGGAACAAGCCTACCGCGGCGACGAGGTGGAGATCAACTTCCCGGTCACGGCCGCCTGCGACGTCTGCGACGGTTCGGGAGCCAGGGCTGGTACCCGGCCGGTGACCTGCTCCACCTGCGGCGGGGCCGGCCGGGTGCGCAGCGCCAACGGCTTCTTCCAGGTCGAGCGCACCTGTCCCCGCTGCGGTGGGGCCGGGCAGATGATCGCCGACCCTTGCGAGGCCTGTCACGGCCACGGCCAGGTGCGCAAGACGCGCAAGCTGGCCCTGAAGGTGCCGGCCGGGGTCGATGATGGCTCGCGCATCCGCCTGTCGGGCGAGGGCGACGCCGGGGTGCGCGGCGGCCCGCGTGGCGACCTCTATGTGTTCGTCGCAGTGCGGCCACATGAGCTGTTCGAGCGCGATAACCTTGACCTGCTGGTGACGGTGCCGGTGCCGATGACCACGGCGGCGCTGGGCGGGACGATCGAGGCACCCTGCCTGGTGTCCGAGGCCTGCGACGGCCAGTGCCGCGCCGAGGTGCAGGTGCCGGAAGGGGCCCAGACCGGCCGTACCGTGCGCATCAAGGGCAAGGGCATGCCGCACCTGAGCGGCCGCCAGCGCGGCGATCTTGTCGTCGAGCTGTTTGTCGAGACCCCGACCAGCCTGAGCGCCCGGCAGAAGGAGCTGCTGCGGGAGCTTGCCGAGACCTGCGGCGAGGCCCAGAGTCCCCGAAACACCAGCTTCGCCGGCAAGGCCAAGCGCTTCTGGGCCGAGATCATGGGCGGCGACGACGCCTCGAAAGACACTGTCGCGTGACCGGCCTGTTTCATGTCGGCATTTCCGGTGCCCGCGGACGCATGGGCCGCGCCCTCAGCCAGGTTCTGGACGCCCGCGGCGACGTGGTTGTGGCGGCCCGCTTCGACCGCGGCGACCAGCCCGACCTGGCCCTTTGCGATGTGGTGATCGACTTCACGACGCCGGAAGCCTCGGCCGAGCTGGCTGCAGCCTGCGCCGGGCGCGGCGGCCCGGCGCTGGTGATCGGCTCGACCGGCTTCGACGCGACCCAGGAGGCGACCATCGAGGCGGCGGCGACCCGGGTGGCGATCGTGCGGAGCGGCAACTTCTCCCTGGGCGTCAACATCCTGATCGGCCTGGTCGAGAACGCCGCCCAGCGGCTGCCGGCCGAGGCCTGGGACATCGAGATCCAGGAGGCCCACCACCGGCGCAAGGTCGACGCCCCCTCCGGCACGGCCCTTATGCTGGGCGAGGCCGCCGCCGCTGGGCGCGGCGAGGATCTGGCCACCCTGCGCACCCCGGCCCGCGAGGGGTTGGCGGAGCGGGCGACCGGCTCGATCGGCTTTTCGGCCGTCCGCGCCGGCGGCATAGTCGGCGAGCATACGGTGATGTTCGCCTCTGACGATGAGGTGCTGACCCTGTCGCACAGCGCCATCGACCGGTCGCTGTTCGCCAAGGGCGCCGTGGTCGCCGCCGCCTGGGTGCGCAACCGCCACCCGGGTCTCTACGACATGCAGGACGTGCTGGGCTTCCGCCAGGCCTGAACCCCGGTGCAGGACCCCAGGCTCAGCGGCCCGTCGAGCCGAAGCCGCCGGCGCCGCGGGCAGTCTCGTCCAGCGCCTCGGCCTCGACCAGGGCGACCTGCAGTACTGGAGCCACCACCATCTGGGCGATGCGCTCGCCGCGCCGGACCACGAACGGGTCCGATCCATGGTTGATCAGGATCACTCCGACCTCGCCGCGATAGTCGGCGTCGATGGTGCCGGGGCTGTTGAGGCAGGTGACGCCGTGCCTGAGCGCGAGGCCCGAGCGCGGCCGCACCTGGGCCTCGTGGCCGGGGGGCAGGGCGATCTTCAGCCCGGTCGGCACCAGGGCGCGGCCCCCGGGCGCGAGGGTCACCGGGGCGTCCTCCGGCACCGCCGCGCGCAGGTCCATGCCCGCCGAGCCGGCGGTCTCATAGGCCGGCAGCGGCAGGTCGGTGCCATGGGGCAGGCGCTGCAGGCGGACGGCGATCATTCAGGCGTTCCGGTGAAGTGGCGGGCGATGCGGTCAGCGAGGGTCCCGGCGAGGGCGGTCTTCGACTGGCGCGGCCAGCTCTCCTCGCCGGCGGCGGTGATCAGGGTGGCGGCGTTGCCGTCGGCCCCGAACACATCGGCGCTGACATCATTGGCGACGATCCAGTCGCAGCCCTTGCGGCTGAGCTTGCGCCGGGCGTTCCCGATCAAGTCTTCGGTCTCGGCGGCGAACCCGACCACGAGGCCGGGGCGGCGCGGGCCGGCGGCAGACAGGCCGGCGAGGATGTCGGGGTTCTCGGTCAGGGCCAGGGACGGCGGGCCGCCCGGGGCCTTCTTGATCTTGCCGGTGGCGACCTGGTCAGGGCGCCAGTCGGCGACGGCGGCGGTCATGACGGCGACGTCGGCGGGCAGGGCGGCCTGGCAGGCGGCCTGCATCTGCAGCGCCGTCTCGACCCAGACCCGGGCGACGCCAGGCGGGGCATCGAGCGCCACCGGGCCGGACACCAGCGTCACCTCGGCCCCACGCCGGGCGAGGGCGGCGGCGATGGCGTAGCCCTGCTTGCCCGAGGAGCGGTTGGTCAGGCCGCGCACCGGATCGATCGGCTCGAAGGTCGGGCCGGCGGTGACCAGGGCGCGGCGGCCGGCGAGCAGCCGGGCGGCCGGGCCGGCCAGCTCGGCGGCGATGGCGTCGAGGATGGCCGGCGGCTCGGCCATGCGGCCGGGGCCGAACTCGCCGCAGGCCATGTCGCCCTCGTCCGGGCCGACGAAGGCCACACCGGGGCCGGGGAAGGTCGCCAGCCGGGCGACATTGGCCTGCACCGCCGGGTGCAGCCACATGCGCACATTCATGGCCGGGGCCATCAGGACGCGCTTGTCGGTGGCGATCAGGGTGGTCGAGGCGAGGTCGTCGGCAAGACCCCGGGCGGCCTTGGCGATCAGGCCGGCGGTGGCCGGGGCGACCACCACCAGATCGGCCCAGCGCGACAGCTCGATGTGGCCCATGGCGGTCTCCTCGTCCGGCTGGAACAGGCCGATGCGGGGCGGGTGGCCGGTCAGGGCGGCGAGCGACAGGGGGGTGACGAAGCGCGATCCGGCCTCGGTCAGAATGACGCGCGTCTCCGCCCCGGCCCGGTGCAGCAGGCGGATCAGCTCCAGCGTCTTGTAGGCGGCTATGCCCCCGCCGATGACGAGCAGCAGGCGGCGTCCGGTCAGGCCCATGTCCATGCCTCCGATCTAGCGGGCCGCGCCAGCGCCGTCGAGCGGCGGGCCGTCTGACCGGACAGCGAGATGGAACATTGCGCGAACATTCGGAGTGTGGCAGGATCGTGCAGGTTGAAGAGGGAGGCCGGGCATGAAGTATGGGACGGGAACCTTGAGGCGTCTGGCGGCGACAGCCTGTGTCGCGGCGCTGGGGATGACGGCGGGCTGTGACGCCGCCCCCTCCGCGGTGGAGACCCGGCCGCGCGAAGCGGCCGAGGCGGTCGCGGCGGGGGTCGATGCGGCGGCAGCGACCCCGGCCGGCCCGTCGGCGGAGGGGACGGCGGCGGCGGTCCTGACCGCCAACCGGCGCGAGACGGTGGACGAGAAGACCCGCCGGCTGTTCGAGCGCAACGGCGCGGCGTTCGGGGCGGCGACGCCGGAGGCCTATCTGGCGCAGGTAGAAGCCTTCACCCGCCGGCCGCCGGCGGATGTCGAGCGGGTGACCCGGCCTAACGGCGACGTGCTGCTGTACCAGGCCTCGACCAACACCTTCGCGGTGGTCGACGTCGAGGGGGTGCCGCGCACCATGTTCAAGCCCGACGACGGACCGGCATACTGGGCCGAGCAAAAGGCCCGCGCCCCGACCTTCGGCCAGGGCGGAGCGTCGGACGGGCCCGGGGGGGCCTAGACCGAAATCGGTCCGGTCTCAAGCGAGAGCCTGGTTCACGGCCCCGGAGGGACCGCGAGGCGATTCCACCTCAACCGATCAGGCTCTGCAGATCCGTCACCCTCTGGCTTGTCCAGAGGGTCCATGGCGGGCCCACGCGCGGTCGCGCGCGGCTTTCACGTTCCGCCAGAAACATCCGGTGCTCGCGCCGGGCGGATCGACGGACCCCCGGCACCGGCCCGAGGGTGGCGACCCTCTGAAGTCAGACGCGATGTCTCTTCGGGTCTGTCGGGGTCTCTACCAGACCCCCTACTCCGGGGTATCGGTCAACTCGCGCACCATCTCGGCGACGAGACGCTGGCGCGCCGTCGACAGGCGCGGGGCCAGCCGACCGATCTCGATGGTGTGCCGGGTCGAGGGATAGTCGTGGGCATAGGCGTTGCCCTCGCCCTCGGCGAGCCCGGCCCGCGTGTCGGCCAGGCCCTCGAAGAAATAGCCCGGACCGACCCGGAAGAACTGGGCTACCTGCCATAGCTTGGACGCCGAGATGCGGTTCGAGCCCTTCTCGTACTTCTGCACCTGCTGGAAGGTGACGCCGAGGGCCCGGCCCAGGTCAGTCTGGTTGTAGCCGAGCGCGATGCGTTTCTCGGCGACGCGCCTGCCGACGTGCCGGTCCACCGGGTGAGGGCCATCGTCCTCGGATCTCGCCATGGGGTCCTCCTGGGTTTTGCGTCCCCGGCCCTTGTCCCCGCCGCCGAAGGCGACAGTCGTCCGGGTACCCCGGTTATCCTTGGGGCATGACCCCGCTTACGCCTTCGTCTCGGCGTGCTGCAACTACGGGGTATCCCCTATGTCGCGCGCGTGTCGGGGATCAGACCACCGGCGGGGCGCGACGCCGTCCTCGCGCGGCCACAGACCGCAGGCGCTGGCGGGCGGCGCGGCCCGGCTCCCCGGTCGCGAGAGGGGCCAGAGCTGCCAGCAGCAGGGGCAGCCACAGCCAGTCGCCGAAGCGGCTGAAGGGGGTGGCTGCGGCCGGCAGGGGCAGACGGGCGTCGATCACCCCGCTCTCGCCGGAATCGAGGCGGGCACCCGGAACCACCCGGCCCCAGGGGTCGATCACCGCCGACACGCCGGTGGGCGTGGACCGGACGATCGGCAAGCCGGTCTCGATGGCCCGGAAGCTGGCGAGGTTAAGGTGCTGCAGCGGCCCCGAGGAGCGGCCGAACCAGGCGTCGTTGGAGACATTGACGATCCAGGCCGGCCGGGCTCCGCCGCCCGGGGTAAAGCCGGGATAGAGGCTCTCGTAGCAGATCAGCGGCTGCACCGGCGCGACGCCGGGAACGGTGATCGGGGCCGGGCGCGGACCGGGGGTGAAGTCGGCCGGGACATGCACCAGGCTGCGCACGCCCAGCCGGCTCATCAGATCGCCCAGCGGCAGGTACTCGCCGAACGGCACCAGCCGGTACTTGTCGTAGACGGCGGCGATGCGCAGGCCATCCGCGCCTTCGTCCTGCAGGGCGAACAGGGCGTTATGGTAGCGCATCTGGCCGTCGGGGCCTGCGGCCCCGCGGCCGAGGCCGAGCAGCAGGGTCTGGCCCGGCTGCAGGGCGCGGGCCATGGCCTCGGCCTCCGGGGCACCCGGGGCGAACACGTCGTTGGCCAGCGCCGGTAGCGAGCCCTCGGGCCAGATCACCACATCGGGGGTGGCGGTCCCGGGCCGGGCGGTCAGGTTGATGTAGCGCCGGACGATGCCCTCATAGGCCTCGGGCGTCCATTTGGTCTCCTGCCGGACGTCGGCCTGGACGATGCGCAGCAGAGTCTCGCCGGGCTGGACCACGGCGTGGTTGAGCCGCCAGGCACCCGCCAGCCACAGGCCCGCTAGCAGGGCGACGCCGGCCAGGGCGATCCCGGCGCGAGCCTTGCGCGGCCCCGGCCGCAGCAGGGCAAGCGGGGCGTGCAGGCCGATCAGGGTGACGAGCGACAGGCCATAGACCCCGACCACGGCCGCGGTCTGGGACATGGGCGAGCCGGCGGCCCAGGTCGCGCCGACGGGATTCCACGGGAAGCCGGTCAGGACATGGCCGCGCAGCCACTCGAACAGGACGAACAGGCCCGGGAAGACCAGCACCCGGCCGAGGCCAGCCGGGGCGAGCCGACGGTAGAGGGCGAGGGGCGTGGCCCAGAACAGGGCCACCCCGGCCGGCAGCAGGGCGGCGGCGAAGGGTGCCATCCAGGCCTGGGCCGGATTGACCAGGAAGGCCTCGGCCACCCACCAGCAGCTGATCAGGAAGTAGCTGAATCCGGCCAGCCAGCCGAGGCGGAAGGCGCTGCCGGAGGAGGGGGCGCGGTCGGCCAGCAGGACGAGGGCGGCATAGCCCAGCAGGCCCGGCAGGAGGCTGAATGGCGGATGGGCGAGGGCGGCCAGCGCCCCGCAGCCAAGCGCCGCCGTGCCCCGGGAGAGGGCGGCCGGGGTGGGCAGGCGGAGTCGGTGGTCGTTCATGCCGCGCGCTCCGCCGCATAGGGGTCGGCGACGCCGAGTCCGGCGAGAATCGTCCGCTCCTCGGCCTCCATGGCCTCGGCCCCGGCCTCGTTCAGATGGTCGCGGCCCAGCAGGTGCAGCACACCGTGCACCACGAGATGGGTCAGGTGGTCGGCGAGGCTCTTGCCCTGGGCCTCCGCTTCGGCGACGCAGACGCCAAAGGCCAGTGACAGGTCGCCGAGCGGCGTGGGCGCGCCCGGCGGGACCACGGCCGGGGCGGCCGGGAAGGACAGGACATTGGTCGAACCCCCACGCTGGCGGAAGCGGGCGTTGAGCCCAGCCTGGGCGGCATCGTCGGTCAGCAGCACCACCACCTCGCCGCTCGCCCCGGCAGCGGTCAGGGCCGCGGCTGCGGCTCGTCCGACCAGGGCCTCGACGTCCGGCAGGGCGTCTGTCCAGGCGTCGGCCTCGATCTCGACGGCGATGCTGGCGGGGGCGATCATGGCTGGGCCCCGCCGCGGGCTTGGGCGGCGTCGCTGTCGTAGGCGCGCACGATCCGCTCGACGAGGGCGTGCCGGACCACGTCGCGGGCCTCGAAGGTCATGATGCCGACGCCCTTCACGTCCCTGAGCAGGGTGAGGGCATGGGCCAGGCCGGAGTCGCGGGCGTTGAGCAGATCGACCTGGCTGGGGTCGCCGGTGACTACCATACGGGCCCCCTCGCCGAGGCGGGTCAGCACCATCTTCATCTGCAGCCGGGTCAGGTTCTGGGCCTCGTCGGCGATGATGAAGGCGTGGCTGAGGGTGCGACCACGCATGAAGGCGATCGGCGCCGCCTCGATCTCGCCCCTGTCGCGGCGGCGGCGCACGTCGTCGGGACCGAGGATGTCGTTCAGCGCCTCCCAGATGGGGGCCAGATAGGGATCGACCTTCTCGTTGAGGTCGCCGGGCAGGAAGCCGAGTCGTTCACCGGCCTCGACCGCCGGGCGGGTGATGACCAGCCGGTCGACCTCGCCGCGGCGCAGCAGGGACGCGCCCCAGGCGGCCGCCAGAAAGGTCTTGCCGGTGCCGGCCGGGCCGACGCCGAAGGTCAGCTCGCACGCGGCGAGGGCCTCGAGATAGCGGGCCTGGGCGGGCGTCTTGGGGGCGATCGGACCGCGCCGGCCGACCGGCAGGGCCACACCGGTGCGGGACCTGGCCTCGCCACCGCCGATCGCGGCGGCGACCGCGGCGCGCACATCGGCCTCGTCCAGGTCTCCGCCGCCGCCGGCGCGCTCCGCCAGGTCCTCGATGACGCGGCGCGCCTGGGCCCGGTCGCGGGCCGAGCCGTTGATCGCCACCCCGCCGCCGGGGGCCTCGATCAGCACCTTGAAGGCGTCCTCGATCAGGGCGACGTGGCGGCTGCCTGGGCCGATCACGGCCCGCAGGGCGAGGTCGTCGAGGGGCAGGAACTCGGAACTGCGCGCCATTATGCCGGGGTCGCCCCTACCGCTCGGGACGCGGTCGCTCGCTGCCTGAGGGGCGGCATCGCGTCTTCTGTGGCCACAGGCAGTCGCCCGGTCAGGCTGTTCTGCTGGCCGGAGACGATCTCGACCTCGACGATGCGGCCGATCAGGTGGTCGGCGTCGTCGACATGGACCGACTGCAGGAAGGGCGAACGGCCGATGGCCTGGCGGCTGTGACGGCCGCGCTTCTCGAACAGTACCGGCAGCGTCCTGCCGGCCTGGGCGGCGTTGAAGGCCACCTGCTGGTTCGTCAGCAGGGCCTGAAGCGCGTGCAGCCGGGAGCGGGCGACCTCGTCCGGGACGGGCGCGGCCATCGTTGCTGCCGGGGTGCCGGGGCGCGGCGAATAGAGGAAGGAGAAGGACGAGGCGTAGCCGACGCGCCGGACCAGATCGAGGGTGTCCTCGAAGTCGCGGTCAGTCTCGCCGGGGAAGCCGACGATGAAGTCGCTGGACAGGGCCAGGTCCGGCCGCGCCTCGCGGATGCGGTCGATCAGGTCGAGATAGGCCTGCCGCCCGTGCCTGCGGTTCATCAGCCGCAGAATGCGATCCGACCCGGACTGCACCGGCAGGTGCAGATACGGCATCAGCTGCTGCAGGTCGCGGTGCGCGGCGATGAGATCGTCGCTGAAGTCGTTGGGGTGGCTGGTAGTGTAGCGGATGCGGTCGAGGCCGGGGATCTCCGCCAGGGCCGCGGCGAGATGCGCCAGGCTGGACCGCCGCCCGTCCGGGCCCTCGCCGTTGTAGGCGTTGACGTTCTGGCCCAGCAGGGTGATCTCGCGGACGCCGCGCGCGGCCAGGTCGCGGGCCTCGGCCAGCACCGCCGCGACCGGCCGCGACCACTCGGCACCGCGGGTGTAGGGCACGACGCAGAAGGTGCAGAACTTGTCGCAGCCCTCCTGCACCGTGAGGAAGGCGGTGACGCCCTCGACGGCGCGGCCTGTGGGCAGGGCGTCGAACTTGTCCTCGGGGGCGAAGTCGGCCGCGATGCGCTCGCCGCGGGCGCGGGCGGTGCGGGTCAGCAGCTCGGGCAGCTGGTGATAGGCCTGGGGCCCGACCACCAGATCCACCGCCGGCTGGCGGCGCATGATCTCCTCGCCCTCGGCCTGGGCGACGCAGCCGGCCACGGCGATGGTCAGGCCGCCGTCCTTCGCCTCCTTGAGCTGACGCAGCTTGCCCAGCTCGGAATAGACCTTCTCGGCCGCCTTCTCGCGGATGTGGCAGGTGTTGAGGATGACGAAGTCCGCCTCCTCGACCACGTCGGTCGGGGCGTAGCCGAGCGGCCGCAGGACATCGGCCATGCGCTCGGAGTCATAGACGTTCATCTGACAGCCATAGGTCTTGATGAACAGGCGCTTCGGCGCGCTCGTTCCCGTGGCCGTCGTGGGCGTGTCGGTCATGCAGGCCTCATAGCCCGAAAGCGGGCTCGACGGCCACCGTTCAGGACGCGGTGGAGGCGCGCTGGTGGTGGCGCTTGTAGACCAGCCCCTCGCGATCCTCGGGCGAGGCACCGGGGATCGGCTTGCCATAGAGTTCAAGCTTGTGGCCGACCAGCTCGAAGCCGAGGCGCCGGGCGATCTCGGACTTCAGCTTCTCGATCTCGGCGTCGAAGAACTCGATGACGTCGCCGCTTCGCGTGTCGATCAGGTGGTCATGGTGGTCGTCGCCGGCCTCTTCATAGCGGCTGCGGCCGTCGCCGAAGTCGTGCTTGTCGACGACGCCGGCCTCCTCGAACAGGCGCACGGTGCGGTAGACGGTCGCGATCGAGATATGCGGGTCGATGGCCGAGGCGCGGTGGTACAGCTCCTCCACGTCCGGGTGGTCCTTGGCCTGGGACAGCACGCGGGCGATCACGCGCCGCTGCTCCGTCATGCGCATGCCGCGTTCGACGCAGAGTTTCTCGATCCGTTCCATGGCGGGGAAAATAGGCGCTAGCGGCGCGTCAGGGAAGCGTCCGATCGCGGTTCAGATCGCCATTCCGTCAGGGGCCGCCAGATCGCGCGCCAGGACGAGGGCGTCGACCGCGCCGGCGGGCCGGCCGTAGTAGCCGGGGCGGCGGCCGACGGACGCGAAACCGGCCCCGGCGTACAGGGCCCGCGCGGCGGCATTGTCCTCGGCCACCTCAAGGAACAAGCGGGTCGCGCCCTCGGCGGCGAGGGCGGCCGCGGCGGTCTCGACGAGCCGGCGACCGAGGCCGCGGCGACGGGCGGCCGGGCAGACCGCGAGCGTCAGGATCTCGGCCTCGTCCGCGGCGAGGCGGGTCAGGATGAAGCCGTCGGCGGCCACCTCCAGCCGGGCCTCCGGCAGGGACAGCAGGGCGACGAAGGCGCTGACCGGCCAGGGGTCGTTGAAGGCGCGGGCGTGCATCGCCGCGAGAGCGGCCGCCAGCTCCGGCGTCGGGTTGTCGGCACCTGTCATGAGGGCTCCCGCGTCGGGCGCGGCTGACCCGGCAGCCGGCTGGGCGGTGTGGCGTCGGGCGCGCGCAGATACAGTGGCCGGGCCGGCTGGTCGGCGCGGCGGGCGGCGGCGACGAGGCCGGCGGGCGCGGGGGCGGCGAGGGCTTGGATCGCGGCGGCCGGACAGGCCCCGGCCAGCAGGGGGGCACCGGAGCCGACGAGGGCGGCGGGGCCGAGGGTGCGGGCGAGGTCGAGGGCGGCCTCGAGGGTCAGGGCTTCGGGCGCGCCCGACGGCCGACCGCCGGCGAAGGCCTGGGCGTAGACCTCGCCGCGGCGGGCGTCGATGGCTGCCAGCACCGGAAGGCCCGCCGAGGCGTCCCCCGGACTGTCGACGCTGCCGGCGAGAGCCGCCAGGGTGGTGATGCCGAGCACCGGCCGGTCCAGCGCAGCCCCGAGGCCGAGGGCGAAGGCGAGGCCGACGCGCAGGCCGGTGAAGGAGCCGGGGCCGACGGTGACGGTGATGCGGCCCAGCCCGTCGAAGCCGCCGGCCTCGGCAGCCACATCGCGGACCAGCTCGCCCAGTCGCTCCTGGTGACCCCTGGCCATCAGCTCGTGGCGCGAGGCGAGGATCGTCCCGTGCTCGAACAGGGCGACCGACAGGCCGCCGAGGGCGGTGTCGATGACCAGACCCCGCATCAATGGTGCCTCAGGCGGAAGCGGTGGGGGTGGGGCGTGTCGGAGCCGCCAGGGCCTCGGCCAGATGAGCAAGGGCGCGGCGCGTGGCGCGGGCGGGGATTCGGGCGAAGCCGGCGGCCAGGCGCCGGCCCTCCGGCGTCTCCAGCAAGGCCGGCATGGGCGTCGTGGCCGACGGCGCGGCGGCCTGGTCCGGGAAGAAGGCACCGACCGGCGCGCCGAGCGCCTGTGCCAGGTGGTGCAACCGCGAGGCGGAGATGCGGTTGGCCCCGCTCTCGTACTTCTGCAGCTGCTGGAAGCTGACGCCAATGCGCCCGGCCAGGGCGGCCTGGGACAGGCCCAGCGCCTGTCGCCGCGCCGAGATGCGTGCCCCGACGTAGCCGTCGAGACCCGGATCGGGGCGGCGGGCACCGGGGGGGCGCAGGGCGGAGCGGGTCATGGCCGGGGCTTGCAGATCGAAGGGAGCCGCAGCATGCCTCGCGCACGCTCGATGTGCAACCAAAAGATTTCATCAGCCCGGCGGGCTCACGGCTCGATCCGGGCCACAATCGCATGCAGGCCGCGCAGCCGGGCGCGGGGCAGGCGCTCGACCGAGTCCAGCCCGGCGGCACCGCGCAGGACCACCGCCTCGGTGTCGCCGCTATCGTAAAGCCGCACCAAGGTCTGGCCGTCATCGGTCTCCACCACGCAGCCCTGCGCCGCTCGAGGCCAGCGCCCGGGCGCATACTCGACGATCACCCCGGTCAGGGCCCAGGGCGCGAGGCGGTCGTCGTCGATCCGGAGGCGGCGCATACCTGTGGGCCCGGCCCCCTCGAACGGTCGGCCCGGCGATTCCACGCCGGGATTACCCCCGCCGGCGGCCGGGCCCTGGCCGGCGGCGGTGAGCAGGGCCTCGCGGGTCAGGCCGAGGGCCCCGGTCATGCGGTCCTGGACGTCGGGCCGGAACAGCCCTGGCCGGCGCCCTGCCTCATACAGACCCCAGGCCTGGCTGGTCATGCCGATGGCGTCGCCAGCGTCGGCCTGGCTTAGCCCCCGGTTACGCCGCAGCGCGGCCAGGGCGTTAGCCAGCCGCATGATTTCACTTGCTTTTTCGCGGTCAAATCGGGCCATCCCGGCAACAATGGCAAAGCCTGCGTACGGTCGCCAGCGAAAAGGTTCTTGACCGGGGTTCAGAGCGTCTGCTCGACCCGCTGCACCTCGGGGACATAGTGGCGCATCATCTGCTCGACCCCGGCCTTGAGCGTGGCCGAGGACGAGGGGCAGCCGGCGCACGCACCGCGCATGCGCAGATACAGAACGCCCTCGGCCTCGTCGAAGCGGTCGAACAGGATGTCGCCGCCGTCCTGCGCCACGGCCGGGCGCACGCGGCTGTCGAGCAGGGCCTTGATCTCGGCCACGATCTCGTTGTCGTCCGCGGCGTGGCCCTCGATGCCGCTGCTGTCGCGGGTGAGCGGTGCGCCGGACACGAAATGATCCATCAGGGCCGCCAGCAGCGGTGCCTTCATGCCGCTCCAGTCCGGGCCGTCGGCCGCGCGGGTGACCGAGACGTGGTCGGCACCGAAGAAGACGGACGCCACCCCCTCGACCTCGAACAGGGCCTCGGCCAGGGGCGAGGCGGCGGCCGCCTCGATGTCGCGGTAGTCGAGCGACCCGTCCAAGGCCACGGCGCGGCCGGGCAAGAACTTCAGGACGTTCGGATTCGGCGTCGGTTCGGTCTGGATGAACATGGCCCACAGATGCCCTCGCCCCGCCCCGGCTGCAAGGCGTCGCGGAGTCTCAGGTCACCGGCTCCGGCGGGAAGGCGCGCCACCAGCCGGTGATCGACAGGCGCGGTGCCCCGGCGAAGGGCGACACCATGCTGACGGCATGGGGCTGGGGCACACGGAACAGGTTCAGGGTGTTGAAGCCAGGGGTCAGGGTCTCGGTGACATCGCCCTCGTCGTCGAGGAACTGCAGCAGCCCGCCCCACTCGACGCGCCAGCGCGGACAAAGGTTGAGTACATAGGCGTAGAGCCGCCCGGCGCGGTCCAGCTGGTCCGAATGGCGGTTGAGGAAGTGGCCGGGCAGGAAGCGGGTGGCCTGGGCATCGACATAGGCGATGCGGTCGTCCCCGGTCAGGGCGCGGGCGAAGGCCACGAATTCCGGGCTGTTGAAGCGCCGGTGCAGGTCAGCCAGAAGCGCCGGGGCAGCCGGCGAGGCCTGGCCGCCGACGTCGATGCGCCAGCGGTCGAAGATGAACTGGAAGCCGTCGCGGGCCTCGGCGTGCACCCTTGACATGATGCGGATCTGCTCCTCGATCGGCTGGGCCTCGAACAGAGCGACCGGAACCTCGACGTCGCCGGGGGTCTCGATGGCACGTTGCCAGTCGACCGGACCATGGTCGAGCAGGGCGTGCAGGGCCGTGGCCTCTGCCGCCGGCAGCAGATCCGCCACCCGGGTGCGGCCAGTACCGACCAGCCGCCCGACGGCGGCGGCGGGCGGGATCACGGCGCGACCCGGACCACGACCTTGCCCATCACGTCGCGGGCGGACAGGGCGGCGATGGCCTCGCCCGCCTGTTCCAGCGGGAAGGTGCGGCTTATGCGCGGGCGGATCTTGCCCTCGGCGTAAAGCGCGAAAAGCTCGGCCATGTCCTCTGCGTGGGCGGCCGGGTCGCGCATCACGGCGGCACCCCAGAACACGCCGATGACGCTGACCGACTTGAGCAGGGTCAGGTTGAGCGGCAGGGACGGGATGCCGGCCGGGAAGCCGACCACCAGATAGCGGCCGTTCCAGTCCATGGTGCGCAGGGCCGGGTCAGCGTAGTCGCCGCCGACCGCGTCATAGACCACATCTGCGCCGTCGCGGCCGCAGGCCAGCTTGAGCTCGCCGGACAGGGCCTTCTGGGCTGCCTTGTCCATCGGGCCGGGGGGATAGATCAGGCCGTTGTCGGCCCCCAGCTCCAGCGCGAACTCGACCTTGGCCTTGGTCGAGGCGGCGGCCACCACATGGGCCCCCATGGCCTTGCCCAGCTCGACCGCGGCGGCCCCCACGCCGCCTGCGGCACCCAGCACCAGCAGCCGCTCGCCCGGCTGCAGGTGCGCCCGGCGCTTCAGGGCATAGTAGCTGGTGCCATAGGTCATGACGAAGGCGGCGGCTTCCTCGAAGCTCATGGCCTCGGGTATCTTCAGCACGCTGGCCGCGGGCACGGCGAGCCGCTCGGCCAGGGCACCCCAGCCGGGCGCGGCGATGACCCGGTCGCCCTTGAACAGGCCATTGACCCCCTCGCCCACGGCCTCGATCACCCCCGCCGCCTCGCCGCCCGGGGAGAAGGGGCGCTCGGGCCGGAACTGGTACTTGTCCTCGATGACCAGGGTGTCGGGGAAGTTGATGCCGACGGCGCGGACATCGATCACCACCTGGCCGGGGCCCGGCGTCGGGTCCGGAATCTCCTCGACGACCAGGGTTTCGGGGCCGCCGGGGGTCTTGGACAGGACTGCGCGCATGGGGGGTCTCGCTTCGGGGGTTTGCAGGCCGGGCGATGGCGCCCGGGTCGGGGCGACGCTAATCAGCGGCAGGGCCCGTGAAAAGAGGCCCGGTCAATCGCCCAGGAGCCATGATGTCCCGTTTCGCCCTGATTCTCCACGGCGGTGCCGGTGCCCGCCGCAGCCGCGACTACGCCGCAGAGATCGTGCACATGCGCGAGGTGGTCGAGGCGATGCGACCGCAGCTGGCCGACGGTGCGGCGGCGCTGGACGTGGCGGTGGAGGCGGTCGAGCGGCTGGAGGCCTCGGGCCTTTATGTTGCCGGGCGCGGAGCCTCGCCCAACACCGCCGGAATCTATGAGTTGGACGCCGCCCTGATGGACGGGGCCACGGGCCGGGCCGGGGCGGTGGCTGCCCTGGTGGGTTTCAGGAGCCCGGTCCGCGCCGCCCGGGCGGTGATGGACCGCACCCCGCATGTGCTGCTGGCCGGGGAGGGCGCGGCCCGCTTCGCCGAGGGGGCGGGGTTGGCACCGGTCGGCGATCCGGAGGCCTGGTTCACCCGGGCCGGTCAGGGCGAGGATAACCATCCGCCGGGGGTCACCGCCGGGGCGCTGCAGCACGGCACGGTCGGCTGCTGCGTGCTGGACCGTGACGGCCGGCTGGCGGCGGCCACCTCCACCGGCGGGGTGTTCGGCAAGCTCCCGGGGCGGGTCGGGGATACGCCGCTGGTGGCGGCCGGGACCTGGGCCGACGGCCGCGTCGCCGTCTCCTGCACCGGCCAGGGCGAGTTTTTCATCCGCACCGCCGCCGCCGCCCGCCTCGGTTTCGAGGTCGAGTCCGGCCGGCCGCTGGGCGAGGCCGCGCGCGGGGTGATCGACCGCATCGGCGCGATGGGCGGTGACGGCGGCCTGATCGCGCTCGACCGCGACGGCAATCGCGCCGACCCGTTCAACAGCCAGGGCATGAAGCGCGCCTGGCTGTCGGCGGACGGCGAGGTGTCGGTCAGGGTGTTCGAGGGTTAGGGGGGGTAGGGGTAGGGATGATGGCGCGCGGCCCCGCACCTCCACCGCTTCGCGGTCCCCCTCCCCACTGGCGTGGGGAGGAAAGGCCCTACCTCCTACCCCTGCCGACGACCGCCTACGTTGACAGGCATACGACCTGGGCCACGCGCAGTTCGCGGCGCAGGTCGTCGGCGACGAGGCCGTAGTTGTCGATGGTCACGGCGCGGCCGGTAACCGGTTCGTCCGGGCGCTGCTCGCCGCGGATGGCCAGCACAAGGGTGTCCGGGGCGGTGGTGTAGACCCGGCCGCGGCGCGGGGCCTCGGCCAGAGTGATGGCCACCATCCGGCCCTGCCGGTCCAGGGTGGGAGCGCCCGACAGGCCGCCGAGGGTGCCGCGAAGGCCTTCGGTCCGACCGACCTCGGCCCAGGCCAGCACCGGCTCGTCGCGCGCGCCGCGGCCGCGCACCTTCAGGGTCTCGCGGCCCAGAAGCCGGGTGGTGACCTCGCCGGGTCGGCCCTGTGGATAGCCCGGATGGAAGCCGCGCTGGCCCTCGCGCAGGGGTATGGAGGCCGCCACCGGCAGGGCAGGCGGGCCGCCCTGGGTGATCAGCAGGGCGATGTCGGCGCGCGGGGCGAGGCGCACGTCAGCGGCGATGGCGCGCCCGCCGCCGACTACCAGCGCCGGCTGGCGGCAGCCTTCGACCACATGGCGGGCGGTCAGCCAGCGGCCGTCGGAGGCGATCGAGAAGGCCGTACCCGACGAGGGCTGGAACGGCGTGTCCGGGGCGTCGACGATGACGGTCGGGTCGAACGGGGTGACGGGGCCGAGCAGCGCCCCTTCCAGCTCGTCCGGCGGCGGCGGGGCGGGCGGGGCGGCGGCGCGTTCACGGCTGAGGGAAGCCCCGAGCACGGCCAGGGCCACCAGAGTGTAGATCAGCCAGTCGGGCAGGCGCACTGCGGCGCCTCAACCGCTGAAGGCGGCGGCGAGGATGACGGCGCTGGCCAGCTTGGCGGACACCAGCAGCACCGCCGCCGACACCTCGCCCTCCTGGATGCGCTGGGGCAGGCCGCTCAGCACGGCGTCGACGATGCGGAACACCAGCAACTGGATCACCAGGGCGGCCAGGCCCCACAGGGTGATCTCCAGCAGCGAGGTCGAGGCCGACATGGAGACCGCCAGCGGGATGGCGAGGCCGACCAGCACTCCGCCGAAGGCCACGGCCGCGGCCGAGTTGCCGTGGCGGATGAGCTCGATCTCCTTCCAGGGCGTCAGCAGGGCGTAGATCGTTGCCCCCACGAACAGCAGGGCGGAGGTCACCGCTGCGTGCAGCAGGGTGGTGGGGAAGCCCGCGGCGAACGCCTGGACTTCCGGTGACGACAGGCTGGGCAGCGAGAGGATGTCCATCACAGCGTCGGGGGTGCGGGAGCCGAGAACTGACGCTTGCCTCATTCCCGCCCGGGACCGCAAGCGCGGCCGGGGCACAGTCTGTGACGAAACGTTACGCTCCCCGGCCGTCGGCTCAGTTGGCGGCCCCGTCGCGCGATGCCACCAGGGCCGAGATGTTGACGTCGGAGCCGACCACGCAGGTCTCGGCGTCGAGCGGGCAGATGCCCAGGGTGCGCTCGACCTCGCGCAGCCGCACCACCTCCGGATTGGAGCGAATCGACTCGGCCAGCAGGCGGTTGGCCTCGGCCGCGCCGCGGGCCTGGGCGATGCGGGCCTCGGCGTTGGCGCGCTCGAGGTTGACCCGCTCCAGCGCCGCCCGGGTATTCTGCTCGGCGGTGGTTCGTGACTGGATCGCGGCCACCACGGCCTCCGGATAACGGATCGAGCCGACCCACTCCATGCGGATGATGTCGAGGCCCTGCGGGCCCCACTCGCGCTGCAGGGCCTGCATGGCCTGCGCCAGCACGATCTGGCGGCCCGGGCCGATCAGCTGGCCGGGGCAGTCGGCGGCGTCGGGCACGCCCGGCTGGGCCGGCGCGCCAGCCGGAACGGGGACCTCGGCCTGTTCGGCGTTGCAGGCGACCGGCAGCTTCTCGGTCTCGCGGGCGATGGCGGCGCGCACCGAGGTGCGCAGCGGCCCGTCGATGAAGACGTCGAACTCCTGCCGCCAGGTGGCGAACAGGTCGGCGGCCTTGTCCTCGCGAACCTTGAAGGTCAGGGCGACGTCGGCGGTCATCGGCAGGCCCAGCACGTCGGAGAAGGCGATCTCCTCGTTCTCGCCGCCATCGGCGTTGGGCTCGCGGGTGTAGCTGTAGGTGCGCTGCAGGGTCGGATAGGTGCGGATCTTCTCGCCGATGCCTTCCCAGTGGAAGCCCGGCCCGAGTTCATTGGGCTGGACCCCCGGGTTGGCCCCGAACTTGGTGGTCTTGATGCCCATGTAGCCGCTCTCGACCGTGACGCTGCACGAGTTCACGCTGAGGCCGCCGACGATCATCACGGCGATGGCCGCCACCGCCACGGCGGTGATGCGCCGCGCGTCGGTCGGGCCCATCCCGCCGCCGCCGCTCCCGCCGCCGTTGCCGAAGGGCGTCTGCAGGTTGCCGAACCCGTTCATCTTGTTTCTCCCCGGGCGGCCCGCGCCGCCCATTTCCACAACAGCGCCGCGAGGGCGGCGAGCAGCAGGGCCCCGGCCACGCCGGCGGCGATGGCCAGCGGCAGGCTGCCGCTGATGCGCGCGGACAGGACCATGGGCACGAGGCCGCGGAACAGGATCAGGAAGCCGATCACCAGACCGGCGACGCCGGCGGCGATGCCCAGACCGACCTTGAGATCCCGCGTCACGCCGACTCCCTCACTGTCCCTCGACGGTGCGGTGCTGCGGTGTCGCGTACAAGGGAAATCGGCGGGGGTGCGACACCCGGTGCTGCGGGGTCGGACCGGCGGCCGAGGTCATGACCCTGAAAGCCCGTCACCCCAGGGACGAGCCCGAGGGTGACGACACTCCCGAAACTGCCAAGTCGTGGCACGTTGAAGGGCTTTGCGCCCGCCCCGGCGGCTTGATCAGGCCGGTCCTCAAGGTAGAAGAGCACGACAGCCGAGGCGCTCTGAAAGACCGACCCGGGGCCGCTTTCCGAGACGTGGGCTTCAGGAAGCGAGCCTCGAATAGCCGCCTCCTGCCGCCTGAGCAGGGTGATTTCGGTTGCCGGCCCGGGTCCGGACGTTCACGTTCACCGCATTGAACGTCCAGTTCCCCGACACGCCGCCATTCTTGATTTCGGGATCGCGCACCGATCGTGCTCATGACTGCGGGCAGGGTGGTTCCGGACGGCTGCTCCTGAGCGCGAAAGGGGGGGTGCGACCATTCGTTCGTTTGCCTGCAGGCCATTTACCGAGATCGGCATCCGGGCTTTCGATTGACCCGATGATCGCCTCTGTGAGCGCATGTCTTGCGATTGAACAGCACAACGGCATGACATGCAGACCGGTGCCTCGTCGGTGACCCTGAGGTGCCCATACCAGGTTCATACACCTTCGCCATGACGACCGACCCCGCCGCTGAAGCGGCTTGCGCCAGACATTGTTTCACCGCTCCTGATCGTGTGAAGCCCCAGCCGAACTTCGTTGGCCACGGCCGCGTCAAAATCGAGGCCCCACTGCTCATCGGCTGACATGCGATCATTGCGCATGGCGGTTTGCGGAAACTCGGACAGTTTCGCCGCAAGCGCCAAGGCCGCCGTCAGAGCCTCACCATCCGGAACGACCCTGCTGACGAGTCCGATCGACAGGGCTTCATCCATGGCCACCGGCCGACCCGTCAGTATCAGGTCCAGGGCCCGTCCATGGCCGATCAATCGTGGCAAGCGGATCGTTCCCAGATCGACCAGCGGAACGCCAAAGCGCCGGTTGAAAATGCCCATCACGGCGGAGGCGCCAGCCACGCGCAAATCGCACCAGAGCGCCAACTCCATTCCGCCGGCAACGGCATGACCCTCAATCGCAGCGATCACCGGCTTGCCCAGCCGCAGCCGCGTTGGCCCCATCGGCGCAAAATCGCCATCTGGGTCGACCGGTTTGCGCTCGCCCGCGGCCAACGCCTGCAGATCAGCACCGGCGCAGAAGGCTCCACCCGCGCCCGTCAAGATCGCAACGTCTGCGCCATCGTCCTGATCAAAATCCTTGAATGCCTTGATGAGCGCCCGGGCCGTTTCCAGATCAACGGCATTGCGCCGGTCGGGTCGTTCGATGGTTATGATCTCTACTCGATCAATGTTTCGCGATGAAATCGTGCTGCTCATGTGTCATGTCCGATTGTGAGGGCAGGTTTCGCTTCGACGACGATTTCCACGCTTGAGACGATGGTCCTGCTCGATTGGCGCGGATATCGGCTGCATGTCGGGCGGTGAATGCGCCGCTATCGAGCAGATCGAGGATCGACAGCGCGCCGCCGTGTGATCCCCCTGATCCCGCGCCAGTCACACGAAAACGGATCCACCAGACAGGCGATGGTCTGTCGGCATTGAACGCTGCACGGAGGGCTGCCCGGATGCTGCTGAAGACCTCCTTGCGGTCCGTGTCCGGCATGGCCATGCGACGCCTCGTGCAACCGCGTGCAGGCACAACAGGCAAAGGCGGCGCTGACCAGGATCGTCAACCAAAGCGCCATGGAGCCCGTTGCTTCCAGGATACCGACTGTCCAGCAGGCACCCGGCAGCGCTACCGTCAGCGCGATCGTTGGCCAAGCGAGCAACGCCCCCGGATTCTGCATGAATGTCAATGTCTTCTGGTCAAGGGTGGCCGCAGGCATCCGGGCGACCGTCGATCTTGTGTCGCCGCAAGCCATCCCGGATGGAACGCCCGGACATCACCGACCTTTGAACTCCGCCGGGCGGCGGTGCATGAAGGCCATGGCACCTTCCATCGCATCTGCAGTCTGCATCAGGGCCATTTGGTTGGGAACAAGCTGATCCACCCCGGCCCTGGCATTGATCATGACCGCATCCCACGCGGCCTTCTTGGCAGCTTGTATCGCCAATGGGGCATTCCTGGCGATTTCGGCCGCGATCTCCAGTGCGCGTTCAACCTGGCGGTTGGGTTCAACGACTTCCTGCACGAAGCCGATCTCTTTTGCGCGCTGCGCATCGAAAACGTCGCATCGCAACAAATGGTACATGGCGTTGCCCCAGCCCGCGCGATCCACAAAGCGCAACGTCGCCCCCCCCATCGGGGTGATTCCGCGGGCTGGCTCCAGTTGAGAGAACTTCGCGTCTGATGCAGCCACGGTGATGTCGCAAGCGAGCATCAGCTCAATGCCGATGGTGTAGGTCACACCCTGGACAGCACAAACGACCGGCTTCCTGCACGGCCGCTCAAGCGCGTGCGGATCAAGCATGGTGTCGTCGAAGATCGGCGTCCCACTCTGCATGGCCGGTAGAAAGGCTGGCAGATCCAGACCAGAGGTCGTGTGTGCGCCGGCGAATGTCAGCAAACCCACCCATGCCTCTGGATCCTCATCGAGTCGTTTGAACGCACGCCCAAGCTCTTGCAGCATATGTGGCGTAAAGGCGTTGCGCTTGGCTGCCCGATCGACGTGCATATGGAGGATGTGATCCTGGAAGGTCACTGTCACGAGGCCTTGATCCGACATGCTCAAACTTATCCCTTCAAGTTGTTGTGACTGCTGGTCTTGCCCGAGATCCGTCTCCAGCGACCCGTCTTTCACCGATCATGTTCGTTCTGTCTCATCCGCAGTTCGACCATGCCTTCGCCATAAGCCATGACTTCAGTGCCGACCACAGTAACAAAGGCCTGCGACGCGAGGATTTGACGCGCAAGCGCAAGGCGGTCGGCCAAGCGGATCTCCCGCAAGATTCACTAGACCGGTCGCCATAATGATCAGCCGGTGCTAGGTGGTCAAGGGGAAATCCAAATCGCCAATCAGTCGTCTGAAAGAGTCCCAAGATGCCGGAGACGGTTCTCCAGCCTAGCCGTGACCGAATGATCGCCGCTGGCGTGCAGCTGTTCCAGCGCAAGGGCTATCATGGAACGGGTCTCATTGAGCTGCTGGAGGTCAGTAAAGCGCCCAAGGGTTCATTCTACCACCATTTTCCAGGCGGCAAGGAGCAACTTGCCGAAGCAGCCATGGCGCAGGCACGCGATGCGGTGAGTGCTCGAATCGACATCGCGTTCGCCGATTCCGCATCGTTTGCAGACGGCGCGCGTGCCCTGGTGAAAGCCATTGGGGACTGGTTTGAGCGTAGCGACTATACCGAAGGATGCCCCATCACTTCGGTTCTGCTTGAAACTGTTCCGGGCTCGGATCGATTGGCAGCCGCAAGCAAGGCTGCCTTCGCTGACTGGATTGCTCGCGCCGAAAGTCACGCGGCAAGACTGGGCAATGTGCGCGATCCCAGAACCGCTGCCACGGGGCTGCTCATTGCGCTTGAGGGCGCATGGATCGTCGCCCGCGCCCAGCGCTCGAGGCGGCCGTTCGAGATCGTGGCGGACCTGGTAGCGGGCTACGCGATCGACCACTGAAGGCTGTTTCCAGACCGCTCACCCACAAGCCTGATTGCCAGCTCCTTCAGGTCTCTTTCCTTGCACTGTGACGGTAAACAAGTGGGACGTTGCGCAGCCATCAGACGGCCGGCTCATTGACCACCGTGCCACCGGTTTCTGCAGATCGGCTTTCAGGAAGCGATCCCTGGATAGGCGCAACATGCGCTTCCCAGCAGGGTCGTGTCCCCTTCCGGCGAGACCTGCCATTCGGTATCGCGTCCGGGATTGACCGCTTCGTCCCAACAAGTGGCGCACTCTGGCTCGAAGTGATGCCATTCCGACGAAGGCTGTTGGGTCCCCGACGGGCAACAAGGCTGGTTCATTCGAGCTGCCTGTCCCTTCGGCAGTTCTGGTCCATGGGCAGCTCTTGTGCCGCTCGACATGCGCGAACTCCGCAGGGAATCAGAAGCATTTCAGGGGCAATCCTGCAGGCCGGAGATCTGGTATCTGTCGCCCGGTTCGGAACCGGAGTGACCGGCACACCCTACGCCGCGTCCTGGCCGGCCTTCCGGAGGGCGGAGGCCCGGATCTTCTCGCTCTCGCTCTTGAGCTGGCCGCAGGCGGCGAGGATGTCGCGGCCACGGGGGGTGCGGATCGGGCTGGCGTAGCCGGCGCGGTTGAGGATGGCGGCGAAGGCCTCGATCGTCTTCCAGTCCGAGCACTTGTAGTCCGTGCCCGGCCAGGGGTTGAACGGGATCAGATTGACCTTGGCCGGGATGCCCTGGATCAGCTTCACCAGGGCGCGGGCCTCGTCCGGGCTGTCGTTGACGCCCTTCAGCATGACGTATTCGAACGTCACCCGCCTGGCGTTGCCCAGCCCCGGATAGGCGCGGATGGCGGCCATCAGCTGGTCGAGCGGGTACTTCCTGTTGAGCGGAACCAGCACGTCGCGCAGGGGGTCGTTGGTGGCGTGCAGGCTGATCGCCAGCATGGTCCCGGTGCGCTCGCCCAGCTCGGGGATCATCGGCACCACGCCCGAGGTCGACACCGTGATGCGGCGGCGCGAGATGGCGATGCCTTCCCCGTCACTGATGATGTCGATGGCGTCGGCGACGTGGTCGAGATTGTAGAGCGGCTCGCCCATGCCCATGAACACGATGTTCGACAGGCGGCGGTCCTCCTTGGGCGAGGGCCATTCGCCGAGGTCGTCGCGGGCGACCTGGACCTGGGCCACGATCTCGGCGGCGGTCAGGTTGCGCACCAGCTTCTGGGTGCCGGTGTGGCAGAAGGTGCAGTTCAGGGTGCAGCCGACCTGGGAGGAGACGCACAGGGCCCCGGCGCGGCCGACGTCGGGGATGAAGACGGTCTCGATCTCGATCCCCGGAGCCGTGCGGATCAGCCACTTGCGGGTGCCGTCCCTCGACACCTGGCGCTCGACGATTTCGGGGCGGGCCAGGGTGAAGGCCTCCGCCAGCTTCGCCCGGGTTTCCTTCGCCACATCGCTCATCAGGGCGAAGTCGGTGACGCCGTAGTGGTGGATCCAGCGCCACACCTGCGCGGCGCGCATCCTCGCCTTCTCCGGCGGGCAGATGTCGGCGGCGATCAGGGCCTCGCGCAGGCCCTCGCGCGTCAGACCGGTCAGGTTGACGAGCGCGGAGGCGGCCGCGGACGGGGCGGCGGCGCGGCTGAGGTCGAGCGTGACGCTCACGGACGGATCCTGAACGGGCGGCGGGAGCGGCGGCCTATAGCACGGATCGGCGCGGATTTAAGGCCGGCGACGGAACGCCGGTTGATCGGCGCGTCGCCCTAGCCTTGCGCGTTGCGGATGGCGGCGGCGCCGAACAGGGGCGTCAGGGCGGCGGCGAACAGGCTGCAGGCCCCGAGGAAGGCGAGGGCGGACAGGGGCGAGGCGCCCTCCGCCGCCCGCAGCACGGCCCCGGCCCCGAAGATCACCGGCGGGATGAACAGGGGCAGGGCGACCACGGCGATCAGCACCCCGCCGCGCCGCGCGCCCAGGGCCACCGCCGCGCCCAGCGCCCCGGTGAAGGCCAGGCCCAGCCCGCCGATGGCCCCGGCGGCGACAGCGGTCGGGACCGCCGCGGCGGGCAGGCCCAGCGCCAGGGCCGTGACCGGGGCGGCCAGCGCCAGCGGCAGGCCCAGCGCCAGCCACTGGGCCACGGCCTTGATCGCCACCACCGCCTCCAGCGGCAGCGGCCCGAGCGTGAGCAGGTCCAGCGCCCCGTCCTCGAGGTCGCGCTCGAACAGGCGCTCGAGGGAGAGCAGGGTGGCGAGGGTCAGGGCGATCCAGGCCACGCCGCCGGACAGGGTCGCCAGCACCCGCGGGTCCGAGCCCACGGCGAGCGGGATCAGGGTGGTCAGGCCGGCGAGGAAGGCCAGGGCCAGCAGGGGGCCGCCGCCCCCGGCCCAGGCCAGGGCCAGCTCACGCCGGAGCAGGAGCAGGGCGGCGCTCACCGGTCGGCTCCCAGGACGATCTCGCGGGCCGGGATGGGCAGGGGGTCGTGGACGGCGGCGAGGATCAGGCCGCCGCCGGCCAGGTGGGCTTGCATCAGCGCCCCGAAGGCGGCGCGCCAGCGGGCGTCGAGCGGGGTCAGGGGCTCGTCCAGCAGCCACAGGGACCGCGGCGCGGCGATCAGCCGGGCGAGGGCGACGCGGCGGCGCTGGCCGGCGGAAAGGCGGCGCACTTCCAGCCCGGTCAACCGATGCAGGCCGAGGGCGGCGATGGCGCCGGCCGGGTCGCCGCCCCCCAGCCAGCGGCTCTGGAAGGCCAGCTCCTCGGCCACGGTGCGGGCGCCCTTGAGGCCGTCGAGGTGGCCGACGAGGTGCAAGCCGGCGCGGGCCGCGTCCGGGTCGAGCGGACCGGCGGGGCCAGCGAAGGCCACGGTCCCGGCGTCGGGGCGCAGCAGGCCGGCGACGGCGCGCAGCAGGGAGGTCTTGCCGGCCCCGTTGGCCCCGGTCAGGGCCACGGCCTCGCCGGCGGCGACCTGCAGGTCGAGGTCGCGGAACAGCGGCCGCTCCCCGCGCGACAGGGCGAGGCCATGGAGGGAGAGGGCGGTGATCATGTCAAGTCGCGCCACGCTGAAGCCGCCCCTCCGTCTCGCGGCTGCGCGGCGATCCACCTCCCCATTGAATGGGGAGGAGAGGGGTCTTGCTTCCCAAGGCGGTGGGGAGGGGCGATGTCCTGCACGGCCATTCCAGGACCCAAGCCCGAGGATGACGGCGGTGAAAGCGTCAAACTCGCGTCGGGCGTCCTGCCCGTTCCATGGGGAGGAGAGGTGTTGGATTTGCGAGCGTTTCTCATGTTCGCGCGGGCGTGGACGCCGGCGTCCGGCGGCACTAAGAGACCCTTCGCCGCAGCGGGTTTCCGCCGCGCGCGACGGGGTCCTGTGCGCCTCGTCGCCGAGCGCGCGGGGGCGCAACCGAATTGTCGGGCGGCGATTACCAGAGGAACCCTCCCATGCCGTCAGTCGACAGCCTCTCCGTCCGGCGCGATCTCACCGTCGGGCGCAAGAAGTACGCCTATTACAGCCTTCCCGCCGCCGAGGAAGCCGGCCTGACCGGCATCGCCCGCCTGCCGCGCTCGATGAAGGTGCTGCTGGAGAATCTGCTGCGCAACGAGGACGGGGTCTCGGTCACCGAGGGCGATCTCAAGGCCGTGGCCGCCTGGCTTGGCAACAAGGGCGCAGTCGAGCACGAGATCGCCTTCCGCCCGGCCCGGGTGCTGATGCAGGACTTCACCGGCGTGCCGGCGGTGGTCGACCTGGCCGCCATGCGCGACGCCATGACGGCGCTTGGCGGCGACCCGGCGAAGATCAATCCGCTGAACCCGGTCGATCTGGTCATCGACCACTCGGTGATGGTGGACCACTTCGGCACCGCCGCCGCCTTCCAGCAGAACGTCGAGCGCGAGTACGAGCGCAATATCGAGCGCTACCGCTTCCTGCGCTGGGGTTCGTCGGCCTTCAACAACTTCCGCGTGGTGCCCCCGGGCACCGGCATCTGCCACCAGGTCAACCTCGAGAACCTGGCCCAGACCGTCTGGACCGCCGCCGAGGGCAAGGCCACCGTGGCCTATCCGGACACGGTCGTCGGCACCGACAGCCACACCACCATGATCAACGGCCTGGCCGTGCTGGGCTGGGGCGTCGGCGGCATCGAGGCCGAGGCGGCCATGCTGGGCCAGCCGATCCCGATGCTGATTCCCGAGGTGATCGGCTTCCGCCTGACCGGAAAGCTGCCGGAAGGCGCGACCGCCACCGATCTCGTGCTGACCGTCACCCAGATGCTGCGCAAGAAGGGCGTGGTCGGCAAGTTCGTCGAGTTCTTCGGCTCGGGCGTCTCGGCCCTGACCATCGAGGACCAGGCCACCATCGCCAACATGGCTCCGGAGTACGGCGCCACCTGCGGCTTCTTCCCGGTGTCGCAGGCGACGCTGGACTATCTGACCGCCACCGGGCGGGACAAGGCGCGGGTGCAGCTGGTCGAGGCCTATGCGAAGGCGCAAGGGCTGTGGATCGACGAGAGCTCCGAGGACCCGGTGTTCACCGACGTGCTCGAGCTGGACGTGTCGACCGTGGTGCCGTCCTTGGCCGGGCCGAAGCGGCCGCAGGACCGGGTGCTGTTGACCGGTGCCGCAGCCGAGTTCGAGGGCCATCTGACCGAGACCTTCGACCGTCCGGCCGACGCCCCGCGCGCTGCGGTGGCCGGTGAGACCTTCGATGTCGGCGACGGCGATGTGGTGATCGCCGCCATCACCAGTTGCACCAACACCTCCAACCCGTCGGTGCTGATCGCCGCCGGCCTCGTGGCCCGCAAGGCCCACGCCCTGGGCCTGAAGGTCAAGCCGTGGGTCAAGACCTCGCTGGCCCCGGGCTCGCAGGTGGTCACCGACTATCTGACCGACGCCGGCCTGCAGAAGGACCTGGATGCCCTCGGCTTCAACCTGGTCGGCTATGGCTGCACCACCTGCATCGGCAACTCGGGCCCGCTGCCGGAGGCCATCTCCAGGGCGATCAACGAGAACGATCTGGTCGCCGTGAGCGTGCTCTCGGGCAACCGCAACTTCGAGGGCCGGGTCAACCCCGACGTGCGCGCCAACTACCTGGCCAGCCCGCCGCTGGTGGTAGCCTACGCCCTGGCCGGCACCATGCGCCTCGACCTGGCCACCCAGCCGATCGGCCAGGACAAGACGGGCAAGGACGTCTTCCTGAAGGACATCTGGCCGACCTCGGCGGAGATCGCCGCGATCCAGAAGAAGTCCGTCACCTCCAAGATGTTCGCCAAGCGCTACGCCGACGTATTCAAGGGCGACAGCCACTGGCAGGCGATCGACGTCACCGGCGGCCAGACCTACGCCTGGGACGACGCCTCGACCTATGTGCGCAACCCGCCCTATTTCGAGGGCATGTCGATGGAGCCGGCACCCATCAACGACATCGTCGAGGCCCGCATCCTCGGCATCTTCGGCGACTCGATCACCACCGACCACATCAGCCCGGCCGGCTCGATCAAGACCGCCTCGCCGGCCGGCAAGTACCTGACCGGCCACGGGGTCGACCCGCTGGACTTCAACTCCTACGGCGCCCGCCGCGGGAACCACGAAGTCATGATGCGCGGCACCTTCGCCAACATCCGCATCCGCAACCGGATCACGCCCGAGATCGAGGGCGGGGTGACCAAGCACTTCCCCTCGGGCGAGGTGATGTCGATCTATGACGCGGCCATGCGCTACCAGGCCGAGGGCCGGCCGCTGGTCGTGTTCGCGGGCAAGGAATACGGCACCGGCTCGTCGCGCGACTGGGCGGCCAAGGGCACCCGCCTGCTGGGCGTGCGCGCGGTCATCGCCGAGAGCTAC
This sequence comes from Brevundimonas sp., assembly GCA_027531145.1. Lineage (GTDB taxonomy): Bacteria > Pseudomonadota > Alphaproteobacteria > Caulobacterales > Caulobacteraceae > Brevundimonas. Next base: position 69,690 of record JAPZRF010000002.1, on the reverse strand, counting down.
GAGCGCATCCACCGCTCCAACCTGGTCGGCATGGGCGTGGTGCCGCTGCAGTTCAAGGCGGACGGCTGGACCAGGCTAGGCCTGACCGGCGACGAGATCGTCACCATCCGCGGCCTTTCGGACGCCAACATCGGCAAGCTGAAGCCGCGTCAGGAGCTGTTCGTCGAGCTGTTCCGCCCGGCGGACGGCAAGATGGCCCGCTTCCCGGTGCGCTGCCGCATCGATACCGAGACCGAGATGGAATACTTCAAGGCCGGCGGCGTGATGCCGTTCGTGCTGCGGAACCTGGCGCGCGGCTGATCGCGCCTTCCGGGACGAGACTGAAGGGGCGGGGCGGCCGAAGGGTCGTCCCGCCCTTTTTGCATGTGCCCTGTTTGAGTCAGAGGCTGGCGTAAAGGGCGTTGATCAGGGCCAGGGCGCGGGGGTCGCCGATCAGGTGGGGGCTCTGGCGCGTCATGACATAGGCGGCCGAGACCCGGGCGGCCGGGTCGGCGAAGGCGCAGGAGCCGCCCCAGCCATAGTGGCCGACGGCATCGGGGTTGGGCCCCAGCACCTTGAGCCGCTTGTTGCGCATCAGGCCGGCGCCCCAGCTGATGTCGAACGGCACCACCCGGTCGCGGCCCCAGACGCGCTCGCGCATCGCCTGGGTCAGGACCGGGGCGGACAGCATCTGGCGGCCGTCCAGCCGGCCGCCGTCAGCGAACACGGCCATGATCCGGGCGAGGGCGAGGGCCGTGCCGTGCAGGTTGGCCGAGGGGATCTCGGCCATCCGCCAGTCGGTCGAGCCGCGCCCGCCGGGGGCCGAGCCGCGGTCGAGGAAGGCGGCGCGCTTGATGGCGTCGATCTCGCCCAGGTCCGGGGGGGCCGAGGGCTTCTTCAGCTGGGCGACGCGGCCGTGCTCGGCCTCAGGCAGGCCGATCCACAGGTCGAGACCGAAGGGGTTGGCGAAGTCCTCGCGCAGGGCCCGGCCCATGCTGCGGCCGTCGGCGCGGCGGAACACCTCGTTGGCGAGGAAGCCGACGGTGATCGGGTGATAGCCGGAGCCCTCGCCGGGCGGCCACATCGGGGCCTGGGCGGCGAGCCGGTCGAGCACCGCCTGCGGCTGGAACCAGATGTCCGGCTCGGCCGGGCTGTCGAAGCCGGGCAAGCCGGCCTGGTGCGACAGCAGCTGGCCGACGGTGATCTTGTCCTTCCCCGCCTGGCCGAACCCGGGCCACAGGTCGGCGATCTTCTCCTCATAGGCCAGCTTGCCGCGCTCGACGGCCCAGGCGATCAGCAGGGCCATCACCGCCTTGCCGGTGGAGAAGACCGGGGTGAGGGTGTCCGGGCCGAAGGGGGTCGTCCCCGCGGCGTCGGCGCGGCCTGCCCACACGTCGATGACCGTCTCGCCCTCGACGCAGACCGAGAAACGCGCCGCCTGCTCGTTCAGCCCTTCGGGCGCGTCGGTGAAGTTGCGGGCGAAGGCGTCGCGAACCGCATCGAAGCGCGGCGGACAGACCCCATGGATGGCGGGCGTGTCGGTCATCGGTTGATCCCCTCTCGCTCCGCCAGATAGGCCATCACGCCGCCGGCGGCCACCGTCCCGGAGGCGAAACAGGCCTGCAGCAGATAGCCGCCGGTCGGGGCCTCCCAGTCCAGCATCTCCCCGGCCGCGAACACCCCGGGCAGACGGCGCAGCATCAGCCGGTCATCGAGCTCGTCCAGGGCCAGGCCGCCGGCGCTGGAGATGGCCCGCTCCAGCCCCTGCACCCCGGCGACTGGGAGGGTCAGGGCCTTGATCCGGGCGGCGAGACCGGCCGGGTCCGGCGGCAGGGGCCCCGCCTCGCGAAGCAGGGCGGCGGCGGGGCCGGTCAGGCCGGCGGCCTTGCGCAGCCGGTTGGCGAGACTCTCGCCGGCGGCGGCGGCGGCCAGTCTGGCGGCGAGCCGGTCTTCGGCGAGGTCCGGCTTGAGGTCGAGGGTCAGGGCCGACGCTTCGCGCAGGGCGGCGGAAAGAGCGTAGACTGCCCCGCCTTCGAGGCCGTAGCGGGTAATCACCGCCTCGCCGCGGGCGGTCCTGTCTCCGACGGTCAGGCGGAGGTTCTTCAGCGGTGCGCCGGCCCAGCGGGTGGGGATGGCCGGGCTCCAGGGGAGGGTGACGCCCATGTTGGCCGGGCGGAAGGGTTCGACCCGCACGCCGCGGGCGGCCAGCAGACCGGCCCAGCTGCCGTCCGAGCCGAGCCGCGGCCAGCTGGCCCCGCCCATGGCCAGCACCACGGCGTCGGCCGGGTAGCGCTCCGGGCCGTCGGGCCCGTCGGCCGTGACGTCGGCTCCGTCCCAGCCGGTCCAGCGGCGGCGCAGATGGATCTCGACCCCTGCCGCCTGCAGCTGCGCCAGCCAGGCGCGCAGCAGGGGCGAGGCCTTCATGGCGCGGGGGAATATGCGGCCGGAGGCACCGGTGAAGGTCGGCTGGCCCAGCCCTTCGGCCCAGGAGATCAGGTCGGCGGGGCCTAACTGGTCCAGCCAGGCGTCGACGCGGGCGCGGGCGCGGGCCGGGCCGTAGCGGCTGCGGAAGCGGTCGGGCGGCTCGCTGTGGGTCAGGTTCAGGCCGCCGCGGCCGGCCATCAGGAACTTGCGGGCCGGCGAGGGCATGGCCTCCAGCACGGAGACAGAAACGCCGCCGGCGGCGAGGCGCGCGGCGGCGGTCAGGCCGGCGGGGCCGGCACCCACGACCACCACCCGACGGGGCTGGGCAGGGTCGGGGGTTGAAGCCGTGGCGGGACCGGTCATCGGCGGCCCGTCAACCGGCCGGGGCGGATCAGCTCTCGGCCGACGGGGTCTCGGCGGCACCCTCGGTCGGGACCGAGACGTCCTTGCGTTGCATCTGGCGTTCGGCGATCCGGGCCGACTTGCCGCGACGATCGCGCAGGTAATAGAGCTTGGCGCGCCGCACGACGCCGCGACGCTTCACCTCGATCGACTCGATCGACGGTGACAGGATCGGGAACTTGCGCTCGACGCCTTCGCCGAACGAAATCTTGCGGACGGTGAAGGTCTCGTTGATGCCGCCGCCGGCGCGGGCGATGCAGACGCCTTCAAAGGCCTGAACGCGCTCGCGCTCGCCTTCCTTGATCTTCACGTTGACGCGCAGGGTGTCGCCCGGCTGGAACTCGGGGACGGTCCTGCCCTCGAGCAGACGGGCCTTTTCCTCGGCAGCGAGCTGCTGAACGATATTCATCTTCATTCTCCTCGGGCTTTGTCGCCCCTTGGCTGTCAGTTGGCGGGGCGAGCCCCGCATGTCCGCAAGGTCAGGCCTTGCGGGGGGAGTTGGCGGAATACGTCGCCCAGAGGTCCGGACGCCGCTCCCGCGTGGTCGCTTCCCGTTGTTCCTGACGCCACCGGGCGACCTTCTGATGGTCGCCGGAGAGCAGGACCTCCGGGATGTCGAGCCCCTCGAACGTCCGCGGTCGGGTGTACTGCGGATGTTCCAGAAGCCCATCCTCGAAACTCTCGGAAGACAGGCTGTCCACCTGCCCGAGCACGCCGGGGATCAGTCGTACGCACGCCTCGATCACCACCATGGCCGCCGCCTCGCCGCCGGCGAGGACCGCGTCGCCGACGGTGACCTCCTCGAACCCACGCGAGTCGAGCACCCGCTGGTCCACCCCCTCAAACCGGCCGCAAAGGACGACGACGCCGTCCTGTTTCGCCCAGTCCCTGACGCGCGCCTGGGTCAGGGGCCGACCCCGGGCGCTCATGTACAAAAGCGGCCGTCGCAACCCGGTCAGGCTGTCGAGAGCCCGGGCCACCACGTCCGCCTTCAGCACCTGTCCCGGCCCGCCGCCCGCAGGGGTGTCGTCCAGGAAGCCGCGCTTATCGTCGGAAAAGGCCCGGATGTCCACAGTTTCGAGCGCCCACAGGCCGCGCTCGCGCCAAGCCGTACCGATCAGGCTGACGCCGAGCGGCCCGGGGAAGGCCTCGGGGAACATGGTCAGGACGGTGGCGGTGAAGGGCATGGGTCCGCGCCATAGGCGCAAACGGCTCAGAGGGCCAGATCGACGGTGACCGGGGCGTGGTCGCTGGGGCGCTCCCAGGCGCGGACGTCCTCGTGGATGCGGGCCGAGGCGGGGACGACGCCGGGAGTCAGTCCGGGGGAGGTCCAGAGATGGTCGAGCCGCAGGCCCCGCGCGCTCTTGCGGAAGTCGGCGGCGCGATAGCTCCACCAGCTGGCCAGCTTCTGCGGGTCGGGAAAGGCGTCGCGCACCACATCCGCGAAGCCGCCCGCGGCCTGCAACCGGGTCAGGGTCTCGACCTCGACCGGGGTGTGGCTGACCACCTTCGACATGTAGCGGTGGTTCCAGACATCGTTCTCGCCGGGCGCGATGTTCAGGTCGCCGGCGAGGACCAGGGGCGCGGCGCGGTCGCGACGGGCCACGTCAGCGGCCAGGCGCTCGTAGAAGTCCAGCTTGTGGTCGAACTTGGGGTTCAGCGCCCGGTCCGGCAGGTCGCCGCCGGCGGGGACGTAGAAGTTCTGGATCTCGACGCCGGCGACCACGCCCCCGACGCAGCGGGCGTGGCCCTCGCGGCAGACCTCCAGCCGGGGCGCATCGCGGATTGGCCGGGCGCTGGCGATGGCCACGCCGTGCCAGCCCTTCTGGCCGGCGATGCGCAGATACGGCAGGCCCATGGCTGCGAAGGCCTCGGCGGGGAACTCGCCCTCCCGGCACTTGATCTCCTGCAGGCACAGGACGTCGGGCCGGGCCTCGGCGACGAAGCGCGCGACCTGGTCGATCCTAAGCCGGACGGAATTGATGTTCCAGGTGGCGACGCGAAGCATGGGGCAGGGGTAGCAGATTCGGGGGGTGGGCGGCGCTCCAGAGCGAAAGCCCTGCCCCGCAAGGGGGAGGGTTTGGGTGGGGGTGGGATCACACGGGTGACGGGCGCCCGAAGGAGGCCCCACCGCCTCCGGCGCCAGGTCTTTGCCTGACGGTGCCTCCACCCCCATCCCCGACCCTTCCCCCCTCAAGGGGGAAGGGAGAGGCACACGGCGGTCGCGACGCCGTTGTGCCCTCTGTGTCTTCTCTGTAGTCGTTGTGACGAACCTTCGACGGCGAGGACACGCGCCCGGCGTCGGCGCTGACACCCCTCAACCGTCATGCTCCGCATGACACCTTTTCCCACAAGGGGAGAAGGAAGACGTCGGCCCGAAAAAGAAGGCGCCCGGGTTGCCCCGGACGCCTTCCAGTCCGTCTCTCTCTCACGCCGTCATCGGGAGGGGATTGACCGAGTCGGGCAAAGGACGACCGCCGCCGTCCTGTGGTGCTTATGTCACGTCCAAGGCCAAACTTCAAGGAAAATCGACTCGGGGTGACAGCGTGTCCAAACTGTCACATAAAAGTGATCGTACTCAGTTTCGGCCGGGGGGACGCGTCGGATCCTGCAGCTGGAAGAGGCTGGCGGCGAGGCCCGAGGCGGGCTCCAGCCGGGTCAGCCGGGTGCGGGTACGCTGGCCCTGGCCGTCGATGATAGTCCACTCCTGCAGGCGCATCGGGCTGCCGGCGAAGGCCAGCACCACCGCGCCCTCATGGGGCCGGCGCGCGTCGCGGGCGATGATGGCGAAGGCTCCGGATGGCATACGGGTGACGCGGTCGATGCGCACGCCCTCGTCCAGCCGGACATTGCGGGCGAGGAAGGTCGACAGCGGCGTCTGGCCAAGCGGCACCTGCTGGAAGGTCTCCAGTCGGGGATCATAGCGCTTGACGTTGTACCCGTCCGACACGACGAGCAGCCCGGCCGGCTCGGTGTACTCGAAGCGCATGCGACCGGGCCGCTGCAGCCAGAACTCGCCGGTGCGCTGCTGCCCGCCCGGGCCGGTCTCGCTGAAGCTGCCCCTGGCCGCCGACAGGCCCTGGAAATAGCTCTGGGCCTCAGCCACCACGGCGCGGTCCTCGGCGGAAAGGCCGGCGGATTGCGCCAGCGCCGGGCCGGCGAACAGCAGGGCGAAGCCTGACAGGGTCAGGGTGCGACGGTCGGTGAGGCGGGCGGTCATGGGGTCTGGAACCTCCTGGCGGCTGTGACCGAGTGCACATAACGCGCGACCCGCGGCAAGGGCGCGGCACCGCCTTGACCATATTCCGGCGGCCGGATGAGCGGGCGTTCATGGGGGGCTGCGGTTCAGGGCATCCCGGTGGACGCAGCGAGGCGAAGCGGAACTGTCGGATCGGGCTCCCATTCCTCCCCCGCAGGGCGAGCGGGACCACGCGCAGCGTGGTGGAAGGGGGCGATCTGCGACCGCAGCGCTCATCCCCCCTCCGTCTCGCCGCTGCGCGGCGATCCACCTCCCCCTGCGGGGGAGGAATGAGGGCGGGCGGCGTGACAGGGCTTCCCCCTACGGCGGCGGTCCCGCCAGCACGTCGCGCTTGCCGGCGTGGTTGGCGGGGCTTACGACGCCTTCCTGCTCCATCCGCTCGATCAGGGAGGCGGCGCGGTTGTAGCCGATCTGCAGGCGGCGCTGGACGTAGGAGGTCGAGGCCTTGCGGTCGCGGGTGACCACGGCCACGGCGCGGTCGTAGAGGTCCTCGGACCCGTCGCCGCCGCCGCCGAACTCGCCGACCCCGCCGCCCTCCTCGTCATCGCCGCCGTCGGTGATGGCCTCGAGATACTCCGGCTCGCCCTGACTGCGCAGGTGCTTGCAGACCTCCTCGACCTCCTGGTCGGTGACGAAGGGGCCGTGCAGACGGGTGATGCGGCCGCCGCCGGCCATGTAGAGCATGTCGCCCTGGCCCAGCAGCTGCTCGCCGCCCTGCTCGCCGAGGATGGTGCGGCTGTCGATCCTGGAGGTGACCTGGAAGCTGATCCGGGTCGGGAAGTTGGCCTTGATGGTGCCGGTGATGACGTCGACCGAGGGGCGCTGGGTGGCCATCACCAGGTGGATGCCGGCGGCGCGGGCCATCTGGGCGAGGCGCTGCACCGCGCCCTCGACGTCCTTGCCGGCGACCAGCATCAGGTCGGCCATCTCGTCCATCACCACGACCAGATAGGGCATGGGCTCGGGGCGAATCTTCTCGGACTCGTAGACGGGCCGGCCCTGCTCGTCGAAGCCGGTCTGGACGGTGCGTTCGAAGTGCTCGCCCTTGGCCAGGGCCTCGCGGGCGCGCTCGTTGTAGGAGGCAATGTTGCGCACGCCGAGCTTCGACATGCGGCGATAGCGGTCCTCCATCTCGCGCACGGTCCACTTCAGCGCGACGACGGCCTTCTTCGGGTCGGTCACGACGGGGGCCAGCAGGTGCGGGATGCCGTCGTAGACGCTGAGCTCCAGCATCTTCGGGTCGATCATGATGAAGCGGCACTCCGCCGGGCTGTGCCGGTAGAGGATCGACAGGATCATGGCGTTGACGCCGACCGACTTGCCCGAGCCGGTGGTGCCGGCGATCAGCAGGTGGGGCATGCGCGCCAGGTCGGCGACATAGGGCTCGCCGCCGATGGTCTCGCCCAGCGCCAGCGGCAGCAGGTGGCCGGGTTTGGCGTATTCCGACGAGGCCAGCAGGTCGCGCAGATAGACGGTCTCGCGCCGGGCATTGGGCAGCTCGATGCCGATGGCGTTGCGGCCCTGGACCACGGAGATGCGGCAGGCGCGGGCGGACATGGAGCGGGCGATGTCGTCCGCGAGGGCCACGACGCGCCCGTGCTTGATACCGGGGGCGGGGACCAGCTCGTAGAGGGTGACGACCGGGCCGGGGCGGATCTGGTCGATCACGCCGCGCACGCCGAACTCCTGCAGCACGCCCTCGAGCATCCGGGCGTTGGCCTTGAGGGCGGCCTCGTCGACCGAGCCGACGCGCCGGGTCGGCTTGGCCAGCATGGCCAGGGGCGGCAGGTCGAAGCCGGTCGAGGGGCGGGCGAAGTCGAAGGCCTGCTGGGCGTCGTCGACGTCCTTGCGGGCCGGCTTCGGGGCCTTGATGGCGGCCACGCGCGGCTCGGCCGCCGGGCCGGGGGCAGGGCGCGCGGCGGCGGCCGGGGTGGGCGCGTCCCACGGCGGCGTATCCTCGTCCCCGGCGTCCAGGGCGTCATCGGCGAAGGCGCGGTCGAGGGCGCGGCCGGGCGCGGGCGTGGCGGCGCGGGCCGGGGTCTCTGCGGTGGTCGTGCGGGCGCGGCTGCGGCCCGGGCGCTTCGCGGTGGCGGCGGAGGAGGCGGCCGGACGCGCAGCGGCACCCCCGCGCAGCCAGGCCATGGTTTCGCCCACATCTTGCAAGGTCAGGCCGAGGGCGAAGGCGAGCAGGCCGAGGGCGAGGGGCGCGGCGATCAGGCCGGCGACCAGCCGGCCGCCCGCCAGGCCGAGGCTGCTGACGGCGGTGCTGACGGCCCAGACGAGGACGTCCCCGGCGAGGCCGCCGAGGCCGGCGGCGATCGGCCAGGCGGCGGGTGCCGCGAGGGCCGAGAGGGCGGCGGCGAGGGCGACAACGCCGCCGGCGGCGGCCTGGACCCTGCCCGTCCCGGCGTTGAGCCGGCTGGACACCGCGCCAGCGAGGGCCCGGGCGGTTCCGAAGGCCAGCAGCAGCAGGGCGGCGGGCCAGGCGGCGAGGCCGAGGGCCTGCATGACCAGATCGGCGAGCGTAGCCCCCTGCGTTCCGAGCCAGTTTGACGGAGCCAGGCCCGAGGCGGCGTTGAGGCTGGGGTCCGCCGGGTTCCAGGACGCGAGGGCGAGGAGGGTCAGCATGGCCACGACGGCCAGCAGGGCGCTTCGGAAGCGGGCGACGACCGGGGCGCGCCACACGGCGTGCGCCTGGGCGACGGTGCGCAGGCCGAGGTCGACGGCAGTCATGGCGAACGGAATCTCCGGCCGACGTGGAACGGAGCCCTATCTGCGCGCGTCAGGGTTAAGCGGCTGTTTACCGCCCAACACCCGGAGACCGGGATCAGCCGCGGACGGGCACCGGAGAAGCTGCCGCCGCGTTCTCGACCGAACGCAGGCCCCGGACGGTAGCCTGGACCACCTCCGGGCGACGCTCGCCACCGGCGGCGATGATACGGTCGATACGGGCCTTCTCGGCGCGGAAGGCAGCCAGGTCGGCGCCGGCGAGGACGGTGCCTTCCTCGACGCGGATGCTGGCAGGATTGATGCGCTGGCCCCGGCGCCAGACCTCGTAGTGGAGGTGCGGACCTGTCGACGCACCGGTCGAGCCGACATAGGCGACCACCTGGCCCTGACGCACGCGCTGGCCGGGACGCATGCCCGAGGCATAGCGTGACAGGTGGGCGTAGCCGGTCTCCAGGCCATTGGAGTGGCGGATGCGCAGCCAGTTGCCGTAGCCGCCCCAGCGGCGGGCCTCTACCACCACGCCGTCGGCCGGGGCGATGATCGGGGTACCTGTCGGGGCGGCGAAGTCGATGCCCTGGTGCATGCGCTGGTAGCCGGCGATCGGGTGGCGGCGCATGCCGAAGCTGGAGCTGACCCGGGCGCGGTCGATGGGGGTACGCATGAAGGCCGAGCGGGTGTTCTTGCCGGTGGCGTCAAAGTACTGCGCCTCACGGGCACCGGCCGGCTGGAAGCGGTAGAAGACCTGGCCCTTGATCTGGGCGTACAGCAGGTCGCCGGTCTCGATGGTGCGGCCGTTCTCGGTGACGGCGCGGTCGAACACCAGGGTGAAGTCGTCGCCGCGACGGATGTCGCGGTCGAAGTCAAACTTGTGGGCGAAGATCTGGGAGATCTTGCGCACGATCGGCGTGGTGGCCCCGACCCGCCGGGCCGAGGCTGCCAGCGAGCCGGAAATCTCGCCGGTGGCGACGAGGGTCTCGCGGGTGACCTTTTCCTCGAGGGCGCGGACCTTCAGGGCACCGTCGAAGCTGCGCGACACGGTCAGTTGGCTGGCGGGCCCGGTGCGCATGGTCATGCCCACGAGGCGGGCCGAACCGCGGCCGATGCGCGGCTTCGCCACGGCCGTCTCGAAGCGCAGGCCGGCCTCGATGCGCGACACGTCAAAGGCGTTGGCGACGGTGGCGACCAGGGCGCGGGCGTCATCCGCCTCCACGCCGGTGCGCATCACCGCATCCTCGAAGCTCTCGCCGCGCCGCACCTCGACCGGAATCGCCTCGAGGGCCCCGAGGCCCTCCGGCGCGCCGGCCGCCACGAAGGCCCGGGCTTCCAGTGCCGCTACCTGATCGTCCGTCAGCCGCATCACGCCAGACTCTTCGGCGGTCGCTTCAGCCGGCTGGTATATGCGTCCAGCCAGCAGGGCGACGCTCACCGCCGCCACTGCGGTGAACACGTGGGGAGCAAGACGCATCGGCTGGCGGCGCGGATCAAACTGAGCCATCGGTCCCCGGCATTCGACGGCGCGGGCAGCGCCTGGGTACGGTACGCAGACTGGTGCAGGGTCGGTGCCAAGGTGCCCCCAGCTCCGAGGGGGAGGTGTATAGCCTGCCCGTATCATCTTGGGAAGACGGTGGTTACAAACGGTTAACCGGCGTGACCGTGGGAATCCGGTGGCTTCGGGAACTGTGTCCAAGATGTGCGCGCCCCGCAAACGATGTGCTGACATGATGCGTCGCCCCTGTTGCAGATAGTATGGGCTATACTATTCAAAGTGACCCACAAGACACGCCCATGTGATGCGAGAAACACACAGTCTTGACCGCACCTGATCTGAAACCTGTCCGTCGCCGCCGGGTGCCGGCGACCGCGTCGGCCGCGGTGCTGCTGTTCGCGGCGGGCCTCGGAGCCGTCTGGCTGGGCCGCGGGCCGTTGGCCGAGGCGGCGCTCGAACGCTGGCTGGCGGCGCAGGGCGTGGCGTCGGACGTCACCCTCGATCGGGTCGGGGTCGACGGGGCGGCCGGGCGGGTGCGGCTGGGGCCGGAGTCGGCCCCGGACCTGACGGTGGCGCGGATCGAGGTCGACTTCGGCCTGATCGCCCCCCGGGCCGGGGGGCTTTCGCTGAGGCCATCCCGCATCGCCCTGATCGAGCCGCGGCTGCGCGCCGGCTGGCGCGACGGGAAGCTCGACCTCGGGGCGCTGGACCGTCTGGCGCAGCGACTGACGAGGACGCCGGCGGATCCGGACGTGCCGGAGCCGGAGATCGAGGTGCAGGACGGCACGGTCGTGCTGGCGACCCCGTGGGGGTCTTTCGAGGTGCAGGTCGACGCCTCGCTTCAGGATGGACGGCTGCGCCGGGCGAGTCTCGAAGCGACACAGTTGCGACTGGTCGGCCCAGAGGGCCGGGCGGTGATCGACCGGCTACGGCTGGGCGCGGCCACGGTCGGGACCCGGCTGGCGGTGCGCGGGCGGGTCGATGGCCTGACGGGGGCCGCGGCCGGCCTGGCCGGCGAGGCGGCGACGGTGGCTCTGGCGCTGGACGCGCCGGCGGTGGCCGAGGGCATTGGCCCGGGCGCGGGCGCGGCGCGGCTGGCTTTGTCGGTGGCGGCGGCGCGCCTGACGCTGGGCCGCCTTGGCCTGGACGACAGCCGCGGCGAGATCACGGTCGATGGCCGGCTGGAGGACCTGAGCGGCACCGCGCCGGCCTTTGCGGGCGACGTTGTGGCGAGCCTGACGGCGGCCGGCGGACAGGCGGGCGAGACGCGGCTGACCCGGCCGTCGGCGACCCTTTCCGGCGCGGGCCGAATGACGCGGGAGCCCGAGGGCCTTGCCTGGCACCTCGACGGGCCGGTGCGGCTGGCGGCCGACCGGGCGGTCGGGCCCGGTCTGGTGCTGGAGACCGCGGTCGTGAGCGCGACCCGGATCGGCCTGGACGGGCTCGGCGGCGTGGTCGAGAGCGCTGGCCCGGTGAGCCTGGCGGCGCGGCGGCTGCAGTCAGGGGCTCTGGAGCTGTCCGATGTCACCGGGCGCGGCCGGCTGGACCTGAGGGCGGGGGAGACGCTGATCGCCGGGTTCGAGGGCGGCCTCGACGGGCGGGCGGCCTGGCCGCTGCTCGGGGCCCCGGCCGCCGGGGACGCGCCGGAGATCACCGGCATGAAGCGGGCCCTCGCCGACCTGAGGGTCACGGCCCCGAGCCTGCGGCTTAGCGCCGCGGCGGGAACGGTGCGGCTCGACCTCGGCCAGACCCTGACGGCGATCCCGGCGGCCGGCGGGCGGCTGACGGTGACGGCCCTGCCGGGGCGGCCGCTCTATGCCTCGGCAGACGGCGGCGGAGCACTGGGCCTGACCTCGGCCGCGGGCGGACCGCTGCCGGTACTGGAAGCCACGATCCCGCGCTGGCGGCTGCAGGGCGAGGGGGTGGTCGCCGAGGTGCGCGGCCGGGCGGCGCTGGACCTTGCCCCGGCGGAGGCCCTGACCCTGACGGCGGCGGGGACCCTGGCCACCGGTGCTGCGGGACTCATGTTCCGGCCCGAGGGCTGCCTCGCGGTGACGGCGGCACGGCTCGAGCTGGGCGGGAATGACGCCGAGGCGGCGCGCGGAATCCTGTGTCCGCTGACCGGCCGGGAAGCGCGGCCGTTCCTGCAGATCGCGGACGGCGGCTGGACCCTTACGGCCGGACTGCAGGACGGGGCGGCGCACCTGCCCGGTCTTGTCGCCGCGGTGGAGGCCGCGCGCGGGCCCTTGATGGTGCGCGGCGGGCGGGCGCTGAGCCTGTCCGCCCCGGCCCTGAGCGGCCGGCTGATCGACCTGGCCGAGCCGCGCCGGTTCGAGACCCTGGCGGCGACCGGTGCCGTGGCGCTGAGCGACGAGACCTGGGAAGGCCGCTTCGACCTCGCGCCCGAGGCGGCGGCGGCGCGGGCACCGGGGCCGGTGGCCACCGCCCTGCTGCGCCACGACGGGCGCACCGGGGTCGGTGCCCTGACTTTGGACACGCCGGCCCTGACCTTCACGGCACGGGGGCTGCAGCGGGCGGACCTGACGCCGCTGGGCGCTGACTTCATCACCGGCGTGGTGGAGGGCGAGGCGCGCTTCGCCGGCCGCTTCGACTGGACGCCGGCGGGGGCGACCAGCCGCGGTGCAGCCGAGGCGCGGGGCCTGGCCTTCGACAGCCCGCTGGGCCGGGTCGAGGGGCTGAACAGCGCGATCGCGTTCGACAGTCTGGCACCACTGACCACCGATCCGGGCCAGCGGCTGACCGCCGAGGCGGTGGCGGCCTTCGCCCCCCTCAACGACCTGGCCGTGACCTTCACCCTGGCCGAGGACCGGGTGCGGATCGAGGGCGGCCGGGCCACGGCGGCCGGCGGCCTCATCCGCGTCGAGCCGTTCGACGCTCCCCTGACCCCTGGCGCGCCGCTGAACGGGGTCCTGACCTTTGAGGGGGTGGAGCTGGGCGAGATCCTGCGCACCCTCGGGCTGGGCGAGGACATCCGCATCGACGCTCGCGTTTCCGGCCGTCTGCCGTTCACGCGGCTGGAGGATGGCCGGCTGCGCCTCACTAACGGCCTGCTGGCGGCGATCGCGCCCGGCCGGCTGTCGATCCCGCGCTCGGCGCTGAGCCAGGTGACGGCGGGTGGGGGCGGCGAGGGGGCCCCGCCGAACATGGTCGAGGACCTCGCCTACCAGGCCATGGAGAATCTCGCCTACGACAGCCTCACGGCGCGCATCGACAGCGTCGGCGACGGGCGCATGCGCCTTCGCTTCCATGTCGACGGCCGCCACGACCCGCCGCAGCGGCAGGAGATACGGCTGAGCTGGATGGACCTGATCCGGCGGCGCTTCACCGACAAGCCCCTGCCGCTGCCGTCGGGCACGGAGATCGACCTGACCCTGGATCTGGACTTCAACGCCGACGAGCTGTTCGCCGACCTGATCGCGCTGGACCGGGCGCGTCGCGGGACGGCGACGCCGTGACGCCTCGACAGGGTCCTGTGGCTCGTTCAGAACCGGTTCAGGCGCTGGCGCGTTGTCTGGTCCGGCCCTTCAGCTTTCCGCGTGACGCCCCGTCTCTCCCACCCCGGATTTCGCCCATGACCCCGCGCGTTCCTGTCCGGCCGGTTCTGGCCCTTCTCGCTGCAGCGGGGGCCCTGGCCGGCACCGCCTGCACCCCGACGGTGCGGCTGCAGGTCGACCCGATCCAGATCTATGCCCGGCTCGATGCCGATGTGCGAGTGCGGCTGGACCAGGAGCTGCAGCAGCTGCTGCGCGAAAACCCCAACCTGTTCTGACCGGAGAGCTGTGATGTTCCGTCCCCCGCATGTGCTCATGGCCGTTGCCGCCGTGGCCGCCGTGGCGGCTGCCCCGGTCCTCGCCCAGACCGCCGTCGAGAAGGCCCGCATCGACGCCGCCAAGGCCGCCGGCGTGGTTGGCGAGCAGGCCGACGGCTTCCTCGGCTTCCGCCTCGACAGCGACGACGCGCCCCTGCGCGAGGCGGTGCGCTCGACCAACGCCGCCCGGGCCCAGGTCTATGCGCGCAGCGCCGAGGCCGCGGGCACCACGGCCGCCGTGGCCGGGGCGCGCATGTTCGAGCTGAACCTGCTGCCGCGCATCGCCACGGGCGAATGGTACCGCAACGCCCAGGGCCAGTGGGTGCAGCGGTGACGCCGGAGCGCCCGGCCCTGGCCGAGCGTATCATGCGCTTCGCACTGCTCTTGCTGCTGTCATTCATGGTGGCGGGGGTCTCGACCTGGGCGCTGGGCGCGACGTGGGAGGCGATCGGCGGCGGCGAGATGTCGGTGCACGGCTGGATCGCCCTGGCGCTGGGCATCCTCGGCACCTCTGGTCTCGCGTGGGGGCTGATGGCCCTGGCCTTCCTCTCGCACCGCGAGGGCTGGGACGACCGGGTCAACAACAGCCTCGATCCGGGACGGCCGCCCGACCACGACCGCTGAGCCGGAACCTGTTCGCACCGCTTGACCGGCGCGCGGGGGCGGGGCCTGATCCAGGCCTGTCTCTCCCGGAGCGTCCCATGCCCGCCATCCTGCGCCCCTGCATCGCCGGCCTGGCCCTGTGTGCCGCCGCGGCCCTGACCGGCTGCGAGCCCGCGGGCGACACGGCGTGGGAGGGCGAGCGTCCGCCGGAGCCCGCCGCGCCGGTGGTGCTCGGCGGCGTCGATCTGGGCCAGCCGGTGCGGGCGCTGGGGACCGAGCCGTTCTGGGGCGTCGACATCGCCGAGGGCGCCCTGACCCTGACCGGAGTGGATCTCCCCGAGCAGCGGTTCGCCGCCGGGGCGCCCGAGCTGGTCGGGACCACGGCGGTCTGGCGCGGCGGGGCGGATGATGGGGCGACCGCCACCCTGACCCTGATCGCCACCGAATGCTCGGACGGCATGAGCGACCGGGTCTATCCCCTCACGGCGCGGTTCGAGACGGGCGAGACGGAACTGGCCGGCTGCGCCGAGGCCACGGCGCGGCTGATGGAAGAGCCGGGCGCGTAACCTTTCCTGAAGCGGACGGCGGTATGCAGGGGGCATGACCCCCGTCGCGCCCCCTGCCGATCTTCGCGCCCTGACCAGCCTGCGTTTCATCGCCGCCCTGTGGGTGGTGATGTTCACCTTCTGGAAGAACCTCGACGTCGGCTTCACGCCGACGCTGGCGACCAAGGGCTACCTCGGGGTCGAGCTGTTCTTCGTGCTGTCGGGCTTCATCCTCAGCCATGTCTATCTGGAGGCGGCCGGGACCGGCGGCTTCCGCTACCGCGGCTTCCTGTGGGCGCGGCTGGCGCGGGTCTATCCGCTGCACCTGTTCACCCTGGTCGGGGTCGGGGCGCTGGCGGTGGTCGCCGGGCTGGCGGGGATCGCCGTGGACGGCAGTCTGCTGAGCTGGGAGTCCCTTCCGGCCAACCTGCTGCTGCTGCACGCCTGGGGCTTCGCGCCGGAGGCCGGCTGGAACCATCCGTCCTGGTCGATCTCGGCGGAGTGGTTCGCCTATCTGCTGTTCCCGGCCTTTGCCTGGGTCGCCTGGCGGCTGCGGACCCGGCCGGGGCTGGCGACCGTGGCCGCGGGCGCCGGTCTGGTGGCGCTGTATGTCCTCTTCGCGCAGCTGTCCGGCTTTCTGCTGACCGAGGCGACGATCCGCTGGGGTGCCCTGCGCATCGTGCCGTGCTTTGCGCTGGGCTGCGCCCTCTATCTGATCCACCGGCGCGGGCCGGTTCCGGTGCCCGACCTGATGGCGGGGCTGGCCGGGCTCGGCGTGCTCGTCGCCGCCAGCCTGCCGCCGGGCCTGATCCCGGTTCCGGCGCTGTGGGACGGGCTGATCGTGCTGCTGTTCGCGCCGCTGATCCTCGGCCTTGCCGGGCTGCAGAACGCCCGGGGCGGCCTGATGGCGTCGCGGGCCGGGGTCTATCTCGGGGAGATCAGCTATTCGGTTTATATGATCGCCGCGCCCTGGCAGGTCCTGGCGGTCAATGTCGCCGCCCGCCTGGTCGGGGCCGAGGACAAACAGCTGCCGCTGTGGCTGTGGCTGGCGGTGATCGCCGCCCTGCCGCTGGCGGCGGCGGTGTCCTATCACCTCGTCGAGCACCCGGCGCGGCGCTGGCTGCGCGACCTCGGCGTGGTCCGGGCCAACCCGGCGAGGGCGGCGGGCGCGACCTGAGGGCGCGGTGCCCGCGCGAGGGGGTTCTCCCCCGCGCGGAGATCGGTTAAGCGTAAATTTCCCCGAAACGGCGACCAGTTCCGACATGCTTCAACGGCTCAATGCCGCCGCGGTCGCGGCGACCCTCGGACTTCTTGTGGCGGCGACCCCGCTGCAGGTGCGCGCCGACGAGCCCTACTGGCAGTGCGTGACCTTCGCCCGGATGATCTCGGGCATCCAGATTTTCGGCGACGCCTGGACCTGGTGGAACCAGGCCGTGGACCGGTTCCGCACCGGCCGCAGCCCGGAGACCGGGTCGGTGCTGGTGTTCCAGCCGCACGGCCGCATGTCGCGCGGCCATGTCGCCGTGGTCTCCAACGTCCTGACCGATCGCGTCGTCAAGGTGACCCACGCCAACTGGGGCGGCAGCCGCGGCCGGGTCGAGGAGGACGTCACCGTGGTCGATGTCTCCGAGGCCGGCGACTGGAGCGCAGTGCGGGTCTGGTACGGGCCGATCCGCGACCTAGGCACCACGGTCTATCCGACCTACGGGTTCATCTATAGCGCCGCCGGCCAGGCGGGACGGGCCGCCGTCGGACGCGACGAGGCCGCCGGCCAGCCCTGAGCGAGCCGCGAGCGGGATGGCTCATTTCAATGATTGATTTGGGCACAGAGCTTAGACCGCCGCCTCGAACAGGGCGTCGCGGGCTACGCCGGGGTGGGTCATGGGGAAGAAGTGGCCGCCTTCGACGATCTCGACCGTGACCCCCGGGCGGATCGGGCGCAGCACATGGCAGGTGCTCTCGCGGGCCGCGCGCAGCACGCGGACCGGGCGGCCCACCCGGGCCAGTGCCCGCCAGGGGTCATGGGCCTGGGCCGCGTAGTTGGAGGCCTCCCATTCGACGGCGCAGGCCAGTTGCACTTCCTCGCCAGCTTCAAGGAAGCCGTCGGCGACATAGTCGGCCAGTACCGCGTCGGGCCAGTCGCGGAAGGCCCCGCGGCCGCGGTAGGCGGCGACGGCAGCGAGGCGGTCGGGGAAGGCGCGGCGGCGGCGCATGGCGCCCTGCACCAGCGGGATCCGCCCGGCCAGCCGTCCGGCCAGCGGCAGATTGAGCATCAGGGTCGCGGCGCGCGGCCAGATCACCGGATCCAGCAGCAACAGGCTGGAGACCCGCTCAGGTCGGGCCGCGGCGGCCAGCAGGGCCACTGTGCCGCCCATGGAATGGCCGGCCAGCACCAGCGGCGGGCCGTTCAGTCGGTCCAGCAGGGCGACGAGGTCGTCGCGCAGATCGGCCCAGCTGCGCCGCCCCTCGGGGTCGGCCGTCAGCCGGCTGCGGCCGTGGCCGCGCTGGTCCGGGGCGAGCACGCGCAGGGCCCCGCCCAGCGGCGTCAGCAGCTGGCGGTAGACGCCGCCGTGAAAGCCGTTGGCGTGCAGGAACAGCAGATCGACCGGCCGGTCGGTCGGGCCGAGCTCGAGCGCGGTCATGACGCCGTCGGGCTCGCGCCCCGGCAGCGGGATCTCGAGGCGGCGGGGCGGGGTCAGCCGGGCGGCGTCCATGCCAGACACCTAGCCGCTCGGGGGGCGGGGCACCAGACGCAGCGGGTCGCTGTGCGGCGTCAGCCCTCGCGGCAGGCGGCGCAGCGGCCGTGGGCCTCGACGGTGACGCGGTCGACGACATAGCCCAGGGCGGCGGCGGCGTCGGAGAGACCGGCGCCGGCGGGGGCCTCCAGCTCGCGCGCCTCGCCGCAGCAGTCGCAGATCAGGAAGGCGGCGGCGTGGGCGCGGGACGCATGGTCGCAGGCCACATAGGCCGACAGGGAGGCGATGCGGTGGGCGAGGCCGCGGCGCTCCAGAAACTCGAGGGCGCGATAGACGGTCGGCGGCTTGGCGGCCTGGCCGTCGGGGCCGTAGCGGCCGATCAGGTCATAGGCCTTGACCGGCTCCCCGGCCCGAAGAAGCAGCTCCAGCACCCGGCGGCGCGGTCCGGTCATGCGCTCGCCATCGGCGCGGCAGGCGCGCTCGGCCGCCTCCAGCGCCTCGGCCAGGGCACCGGCAGACAGGCCGGCGTGGGCATGGGGGTGTCCGCAGCTGTCCGCCATGTCCTTCAGCTAGTCGTCTTCGGCCTGTGTCGCAACGGCGCTTGACCGGGAGAGACGTTATCTCATAACGAAACGTGATCAGTTTCGGAGCCCCCCGCCATGCGCTCTCTCGTGTCGACCGCCACTCTCATGTTCGCCGCCGGCCTCGCCGGCGCCGCCGCGGCTCAGGAGCCGGGCCGGGGCGTGACCACGGTGGACGAGATCGTCGTCACCGCCGCGCCCTATGGCGTGACGGCCGACGCTACCACCATCGCCGTCGACGTGCTGGACCAGGAGGCGCTGCTGAGCGCCCCGGCCGGCGGTCTGGGCGACGTGCTCAACGGCCTGCCGGGCGTGCGCTCGACCAGCTTCGCCGCCGGGGCCAGCCGGCCGGTGATCCGCGGCCTCGCCGGCCCACGGGTGCAGGTGCTGGCCAACGGGCTGGGCCTGATCGACGCCTCGTCCCTGTCGCCGGACCACCAGGTGGCGGCCGACCCGGGCGAAGCGACCCGCATCGAGGTGCTGCGTGGGCCCCAGACCCTGGCCTTCGGCGGCTCGGCCATCGGCGGCGTGGTCAATGTCATCGACGGGCGCATCGCCGAACAGGCCCCCGAGGGCGGGGTCTCGGGCCGTGTCTCGGCCCAGTCGTCGAGCGTCGACGAGGGCGTCAGCGTCGGCGCGGCGATCAGCTTAGCCGCCGGCCCGCTGGTCTTCACCCTCGACGGCCTGCGCCGCGAGGCGGAGGACTATGACATCCCGGTCCCGTCGGAATCGCGCCGCCAGCTGGCGGCAGAGGGCGAAGCGTTCGAGGACACGGGCGCGACCACGCTGGAGAACAGCTTCGTCAACCTCGACGCCTATGGTGCCGGCGTGTCCTACATCGGCGGCTGGGGCTTCGTCGGCCTATCGGTCAAGCGCACCGAGACCGACTACGGCGTTCCGGGTCATGCACACCATCATGAGGACGAGGATCACGACGACGATCATGGTCATGACGAAGAGGAGGTCGTCACCATCGGCCTTGAGCAGACCCGCTACGACCTGCGCGGCGTCTATGACTTCGCTGGCGGCCCGCTGGCCCAGGTGCGCTTCGCCGGCGGCTATGCCGACTACACCCACACCGAGTTCGAGGGCGACGAGACCGGGACCATCTTCGCCTCGGAAGGTTATGAGGGCCGGGTCGAGGTCGTGCAGCGCCGCCAGGGCGGCCGGGACGGTGCCTTCGGCCTCCAGGCCCTGAGCCGCGACTTCAACGCGATCGGCGACGAGGCCTATGTGCCCCAGACCGACATCGTCGAGTACGGGGCCTTCGTGCTGCAGCGGCTGGACCGCGGCGGCTGGGGTCTGGAAGGCGGGCTGCGGGTCGACACCCGCGACCTCGACAGCGTCGCCGGCTCGGAGTCCTTCACCAACGTGTCGGGCTCGCTGGGCGTGTTCGCCAAGCCGTCCGAGGCCTGGTTCGTCGGTGCCTCGATCTCGCGCAACGGCCGCGCCCCGACCGAGGCGGAGCTGTTCGCCGAGGGCCCGCACATCGCCACCCGAGCCTTCGAGATCGGTGACGCCGACCTCGACAGCGAGGAGGTGACCTCGCTGGAGGCGGCGCTGCACTATGACGACGGCGGCCAGCTGGAGGCCGACTTGCACCTGTTCCACGCCCGCTACGACGGCTTCATCGACCTGCGTCCGACCGGCGACGAGGAGGATGAGCTGCCGGTGTTCGCCTATGTCCAGACCGACGCCGAGTTCTACGGCCTCGAGGCCGAGGCCCGGATCACGGCCTGGTCGCGCGGGGACGACCGGGTGGTGCTGAGCGGCGGCTACGACATCGTGCGCGGCTCGACCGATCTGGGCGCGGCCTCGCGCGTGCCACCGTTCGCCCTGAGCGCGGGGGTCGAGGCCAGCTACGGCCCGCTGCTGGCCCGGGTAAAGGCCCGCCGCGTCGGCTCCCAGTCGCGGGTGGCGGAGTTCGAGCTACCGACCGACGGCTATACCCGCTACGATGCCTTCCTCGGCTGGCGCCCGGCGGCCGTGCCGGGGGTCATGGTCTATGTCGAGGGCCAGAACCTGGGCGACGCCGAGATCCGCGAGCACGCCTCGTTCCTGAAGGACCTTGCCCCGGCCCCGGGCCGCAATGTGCGGATGGGCCTGTCCTTCACCTTCTGAGGCGCGCCTGACCGTTACCGCAGGGGTCCGTATCGTTTTCCGGGCGGTATTCCGCCCGGACACCTCCGACCTTGCGCGAGGTTCGTTTGCGGGGGAGCGGCGCTTCCGCTAAGACGCCGCCCTCTCCTTCCATCCAGCGAAGTCCCGATGACCGACACGACCATCTCGCCGAACGCCCAGCTGACCGGCAATGTCCTGTTTTACCGGCAGCCGGAGCCGCTCAGCCCGGAGATGCACGGCACCCTCGGCGTCAACCCTGCCGACAAGCCCTGGGCATTCCTGGCGGGCACCCACGTCGTGCCGCTGACCGTCACCGAGTTCGCCGCCGCGGCGCTCAACTATCCGGTCATCTTCGTCGGCGACCGGAAGCAGCCGGCGGTGGTCATGGGTCTGCGCGAGGGCGACAATCTGTTCGTGGACGCCGAGGGCGAGCTGCGCCCCGACGCCTACATCCCGGCCTTCGCCCGTCGCTATCCGTTCGTCTACGCCAATGACGAGGCGCAGAACCGCCTGATCCTGTGCGTCGACCGCGCCGCCCCGTTCGTGGCCGAGGGCGGTGCCATGCCGTTCTTCGAGAACGGCCAGCCGAGCGCCTACACCCAGCAGGCGCTGGAGTTCTGCAACAGCTTCGAGCAGGAGCGCGCCCGCACCGAGGGCTTCGTCAAGCTGTTGATCGACCTCGACCTGTTCGAGACCAAGGAAGCCCGCTTCATCCCGCGCAATCCGGACGGTACCGCCGGAGAGCCGCAGCGCATCGCCGAGTACCAGGCCGTGTCCGAGGACAAGCTGCGGGCCCTGTCGCCCGAGAAGCTGGCCGAACTGCGCGACAACGGTGCCCTGGGCCAGATCTACGCCCACCTGGTGTCGCTGCTGGGCTGGGATCGCCTGATCGCCATGACCTTCCAGCGCGCCGCGCAACAGGCCCCGCAGGCAGGCAACGCCTGAGAGTGACGCTCTCCGGGGCGGCGAGCCGCCCCGGAGCTGTCCTTCCACAATCTGAATGGCCACGCCGGACCCCGTCCCGCGCGGCCGTTCTGCGTTCACCGCCGGGCGAAGAGGGTGCGGGTGAGGCAGGAGAAGACGAGGCGGCCAGCCTCGTCGAGCAGGTCGTGCTGGGCGATGAGGATGCCCTTCCCGTCGCCGACCGGGTCCTTGCCCATCACCGTCATGCGGCCGCGCAGCAGCTCGCCGGGGGGTGGATTGCGCGAGAAGCGCAGGGCATCGACGGCCAGGGTCTTGGTCTGCGCCCAGCCGCGGGCACGCTCGGCGGCGAGGCCGGCCCACAGGGCGTAGACCATGGCTTCCGGCGCGCCGGTCTCGACCTCGTGGCCGGGGGCGAAGCGCTCGACGAACAGGGCCAGGGCGGCCGGGTCGACCGCGCAGACGCCGAGGGCGGAGACCTGACCCACCTCCCAGTCCTCGAAATGCACCAGCAGGGGCTCGGACGGGGTCCAGGGCTCCGGGGCGCCGGGGGGCGGGTCGATCATCAGGCGGCGGGCTCCTCGGACACCTTCACCAGCAGCTTGCCGTCATGGTCGCCGGTGAACAAGCGGTTCAGCGAGCCGACCGCGCCTTCGAGGCCGTCATCGACGTGGACCTTCCACCTGACCCGGCCGTCGGCCAGCCAGGGGCCCATCTCCTGCACCATCTCGCGGGCGCGGCCGGCGTAGTCGAGCACGAGGAAGCCGCGGACGTTGAGGCGGTGGGTGATGATGCGGGCGAAGTTGGGCGACGGCGGCACCCTGGTGGCGTTGTAGGCCGAGATCAGGCCACAGACGGCGATCTTGCCGAACACGTTCATGCGGTTCCAGACGGCGATCATGATGTCGCCGCCGACGTTCTCGAAATTCAGGTCAATCCCGTCCGGGGCCAGCCGGTCCAGCGCCGCGCCGACGTCCTCGGCCTTGTAGTCCACGGCCGCGTCGAAGCCGAGCTCGTCGGTCAGCCAGCGGCATTTCTTCTCGCCGCCGGCGATGCCGATGACACGCGCGCCCTTCTGTTTGGCGATCTGGCCGGCGATCGAGCCGACGGCCCCGGCGGCGGCGGAAACCACCAGGGTCTGGCCGGGCTTCGGGTCGAGCACGTCGGTGACCCCTGCCCAGGCGGTCAGGCCGGTCATGCCCAGCACGCTGAGGTTGGCGGTAAGGGGCAGGCCGGGAAAGCGGTGCACCGGCCGCAGCCCGTCCTCTGGCACGACGGCGTACTCGGCCCAGCCGCCGGACAGGGGGGTGACCACGTCGCCGGGCTTGAAGCGCGTGCCTCGGCTCTCCTCGACCACGCCCAGGGTCAGGCCGCGCATGACGCCGCCCAGCGGCACCGGCGGGAGGTAGCCCTCGGCGTCGTTCATCCAGGTGCGGTTGGTCGGGTCGAGCGAGAGATAGACCGTCCGTACCAGCGCCTCGCCCTCTCTGAGATCAGGGATCGGGGCCTCGACCAGCTCGAGGTCGGCGTCGGAAACGAGCCCCCGGGGCCGCTGGCGCAGCACCCACTGGCGGTTCATGCGAGCCATGGGATGGTCCTCCTCAAGTCCAGAAACAGGACTTTCCTTTGCCCGCGACCGGCGGCCCTGTCGAGCGTCGCGGCAGGAACGGGGCCGCTGCCCAAGCGCGCCGGGCCGGAACCGAGGCCGGACCCGGCCCGCGAGGCGCCGTTCAGATGCCCGAATGATCGCGGCTCCGCCGGTTGGCCGGCGGGGCTTTTCCGTGCCGCCGCCGCCGTCTAGGGTCCTTGCAAGAGCCGGGGGGAATGGCAGATGGGAAAGGCGAACCAGGCCGAGGGGCCGGGGCAGCGGACAGTCGTGGGGGCGTCGGCCGCCGGCACCGCCTTCGAGTGGTACGACTTTTTCATCTTCGGGTCGCTGACCACCATCATCGCCCGGCACTTCTATGCCGATGTGGGCGAGGCCACGAGCTACATCCTGGCGCTGCTGACGTTCGGCGTCGGCTTCGTGGTGCGGCCGCTGGGCGCGCTGGTGTTCGGTTGGTTCGGCGACCGCACCGGCCGCAAGACCACCTTCCTGGTGACCATCACCCTGATGGGGGTGGCGACGGTCGCGATCGGCGTCCTGCCCGACTATGATCAGATCGGCATCCTCGCCCCGATCCTTCTGATCTTCCTGCGTATTCTCCAGGGGTTCGCGCTGGGCGGCGAGTACGGCGGGGCCGCGATCTACGTTGCCGAGCACGCTCCGGACCACAAGCGCGGCTATCTGACCGGCTGGATCCAGACCACGGCGGCGCTGGGCCTGATCGGGGCGCTGAGCGTGATCCTGATCACCCGCTGGATCGTCGGGGTCGAGGCCTTCGACGAATGGGGCTGGCGCATCCCCTTCCTGTTGTCGGCCTTCCTGCTGGCCATCTCCCTGTGGATCCGGCTCAAGCTCAACGAGAGCCCGGCCTACAAGCGCATGGAGGCCGAGGGTGGCGAGCGGCGCGCGCCCTACAGGGAGTCGTTCCTGACCTGGCGCAATGGCCGCTTCGTGCTGCTGGCCCTGTTCGGCATCATGATCGCCCAGGGTGCGGTCTGGTACTGCGGCTACTTCTACACGCGCTTCTTCATGGAGCGGGTGCTGAAGGTCGAGGTGGCCACGGTCGACAAGCTGGTGCTGGCGGTAACGGTGGCGTCGGCGCTGCTCTACGTCTTCTTCGGCTGGCTGTCGGACAAGGTGGGCCGCAAGCCGGTCATGCTGGGCGGGATGCTGCTGGCGCTGGTGGCCTTTTTCCCCGGCTTCAACGCCCTGACCCGGGCCGCCAATCCTGATCTGGCCGACGCCCAGGGGCGGGCCCCGGTGGTGGTGGTGGCCGACCCGGCGACCTGCGCCGTGCAGTTCGACCCGGTGGGCAAGACCGCCTTCGCCAGCTCCTGCGACATCGCCAAGAGCGTGCTGTCGAACGCGGGCGTGTCCTACAGCAACGAGGCGGCCCCGGCGGGGACCGTGGCGCGGGTGCGCGTCGGTCTCGTCGAGGTGGCCTCGATCGAGGGCGAGGGGCTTGCCGCGGCCGACCTGGCGGCGGCGCGGACCCAGGTGCAGGGCCGCATCCAGACGGCGCTGGCGGCGGCCGGCTATCCAGACCGGGCTGACCCGGCGGAGGTTGATCTGGTGCAGGTGTTCCTGATCCTGATGGTGTTCATCGTGGCGGCGACCGCCCTCTATGGCCCGCAGGCGGCGGCCCTGGTCGAGCTGTTCCCGACGCGCATCCGCTATACGGCCATGAGCCTGCCGTACAACGTCGGCACTGGCTGGGTGGGGGGCCTGCTGCCCGCGGCCAGCTTTGCGCTGGTGGCGGCCTCGGGGAACATCTACTTCGGCCTGTGGTACGCCGTCGGCTTCACCGCCGTGGCCCTGATCGTCAGCCTGATCTGGCTGCCGGAGACGCGCGGCCGGGATCTGAACAACATCCAGACCTGAGGCGTTTCCGCCCCGAGCCCCGAGAAGGAAAGCCCCGTGACCTCGCCCCGCGACGTCGGCCTGAAGCTGATCCGCGAGCATGCCCTGATCGACGGGGCGGCGGTGACCGGCGACCGCTGGATCGAGGTCGACGATCCGGCCACCGGCGAGATCGTCGACCGCGTGCCGGATCTCGGCGAAGCGGAGACCCGGCGGGTCATCGAGGCGGGCATGTGCGGCGTCAACACGGGCCTGATGTCGACCCCGGTCGCCCCCTTCGGCGGGGTCAGGTCGTCCGGCCACGGCCGCGAGGGCTCGATCCACGGGATCGACGAATATGTCGAGATCCGGACGCGGACGCTGGCACCGAGCCGACGGTCAGCGCTCGCTGTCCATGAACTTCAGCTGGGCCTCGGGATAGCGGCCGCCGGCGGCGGCACCTGGCGGCACGGCGGCGTCGATCGCGACGAGCTCGTCGGATGTCAGTCGCACCGTCAGGGCCCCGAGCGATTCGGCCAGCCGGTCGCGGCGACGCGCGCCGACCAGAGGCACCACGTCCTCCCCGCGCGCCAGCGCCCAGGCCACCGCCACCCGGGCGACGGTGGTACCCTTGGCCCCGGCAATGTCGCGCAGGCGCTCGACGAGGGCCAGGTTGTGTTCAAGGTTGCAGCCTTGGAACCGTGGGCATTCGGTGCGGAAGTCCTGCGTCCGCCGCTCCCGGCTCCAGTGGCCGCTGATCAGCCCGCGGCCGAGCACCCCGTAGGCGGTGACGCCGATGCCCAGCGCCCGACAGACCGGAATGATCCCGGCCTCGAGACCGCGGGACAGGATCGACCACTCGATCTGAAGGTCGCAGATCGGATGCATGGCGGCGGCGCGCCGGATTGTCTCAGGTCCGACCTCGGACAGGCCGATGTGGCGGACATAGCCCTGCTGCACGAGGTCGGTGATGGCACCGATGGTGTCCTCGACCGGGACCGCCGGGTCCAGCCGCGAAGGGCGGTAGATGTCGATGTAATCGACCCCGAGCCGGCGCAGGGAGTAGGTGAGAAAGTTGCGCACAGCCTCCGGCCGGCAGTCATAGCCGCGGAAGTCCATGTCGGGATCGCGCAGGGCACCGAACTTGACGCTGATCACCGCCTGGTCGCGGCGGCCGCGCAAGGCTTCCCCGAGGAGCATCTCGTTATGGCCCATGCCGTAGAAGTCGCCGGTGTCAAACAGGGTGACACCCGCCTCAAGGGCGGCGTGGATGGTCGCCACGCTCTCGCCGCGATCGGCCGGGCCGTAGAAGTCGGACATGCCCATGCAGCCGAGGCCGAGGGCGGCCACTTCCGGGCCTATGCGGCCGAGGCGGCGAAGGGGAAGCGGCGAGGTGATGGTCGGTCTCCTTGTCCGGGGCGTCCCGGGCCTTATGCGCTCCTGGACCATGTGCGATAATCTGGCGATGTCGATACAGGCTGTGCGCCAAAGCGAACAATGAGACCTTCCCTTGATGACCTCGATTTTCTGGCGCGGGTGATCCGCCGGCGGGGCTTTCGGGCCGCCGCCGCCGAGACCGGGACCTCGCCGTCGCGGGTTTCGGAGCGAATCCGGGTGCTGGAGGACGCGCTCGGCGTTCGGCTGGTCAACCGCACCACCCGATCGGTCAGCGCCACCGAGGCCGGTGAGGCGCTACTGGCCCGGGCGGGGCCGTTGCTGGACGACCTGTCCGAAGCAATGGCGTCGGTCGGACTGGAGGCGAAGCAGCCGGTCGGGCGGCTGCGGATCAACGCTCCGGGGGCAGCGGCGATGGCGCTTGGTCCCCTGCTCGGCCCATTCCTCAGGGGATACCCCGGCATCCGCATGGACGTGGTGGTCGAGGACGCCCTGACCGACGTGATCGGTCAGGGGTTCGATGCCGGAATTCGCTATGGGGAGCGGCTGGCCAGGGACATGATCGCCGTGCCTCTGGGCCCGCCCGAGCGCTACGTGCTGGTCGCCGCGCCGGACCTTCTGACGCGGACGGGAACACCGCAACACCCGGACGAGCTTCGCGAAGCACCGGCGATCCTCACTGTCCTGCCGGGGGGGCCGGTGCCGTGGGAGTTCGAGCGCGACGGGCGAACGGTGCGGTTCACCCCGGCGGCGCGCCTGACCGTGGGTGGCGGGGCCCTCGGGCTGGCCGCGGCCTGCGACGGACTTGGTTTCTACCTAACGTTCGAGGCCTGGGCCGCTGCGGATGTCGCAGCGGGGCGGCTCGTCACCGTGCTGGACGAGTGGCTTCAGCCCTTCCCGGGCCCGTTTCTCTACTATCCTTCCCGACGTCACCTGCCGCCGGCACTGAAAGCGTTTCTCGACTATCTGCGGCGGGTCAGACCTGCAGCAAATCCGCGATGACGGTCAGCTGCGGGCTCCGGTCGGGGTCGCCGCCGCCTCAGACCTTCTTCAGGCTGCGGCCAAACTCGGCGACTTCGGCGATGTCGAGGCTTTCGCCCTCGAACCAGAAGGTTGTCAGGGCCTCATGGTTGAGGGCGACCCATGCGAGGGCCTGCGGCGCGATCGCGTTCAGGTCGCGCTCGTCGAGGCTGCTGGCCAGAACGCGCGGGTTCGGGCCAATGGAGATGGATGCGCTGGGCTGATGGCGGCCCTTCTTCAGATAGACCTTCACCCGCGGCCCGTGCTGGCCCAGCGCGGTCGAGATGAAGATGTGGGCGAGGACGCCGGTCCAGTCGGGAGGCAGGTACGCCATCTCGACAAGGTCCTCCTCCCCCAGCGCGCGCAGCTCCTCGTCGAGCGTGGGCTCGCGGTCGGTCCAGACGGCGACGGTCTCGTGAACGCTCATGGCCGCCGATCCTATCACAGACGGCTCTACACCGGCAGCGCCGCGCGCTTGACCACGGCGCGCATGGCGACCGAGGAGGAGACGCGGTTGACGCCGGGCAGGCGGGTCAGGGCCTTGGCGTGCAGGCGCTCCAGGTCGTCGACGTCGCGCACCACCAGCCGCAGCAGATAGTCCGAGCCGCCGGTCATCAGATAGCACTCCATCACCTCCGGCACGGCGGCGACGGCCTGTTCGAAGGCGGTCAGGGCGGCCTCGGCCTGGGAGGCCAGGGTGACGGTGACGAAGACGCTGATCGGCAGGCCGACGGCGCGCTCGGCGATCACCGCGGCGTAGCGGGCGATGACGCCGGAGGCCTCCAGCGCCTTGAGCCGGCGCAGGCAGGCGCTCTCGGACAGGGCGACCTCGCGGGCCAGGTCGGCGTTGGTCATGCGCCCGTCCGCCTGCAGCAGGCGCAGGATTCGGCGGTCGACGGAATCGAGCTCGATGGCAGAAACGGTCTTCATCGGGCGCACCCTTCGCAGATCCTGCGACGATAGCGGCGAGTGGCCGCCGAAAGAAGCACGAACCTGCGTTGGCTGCGGCGGTAGTCTGCACCCGAACAGACCAGCCAGGGAGGACGCCATGCGCGTCGGCGTACCGAAGGAAATCAAGACCAACGAGCACCGCGTCGGCCTGACCCCGACGGCGGTGCGCGAGTATGTGGCCCACGGCCACCAGGTGACCGTCGAGGCCGGAGCCGGCCTCGGTGCAGGCTTCACCGACGAGGCCTATGTCAAGGCGGGTGCCCGCCTCTCTCCCGACGCCGCCACGGTGTTCGCCGGTGCCGACATGATCGTGAAGGTGAAGGAGCCCCAGCCCACCGAGTGGGTGCGGCTGCGCGAGGGCCAGATCCTGTTCACCTATCTGCACCTCGCGCCCGATCCGGAACAGACGAAGGGGCTGATGGCCTCGGGCTGCGCCGCCGTGGCCTATGAGACCGTGACCGACGCGCGCGGCGGCCTGCCGCTGCTGGCCCCAATGTCCGAGGTGGCCGGGCGCATCGCCGTCTTCTCCGCGGCCGAGACCCTGCTCAAGCACAATGGCGGCATGGGCCTGCTGTTCTGCGGCGTGCCGGGCGTGGCACCGGCCCGGGTGCTGGTGCTGGGCGGCGGCGTGGTCGGCATGAACTCCGCGCGCATGGCCATGGGGCTGGGGGCCGAGGTGGTGGTGCTGGAGCGGTCGATCCCGCGCATGCGCGAGATCGACGAGTTGACCGGCGGCCGGGTCATCACCCGCTATTCCTCGATCGGCGCGATCGAGGAGGAGCTGCTCAAGGCCGATGTGGTGATCGGCGCGGTGCTGGTCCCGGGGGCCGAGGCACCCAAGCTGATCAAGCGCGAACATCTGACGCAGATGAAGCCTGGCTCGGTGCTGGTCGACGTCGCCATCGACCAGGGCGGCTGTTTCGAGACCAGCCACGCCACGACCCACGAGGACCCCACCTATGTGGTCGACGGGGTGGTGCACTATTGCGTCGCCAACATGCCGGGAGCGGCACCTCGGACGAGCTCGGAGGCGCTCAACAATGCCACCTTGCCGTTCGGTCTGGCGCTGGCGGATCACGGGCTGAACGCCCTGAAGCGCGATCCGCATCTGGCCCGCGGCCTGAACGTGCTGAAGGGCCAGATCACCTATCCGGCGGTGGCCCAGGCGCTGGGGCTGGACTGGAGCGACCCGTTCGGCGTCTGGCCTCATGGTTGAGGTTGCCGGGCCCTCTCCCCCGACGGGGAGAGGGCTCAGGCCTGAACTGACGCGCCCGTCGATGCCAGATCCGGCGTCCCGGCAGGGGCCATGTCGATGGCCTTCTCGAGCTCGGCCATCTCCTTGTCGGCCTCCTTCCAGTCGTCCCGGCCCGGTGCCTTCGGATGGGACCAGTCGGCCCTGATCTTCTCGCGCGCCTCCTTGAGCTCCGCGATCGCCTCTTTCACCTGCTGGAAGAATCCCCGGTCGGCCACGGCCACGCCGAGCAGGGCTTCGGCCCGGTCCGCCCGCTCGTCCCACGTATCAGCGACCTCGAAGGCGGCGGCATAGGCGAGCCTTGCCCGCTTCATTTCCGCATCAACGATCGCAGGCGCAGCGCCGCCCCCGGCTTCGCCGCCCGCGATCCCGGCCTCCTCCGGCTCGGCCGGCAGCCGGTTCAGCGCCTCGTCTGCCGCCTCGCGGGCGTCTTTCGCGTCCCGGCGCAACATGGCCATCTCGCCGTCAGTGACGTTCTTCCCACCGGCCTCGACATAGTCCCTCACGGCCGATTTGAGCTCTTTCGCCAGCTCGGCGGTCATCCTCAACGCCGCCCTGGGCTCGATCTTCACCAGCAGCATGAGGGCGTCACGGCGCTCGCGCACGGCCTGGACCTTCTTGGCCGCCATCTCCTTCCGCAGTGATCTCTGGGCATCGCGCAGATCGGAGAGGGACGGCAGGCCGAGACCGGGCGATGCCTCCCCGACGGAGCGGGACTGGCCCCGCAAAGGGGTGCGCCAGGCGGGTGATGGCGGGGCCGAAGCGGACGTCAGTGAGATCATTCTGAATCTCTCCGTAAGCGTTTCCCGACACCCTCACCCGGCCACGCTTACGATCCGTTTAAAGTCGACGGTCCGCCCTCGCCTGTGACTCGCCGCTGACCCGCACCATAAGCCGCGCCGGGGCGGCGAGCGACCGCGTCGCGAGCGTCAGCGCCCATTCAGATATCCGGCGATGAAGTTTCTCGCCCTGGCCAAGGTCTACATCTGCTCCGGCATCGGCGGGGCGGGCTGCGTCTCGTTCCGGCGGGAGAATTCATCTCGAACAGCGGGCCGGATGGGCAGCAGGCCAATGGCACCGGCCTTTCCGAACAGGCCGAGGTCCCGGCCCTGAACAAGATCGACGCCCTGACTCCCGAGGTCCGCGAGGAAAAG
This sequence comes from Brevundimonas sp., assembly GCA_027531145.1. GTDB lineage: Bacteria > Pseudomonadota > Alphaproteobacteria > Caulobacterales > Caulobacteraceae > Brevundimonas. The sequence goes on along the minus strand of JAPZRF010000002.1, from coordinate 38,897 downwards.
GCGGCCGAGCCGGAGGCCGCCGCCGGTCGCCGCCCCATGCTGGTGTCAGGAGTCTCGGGCGAGGACGTAACCGAACTCCTGCGCGCCGCAAGGACCGTGGCGAAATCGCCCCGGCCGAGGAAGATGAGACCGTCACGGAGACGCCGGGCGGCTGATTTCAAACAGCGGGGGCGACGGAACCGCACCGCTTGCGTTAGGGTTGTTCGCCTCCCCCGCTGCTCAGGAACGCCATGACCCAGTCGCCCCCCCGCGTCCGCAAGGCCGTGCTACCGGTCGCCGGCCTCGGTACCCGCGTGCTGCCCGGCACCAAGACCACGCCGAAGGAACTGCTCAACGTCGTCGACCGGCCCATCCTCAGCTACATCGTGGCCGAGGCGCGCGAGGCGGGCATCGAGCACATCGTCTTCGTCACCGGGCGCTTCAAGCAGGCGATCGAGGACTATTTCGACCACCAGGTCGAGCTGGAGGCCCAGCTCATTGCCAAGGGCAAGACCGACATCCTCGACCAGCTGACCGGCGAGCTGCCGGTCCCGGGCGAGATGAGTTTCACCCGCCAGATGTCGCCCCAGGGGTTGGGGCACGCCGTATGGTGCGCCCGCGACATCGTCGGGCGCGAGCCCTTCGCCGTGCTGCTGCCGGACGTGATCGTCGACGGGACGCCGGGCGCGCTGAAGCAGTTGCTGGACGCATGGGGCGAGACCGGAGGCAATGTCATCGGCGTCGAGGCGGTGCCCGGGGACCAGACCCACAAGTACGGCATCGTCGATCCGGAGAGCCGCGACGGCACCCGCATCCGCATGAAGGGCATGGTCGAAAAGCCGGCGAAGGGCACGGCCCCGTCCAACCTGTCGATCGCCGGCCGCTATGTGCTGCAGCCGGAGATCTTCGACCTGCTGGCCGACCAGGATCCGGGCGCCGGGGGCGAGATCCAGCTGACCGACGCCATGGCCCGGCTGATGGCGACCCAGCCCTTCACCGCGGTGGAGTACGCCGGCGTGACCCACGACTGCGGCGACAAGATCGGCCTGCTGCGGGCCAATGTGGCCCTGGCCCTGAAGCACCCGGACCTGGGCGCGGCGGCGCGCGAGGCGGTGTCGGCGCTGCTGTGACGCGCCTGTAACGGGTCGGGGGCGGGTTTCGCCCGTCCCCGCCTTGGGCTAGGCAGAGGTCAGGCACAAGGCGAGGAAACCGAAGACATGCGCGTATTCATCCTGGGCGGCGACGGCTTCTGCGGCTGGCCTACGGCCCTGCACTTGTCGGCCCGCGGCTGGGACGTGACGATCGTCGACAACCTCAGCCGACGCGATATCGATAACGAGCTGGAGGTCCAGTCCCTGACGCCGATCCGGCCGATGGGCGAGCGCATCGCCGCCTGGAAGGAGGTCTCCGGGCGCGAGATCGGCTTCGTCAACATGACGGTGGGCAAGGAGTTCGACCGGCTGGTCGAGCTGATCCGCACCGAGCGGCCGGACAGCGTGGTGCACTTCGCCGAGCAGCGCGCCGCGCCCTATTCGATGAAGTCGGCCCGGCACAAGCTCTACACCGTCGACAACAACCTGAACGCCACCAACCACCTGCTGGCGGCGATCGTCGAGAGCGGGCTGGACGTGCATCTGGCCCACCTCGGCACCATGGGGGTCTATGGCTACACCACCGCCGGCCTGCGCATCCCCGAGGGCTATCTGAAGGTCACGGTCGACACCGACTTCGGCCCGGCCGAGCAGGAGATCCTGTTCCCGCCGAACCCGGGCTCGATCTACCACATGACCAAGACCCAGGACGCCCTGCTGTTCCAGTTCTACGCCAAGAACGACGGGCTGCGGATCACCGACCTGCACCAGGGCATCGTCTGGGGGGCCCAGACCGAGGAGACCCGCAGGGACGAGCGGTTGATCAACCGCTTCGACTATGACGGCGACTACGGCACGGTGCTGAACCGCTTCCTGATGCAGGCCGCGGTCGGCTATCCGCTGACCGTGCACGGCTCGGGCGGCCAGACGCGGGCCTTCATCCACATCCAGGACACGGTGCGCTGCGTCGAGCTGGCGCTGAACAATCCGCCGACGCGCGGCGAGCGGGTCAAGATCCTCAACCAGATGACCGAGAGCCGGCGCGTGCGCGACCTGGCGCGGATGGTCGCCGACATGACCGGGGCCGAGATCCACAACGTCCCCAACCCGCGTCAGGAAGCCGACGAGAACGAACTGGTGGTGGCCAACGACCAGTTCCGCGACCTGGGCCTGAAGCCGATCACCCTGGCCGAGGGGCTGATGGCGGACGTGACCGAGATCGCCCGCCGCTACGCTCAACGGGCCGACCTGACCAAGGTGCCGTGCGTGTCGCACTGGAACGCAGCCCGCGCCGCCGCGGCCGCGAGCGACCCGGTGGCGGTGACCCCGGTGGCGCGCAAGGCGGGCTGAGTGGCCTCAGCCGGGCCGCTGCTGGTCTTCGGGGCGGGGTATCTGGGCCGCCGGGCGCTGGACGCCGCCCGCGCCCGGGGCCGGGCCACGGTGGGCACCTCGCGGCAGGCGGAGACCCGGGCGGGGCTTGAAGCCGCCGGGCACGCGGCGGTCGATCCGGCCGATCCCGCGGCGCTTGAGGTGGCGGTCGCCGGGGCCTCGGCCATCCTGATCACCGCCGCGCCGGACGCCGACGGCTGTCCGGGCCTCAGGGCGCTGATCCCGGCCCTGTCGCAGGCGGGCGCCTATCCCGACTGGATCGGCTACATCTCCAGCACCGGGGTCTATGGCGACCGCGACGGCGGCTGGGCCTTCGAGGACGATCCGCTCAACGCCGCGGCACTGGAGGGCGCGCGCCGGGTCCAGGCCGAGCGCGGCTGGCTGGACGCCGGCCGCGGCATGGGGCTGACGGTGCAGGTCTTCCGCCTGCCGGCCATCTACGGTCCCGGCCGCTCGCCGGTGGAGCGGCTGCGCGAGGGCACGGCGCGGCTGGTGAGGAAGCCCGGCCAGATCTTCAACCGAATCTATGTGGACGACGCCGTCGACGGCCTGTTCGCCTCGATGGACCGGCCCCACCCGGGCCGCGCCTACAACCTGGTCGACGACGCCCCGGCCCCGGCCGATGTGGTGCTGGAATGGACCGCCCGCCGGCTGGGCCTGCCCCTGCCGCCCGAGGTGGACTGGACCGACCCGTCGGTGTCGGAGGCCATGCGGCGCTTCTACCTCGACTCCAAGCGCGTCTCGAACGCCCGCGCCAAGGCGGAGCTGGGGTGGCGGCCGGCGCACCCGACCTGGCGCGAGGGGGTGCAGGCGGTGATCCGGGGGGAGGGGCGAGTGGCGAGTGGTTAGTGACTAGTGATTAGTGAGCCGGCTGCGCCGTTGCGCGGAGCAACGCTGCCGCAGCTCCTCTTGCTAACCACTCAACACTAACCACTCGCCACTCGCCATTCCCACCCCCTCAGAACGGCAGGATGTTCCGCTGGCGGCTGTAGCTCATCGTGCCGACATTGGCGCCGAGGCGCAGGCCCACGCCGGTGCGGATGGGGGCCAGGATGATGCCGTCGGCCTGCTGGTAGTTCACGCCGAGGCCGGCGACGAGATAGGCCGAGCCCTCCACGCCGGGATAGCGGCGGTAGAGCATGTCGGGGTGGTAGAGGCCGTAGACCAGGGTGAAGACGCGGCTGGCGTTGCCGCCGACGTCCCAGCCGACCGAGGCCCCCTGCCAGAATACCTCCTGCGAGGCGCTGAGGTCCTTCATGTGCAGGGCGCCGCGGCCGTAGCGGGCCCCGATCACCGCGGCCCCGGCGGCTTCCTCGCCGGCGATATAGGCGGTCGGGCTGTCGCCCTGGTCGGCGAAGATGCGCTCGATGGCCCCGCCGACAGCCTCGGCGGCGATGCCCAGCTCGCGCGAGCCGGCGGCGATCAGCTCCTGGGCCGAGTAGGTGCGGGCGCTGCGGTCGGTGCCGACCGGATAGGCCGGGTCGGCGGGCTGGCGGGTGGCGCAGGCGGCGGCGGCGAGGGCCGGGGCGGCGGCGAGACCGGTGAGGATCAGCTGGCGACGGTGCATGGCGACGGCTCCGGAGGCGAGGGACGGTCCGCCCGACTGGCGCGGGCGCAGACGCACACCGTCGCTGGCCTTTGAGTCAGCCTTGCGGCGGCAAGGTTAACGGGAGGTTGCCGGGGGGCGACCACCCCTTCAGGGTACCCGGGTGCGATTGCCATGTCGCCGGATCGATCGATCGCAGACCGCCAAGGCTTGACTCATAACTCGACATATGGCGAGTTAGTCAAATGGTCCGCCCCAGAAATGCTTCCGCACAGACCCGGCTCCTGCTCGCCCGCTTCGCTGACCAGCCTCAGGCGTGGCAATACGGCTATGAGCTGAGCAGGGCGACCGGGATCGGATCAGGCACCCTCTACCCGACCCTCGCCCGCCTGTCCGACCAGGGGCTCCTTGAATCCGAGTGGAGGCCGTCGTTGCATCCGGGCCGTCCTCCGAGACATGCCTATCGCTTGACGACGGCAGGTATCGAGTTCGCCCGAACCCAGTCCATGAAGGCGGTCGCCGCGTCCAACCCGCGTACCGGAGAGGCTTTGACATGACCGACCTCGCGACACTGGTGTTCAGGTCCGCCATCAGGATCGGTCCTGCGGATCGAGACGTCTGGTTCAGGGCGATGCAGACGGAGCTTGAGTTCATTCCGGCTCCACAGCGACTTCGTTTCGCAAGCGGCTGTCTCGCGGCGGCGTTGGTATGGCGCATCTGGACGCCGGATGGCGTGCGCCGGGCGAGCCAGGGCGGCCTTGTCGCCGCCAGCGCGTCGCTCGCCGCTCTTGTCACGATCCTGACCCTGCTGGGGAGCTTCGGCCCGCTGGCTCCGATGATGATCGGGCTCGGGGTCTTCTATGCGGCAGGAGCTGTCGCTACGGCCCGGTGGGGGCTTCGCGGCATGTGCGCCTTCGCACTGGGTGGCATTGCGCTGAACACGATCATCGTGACCGCGTGGACAGGCGGTTTCATGGAACCGTCAAGGTTCGTTCGCGCCCTGTCTGTGGAAGCCTATCTGATCCTCGCGACGTTCCTGGGTGTCGCCGCTCTGGGGCGCGCCCTGGCCCGCCGCCTCGAGCACGGCAGATGATCCGCAAGGCGGTCTGGGTGCTGGTCTCGTCGGGCCTTCTCCTGGGCCTGCTGCATCTGATTCTGACGCTGCCGATCTATGGGAGACTTTCGCTTGAGGCCTTGTGGTTCGCCGGCAGCGGTCTCGCGGTTGTCTGTTGTGCGCTCATGAACGTTGTCGCGCTACGAGGCGGCACCTCCTCGAATCGCTGGGCGATCGTGCTCGCGAACCTGCTGGTTGCGGGGTTCTTCGCCACGGCCTGGCCGCTACTTCCAAGCCCTCAGGTGGCGGCCGGCTTCATGATCTTTGCGACGCTGGCCGCTGTCAGTGCTTGGTCGTGCGGGCGGCCAGCCAGTCCATGACGGCCAGCAGCACGCCCGAGACGACGAAGGTCAGGTGGATGATCACCAGCCAGAGTAGCTGCGGCTCGTCGAGGGGTCTGGACACGGTCCCGACGGCGGGAGCCTCGCCGACCTCCATGAAGACCTTGAGCAGATGGATGCCGGAGATGGCCACGATGGAGGCGATCAGCTTCATCTTGAGGCCGGCGAAATCGACGGTGCCCATCCAGCCGGGGCGGTCGACCGTGTCCTTGATGTCCAACTTGGAGACGAAGTTCTCGTAGCCGGAGAACAGCACGGTCAACAGCAGGTTGGCGGCGAGCGACAGGTCGATCAGCGTCAGGACGACAAGGATCGCCTGTTCGGTGGTCATGGTCAGCGTCTTCGGCAGGTAGTAGGCCAGTTCGCGCAGGAAGACGACGACAAGCAGGCCGAGGCACACCACGAGGCCCAGGTACATCGGGGCCATCAGCCAGCGCGATGCGAACAGGCCGCGCTCGAAGCCCCTCTCGATCCCGGATTTCATGTCAGCTCCTCAGGATGGCGCCGAGCCTTGCAGCCGCGGCGGTGATTCGGCCGGTCAGCGCCTCGATCTCCGCCTCGGTCAGGGTGGCGGCGCGGGGCTGGATAACGACTTCCAGGGCGATCGAGACCTGGCCCTCGGGCACGCCCGGACCGCGGTAGACGTCGAAGACGCGGACCTCGGCGATCAGGGTCTTGTCGGCGCCGGCGACGGCGCGGACCAGGTCGGCGGCAGGCTTCGTGGCGTCGACGAGGAAGGCGAAGTCGCGGGTCAGGGGCATCAGGTTGGGCAGGTCGGCCGGGCCGCGGGCCTTGCCGCCGCCCTTTCCGGCGCGCGGTTCGGGCAGGGCGTCGAGGTCGATCTCGAAGGCCAGCATGGGGCCCGAGGCGTCCAGCGCCTTGAGGGTGCGCGGGTGCAGGGTGCCGAACTCGGCGATGACCGTCTTCGGCCCCAGCTGCAGCCGGGCCGACTGGCCGGGCCGCCACCAGTCGCGATTCTGCCCCTCGACCAGCTGCAGGGATCCGACCGGGGCACCGAGCGTCTCCAGCAGGGCGTAGAGGTCGGCCTTGACGGCGAACAGGGCTGATTCAGTGCTGCCGGACCAGTGGCGCGGGGCGTGGGGGGCGACCAGGGCGGTGATGGCGGTGCGCTGGTCGCCGGGCCGGTCGCCGGCATAGACCGGGCCGATCTCGAACAGGGCCACGTCGGCATGGCCGCGCGCGGCGTTGCGCGCCGCCGCCTGGATCAGGTTGGGCAGGATCGACGGCCGCATGCAGTCCAGCTCGGCGGCGATCGGGTTCTCCAGCACCAGACGTTGATCGCGGCCGCCGAACAGGGCGGCGGTAGCGCGGGCGGTGAAGGACCAGGTCAGGGCCTCGTGGAAGCCCTGGGCGGCGAGGGCCCGGCGGGCGGTGCGGATACGGCCCTGACGGGGGCTGAGCACGCCGCGGGGCGGGCGGGCGACCTCGGGCAGGGGCGTAGCCGGCAGGGCGTCATAGCCGGCGATGCGGGCGACTTCCTCGACCAGATCGGCCGGGCCCTCGACGTCGCGGCGGAACGACGGCGGGGTGACCCGCCAGGGCGTCCCGGTCTCCACCGTGAAGCCGAGGTCGCCGAGGATGGCGGCGATGCGGTCGTGCGGCAGGGCCAGACCCGACAGGCGCTCGACCACGGCCGGGTCGAAGGCGAAGGCGGCCGGGTCGGCGGGCGCCTGGCCGGCGACGGTTATGTCCGACGGCTCGCCGCCGCAGAGATCGAGGATCAGCTGCGTGGCGAGCTCCAGCCCGGGGACGACCGAGGCCGGGTCGACGCCGCGGGCGAAGCGGTACTGGGCGTCCGAGGTCAGGGTCAGGTCGCGGCCGGTCTGGGCCGTAGCCAGGGGGTCGAACCAGGCGCTCTCGAGGAAGACGTCGGTGGTGTCCGCGTCGCAGCCGGTGGACTCTCCGCCCATGACGCCGCCCAGCCCGATCGGGCGCTCGCCGCCGTCGTCGGCGATGACGCACATGTGCGGGTGAAGCAGATACATCTTCCCGTCCAGCGCCTGCAGGCGTTCGTACCTGGCGAGGTCGGTCTCCGGCAGGGAGGGATCCTTGAGCTGGCCGCCGCGGGCGACGATCATGGTCCCCGCCAGCTTGCCCAGGTCATAGGCGTGCAGCGGGCGGGCGCGGTCCCAGGAGATCAGGTTGGTGACGTCGACCAAGGCGTTGATCGAGCGCAGGCCGATGGCGGTCAGCTTGCGCTGCAGCCAGGCCGGGGAGGGGCCGTTGCGCACGCCGCGGATGATGCGGCCGGCGAAGACGGGGCACAGGTCGGGCGCGGCCAGCCGGATCTGCACCGGGCAGGGGAAGCGGCCGGGCACGGGCGCGATAGCCGGGGTGGTCAGGGGGCCGAGGCCGGCGGCAGCGAGGTCGCGGGCGATGCCGGCGACGCCCAGCCAGTCGGGGCGGTTGGGGGTGACCTCGAAGTCGATCACCGGCTCGACACCGAACACCCCGGCGGCGGGGGTCCCGACGGCGAGGTCATCGGCCAGCTCGAGGATGCCCTCGGACTCTTCGGCCAGTTCCAGCTCGGAGGCCGAGCACAGCATGCCGTTGGAGACGACGCCGCGCACCGGCTTCTCCACCAGGGTGACGCCGAGGCCAGGGACGTAAGCGCCGATCGGGGCGTAGATGGTGACGAGGCCGGCACGGGCGTTGGGGGCGCCGCAGACGATCTCCTTCATGCCGTCGACGGTCTCGACATGGCAGACCTGCAGCCGGTCGGCGTCGGGGTGGCGGGCGGCCGAGACGATGCGGGCGACGCTGAAGGGGGCGAGGGCCGCGATCGGGTCATGGACCTCCTCGACCTCCAGACCGGCGCGGGTCATGGCCTCGGCGACGGCGTGGGCGTCGGCGGACGTGTCGAGATGCTCGCGCAGCCAGGACAGGGTGAACTTCATGGCGTCGGTCTCAGCTCAGGCCGGTGGCGAGGTTGGGCGCGACGAAGGGCGAGAAGCCGTAGTGGCTGAGCCAGCGGGTGTCGGCCTCGAACATGGGGCGCAGGTCGGGGATGCCGTACTTGAGCATGGCGAGGCGATCCACGCCCATGCCGAAGGCGAAGCCCTGCCATTCGTCGGGGTCCAGCCCGCAGGCGCGCAGCACGTTGGGATGGACCATGCCGCAGCCGAGGATCTCCATCCAGCTGTCGCCCTGGTTCAGCTTCAGCTCCCCGCCGGACCGGTCGCAGCGGATGTCCATCTCCGCCGAGGGCTCGGTGAAGGGGAAGTGGTGCGGCCGGAAGCGGGCCTCGATCGCGTCCATCTCGAAGAAGCGGGCGACGAAGGTCTCCAGCGTCCACTTGAGGTGACCCATGTGCACGCCCTTGTCGATCACCAGGCCCTCGACCTGGTGGAACATCGGTGTGTGGGTGGCGTCGGAGTCTTTTCTGAATGTGCGGCCGGGCGCGATGATGCGGATCGGCGGCTCGCGGCCGGCGGCGATCCAGCCGGCGGGCGGCCTGTCCGGGGTGACGCGCATGGTGCGCACCTGCACCGGGCTGGTGTGGGTGCGCAGCACCTTGCGCTCGCCGGTCTCCGGATCGGGCGTCAGGAAGAAGGTGTCGTGCATCTCCCGCGCCGGGTGCCTCGGTGGGAAGTTCAGGGCGGTGAAGTTGTGGAAGTCGTCCTCGATGTCCGGACCTTCCGCCACGGCGAAGCCCAGCTCGGCGAACAGGGCGGTGATCTCGTCCATCACCTGCATGGTCGGGTGCACCGAGCCGCGGCGGCGCGGCGCCGCCGGCAGGGTCAGGTCGACCCGCTCGGCCAGCAGCTTCGCGTCCAGTTCGGCGGCCTCGAGCTCGGTCTTGCGCGCGGTGAGCGCCGCGGTCAGCCGGTCGCGCAGGCCGTTGATCAGCGGGCCCCGCTCGCGCCGCTCGTCCGGGCTCATCGCCCCCATACCCTTGAGCAGGCCGGACACCGTGCCGGTCTTGCCGAGGGCGGCGACGCGGATCGCCTCCACCTCGGCCGAGGTGGTCGCGCCGCCGAGGGCGGTCATCAGATCGAGTTCAAGCTTCGCGAGATCGGTCATGGGGCGTCGTGTAGTGCGTGCGGGGCCCAGCAAAAAGCCCCCCGGCGCGGGCCGGAGGGCTTCTGGCGTTCCCGTGCGGGGAAAATCGTCAGGCCGTGAGGCCGGCGTCCTCAGGCGAGGGCGGTGCGGACCTTGTCGGCGATCGCCTTGAAGCCGGTCGGATCGGCGGCCAGGGCGGCCAGCACCTTGCGGTCCAGGGTCACGCCGGCCCGGGTCAGGCCGTTGATGAACTGGCTGTAGGTGAAGCCCTCAAGGCGGGCCGCGGCGTTGATGCGCTGGATCCACAGGGCGCGGAACGAGCGCTTCTTGTTGCGGCGGTCGCGGTAGGCGTACTGGCCGGCCTTGTCGACCGCGGCCTTGGCGGTGCGGATGGTGTTCTTGCGGCGGCCCTGGAAGCCCTTGGCCTGTTCCAGAACCTTCTTGTGCCGGGCGTGGGAGGTAACCCCCCGTTTGACGCGAGCCATGTTTTCATTCCCTTCGGGAGGGCCCTACCGCTCGCGACGCGGTCGCTCGCTGCTTGAGGGCCGGATTATGAGAAGCTCCCCCTGTCGCTCGGCCTGCGGGACCTTGCTGCCTGGGGGGTGTTTCAAACTGATGCGGTTGAGGATCTGGTCTGCGCTGCGCCGATCAGGCGTAGGGCATGTAGGACTTGATCTTCCTGGCGTCGGCGTCGGCCATGACCGAGGTGCCGCGGTTCTGGCGGATGTACTTGGAATTGTGGCTGATCAGACGGTGGCGCTTGCCCGCCACGCCCGCCTTCACCTTTCCGGTCGCCGTCAGTTTGAAGCGCTTCTTGGCGCCCGACTTGGTCTTCAGTTTCGGCATTTTCCGTTCCTTTTCAGTCGGCGGGACGGGCCCGCCGCCGGGGTAGAGGACCGCCCAGGCATGCCTGATCGCCCGGCGGTCCGGTGACGCGAAGGCGCGGTGTCTAGGCGATCAGGCCCGCGAAGGCAAGTCGGGCGTGGCGGCCGGAGCCTCGGCCGCCTCGGCCAGACGGCGGGCGGCGCGGCCGGCGTTGAGCGCCATCATGGCCGCCGGGACGGTGAACAGGGCCCCGATCAGGAAAGGCCAGTCGTGGCCGACGGCCGAGAAGATGGCCCCGGCGGCGACTGGGCCGAGGATGCGGGCCGAGGAGCTGGCGGCCATGTTCAGGCCCAGCATGGCCCCCTGTTCGTCCGGGGCGACGGCGCGACTGATCATTGCGGAGATGTTCGGCATGGTCATGGCCATGCCGAAGGCCCCGAGCCCCATGAAGACGACGACGAGGGACTCCGCCGGGGACACCACCTGGGCCACCAGCCCGGTTCCGAACAGCAGGCAGCCGGCGGCCAGCACCCGGCTCTCGCCGAAGCGACGCGCCAGTCGACCGGCGAGGATGCCTTGCGTGACCACCGAGACCACGCCGATGACCATGAAGGCCAGGCCGACCTCGCGCGCGCCCCACTCGTAGCGGGCAGCGGTCCAGAAGGCGAAGGTCGACTCCATGCCCGAGAAGCCGGCCATGTAGATCAGGGTGACCAGCAGGACCCGCGACACCACCGGATTGGCGCGGGCGCGGCGCAGGCCGGCGAGGAAGGGAGTGCGCGGGGCCTCCGGTGCCGCCCTGGCCCGGCTCTCGCGCAGCAGTACCGCCACCCCGACCAGGGCCAGCGCCGCGAGGCCGGCGGCGGTGAAGAGGGGGATCTGGTAACCGAGCTGGCCCAACTCCGGCCGGGTCAGGACGCTGCCGAGGCCGGGCCCGAAGATGAAGCCGGCCCCGAAGGCGGCCCCGATCAGGCCCATGCGGCTGGCGCGGCGCTCGGGCGGGGTGACGTCGGCGACATAGCCCTGGACCGTCGAGACATTGCCCGCGCCGAAGCCGGTGAACAGGCGGATGGTGATGGCGATCCAGATGTTTGGGGCGAAGGCGAGGGCGACATAGCCGATGGCGTTGGCGGCCAGGGTCAGCAGCAGCACCGGCTTGCGGCCGAGGCGATCGGACAGCCGGCCGAACAAGGGCTCGCCGAAGAACTGGCCGAGCGAATAGGCCGAGAACATCAGCGTCACCTGCCAGGTCGGGGCCCCGAGACTCTCCCCGAAGAAGGGCAGCAGGGGGATGACCAGGCCGAAGCCGACGAGATTGAGGAAGACGACGGTGAACAGGACGCCGAGTGCGCCGGTGCCGGTCGGGGAGGCAGCTGGGCGGGGCGCACTCATGCGGCCTTGTAGGCCGATGCGCGCTTGCGCGGAAGGCGGCCCCGGCGCGACCGACGCGCCTGCGCCGGGCGATCGGGGCTGAAGCGGCCTCATCCAGGGTCCGGACCGCCGCCTTAGGCCGGCCGCCATGCAAGACGCTCCGGCCGTGTCCGGCCGGAGCGTCAGGGTCTGGCGAGCTCTGCGGCTTATTTCGGCGCGAGGATCATGATCATCTGGCGCCCTTCCATGCGGGGCGCGTACTCGACCTTGGCCACTTCCTCGAAGTCGGCCTGCACCTTGTTGAGCAGCTTGATGCCCAGCTCCGGGTGGGCCATCTCCCGGCCGCGGAAGCGCAGGGTCACCTTGACCTTGTCACCCTCGTCGAAGAACCGGTGCATGGCCTTGGCCTTCACATCGTAGTCGTGGGTGTCGATGTTCGGGCGGAGCTTGATTTCCTTGAGCTCGACCACCTTCTGCCGCTTGCGCGCCTCGGCCTTCTTCTTCTGCTCCTGGAAGCGGAACTTGCCGTAGTCCAGAATCTTGCAGACGGGCGGATCGGCTGTGGCGACGATCTCGACCAGGTCCATGCCGGCTTCCTCGGCGGCTTCCAGCGCGGCGGAGAGGGGCATAACGCCCTGCTTCTCGCCGTTCTGATCGATCAGAAGGACCCGTGGGGCGCGGATTTCCTGGTTGGTGCGCGGACCGTCCTTGACGGGCGGCGCTTGCATGGGGCGGCGAATGGGCGTCGTTTCCTTATGTGGTCAGGGCGTGGTCGAGAGGGGGTCGGCGTCGTGGCATGCAAAACCGTGCGCCGGCGCGCCTGTCCTCCCTCTGGGTCTCATATGCCCGCCGGGGGCCGTCTTTTCAAGGCGCGGCGGGGCGGTCAGCCCCGAAAGTGCCTGTCGTGGAGCCTCAGCACCGCCGCGCGGACGTGATCCACGGTCAGGTCGTCGATCGGAGCGAACCGGCCCCGGGTCTCGTTGGAGGCGACCGTGTCGGTGCGCGGGCCCCAGGGGCCGTAGAGCCACCATTCTGTCGGGCCGAACAGGCCCAGGGTCGGACGGCCCAGCGCCGCCGCCACATGCATCAGGCCGGAGTCGTTGCCCACGAACAGGGCGGCGCGGTCGATCGCCGCTGCCGAGGCGAGGATGTCGCCCTTGCCGACGAAGTCGATGCCCTGCGCCCCGGCGGTCTCCAGCGCCGGCGTGGCCGGGGGCCGGTCGCCCGGGCCGCCGACCGGCATGAAGCGCCAGCCGGCGAAGCGCGGCTCGGCCTGCAGCCGCGCCACCAGCTCACCCCAGCGGTCGGCCGGCCAGCTCTTGCCGGGCTGGTGGGCGATAGGGGCGAGAGCGAGGATCGGGCCAGGGCCGGGACCGGCGGCCAGCTGCGGGTCGATTACCGCCGCCGCCTCGGCGCGTGCGCGGTCGTCGAGGAAGATCTCGGGATCGAGCGGGGTGGTGGCACCCATCAAGGCCGAGACCATCTCGACCTTGCGCTGGCCGGTCTCCCAGCGGCGCGAATAGACCACCCGGCGGCGCGCCGGCAGCAGCCAGGCCAGGGCCGAGCCGCGGATGTCGACGACCAGCTCCCAGCGCGTGTTGCGGGCTTCGCGCCACAGGTCGAGCCAGTGGCCGGCCAGTTTTCTCTTGTCGAGCGGGATGACGCGGACGACCCCGGGCGCGGACCGGAAGAAGGGAGCCGGCGGGCGGCCGCAGGCGACGGTGATCTGCGCTCCCGGGACCCGACGCGCGATCTCGCGGATCACCCCGGAGGAGATGACGCAGTCCCCGATGCGGTTGGAGGTGACGAACAGGACCTGGGGAGCCATACGGGCGCTCATAGCCTGCGCCGGGGGACGTGGGGAGGGGGGCTCTCCTCCCCCGCGCGCGGGGGAGGAGAGGCTAGAGCCCGACACCTTTGAGACGCGCCAGGGCGGCGCGGATGACCCGGTCCGCGGCCGCGTCCGGGTCGCTCATGACGTCAGCGGCGGAGAGGCGCACGACATCAAAACCGGATGCGCGCAAGAAGCCGTCGCGCGCCGCGTCATGCCGGAGCTGGTCGGGCGCGTCGTGAACAGCGCCGTCGACCTCGACGATCAGGCTCGCCTCGACGCAGCAGAAGTCGGCCACATAGGGGTCAATCGGATGCTGGCGCCGGAAGGTTGGTCGGCCCGGCCCCCGCCGTCGGAGCCGCACCCACAGGCGGGTTTCCGGCGGCGTCAGACGGTGCCGCAGGTCCCGCGCCCGTTTGCCGGTGAGGATCGCGCCCCGCATGCCGGAACAGTCCGCTGATAGCGGGCGCTGCGCAACCTCTCCTCCCCCATAGCGCAGCGTATGGGGGAGGGGGACCGTCCGGAGCCCGAAGGGCGAAGGAGGGTGGAGGGGGCGACCGCAGCCGCCGCGCTCTGTCCCTCGCCCCCTCCACCATGCTGCGCATGGTCCCCCTCCCCCGCAGGCGAGGGAGGAGAAGGGGGGCATCGCTTCGCGAAAGGGAGCAGATTATGACGCGGACCGTGATCGAACATCTGACCCGACCGGACGGCGAGACCCTCGCGTTCCAGCGGGTCGAGGGAACCGGCCCGACCGTGCTGTGGATGGGCGGATTCCGCTCGGACATGGAGGGGACCAAGGCGCTGGCGCTGGCGGCGGCGGCGCGGGCGCACGGCTGGCGTTATGTTCGCTACGATCACTTCGCCCACGGGGTCAGCTCGGGCGACTGGTGCCAGGCCACGATCGGCCGCTGGCGCGAGGACGCCATCGCCCTGATCGACCATCTGGGCGGGCCGGTGATCCCGGTCGGGTCGTCCATGGGCGGCTGGGTGGCGCTGCTGGCGGCGCAGGCGCGGCCGCACGCGGTCGCGGGGGTGGTGCTGGTCAATTCGGCCCAGGACTTCACCGAGCGGCTGATGTGGCCGTCGCTGGCCGACCACGAGCGGCAGGCGATCCTGCGCGACGGCGAGGCGCTGATCACCGACCCCGGGCTGGGGGACTATGTGCTGACCGCCCGCTTCTTCGAGGAAGCGCGCCGGTGGCGGCTGCTGGACGGGCCGCTGCGGCTCGCCGCGCCGGTGCACATCCTGCAGGGGGCGGAGGACGACGTCGTGCCGTGGCAGCACCAGGCGACGCTGCTGGAATGTCTGGCGGGGGGAGATGTGATCCTCGAGCGGATCGCCGGGGGGGATCACCGCCTGTCGGCCCCGGCCGAGCTGGCGCGGCTGGAGGCGGCGGTAGGGTCGATGCGCGCGCGGGTGGCCGGATAGACGCCGCAGCGACCACGCGACACTGGACCTTCGCGGGCTCCGGCGCGATGTAGCGGCATGACCTCGACCGCCGCTGCCCCCGCCGTGCCCCCTTCCAGGGCCTTGGCCCCCGATGTGCTGATCGCCGGCGGCGGGCTGGCCGGGGCGACCCTCGCGCTGGCGCTGAAGCAGGGCGGCCTGACGCCGCTGGTGATCGATCCGCAGCCGCCGGCCGAGACCCTGGCACCGACCTTCGACGGCCGCTCCACGGCCGTGGCCTTCTCCAGCTTCCGCATGCTGAAGGCGCTGGGGATGGGCGAGGCCTTGACCCCGCACGCCTGCCGCATGGACCGCATCCTCGTCACCGACGGACGGCACCCGGGCGCGGCCTCGGCACCGCCGTCGCCGGCCTTCCTGCGCTTCGACGCCGACGAGATCGCCGACCGGACCGATGGCGAGCCGCTCGGCTATCTGATCGAGAACCGCCGCATCCGGCTGGCCCAGGCGGAGGCGATGAGCCGGGCGGGCGTGGATCTGCGCGCCCCGGCGCGGCTGACGGATCTGAAGCTGGAGCGGGACCGCGTTACGGCGCGGCTGGACGACGGGACCGCGGTGCGGGCGCCGCTGGTCGTCGCTGCCGACGGCCGCGGCTCGGCGGTGCGGGCCGCCGCGGGCATCGACACGGTCGGCTGGGGCTATGGCCAGAGCGGGGTGGTGGCCACGGTGCGGCTGGAGCAGGCCCATGGCCATGTCGCCCACGAATACTTCCTGCCGGCCGGGCCGTTCGCCATCCTGCCCCTGACCGACCGGCGCGCCAGCCTGGTCTGGACCGAGAGCACGCGCCGGGCGGAGGCGCTGAAGGCGGCCTCGGACGCGGCCTTCCTGTCCCACCTGCGGCGACGCTTCGGCGAGTTCCTCGGCCAGGTCACGGTCGAGGGGCCGCGCTTCGTCTATCCCCTGTCGCTGGAGCTGGCCGAGGCCCTGACCGGGCCGCGCGCGGCCCTGGTCGGGGACGCCGCCCACGGGGTGCATCCGGTGGCGGGTCAGGGGCTGAACATGGGGCTGAAGGACGTCGCGGCCCTGACCGAGGTGCTGGTCGAGGCGGCCCGGCGCGGCGAGGACATCGGCTCGTCGGCCGTGCTGGACCGCTACGCGCGCTGGCGCCGGTTCGACAATGTGACCCTGGCGGCCGGGTTCGACGGCTTCGTGCGGCTGTTCTCGAACGACCTGCCACCGGTGCGGCTGTTGCGGGGCCTGGGCATGGCGATGGTCAACCGGGTCGCGCCGCTGCGCCGGGCCTTCATGCAGGAGGCCGGTGGGGCCGCCGGCGACCTGCCCCGCCTGCTGCGCGGCGAGGCGGTGTAGCGCCGTCC
The DNA here is from genome assembly GCA_027531145.1 of Brevundimonas sp. Taxonomy (GTDB): domain Bacteria; phylum Pseudomonadota; class Alphaproteobacteria; order Caulobacterales; family Caulobacteraceae; genus Brevundimonas. The sequence goes on along the minus strand of JAPZRF010000002.1, from coordinate 22,607 downwards.
GGAATCCCTCCCCCTCGAGGGAGAGGGTTTGGGTGGGGGTGATTTCCGCAAGGCCTGTGAAGGCACGCGGGAGGCGAGACCGCCTCAGACGTCTTCCCGTCAAGCGCGGCACCTCCACCCCCATCCCCGGCCCTTCCCCCCTCGAGGGGGAAGGGGGAGTGGCTCAATGCTGGCTTTCGGGGAGGCGGACGATCAGGCCGTCGAGGTCGTCGCTGACCCGGATCTGGCACGACAGCCGGCTGTTCGGCTGGACGTTCTCGGCGAAGTCCAGCATCGACTCCTCCATCGCCGAGGGCCGGCCCGTCTCCGCCTGGAAGGTCTCGTCGACATAGACGTGGCAGGTGGCGCAGGCGCAGGCCCCGCCGCAGTCCGCGTCGATGCCGGGGACATTGTTGCGGATCGCCCCCTCCATCACGGTCAGGCCGGTCCTGACCTCGACGACGTGCTCGGTCCCGCTGTGCTCGATGTAGGTGATCTTCGCCATGCGGGCCTCATAGCAAGGCGCGCCGGAAAGGAAAGCGTACAGACCCGCGCAGGTCCCCCGGGCGGGAGCCTAGTCGAAGATGTCGAAGATCGACGGGCGCTTCTTGCGGTAGCCGTATTCGCCGCGTTCCCCGTACTCGCCGCGCTCGCCGTATTCGCCACGTTCGCCGTAGCCCCAGGGTTGCATCGGGGGCTGGGGACGCGGCTGCGGCGGCGGCGGGGCGCCCCACGGCTGGGGCTGGGCCTGGGGCGGATGGGGCTGGGGCGCGGGGGCCGGCGCGGCGGCCGGGCGGGCGGCGGTGCTCTCGTCGACGGCGGCCTGCATCAGCTTCTCCAGCTCGCCACGGTCGAGCCAGACGCCGCGGCAGGTCGGGCACATGTCGAACTGCACCCCGGACCGGTCGACGGTGGTCATCGGGGCGTTGTCGTTGGGGCACATCAGCAGTGGCACGGGGATCCTCTCTCGCAGGGGTGAGCGATCCGACATCGCCCGGCGCCCGGAAGGCGCGCCGAACCAGAGGGGCCCGCATCGCGGCGTCACGCTAGGCCCGCGACCGGGGTGCTTTCAAGGCCCTTCACGGCCCGGATTGTCGCGCCCCCCGCGCGGTTGCGCCTACAGGAAGCTGTAGGGGTCGACATCGACGGTCAGCCGCACCGACGCCGGGACCTTCACCCGGGCCAGCCAGGCGCGCAGGAAGCCCTGCAGGTCGACGTCGCGGTCGGCGCGCACCAGAAGGCGCTTGCGCCGGCGGCCGCGCACCAGCGCCAGCGGCGCGTCGGCCGGGCCGTAGACCTCCAGCCGCTCCGCGTTGGGGATGGCCTTCGCCAGCTCCGCCGCCGTCCGTTCCAGCGCCGGAACGTTCTCGCTGGACAGCACCAGCGCGGCCAGCCGGCCGAACGGCGGCAGGACGGCGATCTCGCGCTCGGCCATCTCGGCCTCGACGAAGGCGTCGCGGTCGCCCGCCGCCAGCGCCTGCAGCACCGGGTGCTCCGGCGTCCAGGTCTGCAGCAGGGCCCGGCCCGGGCGGTCGGCCCGCCCCGCCCGGCCGGTCGCCTGGGTCAGCAGCTGGAAGGTGCGCTCGGCCGCGCGCAGGTCGCCGCCCCGCAGGCCGAGGTCGGCGTCGACCACCCCGACCAGGGTCAGGCCGGGAAAGTTGTGCCCCTTGGCCGCGGCCTGGGTGGCCACGAGGATGTCGATCTCGCCCGCCGCCATGGCCTCGATCAGGGCCCGGGCGGTGCGGCCGTCGGGGGCGGTGTCGGAGCTGAAGATGGCGGTGCGCGCCTCGGGGAACAGGCTCCTGACCTCCTCCTCGACCCGCTCGACCCCCGGGCCGACCGGCACCAGAGAGTCCTCGGCCCCGCAGGCGGGGCAGGTGCGCGGCTTCGGCATGGAGAAGCCGGTCAGGTGGCAGACCAGCCGGCCGGTGTAGCGGTGCTCGACCAGCCAGGAGTCCGTGTCCGGCGCGGTCAGCCGGTGCCCGCAGGCGCGGCACAGCACCACCGGCGCGTAGCCGCGGCGGTTCAGGAACAGCAGCGCCTGCTCGCCGCGGGCGAGGGTCTCGGCCATGGCCTTGCGCAGGGGCGGCGACAGCCACTGATCGCGCTCGGGCGGGGCCTCGCGCAGATCGACCAGGGCCACGTCGGGCAGCACCGCCGTCCCGTGCCGCGCCCCCAGCCGCAGCCAGCGGTAGCGGCCCTGACGGGCGTTCCACAGGGTCTCGAGCGACGGGGTGGCCGAGGCCAGCACCACCGCCGCGCCCTCGATCCGGGCCCGCACCACGGCCAGGTCGCGGCCGTGATAGACCAGCCCCTCGTCCTGCTTGAACGAGGCGTCATGCTCCTCGTCGACGAGGATCAGGCGCAGGTTGGCGAAGGGCAGGAACAGGGCCGAGCGGGCCCCGACCACCAGGTTGCAGCGGCCGGCGATGACCGCCTCCCAGACCTTGCGGCGGGACGGGGGCGAGACGCCGGAGTGCCACTCGGCCGGGGTAGCGCCGAAGCGGGCGGCGATGCGCTCGATCAGGGCCTGGGTCAGGGCGATCTCGGGCAGCAGGATCAGGATCTGGGCATCCGGCTCGGCCGCCAGGGTGCGCGCCACCGCCTCCAGATAGGCCTCGGTCTTGCCCGAGCCGGTGACCCCGTCGAGCAGGAAGGGGGCGAAGGCGCGGCTGGCGACACCGTCCGCCATGGCGGCGGCGGCGGCGACCTGGTCGGGGCTGAGCCGGGCCGGGGCATGGTCCGGCCGCGGCGGGTCGAAGGCGGCGACGGCGGAGACCTCGACGACCTCCAGCACGCCCTCGTCGAGCAGGCCCTTGATGACGCCGGACGAGACCCCGGCCGCCCGGGCCAGATCGGCCGCGGGCAGGGACCGCTCGCCGAGCGCCGCCAGCGCCGCCGTTCGCGACGGGGTGGGGCGGGCCGGGTCGCGGCCAAGCAAGTGCCGCACCCGCCGCTCCGGCCGGGGTGCCGGGTTGCGCAGCCCCTTCAGCGCCATCTGGGCCATCTCTCCGGGGGGCGACAGGGTCCAGCGCGCCGCCCATTCGATGAAGTCGACGGTGCGTTCTGGCAGGGGCGGATCGTCCAGCACCGCCTCGATCGCCTTGAGCCGGCGGTTGGAGCCCGTGGTCTCGCGCGTCTCGGTGACCACGCCCCGCAGTCGTCGCGGCCCGAGCGGCACCGTCACCTGGGTCCCGCGCCCGACCGTCATCCCGTCGGGTAGCTCGTAGTCGAACGCCTCCGCTACCGGCAGCGGAACCAGCACCGACGCGACCCTCATGGCAGGCTCTCCTCCTCCATAGCGGAGCGTATGGGGGAGGGGGACCGCGCGCAGCGCGGTGGAGGGGGCGAGGGCAGGCGCGCGAGATCAGAGACGTCGCTGCGGCGGTCGCCCCCTCCACCGCTTCGCGGTCCCCCTCCCCCGCACGCGGGGGAGGAGATCTTTGAGCTCCCGGTGATGAACCTCTGACATCCGCGACGCCGGCCGATCGCGCGCCGGAATCGACGACGCGGGGCGCGACATTCCTCCCCCGCAGGGGGAGGGGGACCGCCGAAGGCGGTGGAGGGGGGCGATCCGCGACCGCAGCGCTCATCCCCCCTCCGTCCCGCCGCTGCGCGGCGAGCCATCTCCCCCGTGGGGGAGGAATGCTGTCCATCCGGCCCGCCGCCCGCGCGCGGGCATCGACGAAGCGGCGCGCGCCCGCTAAACCCCCTCGCCATGAAGCTCTTCCTCGACACCGCCGACGTCGCTGTCATCCGGGACATGGTTCCCACCGGCATGGTGGACGGCGTCACCACCAACCCGTCCCTGATCGCGAAGTCGGGCCGCAACATCGCCGAGGTCATCGCCGAGATTTGCGCGCTCGTCGAGGGGCCGATCTCCGCCGAGGCGGTGGCCACCGACTTCGACACCATGGTCAGGGAGGGCGACAGGCTCGCCGCCATCGCCCCGAACGTGGTGGTCAAGCTGCCCCTGACCTGGGACGGGCTGCGCGCCTGCCGAGCCTTCGCCGACAAGGGCGTCCGCACCAACGTCACCCTGTGCTTCTCCGCCGCCCAGGCCATGCTGGCGGCCAAGGCCGGGGCCACCTTCATCTCGCCCTTCGTCGGGCGGCTGGAGGACCACGGGGCCGACGGCGTCGGGCTCCTGGAAGAGATCCGCACCCTCTACGACATCCACGGCTTCGAGACCCGGGTGCTGGCCGCCTCGCTGCGCAACCCGGGCCATGTCTCGGCCGCGGCCCTGGCCGGCGCCGACGTCGCGACCCTGCCGGCGGATGTGTTCAAGGCGCTGGTCAAGCACCCGTTAACCGACAAGGGGCTTGATGCCTTCCTCGCCGACTGGGGCAAGACGGGCCAGTCGATCCTGTAACCGACCCGCCGGAGAGGTCCTTGTCCAACGGCTCGCCTGACCTCTTCGACTCCAGCGACGCGGCGGACGACGGCCTGCACTGGCCGCGCGTGCGCGAGTGGCTGAAGGCCCATCCCGAATCGCTGGCCGAGGACCGCGCCCTGCTGGAGGAGCTGGGGCTCAAGGCCACCGGCCGCAATGTGGTGGAGTTCGGCAAGGCCGCCCTGACCCGGCTGGAGGCGGCGGTCGAGCGCGAGACCGGGGCGCGCCAGCGCATCGAGGCGGTCGCCCGCGCCAATTTCGCTGCCCAGACCCAGACCCACGTCACCGCCCTCGATCTGATGGAGTCGCGCAACCACGCCGACCTCGCCCGACGGCTCGACGCGGCGGTGCAGGCGCGTTTCGGCCTAGTCGCCGCGGCAGTGGCGCTGGAGAAGCCCGGCGGCGTGCCGTTCGGCTGGCGCGCGCTGGAGCCCGGCCGCGTGGACCAGTTGCTGGGCGAGGACGGGCTGCACTGGCTGGGCCCGCACTTCGAGGGGTTGAACCTGTTCGGCGCGGCCGAGGCCGAGGTGAAGAGCGTGGCCCTGATCCGCATGGCCCCCTTCACCCCGCACCGTACCGCCCTGGCCGCCTTCGGCTCGGGCGAGGCTGAGGGGTTCACCCGGGACATGGGCTGCGAGCTGGTCGCCTTCGTGGCCCGGGTGGTCGAGCGCACGGCCGAGCGATGGCCGATCCTGGACTGACCGCCGCCGGCCTCGACGCCGACGGCGCCCTGCGCGCCTGGCTGGACCATCTGGCCCACGAGCGCCGCCTGTCGCCGAGGACGCTCGAAGCCTATGGCCATATCGGCCGGCTGTACCTGGCCTTCCTGCAGCGGCACCGGGGCGGGGACGAGCTGCGGGCAGCGGACCTGACCACCATCACCCCGGCCGAGCTGCGCGCCCATCTGGCCGAGCGACGCGGCGGGGAGGCCGCCCTATCGGCGCGCTCGCTGGCCCAGACCCTGGCGGCCATCCGCGGCTTCCACGGCTTCCTCGACCGGCGGCTGGATCTGCCCAACCCGCGCCTGGCCCTGGTGCGGGGGCCGCGGGTCAAGCCGTCCCTGCCAAGGCCGGTCAGCCCCGACCAGGCGCTGGGCCTGCTGGCCGAGCCGGAGGCGGACCCGGACGCCGACCCCTGGGAGGCGGCGCGCGACACCGCCGTTCTGGCGCTGATGTACGGGGCGGGGCTGCGGGTGTCCGAGGCCCTGTCCCTGACCGCCGCCGACGCTCCCTTGGGGGCCACCCTGCGGATCACCGGCAAGGGGGCGAAGACGCGCATCGTGCCGGTGCTGCCGCAGATCGGCGCGGCGGTGGAGGCCTATCGCGCCCGCCTACCGTTCGGGCTGGCCCCCGCCGACGCCCTGTTCCGGGCCCGGCGCGGCGGGCCGCTCAGCCCGCGCCACGTCCAGGCCACGGTGCAGCGCCTGCGCGGCCGGCTGGGCCTGCCGGACAGCGCCACGCCCCATGCCCTGCGTCACAGCTTCGCCACCCATCTGCTGGGCGCCGGCGCCGACCTGCGCAGCCTGCAGGAGCTGCTGGGCCACGCCAGCCTGTCGACCACCCAGAAGTACACGGCGGTGGACGCCGAACGCCTGCTCGCCGCCTATGCGGCGGCGCACCCGCGGGCTTAGGCGGCCCCCTGGACGCGGCCATGCGCCGGAAGCCAGGGAAAGCAGATTTGACTTCATGTTAAAAATGTTCGACACGTCTCCCCGGCGGCGCACGGCCGCGTGGAGGGACTGAATTGTCGTATCGGGAACACCAGGCCTGGCTCGCGCTGGGTGCCATCGCCCTGACCCTGGGGCCCTATTTCGTCTGGGTGACGCTGGCCGCGCCGGAGGGGCCCGGCCCACGCCTGCTGGCGCTCGGCCTGGCGCTGGGCGGCGAGGCGATCCTGCTGGGTCTGGCGCTGTTCTGGCTGCAGCGGCGCACGTCGGCGGAAGACCGCGTGCGGGACGAGCGCGACCGCGAGATCGAGCGGCGCGCCACGGGTGCCGCCTTCGGCACGCTGATGGCCGGCACGATCCTCGTCGGCGTGGTCCTGCCGTTCGATCGGCAGGGCTGGGACCTGATCAACCCCGCGGTCGGGGCCATTGGCCTGGCCCAGGTCGTCCAGAAGGCCGTCGCGCTCTGGCTCTACCGGCGCGGGGTCTGAGGGTGGCCCTGCAGAACCGTGTCCGCGCCCTGCGCTTCGAGCACGGCGAGATGACCCAGGCCGACCTCGGCCGCCGGATCGGCCTGACCCGGCAGACCATCGCCGCCATCGAGGCGGGGCGCTATTCGCCCAGTCTCGAGGCGGCCTTCCGCATCGCCGAGGTGTTCGGTTGCCCCCTGACCGAGGTGTTCAGCTGGACCCGGGATGCGGGCTGATCTCCCGGCGACCGGCCGGCGGCGACCCGCACCGGCCTCCTCCCCCGAAACGGGCGTCGAGGCTGGCTCAATCGGTCCGGCCCGGATCCATCAGGCCTGCATGGTCCAGCCCTCGACGCCCATGGCCGCTTGGCGGACGGCCTCGGAGCGGGTCGGGTGCGGGTGGCAGGTGCGGGCGATGTCCTCGGAAGCGCCGCTGAAGGCCATGGCGATGCAGGCCTCGCCGATCAGCTCGCCGGCCTGCGGGCCCATGATATGGACGCCGAGGATGCGGTCGGTCGCCGCGTCGGCCAGCACCTTGGCGAAGCCGTCGGTCTCGTGGTTGATCTTGGCCCGGCTGTTGGCGGTGAAGGGGAACTTGCCGGTCTTGTAGGCCACGCCCGCGGCCTTCAGCTCGTCCTCGGTCTTGCCCACCCAGGCCACTTCCGGGGCGGTGTAGACCACGCTCGGGACCAGGTTGTAGTCGACGTGCCCGGCCTTGCCGGCGATCAGCTCGACCGCCGCCACCGCGTCTTCCTCGGCCTTGTGCGCCAGCATCGGCCCGTGGGTCACGTCTCCGATCACCCAAAGGCCGTCCTGGCCCGCGCGGAAGTGATGGTTGGCGACGAAGCCGCGCTTGTCAGTCTTGATCCCGACCGTCTCCAGCCCCAGCCCTTGCGTGTAGGGGCGGCGGCCGATGGCCACCAGCACCACATCGCCCTTGACCGTCTCGCCGGCACCGCCGGCCGAGGGTTCGACCGTCAGCTCGACCCCGTCCTTGCCGGCCCTGGCCGCGGTCACCTTCTGGCCGAGGCGGAAGCTCATGCCCTGTTTGGTCAGGACGCGCTGGAAGGCGGTGGCCAGGTCGCTGTCCATGCCCGGGGTGATACGGTCGAGGAACTCGATCACCGTCACCTCGGCCCCGAGGCGGCGCCACACCGAGCCCAGCTCCAGACCGATGATGCCCGCACCGACCACCACCAGGTGCCTGGGCACGGCCGGCAGCGACAGGGCGCCGGTGGAATCCACCACCTTGCCCGGGACGAAGTCGACGCCCGGCAGCGGGGTCGGCTCGGAGCCGGTGGCGATGATGACGTGGCGGGCGTGATGGGTCGCGGCGCCGCCGGCGCCCTCGACCACCACCTTCGTCAGCCCGTCGGCGCGGCCGTCCAGCCGGCCGCGGCCCTTGAGCCAGTCGACCTTGTTCTTCTTGAACAGGAACTCGATGCCCTTGGTCAGGGCGGTGACGCTCTCGTCCTTCTGCTTCATCATCTGGCCGAGGTTGAGCTTCGGGGAGCCCACCTCGATGCCCAGACCGGCGAAGTGTTTGCCCGCCGCCTCGAACAGCTCCGAGGCATGAAGCAGGGCCTTGGACGGCATGCAGCCGACGTTCAGGCAGGTGCCGCCCAGGGTGTCGCGCATCTCGACGCAGGCGGCCCTGAGGCCCAGCTGCCCGGCGCGGATGGCGGCGTTGTAGCCGCCGGGGCCTGCGCCGATGATGATGACGTCATAGGGGGCGGCGGCTTCTGCCATGGGATCCTCGGAAGTCTGGCCGCGCGGGGAGGTGCGTCGGGTCTGATGCGCAGATGCCGCGAATCCGCCGTGCACTCAATGCCGGACCGACATCGGCACCGAATCCGCGCCGCGCGACTCAGCCGCGCGGCAGGATCAGCCGTACCGTCGTTCCCTCGCCGGGGGCGCTCTCCAGTTCCAGCCGACCGCCGCCCCGTCGGGCGAAGGCGTGGGCCTCGCTGAGACCGAGACCGGCCTGCCCGGCGCGGGTTGTGAAGAAGGGCTCGAGGGCCCGGGCACGGGTTTCGGCCTCCATGCCGTGGCCGAGGTCGATGACGGTGAACTCGGCCGCCTCGCCCGTATCCGTCAGCCGCACGGCCACCGAGGCGGGGCCGGCACCGCGGGCCTCGACGGCGTTGCGCACGAGGGCCACGAGGGCGGCTTCCAGGCCGACCGGGTCAAGCGCCAGCTCCAGCGGGTCGGCCGGGCCCTCGATCAGCAGGTCGACCCCCTCGCCGGCGGCGCGGCGCAGGCGCGGCTCCAGCCCGCGCAGCAGTATCCCGGCGTCGAGCCGCTGCGGCGTCGGCTCCTCCTCGCCCTGCGAGAAGGCCGACAGGCGGCGGGTCAGCACCTCGCCCTTCTGGCCGGCGGTCAGGGCCGCCTGGGCGAGGCGGCGCACCCGCGCCGGGTCCTCGGCCTGCTGCGTCAGAAGATCGAGGGCACTGGTCATGACGGACAGCAGGGCGGCGAAGTCCTGGGCCACGCCGCCGGTCAGCCGACCGACGGTCTCGAGACGCCGGCCCTGCTCGCGTTCAGCGTCGGACAGGCGCGCGGCGGCGGCCAGTTCGGCGCGGGCAGCCTCAAGGGCGGCGGACAGCTCCGCCACCCGGGCCTCGGCTGCGGCGGTGTCGGGGGCGACAGGCACCTCGACCGGGTCGTCGGCCTCCGGCGTCGGCGTCGCAGCTTCGGCCGGGCCAGCTGCTCGCTCCCCGGCCAGCAGCAGCGCCCCGGGGCGGCCGCCGGGTTCACCCAGCGGCAGTGCGCGCCAGACTACGCCCTCGCCCAGATGCGGCGAGCGCAGGGCTGCCAGCGCCATCTCGTCCTCCGGCTCGCCCTGCAAGGCGGCGCGCAGCGCCTGCCGCGCCGGGCCCCGGTCCGTCTCGTCAATGAACAGCTCGGTGAAATCGCCGCCCTCCAGCGGCCGGTCCGGCATCAGGGCGCGGGTCTGGCCGTTGGTCTCGCGCACCCGGCCGTCGGGGCCGACGATGACCAGCGCCGCCGAGGCTGCCTCGAACACCTGCCTCAGCAGGTCCTCTCCCGGGGCGGGGGGCAAGACCGGGGCCGGTGCCTCGACCGGGGGAGTCGCCTCCGGCGTGGTCAGGCCCTCGGTCTCGACAATGGCCGCGATCGAGCCGATGATCTGGCCGCGCGCGTCCTCCATGGGCATGGCGGTGACCGAGACCAGCATGCGCTTGCGGTTGGCCGGGTTGGCCAGGATGTGCTGGAAGCCCTTGACCGTCTGGCCGCGCAGGGCGCGGGCGTTGGGCAGCAGGTCCGGCGGGATCGGCCGACCGTCGGGATAGGTGATACCCCAGGTGGCCGAGTGAAAACGCAGGCCCAGCAGCTCGGCGTCGCGGCGGCCCAGCAGCTGGTGCGCCGCGCGGTTGGCGAACACAAACTTGCCCTGGGCGTCGGTCTCGACCAGCGCCACGGGGACGGCATTAAGGACCTCCAGCATCCGCCGCTGAGCGGCCCCGGCGGCCTCGCGCGCCGCGGCCAGCTCGCGGGACACATTCTCGCGCCGGGCCCCCCGCATGATGGCGTACCCGACGGTGACCAGGGCGAAGGCCAGGCTGAGGGCCGCCACCACCGCCAGCAGCACGACCCAGTCGATCTCGCCTTCCAGAAACATGGAGTGTCCCGCTTTCGTACGCGCCCGCCTTACTTGCCCCTTCGCCGTGCAAGGGAGAGGCCTAACGATTCCTTAATCCGCTTCCGGAGGCGGCGCGACCGGGACCGCCCGTCGCCCAGAACAAAGCGGGCCGGCCCCCCCGAAGGGGCCGGCCCGCAAGAGCCTGATCGGTTGAGGTGGGATCGCTCCGCGATTCCGCCGATGCCGTGAGTCAGGCTCTCGCTTGAAACGGGACCGAAATCTGAGCCGGGTTGGGCAGCGCCCAAGCCGGCCGATTTCGGTCTGGCCTTACGCTCCAGCGGTAACGATCAGAACGCCACCCGCGCGACCAGCTGGAACCAGGGCCCCGCGTCCTCGGTCTCCAGCTCGTACTCGTCGTAGTCGCGTGCGACCTGGTCGGCGATGCTGCCGAACTTGTCGAACACCTCATCCTTGGAGGCGTTGAGCAGGTTCGAGCCGGTCAGGCGCACCACGACGTTTTCGCCGAAGGTCTTCTCGACGAAGACCTCAAGGTCGGCACCGTAGGAGGTGGCGACCTCCTCGGCCAGGACCCGCTCGAAGGCGTCGCCCTGCTTGCGGTAGCTGGCACCGAAGGCGGCACCCCAGGTGGGGATGTCGTGGGTGAAGCCGGCGTTGAACACATAGTCCGACTGGCTGTTGAAGCGGCGGTCGCCGATGAAGTCCTCGATCGAGCTGTCGAGCCAGGAATAGTTCAGGTAGACGCCGGTGTTCTCCAGTCCCACAACGCTCAGAGGGGTCGAGAGGTCGAACTCGACGCCGTAGACCTCGCCGTTGCCGATATTGTCGACGGTGTAGACGAAGGTTCCGGGCCCTTCAGAGCCCTGACGTCCGGTGTTGGTCTCCTCGATCAGGTCCGAGACGTCGCGGTAGAAGACGTTCAGGCCGATCACGCCGCGGCGGCCGAGACGACGCTCCCAACCGGCGTCGAAGCCGATGGCCGATTCCGGCTCAAGGTTCGGATTGCCAACGAAGTCGCTGTCGCCGAACTCTTCCTCAAGGATAGCCGGGCTCAGCTGGTTGAAGCTCGGCCGGCGCACGGTGCGGGCGGCCGAGACATAGACTCGGTCGGTCTCGCTGATGGCCCAGCGCAGGCTCGCCGAGGGCAGCAGGAACGCGTAGTCGTTGTCACTGATCCGGTTCGCCGCCGGCGCGGTGCGGTCGGTGATGGTGGTGTCGGTGGTCTCGTAGCGCAGGCCGGCCTCCCACGACAGGATGCCCCGATCCCCCGACAACATGACGTACGGGTCGATGCGGGTCTCCTCGATGGTCAGGTCGCCGCCGGGAACCGCTGCAAAGGCACCGAAGGCCGGGACGGTCGGGCGCGGGGCGGGGGCATTCGGCACGTTGAAGCGGATGCGCGGAGTCTCGCGGATCAGGCTTTCGCGGTCCTTGGCGTTGTACTGGACGCCGAACTCCAGCTCCAGGTCGTCCGACAGGTCGATCTCGTGCTCGATCGCGGCCGACAGCTCCTCGTCGCGGATGCTGACGTCGGCGGAGTCGAGGGTGAAGCGATCCTCGTCCGGGAAGGCGATGGCGTCGCGCAGGTACTCGGACTCCGCCTCGAACTCGGACTGCTGGTCGTCAATATACGCCCAGCCCAGCTTGAAGGTGGTCTCCCCGCCCAGCATGTCGCGCTCGTAGCGGCCGCGCAGGGCCAGGTTGTCGGTCTGGATGTCGAGGTCGTTGTCATTGATCGTCAGCAGGTTGGCATTGGTCTCGACGCCGCCGCGGTACTCTCTCGAGTCCTCGTCCTGGAAACGGTCGGTGCGCACGAAGGCCGCGCCCAGCTCCAGCTCGCCGCCGCCCACTTCGACCTCATAGGCCGCGTTGAAGGCGTAGTCAGTGCCGTCGCGGACGTCGGTCTGGACCTCGGTGTTTTCGAGCGTGCCGCCCGGTTCGTCGAAGCGCGCGCTGAACTTGTTCTTGGGGTTGCGGCGGTCCTGGATGTTGAGGCCGAGGAGCAGGCGGCCCGGGCCAACCTCGCCGCCCCAGCCGGCCCCGAAGGTGCCGCCGAACTGACCGTACTCGCTGTCTTCCCAGCGCAGGACACCGGCGCGGAGGTAGCCGCCATTGAGCGTGTAGGCATCGCGCAGGACGATGTTGATGGCTCCGGCGAGAGCGTCGCCCGAGCGGTTGGCGGACGAGGAGCGAACCACTTCGACGCGCTCGATCAGTTCAGCGGGAATGCGGTCGACGAAGAAGGAACGATCATCGCCGGCACCCGGCACCCGGTCGCCATTGACCAGGATCTGGGTGTAGGCCGGGTTCAGGCCCCGCAGGCGCACGCCATCCGATTCCAGCACGTCCGACAGGAAGGCCACCGAGGGCACGCGCTTCAGCGCGTCGCCGACGGTCAGGGGCTCGAAGCGCTGGAAGTACTCCAGGTCGTAGGACAGTACCGGCGCGGTTTCCTCGGTGCGGTTCCGGAACACCGGCTGGCCGGTGATGATGATCTCCGATACGCGGGTCGGCTGGTCGTCCGCCTCCTGGGCCACAGCGGGCTGGACGGCGAGACCGAAGAGCAGCGGCGTCAGCGCGGCGCTCATCCAAAGACTGGTTTTCATGACTATTCCCCGACACGGCGCGCGGGTTCTTCCCACGATCCCCCGTTCGGGACTCGGTCCTAATGGCTACGCCGGGGGCAGGGCCAATCATGTTTCCACGACGCAGCAGTGGCGTCTGTGTGTCAATCCGTCAGCAAGCTGAGCAGATCAGACCCCGGCCTTGCGGGCGAAGGCCAGCGCCCCTTCGGCCAGCAGGGGGGCGTGGACCGCCATCTGGCGGGCGTGGTCCGAGGCGGCCGTGCCGTCGCGTACGCGCCCGCCGATGCCCTGGCAGATGGCCGCCAGCCGGAACAGGTTGTAGGCAAACAGCCAGTCCAGGTTCGCCGGCCGCAGGCCGGTCAGGCCGGCGTAGGTCTCGACCATCGCCTCGACGCCGGGGATGCCCAGCGCCTCAAGATCCGCCCCGGCCAGCCCGTTGCGGAGGGTCGCCGGAATGGCCCAGCCGATCAGGAAATAGGAGAAGTCGGCCATCGGATCGCCCAGCGTCGACAGCTCCCAGTCCAGCACGGCCCGCACCTCGGCGGCGTCGGGGGCGAGGATCAGGTTGTCGAGGCGGAAGTCGCCGTGCACCACCCGCGCCGGCCCCTCGGGCGGCAGGGTCTCGGGCAGCCAGGCGATCAGCCGGTCCATGGCCGGGATGGGCTGGGTTTCCGAGGCCCGGTACTGTTTCGACCAGCGGCCGACCTGGCGGGCGAAGTAGTTGCCCGGCTTGCCGTAGTCGCCCAGACCGATGGCCTCCGGCTCGAAGCTGTGCAGGGCCGCCAGGGTGCGCACCTGGGCGTCATAGATGGCACCCCGCTCGGCCGGGGCGAGACCGGGCAGCTTGAGGTCCCACAGGACCCGGCCCTCGACCTTGTCCATGACGTAGAACATCGAGCCGATCACGCCCTCGTCCTCGCACAGGGCGTGGGGCCGGGCGACCGGGAAGCCCTGCGCATGCAGGGCCGAGATGACGCGGAACTCGCGGTCGACGGCGTGGGCGCTGGCCAGCAGGGTCCCCGGCGGCTTGCGGCGCAGCACATAGGCACCGACCGGGGTGGTCAGCTCGTAGGTGGGGTTGGACTGGCCGCCCTTGAACTGGCGCAGGGTCAGGGGGCCGGCGTAGCCCTCGACATGCGCCCTCAGCCAGGCGTCGAGCACTCCGACGTCAAGGGCGTGGCGGGGGTCCACCTCGCGCGTTCCGGAGAAGGCGGTCTGGGGGTCGAGCGTGGTGTCCTGGGTCATGCGGTGGCGATCATGGCGGCCCGCACCGCCGCGCGCCAGCCCCCCAGCAGCCGCTCGCGTTCGGCGGGGTCCATCTGCGGCCGCCAGCAGGCCGGGGCCGCCGTCTCGCGCGCCGCCAGAGTGTCGATCAGGCCCGCACCGAAGGCTGCCAGCCGGGCCGCGCCGAGCGCCGTCATCTCCTGATACGCCGGCCGCTCAACCGTCACCCCGCAGATGTCGGCCACGAACTGCATGGCCCAGGCGTTGGCGGTGACCCCGCCGTCGACCTTAAGCACCCTGAGCGGCGGGGCACCGTCGCGGGCGAGGGCGTCCAGCAGGTCGCGGGTCTGGTAGGCGAGGCTCTCCAGCGCCGCCCGCACGAAGTGGGCCGGTCCCGAGTCGCGCGTCAGGCCAATCACCGCGCCGCGGGCGTCCGGGGCCCACCAGGGCGCACCCAGCCCGGTGAAGCCGGGGACCAGATAGACCCCGCCGTTGTCCTGCAGGCCGCGGGCCAGGGCCTCGGACTGGCGGCTCTCGTTGATCACCCCGAGACCGTCGCGCAGCCACTGGATGGCCGAGCCGGCCGAGAAGATCGAGCCCTCCAGCGCCCAGGCTCGCGCGCTATCGACGACATAGCCGAGGGTGGCCAGCAGCCGGGCGCCGGAGGCCACGGGCGTGGTCCCGACATTGGCCACAAGGAAGGCCCCGGTGCCGTAGGTGATCTTGGCGTCGCCGGGTGCCAGCGCCCCGTGCCCGACCAGCGCCGCCTGCTGGTCACCGGCCGCCCCGGTGATCGGCAGGGGGCGGCCGAAGATCTCCCGCGCCGTCTCGGCCAGCGGCCCGGCGCAGGGGCGGATCTCCGGCAGGGCGGCGAGGGGCACGTCGAACAGCCCGGCCAGGTCCTCACGCCAGGCCAGGGTGCGCAGGTCCATCAGGCTTGTGCGCGCCGCATTGGTGGCGTCGGTCACATGGCTCCGGCCGCCGCTCAGCCGGTCGATCAGCCAGGCGTCCACGGTGCCCAGCCGCACCTCGCCGCGCGCCGCCCGGGCCCGGCCGTCGGGGACGGCGTCCAGCAGCCAGGCGAACTTGCTGGCGGAGAAGTAGGGATCGAGGATCAGGCCGGTGGCACCCTGAACCGCAGGCTCGTGGCCGTCGGCGGCCAGACTGCGGGTCGTCTCGGCTGTCCGTCGGTCCTGCCAGACGATGGCCCGGTGCAGGGGCGCGCCGGTGGCCGCGTCCCAGATCACCGCCGTCTCGCGCTGGTTGGTGATGCCCATGGCGGCGAAGCGGGTGACGCCCCCGGCGGCGTCGACCACCTCGCGGCAGGTCTGCAAGGCGGCGTCCCGGATCTCGGCGGAGTCGTGCTCGACCCACCCCGGCTCGGGGTAGTGCTGGGTCAGCTCCAGCTGACGCGTGGCGACGGGGGTCAGGGCCCCGTCCGGCGACAGGGCGAAGGCCACCGCCCGGGTCGAGGTAGTGCCCTGGTCGAGGCTGAGGATCAGCGGGTCCATGCCCCACCTTACGCAAGGGTCCGGCCCCGGGGTAAGGGGAACGTATGCGCACCGCTTCTTTCGACGGCGTCCTAGACGCTGCCCGCCAGATCCGCCCCGCCGCCGTCCGCACGCCGCTGATCGAGCATCCGGCGCTGAACGCCCGGCTCGGCGGCCGCGTCCTGCTCAAGTGCGAGACCTTCCAGGTCGCCGGGGCCTTCAAGTTCCGCGGCGCCTACAACCGCATCAGCCGGCTGACGGATGAGGAAAAGGCGCGCGGGGTGGTGGCCTTCTCGTCCGGCAATCATGCCCAGGGGGTGGCCGCGGCGGCGGCGCTGGTGGGCACGCGGGCGACCATCGTCATGCCGGCCGACAGTCCGGCCATCAAGGTCGCCGGGGTCCGCCACTTCGGCGGCGATGTGCGGCTGTACGACCGCTGGACCGAGAGCCGCGAGGCCATCGGGGCGCAGTTGGCCGAGGAGCGCAACGCCGTGCTGGT
Source organism: Brevundimonas sp. (assembly GCA_027531145.1). Classification (GTDB taxonomy): domain Bacteria; phylum Pseudomonadota; class Alphaproteobacteria; order Caulobacterales; family Caulobacteraceae; genus Brevundimonas. Next base: position 6,686 of record JAPZRF010000002.1, on the reverse strand, counting down.
GCCGCCCTTCGACGATCCCTTCATCATCGAGGGCCAGGGTACCACGGCGCTGGAGCTGCTGGAGCAGGCCGACGGGCTGATCGACCAGCTGGTCTGCTGCTGCTCCGGCGGCGGGCTGATGGCCGGGATCAATCTGGTGCTGGAGGCGCGCAGCCCCGCGACCGACAGCTGGGCGGTCGAGCCGGAGGCCTTCGACGACACGGCCCGCTCGCTGGCCGCCGGCGAACGGGTCGGCCATCCGCCGGCCGCGCCGTCGATCTGCGACGCCCTGCAGACGCCGGTCCCGGGCGAGCTGACCTTCCCCATCAATCAGCGGGTCCTGAAGGGAGCGCTGGCGATCAGCGACCTGGAGGCCGCCGCGGCCGTGCGCTACGCCTTCCGCACCCTCAAGCTGGTGGTCGAACCCGGCGGGGCGGCGGCCCTGGCCGCCGTGCTGGCCGGCAAGATCGAGACGCGCGGCCGCACCACCGCCGTCATCCTGTCTGGCGGCAATGTTGATCCGGAGCTGTTTTCGGCCATGATTGCGGATCGTATCACCGGAGCACCCGCATGAGCCCGACCCCCGTCTCCCGTCTTCCCGAGCTGGTTGGCCGGGAGGTCGGCGTCAGCCGCTGGATCGAAGTCGACCAAGCCCGTATCGATGCCTTCGCCGAGGTCACCGAGGACCGGCAGTTCATCCACATCGACCCGGAGGCGGCGAAGGCCACGCCGTTCGGCGGCACGATCGCGCATGGGTTCCTGACCCTAAGCCTCGCCTCGGCCATGAGCTATGACGCCCTGCCGCCGCTGGAGGGGGTGGTGATGGGGGTCAACTACGGCTTTGACAAGCTGCGCTTCCTCGCCCCGGTGCCGGCCGGGTCGCGGGTGCGGGGGCGGTTCAGGCTGCTGTCGGTCGAGGACAAGGGCGGCGGCCGCTGGCTGCTGAAACATGAACTGACCGTCGAGATCGAGGGCGGCGACAAGCCCGCCCTGATCGCCGAATGGCTCGGCATGCAGATGGTGGCGTAGGGGGAGCGTTCGCCCCTCCGTCCGGTCGCTGCGCGCCCGGCCACCTCCCCATTGCATGGGGAGGAGAGGCGCTCGGCTCCCCCGCCGATTTGTCCGATTGATCCCGGACCTGACCCCGGTACTGTGGTCGCCCTGTCTATCGCCTGGGGACCCCTGATGACCCGCGTCGCTTCCCTCGCCGTGCTCGCCGCCTTGCTGGCGACGCCGGCCCTTGCCGAGACCCGCATGTCCGAGACCGCCCAGGAGCCGCAGGCGCGGCTGCCCACCCCTGTCGCCGCCCCGCAGCAGGTGATGGAGAGCGACCCCTGGATCTGGTTGGAAGAGGTCGAGGGCGAGCGGGCCCTGGCCTGGGTGGCGGAGCAGAACACCCGCTCGCTGGGCCGTTTGCAGGGCGACGCCCTTTTCGACCAGCTGCACGCCGAGGCCGTGGCCCTGGTCGAGTCGCGCGACCGGATCCCCAGCCCTGTCTTCCGCCGGGTGGAGGGCGTCGAGGGCATCGACAACTTCTGGCAGGACGCCAGCAGCATCCGCGGCGTGTGGCGCCGGACCACGCCGGAGAGCTACGCCACCGAGGCACCGGTGTGGGAGACGGTGCTCGATCTCGACGCCCTGGCCAGGGCTGAGGACGCCAACTGGGTGTGGCGCGGGGCGTCGTGCCTCGAGCCGGCGGGCCGGCTGTGTCTGGTGGATCTGTCGGACGGGGGCAAGGACGCCTCGACCCTGCGCGAGTTCGACCGGGTCACCCGGACCTTCGTGGACGGCGGTTTCGTGCTGCCGGAGTCCAAGGGGTCGGCCACCTGGATCGATGCGGACACCCTGATCGTGGCGCGGGACTTCGGTGCCGGCAGCCTGACCGAGAGCGGCTATCCGCGCATTCTGAAGCGCCTCGCGCGCGGCCAGGCGCTGGACCAGGCGCAGGAGCTGTTCCGCGGCGAGGTCGACGACGTGTTCGTCAATGCCTTCACCCTGCGCGATCCCGACGGGCGGCTACGCGCCACCCTGATCTCGCGGGCCATGACCTTCTACACTCGCGAGTATCACCTGGTTCAGGCCGACGGCTCGACGCGCAAGCTGGACCTGCCGGAGAAGGCCTCGATCACCGGCCTGCTGGGCGACCGGCTGATCCTGACCACTGACGAGGACTTCACGGCCGGGCCGGGCCAGAGCTTCCAGACCGGCGACCTGTTCAGCGTCGATCTCGACGCCTGGCTGGCCGATCCGGCCACGCCGATGCAGCTGATCCTGCGGCCGGGTCCGCGCGAGGCCATCGAGGGGGTGCAGATCACCCGCAACCGCCTGGTGGTGGCACTTTACGAGAACGTCCGCGGGGGGGTGTATGTCTATCAACCGACCGCCGACGGCTGGTCGCGCGAGCGCATGGACCTGCCCCGTAACGTGTCGATCGGGCTCGGTTCGGCCAGCGATCTGGACGACCGGGTGTTCGTCTCGGTCAACGGCTATCTGACGCCCTCGACCCTGTTCCTGGCCGATGCCGGCACGCTGCAGGCCGAGGCGGTCAAGTCGCTGCCGGCCAAGTTCGACGCGACCGGCATGGAGGTGCGCCAGTTCGAGGCCCGCTCGGCCGACGGGACGATGATCCCCTATTTCGTGGTCGGCCGCTCGGATCTGCCGACCGACGGCTCGGCCCCGACGCTGCTCTACGGCTATGGCGGTTTCCAGGTGTCGATGCTGCCCGGCTACTCGCCCACGGTCGGCAAGCTGTGGCTGGAGCGCGGCGGCGTCTATGTGGTGGCCAACACCCGCGGCGGCGGCGAGTTCGGGCCGCGCTGGCACCAGGCGGCGCTGCAGGCGAACCGCCAGCGGGCGCACGAGGACTTCCAGGCCGTGGCGCTGGACCTGATCGCCCGGGGCATCACCAGCCAGCCGCACCTCGGCATCATGGGCGGCAGCCAGGGCGGCCTGTTCATGGGGGCGATGCTGACCCAGCGTCCGGACCTGATCAACGCCGCGGTCATCCAGGTGCCGCTGTTCGACATGCTGCGCTACCACCGACTGCTGGCGGGGGCATCGTGGATCGCCGAATACGGCAACCCGGACATCCCCGGGGAGCGCGCCTGGATTGCAGCCTATTCGCCCTACCAGAACCTGCGCGCCGGCCAGCCCTATCCGGAGGTGTTCATCCACACCTCGACCAAGGATGACCGGGTGCACCCTGGCCATGCCCGCAAGGCCGCGGCGCGACTGGAGGAGCTGGGCTATCCGGTGCTGTTCTACGAGAACACCGACGGCGGCCACGCCGCCGGGGCCAACCTGCGCGAGACCGCCCGCCGGCTGGCGCTGGAGTACACATATCTGTCGCGCCGCCTGATGGCGGAGTGAACCGGATCTCCTCCCCCTCGCAGAGGGGGAGGGGGACCGCCGAAGGCGGTGGAGGGGGCGGGTTCAAGCGCCGCGCCCCGTCCCTCGCCCCCTCCACCCTCCTTCGCCTTCGGCTCCGGAGGGTCCCCCTCCCCCGCATGCGGGGGAGGAGAGTCTGAACCTTCGGAGTCTTGCCATGCGTCTGCTGCTGCTCACCGCATCCGCCTTCGTCCTCACGGGCCCGGCTGTCGCCCAGCAGGCGATGCCGCACTTTCCGGCCGCCCTGACGCCCGAAGGGATCGCCGCCGCCGATGACCATCTGGCGCTGGAGGAGGTGCAGGGTGCCGAGGCCATGGCCTTCGTGCGGGCGTCGAACGCGCGGGCGCTGGCGGCCCTGACCACGGACCCGCGCTACGAGACCTTTCGCACCGAGGCCGAGGCCATCCTGACCTCGCAGGACCGGCTGCCCAGTCCGAGCTTCCTCGGCGACGGGGTCGGCAACTTCTGGCAGGACGCCGCCAATCCCAAGGGCGTCTGGCGGCGCACGTCGCTGGACAGCTACGCCACCGAGGCATCGGCGTGGGAGGTGCTGCTCGACGTCGACGCCCTGGCCCGGGCTGAAAGCGTGGACTGGGTGTTCAAGGGGGCCAACTGCCTCGCGCCTGATGACCGGCGCTGCCTCGTCTCCTTGTCCGAGGGCGGCAAGGACGCGGTGGTGGTGCGCGAGTTCGACACCGTGACGAAGGCGTTCGTGGAGGGCGGGTTCAGCCTGCCGGAGGGCAAGCACCGGATCAGCTGGCTGGACGCCGACACCCTGCTGGTGGCCACCGACTTCGGGTCGGGGACGCTCACGGAGTCGGGCTACCCCTACATTGTCAAGGCGCTGGGCCGCGGCCAGGCGCTGGCGCAGGCGACCGAAGTCTATCGCGGCGATGCCGCCGATGGGGGCTACGGCGTCAATGCGGTGGTGCTGCGGGATGCGGCCGGGGCCGTCGAGGCGGTGCTGTTCCGCCGCCCGCTGGATACCTTCCGCGCCGAGACCTGGCAGTGGCTGGATGGCCGCGCGGTCAGGCTGGACCTGCCGCAGCGGGTGGGCATCCACGGCGTGCTGGGCGGGGCGCTGGTGGTGACGCCGGAGCAGGACTGGACCGTCGGCGGTGCCGCGGTCGAGGCCGGGACGTTGATCGCGGTCGATCTCGCAGGCCTGCGCGCCGGGGCGGCGGGGGCGAGCGTCCAGACGCTGTTCGATCCCGGCCCGCGCCAGTCGGTCGAAGACGTGGCGGTGATGCGCGACCATGTGCTGGCGGTGGTGGCTGACAATGTGGTCGGCACGCTGCGACGGTTCTCGCCGACGGGCGGCGACGCCTGGGCGGCCGAAACGCTGGAGGTCCCGGCCAACAGCGCCATTGGCCTGGGCGACAGCGCCCGGTCGAGCGGCCGGGTGTTCGTCACCTCCCAAGGCTTCCTGACGCCGCCGTCGCTGGGCCTGCTGCCGGCCGACGCCACCGCGCCGCAACCGCTGAAGGCGGCGACGCCGAAGTTCGACGCCTCGACCCATGTGGTCGAGCAGTACGAGGCGACCTCGGCCGACGGCACGCGGGTGCCCTATTTCGTGGTCATGCCGCGCGACCTGGCCCGGGACGGCCAGGCCCCGACGATCCTGTTCGGCTACGGCGGCTTCCAGGTCAGCTTCCCGCCGGCCTATCGCGCCGAGATGGGCAAGCTGTGGCTGGAGAACGGCGGGGTGTTCGTCCAGGCCAACATCCGCGGCGGCGGCGAGTTCGGGCCGGGCTGGCACCAGGCGGCGTTGCGCGGCAATCGCCAGCGGTCGTTCGACGACTTCATCGCCGTGGCCGAGGACCTGATCGCCCGGGGCATCACGACGCCGGATCATCTGGGCATCTACGGCCGTTCCAACGGCGGGGTGCTGACCAGCGTGGCCATGACGCGGCGGCCGGACCTGTTCGACGCGGTGGTGATCGAGAGCCCGCTGGTCGACATGCTGCGCTACCACCTGCTGCCGGCCGGGGCCTCGTGGATCGGCGAGTACGGCGACCCGCGCGTGTCGGGCGACGCGGCCTTCATCGCGGAGTATTCGGCGTACCAGCGCCTCGCCCCGGGGGTCGACTATCCCCGGGCCTACATCACCACCAACACCCTCGACGACCGGGTGCACCCGGCCCACGCCCGCAAGTTCGCGGCGCGGCTGGGGGCGATGGGGTACGACCACCTCTATTTCGAGGATACGGCGGGCGGGCACTCCAACGACGCCGATCCGGTGGCCAACGCCCGGCGCTGGGCCCGGCACTATGTCTATCTGGCGCAGCAGCTGATGGATTGAGGGCTGCCCCGCCTCGCTTCACGCAGATATGAGCGGCGGCGGGGCCGCGCCCGGCCTACAAGGTCAACCATGATCAGACGGGGCTGTATCACGGCCGGGGCAGGCGCTCTGGCGCTGGCGTTCACTGCGGGTTCGGCGGCCCAGCCGGCGCGCTCGTCACCCCTGACCGTGGCGCCGGTCGAGACGGTGGTGGTGGAGCTGTTCACCGCCCAGGGCTGCGGCAGCTGCCCGGAGGCCGACCGGACGGTCGAGGCCCTGGCCGGGGCCCCCAATGTGATCGCCCTGACCTATGGCGTCGACTACTGGGACTACCAGGGCTGGGCCGACACCTTCGCGAAGCCGGAGTTCGTCGAGCGCCAGCGCGCCTATCAGCAGGCCCTGCGGCTGCGGGGCGTCTATACTCCCCAGATCGTGGTGGACGGGCGCCGCGCCGTCTCCGGCGTCGACGCCGGGGCGGTCGGGGCGGCAGTCGAGGCGGCGGCGGGGCACCGCGATTTTCCTCCGGAGATCGAGTTCCGCCAGTCCGGGGCCCATGTGGGCATAGGATCTGGCCGGGTCCCCGAGGGCGGGGCCGAGGTCTGGGCCGTGATCTACCAGCCGGGGCCGCAGACGGTCGAGGTCGGCGCCGGCGACAACCGCGGCCGCGAGCTGCGCCAGGTCAATGTGGTCAAGGGGCTGCAGCCCCTGGGCACCTGGCGCGGTCGCGCCACCCTGTTCCCCCTGCCCGAAACCGGGCCCGACACCGCCGTCGCCGTCCTGGTGCAGAGCCGCGCCGACGGCAGGATCCTCGCGGCGGCGGCGCGGTAGCTCCCTCATCCTCCCCCATAGCGAAGCGTGTGGGGGAGGGGGACCACGCGCAGCGTGGTGGAGGGGGTGAGGGACAAGACGCGGCGCTTGCGGTCGCCCCCTCCACCGCCTTCGGCGGTCCCCCTCCCCGCAAGCGGGGGAGGAGAGGGGGCTGATGAGGGGTGTCAGCGCCCCGGGGTGCCGCGCGGGATGCGCTGGCCGCTGTGCGCTG
>JAPZRF010000008.1 GCA_027531145.1 Brevundimonas sp. | reverse complement strand
ACGTCATCGAGCGGATGTTCTGCCGCCTGAAGGACTTCCGACGCGTCGCCACACGCTACGACAAGCGCGCCGACACCTACCTCTCAGCCGTCTTCCTCGCCGCAACCGTCACATGGTGGCTCAATTGAGTCCTGACCCTAGGCTCCGGACTCATTAAAGGAATTCACAGGGTCTCTTTGATCTGATTCACTGGTGGCAGGAGGGGCCTGTCATGAGCGATCTGCTCTGGCTGACGGATAAGCAGATGCGGCAGATAGAGCCGTATCTTCCGCTGTCGCACGGCATTCCACGGGTGGATGACAAGCGCGTGCTGATGGGCATCATCTTCTTGATCCGCAATGGTCTGGACTGGCGTGATGCGCCCAGGGACTACGGGCCCCACAAAACGATCTACAAGCGGTTCATCCGCTGGAGTCGGCTGGGTGTGTTCAACCGGATCTTCGCTGAACCGTCGGCCAAGGGGCCCCGGCTGGAGCGATTGATGATCGACGCCACCCACCTGAAGGCCCACCGGACCGCGGCCAGCCTGCTCAATAAGGGGCTCTTCCCCGACGTATCGGACGAACCGGGGGCGGGTTGAACTCCAGGCTCCATGCCGTGTGCGACGGCCAGGGCCGGCCCCTGGTCATGCTTTTCTCCGAAGGCCGGATGAGTGATTACAAGGGTGCCGCCCTGATGATCGACGCCCTGCCCAAAGCCGGGGCCATGCTGGGCGACCGGGGCTACGACGCCGACGGGTTCCGGGCCGCCCTGATCCCGCGGGGCATCATCCCGTGCATCCCTTCAAAGGCCAACCGAAAGATCCAGATCGATCACGACCGAACCCTCTATCGCCAGCGCCACAGGATCGAGAATATGTTCGGCAGGCTCAAAGACTGGCGACGAATCCACACCCGCTACGACCGATGCGCCCACACCTTCATGTCCGCCAACGCCATCGCCGCAACCGTCGTCTTCTGGCTATTTCTGGCTATGACCAATGGGTCCTGAGCCTAGACGCCCAGGATCACGACCCCGGCCATGAGAAGGGCCGAGGCCGCCATCAGGCTGGCGGCCAGGAGCACCGGCGCGGCCGAGGCCGCAGGTTCCGGAGGCTGCAGCAGCGCACGGGCTTCGGCCAGCAGGCGGCGGGCGGAAATCTGATCGGCCATGGCCGCAGCTTCACCGCCAGCCCTTAAGGAAACGCCAAACGCCGCGCCCGCTTGGCGGGAGGCCCGGGCCCGCCTACAAGCGCCGGCATGATCCTCGTCGTCGATAACTACGACAGCTTCACCTACAACCTCGTCCACTACCTCGCGGAACTGGGCGCGGAGACGCACGTCATCCGCAACGATGACCTGACGGCCGCCGAGGCGCTGGCGCTCAGGCCGGAGGCGCTGCTGCTGTCGCCGGGGCCCTGCACGCCGAATGAGGCGGGCATCTGTCTGGACCTGATCCGGAACGCCCCGGAGGATCTGCCGATCCTCGGCGTCTGTCTGGGCCACCAGGCGATCGGCCAGGCCTTCGGCGGCAACGTCATCCGGGCCAAGGCGCTGATGCACGGCAAGACCTCGCCGATCCATCATGAGGGAGAGAGCCTGTTCCGCAGCCTGCCCAGCCCGTTCACCGCGACCCGCTACCACAGCCTCGCCGTGCGCCGGGAAACCCTGCCGAACACCCTGAAGGTCACGGCCTGGACGGCTGACGACGAGATCATGGGATTGATGCATCACGCCCGGCCGATTCACGGGGTGCAGTTCCACCCCGAGTCGATCGCGACCGAGCACGGCCACGCCATGCTGGCCAACTTCCTCGACCTGGCCGGCGTGCGCCGCCTCACGGCAGCCTGAGCCGGCCGTGTCGGACGCGCTGAAGCCGATCCTCGCACGGCTCGCCGAAGGCCGCAGCCTGGAGGCGGATCAGGCCCGAGCCTTTGCCGCGGCCTGTCTGGCCGGCGAGGCCACCCCGGGCCAGGTCGGTGCCGCCGTCACCGCCATGCGCGTGCGCGGCGAGACGGTCGAGGAGATCGCCGCCTTCGCCGAGGCCATGCGCGCCGCCGCCGCCCGGCTGGAGACGCCGTTCGGGGTCATCGACACCTGTGGCACCGGCGGCGACGAAGCCCACACTTTCAACATCTCCACGGCGGCGGCGATCGTCGCCGCCGGGGCCGGGGCGAAGGTGGCCAAGCACGGCAACCGGGCGCTGAGCTCGAAGTCCGGCTCCTCGGACGTGCTTGCGGCGCTGGGCGTCAATCTGCAGGCCAGCGGCCGGCAGGAGATGGCGGCCCTGACCGAGGCCGGCATCGCCTTCCTGTTCGCCCCCTCGCACCACGGGGCCATGCGCCACGTGACCCCGATCCGGGCCGAGCTGGGCTTCCGCACCGTGTTCAACCTGCTGGGGCCGCTCACGAACCCTGCGGGCGCGCAACGTCAGGTGATGGGCGTCTACGACCCGCGCCTGCTGGAGCCTCTGGCCGAGGTCCTCGGCCGGCTGGGCGCGGTACGCGCCTGGACCGTGCACGGTCAGGGTCTCGACGAGCTGACCACCACGGGCCCCAGCGAGGTCGCCGAGTGGCGCGACGGCAAGGTGACCCGCTTCTCTGTCACTCCCGCCGATGCCGGCCTGCCGACGGCCCGGCTGGAGGACCTGCGCGGCGGCGACGCCGAGACCAATGCGGAGGCGATCCGCCATTTGCTGGCCGGAGAGCGCGGGGCCTATCGCGACGTGGTGCTGCTGAACGCCGCGGCGGCGCTGCTGGTGGCCGATCTAGCACCCGACCTGCGCGCCGGTGCCGAGCTTGCCGCCGCCGCGATCGACGACGGCCGCGCCGCCCGGGCGCTTGAGGGCCTCGTCGCGGCCAGTCGCCGTGTAATTGAGGAGCCTTCGTCGTGACGGACGTGCTGGCACGGATCGCCGGCTACAAACGCGAAGATGTGGCGGCGCGCAAGGCCGTGACCTCGCAGGACGCGATCGAGGCCCGCGCCGCGGCCGCGGACGCCCCGCGCGGCTTCCGCCGGGCCCTGATCGACCACGCCGCGCCCGGCCGCCCGGCCCTGATCGCCGAGATCAAGAAGGCCAGCCCGTCCAGGGGCCTGATCCGCGCCGACTTCGATCCGCCGGCGCTGGCGAGGGCTTACGAGGCCGGCGGTGCCGCCTGCCTGTCGGTGCTGACCGACGGCCCCAGCTTCATGGGGGACGACGCCTATCTGGGGCAGGCCCGCGCCGCGACCGCCCTGCCCTGCCTGCGCAAGGACTTCCTCGTCGATCCCTGGCAGGTGGCCGAGAGCCGGGCGCTCGGCGCGGACTGCATCCTGATCATCCTGGCCATGATCGACGATTCGCTGGCGGCCGAGCTGCTGGCCGAGGCCCGCCGATTCGGCATGGATGCCCTGATCGAGACCCACGACGAAGCCGAGATGGCGCGCGCGGCGACGCTGGGCGGCGATCTGGTCGGGGTCAACAACCGCTCGCTGCGGACCTTCGAGGTCGATCTGGCCACGACCGGCCGCCTCGCCGCCCTCGCCCCGCCGGAGGCCCTGCTGGTCGCCGAGAGCGGCATCTTCACCCCCGACGACGTCGCCGAGGTCGCCCGCACCGGCGCTGCGGCCATCCTCGTCGGCGAGAGCCTGATGCACCAAGCGGACGTGACGGCGGGGACGCGGGCGTTGCTGGCCTCGGCTCAGGCCGCCAGCGAGCGCTTGACGAACGGCGCAATCACGCCCAGCGCGCGATCAACATAGGCGGCCTTTTCACCTACGGGCGCGACATAATGGATGGCCGCCTCTGCATCCTCAAGCGAGGCCAGTCGCGCTATGGTCCAGGCCGCGAGATACACCGACGCCAGGCATCCCCCCGCAGTCGCGACGTTCAAGTGGGCCACGAAGGGCGCGTCCAGAACCTCAATCCCGGCCTCAATGACCCACGGCTTGGTGGTCAGGTCGGTGCAGGCCGGCAGGGCACCGATCAGACCCAGTCTGGCCAGCAGGAGGGTCCCCGAACACTGGGCCCCGATCAGCTGACGCGTGGGATCAAGCGCAATACGCGCCATCACCTCAGGATCAGAGGCTACCTCACGGGTACGGATGCCGCTGCCGATCAGTACCGCGTCGGCTTCGGCGGCGAACTCAAGCGGCTCCTGTCGCCGGATCGTGACGCCGTTCATTGAGGTGACCTCTGTCGTCGGCGCAGCAATGCAAGCCTCCCAGCCCAAGCCCCGCATCCGGTTGAGAATTCCGGCGGCGATGAAGGAATCCAGCTCGTTGAATCCGTCGAAGGTGAGAATGGCGACGCGCACAGCAGGCTCCCTGATCACGCGGTCTCCCTAGGTCGGGACGCTCGCAGCGGATCATATAGGACCGCCCCCGGGCGACCCGCACGCGGGATTTTTTACGGCTCGCGTTAAGTTGACATTAGGCAAGAACACTTACAGAACATCGCAAACAGTTCACGCCTTGTTCTGGAAGGTTTCCGCCCGATGCTCACGCGCAAGCAGCACGAGCTCCTGATGTTCATCCATGAGCGCATCAAGGAGACAGGCGTGTCGCCCTCCTTCGACGAAATGAAGGAGGCGCTGGATCTGGCGTCCAAGTCAGGCATCCACCGGCTGATCACGGCGCTGGAGGAGCGCGGCTTCATCCGCCGTCTGGCGCACCGGGCCAGGGCGCTGGAGGTGCTGAAGCTGCCGGACCAGGCCACCGCCGGCGCGCCGCGCGGGGTGGCGGGCTTCCGGCCCGACGTGATCGAAGGCGGCGGCCGCAGCCGCCCGGAACCGGTCGCCGAAGCGGCCAATGACGTGCGCGACCTGCCCCTGCTGGGCAAGATCGCCGCCGGCACCCCGATCGCCGCCATCCAGCACGAGCGCGACCGTCTGCCGGTGCCCGAGGCCATGCTGGGCGCGGGCGAGCACTATGTGCTTGAGATCGAGGGCGATTCGATGATCGAGGCCGGCATCCTCGACGGCGACATGGTGGTCATCAAGCGCGTCGACAACGCCGTCTCCGGCGAGATCGTGGTGGCTCTTGTCGAGGGCGAGGAAGCCACTCTCAAGCGCCTGCGCCGGAAGGGCCAGTCGATCGCCCTGGAGCCCGCCAACCGGGCCTATGAGACCCGCATCTTCGGCCCCGACCAGGTCGAGGTGCAGGGCAAGCTGGTCGGCCTGATCCGCCGGTATCACTGAGCTTCGGGGGCGCGGCTCCACGGCCGATCCCCGCGGAGGTCGGCGACGCGCAGCGCGCGCCAGCCGTCCGGAGCACGCCACAGCTCCACCGCCCCGCCGCGCGCCCAGTCGCCGCCGTCCAGCACGAGCCGGCCGTCGCAGTCCGCGGGCAAGGCCGTGACCACCGCCCGCACCGCCACCACCTCCGCCGCGGCGCACAGCTCGGCGAGGCGTGCCGCCGTCGGGGCCCGCCGCGCCCACGACAGGGCCAGCGGGCCGCCGCCACTCGGCAGACAGCTGGTCCGGTCGCAGACCCAGAGCGCCGGATCGCGCGGCTCAATCTCCACGCCCCGCCGCCGGCTCCAGACATCGACAGCGAAGCTCCCGGGGGCACCGCGCGCCAGGCTGGCCTGCCCTTCGGCCACGATGGCGGCCGCCCCGACGCCCTCGCTGATCCACAGGTCCGGCGTCTGCGCCCGCGGCCACAGCAGCACGGCGCAGGCGAGCGGCAGCCCGGCCCAGCGCAGCGGCCCGCGCCACAAACAGATGAACAGCACCCCGAGGAAGGCGGCCGGCAAGGCTGCAGTGGGGGCGCTGGGGATGGTCACGACCGCGCCTGGAAGGCCGGCGATCCAGCCTCCCACAGCGAGCATGGCGTCAATCCCGACCCCCGCCGCCCACAGGAAGGGCGCGCCGAGCCCGAGGGGCTCCAGAACCGCCCCGAGCGCCAGCATCGGCATGATAAGGAAGTCCGACAGGGGCGCGACGATCAGATTGGCCAGCAGGCCGAACATGGCCGTACGGTTGAAGTGCTGCATGGCGAAGGGGCCAGTAGCGGCCCCGGCCACGAGGCTGGCCATAAGGGCGATGAGCAGCCAGCTCCCGGCGCGCTGTACGATGGCGATGGGCAGGGGCACGGAGATCTCGGCCGAGCGTCGCGGCCAGGCCTCGGCCAAGGCGACGAGGGCGGCGGTGGCGGCGAAAGACATCTGGAAGCCCGGGGTGACGATGGCCTCGGGCTGCAGCGCCAGCACGGCCACGGCGGCGACGGCGAGGGCGTGCATGCTGATCGCCTTGCGATCCAGCAGGATAGCCAGGAAGGCGATGCTGGCCGTGATCGCAGCCCGCTCCGCCGGCGGCGGGGCCCCGGACACGACCAGATAGGCCCCGACCGCGGCGAGGCCGAACGTGGCCGCCGCCTTCTTGCCATTGATGCGCAGCGCCAGCGGTGGACAGGTGGCGATCAGCAGTCGGGCGAGGAAGAAGGAAAAGCCACCGACCACGGCCATGTGCAGGCCCGAGATGGAGAGGATATGGGCCAGACCAGAGACTCGCATGGTCTCGACCTCCTGCGGGTCGAGCCAGGTCTCGTGGCCGGTCACCATGGCTGCCGCGACCCCGCCGGCGGGCAGGCTGACGCGGGCGACAATGCGCTCGGCGAGAGCGTAGCGCCGGGCGTTGATCCACATCTCTAGACGGAGGCGCGCCGGCGGCGGTGAAAGCGATGCGGACCGCGGCAGAGCCAGCCCGTAGGCTACCCCGCCAAGTCCCTGGAACCAGGCCACGCGGCCGAAGTCATAGGCACCCGGGCTGGCGGGGCCCGGCGGCGGATTCAGCAGGGCCGGGACGCGGATGGCAGTCCCCGGCGGCGCCGGCGCGCCGTCCCGCAGGGTCAGGCGCACGCGGACGGGTGTCGCCTCCGGGGACAGGCCGGAGATGCGGACCGGGGCCAGCAGAATGCGGGCGGCACCGCTGGTCCCCGGCCCCTCGACGTCCACCACCCAGCCCTCGATCCAGACTGGCCCGCCCATCGCAGGCGCGACCGGCGCGGCGACACGGGCGCTGCGTCCATCGGCCAGTGCCAAACCGGATGCTAGCGCTGCGACCAGCAGCAGGAGAAGTGTCACGGCCCTCGGGGCCCCGCGCCGACGCGCGACCAGCCAGCCGACCACGGCCATGAGCGCCGCCAGCGTCAGCGGCCAGCCCGGCGGATCGACCGACAGGGCGAACCAGGTCGCGGCACCGCCGCCCAGCGCCACCGGCGTCCACAACCGCCAACGATCGGACTGGCGCGCGACCTGGCCCGACAGCCATGCTGCCAAGCGCTGCACGAGGCTGGGCACCGGCCCGTCGGGGGGTATAAGGGCCGACCGGGCCGCTGAGGGCCCTTCGCTTCCGGACGCCATGACCTCCCCCGTCGTCACCCGCTTTGCCCCGTCTCCCACCGGCTATCTGCACATAGGCGGCGCCAGAACGGCGTTATTCAACTATCTTTACGCGAAAGGGCGTGGCGGGCGCTTCCTGCTGCGCATCGAGGACACCGATCGTGAGCGCTCCACCGAGGCGGCGGTGAAGGCGATCTTCGACGGGCTGGAATGGCTGGGTCTGACCGCCGACGAACCGCCGGTATTCCAGTACAGCCGGGCCGACCGCCATCGCGAGGTGGTTGCCGACCTGCTGGCGCGGGGTGCAGCCTATCGGGACTATCTCTCGCCTGAGGAGACCGGGGCCCTTCGCGATGCAGCGCGGGCCGAGGGACGGACCTTCGAGTCCCCGTGGCGCGATCGTGATCCGGCAGAGGGCGACCCGACGCTGCCGCACACTGTCCGCTTCCGCCGCCCACTCGACACGCCCGTCGTCGTCGAGGATGCCGTTCAGGGCGACGTGCGCTGGGAAAGCACCGCGCTGGACGATCTGGTGCTGCTGCGTTCGGACGGGGCCCCGACCTACAATCTGGCCGTGGTCGTCGATGACCACGACATGGGCGTGACCCATGTGATCCGCGGCGACGATCACCTCAACAACGCCGCACGTCAATCATTGATTTACGACGCCCTTGGTTGGGCCCGGCCGGTGTTCGCCCACATTCCGCTGATCCACGGGCCGGACGGAGCCAAGCTGTCCAAGCGCCACGGGGCCCAGGCAGTCCACGAGTATGCGGAGATGGGCTATCTGCCCGAGGCCATGCGTAACTATCTGGCTCGGCTGGGCTGGGCCCACGGCGATGCGGAGCTGTTCAGCGATGAAGACGCCCAAGCCTGGTTCGATCTGACCGGCATCGGCAAGGCCCCCGCCCGGCTCGACTTCGACAAACTGGCGCACGTAAACGCCCACTGGCTGCGCCAGGCCGATGACGCCCGGCTGGTCGCCCTGACCTGCAAGGCCCTCGCGCGCGCCGCCCAACCCGCGGACACCATGGTGGCGACACGGCTGGCGGCCACCGTCCCGATGATCAAGGATCGCGCGCGGACCGTGCTGGACCTGGTGGACCAGAGCGCCTTCGCACGCGCCGCCCGCCCCCTGGCCCTCGATGAGAAGACGCGAGGCCAACTGGTCGGTGAGGCCCGCGACCGGCTGTCGCGTCTTATCCCCTTGCTGCTCGACCTGCCCGACTGGAAGCCCGCCGCACTCGACGCGGCGCTCAAGGCCTTCGCCGAGACCGAAGGCGTCGGATTCGGCAAGATCGGCCCGGGGCTGCGTGCCGCCCTGACGGGGGGCCTGCCCTCCCCCGATCTGGGCAAGACCCTGTGCGCATTGGGGCGGGCAGAGTCGCTCGGACGCTTGGATGATGCGTTGCAACAGACTAAGTGATCACCATCAACACAGACGAGCGATGTCCGGTCGCCGCCGTTTCAGACCCGGAACCTTTCAGGGGGCCAGATGACTTACCAGACCAAAACCGCCGGCTCGGCGACCCTCTCCTACGCGGGCAAGACGGTGGACCTGCCGGTGTTGTCCGGCACGACCGGTCCGGACGTCATCGACATCCGCAAGCTCTACGGGGCCACCGACGCCTTCACCTTCGATCCCGGCTTCACCTCGACTGCCGCCTGCGAGTCGGGACTGACATTCATCGACGGCGACCAGGGCACGCTGCTGCACCGCGGCTATCCGATCGACCAGCTGGCCAAGCATTCGAATTTCGTCGAGGTCTGCCACCTGCTGCTGCACGGGGAGCTGCCGACGGCATCCGAGTACGCCAGCTTCGAGCGCGGCATCACCATGCACACCATGCTGCATTCGCAGTTTGACCGCTTCTTCGAGGGCTTCCGCCGCGACGCCCACCCGATGGCCATCATGGTCGGTACCGTCGGGGCCCTGTCGGCCTTCTATCACGACAGCCTCGACATCCATGATCCGGTCCAGCGCAACATCTCGGCCATCCGCCTGATCGCCAAGATGCCGACCATCGCCGCCCGCGCTTTCAAGTACTCGGTCGGCCAGCCCTTCATCCACCCGAAGAACGACCTGAACTACGCCGAGAACTTCCTGCGCATGTGCTTCGCCGTGCCGGCCGAGGAGTATGAGGTGAACCCGGTTCTGGCCCGCGCCATGGACCGTATCTTCATCCTGCATGCCGACCACGAGCAGAACGCCTCGACATCGACGGTCCGCCTGGCGGGCTCGTCGGGGGCCAATCCGTTCGCCTGTATCGCCGCTGGGATCGCCTGCCTGTGGGGGCCCTCGCACGGGGGTGCCAACGAGGAGGCTCTGAACATGCTGAAGGAGATCGGCTCGCCGGAGAAGATCCCGGACTTCATCGCCGGGGTGAAGGACCGCCGCTTCAAGCTCATGGGCTTCGGGCACCGGGTCTACAAGAACTACGACCCGCGCGCGAAAGTCATGCAGGAGAGCGCCAACGAGGTGCTGGCCGCCGTCGGCGACTCCAACGACCCGCTGTTCCAGGTCGCAAAGGAGCTGGAGCAGGTCGCGCTGAACGACGAGTACTTCATCGAGCGCAAGCTGTATCCGAACGTCGACTTCTATTCCGGGATCACCCTGTCGGCGATGGGCTTCCCGACCACCATGTTCACCGTGCTGTTCGCCCTGGCGCGCACGGTCGGCTGGATCGCCCAGTGGCAGGAGATGATGGCCGACCCGTCGCAGAAGATCGGCCGTCCGCGTCAGCTGTACACGGGCCCGACCCGGCGCGACTATGTGCCCGTCGAGCGCCGCGGCTGAGACGCCCGCCTCACAGCCAACAAAGAAAACGCCAGGGTCAGGGACCCCGGCGTTTTCGTGACCGACTTGCGCCGAAGCGTGCAAGGCGTCTCAGGCACCCTCGACGACCAGCTTGCCGGCCGACTCCTTGCCGGTGCGGCGGTCGCGCTCCAGCTCGTACGACACGCGCTGGTTTTCATTCAGGCTGCGCAGGCCAACGGCCTCAAGGGCGGTGATGTGGACGAACACGTCCTTGCCGCCGTCTTCCGGCTGGATGAAGCCGTAGCCTTTGGTCGGGTTGAACCACTTAACGATTCCAGTCGCCATTTCGGATCTCCACACGGCGTTCGCCGCCGGGACGACCCCGGACGACGTGTCGGTTCTGAATGGATCGGCCGGAAAACTCGTGCGTGCGCAGAGAGAACGGGGCGTTACGCACAGAGATCGACGTCGCCCCTATAGGCGGGTCGGCTCCGGAAAGCAAACGGTGTGTTCAACGAGGGCGCGCACCCAGAAGACCCAGCACCGCATCTGCGGCCACATCCGACGGATTGCCCCCCCCTCGCCCCATCAGGTCAAGCGCCGCGGTCTGCTGCGCTGTCTGGGCCGCCCGCGCCGCGGGGTCGGCCAGCAGCCGGCCGACCTCGGCCGCCATCTTCTCCGGCGTCGCGGCCGCCTGGATCAGCTCGCGAGCGATTTCGGCGTCGGCAGCGTGATTGAACAGGGTAGCGTACTTGCCCGTGAAAAAGGGCTTCATGATCGCGTAGCTGACGGACCCGAAGCGATAGCCAATGACCATCGGCGTCCCCGCCAAAGCCAGCTCGGTGGAGACGGTACCGCTGGTCGCTAGCGCGACCGTGGCCGCCTTCATGGCCGAATACTTGTCCGCTTCGCTCACCAAGTGGACGCGGAATGGCCATGCCGCAATCCGGGTGCTCACGTCGTCCGCCACCGTGCTGGCGGCGACCACAGCCACAGCCAGCGACGGGGTCTCGGCCAACAGGCGTGTGACCGCTCCCTCGTACACCGTTGTCATAAGCCGGATCTCGGCAGGCCGGCTGCCCGGCAGCACCAGCAACAGGGGCGCATCCTCCGGTATGCCCCGGGCCCTGCGAAAGCCCTCCGGATCAGCGGCGCTCATGTCGACATGGAGCGCCTGGGATCCGACGACCGTGGTCTTCAGCCCTTCGCGCTCGAACCACGGCGCGTCGAAGGCGTAGAGCGCCAGCAGATGATCCACCGCCGCCGCCAAGGTCTTCGCCCGGCCCGGGCGCGAGGCCCAGACTTGCGGGCCGACGTACTTGACCAGCGGCGTCTGCGGCGCGGCCGCCCGGATCGCCTTGGCCACCCGGATGGTGAAGCCCCAGCTGTCGATGAGAACCACCACATCGGGCCTCTCGCGCGCGGCCAGCGCCGCCGTCTCGGCCACCCGCCGCTTGACCCGGCCGTAGGCCTTTAGCCCCTCGATCCAACCCAGGATGGACAGCTCGGCAATGTCGAACGGGCTCGCGACACCCTCGGCAGTCATCCGCGCACCGCCCACGCCGACGAACCGGACGCCATCCCCGAGACGGCGCTTCAGCGCCGCCGCCAGCCCGGCCCCGAGCGCATCGCCCGAGGCCTCCGCCGCGACCAGCATGACGGTCAAAGGCACGCTCACCGCGCTTCGCCCCAGACGAACAGGCCCAGCCGGTCGGCGGCGGCCACCATGCCGTCGCGGTCGAGCAGGATCAGATGCCCCGCCACACCCCCGATCCCGGCCAGGCCGGCGGCAGCCGCCAGCTCGACCGTGCGCACCCCCATCACCGGCATGTCGACGCGCAGGTCCTGGATCGGCTTCGGTGCCTTGCCGAGCGCGCCCTTACGCGCATCCGCGGTTCCCCGAAGGTCAGCGGGAAGCCGCGCCGTCCGCTGAAGCATGGCGTCGGTGCCCTCCTGGGCCTCGACCGCCAGCACGAGGCCGTCGACCACGACCGCCCCCTGCCCGATATCAAGTTCTCCCGCCTTTTCCGCCACATGAAGCGCCTTCCTAAGATCGGCAAGCTGCTCCGGCGTCGGCGTCACGCGACCGAGGGTGCCAGCCGGCAGGGTCTCGCCGCCGAGCAGGTCATCCGCCCCGGCGATGGCGTAGCCCTCGGCTTCGAAGATCGACAGGATCTTGCGCAACAGGGCGTCATCGCCCTTCGTCGCCGCCGCGATGATCCCCGGCAGCAGGGCGGCACCCTTCAGGTCGGGCTTCAGGCTGCGGAAATCCGGACGGGCGACGATGCCGGCGAAACAGACCACGCCGCAGCCCTCGCGCTTCAACGCCGTGAGGATGGCCCCGATCTCGGCCATGCCCAGTTCAGCGCCAGGCCAGCGCGCCATATGTGGATCAGCGAAGCCCTTCAGCCGGATCACGAACAGGTCGCGTCCCTCTTCGTCGCAGCGCGCCGCGATGCGCAGCGGCAGGTCGCCCCCGCCGGCGATCAGGCCCAGACGAGCGGAGGCCCCGCTCATTCGCCCGGTAGGCAGAGCGGCCGGCGCGAGTCCTCGCGGATGAAGGCGATGATCTCGCCGATCTCCGGCAGGTCGCCATAGGTCCCGGCCGTCCGGTCGATCCGGTCGGCGAAGATGCCGTCGCCCTCGAACAGGTCGCGGAAGGCCGCCAGCAGCCGCCGGATCGCGTCCTTGTCGTAGCCCTTGCGTTTCAGGCCGACGAGGTTGAGCCCGTGCAGGCGTGCGTGGTTGCCCCAGACCGAGCCGTAGGGGATCACGTCCCTGGTCACGGCGGCCAGGCCGCCGACGATCGCCCCCTGCCCCACCCGGCCGTTCTGGTGCACGGCGCACAGGCCGCCGAGGAAGACCCGGTCGCCGATCCGGGCGTGGCCGCCAAGGGTGGCGTTGTTGGCCATGACGACATGGTCGCCGACCACAGCATCGTGACCGATGTGCGCGCCGGTCATGAACAGGTTGTTCGACCCCACCCGCGTGACGCCGCTGCCCTGGGGCGTGCCGCGGTTGAAGGTGGCGTGCTCGCGGATGACGTTGCTGCTGCCGATCTCGAGACGCACGGGCTCACCCTTGTAGCCATTGTGCTGCGGGTCGCCGCCGATCACCGCGAACGGGTGTACCACCGTCGCTGCCCCAACCGAAGTGTCCTGCTGGACAACGACATGGCTGACCAGATGCACGCCGGCACCGAGCTGCACACCGGGGCCGACGATGCACCAGGGACCGATCACGACATCGGCCGCCAGTTCGGCACTGGCGTCGATCTGGGCGCTGGGGTGGATGGCCATGCTCAGCTCACCGAGGCCTCGACGGTGACGGCCATGGCCATGAACTCGGCCTCGGCCGCCAGCTTGCCGTCGATGAAAGTCTCGCCACGGAACTTGAAGGTGTCGCCACGGGCCTTGATGACCTGTACCGCCATGCGCAGCTGGTCGCCCGGCCGCGCCGGCTTGCGGAAGCGCACGCCGTCCATCGACATGAACATGATGACCTTGTCGGCGACAACGACATCGAGCGACTTCGACATGAGCAGAGCCCCGGTCTGGGCCATTGCCTCGACGATGAGCACGCCCGGCATGACCGGGTCGATCGGAAAGTGCCCGGGGAAGAAGGGTTCATTGTGGGTGACGTTCTTGATGCCGGTGATCGACGTCGCGGGCACAAAGTCCTCGGCCCTGTCGACCAACAGGAAGGGATACCGGTGCGGCAGCCGCTGCATGACCTCCGCGTAGTCGATCCTGCCCGTGTCCTCAGCCATGCCCGTCCGTTCCGCCGCGAGTCTTTGCCTGCGCCTGTTTGGCCAGCCACACGGCTTCACGCAAGGATTGTCGCAGGGGCTTGGCCGGATAGCCGGACCACGTCTCCCCTGCCGGGACGTCGGCCAACACGCCAGCACCACCTGCGATGCGCGCGCCCTCGCCGATGGTGATGTGGTCAGCAATCCCGGACCGGCCGCCGAACATTACGCCGTCGCCGACGGTCACGGACCCGGAAACCCCAGTGTGGGCGGCCATGAGGCAGAAGCGCCCGATACGGCAGTTATGACCAATCTGGACCATGTTATCGATCTTGGTGCCCTCACCGATGACCGTGTCATCATAGGCCCCGCGGTCGATGCAGCTGTTGGCACCGACGGTCACCTCGTCCTGCAGGATGACACGTCCAAGCTGGACCACGTCCAGGGGGCCGGCCGGTGATGCAGCCGCGCCGAAGCCGGCCTCGCCGATGCGGGCACCTGACAACAAGGTCACCCGGTCTCCGACCAGGGCGCAGAACAGGCTGACGTGGGCCCCGATGCGGGCGTCGCGGCCGATCTGGACGCCGGGCCCGATCACGGTTCCCGGGCCGATGAGACTGCCACGCCCGATGCGCGCACCCTGGCCGAGGAAGATCCCGGGGGCGAGACGCACACTGTCATCCTCGCAGACCTCGTCGGGCCTCGCGGCCTCGAGCGCCGGCAGGGCCTGAAACAACCGCGCGGCGGTCCTTGCCCACAGCCCTTGGGGAAACCGGCTGACGATGACCGCCGCTGCCGCCGGCGCGCGCTCGACCATGTCCGGTGCCACGACGACCGCCGCCGCGCCGGTGACTTCCAACCTGGACGCCAGGCGCCGGTCGGAAAGAAAGGCGAGATCGCCCGGGCCCGCCGCATCGAGCGGCGCAACCCCGGCGAGCGAGGTCTCGCCGCCCCGCACCACCTCGCCCCATTCGGCCGCCGCCTCGACGACCGTCAGGGGTTGGGCCTGCGCGAAGAACCGCCGGTCGGGCACGCGGGCCTTACTGGCCCTGCAGCTCGGCCGGGACCGCCAGGCGGCTGAAGCTGAGCGTCGGCAGGGCCCCATTCAGGCGCTGGATGACGACGTCCGAAACGTCGATCGCCGGGTTCATCACATAGACGCTCTCGCGGTCCAGCAGCAGGCCGCAACCGCGCTCCTGGTAGACAGTGACGATGATCGGGTCGACAGCCTGGGCAATGGCCTGCAGCTGCACCGCTCGAGTGTAGCGCAGTTCGGCGTCGCGCTGCTGTTCCAGTTGCTGAGCCTCCTGCAGGCGCTGCTGCAGCTGCTGACGGCGCTGCTGCATCTCGGCCGCCGGGATCGAAGCCTGACCTTGGGCGAGGGCCTGCGCCTCGGTCTCAATCGAGGCGGCGTAGGGCTGAAGCTCGCCGCGCACTTCCTCGAACAGCCGCTGCATGCCGCTGTTCAGGGCCTGGCCGGCGGTCGACTGTGAGATCACCCGCTCGTTGTGATAGACGCAGACACCCGGAATCACCGGACCGGGGTTGGCAGGGCCCGCCGTCTGGGCCGAGGCGGCGCCGGCAGCGAGGGTGGCGAGCGCCGCGAGGGCGAGGGTCAAGGTCGTCTTCATGTGACATGTCCGGCGTGGCCGGTTCCCTTAGAACTGGGTCGAGGTGGAGAAGCGGAAGGTTTCCGACTCGTCGTAGTCTTCGCTCGACAGGATCTGGCTGAGGTCGAAGCGGATCGGGCCCATCGGCGAACGCCAGTGGATGCTGAGGCCCGCGGAGGCCCGCAGCGAGGTGTCGTCGACGATGTTGGCGTCGCGGACGCCACTGCTGTTGACCGTGTAGCGATCGTCGAGACCGCCGAGCGTGCCGACGTCGGCGAACAGCGAGGTGCGGATGCCGTACTGCTCCGGCAAGCCGTTCGGCACAGTCAGTTCAGCCGTGCCGACGACATAATAGTTGCCGCCCAGAGCGTCGTTTGTGGCGAGGTCGCGCGGACCGATGCCGGCCGTCTCGAAGCCGCGGAAGCTGTTGCCGCCCTTGAAGAAACGGTCATTTATGCGGACCGCATCGCCATTCCAGCCCGAGACGTAGCCGGCCGAACCCTGCAGGCTGACAACCCACGACGGGGTGATACCCCAGAACCAGGCACCCTCGACCTCGCTCTTGACGTAGTTCACGTCGCCGCCGATGCCCGCGAAATCCTGCCGCAGGCTGGCGGTCCAGCCGCGCGTGGGGCGGACAGGATCGTTCCGCTGGTCAACGAAGACAGTGTAGCCGGCCGACGAGTTGAGCGACGCCCCGACCTGCTCGCACAGCGCCCGCGAACCCTGGCCGCTGCAGTAGCCGCGAGGCACGATGATCTCATCGCCGCGCAGGAAGTAGCGGGCACTGAAGAGAGTATAGCGGTTGAGCGGATAGGAGAGGCGCAGACCGCCACCGGTCGAGCGATAGTCGAACGACGATTCCTGCTGGAAGTCGTAGCGCGAATGGAACAGATCCCAGCCGGCGCGCAGGTTGCGGCCGAGGAAGCGCGGCTCGGTGAACCGGAAATCGATCTGCTGGCGCAGCGAGCCCCACTCGACCCGCGCCACCACGTTCTGGCCCCGGCCGCGGAAGTTCCGTTCGGAGATGCCAAGGTTGACGACGAAAGAGTCCACCGAGCTGAAGCCGGCACCCACGGACAGTTCGCCGGTGGGTTGTTCGGTGACCGTGACGTTGAGAACGCTGCGGTCCGGTGCCGACCCGCGTGCCTCCTCGATCTCGACCTCCTCGAAGAAGCCGAGTGCGCGCAGATTGTTACGCGACAGGTCCATCAGGCGGCGGTTGAATGCGTCCCCCTCGACCAGCAGTAGCTCGCGCCGCACGACCGGATCGACCGTCCGGGTGTTGCCAACCACATCGATGCGCTCGACGTAGACGCGCTCGCCCTCTGTGACGTTGAACACCACGTCGACCGTGTCCGTCTCCGGATTGGCGCGATAGGTCGGGTTGATCTCGACGAAGGCGTATCCGGCCGATCCCGCCGCAAAGGTCAGGGAGTCCACTGCATCCTCGATACGGTCACTCTGGTACAGATCGCCGGTGCGGATCGGGACGAGCGCGCGCAGGAACTCCTCGTTCAGGCGGTCGCTGGTGGTCTCGACGGTGATCTCGCCGAAGTCGTAGCGATCGCCCTCCTCGACAGTCAGGGTGATCCCGAAGGAATCGTTGTCCGGCGAGAGTTCGGCAACAGCCGACAGGATGCGGAAATCGTAGTAGCCGCGGTTGGTATAGAACTTCCGCAGCTGCTCGCGGTCGTAGTCGAGCCGGTTCGGGTCGTAGTTGTCGTTCGACGAAAAGAATTGCCACCAGCGCGAGGTCTTGGTCACCATCACCTCACGCAGGTCACCATCCGAAAAGGCCTCGTTGCCGATGAAGGTGATCTGGCGGACCCCGGTTTGAGGCCCCTCGTCGATCTCAAAAACGACATCGACGCGGTTCTGCTCAAGCTGCACCAGCTTCGGCGTGACCGAGGCCGAGATGCGCCCCTGTAGCCGGTACAGCTCGACGATGCTCTGCACATCCTCCTGCACCCGGGCGCGGGTGAAGATGCCGCGCGGCTGCAGCGTCACCTCCTCGCGCAGCTTGTCCTCGCGAACCGCGCTGTTCCCCTCGAACACCACCTGGTTGATGATTGGGTTCTCGACGATGTCGATGATCAGGTCACCGTTCGGCTGGACGCCCATCTGCACGTCGGCGAACAGGTCCGTACGATAGAGGGTGCGCACCGCCACATCGAGCGTCAGCGGCTCGACCACGTCTCCGGGCTGGATCGGCAGGTAGGACAGTACCGTCGACGGGTCGATCCGCTGGTTGCCCCGCACGAAGATGCGGTTGACACGCGCCTGCCGCTCGGCCTGGGCGGGCGCGGTGCCGGCGCTGGCCTCCTCCCGGGACATCGGGGTGACCTGGGCCAGAGCGGTGCCTGCCGCAGCCACAAGGGCGGCGACACTGACGCAGGCGCCCAGGTGGAGTGCAGCGCGGGAAGGGGATCGGATCATGCGGTCTACCATCGGGGGCTGGCGTTGGCTCAACTGGCGAGCCCGCCGAGGAAACGGAACAGATCCATCTTCTGCAGATCGTTCCAGGTGGCGAACAACATCAAAGCCGCGACCAAGGCAAGACCGACGCGGTATCCGGCCTCCTGGACAGCGGCGGCAACGGGCTTTCCGGCCACAGCTTCGTAGCCATAGAACACCAGATGCCCGCCATCGAGCACAGGGATCGGCATCAGATTGATGAAGCCGATGCCGATCGAGAGGATCGCCGCGAACTGCACCAGCGTGAGGAGCACGTTCAGCGCGGTGAAGACCGGGTCGGGATTGGCGCTGACCGCCCGGTCCGTCAGGGCCCCCGAAGCCTTGGCGATCCCAAGCGGGCCGCTCAGCTGGTCGCCGCTTTCGCGGCCGGTCAGGAGCCGGCCGAGATAGTGAAGGGTCGTGCCGATCACATCGCCGACTTCCTGCACCCCGCGACCGACAGCGGCCGGCAGATCATAGCGGATGAACCGCGTCTCTCCGGGCAACGACCCCAACTGCAGGCCGATGCGCCCAACAGTGACGCGGCCGGCGATCGGATCCTGCTCAACCGTACGGGTCGGGGTTGCGATCAGCTCGACCGACTGTCCGTCACGCTCGATCTGGAAGGCAAGAGGCTCGCCGGCGTTGAGACTAACGATGCGGACCATCTCGTTGGCGTCCTCGATCTGGCGGCCGTCGATGGCGACGACAAGATCCCCCGGCGCAAATCCGGCGGCGGCCGCCGCGCCGTCGGGCGAAACCCCGGCGACGCGCGGAGGGCTTACCTGGACCCCCAGGGCGCTGAACAGGACGGTGAAGATCAGCACCGCCAGCACAAAGTTGGCGAACGGTCCGGCGGCGACGATCAAGGCGCGCTGCCAGACGGGCTTGAAATGGAAATAGTCGCTGACGGCCCCCTCGCCCTTCTCGCGGGCGATCCGCTCGCGCAGCTGGTCAAGACCCCTGCGATCCGGCACGCTGGAGGCATCGAGGTCACCGGCAAACTTGACGTAGCCACCGAGCGGCAGCCAGGCGAGGCGCCATTCTATGCCATGACGGTCGCGCCGGCTCAGGATGGCCCGGCCAAAGCCGATCGAGAATCGGTCGACCTTCACGCCGAAGGCGCGGGCGGCCCAGAAGTGTCCGAGCTCATGGATGGTGACGATGACCGTCAACACCAACAGGAACGGTACGACGTAGATCAGGGCCTGTCCCAGGACGTCCAACATGCGCGCCGATCAACTCCCGTCCGTCAGGCCGCAGCCGCCATCGTTGTGATGACGGTCTCGGCGGTATCCCGGGCGACAGCGTCAACCCGGAGCGCCGCCCCGCAGGCGTCCTCAGCGCTGAACTCCACCTCTGCGCCGCACACCCGTTGCAGGGTTTGATCGACGACTGCGGCAATATTGAGAAAGGCCAGACGCCGGTCAAGGAAGGCGCGCGCGGCGGCCTCGTTGGCCGCGTTGAACACCGCCGGGGCGACCCCGCCGGTCTCCAGCGCCCGGCGCGCCAGCGCCAGCGCCGGAAAGCGCTCGACATCGGGGGCTTCGAAGGTCAGGCGACCCAGGCGCGCGAGGTCGAGCTTCGGCGCGTCCCACGCCGCCCGCCCCGGCCAGGCCAGGGCGCAGGCGATCGGCGTCTTCATGTCCGGCGGCCCCATCTGGGCGAGGGTCGAGCCATCAATCATCTCCACGAGGCTGTGAATGATCGACTCCGGGTGGACCACAACCTCGATGCGGTCCGCTGGCAGGTCAAACAGATAGGCTGCCTCGATCATTTCGAGGCCCTTGTTGGCCATGGTGGCGCTGTCGACCGAGATCTTGGCCCCCATACTCCAGTTCGGGTGCGCCACGGCCTGCTCAGGGGTCACTGTCGCCATCTCCGCCCGCGTACGGCTGCGGAAGGGACCTCCCGACGCGGTCAGGATGACCTTGGCCACCGTCTCCGGCCGGTCGTGCGGAAACACCTGGAAGATCGCCGAGTGCTCGGAGTCCACGGGGACCAGCCGACCGCCGGCAGCATCGACGCGAGCGCGCAGGGCGGGGCCACAGCAGACGAGGCTCTCCTTGTTCGCCAGCGCGAGGGTCGTCCCGGTCCCGGCCGCGGCCCAGGCCGAGCGCAGGCCAGCGGCACCGACAATGGAGGCCATCACAAGATCGGCCGGACGCACAGCAGCCTCGACAAGGGCATCCGCCCCCGCGGCGACCTCGATCGGCTCCCCGGCGAGCGCGTCGCGCAGTTCCTGCAGCCGCGAAGTATCAGCCGTTACCACCAACCGGGGCCGCCAGCGCCGCGCCTGCCCGGCAAGCCGGCCGATGTTGCCAGCGCCGGTCAGGACCTCGACCTCGAAGGGTTCACCGCCGGCTGCCTCGATGGCCGCCATCACCTCGAGGGTGGAGACGCCAACCGATCCGGTAGCCCCGAGGACGGAGACTCGACGTGCGGCCCTCATCCGATCTGGCCCAACTCAATCACGAACCGCCCGCCGGCGATGACGACAATGGCGAACATGAGTCCGTCTACCCGGTCGAGCAGGCCGCCATGGCCCGGGATGATATCGCCGGCGTCCTTGACCCCGAAGCGCCGCTTCAGGGCGGACTCCCAAAGATCGCCGGCCATGGCAGCCGCGCCGCCGGCCAGCCCCAGCAACGCCCCGGCAATGACACTGTCGACGCCCGAGGGCAGGGCGGTCATCAGGGCTCCGGCTACCGTACCGGCGGCAAGACCGCCGATGAAGCCCGACCATGTCTTGTTCGGGGAGAAGCGCGGCCAAAGCCGCGGCCCCCGCAGCAGCGAGCCGGTGATGAACGCCGCAATGTCCGCGGACCAGGTCACGGCGAAAGCGAGGGTCACCCAGTAAAACCCCTCGGCGCTGGTCCCGTCGCGCAACCAGACGAACAGGACGGCGGGCCAGCCTATATAGAGAACGCCGTAGGCAGCGTCGGTCGGCGAGCGACCGAGTCGCCACGCAAGAAGGCCCGCGATGACGGCCGCCGCCACCATCACCAGCAGGCCGGAGGACAGGCCCCCGAGATAGGTTGCGGTGACAGCGGCCAGCAGGGAGACGGCGACGGCGGCCAGAATCGCGCGCCACCCGGCCGGCGCGCTCATTCGCGCCCACTCGTACGCCAGCAGGACGCAGACGAGGGCAACCACCGCCACGGTCCAAAGGCCGCCCAGCCAGACGGCGAAGACGGCCACCGGGGCCATCACCAGGGCGGAAGCGGCGCGTGGCCCGATGTCGCCGATCCGCCCCGGCATCAGCCAGCCGCCAGCACGGGCTGAGCCGGCCGGCCGCCGAACCGTCGATTGCGACGACGGTACTCGGCCACGGCGGCCGCGAGCGCCTCCGCCCCGTAGTCGGGCCAGAGCACGTCCTGGAACACCAGTTCAGCGTAGGCAGCCTCCCAGAGCAGGAAGTTGGACAGCCGCTGCTCGCCTGATGTGCGCACGATCAGGTCCAGCGGCGGCGCCCCCGCCCCCGACAGGCCGGCGGCCAGATCGTCCTCAGCGACCTCGAAGCGGCCCTCGCGCGCCGCGCGATCGACCAGCGCCTGCGCGGCGTCGACCAGGTCGGCCTGGCCGCCATAGTTGAAGGCTACCTGAAGCCGGAAGCGATCGTTGTGCGCCGTGCGCTCTTCGGCACGGACGACAATCCCGGCGATGTCGGCCGGCAGGCCGGTACGACGCCCGAGGATGCGCACCCGCACGCCTTCGCGCTCCAGGCGCTCGAGATCGCTGGAGACATAGGCGCGGACGAGGCCCATGAGGTCGGAGACCTCCTCGACGGGCCGCCGCCAGTTCTCGGTCGAGAAGCCGAATACAGTCAGGCAGCGGATGCCAAAGTCGGGTGCCGCCTGCACCGTCCGCTTGAGCGCCTGGACGCCCTCACGATGCCCCAGGGTCCGGGGCGCGCCCCGCCGCTCGGCCCAGCGGCCGTTGCCGTCCATGATAATGGCGACGTGCGCTGGCCCTTCCGGGCCGGCGACGCCGGGGGCGTCGGTCATTGCTTGCATTCCCGGGCGCTCAGGTCCCTCAGACCTGCATGATCTCGGCTTCCTTGACCTTTAGCGCCTCGTCAATGCGCTTCACGGCGGCGTCAGTGTCCTTCTGGACCTCGGCCTCCATCTTCTTCTGCTCGTCCTGGCTGATATCGCCAGCCTTCTCGGCCTTCTTGAGCTCGTCGTTGGCGTCGCGGCGCACGTTGCGGACGGCTACCTTCTGCTGCTCGGAGTACTTTGCCGCCAGCTTGACCAGATCCTTGCGGCGTTCCTCGGTCAGGGGCGGAATCGGAATGCGCAGCGTCTGGCCGTCCACGACCGGGTTCAGACCGAGACCGGCCGAGCGGATGGCCTTTTCGACCGACACCACCATACCCTTGTCCCAGACGCTGACCGAGATCATGCGCGGCTCGGGCACGCTGATCGCCGCCACAGCGTTGAGCGGCGAGGTCGATCCATAGGCCTCGACCATTACCGGCTCCAGCAGCCCGGCATTGGCCCGGCCCGTGCGCAGGCCGGCGAACTCTTCCTTGAGCGCCGCGACCGCCTTGTCCATGCGGTCGCGATAGGTCTTCAGGTCGGGCTTGGCCATCAGCGTATCTCTCATATCGTCGTCTCTTGGGTCGGCGGATCAGATCAGGCGGCAGGAGTCGCCCGAATTACGGTGAAGGCACCCTGACCCAACAGCGTCTTGCGGAAAGAGCCCTTCTCGCGAATCGAGAACACCACAATCGGAATGCCCGAGTCACGCATCAGGGCGACGGCCGAGGCGTCCATCACCTTGAGGTCACGCGCGAGGACATCCTGATAGGTCAACTCGTCGTAGCGGGTCGCCGTCGGGTCCTTCTTCGGATCGGCGGTGTAGACGCCGTCGACGCTGGTCCCCTTCAGCAAGGCGTCACAGCCCATCTCGGCGGCACGCAGGGCTGCCCCGGAGTCGGTGGTGAAGAAGGGCGCGCCCACGCCAGCGGCGAAGATCACCACACGCCCCTTCTCGAGATGCCGGAGGGCGCGGCGTCTTACATAGGGCTCGGCGACGGCGTTCATGACCAAGGCGCTCTGCACCCGGGTCTGGACTCCGATCTTCTCCAGCGCAGCCTGCATGGCGAGAGCATTCATCACGGTCGCCAGCATGCCCATGTAGTCCGCCGAGGCACGGTCCATATCGCCCGCCGCCTTGCTCAGGCCGCGGAAGATGTTGCCGCCGCCGATGACCAGGCAGATTTCCACGCCCTCCCGGGCCACCTCCGCCACGGCCTGTGCCACCTCGGCGACGGTCTTCATGTCGATGCCGTAGGCCTGATCCCCCATGAGGACCTCGCCCGACACCTTGAGAAGGACGCGCTTGTATCGGAACTCGCTGGGCGCGTCGGGCATGGGGCATCCATTGGCAGGCGGGAGGCACCGGAATCGGCTGCTCCTTATAGACGAAGGGCGCGCCCGGCTTCAAAGCCCGGCGCGCCTGTCCTCCCCATCCCTCGATGGAGAGGTTGGATCGTTGCGCCGCAGCGAGGCGGAGGGGTCTCTCCACAGCGAAAATGGTCCTCGGGCGCGCCTGAAGGCGAGACCCGGCGCGGGATCCCCCTCCCCATCAGGACGGGGAAGGAGAGCACTTCCGTCAGCCCTTGGTCATCGAAGCGACTTCAGCCGCGAAGTCCGGACCGTCGACCTTCTCGACGCCTTCCCCCAGAGCCATACGCACGAAGCCGGTCAGTTTCAGGCTGGCGCTGCCGAGGCTCTTGGCCGTGTCGGCCACCAGCTGCTCGATGGTCTGGTCCGGGTTCATGACGAACGGTTGCTTGGACAGCACCACGTCCTTCTGGAACTTGGCGATCTGACCGTCGACGATCTTCGCGATCATATTCTCCGGACGGCCCTCTTCCTTGGCCTTCTCGATCAGCACCGCGCGCTCGCGCTCGATGGCGGACGGGTCGAGGTCGTCAGTATTGAGCGACAGCGGAGCCGTGGCGGCGACGTGCATGGCGATCTTGCGGCCGAGATCGCGCAGTTGGGCCTGGTCGCCCTCGCCCTCCAGCGCCACCAGCACGCCGATGCGGCCCAGCGACGGGGCCACCGCGTTGTGGACGTAGGAGGCGACGACGCCCTGGCTGACGGACAGGCGCTGGGCCCGACGCAGCTGCATGTTCTCGCCAATCGTGGCGATCAGGTTGGTGACCTCTTCCTGCACGGTCTTGCCGTTGGGCAGGGTCGCCGCATTGACCGCCTCGGGACCGTCGTTGCCCAGCGCGACCTCGGCGAAGGCCTTGGCAGCGTTCTGGAACAGGTCGTTGCGGGCGACGAAGTCGGTCTCGGCGTTGAACTCGATGGCGGCAGCGGTCTCGCCGGTTCCCGCGGCGCGCGCGGCAACGGCCACGAGGCCCTCGGCGGCAACCCGGTCGGCCTTCTTGGCGGCCTTGGACAGGCCCTTGGCGCGCAGCCAGTCGATCGAGGCCTGGAGGTCGCCGTTGTTCTCGGCCAGCGCCTTCTTGCAGTCCATCATGCCGACGCCGGTCTTCTCACGCAGCTCCTTCACGAGCGCGGCGGTGATCTCGGCCATGTGTGTCTCTCCTGAATTCGGGTCTTGTAGCGGAACGGCCGGGCCGGAGCCGGGCCGTCAAGGGGTCTGCGGCGTTCGATAAAGGCCCTGTGCGACAACCGTCTCACGACGAACGTCACACAGGGCCCTTCCGGATTCGGTTCTGTCGGGCCCCGAAGGACGCGGCGGATCAGCCGGCGGTCTCTTCGGTGGCGACGGCCTCGGAGGCAGCGTCGGCAGCCAGGAGTTCCTCGGCGGCACCTCCCGCGCCGGCCGGTGCCGGCTCGGCGGCGGTCGGCCTGGCCTCGCGCAGGGCGGGCTCCACCGGAGCCTCCGAGGCACCCAGGTCGATGCCCTGGGCAGAGGCACCGGCGGCCAGACCGTCCAGCACCGCATCTGCGATCAGGTCGCAGTAGGTCTGGATGGCGCGGGCGGCGTCATCGTTGCCAGGGATCGGATAGGTGATGCCGTCCGGATCGCAGTTGGTGTCGACGATGGCGATGATCGGGATGTTCAGCTTGCGGGCTTCCTGGATCGCTATCGCTTCCTTGTTGGTGTCGATCACGAACATGATGTCGGGGATGCCGCCCATGTCCTTGATGCCGCCCAGCGAGGCTTCCAGCTTGTCGCGCTCGCGCTGCAGGCTGAGCAGCTCGCGCTTGACGCGGCCCTCGCCGCCGGCTTCCAGTACGGCGTCCAGTTCGCGCAGACGCTGGATCGAGCCCGACACCGTCTTCCAGTTGGTCAGGGTGCCGCCGAGCCAGCGGTTGTTCATATAATATTGCGCGCAGCGCTTGGCGGCCTCGG
This sequence comes from Brevundimonas sp., assembly GCA_027531145.1. Lineage (GTDB taxonomy): Bacteria > Pseudomonadota > Alphaproteobacteria > Caulobacterales > Caulobacteraceae > Brevundimonas. The sequence continues at coordinate 280,962 of JAPZRF010000008.1, read as the reverse complement.
CCACCGGATCGGCGGCCTGGCGCTTCGTGCCGACGAACAGCACGCGACCGCCCTTGGCGGCCACTTCGCGCACGGCGACCAGCGCCTGGTGCAGCAGCGGCATCGTCTGCGAGAGGTCGATGATGTGGATGTTTGAGCGCACGCCGAATATGTAGCGCTCCATCTTCGGATTCCAGCGGTGGGTCTGGTGGCCGAAGTGTGCGCCGGCTTCCAGCAGCGTGCGCATGGAAAATTCAGGCAGAGCCATCGATCGTCTATCCTTCTTCCGATCAATCCTGGCGCGGACGGTAAAAGGCCGGAAGTCCGGCCCTCGGAACGGAGCAGCCCGGGATGTCTCCCCGGGAGCCCCACGCCCGCGAGCGAAGTGGGCCGACCGTCTAGGGAACACGCCGTCGAAAAGCAAGCGTCATCGTTCTGTGGCGACACGACTGCGGAACGCTGTTACTTTTCCGTCGGAGGATTAACGAATGTCCATTCGCACCACCAGCCTTTCCCTCGTCGTGCTGCTGATCGCGGGTGGCGCTGGCGTCGCCAGCTCGCGCCAGCCCGCAACGCCGCGGCTCGCAGCCAGCCTGACCGGCCTGCCCATGACGCCCTCCGCACAGAAGGATCTGGCCGCTGCGCGGCAGGATCCGCTAGCCGAACGACTGCGTGGCGTTCTCGGCCAGACGCCCGAAGGTCGCGGGAAACTCGCCGCAATCGCCGGGTCAGACGTGCCTGTTCTGGGCCCCGCGGACCCAGGGCTGCTGCAGGGGGCTGCCTTCCTCGACGGCGAGCGCCACTACATGCTGGTGATCGAGCAGCCGGGCCGCATCATCGAGATCTACGGGTCGACCCAGGCTTTCCAGGCTCCGGTCGGTGCTGGCGACGTCGGCTCGACCGCTATCCCGACCGACCCGAACGCGCCGGGCACCGGAGGGTCGCCCCGGGCGACCCCGGGTGCCCTGCGCACAATGGTCCGCGCGCAGACCGCGGACAGGCCGCAGAATGTCCAGGTCGAACGGACCGAGTATGGCGTCGACGTCGCCTTCAGCCGCTATGGCGCGGTCTACAGCGTCAGCTTCATCTGCGACGCCCCGAATGGCGTCAGCTGCAGCGAGGCCGAGGCGACGGCGTTCGCGGCCGGTCTCGTGCTGCTGGGCGGGGGTGCCTGATGCGCCGCCTCGCCGCCGCCGCCGTCCTGCTCATGTTGACCGCCTGCGCCCCCGGCGGGTGCAGCGGAACGGGCGCACCGATGGCCCCGGCCGAGCCGGACACGGCTGCGCCTCCGGCGTCCCCTCCCGGACCGCCGGCCCCTGAGCCGGTCACCTGGCCGCACGAGCCCGCCGGAGCGCTGCATCCTGGCTCGGGCAGTGGCGCGACTGATCCAACCCTGTGGGCCGGCGGCATGCGCTTTCCACTGGAGTCCGGACCGGCTTACGCCAATTCCCAGGTGTACGGCTACGGCGGCTGGCAGGCGCCCGGCCCGGGCGGTCAATGCGATCCTCGCAACTACGCTTACCCGTGGCGCGACAATTTCTGCGAGACTCGCTCCTGGTCCAACAGCAAATGCCCGGCCGGACGCGGCCACCAGGGCCAGGACATCCGTCCCGCCACCTGCGAGAAGAAAGTCCACTGGGCCGTCGCTGCCGAGGCGGGGCGGATCAGCTCAATCGGCAGCTACACCCTCACCCTGCTGGGAGAGTCCGGACGGATCTATCGGTACCTGCACCTCGACATGGCGGAGGTGAACGCCCTGTTCCCGACACAGGCGTCACGGGCCGTCACCCGCGGCCAGAGGATCGGTCGCGTGTCCGACGACTTCGGCGGCAACGCCACCACCATCCACCTGCACTTCGAGATCAAGGCACCAGTGACCGACGGGGAGACGGCAGCCGTCATCTTCGTGCCGACCTACACGAGCCTCGTGGACAGCTACTCCCGACTGCTCAACGCCGCGGCCTGAGCACGACAAGATGCACGCCACTCAACGGGGTGGCAGCCAGGGGAGCATGCGCCGCAGCACATTGTCCCGGTCAAGAAAGTGGTGCTTCAGCGCCCCGGCGATATGCAGAACGAGCAGCACATAGAGCACCTTGGCCCCGTTCTCGTGCATCTGCATGAGGGCCCCGGCCAGCTCGCGATCCGCCGGCAGCGGCAGCAGGGGCCAGTTGAACAGGCCGAACCAGTCGATCGGCCTCTGCGCCGCCGAGGACGCCGCCCAACCGCCAAGGGGCAGGCCGACAAGCACCACATAGAACAGCGCCTGGGTGATGCGGGCGAGGTAGCGTTGCCAGCCAGGCGTGGTCGCCGGAAGCAGTGGGGCCGGATGACGCACACGCCACAGCAGCCGGATCAGGGTCAGCACCAGAATGCTCAGCCCACTGGCCTTGTGCACCTCGATGAAGGTGCGGGCGACGGGGCCCTCGACGGAGTCGGCGGCGAAGTAAAGCCCGATCTGCAGCAACACCAGAATGGCGATCCCCCAGTGCAGGGCAATCGCCACGGTCGAATACCGGTCAGCAGATGCAGCCATCGGATCCTTCTCCCAGCCATGGGCCAGAGCGGCAGCTTGCCCCATGCGGCAGCATCCGCCAAGCCCGCCCCTTGCGCCTCGCCGGAGGGCGCGGCAGTGAGGGGTCAAGGCAAATGGACCCGAAGACGGGGCCGAGCTCAAGGGAGCCTGTCATGACCTATCGCGCCCCCGTCCGCGATCTCGCCTTCAGCCTCGAGGCCGTGGCCAGGATCGACGATCTGGCCGCCACCGGTGCCTTTCCCGATTACGACCGCGACGTCATGGCTGCTGTGCTGGAAGCGGCGGGCCAGGTCGCCGAGACGCTGCTGGCCCCGCTGAACCGTGTCGGCGATCAGCAGGGCGCGCGTTACGCCGATGGCGCGGTGACGGCGGCACCCGGCTTCGCCGAAGCCTATCGCGACTTCGCCGCCGGCGGCTGGACGGGCCTGGCCGCCTCCCCCGCCCATGGCGGTCAGGGGCTGCCCAAGGCGCTGGAACTGGCCGCCTTCGAACCGGTGCACTCGGCCAACATGGCGTTCGGCCTGTGCCCGATGCTCAGCCTCGCCGCCATCGAGGCGCTCGAGGCCCACGGCGACGGCCGCCAGAAGCACCTGTACCTGACCCGACTGATCTCGGGCGAGTGGACCGGGGCCATGTGCCTGACCGAACCCCAGGCCGGCTCGGACCTCGGGGCCCTGACCACCCAGGCCGTCCCCAAGGGCGACGGGACCTACAGCCTGACGGGCCAGAAGATCTACATCACGTGGGGCGACCACGACGCCACCGACAACATCCTGCATCTCGTGCTGGCGCGCCTGCCCGACGCCCCGCCCGGCCCCAAGGGCATCAGCCTGTTCCTCGCCCCGAAGGTGATGGTCAACGACCAGGGCGTTCCCGGTGCCCGCAACGCCTTCCGTCCGGTCGGCATCGAGCACAAGCTCGGCATCCACGCCTCCCCGACCTGCGTCATGGCCTATGAGGGAGCGACGGCCGAGTTGATCGGGCGCCCCAATGAGGGGCTCGCGCACATGTTCACCATGATGAATGCCGCGCGGGTCGCCGTCGGCGTCGAGGGCGTGGCGATCGCCGAGCGGGCTTACCAGCAGGCGCTGGCCTATGCGCTCGACCGCCGGCAGGGCCGCTCCCCCTGGACCGGCGAGACGGGCGCGCCGATCTTCGACCACCCTGACGTGCGCCGCACACTGTCGGTGATGAAGGCGCGCATCGAGGCCGGTCGCGGCATCTGCCTGTCCACCGGCGTCGCTGCGGATCTGGCGAGACATTCAGCGACCGAAGACGAGAAGCGGTTCTGGAAGGGCCGCGAAGACCTGCTCACGCCCATCGCCAAGGCCTGGTCGACCGACATGGGGGTCGAGGTCGCCTCCCTGGGGGTGCAGGTGCACGGCGGCATGGGCTTCATCGAGGAGACCGGCGCGGCCCAGCACTATCGCGACGCCCGCATCGCGCCGATCTACGAGGGCACCAATGGCATCCAGGCCATGGACCTCGTCGGGCGCAAGCTCGGCCAGGACGGCGGCGAAGCGGCGCGCGCGGTGATCGCCGACATGACGGTCTCCCTCGGCGAACTGAAGCATGTGTTCGAGGGCAAGCCGGTCGAGCGCTTCGCGACGGCGGTCGAGGCGGTGCGCGACGCCACCCTCTGGTTGCTGGACCGCAAGTCGGATCCGGTCGCCGCGGACGACGTGCTCGCCGGGGCGGACGCCTATCTGAAGCTGATGGGCGACGTGATCGGCGGCTGGATGCTGGCCAGAGGTGCAATCGAGGCCGCGCGCCGGCTCAAGGCTGGCGAGGGCGACCCGGCCTGGCTGGAAGGCAAGCTGGCCCTGTTCGAGATCTATGCCGCGAACGTGCTGGGTCACGCCTCCAGCCGCCTGGCGGCGATCGGTCAGGGCGGCGGCCTGCTGCGCCGGATGACGCGCGAGGCGCTCGGGGCGACCTGACCTACTCCGCCGCTCCGGCGTCGTCCGGGTCCTGGCCTGCATCCAGAAGAGCGATGGTTTCCCGCACGAAACGGGCGTGGGCTACGACGGCCAGGCCCAGGGTCTGGCCGCCGACCTCCACCGCCTGGGTCAAAACCCCACCGATGAACGGGTGCTCCGGCGTCGGCGAGTCCGGACGACGGCGCGCCGACGGACTCCAGAACACCGGGCCGCCCGAGTTGCCGGGAAAGACGGCGAAGTCGAGCAGGAAGGTCGGATAGGCGTCCACCGGCGCCACCGGCCAGGACGCGACCTTGCCGACCCGCAGGATCGGAAAGCCCGCCCGGTTGGCGGACAGGCCCTGTGGAAATCCAAGGCTGTAAAGTTCGTCGCCCGGCCCGACGCCAAGCCGGTCGAAGGTCGCGCCGTCGGCCAGCCAGCCGATCGGCATGGCGGCGGCGGCGAAGGCGGGCGGGGGCTGAATCGCCATGACGGCCACGTCCTGTAGCGGATGTTCAACCCAGAGCGGCCGGCCCTCGACACGGATATCGACCATCTGCGGATCGAACCGCCAGGCACCTTCCGGCGAGGCCACGCGCCAGCCGATGCGCATCTGGTCCGCCGGCATCCGGTCGAGAACGTGACGGGCCGTGACCAGCAGGATGCGTGGCGCGCCTGCGGCGTCCTGGTCTGCGATGAGGAATCCCGTGCCAACGGTACGGGCACCGTCCGCCAGCGGCTGATCGAGCATCACTGTGGCGTTGATCATGCCCAGCGTCAGGTCCCACGCCGGCGCTGGCGCGGCGTCCAGCGGACGGACGACCGGCGGCGCGTCCTGGATCAGGGCGGGATCGAACAGCACGCAGCCACCATCTCTGTCTGTCAGCGCTTTCATTTGACCGGCGGCGCGCTCCCGCACAAGGTGCCGCCGCTGTTACAGAGGACCGCCCCCATGAACCGCCGTCAGTTCGTACGGACTACCACCGCGCTCGCGGCCGTCGCCGCCACGCCTGCCCTCGCCCATCAGACCGGAGCCTCGATGCCTGTCCCGCCTGTCGCCAAGAAGGTTCCCGTGCGTATCGAGCAGTTGGGACGCGTCCGGGTCGACGACTATCAGTGGATGAAGGACGACAACTGGCAGGCGGTGCTACGCGACCCGAGCCTGATCAAGGCTGACGTCAAGGCGCACCTTGAGGAGGAGAACGCCTATCGAGAGGCGCTGATGGCCTCGACCATGCCGCTGCAGGAGCAAATGTTCGAGGAGATGCGCGGCCGCATCAAGGAGGACGACAGCTCGGTCCCCTCCCCCGACGGCCCGTGGGAGTACTATCTCCGTTACCGGATCGGCGACCAGCACCCGCTGTACTGCCGTCGCCCGAGAGGTCTGGAAACGGGCGAGCAGGTGCTGCTCGACGCCAACGCCCTGGCCGAAGGCAAGGCCTATTCCGAGGTCGGCCAGGCCAGCGCCAGCCCGGATCACGCCCTGTACGGCTACTCCGAGGACGCCCAAGGTTCGGAGTTCTATCGCATCTTCGTCAAGGATCTGGCGACCGGTCAGCTCGTTGGAGAACCGATCGAGTCGGCCTACGGCGGTTTCACCTTCTCGCCGGACAGCCGGTGGATCTTCTGGACCAACCGCAGCGAAAACGGTCGCCCGGACAAGATTTTCCGCCGTCCGGCCCGAGGAGGCGAGACCGCGCTGGTCTATGAAGAGCTGGACGTGGGGATGTTCATCGGGGTCGGCCGATCCTCCGATGATCGCTTCATCCTCATCGGCATCGGCGACCAGGTGACGTCCGAGGCTCGCTACATCCCGGGCGATGCCCCGACCGCGACGCCGGCAGTGTTGGAAGCCCGCGTGGTGGATCGCAAGTACGACGCCGACCACTGGGACGACCGGTGGGTGATCCACACCAACGCCGACGACGCCATCGACTTCAAGATCGTCAACGCGCCCACCGCGTCGCCGGGCAAGGCCTACTGGACCGACCTCGTGCCGCACACGCCGGGCCGCTACATTGAGGGGGTGGCCCTCGTGAAGGACTTCATCGCCCGTCAGGAACGCGTCGACGCCAACACCCGCATCGTCATCCGCGACCGGGCCGGCCAGGAGCACGAGATCGCGGTCGATGAGCCCGCCTACGCCCTGTCGCTTGTCGGCGCGTCGGAATTCGACACCACGGTGATGCGCTATGGCTACAATTCGCCCTCCACGCCGACCTCGACGTATGACTACGACCTGGCGACCCGCACCCGCACCCTGCGCAAGGTGCAGGAGGTGCCGTCCGGCCACGACCCGGCCGACTATGTGGTCGAGCGGCTGAACGCGCCGGCCCCCGACGGCGAACTGGTGCCGGTCACGGTGCTGCGCCGTCGCAGCACGCCGGTCGACGGCTCCGCGCCGTTGCTGCTCTACGGCTACGGGTCGTACGGCATCCCCATGCCGGCGAGCTTCTCGACGGGACGGCTGTCGCTGGTCGATCGCGGCTTCATCTACGCCATCGCCCACATCCGGGGCGGATCGGACAAGGGCTGGAACTGGTTTCTGCAGGCCCGGCGCTTCACCAAGAAGAACACCTTCACCGACTTCATCGCCGCGGCCGAGCACCTGATCGCGCGCAACTACACCCGCGCCGGCCGCATCGTGGCCCAGGGCGGATCGGCCGGCGGCCTGCTTATGGGGGCGGTTACCAACATGCGGCCCGACCTGTGGGGCGGCGTGATCGCCCAGGTGCCGTTTGTGGATGTGATAAATACCATGAGCGACACTACCCTGCCGCTGACGCCGCCGGAGTGGCCTGAGTGGGGCAATCCGCTCGAGGACCCCGACGCCTACGACTACATGATGAGCTACAGCCCCTACGATCAGGTCAGCGCCCAGGCCTATCCGCCGATCCTCGCAACCGGCGGGCTGTCGGACCCGCGGGTGACCTACTGGGAGCCGCAGAAGTGGGTGGCGCGCCTGCGCCCGGCGACCACCTCGACCAATCCGGTCTTGCTGAAGATCAACATGGAGGCCGGTCACGGCGGTGCCTCGGGAAGGTTCGACTTTCTCAAGGAGATCGCCCACGATTACGCCTTCGCCGTCTGGGCGCTGGAGCGCAGCTGGGAGGGGGCCTGAGGCCGGGCGCGCGTCGGGCGGCCGACGCGCTGCCGTCTCACACCAGCGGCGGCTGGAGCCCCGGCCCGGGTGTCGGGTGAGGGCGCAACGGGGCGGGCTCAGGCCCCCCTCGCGCGAGCTGGCCTCGACGAACCGCACCACGCCGGACCTCGGGCCGGAGTCGAACGGTTTGCAGATCACGCGCAGCGCCCCGGTGCCGGACGCCGGACAGGATGCCGAGAGCCGCGCCCGGGCGCACCTTTCGACCGGCCTTGTCGGAGTTCATGGGAAGGAAGAGGACGCGGCCGGTGGCTGGGGAACTAGGACTCGAACCTAGAATGACGGTACCAAAAACCGGAGTGTTACCATTACACCATTCCCCAGCGGCAGGTCCGGCGCACCCGCCTCGGTGGCGGGAGGCGGTCAGATAGCTCAGCCCCCTGGCGCTTGCAACAGGTAGAAGCGGGCGAAATCTCACCCGCTGCGAAAAGGCGTGCTTGCGGCCTCCGGAGGCCGTGGCTATAAGCCCGCCTCCAAGTCGGAGTGTGGCTCAGTCTGGTAGAGCACTGCGTTCGGGACGCAGGGGTCGCAGGTTCGAATCCTGCCACTCCGACCATTTCTCCCGATCAGTCTTCCCCTTTTCCGGCGCAGTGTGCCGCCGCCGTGAGGCGGGCACCGGCCTGCTCGATCAGCCGTTGAGACAGGGCTCGCCGACGCGACGTCAGATCCGGCGACCCGGCATCATAATCGGCCATCAACCGCTCAACGAACGCGCCCGAACGAACCTCTGCCAGCACCTCGTCCATGGCCGCCCGCGAGGGCGCGCCGATCACCCGCGGCCCGGTCAGATAGGCACCGTATTCTGCCGTATTGGAGATGCGGGCGAAGGCACCCGCGGGGCCGAGCCGGTGCAGCAGGTCCGTGACCAGCTTCAGTTCGTAGAAGCACTCGAACCAGGCGACCTCGGCCGGATAGCCGGCCTCGACCAGCTTCATGAAGGCCGCGTCGACCAACTCGACCGTGCCGCCGCAGAGGACCACCTGCTCGCCGAACAGATCACTCTCGCACTCGGCGGCGAAGGTGGTCTCCAGAATGCCCTTGCGGCCGCAGCCCAGCGCCGCCGCATAGGACAGCCCGAGCGCGCGGGCGGCACCGGTGGCGTCCTGATGCACTCCGAGCAGGCAGAAGACCCCTTCCCCGGCCTCATAGAGCTCGCGAATGCGCGGGCCGATGCCCTTGGGCGAGGCGAGGATCACATCGATCTCCGGCCCGGGCGTCACCAGCCCGAAGCGCACCGACAGGCCGTGGGCGAAGATCACCGCCGCGCCGGGCCGAACGTTCGGCGCGATCTCCTCGCGCCACAGATCGCGGTGCGCCTCGTCCGAGACCATCACCGCCACGACGTCGGCACCCCGGGTCGCCCCGGCCGCCGTCTCCACCGGGAAGCCGTCCTCTTGCGCCAGGGCGCGGGTGCCTGAGTCGGCCCTAAGGCCGACCACGATGTCCGTCACGCCGGAGTCGCGCAGGTTGAGCGCGTGGGTGCGGCCCTGGCTGCCGTAGCCGATCACCGCCACCCGACGGGCGCGGATCAGCGACAGGTCACAATCCTGTTCATGGAAAACGGGAAGCGGCGGGCTCAGGGTCTCGGTCATGGGCGAGGATATAGCCCCAAACGCCGTCGTCGCCTTCCGGAAAGCCGCCGGCCCCGACATCCGGTTGGCGAAGGATGAAGCCCCCGACGCAGAGTCCGGCCGTCGCTTCAGGACTGTGCACCTCGCCACAATCGGGCGCGAGCGCCAGGCCGAATAGCTGTGGGTGAGCGAATCGGACGCCTGCCGGAGATGGCGAATCGGCGGCATGGTCTGGTCCCATGAAGGCCCACGTCGCCATGCCTGATCCGGCCGTCCACGCCGCCGCGCCTGCGGATCATCCGGAGCGGCAGTATCTGGCCCTGCTGCAGGATATCCTCGACACCGGCGTGCGCCGCGAGGACCGTACCGGAACCGGCACGCTGGGCGTGTTCGGCCGGCAGATGCGCTTCGACCTGGCCCGCGGCTTTCCGGTGCTGACCACAAAGAAGCTGCACCTGCGCTCGATCATCGTCGAGCTGCTCTGGTTCCTGCGCGGCGAGACCAACATCGCCTTCCTCAAGGATCACAACGTCAGCATCTGGGACGAGTGGGCCGACGCCGAGGGCGAGCTCGGCCCGGTCTATGGCAAGCAGTGGCGCAGCTGGACGGCCCCGGATGGGCGCGTCATCGACCAGATCAGCCGGGTCATCGAGGGCCTGAAGACCAGCCCGAGCAGCCGCCGGCACATCGTCTCGGCCTGGAACCCGGCCGATGTCGACGACATGGCCCTGCCGCCCTGCCACTGCCTGTTCCAGTTCTTCGTGGCCGACGGGAAGTTGAGCTGCCAGCTGTACCAGCGCTCGGCCGACGTCTTCCTCGGCGTGCCGTTCAACATCGCCTCCTACGCCCTGCTGACCCACATGGTGGCCGATGTGGTCGGGCTTGAGCCGGGGGAGTTCGTGCACACCTTCGGCGACGCCCACCTGTATCTGAACCACATCGACCAGGCCCGCCTGCAGCTGACCCGCGAACCCCGCCCCTTCCCGACGCTGACGCTGGCGAAGCGGGACGATCTGTTCGCCTATGAGCTCGCCGACGTTGCGCTTGAGGGCTACGACCCGTGGCCGCACATCAAGGCCGAGGTGTCGAAGTAATGGCGATGACCCTCGCCGGGCTGAAGGCTGACGTGCTCCGGATTTCAGACCTCTACGCCGCCCGCCACGGGATCGACCGGTCCGGCGACTGGGCGCTGCTGAAGCTCCAGGAGGAGCTGGGGGAGCTCACCGCAGAGCATCTGCGGGCGGATGGCCGGGCGCGCGGCGCGGCGGATCCCGAGGCGCTCGCGGACGAGGCGGCCGACGTCCTGGGCATGCTTCTGATCTACTGCGACAGCGCAGACGTGGATCTGGAACAGGCTATGCGGCGCAAGTGGCTGCGGTGGCTGGAGCCTGCCGCGTGACCCGCCCGGCCCTCGTCCAGGTCGTCGCCCGCGCGCGCAACGGCGTCATCGGCCGCGACGGCGACCTGCCGTGGCGGCTGCGCTCCGACCTGCAGCGCTTCAAGGCCATCACCGTCGGCAAGCCCTGCGTCATGGGGCGGGCGACCTGGGAAAGCCTGCCGCTCAAGCCACTGCCCGGCCGTCTCAACATCGTCCTGACCCGGGATGAGTCCTACACGGCCAAGGGCGCGGTCGTGGTGCACAGCCTCACCGAGGCGCTGGAGATGGCTTGCGAGCAGGCGGCGGAGGACGGGGTCGACGAGGTCTGCATCATCGGCGGCGCCGCCCTGTTCGCGGCGAGCCTGCCCAAGGCGCGGCGGCTCTACATCACCGAGGTCGAGGCTGAGCCTGAGGGGGACGTCACATTTCCGCCCTTCGACGAGGGCGCGTTTGTCGAGATCGCTGCGGAGGCGCATGATCCGGGCGAGAAGGACGACCACGCCTTTGTCTTCCGCGTCCTGGAACGTCGCTGACACCGCGGACGACGCTGACCGAGGAGAGCCCGCCGTGCCCATCCTGATGCCGCCGGCCGAACTGCCCCCGCATTACTACGACCAGATCCGCGCCCAGGCCGCGGCGGTGATCGTCATCGATGTCGCCGCCGTCGAGGCGGGGCCGGCGAGACCGGGCGGCTACGCGACCTGTCAGGTTGAAGGCAGGGTCACGGCCGTGGAGCGCGGCGGCCAGCACACCGCAGGCCAGCCAATCCGGCTTGCAGTTCCGTGCATCACGCCCGATTGGGACCCCGTGCCGGGCCCCTGGCCGGGGTTCAGAATCGCGACCCTGTCGCGTACGGCCTCGGGCCGCGCCTGGCTGGACGCCGACGGACGTCTCGTGCAGCGAGGGTTCGACATCGTCACCCAAGCCTCGGGAGACTGAGCATGCTCACCACCACCGCCAACGACCTGCCCGGATACCGCATCGTCCGGGTGATCGGGGTGACCCGCGGCATCACCGTGCGCTCCCGCAACGTCGTGTCCGACGCCATCGGCGGCCTGCAGTCGATGATCGGGGGCCGCGTCGGGGCCTATGTGAAGCTGGCCGAGACTGGCCGCGCAGAGGCCTATGACGCCCTGCTGCAGCACACCCGCGAAGCTGGCGGCAACGCCGTCATCGCCTTGCGCTATGACGCCAATGAGATCATGCCCGGCATCACCGAGGTGCTGTGCTACGGCACCGCCGTGGTGGTCGAGCCCGTCTGAGCCCTGACCGGCGGCATGGCGTCTGTGCCGCACAGACGGTCCCACAGGCGGAAGTAGAGGCCGAAGTTGGTCTTCATGTGGGTGTGGTGCCGGCTGTGGTGCGTCGCGGTGATCAGCCAGCGCCCGACCGGGCCGCGCACCCACCGCTCGGGCCAGAGCTCCCAGCCGCAGTGGTTCATCACCGCCGTGGCGGTCATGAAGGTCAGAAGGGCCACCAGCACCCACAGATTGACCGGCAGGACGAACAGCAGCGCCGGAATGACCCAGGCGGTCAGGGCCGCCTCGGCCGGATCGAAGGCGAAACTGGCGAACGGACTGGGATCGCGCGACCGATGGTGCGCCGCATGGGCCCAGCCGAAGATGCGCCCGTCATGCATCAGGCGGTGCGTCCAGTAGTAGTGGGCGTCCTGGATCAGCAGCAGCAGCAGGAAGCTGGCCGGCAGCCACCACAGGCCGTACTGGCCGGGATCGAGGTAGATGCGGGTGCCGCCGGCCTTCCAGGCTTCCAGCACGATCGCCGCCGGCAGGGCGTAGATCGGCGTCGAGATCAGGGAATAGCGGATCTCGTGGCGGATCAGCCGGGCGGACGGACGGGTGGCGCTGAGCCGAACCCCGGTCCCCTTGCCCCGCCACAGCCAGGCGTGCACCGCCCCGGCCACCAGCAGGTAGCGGGCCCCGATGATCAGGCTCAGCCAGAGGGTGGTTACGAGAACGCCGGCGACGGTCATGGCCGGACGTTAGAGCGCCGCGGAAAGCGTGGCGAGGGGCGAGATCGCCACAAGGCGTCCTCGCCCCCGAATCGGATCAGGTCAGCTCGGCCATGTGGCGGCGGTCGAAGGCGGCCAGCTCGTCATGCCGGCCGTCGCGCACCTTCACCACCCAGTTCGGATCGGACAGCAGGGCGCGGCCGACGGCGATCAGGTCGAATTCGTCCCGCTCCATGCGGGCGATCAGCCCGTCCAGCGAGGCCGGCTGCGACCCGGCGCCCCCGAAGGCGGCGATGAACTCGCCATCGAGACCGACGGAGCCGACGCTGATGGTCGGCTTGCCGGTGATCTTCTTGGCCCAGCCGGCGAAGTTCAGGTCCGAGCCCTCGAACTCGGGCTCCCAGAAGCGGCGCTGCGAGCAGTGGAACACATCCACGCCCGCGTCGGACAGCGGCAACAGCCAGTCGGTCATCTCGTCCGGAGTCTCCGCGACACGCGCGCCGTAGTCCTGCTGCTTCCACTGCGACAGGCGGATGATCAGCGGGATGTCCGGGCCGAGGCCCTCGCGCACGGCCTTGACCACCTCGACGCCGAAGCGGGCGCGCTCGGCGATGGTCGGGCCGCCCCAGCGGTCGTTGCGGGTGTTCAGTCCCGGCCAGTAGAACTGGTCGATCAGATAGCCATGAGCCGAGTGGATCTCGGCGGCGTCGAAGCCAAGCTCGCGAGCCGCACGGCCGGCCTTGCCGAAGGCGGCGATGGTGTCGGCGATGTCTTCCTCGGTCATCGGCCCGTACTTCTGCTTGCCCGGCGCAACAAGACCCGACGGACTGTCGACCTTGCCGAACGGGGTCCAGTCCGGCCCGATGCCGCGGGCGGCTCCCACATGCCAGATCTGCGGCGCGATCAGGCCGCCAGCGGCGTGGACCTCGTCCACCACGGTCTTCCAGGCCGACAGGGCCTCGCCGTGGAACACCGGGACGTTGAAGTCATTGCGGGCGGCCGGGCGGTCCACCACCGTGCCCTCGGTGATGATCAGGCCCACCTGGCCCTCGGCGCGCCGGCGATAGTAGGCCGCGACATCCTTCGTCGGGATCCCGCCCGGGCTGAAGGAGCGCGTCATGGGGGCCATGACGATGCGGTTGGGCAGGGTCAGGCTCTTGACGTTGAAGGGGCGGAACAGGGTCTCGACGCTCATCGACATTCCTTGGGGCAATCCGGGCAGCGAATGGAACCGCCAAGGTGGCGATTGCCGTTGCCTTTGAAAACCCTCAGAGCCCGAGTTTTTCCACCAGCCTGTGGGCCATGGCGTCGAACCGGTCCGCGATCGGGCCCGACGCCATCGGTGCCCCGGCGTCTCCGGCCTCGCGCACGGCGGCGTCGAGCGGCAGCTCGCCCAGCAGATCGACGCCAAGGCGCGCCGCCTCCGCCGCCGCGCCGCCCTGCCCGAACACCGGCCCGATCATGTTCTCAATCAGACCCAGCGTGGGAATATTGACGCGCTGGAACAGGGTATGCGCCCGGCGCGCATCAGCCAGCGCCACCTCCTGCGGGGTGGAGACGATCACAGCGCCGTCCAGCGGCGTCTTCTGGATCAGGGTCAGCTGCACGTCGCCGGTGCCCGGCGGAAGGTCGACGACCAGGATATCCAGCGGCGCGGCCCCGGTGCCCCAGCGGGTCTGGGTAAGCATCTGTGTCAGGGCCTGCGAGGCCATGGGACCGCGCCAGATCATGGCGTCGTCGCCCTTCATCAGAAGGCCGACCGACATGGCCCTCAGCCCCCGGACCTGCAGCGGGACCATGGCCCCGTCGATATAGTCGGGCCGGCCGGAAAGGTGCAGCATGGTCGGAAGGCTGGGGCCGTAGACATCGGCGTCGAGGATCCCCGTCGACAGCCCGCATCGGGCGAAGGCGGCGGCCAGATTCACCGCCACGGTCGACTTGCCCACCCCGCCCTTGCCGCTGCCCACTGCCAGCACGCGGCGCACATGGGCCGGCCGCTCGGTAGCGACCGGGGCGCGGACGCGACCCTGATCGAGCGCCGCCGCAGACAGGCCCGCCTTGCGCGAAGAGGCCGCGGTCGGCGGTGCCTCGCTGGTCAACACCACCGACACCCGGACCATGCCCGGCAGGGCCTTCAGGGCCGCCTCGGCCGCGTCGCGCACCGGCGCATAGCGGGCCGCGTCCGCTACCGGCACCTCCAGCACGAAACCGGCGCGGTCGTCGGCGACCATCAGCCCCTGCACCATGCCGCTCGACACCAGCCCCTGTCCGGTGCGCGGATCAGGGATGGTCTCGAGGGCGGCGAGGACGGCGGCGCGATGGGGCAAGACAGGCTCCAGGGGCTTGCGGCGGCGGGGATCAGGGCTTCTATCCCTTGACCGGACGCGGTTTAAGCCCCCATGACGTCGCCCCTCATCACCCTGCTCGCCGGCCCGACTGCCTCGGGCAAGTCCGCCCTTGCCCTCGCCTGGGCGCAGCGCACCGGCGGCCTGGTCCTCAACGCCGACAGCCAGCAGCTGTACGCGGACCTGCGGGTGCTGACCGCCCGCCCCTCCCCGGCGGACGAGGCGGCGGCCGACCATGCGCTGTACGGCGTGGCAGACGCGGCAGAGGCCTGGTCGGTCGGCCGCTGGAGCCGGGCCGCCCTGCCCCTGATCGAGGCGGCAGCCGCCGACCAGCGCCCCGTTCTGCTGGTCGGCGGCACAGGCCTGTACTTCCATGCCCTGACCCGGGGGCTCGCCGAGGTGCCCGAGCCGGGCCCGGAGGCGCGCGGCGCGGCGGCGCAGCTGTTCGACACGTCAGGCGAAGCCGCCGTGCGAGCCCGCCTGCAAGCCGTCGACCCGATCTCCGCCGCGGGCATCGGCCCGCGCGACCGCCAGCGGCTGGTTCGCGCCCTGGCGGTGGCCGAGGGCACCGGCCGTGCGCTGAGTACCTGGCAGGCGGAGACCCGTCCCCTGCTAGCCCCCGACAGCTGGCGCGGCGGCGTGCTGGAGCCGGAACGGACAGACCTCTACGCCGCCTGCGACGCCCGCGCCGCCGCCATGATGGCGCAAGGGGCGCTCGACGAAGTCGCGGCCCTGCTGGCTCGCGGCCTGTCGCCCGAACTCCCCGCCATGAAGGCGGTCGGGGTGCGCGAGCTGGCCGGCGCGCTCCGCGGCGAGATTTCGCCAGAGGACGCGCGCACGCAGCTGCAGCGCGCCACCCGCAACTATGCCAAGCGCCAGCTGACCTGGTTCAGGAACCAAACATTCGACTGGCCGAGAATCGGGCCTGCGGGCTTGGAAGGCTGACGCGCCGCGCCTATATTAGTGGGGTCCGGGTTCGCCCGGACTATGGCGATAAACGCGCCTGCAATAAGCGGACCGGACCCGGGTGCGATTCCCGGCGGCTCCACCAATCTCTTCCGCGTTATCGGCGGGACTGTGCGGGGCCGACTAGCATCGACGGACGTGTAAAGAGGTGGCTTTCGCTCGTCCTGGCCCACCGTATCGGGCCATTTTCTAACTGCGAACGATAACTTCGCTGGTGAAGTCCGCCTCGCCGCGTAATGCGGTTCGGTTGATTTCGAACACTTAAGTCCCCGGGGTTCAGATCCCGGGGCGGGGCCCGGGGGTGCCTGGCAACAGAAGCCCCCACTTTCCCCCGTTGCGCCTGGCAGCAGACGCGCGGGACTTCTCCCGACAAGTCAGTTCGTGGCGACAGTTACCCGGGAGTTTTCCACACGCCGGACTCTTCGCCGCCCCGTCCGAAGATACCTTCCGCCGCACCGCCGGGAGGGGTATCTCTGGCCGCCCAAGGGTGAGGTTGGCATGGCGCAGGAACGGCCCCCGGTCGACGAGATGCATTACGAGGCGCTGGCGCAGGAGGCCCTGCGCGGCGTGATCCGATCCGCGCTTGATCGCGCCGCAGGTCCGCAAGGCATCCCGGGCGCGCATCATTTCTACATCACCTTCCGTACCGACGCCGAGGGGGTCTCGGTGCCCGAGGACATCCGGGCGAGGTATCCGGAGGAGATGACGATCGTCCTGCAGCACCAGTACTGGCACCTCGACGTCCGCGACGACGGCTTCTCGGTGATGCTGAAGTTCGGAGGCGCGTCCAGGACCCTTTCTACGCCCTACGCCGCCATTGTCCGCTTCTACGATCCGTCGGTGCAGTTCCTGCTGCAGTTCGAGCCACCGCCGCCGGTCCCCGCCCCGGCCGTGGCTCCGGCCGCTGATGCCGCCGCGCCGGAGATCGACGGGGACCCCGCCGACGAGGGGCCTAAGGTCATCTCGCTGGACCAGTTCCGGAAGAAGTAGGGCGGTTCGATGCGAGGGGTGGCGGCGATCCTGCTCATCTGGCTGCTGGCGGCCCCGCTCGCTGCCGCCCAGACCTCACCGCCCCGGACCTCGCCCCTGGCCGACTGGCGCGCCGTGGTGATCGCCGGCGACTGGCGCGCCACAGATGGGCGGCCGATCCGCGCCTTCGACAACGCTATTCGTGATGTGGCCGCCGGCCTCGAGGCGCGCGGCGTGGGTCGGATCGACGTGTTTACCCTCCGCCCGGACGCCACACCCAAGGTTACTCCGGACGCAGCCCTCCTGCGCGCGGCGACCGCCCTCGGGACGCCTTCCGAACGGGGCGGGTGCCTTTTCTATCTGACCTCGCACGGCTCGACCGAGGGGGTCGTCTTCGGGGACGCGGCGCTGACTCCGGGCCAGCTGGCGATCCTGCTGCGCCGCGCCTGTGGCGAGCGACCAACCGTGGCGGTGGTCTCGGCCTGCTACTCGGGCGTCTTTCTCGGAGCCCTGGCCGCGCCCAACCGGATGGTGCTGACCGCCGCCCGTCCGGATCGCAACTCGTTCGGCTGCGGCGAGGACCAAGTCTATCCTTTCTTCGACGGCTGCCTCATCGAAAGCCTGCCGATGGCTCAGGACCTTCTCGATCTCGCCCGACTGACCCGGACCTGCGTCGTGCGCCGCGAGGCCGAGGAAGGGGCGATGCCGCCCTCCGAACCCCAGCTAAGGGTCGGCGCGACGCTGCAGCTGCTCGCCCCGACCCTGCGCTTCGCCCCGACCGCCCCCTGAACTTGCCACGGCCGGCCCTTGAGCCTAGAACAAACCGGCAACATTTGGAGGAAAGCCATGCTGACCGGAGGCTGCCACTGCGGCGCGATCCGCTACGAGACTGCGGATGAGGCGATTCATCACGCGCTCTGCCACTGCCTTGATTGCCGCAAGGCCTCGGGCGCTCCGGCGGTCGCCTGGGCCCTGGCTCCCGTCGAGCAGGTGCGCGTCACCGGAAACCCTGTCTGGTATGCTTCATCAGAGCACGGTCGCCGCGCCTTCTGCGGCCGCTGCGGCACGGGGCTTTTCTACACCAACGACTTGATCTTCCCGGGCCAGATCGACGTTCAAAGCGCGACGCTGGATGATCCGGACGCCCTCCCGCTGCAGGGCCAGATCCAGACGGCCGAACGCATCGGCTGGATGAAGCAACTGGACCATCTGCCGAGCTTCGCGCGCTATCCCGGGGGGGCGGCGGAAGTCTGACGCGGCCAGACCCGGATCGTGATCCGCTCACGGTCCCCCGGGCGGCGCTCGACCACCAGCCGGGCGACCTGGGAGTCGTCGTGGAAAAGATAACCCTTTATTGAGTCCTGCAGGGCCTTGGCGAGGTTGTCGAGGTCCATCCACGGCGGATCGCCGACGTGCTCCATCACGATCTCGACCTCGTGGTCGCCCCATGCCGGCCTCGCGCCACGCCACTCCTTGCGCATGAACTCATAGACGAGGGGCTTGTAGTACTTGGCCTGGGTCGTCAGGCCGTCGATGGTGATCTCCACCGTCGCGCCAACTTCCCGCGCCCGCACCTTGCCTGACCCGATCCACGTCAACCGCGTCGACCCGCCCGGAGCCCCACCATGTCCCGATCCTCATGGCTCGGCCGCTTGTTCGGCCGTCGCCCCGTGCTACACCCCGCCCCCGTCGCGCGCCAAGCGCTCCAGCCAGCCGGAGACCCGCCCCCGATGACCGACGCCCGCGCCCACCGCACAGAGACCGACACCTTCGGCCCGATCGAGGTGGCCGCCGACCGCTACTGGGGGGCCCAGGCCCAGCGGTCGCTCGGCAACTTCCGCATCGGCTGGGAGAAGCAGCCCCTGCCTATCGTGCGGGCGCTCGGCATCGTCAAGCGCGCGGCAGCAGAGACGAACATGGCGCTGGGCCGTCTCGACCCGATGCTCGGCGCGGCCATCGTGCGCGCCGCAGACGAGGTGATCGAGGGCAAGCTCAACGACCACTTCCCTCTGGTGGTCTGGCAGACCGGCTCTGGCACCCAGTCGAACATGAACGCCAACGAGGTCATCTCGAACCGGGCGATCGAGATGCTGGGCGGCGAGATGGGCTCGAAAAAGCCGGTCCACCCCAATGACCACGTCAATATGAGCCAGTCGTCGAATGACACCTACCCGACGGCCATGCACGTGGCCTGCGCCGAGGAGGTCGTCCACCGCCTGCTCCCGGCGCTGGCGAAGCTGCGTAACGCCCTGAACGACAAGGCCGAGGCGTGGAAGGACATCATCAAGATCGGGCGCACCCACACCCAGGACGCCACCCCCCTGACCCTCGGCCAGGAGTTCTCGGGCTACGTCCAGCAGGTGACCAAGGGGATCGAGCGCATCGAGGCGACCCTGCCGGACCTGATGCAGCTGGCTCAGGGCGGCACAGCCGTCGGCACAGGTCTGAACGCCCCGGTGGGCTTCGCCGAGGGGGTGGCGGACAAGATCGCCCAGATCACCAGCCTGCCCTTCACCACCGCCCCGAACAAGTTCGAGGCCCTGGCCGCCCACGACGCCATGGTGATGAGCCACGGGGCCATCAACACCATCGCCGCCAGCCTGTTCAAGATCGCCAACGACATCCGCTTCCTCGGCTCAGGACCGCGCGCTGGCCTCGGCGAGCTGTCACTGCCTGAGAACGAGCCGGGCAGTTCGATCATGCCCGGCAAGGTCAACCCGACCCAGTGCGAGGCCCTGACCCAGGTCTGTGTGCAGGTGTTCGGCAACCACGCCGCCATCACCTTCGCCGGTTCGCAGGGCCACTTCGAGCTGAACGTGTTCAACCCGGTGATGGCCTACAACTTCCTGCAGTCCGTGCGCCTGCTGGCCGACGCGGCGATCAGCTTCACCGACAACTGCGTCGTCGGCATCGAGCCCCGAACCGACAACATCAGGAAGGGTGTGGAGAACAGCCTGATGCTGGTCACCGCGCTGAACGGCAAGCTCGGCTACGACGCCTGCGCCAGGATCGCCAAGACCGCCCACAGGAACGGCACCACCCTGCGCGAGGAAGCCGTCGGCGGCGGATATCTGACCAGTGAGGAGTTCGACAAGTACGTCCGGCCCGAAAAGATGATCTCGCCGGGGTGAGGCCGGAACGGGCCGTCATTCCCGCGTCGCAGATCTGGATGACCCTTGTTCTTCAATGCGGAGGACGCGATGCGGTTGGCTGTCTATAATGTCGAGAACCTGTTCGACCGGGCGAGGGTCATGAACCTTGAGGACTGGGCGGCGGGCAAGCCGGTCCTCGACCGCTTCTCCGAGCTCAACGCCCTGCTCGGCAAGGCTGCCTACGACCAGGCGGACAAGTCACGGATGGGCATCCTCATGACCGAGCTCGGACTCGGCAAGCAGGATCAGGGGCCCTTCGTGCTGCTGCGCCGCAACCGCAGCGGACTGCTGACCCGGCCCCGCACCGGCCCGCTGACGATCACCGCTGACGGACGGGCCGACTGGGTCGGTTCGCTGGAGCTGCGCGATGAACCGGTCAACCACGAAGCGGTCCTGAACACCGCGCGGGTGATCCATGACGTCGGCGCCGACGTCCTCGCTGTGGTCGAGGCCGAAAGCCGGCCGGCGCTGGCGGAGTTCAATCGGATCATGATGCCGGCGGTGGGCGGGACGCCCTATCGCCACGTCATGGTGATCGACGGCAACGACCCGCGCGGCATCGACGTCGGGCTGATGACCGGGTGGGACCATCGCATCGGCCGGATGCGCAGCCATGTCGATGACAGGGACGACGGCGACCGGCTCATCTTCTCGCGGGACTGCCCGTTGTTCGAGGTTTCCACACCGGGGGGACAGATCATCACGGTTCTGGTCAACCACCTGAAGAGCAAGGGCTATGGCAAGCCCGCCGAGTCGGACGCCCGGCGCCAGCTGCAGGCGGCCCGGGTCGCCGACATCTACAGGGAGCTGGTCGCCGCCGGACAGACGCATGTGGCGGTTGTGGGCGACCTCAACGACACCCCTGACAGCGCCGCGTTGCAGCCCCTGCTGGTCGCGACCGACCTGCGCGACATCGCCACCCTCCCCGGCCACGAGGACGGGGGCTATCCGGGTACCTACGACGCCAGCGCGGCCGGCAACAAGATCGACTACATCCTGCTGTCGCCGGCGCTGCAGGCCCGCACCCGGGCCTCGGGCGTTTTCCGCAAGGGCATGTGGCCGGGTGCCCGGGCGAAACGGTGGCCAGCCTATTCGACCATCCGGAAGCCGATGGAGGCCGCGTCAGACCATGCCGCCCTCTGGGTGGACCTCGACCTCTAGGCTGACGACGCCTGCGATCCAGGATCGCCCTTGCCCCGGGCGGGTGGCCGCGCCTAGCCTGCCGCCATGGCCGAGATCATCAATCTGAACCGGGCGCGCAAGGTGAAGGCGCGGGCAGCGGACAAGGCCAGCGCCGCCGCCAATCGCCTCGCCTTCGGCCGGACGAAGACCGAGCGCGACCAGGCGACTCACGCCGCTGAGCTTGAGCGCCGCCGGCTGGACGGGGCAAAGCGGGACGCGGACGACCCCGAGGCCGATTAGCCTTCCATCGCCGCCAGCGTCGGCGACACGCGCTTCATCAGCCCCCCCGCCCCGCGCTCGACGAACAGGGCGGGAAGACTCATCGCCTCGGCGAAAGCCGGGCCCTCGTAGGGCCCCAGGACATGCAGCGCCCGGGCCAGCGCCTGGGCGCGGAAACACGACGGATCGAGGACCGCCACACCGACCAGCCCATGCGAGATCCGCCGTCCGCTCGCGCCGTCAACCGGGGCGGGCGTATCCGGATCAAGCCCGCTTATGCCCAGGCCAAGGTCCAGCAGGGCGGCGACCAGTCGCGGCTCGGCAGGTTCGAACACCGGCCACAAGGGTGCCCACCACGGCTGGCCGTCCCACAGCAGCCCACGCCCGAGGGCATTGTCGCCGATGCGCACACAGGCCGCCTCAACCCCCGCCTCGCCCAGGGCCGCCATGACCTGATCACAGGCAACCGCCGCCGCCACATCGTCGAAATCCAGCACCGTCCCGCCAGGCTGGACCGCACCCTGGCCCGGCCGGTGCAGCCGGAATCCCTGCCAGCCAGAGACAGACCTTGGGGCCTTGAGGTCCGCCGCCTCGGGCGGGGTCAGCGACAGGTCGCGCCCCGCCGCGATCCAGAAGTCCGTGAGGGCTCCCAGCGTCGGATCCCAGCCGCCATTGACCTCGTCGGCGAGATCGAGGGAATCATTCAGCAGCGCCCAGAGCGGATCCGACAGCCGCCAGGTCCCCGGCGGGGCGGCGTTGAACCGGGTCAGCTCGGCGGCGGGCGAGCGCCGGTCGACCAGCGCCGCCACGGAGTCGAGAAGCTCTCCCACCCGGGCGCGGAACCGAGCCTGGATGGCCCCGGGGGGCGGGACCAGCCGTACCTGTCCGCGGACATCCTCGAACGTCCATACGAGCCGCCCCGTCGCCGGCCGCGGCGGCGCGGCGACGGGCGGGATGAAAAGGCGATCCTCGGGGGGCGCGTCGGGGCTCATGCCGCATCGATGCCCGCTCCCGGCGGCGGTGCCAAGGTCAATAGGTCAAGGTCAGGCCGAGCCGCAGGGTGCGGGGCGGCGCGAGGCTCTGCACGCCGTCGGCAGTAACACCCGCTGGTGCCTCCGCATCGAACAGGTTGTCCGCCGCCGCCCAGACCTCGGCCGAGGTCGATAATCGGTAGCGGGCGCGGGCGTCCAACGTTGTCGCCGCCGCGAGCACGCGGCTGTTGAGGTCGTCCTCGAAGCGCTGGCTTTCGTGGCGGCCATCCGCGGACAGGGTCAGCCGAGCCGTGGCGCGCCAGTCGGCTCCGAAGGTGACGCTCCATTCGGGTGCCTGGGCCGGGCGCAGCCCGGTCAGCTGTGGTGCCACCGCCCCGCCGTCGACCTCGGCGTCCGTCAGGGACGCGGCGCTGCGCAGCGACAGCGGTCCGAAATCGCGGTGCGCCGAAATCTCGACACCGACCGCCTCGATCCGGCCCGCATTCCGTCGCTGGCGCAGGACGCCCCCCGCCGGGATGAAACCGGCGACCGGGAAGGTCCCGGGCCCCTGACCGATGGTCACATTGGTGACCGGGTCGCTCAGGCGGGTCACGAAGATGGTCGCCGTCCAGCGCAGGGTGCCGTACCCCTCCAGACCGAGCTCGATGCCCTCCAGCCGCTCGGGCACCAGCGCCGTGTTGGCCTCGGTGATGTCATTGCCGACCCGGAACGGCCGGTGCAGCTCATTCAGGGTCGGCGGACGGAAGCTGGAGTAGGTCGCCAGACGCAGCGCCAGCTCCTCGCCCAGCTCGCGCCGCAGGGCCGCACGACCCGTCATCACCTCGCCCGAGCGGTCAGCAGGCTGCAGATCGAGCAGGGTCGCACCGTTGGCCAGATCAGTCTCGCGCCGCAGCGACGCCCCGAAGCTCCAGTGGTCAGCACGGATCCCGCCGACCAGTAGCCACGGCCCGCCACGCCAGGCGGCGTCGATGTAGGCTCCGGTCACCGCACTTTCGCCACCGGCCAACCGACCGCGGGTGAAGCTCCCGCCCATGAAACGGAACAGCTCCCGCGTCTCGCCCTCGAAGCGCCGTGCGTCCAATCCCGCCTCTACCTCCCAACCCGCCCCCGTCCGGCGACCGGTGACGGTCGCGCCCCAGCCGGTCGCGGGGCTGCCGTACTGCACGGAGGCCGGGGTGGTGGTCGACCGGTCGGCCGCGATGGCGGCGAAGCGGTTGGCAAGGTCGCTCTCGTGCCGCCATACCAGGACGCGGAAGCCGGGGCCGCCCGCATCCGGAAGCCGCGCCGCCGCCAGGCTGAGCAGCGTGCCCTGCACAGCCGAGCCGACGTCGGCCAGTCCTCCGCCGCGGGTTTCGTCATAGAGCCCCGCCCGGGCGGCGATCACCGTCCCCCGCGGCCCTGGACCCTCAAGCCGCACCGCCGCGCTGCGGCTGCTGTAGTCGAGGGGGACATCGGCTGCCCCGGCCCGAGTGCCTCGAACCGCGAGATAGCCGTCGCTCTCCTCGGCGGCGACGGCCGCCACGACGCGCAGCGGCCCGGCCATGACGCCGCCCGAGGCAACAGCGCGCCGGCCGCCGTCCTCGCCGGCCGACAGGCCGAGCACGGCACCCTGGTCGCGCTCGGCCAGCCGGATCACCCCGGTCAGGGCTCCGGCCCCCCATGGCCCGGAGCCGCCGCCCCGCACCAAGTCAACTCCCTGCAGGCTCTCCGGCGGAACCTGGGACCAGATCACCCAGCCGCCGAAGGGGTCATTGAGCGGGACGCCGTCCAGCGTGACGAGCGTCCTTCCGGCACCCGAGGGAGCTATGGCGCGCAGGTTGATCCCCTGGGTGGTCGGATTGGCGGAAAGGCTGGTGGTGCGCCGGAACAGCGAGACCGCCGGGACCTGCCTCAGAGCCTCATCCAGCCGCGGGTTGCGCGCCAGATCGCCCGCGTCCAGCCGGACCCGGGCAAAGGCCACCTCGCCGGCAGCTGAAGGCAGACGAGCGCCGGTGATGACGACCTGTTCGACGGTGGGCGTGACGAGCGGGACGGGGGGCGGAAGGTCCTGGAACATGAGCGGTCCCTAACGGACCCGGCCCGGAAAGGCTCCCCCCCAGTTGGTCGCGGCTGCATCGCTGGCGGTCGACGCCCCCTCGCGGCCTGCCTCCAGCTATTGCCCGGCACCCGGCCGGACCTGCAGGCTGCTCTCAAAATCCATGAATATGTCGATCAATTCCGGCGCGCTCGGCGGCGTCGATCGCGGTCCAAACCGGTGTTTCCAGAAACTGATGATGTGCTGAATGGCTCCGAGCTGCTCCCCAAGCGAGTCGAACAGGCTCGGCGCTCTCAGAAGGAAATCCCGAAAAATCAGGGGATCGCCCCGATCTGTCAGTCCGGAGTAGGCCTCCTCATAGACACCGAGGGTTTGGCGTGTTTGCGCCCAACACCCCTTCAGAAGCTGCAGGAGCACGGCCCTGCCGCGCTTCAGGTACTCCCTCGCCTCACCATCGACCGGACCGACCGGCTTGACCGTCTCAAGACCCGCAATAACCAGCGCAAGCTCGCCAGCGATGTTGGAGAGAGACCACTTGAAGTAGAGGAACCCCTTCCAGCAAAACAGACCTTCCTCATACTCCTCGGGGCTAAGCCGCAGAACCGCACCCAGGCCGAGAAGTCTTTTCCCACGCGAGTTCGATATGATTTCTTTAACAAGCCTCTCCGTAGATCCTGTTGCCGCTGCGTCGTTGCCAAGACTAAGACGCACCAAAGGTTCGATTTCTTCCCGAACGAAGTCATGCATCTTTGCCACGTCAGCATCGTTTATGGCAAAGTAGCATGATGCCGGCTCTATTCCCTCGCGTCTTAGTTGCTCTCGCAAAAGGAAGGGGTCGAGCGAGGGCAGGCGATCCAGAACCGCTAGCGTTCGCACATCAGGGTGATCAGGTGATATTCGGAAAACCTGCCTCAATACAGTATCATAGTCAGACTGACCAACAAATGCAAATCGCCCCCCTAGACTTAGGTCTACATGGTCGATCGGCATTATGATCTTGGTGGCAACTTGACGGGGCCCCCTAAAGAAATCTGCTTCATTGCGTCGCAAGCGATGTTTAACTAGAATGGATCTGTTCAACATCTCGCTCTGAAAGAAAGGATTTTCGCGCCATGACTTGTCTTTAGCGTGCCTTCTCGCAATTGCGAGAAGATTAAGTACTCGTGAAGTCGAGGCAGACCTTTCCAGACTGTCAAGATTTCTGACGGATCGGTCCGACATGGCTCTCTTTTTGGCCTTCCAGTAATCATGCGCTACAGTTGAACTGGATCAGCACGCTTCAGACCGCCACAGGGCGTCACACAGCACACGCAAGCGCCAGTTTGCCTACCACACTCCTGTGAATCATCGATTGATTGCGCCGCGCCGGGCCCAGGCAGCGTCGCCCACGGGCGTGCCGCCCCTTTCGACGCCAGAGGCAGGTCAACCCGGCGATTAATGATTCACCAAACCACACTTTAACGGCCGATTCTCATATCTCCGATATCTCTTAATTTATAAGAATGGAGATTCGCCTTTGTCAAATCCCTGCTTGGCCTGCACGGTGGAACAAAGTTGCTGCCGCGAACTCAATGGCCTCAAGCTAAACGATAAAGAGTTCCGTCGACACT
Source organism: Brevundimonas sp. (assembly GCA_027531145.1). Classification (GTDB taxonomy): domain Bacteria; phylum Pseudomonadota; class Alphaproteobacteria; order Caulobacterales; family Caulobacteraceae; genus Brevundimonas. Next base: position 254,980 of record JAPZRF010000008.1, on the reverse strand, counting down.
TCGCGGGAAAAAGTGACCGCCTCAAGATCTCCCGGAAAGGCAAGTTGTATGTAATTTATTCTCAGGGCTCACAACCATGCCCAAATTGGGATCAAAAATGTCAAGTTTATGAGACAAGGCCGATTGATTGCGACCTTTATCCATACACAATTGGAAGTGTTTTTGAAGGCAAAGGAGAGGTTTATGCAACTTATCACAGCCGAACAGAATGCCCTCTTTCGGATATTATAATAAGCTCACGGGAGAAAGCAGAGTCCTTGATTCATAGGTTTCTGAAAGATACATATGGGGAGGACTGCAGGACCACCGTTCGTTACGATGAAGGGGCGGCAAGGGTTTACCACCTTGCGCGCCGGGCCGCTTCGAGGGCGAAGAGAGCCCTGGCGGACTCACTCGGCCCTGATTGATTTCCACTTTCGGGCTCCCGTTTCAGGGCTGGATCGCGACCAAGGCAGTCAACGCCACAGGGGGCCGCTTTACATCTCCTGCGGTGAGCCGTAATCATCGTGAATTAGTATTACAACTGCGCATCGCCTGTTTATTGAAGACGTAAATGTCGGAGTATGTAATCAAATTCGTGCATGATATATTGCCGGCGCTATTGCAGGTACGGGTTATATACGGCCAGTGTTGTCTTCAGAAGGCGCATTGATCGCATATGCTCGGCGGCACCACACCCTCTTCAGTGTTTGACAACGCGCCAATGAACCTGGCCCACCACGCCCAACTTGGGCAGATTGGTCAGTTATCGGTCGAAGGCTGGCCCCGGCTTTCGCTCCGAAAAGGACGCTTGCGGGGACGTGCGTCAGGAGCAACGGGTAGCGTCCGTCCTTCCTGGCGATCCTGGACATCCGGCGACGGCTCTGCCCAGGCCGCATCCCGGGCTTGGCCATCACCCGTCGTCAGCCGGGGTCCTCCCCGGTCATTCTGCAAAATGGCCACCGCGCCTCGCGCCGAAGTCAAGGGGAGGCGTCGCCAGAACGCATGCCCTGATCATGACCGTTTCCAGATCTCGGAACTGGTCGTGCCGTCGGCGGTCGGCTAATGGCAAGTCACGGCAGGGAGCAGGGCCGCTCCTGACCTTGTCGGGTCGTATTCAAGCGGGCTGGATCGGCGCGGGATCAGTCTCGGAAGGCGACCCGCGCCGGTCGGACTCCAATGCAGGCCTGATTTTTCAACCTGTCGGATCCGGGAGATGTCCTCATGGACACCCTCTGTCCCATGGCCCTTTCCGAGAACGATGGTGGGTGATGTAGGGTTCGAACCTACGACCCGCTGATTAAGAGTCAGCTGCTCTACCAACTGAGCTAATCACCCGAACCGTCTTCGGCCCGGACGCCGGGGCATCGCGGGAGCGGGGGAGATAGAGGCGATCGCCCCAGGATGCAAGCGCTATTGATGCGTCCGGATTGCGGCTACGCTTCACCACGATCGGCCGTTGCGCCGCCAAGGGGGAGATCTGCCCATGTCCCGACGCGACCTGACCGGTGCCGTTGACTTTTCAGTGCTGGACCGTGCCACCGGCGGCGATGACGCCGTGGCGGAGGAGATTCTCGGCCTGTTCGTCGAGCAGACGGCGCTCTGGTCCCGGTTGCTCGACGCTCCCGACGCTCGGATCGACGCTTGCCACACCATCCGCGGCGCTGCCGCCTCGCTGGGCGCGCACGAGCTGGAAGCGGCCTGCGCCGCCGCCGAGGCTGACCCGACCGACCGGCGCACGGAAGGCGTCCGAGATGCGCTGGATCGGGCGCTGGGCGACGTCGCAGCGTGGCGACACGAACTCATTCTGCGCAGCCTGAAGAACTGAGCCCAGGTCGCGCCAACATGGCCGCTGTGCTCACAGCCAACCACATGGTGGTGATCCGGGCGACGCTGAGGGCCAGCGTTCCCAAGGTCCGGGTTCAGCCATGGCACCCCTGACCCCCTGGAACCTGATCGGTTGAGGCGGAACCGCTTCGCGATTCCGCCGCTGCCGCAAACTCAGACTCTCGCTTGAAACCGGTGATTTCGGCCTGGCGTCAATGACATCCGCGCCGCTTATCGCGGTTCCTGGGTGCGAGGAGCGTCACGGCAGATTCTCAGGGCACCACCCAGCCAGCGGCGCTCGTCCACGCAGTCAGGTACCGCGACCTCGACGCGCCGCGCGACCAGCGGTCTCCATTCGGCGATCGGCTCGGCCGCGGCGACGCAAGGGCCCCGGGCGTCGCGAACATAGGCTCCCCAGAACAGGGTGGTCACCCTGCCCTCGCAGGGCCGGGTGACCTTTGCCGACCCACGCTCCGGGACTTCGGCCAGGACAGCGGTTGATGCTGCGAGCGCTACGACGGCAGCCAGCACAGGACTGGCGACGACTTGACTCTTTGAGGCGAACAGAATGTTCATGGATTTGCTCCCAAGGGCATTGCGATGCGACAATCCATGAAGCGATGAGTGCTCCCACGCCACCGACGACGGATGAACGACGCTATGACGTGACGAATAGCGGCCGAGCCCGCGATACCTGGAGCAGCCGGATCGCGCTGCCGGCAGTAGTAACAGCCTGGGCGACAGTGTTTGTATTGCTGACGGCGCTTGCTTCGAGTGATCTCGGCTTGAATCGCGGCGCTCTGCTGGCTTTGGCGATCACCGGCACGGCAGCACTGACAGCTCACGCGGTAATGGCTGCGCACAGTCGGATCTTCAGTCCCTGGCGGTGGCCGGCGATGGCGCTGACGCTGCTTGTTTTTGCCAGCGTTGGCCACGCCTTGCTGGCGGGTCTGGGTATGAGCCAGTCATGGGGCCAGGATCTTCTGAACCACACGGTGATCTGCGGGTTCGCCCTCGCGATCCGGCTGGCCTGGGCCGGTTATCGAGCGCGAGAGGCGCTGGAGGGTGAGGTCAGGTTGCGGCAGGAGATCGAGCAGCGGCTGGAGTTGGCGAGATCAGCGACGGCCCGGCCGAACGGGCCGGTGCCCGTGAAGGTCGGTCATGGCCACGCTCTGCTGGATCCAACAACGGTAAGCCTGCTGGAGGCCGACGGCAACTTCGCGCGATTGCATACCGCGAAAGGCGAGATCTTCGCCTCGGAGTCCCTCAAGATGCTTGCGGCACGGTTTGCGCCTTACGGCTTCGTGCGCGTGCACAAATCCTATGTGGTCAACCGTGCCGTGGTCCGGGTCAGGAACAGCGAGTGGCTAGAGCTGGCGGACAGGCGACGGGTGCCTGTTGGCCGGGCCTTCCGGGTCGCGCTGGATTAGGTTCCGGGATCACAGGCCCCGTGCCGGAGGCGAGTGAAGGCCGGCATGACGCGCTGATCCTGCCGCTCGGTTGCCGTCGAAAATGGCCTGTGGCGTGATCCGCTACCCCTCCTTTCGACCGGCGCGCTGTGCGCGTCCGTAACGAGCTTGACCGCGCGCCGGGTGCCGTCGATCCCTCGCGGCTCGAGCTGATGCTGTGCAGCCGGAAGGGCTGAAGGCGGTGCCAACGTCCGATTAGCTGCCCGGCCGCCAACCTCGTGGCATGGTCATGCACCGCCACTCCCCGAAGATCGTCCGGGCCCGGCGGACCGCCCGCACCCCTCGGTTCGTAGCAGGGTTCGTCACCGTCGCCGCCGTCATCGTCACCCTGTCGCTGCCCGTCGCCGATTTGCGCCCGGCCCGGGCACAGAGCAGCGTCCCGGCAGACCGGTTCACCTGCGACGTGGCCCGTGTCACTGACGGTGACACCTTCCGCTGCGCGACCGGAGTTCGGGTGCGGCTGCACGCGGTGGCCGCCCGCGAGCTGGACGGGACCTGCGGGGCCAACCACCCCTGTCCCGCCGCCTCTGGTGCCGCAGCCAAGGCCGAGCTGGAACGGCTGATCGCCGGACGGGCCGTGAACTGCGCCCGGACCGGCGGAAGCTACGACCGCGTCACCGCCGTCTGCTGGACGCCGGCGCAGGTCGAGGTCAACTGCGCCCTGGTGCGGAGCGGTGTCGCCGTGATCTGGCCGCGCTACAATCGCCAGCGGCCGATCTGCACCTGACGCGCCTCAGCCTCGCGTGGCATCCCAGACGGCGAACTCGTGGGCGATGCAGCGGTCGATCAGGGTGCGCCAGACCGGCTCGGCGATGTCCGCCGAGAGGCCGGCAGGCGCGGCCGCGGCCAGCACCTTGGCCACCACATCCTCAATCCGGGCCATGTCGTGCACCGCGTCGCGCCCGGGCTTGATGCGGGCTGCAGCCTCCATGTAGCGTTGCCGCTCGGCCAGCAGGGTGACGAGCGCACGATCGAGGGCATCCACCCCGGCCCGCACCTGGGCCATGTCTGCACAGGCTTCCGGGGCCACGCGCGGATCGATCTGCACCGGTTCAGCCGACAAAGGCGCGCTCCAGCACATAGTCGGCAGGCTCCGCGTTCGAGCCTTCCTTCAGGCCGAAGCTGTCGAGCAGGACCGCGGTTTCCTTGATCATCGCCATCGAGCCACAGAGCATGACCCGGTCCGCTGCGGGATCGAATCCCTCAGGCAGGCCGAGGTCGCGGAAGTAGTCGCCCGAACGGATGCGGTCGGTGATCCGGCCGGGCGTAGAGAACTCCTCGCGCGTCACCGTCGGATAATAGGTCAGCTGGGCCTTCGCCTCGTCGCCGATCAGGGGGTCGTCGTGGATGCCGCCCTCGAAGAAGTCGCGATAGGCCAGGTCCGCCACGTGCCGCACCGTATGGCTGACGATGACCCGGCCGAAACGCGAGTAGGTCTCGGGATCGCGCGCCACGCTGAGCCAGGGCGCAAGCCCGGTGCCGGTGCCGATCAGGTGCAGCTGCTCGCCCCCTGCAAGGGCGTCCAGCACCAGGGTGCCGGTCGGCTTCTTGCCCATCAGCACCCGGTCGCCGGGCTGGATCTTCTGCAGGCGTGAGGTCAGGGGGCCGTCGGGCACCTTGATCGAGAAGAACTCCAGCTCCTCGGCCCAGCAGGGGCTGGCGACGGAATAGGCGCGCTGGATTGGCTTGCCGCCATCCTCGCCGGGCAGGCCGATCATGACGAACTCGCCGGAGCGGAAGCGGAAGTCCTCCGGCCGATCCACGGCGAAGCTGAAGAGCTGGTCGGTCCAGTGGTGCACCCACAGGACAGGCAGCTCGTGATGGGCACCGGGCTTGGGCGGGGGCGGCGCAGCGAGGGCGTCGTTCATGGCGACTCTTTAGGGAGGATGGCCGCGGGGGGAAAGACCATGCGGCACCCTGGCTGCTGTCGGCACCCTCGACGACCGCGGACGGCCCCGCTAGCGTGCCACCTCATGAAAACGCTCATGCTGGCCTCTCTCGCCGCCGTCGCCCTGCCCTGCGCCACCCTCGCCCAGACTGCGGGCGGCGACCCCGGCATCCTCACTCCCGAACGCGTGTATGCGGAGCCGGCGCTGGCCGGGCCTGTGGCGCGCGGCGTCAGCCTGTCGCCGGACGGGGACCTGGTCGCTTTCCTGCGCTCCCGCGATGACGACGTGAACGTGCTCGACCTGTGGGCCGCGCCGGTGACGGGCGGCGAGCCGTTCAAGCTGGTCGACGCCCGCGCCCTCGTGCCCGAGGCCGGCGAGCTCTCCGAGGCGGAAATCGCCCGCCGCGAACGCATGCGCATCAGCCAGCGCGGCGTCGTCGAGTACAGCTGGGACGAACAGGGTCGCCACATCCTCGCTCCACTGGAGGGCGACGTCTTTCTGGCCACCCGGACCGACGGCTCGGTGCGCCGCCTGACCGAAACCGCTGCCGACGAGATCGACGCCAAGGTCAGCCCGCTCGGCAACTTTGTATCCTGGGTGCGTGAACAGGACCTGGTCATCTACGATCTCGCCGCCGGCCGCGAGACTCCGATCACCACAGACGGCGACGGCGTCATCACCTGGGCCACGGCCGACTTCATCGCCCAGGAGGAGATGGACCGGGACACCGGCTACTGGTGGAGCCCGGACGAGCGCTATATCGCCATGCAGCGCACCGACGAGAGCCCTGTCCAGATCATCCCCCGCCTCGACATCGCCGGCGACGGCGCGACTGTGATCGAGCAGCGCTACCCGCGCGCGGGCCGTCCCAACGCCATAGTCGAGCTGTTCGTCCATGACCGGATCGCCAACCATCGCATCAAGGTTGATTTGGGGGCCAATCCCGACATCTATCTGGCGCGGGTCGACTGGTCGGCCGACGGCCGTACCGTCTTTGTCCAGCGTCAGTCCCGCGACCAGAAGACCCTCGATCTGCTGGCCGTCGACCCGGCCACGGGCGTCTCGCGGGTACTGACCACCCAGACCGCCAGGGCCTGGGTCGACCTCACCCACGACTTCCATCCGCTCGCCGACGGCCGCTTCATCTGGTCGTCGGAGGAGTCCGGCTGGCGGCACCTGTACCTTCACGCTGCCGACGGCAACGTGATCCGGTCGATCACGACCGGCGACTACGCCGTCAAGTCGCTGGACGGGGTCAATGCCGAGACCGGCGCGGTGTTCTTCACCGCCTCAATGCGCGACGGCCGCGAGTACCCGATCGAGCAGCAGCTGTTCCGCGCCAGCCTCGACGAGACCATCACCCCGGTGGAAATCACCCCGCGCGGCGGCTGGTGGAGCGCGGCCGTGAACGACTCGGGCACGGCCTATGTCGGCAGCTTCTCCAACGTCGACACCCCGCCCCAGTCGGCACTTTACCGGGCCGACGGGACCTTCGTGCGTTGGATCGAGCAGAACGCACTCGACGCCGACCACCCTTTCGCGGCCTTTGTGGCGCGCAAGCAGGAGCCGACCTTCGGCACACTTCAGAACGCGGGCGAGACACTGTTTTGGCAGATGACCACGCCGCCCGGCTTCGATCCGTCGCGGGAGTATCCGGTGGTGATGCAAGTCTATGGCGGCCCGTCAGGCGGCGGGGTACGCAACGCTTGGCAGCCGCCCACGACCCAGCTGCTGACCGAAGCGGGTTACATCGTCTTCCGCCTCGACAACCGCGGCGAGGGCGACCGGTCCGTGGCCTTCAAGACCGCCCTGCACCTGCGCATGGGCATTCCCGAGGTCGAGGACCAGGTGGCAGCCATCAACTATCTGCGCGGCCTCCCGTTCGTCGACGATGACCGCATCGCCGCCATGGGCTGGAGCTACGGCGGCTTTATGACGCTGCACATGCTGACCGAGCCGGCCATGGGCCTGACCTCGGCCATCTCGGGGGCTCCGGTGACCGACTGGAGCCTTTACGACACCCACTACACCGAGCGCTTCATGTCGACGCCGGAGGCGAATGCCGAAGGCTATGCCGCCTCCGATATCCTGACCCGCCTCGACAACCTGACCGGCCGGCTGCTGCTCATCCACGGCATGGCCGACGACAATGTCATCTTCGAGAACACCACGCGCGTGCTCAACGCCTTGCAGGAGGCCAGCGTCCCGTTCGAGACGATGGTCTATCCCGGTCAACGCCATGGCATCCGCGGCAACGACAGGGGACTGCATCTGTGGCGCACCTATCTCGACTTCCTCGACCGCACTATCGGCACGCGCGCCGCGGACTGATCGCGGCGGCGGCTCTCCTCGCCGGGACGACCGCAGCCCCGGCCGTCGCCCAGACGGCGGCAGCGCCGGCCCCGATCCGCTGCGCCGGACTGGACGGAGCCGTGGCGGAGATGTGCATTCGGGACGTGGCCACCACCAACGCCGTGCTGCGCTGGGCAGACGTCAACCCGCCCGCCTGGGATGGCGCTGGCGTAGCGGGCATGCCCATCCTGCTGAAGGACAATATCGAGACCCGCGACATGCCGACCACGGCGGGGTCGATGGCCCTGCTCAACAACGCCCCGGGCCGCGACGCGCCCCTGGTCGCGCGGCTCCGCGCGGCTGGCGCGGTGATCCTCGGCAAGACCAACCTGTCCGAATGGGCCAACATACGTTCCAACAACTCGATCAGCGGCTGGAGCGCGGTCGGGGGCCTGAGCCGCAATCCGCACGCGCTTGACCGCAACACCTGCGGCTCCTCCTCCGGCTCCGGGGCAGCCGTGGCCGCGGGCCTCGCGCCGGCAGCGATTGGCACCGAGACCGACGGCTCCATCACCTGTCCGGCCTCGGTGAACGGCATCGTCGGCTTCAAGCCGACCGTTGGCCTCGTCAGCCGCACCCATATCGTGCCGATCAGCCACTCACAGGATACCGCCGGACCGATGACCCGGACCGTGCGCGACGCAGCGGCGGTGCTGGGGGCCATCGCCGGCAGCGATCCGGCTGACCCGGCCACTGTCGAGGCCGACGCGCGGCGGGTCGACTATGTCGCCGCTCTCGATGCTGGCAGCCTGCGCGATGCCCGCATCGGGGTGATTCGCTTTATCACCGGCTACACGCCCGGGACCATGGCGCTGTTCGAGCAGACCCTGCAGGCCCTGCGAGACGCCGGAGCCGAGCTGGTCGAGATCAGCGAGGGCCCCAACCGGGGCCGGATCGGCCAGGCCGAGTTCGAGGTGCTGCTGACCGAGCTCAAGGCCGATCTCAACGCCTATCTGGCCACCACCGACCCGGCCCAGGTGCCCACCCGCACCCTGGCCGAGGTGATCGCCTTCAACGCTGCCACGCCGCGCGAGCTCAGCCTTTTCGGGCAAGAGCTGTTCCTGCAGGCAGAGCGCAAGGGCGGGCTGGACAGCCCGGCCTACCTCGAAGCGCGTGAAACCTCGTTCCGTCTGGCGGGGCCGGAAGGCATCGACCGGCTACTGGCCGCGTACAATGTAGTAGCCTTGATCGCCCCGACGACCAGCCCGGCCTGGAGTATGGACGTCGTCAACGGAGACAACTCCCTCGGCTCGGCAAGCCAGCTGGCGGCGGTCGCCGGCTATCCGCACCTGACCGTGCCAATGGGCTTTGTGCAGGGCCTGCCGGCCGGGCTCAGCTTCATCGGCGCGAAGTGGGACGACGCCCGCATCCTGTCGCTCGGCTATGCCTTCGAGCAGGCCACCCGCGTCTTCCGGCCCGCTGGTCTGGCGCGGTCCGTCGATGTGATGCCGGAAACCGCGCCGCTGCTGGCGCCGCTGAACTGACGGGAACCGGCCGGGCCGGCAGGGGTTTGCGGCCCATGCTGATCCGGATGGACCGTCGCTCCTGACCGAGCTCATCGCTAGACAGCTGCGCCCTGTTGATGTCGGCCGGCGTGCTGGCGATGAAGTGGCGCTTCGGAGCGACGGCGGGCAGCTAGGCCGTCTTCGGTGCCCGCAGCAGCAGGGCCTGCCCGGCCAGCACCAGCCCGAGCCCGAGGAAGGCCAGAAGCCCGAAGCGGGCCCCCTCGAACACCACGGAGATCCCCATCGCCAGCGGCGGCGTCAGAGCCGAGATGTAGGAGGCCATAGCGTAGCCTCGCGCCCGCGCCAGCCAGAAGTAAAGTCCGAAGGCCACGACCGAGCCGAGCACCGAGAGGTGCAGCAGCGACAGGACATAGGTCCAGCTCGTCTCGAAGCCGAACGGCGTCCTGGCGATCAGGGCGTAGATGAGCAGGAATCCCACCCCGTACGCCATGGCCCAGCCGGTCATGGACAGGACGCCCCCTCCGGCCTGCTGACCGCGCCAGGCGAACAGGTTACCGATCCCGGCGGCCAGAACGGCGAGCAGGGCGAGACCCAGACCGACCAAGGCGCGCGCCTCCATCTCGGCGCGCATCAGCTCCGCACCGAACATGGCCACGACGCCCAGCAGGCCGAGGAAGGCCCCCAGCCAGGCCAGCCGCGCCGCCTTCTGACGCAGGATCAGCCGGAACAGGGCGAGGTTGAGGAAGGCGAGGCCGGCGAACACCACGGCCACCACCGCTGAGGCGATCCGCTCCTCAGCCCAGTAGACGAAAGCGTAGTCAATGGCGAAGGTGAACAGCCCCTGCCCCGCCGCCGCCAGATGCTGGGCCGGCGTCAGCTTCAGCGAGCGACCGGAAAGGTGGCAGAACCCCAGCAGCACGAGGGCCGCGAGTCCAAAGCGGTAGATGATGCTGGCGATCGGATCGACCGCGCCCAGCTGCAGGGTGATGGCGTACCAGGTCGTGCCCCAGATCAGGGCGCAGACGACCACCGCGCCGAGCGCGAGGGAGGACGGGACGGATTTCATGGACTCAGGGACTCGAGGATACGCGCGACCGACCATTGACGCGGCCGGTAGCACGCCGCGGCACGGCCGTCGCCTCACAGCCTCTTCCGCCGTGTTTCAGCCGCCGCGGAGCCGCAGGCCGAGCCGGGTCTCCGGGGAGACGCGCTGGTAGATCGTCGGCGCGGTCAGGCGCAGCCGGTCCCGAGCGGCGTCCAGCGGCACGGCGAACAGGTCCTCGTAGTCGAGCGCCGGGAGCCACGCCGCCTTGCGCCCCAGCCCGTAGGCCTGCAGCACCGCGCGGCGGGCCGGGACGGACCGGTTCTCGCGCTGAATCTCCCGCGCCGCGCCCCAGCCGATGAAGGCGAAGCCGAGGTTGCCGGTCTGCGCGTAGGAGAAGGCCACCACGCAGGCCTCGCCCAAAGCATCCGTCTCATAGCCGGTCAGGATGTGCCAGATATCGTGGACGTCGCGGATGCGGCGCGAGTACCACATCACCGGATGCGGCAGGTCGACGGCGTCCGGTGCCACCTTGCGCGCCTCATCGGCCAGACCTTCGGCGGTGAACCCTCGTGCCTCGCGGAAGGCGCGATAGGCCGCCCCGACGGTGCCAGGCCCGAACTGCGCCAGCCACGCCGGATCATCGAGCTTCGTCGCCAGCTCTGAGCGCAGGAACGCCTGCCGGCCGCCCTCCACAGTGCCGATCATTCGCTGGTAGCCGCGGGCGATCGACCCGCCAGACAGGGCGCGCATGATCTCGAACACCTGGGTGGTGTCCTCCTTGTCGGCCAACAGCCGACGAAAGGCGTGGAAGGCCTTGAGCGGCTGGATCGGCGGCGCTCGGAAGGGAGTCAGGGCGGCTTCCACCAAGGTCATGCAGGCATTGTAGCGCGGCGGGGCCTCTGCGAGAACAGAATTCAATGCTGAAAAAACGCTCCTTCCTGCTGGCTGGCCACGCCACCTCGGTCGCGCTTGAGCTCGAATTCTGGGCCGTTCTGGACCGGATGGCCGAACAGACGGGCGAGAGTCGAGCCGGTTTCATGGCGCGGCTCGATGCCGGGCGCGGCCGGCGGCCGCTGGCCTCAACCTGTCGACTAGCGGCGCTCGCCTGGATTGCCGGCGGCAGTCCTTCGCCGAAGACGGATTGACACGCCCTGCAGTCGGCTCATCCTCCTTTCAGGCGCGACGCACAGCGCCGGGAGAGCCGCCATGGTTGACCGCAGACTGCTGGCCTCGGGAGTGTTTGGCGGGTTAATCGCCATGGGGCTCGTCGGAGCGGGTGCCTTCATTGGCTCGGGGATCGTCAACGCCCAGGTCGGGAACCGGCAGGTGACGGTGCGCGGCCTGGCGGAGCGGGACGTGGTCGCTGATCTTGCTGTGCTGAACCTGAGCTTCCGGGCGGCCAATGACGACCTGCCGACGGCTCAGGCGAAAATCGACCGCGACCTCGCCCTTGTTCGCACCTTCCTCACCCGCCAAGGCTACCCCGAGGAGGCCGTGAGCATCGGCAGGCTGCAGGTGCTCGACACGCGCGCGCGGGAGTACAGCTCCGGCGACAATGTGGTGCGTTTCATTCTGACCCAGTCGGTGACGGTGAGGACCACGGACGTCCAACGGGTCGCCCAGACGGAACGCGCCCTAAACGACCTCGTCCGCGAGGGCGTGCAGCTCGACTTTTCGGCACCGACCTACGTCTTCACCCGACTGAACGCGGTGCGGCCGGAGATGATCGCCGAGGCGACCGCCTCAGCCCGGTCCGGTGCCGAGCAGTTCGCCCGCGACTCCGGGACCACGCTGGGTCCCATCCGCCAGGCCACCCAGGGTTCGTTCGAGATCCTCGCGCGCGAGGATCTGGACAGCGAACCGGCCGCGCTGAACAAGCGGGTGCGCGTGGTCGCCACGGTCAGCTACCAGCTGCGCTGAGACTAGCGCTGACATCCGCGCCCGTGCCCCTTATGTTCCGGGCATGAGTCTCCCCGACGCGCCCGCCCCCCGCCTTTCAGACCTCGCCCGCGCGAAGCCGCAGCCGTCGGCCGTCGACTATCTGGCCGGGCTGAATCCCGAGCAGCGCCGCGCGGTGGAGACCACCGAGGGGCCGGTGCTGGTGCTGGCCGGCGCGGGCACCGGCAAGACCCGCGTCCTGACCACCCGGCTGGCGCATATCCTCGCCACCGGTCAGGCCCGGCCCTGGGAACTGCTGGCGGTCACCTTCACCAACAAGGCGGCGCGCGAGATGCGCGAGCGCATTACCCACCTGATCGGCCCGACCGCGGAGGGCCTGCGCTGGCTCGGCACCTTCCACGCCATCGCCGCCCAGATCCTGCGCCGCCACGCCGAGTTGGTCGGGCTGAAGTCGAGCTTCACCATTCTTGACACCGACGACCAGGAGAGGCTGCTCAAGCAGTTGCTCGAGGCCGACAACATCGACACCAAGCGCTGGACCCCGCGCTCGCTCGCCAGCCAGATCGACCACTGGAAGAACCGCGGCTGGACCCCGGACAAGCTGCCGCCCGGCGAGGATTTCGCCAACGGCAAGGGCCAGCGCCTGTATGCCGCCTACCAGAGCCGCCTCGTCACCCTGAACGCCTGCGACTTCGGCGACCTGCTTCTGCACAACCTCACGATCCTCTCGCAACATGCCGATGTCGCTGAGGAATATCGTCGTCGGTTCCGCTACATCCTCGTCGACGAGTACCAGGACACCAACGTCGCCCAGTACCTGTGGCTGCGGCTGCTGACCTCCTCGACCGGCAACGTCTGCTGCGTCGGAGACGACGACCAGTCGATCTATGGCTGGCGCGGCGCCGAGGTCGACAACATCCTCCGGTTCGAACGCGACTTCCCTGGCGCCGCCGTCGTCAGACTCGAGCGTAACTACCGCTCGACAAAGCATATTCTGGGTGCCGCCTCTGGCCTGATCGCGGCCAACCGCGACCGGCTGGGCAAGACCCTGTGGACCGAGGACCAGCCGGGCGAGAAGGTCCAGGTGCGCGGCGTCTGGGACGGCGAGGCCGAGGCGCGGCTGATCGGCGACGAGATCGAGACGGCGCGCCGGGCCGGCTGCAAATACAAGGATATGGCCGTCCTTGTTCGCGCATCCTTCCAGATGCGTGCGTTCGAGGAGCGCTTCGTCATGCTGGCCATCCCCTATGCGGTGATCGGCGGGCCGCGCTTCTTCGAACGGGCCGAGATCCGCGACGCCCATGCCTATCTGCGGCTGATCCAGTCCGAGGACGACGACCTCGCCTTCGAGCGCATCGTCAACACCCCCAAGCGCGGGGTCGGCGACACCTCGGTGCAGAAGGTGCTGCAGATCGCCCGCGCCCAGGGCGTCTCGGCCATGGCCGCCGTCCGCGCCCTGATCACCTCCGACGAGCTGCAGGCGCGCACCCGCACCGCCCTGTCGACCTTCGTGCGCGACCTCGACCGCTGGCGCGCCCTCGCCGGCAACGCGCCGCACTGGGAGCTGGCCGAGACGGTGCTGGAGGAGAGCGGCTACACCGACATGCAGCGCGCCGACCGGACGTCGGGCCAGACCCGGCTCGACAACCTCAAGGAGCTGATCCAGTCGATGCAGGCCTTCGACAGCCTGTCGGCCTATCTGGAGCATGTCTCGCTGGTGCTCGACCTCGACCGTGGTGCCAGCGAGGACGCGGTGCAGATCATGACCCTGCACGGCGCCAAGGGGCTCGAATTCCCGCTCGTCTTCCTGCCGGGCTGGGAAGAAGGCGTCTTCCCCAGCCAACGCTCGATCGACGAGAAGGGCGAGAAGGGCCTCGAGGAAGAGCGCCGTCTGGCCTATGTCGGCGTCACCCGGGCGCGGGAGGAGGCGCGGATCAGCTTCGCCGCCAACCGTCAGGTCTACGGCCGCTGGACCAGCCAGCTGCCCAGCCGCTTCGTCGACGAACTGCCGCACGACCATGTCGAGGCGCGCAGCGAGACAGGCTACTACGGGGCCCAGCCCGGCCTGCGCGAGGCCCGCAGTCGCTGGGACGAGGCACCCAGCTTCGGTTCCGGCTACGGCTCGCCCGGCTGGAAGCGCGCCCAGTCCTTCACCTCGACCCAGCCGCCCCGGCCGGCCCATGCCCGCCATACGGTGATCGAGGGCGAAGGGCGGCTGATCGCCACCGCCGACCCGGCCGCGGCCGCGGGCTGGTCCCGTGGAGACCGGGTGTTTCACCTGAAGTTCGGCTACGGCGCCGTGCGCGCCGTCGAGGGCAACAAGCTGGTCGTCGCCTTCGACAAGGCCGGCGAGAAGAAGGTCATCGACACCTTCGTGGAGAAGGTGGCGTGAAGGCGGAGCTCTGCCACCTCATGGGCACCGCCAGGCTGGGAAGCACAGCGACTTCATAACCCCCGCCCGATCGTGATAAGCTTCCGCAATGGCTGACGGCGCACTCCGGATCACGCTCGGCGTCTACGCTGCCGCCAAACTGGCGGCCAAGGCGCGCGCCTTGGGTGTTTCGCCCGAGGACTTGGCAGCCGCCCTCCTCGGCCAGGAACTGTTCGATCGCGAGGATTTCACCTGGATCAACGGCGACCCTCGCATTCAGACCAGTGCTCCGGCCGACCTTGAGGGCGCGTGCGACTGGGATGCGGTCCGGCCGGAGGTCGTGGCGCTGATCGACGAGACCTTCGGCCCTGAATGAGGGTCAGGCTGACCTCGGCGGCTCAGCGGGACCTGTCCGCTCAACTCGCCTGGCTCAAGGAAAAGTCGCCCAAGGCAGGGCGACGGGCCGCCGAGGCGATTGTCCGATCCCTTGATCTGCTCGGAACCTTTCCTGATCTTGGGCCGTCGGTTCGTTTCGAGGTCCGCGAGCAAGACGTCCGCTTCAGCACATTCGGCTTCGTGATTGAGTACGAACGGCATCCGCAGATGATTGTCGTCCGTCGCATCTCTCACGGCGCCCAGCTTCGCGGGACGCTTCCCTAACCGTTCCTTAAGCGACGCCGCGCAACGTCGTGACGTGCCCCTCGACCCGACACCTGTAGTCCAACAGGCCGCCCCCCCTTGGTGGGAGCAGGCCGCTGCGGGCTTCGTGGTGATCATGCTGACCGGGGCCTTCGTCGGACCGGTGTTCGCCCCGAGCCAGGAGGAGACGCCGATCCTGCGGCTGGTCTGGCTGCCGGTCTTCGCCATCATCGCCGGGCTAGCGCTGCGCCGCCTCGATCGCATCGTCAGGGCCTGGCCGGCCATCCTGTTGCTGGGCCTGACCGTCCTGCTGGCCTTCGCCTCGAAATGGTGGTCGATCGACGCCGCCACCACGCAGCGCCGCGTTATCGCCCTGACCATGGCCGGAGCCTTCGCCCTGTATCTCGGCAGCGTCTACCGCGGGGTCGCCCTGCCCCGGTTGCTGGCCTGCGCCGGTCTGGTCATGGCCGTCGGCAGCCTGGTCTTCGTGCTGGCCTTCCCCCCCATCGGCATCCACCGCGACGTCAACGACGGCCTTTGGCGGGGCATGTGGTACGAGAAGAACCAGATGGGCCAGGTCATGGTCTGCGTTGCCGTGGCCGCGGCCGCCTGGCTGTCGGTCGCCGACCGGCACTGGCGGATCGCGGCGATCACCTTGGTGCTGGCGACCTTCCTGATGATCATGAGCCAGTCGAAGACCTCCCTGCTCTGCTGGCTGATCGGGTTCGGGCTGGTCGGAGCGGTATGGGCCGCGCGGCAAGGCGGTGCGGTGCTGGGCGTTCTCACCGTCTGGGGCGCAACCTTCGCCGCCATCGCCGTCGGTGTCGGCTTCCTGCTGGGAGGACCGGCCATCCTCGTTGCCCTCGGCAAGGACCCGTCGCTGACCGGCCGAACCGAGATCTGGGCCGCCCTGATGGACATGGTCGCCGAGCGCCCGTGGACCGGCTACGGCTACGCCGCCTTCTGGACCCGCACCTCCGTGCCCGCCGACATCATCCAGGCACAGACCGGATGGCTGGTGCCGTCCGCTCACAACGGCTGGATTGACCTGCTGGTCCAGGTCGGCTGGCCCGGCGCGGTCCTCGTCGGCACCATCCTCCTTATCGGCTTCGCCGCGACGGTCGCCCGGCTGAGCACGTCCGGTCTTGTCGAAGGCGGCTTCAGCCTGGCCTACCTGGCCATCGTCGCAACTCTCAGCCTGTCGGAGTCGGTGCTGATGCACCACCAGGATCTGGCGTGGGTGATGGTGCTGGCGATCGTCGCCCGGTCAACGATGCTGCAGGGCTATCCGTCCCCGGCTGCGGTTGCACCGGACCGCCGCCCGGCCTACCAGACCCCCTCCCGAATCGCCGCATTGTCTGGTCATGGCCAAGCCCGCCGAAAGTCCGTCCCTGTTCGACCTGCCCTCGGTGGTGCCTTCCGCCCAGGCGGCTGAGGCTGCGCCTGCCCCCGTGACTGAACCGGCGGCCCCTGTCCCGACGCCGGCACCTGCTGCAACTCCTCCTGCCTCCGCCAGGGGTGGAGACTACTCCGCCTCCTCGATCGAGGTGCTCGAGGGGCTTGAGCCTGTGCGCAAGCGGCCGGGCATGTACATCGGCGGCACGGACGAGCGGGCCCTTCACCACCTGTTTGCCGAGGTGTTGGACAACGCCATGGACGAGGCGGTCGCCCGACATGCGAAGCGGATCGAGGTCCATCTCGACGCCGAGGGGTATCTGGCGGTCCGCGACGACGGCCGCGGCATCCCGGTCGATCCGCACCCCAAACACCCGGGCAAGTCGGCCCTCGAGGTGGTCATGACCGTGCTGCACTCCGGCGGCAAGTTCTCGGGCAAGGCCTACGAGACCTCCGGCGGCCTGCACGGCGTCGGCGTCTCGGTCGTCAACGCCCTGTCCGAGCGGCTGGAGGTCACCGTCTGGCGCGACGGAGCCGAGTGGCACCAGGCCTTCTCCCGCGGCCATGTGCTGGGCCCGGTCGAGCAGGTCGGTCCGTCGAGGAAGCGCGGCACCCTCGTCCGCTTCCGACCGGACGAGGAGATCTTCGGCGTGGGCGCGGCCTTCAAGCCGGCGCGCCTGTTCCGCATGGCCCGGTCCAAGGCCTATCTGTTCCGCGGCGTCGAGATCCGCTGGACCTGCGCCGTCGAGCGGATCACCGACCAGACTCCGACCGAGGCGGTGCTGCACTTTCCCGGGGGTCTCGCCGACGCCCTCGCCGAACGCATCGGCGAGGTCGAGACGGTCGCCCCCGCCTTCGCCGGACGTGTCGAGCGCCAGGGCGAGGCGGGCGCGGTCGAATGGGCGGTGACCTGGACCGCCGCCGGCTTCGGCGAGGCGGACGGGTTCGTCAGCTCCTACTGCAACACCGTCTCGACGCCCGACGGCGGCACCCACGAGGCCGGCTTCCGCGCGGCCCTGGTCAAGGGACTTAAGGCCTATGGCGAGCTGACCGGCGAGAAGCGCGCCGGCCTGATCACGGCCGAGGACGTCATCGCCAACGCCGGCGCCCTGATCAGCGTCTTCATCCGCAATCCCGAGTTCCAGGGGCAGACCAAGGACCGGCTGTCCTCGCCGGAAGGCCAGCGGCTGGTCGAGCAGCTGCTGCGCGACCCCTTCGACCACTGGCTGACCCAGAGCCCGAAACAGGCCAACAGCCTGCTCGGCTTCATCATCGAGCGGGCCGAGGAGCGGCTCAAGCGGCGCAAGGACAAGGAAGTCCAGCGCGCCGCCGCCACCCGCAAGCTGCGCCTGCCGGGCAAGCTGGCCGACTGCACCCGTCAGGCGGCCGAAGGCACCGAGCTGTTCATCGTCGAAGGGGACTCGGCCGGCGGCTCGGCCAAGCAGGCGCGCGATCGCAACACCCAGGCCATTCTGCCCCTTCGGGGCAAGATCCTGAACGTCGCCTCCGCCACCGCCGACAAGCTGCGCCAGAACCAGGAGCTGTCGGACCTGGCGCTGGCGCTGGGGGTGCAACCGGGCAGCCGCTTCCGGCTCGAGGACCTGCGCTACGAGCGCATCGTCATCATGACCGACGCCGACGTCGACGGGGCCCACATCGCGGCGCTGCTGATCACCTTCTTCTACCGCTCCATGCCCGAGGCGATCCGCCAGGGCCGTGTCTTCCTCGCTCTCCCGCCGCTCTACCGCATCCAGGCCGGGGCCCTGTCGGAGTACGCCCGCGATGACGCCCATCGCGACGAGCTGCTGGCCACGGTCTTCAGGGGGCGGAAGGTCGAGATCGGCCGCTTCAAAGGCCTCGGCGAGATGATGGCGTCCCAGCTGAAGGAGACGACCATGGACCCGAAAAAGCGCACCCTCGCGCGGGTCACCTTGCCGGCTTCCGAGGAGGAGATCGAGGATCTGGTCGAACGTCTGATGGGCCGCAAGGCCGAGGCCCGCTACCAGTTCATCCAGGAAAACGCCCGCTTCGCCGCGGCGGACCTCGACGTCTGACGGTTCGGCTCAGCGCCCGCGCACCAGCTGGTTCGTAACGCGTCGGCCCAGCGGATCACGCGAGGTCCAGCGCGCCCCGACGTCTCCCTCGATCATCGGTGTGCAGAAGCGCCGGACCATCATGAACGACGGGGTAATGTCGTTCAGGCAGATGCGGTCGCCCTCAACCCGCCATCGGCCCGAGATCTCGCGCCCGCTGGAGAACAGGGCCCGGTAGCGGCCGTCCGGCTCGAACCAGTGGCGCACCCAGCCACCGTCGGGATACTCCGACACGACCGTATTGCCGAAAGCCGGTGCCAGATCCGTTAGCGCCAACGCAGGTGCCGCCAGGGCGACGCTCGCCGCCGAGAGCCCGGCCAGAGCCAGGGCGCATGCCACTGATCCCATTTATTCAGCCTCCCTCTCCCCGAGACAACGTTAACATATGTTCATGATCCGCCAAGAGGCATCCGTCGCGAGGAATACTTGACTTTTGCGTAGGGGCTTCTCTATACGCCGACAGCCTTTGGGACAGGATAGCGATTCGCGCCGCCCGCACGCCCCCGGACAAACGGGCGGTTCCGACAGGCCGGCAGGGCGTTCCGAAGCGCGGAATGTCCGTGGATCCGTTTCTCGTCCCGAAGGACTACATGACCGAATTCTCCAACCTGGGTCTGTCTCCGACGACCCTCGCCGCCGTGGCCGCAACCGGCTACACCATCGCCACCCCGATCCAGGAGCAGGCCATCCCCGTCGCCCTCGCCGGGCGGGACGTGCTGGGCATCGCCCAGACCGGCACCGGCAAGACGGCCGCCTTCACCCTGCCGATGATCGACCGGCTCCAGTCCGGCCGGGCCCGGGCGCGCATGCCGCGCGCCCTTGTGCTGGCCCCGACCCGCGAGTTGGCGGACCAGGTGGCCTCCTCCTTCGAGAAGTATGCCAAGGGCACCAAGCTGAGCTGGGTGCTTCTGATCGGCGGCGTTTCCATGGGCGACCAGGTCGCGGCCCTGAACAAGGGCGTCGACGTCCTGATCGCCACGCCAGGTCGGCTGCTTGACCTTTTCGAGCGCGGCAAGATGTTGCTGACCGGGGTCGAGTTGATGGTGGTCGACGAGGCTGACCGCATGCTCGACATGGGCTTCATCCCGGACATCGAGCGCATATTCAAGCTGACCCCGCCGCGCCGCCAGACCCTGTTCTTCTCGGCCACCATGCCGCCGGAGATCACCCGGCTGACGCAGCAGTTCCTCAGGGACCCGACGCGGATCGAGGCCTCGCGCCCGGCCATGACGGCGGACACCATCACCCAGTTTGTGGCACCCGTCCCCTCGTCCGATCCAAAGGCCAAGCGCGAAGCGCTGCGGGCCCTGATCCGACGTTCCGAGGTCAACAACGGCATCGTCTTCTGCAATCGCAAGTCGGAGGTGGATGTCGTCGCCAAGTCCCTGAAGAGGCACGGCTTTGATGTCGCGCCGATTCACGGCGACCTCGACCAGTCCGTGCGCATGAAAACGCTCGCGGCGTTCCGCGCAGGCGAGCTCAAGCTGCTGGTCGCCTCGGACGTCGCCGCGCGTGGCCTCGACATCCCCGAGGTCAGCCATGTCTTCAACTACGACGTCCCGCACCACGCCGACGACTATGTGCACCGCATTGGCCGTACCGGTCGGGCCGGCCGATCGGGCGAAGCCTATATGATCATCACGCCGGCGGACGAGAAGTCCTACGACAAGGTCCTCAAACTCACCCGCAAGATACCCGAGACCCTGACGCTGGAGCCATTGGCAACCATGGCGTTGCCGGAGCGGGCAGAGCGGGACAGCCGCCGCCGCCGTGAGCGGACATCCCGCGTGGCGGAGATGCCGGCCGAAGCGGCTGTCGCGCCCGCCGCGGTCATCGCCGCCATACCGGCCAATGACACCGATGACGCACCCTGCCGGCGTGATCGTAACCGGGCGCGCCGCGCCCCTGGGGATCTTGGCCTCGCCGGGCCTGCCCCGATCAAGTCGGCAGCCTCGGCCCCCATAGCCCACGAAATTGATCGCCCGGCGCGTACCACGGTGCCGCGCGAACGGGGCGGCGGGCGCGGCGGGCGCCCCGCCCCCGGATCGACTGCGGTGCCCGTTGGACGGGGCTTTGGCGATGATGTCCCCGCCTTCCTGCGTCGCCCGGTGCGAATTCGATCCTGATTTCGACGTTCGATTAAGGTCGCGTTAGGCACCGCGATCTAGGCTCCACGCAAGGTCCCTTGGGGAGCTTTGTGTGTCGAACAGACGGATCGAGACGGCAATCCGGGGCCCGCAGGCTTACGAGCTTGCTCGTCGGGCGCTCGAGCAGATGCAGGCGGCCGGCGTCTGGCCGACTCCGCTCAACTTCGAGCTCTGGCTTCATTACGTCGGGGATCCCCAGGGGGCGCTCGGTCAGGAGATCGGGCGTCTGCTGTCGAACCGTCAGCCGTTCAGTGAGGCGGCAGCGGAAGACCTCGCAGCGCGCTACCTCTCGCTTACCCGACTTTCGGATGAAATTTGCGACGCCGGGGCGGTGCTCAACCGCGAACTGAGCACGGTCTCCCAAGTCATCGCCGACGCCCAATCCTCGCAGAAGGCCTACGGGGAGACGCTTGCCGTGGCCTCGAACCAGATCGAGACTGCCGAGGCGGCTGACGGCCTCGCCTCGGTCGTGCGCTCGCTCTCGGCAGCCACCGAGAAAGTGGGCGGCGAGACTGCTGCGCTGGAAAGGCGCCTTGAGGACTCAGTGCAGGAGGTGTCGCGCCTGCGCGCGCACCTCGAACTGGTCCGACGGGACGCCATGACAGACGCCCTCACCAGTCTGGCCAATCGAAAGGCTTTCGACGAGACGCTGGAGCAAGCCTGCGCCGAGGCCGGCCGCAGCGGCGCGCCACTGACGCTGGCGGTGATCGATATCGATCATTTCAAGCGCTTCAATGACACTTGGGGCCACCAGACCGGCGACCAGGTGATCCGCTACGTCGCCAGCGTGCTGGGGCGTATTGCCAAGGTGCCGCGCACAGCCGCCCGCTATGGTGGCGAGGAGTTCGCTCTGATCTTCCCGGGCGAGACACCGGAGGTCGTAGCCGACGCCCTCAATCAGGTCTGCAAGGAAATCGCTTCCCGGCAGCTGCGCCGGCGCTCGACCAACCATGACCTCGGCACCGTCACCGTATCTGCCGGTTTCGCCAGTCTGCGGGCCGACGAAGCACCCACCGCCCTCATCGAGCGCGCCGACCAGGCTCTCTACGCCTCCAAGAGGGGCGGCCGCAATCGCGTCACCGATGCCCGGCTGCTCGACGGTCAGCAAGCCGCCTGAGGGCGACTGGCGGATGCGTAGCCTGGCCTTCAACTTCGCCTACTGGGTCCTGTCGATCGGCTACGGCCTTGCGGCGGCCCTGGCTGCGCTCGTTCCGGGTCGACGCCCGACCAGCCGGGTGATCCGCCAGTATGTCCGCCGCATGGTCCAGGCCATGCGCCTGCTGGCCGGCATCCGCATCGAGGTGCGCGGGCGCGAGCGGCTGCCGGAGGGTGCCTATATCCTGGCATCCAAGCACCAGAGCTGGGGCGACGGATTCGCCACCTACGACCAGTTCGATGATCTGGCCTTCGTCACCGGTGACCACCTTGAGAAGTTCCCGCTGCTGGGCACGGTGCTGCGCAAGCTGGGAGCCATCGTCGTCAACAACTGCGGCGGCCACCGGGCCCGTGAGGCGCTCAAGGCTCGCGCCGCGGACGCCCACGCCGAGGGCCGACGCATCCTGATCTTCCCCGAGGGTAACCTGGCGAAGGTCGGCGAGAAGTTCCGCTACCGCTCGGGCGTCTGGCACATGGCGCGTGACTTCGACCTGCCGGTCGTCCCCGTGGCCACGAACCTTGGTCTGTTCTGGCCGCAGGAAGCCTTCGAAAAGCATCCCGGCACGGCCACGCTGGAGTTCCTCGACCCGATACCGCCCGGCCTGCCGAAGGGCACATTCCTCGCCCGTCTTGAGGCGGCGATCGAGACCCGCACCGCCGAGCTGGTCGCCGAAGTCACCGGCCGTCCGGTCATCGCCGCCCTGCAGGTGCCCACGCCGGAAGATGTCCGCAGAGGGGCCGTCACCCCTTCCGAGGCCTGAGGGGTTTCCTCGACGCCTTACGAACCGCCGCCTCCATCGCACCCCGCGCCCAGCGCACCGCCTCGTCCGGATCGTCCAGCGCCGTGTCGGGCAGACTCCAGTAGGCCATGGTCATCATCCGCCCGTCCTTGCCGGGATAGGTGAAAGGGAGGGCACCGGCCGCGCGAAGCTCGGGCTCATTGAGATCGTCCACCTTGAGCCAGACGACGCCGTCATCGAGCAGGGCAAAGACCAGGCCGTCGGCATACACTGCGGCCCCGCCGAACATGCGCTTGATGGTGAGCGGTCCCAGCGCGGCGAAGTGTTCCTCGACCCAGGTCCCGAAGTCCGGATCGTAGGCCATCGGTCAGGCCCCGGTCGCCGGGACGATGGTGACGCTCTCGCCGCAGCCGCAGGCGTCGGTCTGGTTTGGATTGCGGAACATGAACTTCGACGCCAGCCGGTCGGTGACGTAGTCGATCTCCGTGCCGATCAGGAACAGCACGGCCTTCGGTTCGATCAGGACGGTGACGCCCTTGTCCTCGACCACCTCGTCGAAGGGCTCGACCGCCTCGGCATAGGCGAGGGTGTACTCCTGCCCGGCGCAGCCGCCGTTCTTCACCCCGACGCGGAGGCCGACGTAAGGCTTGTCAGCCGCCTCCATGATCTCGCGCACGCGGCTGGCCGCCGCCTCGGTCAGGGTCACGACCTTGGGGCGCGGACGACGCGGACGAGGAGTGGTGGCGAGCTCGGACATGGAAGGGCGATTCCGGATCAGAACATGTTCAGCGCGAGCTTGGCCTCGTCGCTCATCTTCGAGGCGTCCCACGGGGGATCAAACACCAGATTGACGCGGACGTCGCCAAGGCCGTCGATCTTGCGCACCGCCGCCTCGACCCACCCCGGCATCTCGCCGGCCACCGGACAGCCCGGCGCGGTCAAGGTCATGTCGATGACCACGTCGCGGTCGTCCGAGACATCCACGCGATAGATCAGGCCGAGCTCGTAGATGTCGACCGGGATCTCCGGATCGAACACGGTCTTCAGCGCCGTGATCATCTCGTCGGTCAGGCGCGCGAGCTCGCCTTCCGACAGGGCGCTCTTCTGCGGCGCGTCCCAGCTGTCGGCGAACTCGGGGCTGTCGGTGATGGCGTCGGTCATGAGCTCAGGCGAAGAAGTTGCGCGCCTTGATCAGCGCGTCGACGAAGGCGTCCGCCTCCTCCAGGGTGTTATATAGGGCGAAGGACGCGCGCGCGCTCGAACCGACGCCGAACCGACGCGCCAGGGGCTCGGCGCAGTGCAGCCCGGCCCGGACCGCCACGCCGTAGCGGTCCATGATCTGGGCCACGTCGTGGGCGTGGGCCCCCTCGACCGTGAAGGTCAGGATCGCCCCCTTCCCCTCCGCTTCGCCCAGCACCTTCAGCCAGTTCAGCCCGGACAGCCGCTCGCGCGCATGGTCGTAGAGCGCCCGCTCGTGCGCGGCGACGGCATGCCGGTCGAAGCGTCCGAACCAGTCCAGTGCGGCCCCCAGGCCAATGGCCTCAAGGATCGGCGGGGTGCCGGCTTCGAACCGGGCCGGCGGCGGGGCGTAGGTCACCCCCTCCTCCGTCACCGTCTCGATCATCTCGCCGCCGCCCTGCCACGGCGGCAGGGCCTCCAGCGCCTCCGAGGTCCCGTAAAGGGCCCCGATGCCGGTGGGGCCGTACAGCTTGTGGCCGGTGATCACATAGAAGTCGCAGCCCAGCGCCTGGACGTCGGGGACGCAGTGCACCGCGCCCTGGCATCCGTCGATCACTGTCCGGGCCCCGGCGGCGCGCGCGAGGGCGGCGATCTCCGCGACCGGATTCACCGTGCCCAGCACATTGGACATGTGGGTGAGGGCCACTACGCGGGTGCGCGGGCCGATCAGGGCCTTCAGCGCCGCCATGTCCAGCGCGCCATCGTGGAGCACCGGCGCGAACCGCACCACAGCACCGCGGCTCTCGCGCAGCATCATCCACGGCACGAGGTTGGAGTGGTGCTCCATCTGGCTGACGACGATCTCGTCGCCGGGCTGAAGGCGCGCGCCCAGACCGTGGGCCACCAGATTGACCGCCTCGGTGCCGCCCTTGGTGAAGACGATGTTGGCCGGGCCGGGGGCGTTCAGGAACCGCGCCACCGAGGCGCGGGCCGCCTCGAACGCCTCGGTCGTCTCGTTGGCCAGGGTGTGCAGGCCGCGGTGGACGTTGGCGTAGCTGCCCTCCATCGCCCGCGTCAGGGCGTCGATCACCGCCCGCGGCTTCTGCGCCGAGGCGGCGTTGTCGAGATAGACCAGCGGCCGGCCGTTCACCTGCCGCGACAGGATCGGGAACTGGGCCCGGATGGGAAGCGGGTCGAAGCCCGGCACTCCTCCCCCGCTTGCGGGGGAGGGGGACCCCGAAGGGATGGAGGGGGACTGCAGCTCCAGCGTCGAGGGACTCCCCCCTCCACCATGCTGCGCATGGTCCCCCTCCCCCTGCGGGGGAGGAACGCTGGCAGCCGTGTTCACAGCCGTTCCGTCAGCCATGCCCTCACCACCTCTCGTGTGCCCTCGTGGTCGATCCGGTCGACGACCTCCATCAGGAAGGCCTGGGTCAGCAGGGCCCGGGCCTCGTCGGCCGGAAGGCCCCGCGACTGCATGTAGAACAGCGCCTGCTCGTCGAGCGCGCCGATGGTGTTGCCGTGGGCGCACTGTACCTCGTCGGCGTAGATGATCAGCTCGGGCTTGGCGTCGACCTCGCCGCGCTCCGAGAGGATCAGGGCGTGATGGCCCATGCGGGCGTCGGTGCCGTCGGCCCCGCGCTCGACCACGATCTTGCCCTGGAAGACGCCACGGGCGGTATCGCGCACGGACCCCTTGGTCAGCTGGCTGGTGAGGCCGTCGCGACCGGCGTGGGTGACCACGCTGGTCAGGTCGGCGTGGCGCTCGCCGGTCAGGGCGTAGAGCCCGTCCAGCTGCACCGAGGCACCCTGCCCCGGATGCCGCACATGCGTCTCGAAGCGCTGCAGCTTCGCCCCGGTGGTCACGGTCGTCTGGTGGAAGGTCGCGCCGGGGGCCAGCGCCACCTCGGTCCGCACAAACGACAGAGCGTCCGCCGCGTCCTCGCCCAGCACCAGACGCGTACAGATCGCCCCCTCGCCAAGCGTGATCGTCAGCCGGGCATTGGCGACATAGCCGGCGGCCTGCCCTTCGTGGCTCTCCAGCAGCAGCAGCGAGGCTCCGGGCGCGACCTCGATCGCCACCGTGGCCTGGTGGCCCGTGCCGTCGCTGGTCGAGACGAAGCGCAGACGGCGCGTGGCCTCGCCCGTCACAACGATCCGATCCGCGCCGCGACCATTGACGACGGCCACCTCTTCGCCGCCGAGGCTCGCGAAAGGCCCACCCGGCGCCGCATCGCCGGCTGGCGACGGCGGCGGTGCCTCGCGCAGCAGACGGCGAACGTCGGTGTACTTCCAGACCTCCTCCCGCCGCGACGGGAAGGACGAGGGATCTCGGAGGTCGATCAGGGCGCTCACGCCGCCGCCGGAAGGAACTTGTCGTAGCCCTCCGCCTCCAGCTCCAGCGCCAGCTCGGGGCCGCCCGAGGCGACGATGCGGCCATTGGCCAGCACATGCACCCGGTCCGGTCTGATGTAGTCGAGCAGCCGCTGATAGTGGGTGATAACCAGCAGGGCCCGGTCCTGTGAGCGCAGCGCGTTGACCCCGTCGGCGACGATGCGCAGGGCGTCGATGTCCAGACCGGAATCCGTCTCGTCGAGGATCAGCAGCGACGGCTCCAGCAGGGCCATCTGCAGGATCTCCATCCGCTTCTTCTCGCCGCCGGAGAAGCCCACGTTCAGGGGCCGCTTCAGCATGTCGAGGTCCATCTTCAGGGCCTTCGCCGCCTCGCGCACGCGCTTGAGGAAATCCGGGACCGACACCTCGTCCTCGCCGCGCGCCCGGCGCTGGGCGTTCAGGGCCGTGCGGATGAAGGTCATGGCCGGCACGCCGGGGATCTCCAGCGGATACTGGAACGACAGGAACACGCCCGCCGCGGCCCGCTCGGCCGGCTCCAGCGCCAGCAGGTCCTCGCCGCGCCAGGTCACGGTGCCTTCGGTCACCTCATAGCCGGGCCGCCCGGCCACGGCGTAGCCCAGCGTCGACTTGCCGGCCCCGTTGGGCCCCATGATGGCGTGCACCTCGCCCGCCGGAACGTCGAGCGTCAGGCCCTTGAGGATGGGGGTGTCGTCGACAGAGACGTGGAGATTGGAGATGGAGAGCATGGTCAGACTTTGCAGTTGTTCAACTGCGCCTCGGTCAAACGAAGGGCAGCAAGATTGACGAGGTCCTGCAGCACCCGCGCTGATAGGACTGACCCGGTTTGGTGTTGCGGACTTGCCGAACGGCCATCAGGCCCAACGACTGTCCCGACCAGCGGGGCGTTCTCGCCCCAGTTTCGTTCCCAAGGCTTGCACTCGTCCTCTCCGCTTTCGCAGGGTGGAGCTTGCAAAGTGAAGCCCGGGGGTGGTGGCGCAGAAATGCCGGACATAACAGCGGAGGAGTAGGCAGCAGCCTGAGCGTGTTGGACCTGAAGCCGACAAGCAGCCATGACGGCGTCTCGGGCTATTTCAAGGTCGTCTGAACGCGCAAACTCGTAAGCCTTTGCATGAACGCAGGCGGAAGCTCGTTCAAACGCCATGGCTGCCGTGTCATTCGACGCGGATCCTGACATCTCGAAACTAGCCGCCGTCGGCACCGGAACACACGCGTCAGATGATTGGCCGCAAGCGCCAAGAGACGCCAGCCCAACCAAGTAGAGGGAGGCTCGTACGACGCTCACCCCACGCTCCCTTCCAGCGAGATCGCCACCAGCTTCTGGGCCTCGACGGCGAACTCCATGGGCAGTTCCTGCAGCACGTCGCGGACGAAGCCGTTGACCAGCAGGGCCACCGCCTCCTCCTCCGACAGGCCCCGCTGCTGCGCGTAGAACAGCTGGTCCTCGGACAGGCGCGTGGTGGTCGCCTCGTGCTCCATCTGGGCCGAGCCGTTGCGCGCCTCGATGTAGGGAATGGTGTGCGAGCCGCACTCTTTCCCGATCAGCAGGCTGTCGCACTGGGTGAAGTTGCGCACCCCGGTCGCCTTGGGGTGCACCGACACCAGCCCGCGATAGGTCGAGTCCGACTTCCCGGCCGACACGGCCTTGGCGATGATCCGGCTGCGGCTGTTCTTGCCGAGGTGGATCATCTTGGTGCCGGTGTCGGCCTGCTGACGTCCGTTGGTGATGGCAATCGAGTAAAACTCGCCCGAGCTCTCCTCGCCCTTCAGCACGCAGGACGGGTACTTCCAGGTGATGGCCGAGCCGGTCTCGACCTGGGTCCAGCTGACCTTCGAGCGGTCGCCGCGGCAGTCGGCGCGCTTGGTCACGAAGTTGTAGATGCCGCCCTTCCCCTCGGCGTCGCCGGGGTACCAGTTCTGGACGGTCGAGTACTTCACCTCGGCGTCGTCCAGCGCCACGATCTCCACCACGGCGGCGTGCAGCTGGTTCTCGTCGCGCATCGGGGCGGTGCAGCCCTCCAGGTAGGAGACATAGGCCCCCTCGGCGGCGACGATCAGCGTCCGCTCGAACTGCCCCGTGCCCGAGGCGTTCATGCGGAAATAGGTCGACAGCTCCATCGGGCAGCGCACGCCCGGCGGCACATAGACGAACGAGCCGTCGGAGAAGACCGCGCTGTTCAGGGCGGCGAAGTAGTTGTCCGAGACCGGCACCACGGAGCCCAGGTACTGCCGCACCAGGTCCGGGTGCTCGCGCAGGGCCTCGGAGATGGACATGAAGATCACGCCGGCCTTCGCCAGCTCGGCCTTGAAGGTGGTGACCACGCTGACGCTGTCGAACACGGCGTCGACGGCCACGCGCGGTGCGCCCTCGACCCCCGCCAGCACCTCCTGCTCCCGCAGCGGAATGCCCAGCTTCTCGTAGATGGCCAGCAGCTCCGGATCGACCTCGTCGAGGCTCTTCGGGGCCACCTTGTGCTTCGGCGCGGCGTAGTAGCTGAGCGCCTGGTAGTCGATCGGCGGATAGGAGACGGCGGCCCAGGTCGGGGCCTCCATCGCCTGCCAGCGCTCAAAGGCGGACAGACGCCATTCCAGCATCCACGCCGGCTCGCCCTTTTTGTCCGAGATGAAGCGGATGATGTCCGCGTTCAGGCCC
Organism: Brevundimonas sp.; assembly: GCA_027531145.1. GTDB lineage: Bacteria > Pseudomonadota > Alphaproteobacteria > Caulobacterales > Caulobacteraceae > Brevundimonas. The sequence continues at coordinate 226,309 of JAPZRF010000008.1, read as the reverse complement.
GGAGGCGCGAACTCTTGTTCGATGTCGGACACGAAGCCGTGCCTGTAGCGCTCCAGCTCCGCAACCGTGTCGATGGTTTCCTTGACCGCGGACATGCTTACGCCAGTTCCTTCGAGCGCTGCGCGATCCGCACGCGGTGCTTCTCATATGTGGTCGCCCACGCCTCGGCGAAGCGCGACCAATCGTCTGCGGTGGTGCCCCAGCCGCCCGAGACGCGCGCGACCCCGGTGGCCAGCGGCGCCAGCCCCATGGCCAGCACCGTCTTCGACGGCTTCGTCTTGCCGGAGCTGCAGGCCGAGCCGGCCGAGATCATGATGCCGGCCAGATCCAGCGCGATCAGCTGCTGCGGGCTCTCCCAGTCGGCGACGGCCAGGAACAGGGTGTTGGGCAGGCGCGGCGCGCCCTCGGCGATGACCGTGGCACCGGCGGCCTTGACCCGGGAAGCCGCAGCGTCGCGCCAGGCCGCCTGGTCGCCATGGGCGGCCAGATCGCGGGCGGCGCAGGTCGCCGCCACGCCAAAACCGACGATGCCCGGCGTATTCTCGGTGCCGGCGCGCAGGCCGCGCTCCTGGCCCGAGCCATGGACGATCCGCACCGCCGAGCGGCCGGGGCCCAGCACCAAGGCACCCACGCCCTGCAGCCCGCCGAGCTTGTGGCCCGACAGGGTCAGGCTGTCTGCCTGGACCGCGCCGATGTCGACCGGGACCTTGCCGGCCGACTGGATGGCGTCGACATGCAGCCAGCCTTCGGCGGCGCCGACAAGGGCTGCGGCGGCCTCGACCGGCTGGATCGCGCCGCTCTCGTTGTTGGCGTGATGCAGGGCCACGAAGGCCCGGCCCGGCCGCGCCAGTGCTGCCTCCAGCCAGTCCAGGTCGACCACGCCGTGGCCGTCCACCGGCAGCACCTCGACCGGGCGGCCGCATACGGCGGCGGCCTCGGCGACGCAGGGGTGTTCGGTGGCGGACACGATGACCCGCTCACAGCCGGCCGCCAGGGCGCTGGCCAGACCCTGGGCGTTGGACTCGGTCCCCCCGGACGAGAAGATCACCGCCGTCGGGTCGGCCCCGACCAGCGCCGCCACCTGGGCCCGGGCGGTCTCGACTCGCGCTCGGGCGCGCCGGCCGAGGGCGTGGACAGCGTTGGGGTTGCCGCCCTCGTCGATCGCGTCGAGCACCGCGGCCCGCACCTCGGGGCGCACCAGGGCAGTGGCATTGTAATCCAGATAGACTTTCATGCCGCCGCCTCCGCGGTCAGGAGCGGCGACGCCGGGGCCCGACGCGTGCGGCGCTCGATCACATCCTCCAGCGAAACGCTGGACAGGTAGCGGTGGATCTCGTCGCCGAGGTCTTCCCATAGATTGTGGGTGATGCAGCGTTCGCCGCTGAGCATGCAGCCGCGCGGCGAGGCGTGGGCCTCGCAGCGGGTGGCGCGGATCGGCTCGTCCACCGCCAGCACGATCTCGGACACCATGGTGGTTCCCGCCGCGCGGGCCAGCCGGTAGCCGCCGCCGGGGCCGCGTACGCTGCGCACCAGCCCGGCCTTGCGCAGCCGCGCAAAAAGCTGCTCAAGGTAGCTGAGAGAGATTTCCTGCCGCGACGCGATCTCGGCGAGCGACACCGCCCGCTCGCCGCCACCGGGCACGCGCGCATGACGGGCCAGGTCGGCCATGGCCATCACGGCGTACCTTCCCTTGGTCGACAGACGCATGATGACCTCAAAATCCGTGCGCTGGGCGAAGCGGTCTGCTATGGCCCCCGGCTTCGGACCGGAGGCCGGTGCGCAGCCGGGACTTAGAAAGTCCCACCCCTGCGGTCAAGTATTCTCCGGGCCGTTCGGCCGAGATTGAACAGGATTTCCGCCCGCCCATGCCTGAAGTCATCCTGCCCGGCGCCTCCGGTCGCATCGAGGGCCGCTATTCCCCCGGCAAGCGTCCCAACGCCCCGATCGCCCTGATCCTGCATCCGCACCCCAAGGCGGGCGGGCACATGAACAACCCGGTGGCGGTCACCCTCTACCAGCTGTTCGTCAAGCGAGGCTTCGCCACCCTGCGCTACAACAGCCGCGGCGTCGGCAAGTCCCAGGGCGAGTTCGATTCGGGCATCGGCGAACTGGCCGATGCGGCCACGGCGCTGGACTGGCTGCAGGCCCAGAACCCGGCCGCCAGCCAGACCTGGGTCGCCGGCTACCAGTTCGGTGCCTACATCGGCATGCAACTGCTGATGCGCCGCCCCGAGACCGACGGTTTCATCTCGGTGTCGCCGCCGTCGAACATGTACGACTTCAGCTTCCTGGCACCCTGCCCCGCCTCGGGCCTGTTCCTGCACGGCACGGCCGACACCATCGTGCCGCCGGTCGAGGTCGAGCGCGTGGTCAACAAGCTGCGCGCCCAGAAGGGCATCGTCATCGACTATGACCTCGAGGACGGTGCCAGCCACTTCTGGCAGGACCATATCGAAGCCGTCGACCGTCGCGTCGGTGCCTATCTCGACAAGCGGCTGGAAGCCAATCCGGCCTGAGCCCCTGCGACGAAGGAGTACCGCGTGCCCCACGACAACATCACCATCGTGGGGGGCGGCGCGGGAGGGCTTGAACTGGCCGCGCGTCTCGGTCGCCGACTGGGCCGCCACGAGGGCCGGCGGCGAATTCGCCTGATCGATCGCTCGATCTTTCACCTGTGGAAGCCGAGCCTGCACGAGGTGGCGGCCGGGTCGCTGGACTCGCACCAGGAGGGGCTGTCCTACCCGCTGCTGGCCCGGCGCAATCACTTCAGCTTTGACTTCGGCGACCTCCAGTCCCTGGACCTCGCCGCCCGCACCCTGACCCTCGCCCCGATCCACGACGCCGATGGTGCGGAGCTGGTCGGCCGCCGCACCCTGCCGTACGGCGTCCTCGTGCTGGCCACGGGCAGCGGGGCCAATCTGTTCGACACGCCCGGAGCCGAAGCGCATGCCCACCGCCTTGAGGATGTCGCCGACGCCGAGGCCTTCAACGCCCGCCTGACAGCCGCGTTTCTCGCCGCCGCCCATTCGGACCAGCGGGTGCTGAGGATTGCCATCGTCGGGGCGGGCGCCACGGGCGTCGAGCTCTCGACCGAGTTGCTGGAGGGCCACGCGGAACTCTCGGCCGGCCTGACCGAGGACCAGCACTTCGCGCTTGACGTCACCCTCGTGGAGGCCGGACCCCGCATCCTCGGCGGCCTGCCGGACGCCGCGGCCGGCAAGGCCCACCGGACGCTGGCCGCGCGCGGGGTCAAGGTGCTGACGGGCGCCGCCGTCGAGCGGGTGCGGGCGGACGGCCTCGACACCGCCGTCGGGCCGGTTCCCGCCGACCTTGTGGTCTGGGCCGCCGGGGTCAAGGCTCCGCCGGAAAATGCCCGCCTCGGGCTTGAGGTCGGGCGGCTCAACCAGTTCGTCGTAGATGAGCGGCTGCGCACCTCGGCCCCGGACGTCTATGCGCTGGGCGACTGCGCCGAGGCGCCCGGCCCAGGCGGCCGTCCCGTGCCGGCCCGCGCCCAGGCGGCGGCGCAGCAGGCGGCGTGGCTGGCCCGCGTCCTTGCGCACCCGAACCGGGACCCCGGCCCGTTCGTTTACCGTGACCGCGGCTCGCTGGTCTCGCTGGGCGACCGGGGCGGCGTCGGGTCGCTGATGGGCAACCTGATCGGCCCGTCTTTCCTGATCGAGGGCCTGCTGGCCAAATGGGCCTACATGGCCCTGCATCTGGACCACCACCGCGCCATCATCGGCATCCGCCGCACCGGCCTGCTGGCCCTGTCACGGCTGCTGCACCGGCGCGTCACCGGGCGGCTCAAGCTGCACTAGTAGATCAGGAATGGCCGCCGGGCCTCGCGCCAGGCGGCCTCGTCGGCCCCGGCGATGGTGTCCAGATCTCCCGGCGTCGCCGCCGGGTCATCGACCCACTGGCGCAGGGCCGGGCCGCCATTGATGGTGTCGATCGGCAGCTTGCCGAAGGCGTACTCGTAGGGGAAATCCCGCCACAGGTCGTAGTCGGGCCAGAGACTGCGGATGGCCTTGAAGCCCGCCGCCTGCACCCGCCAGGGCCGGAAGGCGGCGTGGTCATAGTGCGGCGCCTCGCAGTGGATCTGCACGCCGGAGCACAGCTGGCCGACATGCTTGTGGAAGGTCGGCTGGAACCACATGTCGCGCAGCACGCAGCCGGTCAGCCACTCAGGGGCCAGCCGCTGCATCTCGGCGATGACCGCCCGGGCGTCGATGTCGGGGGCCCCGAACAGCTCCAGCGGCCGGGTGGTGCCCCGCCCCTCGGACAGGGTCGCGCCCTCCAGCATCACCGTCCCGGCATAGGCCCGCGCCATGCTCAGGTTCGGAGCATTGGGGCTGGGGTTGATCCAGGCCCGCTGGCCCAGCGGCCAGCCGAAGCCCGGGGCGGCCTCCGGGTCGTAGCCCGGCATCTCGATGACGCGGTAGTCGACGTCAAGCCGGAAATGGTCGATGAGCCACAGCCCCATCTCGCCCAGCGTCAGCCCGTGCCGCATCGGCATGGGGCCGGCGCCGACGAAGCTCTCCCAGCCCGGCTGCAGCGTCGTGCCCTCGACCGGCCGCCCGGCCGGATTGGGCCGGTCCAGCACCCAGACCGACTTGCCATGCTGCGCCGCCGCCTCCAGCACGTACAGCAGGGTCGTCACATAGGTGTAGATGCGGCAGCCGAGATCCTGCAGATCGACCAGCAGGATGTCGAAGGTGTCCATCCAGTCGTCCCGCGGCCGACGGACCTCGCCGTACAGGCTGAACACCGGAAAGCCGTGCACCGGATCGCGGTAGTCCGGACTCTCCATCATGTTGTCCTGCAGGTCGCCCTTCATCCCGTGCTGCGGGCCGAAGGCGGCGGTGATGGTCACGCCGGCGGCGATCAGGGCGTCGACCGCATGGATCAGGTCCGCCGTCACCGAGGCCGGATGGGCCAACAGGGCCACGCGCCGCCCCTTCAGCTGGCCCAGAAGCGCCGGATCGGCAAGCAGACGGTCGATGCCGAAGATCATGGGAGGTCCAGAACAAAGGAGTCGGGATGATGGAAGTCCGGCTTATCCGACGGATGCGCCAGCGCCCAGTAGGTGCGGGTGCCGTCGGTCGCCGCGATCACGGCGGACAGGCCCAGCCGCCGCGCCCCGGCCGGCAGCTCGATCGTGGCTTCAAGGGTGACGTAGTCGTCGCCGCCGTCGAGCCCCTCGACCACCGCGACCTCCGCCGCCTCGGCCATGTCTGTGCGGTAGCCGCTGAAGCCATAGGAGGCCCACTGGCCCGAGGGCGACAGGTTGAACTCGCGATAGCCGTCATCGGTGCTGACGAAGGCCTCGAAGCAGGTGTGCTCCCAAAGCGCATCGCCCCGACCCGGCGCCGCGGCCGCCGGCCAGGCCACCCCGCCCGGATCGCCCTCGGCCATATAGCGCAGCCACAGCCGCAGGCCGTCTCGCGCGATCTCGACATGCAGGGCCCGGATCGGCCCCGCCGCACTGGACGGGTGGGGATGAAGCGTGACGTGCATGGAGGGTCCCCCGGTTCGCTCCGGCATCCGTCCGTGCTACACGCCGCCTCCTCCCCACGCCAAGCCTGCTGACGCCATGACCGAGCCCGTCTTCAAGTCCGACTTCCTCAAGACGCTGCAGGCGCGCGGCTATATCCATCAGATCACCCATCCGGCCGAGCTGGATGCGGCGGCGAAGGCGGGCGTGGTCACCGGCTATATCGGCTTCGACGCCACGGCCCCGTCCTTGCATATCGGCAGCCTGATCCAGATCATGATGCTGCGTCGGCTGCAGCAGGCCGGGCATCGGCCGATCGTCATCATGGGCGGCGGCACGACCAAGGTCGGTGATCCGACCGGCAAGGACGCCTCGCGTCCGCATCTGACCGACGAGACGATCGCCACCAACATCGCCTCCATCCGCACCGTGTTCGAGAAATTCCTGACCTTCGGCGATGGCCCGACCGATGCGATCATGATCGACAACGACGACTGGCTGTCGACCTATGGCTACATCCAGTTCCTGCGCGACTACGGCACCCATTTCACCGTCAACCGGATGCTGGCCTTCGACTCGGTCAAGCTGCGGCTGGAACGCGAGCAGCCGATGACCTTCCTCGAGTTCAACTACATGCTGATGCAGTCGGTGGACTTCCTGGAGCTGAACCGCCGTGTGAACTGCACCCTGCAGATGGGCGGGTCGGATCAGTGGGGCAACATCGTCTCCGGGGTCGATCTGGTCCGCCGTGTGGACGGCAAGGCCGCCTTCGGTCTGACGACGCCATTGCTCACCACGGCCTCCGGCGGCAAGATGGGCAAGACCGCCCAGGGCGCGATATGGCTCAACTCTGACCAGCTGTCGCCCTACGATTACTGGCAGTTCTGGCGCAATGCCGACGACGCTGACGTGGGCAAGTTCCTCAAGCTGTTCACTGACCTGCCGCTGGACGAGATCACGCGGCTGGAGGCCCTTGAGGGTGCGGAGATCAATGACGCCAAGAAGGCCCTCGCGGACGCCGCCACAACGATGCTCCACGGCGGCGGGGAGGCGCGCAAGGCGCGCGCCACGTCGGAGAAAGCCTTTGAATTGGGCCTGGCCACAGCCGACCTCCCGACAAGGCAACTTCTCTGGGTCGGCACGACCGAAGAGCAGGAACGCAACGAGGGCAAGGCCTTCGATCGGAGAAGTGCAGAGGCGCTGCTGAAGGCGTCAGAGCTCTCTCCCTCGCTGGGACAAGCCCGCAAGAAGATCCAGAACGAAGGCGTCTGGATCAATGACGAGCTTGTTCGCGATCCGTCCAGAACGTTCGGCCGAAATGAAGCAGATGCAGTGGTTTCGGCATTCCGGATCCGTCTCGGAAAACACGGTCGGATTGTGTTGGTGAAACCCGTCTGAGCTCTCCACTCGCCCGCGCCAAGCAGGGCCCCAGGGGATACACGGGCGATGGGTTCGGACGCCAGCGGTCACCGGACAGCCTGATCCTGAGCCACGCGGCCTAGACTGCCGTGAGGTCGCTCCCGAACCGTCGCCGCGCCTCGCCCTCGAAACAGCCGATCAGGGCCGCCACGGCGCGCTCGAAGTTGGCGTGCAGCATGGTGTCCAGCAGGCGGCTGCGGAAGGCGAAGTCGATCATGAACTCCAGCCGCGTCCCCTCGGGGTGCGGGTGAAACTCCCAGCGGTTACGCAGGTGCCGGAACGGCCCGCGGATCAGCCCGACCTCGACCGAGGGCCCGGCTCGATCATGGCGCACCCAGGTGGCGAAGCGCTCCCTCAGGAAGGAGAAGCCGACCGAGGCTTCCGCGTCGAGCAGGTCGGTGTCGCCCTCGGTGCGGGCGTTCCAGACGCGCATCTCGATCACCCAGGGGACGAAGTCCGGATAGGCGCGCACGTCCGCCACCAGCCCGGCCAGCTGGTTGGGCGCATAGGGCAGGAGGCGGGTGACGCGATGGACGGCCAAGGCGGAAAGGTCAGCGCGCCGCGGACAGCCGGGCCGCCCGCGCCGCCTTGAGCCGGGCGAAGTCGTCGCCGGCGTGGTGCGAGCTGCGGGTCAGCGGACTGGACGACACCATCAGGAAACCCTTGGCCCGGGCGATGGCATCATAGGCCTTGAACTCGTCCGGGGTAACGAAGCGATCGATCGGCGCATGCTTGCGGGTCGGCTGCAGGTACTGGCCTATGGTGATGAAGTCGACCTCGGCCGAGCGCATGTCGTCCATGACCTGCATGACCTCCTCCCTGGTCTCGCCGAAGCCGACCATGATGCCGGACTTGGTGAACTGGTTGGGGTCGCGCTCCTTGACCATCTGCAGCAGCCGCAGGGAGTGGAAGTAGCGGGCACCGGGGCGGATCTTCAGATAGAGCCGCGGCACGGTCTCCAGGTTATGGTTGAAGACGTCGGGCTTTGCGTCGATCATCACCTCGGCCGCGCCGTCCTTCCTCAGGAAATCGGGCGTCAGGATCTCGATGGTGGTGGCCGGGGCCTGGCGGCGGATCTCGCGCACCACCTCGGCGAAGTGGGCGGCGCCGCCGTCATGCACGTCGTCACGGTCGACCGAGGTGATGACGACGTGGTTCAGGCCCAGCTGGGCCACGGCCAGACCGACCTTGGCGGGCTCTTCGGCGTCCAGCGGCTGGGGCAGGCCCGTCTTGACGTTGCAGAAGGCGCAGGCCCGGGTGCAGGTATCGCCCATGATCATCAAGGTCGCGTGCTTCTGGCTCCAGCACTCGCCGATGTTCGGGCAGGCGGCCTCCTCGCAGACCGTGTGCAGGCCCTTTTCGCGAACAATCGCCCGGGTGACGTTGTACTGGCCCGAGCCGGGGGCCTTGACGCGCAACCAGTCCGGCTTGCGCAGCACGGGACTCTCCGGCCGGTTGCGCTTCTCCGGGTGACGAAGGTCCGCCGGGCGGGCCGCGAGCGTGTCAATCAGGGTGACCATTTCGCCCGGTATGTCGGCGTTTCCGGGCGCGTTGGCAAGCGCGCGCCCCTGCCCCCCTGGTTCACGCGACGTAACGCGCCTTTTCATCGACCCGGGCGCTGGCTAGGGTCTGCGGGCTCAAGCAATAAGGCTGCGCGACACGCGGCCGCGGAGGAACGATTGCGCGTACCGCTGATGGACGGGACCCCCGCCACCGTGTTCGAGGCCCTGATCGAGGCCCGCAACCGCTTTGGCGACAAGGAGATCCTCGAGGACCAGGACCGCAAGCCCCTGACCTACACTGGCCTGATCCGGGCCGCCTTCGTGCTCGGCCGCAAGATCGCGGCCATCACGGAGCCGGCCGAGCGGGTGGGCATCCTGCTGCCGTCGTCGATGGGCGTGGTGGTCACCTTCTTTGGCCTGCACGCCCACGGCCGCGTACCGACCATGCTCAACTTCACCGCCGGTGAGCGCAATGTGAAGGCGGCGATCCAGACCGCCGGCGTGCGTAGGGTGCTGACCGCCCGCCGCTTCATCGAGCAGGCCAAGCTGGAGGACCTGGTCTCGGCCATCGGCGAGGTGGCCGAGGTCGTTTGGCTCGACGACGTGCGCACCACCATCGGCATCGCCGACAAGCTCTACGGTCTGATGGCCGGCATGATGCCGCGGCGCTTCCTCGTTCCGACCACGCCAGACAGCCCGGGCGTACTCCTGTTCACCTCAGGCAGCTTCGGCGCGCCCAAGGGGGTCGTGCTGACCCAGTGGAACCTGGTGTCGAACACGCGCCAGGTCGGCCAACACATCGACCTCAAGCCGGAGTGGGTGATGTTCAACCCGCTGCCGACCTTCCACTGCTTCGGCCTTACCGGCGGGGTGCTGCTGCCGATCCTGCAGGGCATGAAGGCATTCGAATACCCCTCGCCGCTGCACGCCAAGCAGATCGTCGAGCTGCTACCCCAGACCAAGGCCTCGATCCTCCTGGCCACCGACACTTTCCTGAACCAGTACGCCCGCGTGGCGGGACCGGACGATTTCGGCACCCTGAAGTTCGTGGTCGCCGGGGCCGAGCGCGTGCGCGACGAGACGCACCACCTGTTCAACACCCGTTTCCACGGACTCAAACTGCTGGAAGGCTACGGGGCCACCGAGGCAGCGCCGGTGGTGGCGGTCAACCACCCGGACCGCAATCGCCCCGGCTCGGTCGGCCAGATCCTGCCCGGCATGGAATGGCGGCTGGAGCCGATCGAGGGCATCGACGAGGGCCAACGGCTCTATCTGCGCGGTCCGAACGTGATGGCCGGTTATCTGGACCCCGAGGACCCCGAGCGGCTCGAGCTGCTGGAGGGAGGTTGGCACGACACCGGCGACATCATCGACCTTGACCCCGAGGGTTACATCGCCATCCTCGGTCGGGCCAAGCGCTTCGCCAAGATCGGCGGCGAGATGGTCAGCCTGGCCGCCGTGGAGGGATTGGCCTCCGCCGTCTGGCCTGAGGGACGCCATGCCGTGGTCGCCGTGGCCGACACACGCAAGGGCGAGAAGCTGGTGCTGGTCACCGACCGCAACGACGCCGAGGTGGCCCGGTTGGCCGAGTGGGCCCGAAGTCACGGCGCGCCGGAACTCGCAGTGCCCAAGAAGATCGTGAAGGTGGCGGAACTGCCGGTGCTCGGCACGGGCAAGACCGACTACGTCACCATCCAGCAGCTGGTGGAGATGGACCGGGCGGCCTGAGCCGCCCGGCGGAAAGATCAGCCGAACTGCTTCCTCGCGAACCCGGCGATGTGGCGACCTTGGAAGCGGGTGCCGTCGGTCTGGTCGAGGACGTTGCACAATTGCGACGACGCCGTGCAGAAACGGGTGCCGGTGCCGATGATGATGATGATGATGGCGTCTTGGTGCTCCAGCTCATCGACCGTAGCGATCGGCGCGGCCTGATCCAGCTTGTAGCAGCTCTGCCGCGCGACCTCGTCCGGCACGAGTTCGGGGACGCGGCGCAGGTCGGCGGTCACGCCCTCGACCGGACGCGCCCCTCCCGCCACCGCCTCGGCCATCGGCTCGCTGAGGCCGTAGGCGAAATGATCCGGCACCAGATCCTTCGCCATGCCGGCGTCCTTGGGGAAGGCCCGTCTGACTGTAACAAACTCGGTTGCCATTTAGACTGGCCGACGCGTGTCGCAAGGGGCCCGGTGTCGCGCATCTCAGGGGCGGACGCGAGCGTAGAAGGCGGGATCGCCAGGCACGGCCTGTCCCCGGCTGATGCGGAAGCGGTGCTCGATCACCATGGCCTGCTGCTCGATGTTCAGATCGCGCCAGCGGCAGGCCGCGTGCACCGGATAGCGATAGGCTGCGGCGTCATCTCCCGCCTTCAGCTTGGCCACCGTCAGGCAGACTCCACCTTGTGCCTGCAGCACATGGGTCAGCTCGTGCACCAGCACCGCCTGGCGCGCCAGCGGGGCCTGCGACAGGTCGGGCGTGAGTGTACGGGCCGGCCAGATGATCCAGTCGAAATGGCCCCAGCGCCCGGCCACGAAGGCGCGGCGCAGGCCCGGCAGCGCCAGCAACCGCACGCACGACAGGCTCGGCGCGGGCCCCAGCGCCGTCCGCGCCAAGGCGCGCTCCCCGGTCGTGAGGGGCCGCCCTGGGCTCATGGCGTGGCGACCTCCCCCTCGCTCACATACTCCCAGTGCCAAGGCTCGTAGACATAGGGGACGAAGCCGAAGCGCCCGGCGTTGCGCACCAGCCAGCGGTAGGTGGCTCCCTGGCTCATGTGCCGGCGGCTGTCGGGGTGGGTGGAATCGACGCCCAGTCCCTCGATGTGACCGACGTAGAGGTCGACCGCCGCCCCCGTGCGGTGCGGCGAGCAGACGGCCCGGCGCAGGCCGTCGCAGTTCCGCTCGGTGACGCAGCGCGCCGCATCCGCATCTGGATCGCGGAAGCCGGAGAAGATCTGCAGCAACTCGGGATCAGCGGCGATCTCGGGGACCTCCGCCCGCGCCGCCGTGACCATGCGCCGGTAGGCGTCGAGGGTGTCGCGCCGCAGAAGCCGGGTCAGCCGGTCCGCGTGCTCCTCCTCGGCCACCAGATAGCCGAGCTCACGCAGCGGCGGTGGATCCGGACAGATATGTGCCAGTCGCGCCATCACGAATGGCCGCCGCTCCTGCCACAGACCACGGAACACCTGGAAGGTCGCCGGGTCAAACTGGCCCGTGGCCGGCAGCTGGAAGCGGGTCTGGAAGGCCGCCAGCTTCGCGGCAAAGGTCGGGCTCGACGGATCGCACTGCGTCTCCAGCTCATGCTGGATCAGAGGCGCATAGGCCAGCCAGCCGTACTCCTCGCGATCGAACGGAGTCCAGACGAGCCCGAAGACCGACGCCCCATTGCCGGTCGCCGCCGCGACCCAGACATCGGACCCCGCGTCGCAGATTTCTTCCGCCCGGACGGTCGGCGCAAGCGCGAAGCCTGCCAGCGCCGTGGCGACCGCCAGGGCGACACAGCGGATGCGGGACGGGACGGACAGGCGTTTCACCCGCCAAGGAAGCCTGAAGCCGCGCGCCGCTGCAACCGCCCGCTCGCGCGGCATCGCCCGGCGCGGCAGGATGCAGCCTGGCCGACTCAGCGGCCGCCTGTCCGGATCGCCCATGTCCGCCGCCCAGAGACCTGCCCAGACCCATGGCCAGACCCATGGCCAGACCCCGGCCCAGACTTCCGGCCGCCGCCCGAACCGTGTGCTGGCCGCCTTCGCCGCGAGCTGCCTGCCCTATGCGGCGCTGGGCCTGCCGGTCTACGTGACCCTGCCGGAGTTCTACGCCAGCCACATCGGCGTGTCGCTGGCGGCGGTCAGCCTGATCTTCCTGCTGGTGCGTCTGGCCGACATCGTCGTCGATCCGGCGCTGGGCCTGCTGATCGATCGCACCTCGACGCGCTTCGGCCGCTACCGGGTATGGATGGCGGCGGCGGCCCCGGTGCTGATGCTCTCGGTCGGCCTGCTGTTCCTCGTCGAGCCGGGTGCCGGAGCCGGCCACCTCGCCCTGTGGCTGGTGGTCATGTACCTCGGCTACTCGATCAGCCTGCTGTCCCAGACCAGCTGGGCGGCGGTGCTTTCGCCGGACTACGACCAGAGGTCGCGCATCTATGCCTGGTGGCAGGCGGCCAACATCCTCGGCGTGCTGGCGGTACTCCTGATCCCGCCGATCGTCCAGGCCACCGGCCGCGACTATGTCGAGGCGGTACGGGCCCAGGGGTTGTTCATCATCGCCCTGCTGCCGATTGCCCTGGTCGTCACCCTGCGCTTCACGCCCGAACCGCGCGGCGTCGCGCCGCCGCCCCACGGCGGGCTTAAGGCGACGCTCGGTCTGATCGCGAAGCCGGTCCTGCGCCGCCTCCTCCTGAGCGACCTGCTGCTGGGTGCCGCCCGCGGCCTGATCGGGGTGCTGTTCTTCTACTTCTTCGAACAGGCGCGCGGCTTCGAGCGCGACCAGACCTCGCTGATGCTGCTGGTCTATTTCGTCGCCGGGCTGGTCGGCGCGCCGGTCTGGGCCTGGCTGGCCACGCGCATCAGCAAGCACCGGGCGCTGGCGGTGGCCAGCCTCTATTTCGCCGGCAGCTTCGCTGCGGCCACCCTGCTGGTCCCCGCCGGCAACTTCCCGGCGGCCATAGCCGCCCTGTTCGGCGTCGGCCTCGCTTTCGGTGCCTCGGACCTGCTGCTGCGGGCCATGATGGCCGACGCCTCGGACGCCATCCGGCTGGAGACGGAGGCCGACCAGACCGGCCTGCTGTTCTCCATCCTCAACGCCACCTCCAAGCTGGGCTACGCTTTCTCGGTCGGTGCCTTCGCTGTGCTGGAGGCTATCGGCTTCGACCCGGCCCCGGGCGCGGTCAATACGCCCGAGGTGATCCTCGGCCTGCAATGGCTGTTCATCGCCGCGCCGGTGGTGCTGCTGGCCCTGTCGGCGCTCGTGCTGCGCATCTATCCTCTGACGCCCGAGCGGCACGCCGAAATCCGCGCCCGACTCGCCGCCCGCAACGGAGCCTGAGCCATGTCCGCCCCCCTCGATCGCCTCAAGGCCATCATGGTGCGGCTGCGCGACCCCGAGCGCGGCTGCCCGTGGGACGTGGAGCAGACCTTCGCCACCATCGCCCCCTACACCCTGGAGGAGGCCTATGAGGTCGCCGACGCCATCGACCGCGGTGACTTCGACGACCTGAAGAGCGAGCTGGGCGACCTGCTGTTCCAGGTGGTGTTCCACGCCCGCATGGCCGAGGAGCAGGGCCTGTTCGCCTTCGACGACTTGGCCACGGCCATCGCCGACAAGCTGGAGCGCCGCCACCCGCATGTGTTCGGCCCGGAAAACACCCGGGAGGCGGCGAAGGCCGACGGAACCGCCCAGAAGCTGCGCTGGGAGGACCTCAAGGCCGCCGAGCGTCAGGCCAAGGCCCAGACGGGCGTGCTGGACGATGTGCCCGTCGGCCTGCCCGCCCTGCACCGCGCCGCCAAGCTGACGAAGCGCGCCGCGCGAGTGGGCTTCGACTGGCCCTCGACCGACGAGGTCTTCGCCAAGCTGGAGGAGGAGGTCGGCGAGCTGAAGGCCGAGATCGCCGCCGGCGATACGGCGAAGGCCGCCGAGGAAATGGGCGACCTGCTGTTCGTGGTCGCCAACCTTGCCCGCAAGCTGGGGGTCGAGCCCGAGGACGCCCTGCGCGCTGCCAACGCCAAGTTCGTGCGCCGCTTCCACTTCATCGAGGCCGAGCTGGCGAAGGCCGGCCGCAGCGCCGACCAGTCCGACCTCGCCCAGATGGACGCCCTGTGGGACGCGGCGAAGGGCGCGGGTCTCTAGCGTCCACCGACTTTCAGGCCGGCCTCAAGGGATCACAACGGCCACAGCGAGATCACAGCGACCACGACGGGACCTGTGCATCGGCGCGCGCGCAGCGCCATTCTCTGTCCTCAGGGGCAACAAGGCGCCTTTGGCGCAGCTAGCGAAGTCGCTGCGCCCGTTGTGCCTTTCGTTGTGCCAGCTGTGATCCCTTGATCGACACAGAGCACTCGGCGGGGATCGGCGCAGAGGCCCCTCCACCGCTTCGCGGTCCCCCTCCCCACTCCGTGGGGAGGAAAGGAACGCCTACCTGAACTTCCGCAGGCCCCGCGGGCCCTGGCGGCCGGCGGCGGCGCGCTTGCCGAGCCAGTCCTTCCAGTCGGGCCAGTTGCGGCGGCGACCGCCGCCATCGACCCACTCCGGCCCGGTCTCGGCCGCGAACACCGCCACATCAGCCAGGCCTCCCTGTTTGAAGGCCTGCAGCTTCACCCCCTTGCCGCGGCCCATCTCGGGCAGTTCGGCGATCGGGAAGATCAGCGCCTTGATGTTCTCGCCGATGGTGGCGACGTGGTCCCCGGTGACGCGCAGCAGGGCCAGCATCTCGCCGTTCAGCACCTGCTTGCCGCCGCGCTTCTGGGCGATGAGGTCATCCTCCGGCGCGACGAAGCCGTAGCCGGCCTTGGAGGCCACCAGCACCTTCGCGCCCGGCTGGTGCGCCAGCACCCCGACAATCCCGGCACCCTCCTCAAGATCGATCATCAGCCGCAGCGGCTCGCCGTGGCCGCGCCCGGACGCCAGCTTGTCGGCCGGCACGGTGAATACCCGCCCGTCGGTGGCGGCGATCAGGATCCTGTCGGTCGTAAAGGCCGGAACCAGCCAGCCCAGCTGGTCGCCCTCCTTGAACTTCAGCTCGGACGGGTCGTCGACCTTGCCCCTGGCGGCCCGGATCCAGCCGCGCTCGGACAGGATCACGGTGATCGCCTCGCGCGGGATGAAGGCCTCGACAGGGGCCAGACCCGAGACATCCACCGGCTGGCCGATGGTCGTGCGGCGCGGCGAGATCAGCGCCTTGCGCACGTCGTCCAGACCCACCGAGATCAGCTTCGACTGCTTGGTCGGGGAGGCGATCATCGCCTTCAGCCCCGCAAGTTCTTCGGATAGGGCCTTGAATTCAGTCTCGATCGCCATCTCCTCCAGCCGCGCCAGCTGGCGCAGCCGGGTGTCGAGGACGAAGTCGGCCTGCAGCTCGGTCAGGCCGAAGCGGGCGATCAGCACCGCCTTCGGGTGCTCCTCCTCGCGGACGATGCGGATCACTTCGTCCAGATTGAGGAAGACGATGCGCAGGCCTTCCAGCAGGTGCAGGCGCTTCTCGATGCGCTCGACACGCCACTGGCCGCGACGGATCAGCACCTCGCGCCGATGGGCGATGAAGGCTTCCAGACAGGCCTTGAGCCCCAGCACCCGCGGCGTGCCCGTTCCATCCAGCACGTTGATGTTGATCGGGAAGCGGATCTCGAGGTCGGAGAGCTTGAACAGGCTCTCCATCAGCACCTCGGGCTCAACCGTGCGGCTGCGCGGCTCCAGCACCAGGCGGATGTCCTCGGCCGACTCGTCGCGCACATCGGCCAGCAGGGGGGCCTTCCTGGTCTCGATCAACTCGGCCAGGTCGGCGATCAGCTTGGACTTCTGCACCTGGTAGGGGATCTCGCTGACGACGATGCGCCACAGACCGCGGCCGAGGTCCTCGGTCTCCCAGCGGGCGCGCAGGCGCACCCCGCCACGCCCGGTCTCGTAGGCCTCGAGGATCGAGGCGCGACTCTCGACGGCGACGCCGCCGGTGGGGAAGTCCGGGCCGGGCACGCGCTCGACCAGCTCGACGGTCGTAGCCTCGGGATTGGTCAGCAGCAGCTGGCAGGCGTCGATCAGCTCGCCCGCATTTTGCGGCGGGATCGAGGTGGCCATGCCCACGGCGATGCCCGAGGCGCCATTGGCCAGCAGGTTGGGGAAGCCGGCCGGCAGGACCACCGGCTCCTCGTCCTGGTCGTCATAGGTGGGGCGGAAGTCGACCGCGTCCTGGTCGATGCCCTCAAGCAGTAGCTGCGCCGCCGGCGTCAGCTTGCACTCGGTGTAGCGCATGGCAGCGGGGTTATCGCCGTCGATGTTCCCGAAGTTGCCCTGGCCATCGACCAGCGGGTAGCGCTGCGAGAAGTCCTGGGCGAGGCGGACGAGGGCGTCATAGATCGAGGCGTCGCCGTGCGGGTGATAGCCGCCCATCACCTCGCCGACGACCTTGGCGCACTTGCGCGCCGCCGCCTGCGGGTTCAGCCGCATCTGGTGCATGGCGTAGAGGATGCGGCGGTGCACCGGCTTGAAGCCGTCGCGCACGTCCGGCAATGCCCGGTTGGTGATGGTCGACAGGGCGTAGGCGAGATAGCGCCGGGACAGCGCCTCGCTGAGCGGCTCCTCGACGATGCGCCCGCCCTCGGGCGTGGGGGTGTGAACGGTCATGGCCCTGCGAATCGGCTGGTTCGAGGCCGAAGTCTAGAGCCTCCTGCCCGCCGACCGGGGTCACACGGTCAGATCGGCGATCCGGATGGGCTGTTCGAGGTGAACCGCGCCGTCAACGCCGCAAATCTGCGCCAGCAGCGTCGGCGCCTCGCCGTCCCAGCCGAGGGTCAGCAGCCCGAAGTTGGGCTCGCGATAGACCTCGCCGACCCGCAGGGCGTTGGGCGGCGTCACCGGCCAGGTCTCGGTCAGGCCCGAGGAGGTGATGTCCCACAGCGGATAGGGCGTGTTCACGTCGAGGCGCGAGACCTCGCCGTAGTGCGTGTCCCCCGACAGGCACACAAGTCCGTTGGCGCGGCGATCGCGGATCGCGGCGATCAGCCTCTGGTGATCGTGGGCGAAGTTGATCCAGCCTTCCCAGCCGGCGAAGTCCGCCACGACCTGAAGGCTGGAGGCCAGCAGCCGCACCTCGGCCGGAGCGGCGAGCTGCTCCTCAAGCCAGCGCCACTGCGTCTCCCCCAGCTGGGTCGCGGTCAGCTCGGGATTGCGCATGTAGGGACCGGGCGTGCTTTGTCCCGCCTCGGCCCGGGCCTCGACCCAGGCGTCATAGTCCTGCCCGCCCAGCTCCAGCGGGACCAGCCGGGTGCGGTTCCAGCGCAGGTCGGGCAACAGGATCTGCACCCGGCACCCGACGGGGCCGAACACCAGCGAAGTGTAGATCCCGTCTCTCGTCCAGCGGGGGCTGTCGGCGGGCTCGCCGAAGAAGTCGAGAAACTGCCGGCGGCTCTCCTCCTTCATGGGATACTCGGCCCCGGCGTCATTCTCGCCGTAGTCGTGGTCATCCCAGGTGGCGAGGATCGGCACGGACTCGCGCAGCCGCCGGAAGCCTGGCTGGGCCGCGAGTTCGGCGTACTTGCGCCGCATGACCTCAGGGTCGCGGGTGTCGAGATAGACGTTGTCGCCGAGGAAGATGAACAGGTTCGGCTCGGCCGCCAGCACCGCATCCCAGATCGGCTGGGGCTTGTCGCTGCGCGCGCACGAGCCGAAGGCGATGCGCGTCAAGGTCCGGGCGATCACGCGGTCCGGCGCCGCGAGGGCCCCGGTCGCGCCTGCGGCGAGCCCTGCCCCGACCGTTCCGGTCATCAGGCCACGTCTGGAAAGCTGGCTCATGAGGGTCTCCCTCCTCGAAAGCCGAAACGGGGCGCGCCCGGAAGCGCGCCCCGCAGGTTGCAGCCGACCGTCGTCTAGAAGCGGCGACGGACGGTGACGAAGGCCTGACGCGGCGCGCCCGGCAGGAAGGTCTGGCGACCGGCCGTGTTCTGGAACCCGCCCGACCCGACGGTCGAGATATGGTCCTCGTCCAGCAGGTTGGTGACGTTGACCTGGATCTCGGTCCCGTCCAGCCAGCCGCCGGTGTCCGTGAACCGGTATCCGCCCGTCAGTTCGAAAAGGGTGTAGCCGTCGACGCTCTCGTCATTGAGGTAGCTGGAGAAGCGCTCGCCGGTGTAGGCGGCCGCCAGGGTGCCGAACAGGGCACCGTCGTCATAGGACAGCTCGGCGCGGAAGAGGGTTTCCGGCGTGTTCACCACCGTCTTGCCGCCCGTCGCCGCGACCAGCACGCCGGCCCCGTCGATGACGTCGTCCTCGTAGGTCGAGTCGTTGTAGCTGAACGAGCCGAACGCCGACCAGGCGTCGTCGAGGGTCCAGACCGCCGCCGCCTCGAAGCCGCGCGAGGAGACCGAGCCGACGTTCTGGATCCCCGAGCCGAGGCCGAGGATCGGCGACCCCAGCGACACGCCGAGCAGGCGGTCCTCGAAGTCGACGTTGTAGATGGCCACCGAGCCCTGCAGCTGGGCGGCGCGGAACCGCCAGCCCGCCTCGATCGTCTTCGAGCTCTCCGGCTGCACCGTGTTGCGCAGGGCGGCGAAGCCCGCGGCCGAGGCCGAGAAGGGCCCGCCCGTGTTCGAGGACTCGAACGCCCGGATGTTCTCCGAATAGGACACGAACAGCTGATGGTCGGCGTTGACGTCGTAGGTCGCGCCCACTTGCGGGAGGAAGTTGTCTTCCGCCTTGATGGTCCCGGTCTTGTTCGGGCCGGTGATGGTGCGGGCGGTGTTCTCCACGGACAGCGACTTGAAGCCGCCGAACACCGTCAGGGCCTCGGTCACGGCCCAGGTGTCCTGGACGTAGAACAGGCGCGTCTCGGTCTCGAAGTCGTACTCCCACTGGGTGAAGAACGGATTGCGCAGGAACTCGAGCGAGCTCCGGGTGTTGGCCGCGCGCGCCAGGCCGTAGAAGCGGCGGGCCTGGTTGAAGTCGTTCGTCTCCAGCCAGAAGCCGGCCTCGAGCGCATGGGCTCCGAGCGCCAGGTCAACCGAGCCAAACGCACCGCGGCGCTCGATCTCGTACTCGGTGGTGCGGACCGAGATCGGGCCCGGGGCCGAGATGGCGGCTCCGTTCTGGTCCGGAGCGCCGGCCGGGGTCGGCACATAGGGCGTCCACCACAGACCCTGGCCCTCGTTGTTGTGCCCATAGCCGGTGAGCGATACCGAGAGCGCGTCGGTCAGCGGATAGCTGAAGGTCAGCGCTCCAAGGGTGTCGTCCCGCAGGCCGGAGGCGTCGAAGTAGGCGTCATCCACCGTTGCGATCGGGGCCGGATAGACAGTGCCGGCGGCCGCATTGCTGATCGGGGCACCCGTGTCGCCGCGGTTGTTGCCGATGTCAGCGATCCGGACGGCGAGGGCGTAGTTGCCGGAGATGTTGTCGAAGTCACGACCCAGACGCGCGATCTGCTCCAGCGACATATCCTGATAGTCGTTCTCGCGACGCTCGGAGCGGTTCAGGAAGCCGGTGATCTCACCGCGGCCGACCGGCTGAACGAAGCTGAAGTTGATCTGGCTCTGCTGCTGCTCGCCGACGCCCTTCCACTTGTCCATGCCGGAGTCGACCACCGACAGGCTCAGAGCCGTGCCGGCCGGACCGAAGGCGCCAGTGTCAAGACGGGCGTAGCCGCGCAGGGTCGACTCGGTCCCGAAAGTGCCGGCTACATCAAGACCAAAGCTCGCCGCCGGGCGGCGGCTGATGAACTGGACAGTGCCGCCGAGGTTGCTGCTCGAAGCGGTCCCGAGCGCGCCCGAGCCCTGGGCCACGTCCACCCGGCCGACGTTCTCGGAGATGATGGCGCGCGAGACGTGCAGGCCGTTGTGGTTGCCGTAGCTCATGTCGCCCAGCGGCACGCCATCCAGCGTGAAGCCCAGCTGGTTCTGGTTGAAGCTGCGCAGCACGATGCGCGCCGACCACTCGTAGGCGCCGAAAGCGTCCGCCGACTGGAAGCTCACGCCCGGCAGGCGCTCGATGGCCTTCAGCGGACTGGTGCCCGGGGCCTCGACGGAGATCGCTGCCGCGGTGATGGAGGCCTGCTGGCGGCTCTCGCCCAGACCGAAGACAACGATTTCCTCGACCTCGACGACCGCGTCGGGGTCGGACGGGCCGCTCTGGGCCACGGCGACGCCGGCGGTACCGAGCACGCCGGTCAGCGCAAGGGCGAGCGTCGATGCGCTCGCGGTGAAACGATGAAGGTTCATAATCGCCCCGTCTCTGTCGGCCGCAATTGGCTCGGAGCGCGCGTAGGACGCCGATACGACGCGGCAGCCACAGGACCGCGAACGACCCGTGACACGGACGGTGCGCCGCCGCATTTCGGCCTCGCCGTGGCCTCCCGGCAACGCTGGCGGGCTCAGAGCCGCCCCGCCTCGCCCAGCTTGTCGATCATCCACACCCGGGCGGGCGGCAGCGGCCGGTTCAGCACGTGGAAGACGTTGCGCTCAAGGAAGTGGCCGGTCAGGGCCAGCCCCGCGCCCACGTCCCCCTCCCCGAGTCCGGCCTGAGTTCCGAGCAGGAAGGGCGGCAGGTGCAGCAGGCGGTCGGCGTAGGGGGCCCCGGCCTCGCGGCTGACGGCACGGCCGCTGCGTGGACTGACCCAGGCGAGATCATCGGTTACCCCCGTGGCACCGCACCTGCTGAGGTCCAGCCCGAACCCCAGCGCCTCCAGCAGGCCCGACTCGAAGCGGACGAACACCGCGGGCCAGACCTCGGGGATGGCCAAGGCCGCCATCAGGGCCTCGAAGCCGTAGAAGGCCCCTGGATGTGGCTCGCGCTCCGGCAGGGCACCCTGGGCCACCGCGGCCGCCGCAGCCAGGCCTGTCAGGGCCAGGGGATCGTCGAACAACGCCGCCGGCCCCTCCCCCACAGGCTCGAGGCGGGCGCCCCCGAGCTGCTCCGCGGTGCGGGCGCGGAAATCGACCGCGACCCGTGCTCCCGGCTGGAGAAAAGGCTTCATGCGCCGGGACGCTCCGCCCGCGACATAGGCCGCGACCCGCCCATGACCCTCGGTCAGCAGATCGACCACGGCCCCCGTGTCGCCATGCGCCCGCGCCCACAGCACGAAGGCGTCGTCCTGGAACTCCATCACGGCGTGGCGTCGCCGCGGATCACCTCGACCACGGCCCGCGCCCGGTCATTGGGAACGGCGAAGCTCAGGACATATTGCTCGATCTTCCAGCCGTCGTCGGTGAGGCGCAGCACGCCCGAGCCACGTGTCTCCCCATAGCTGGTGTTGATGAGCCGCTCCTCAAACCAGGCGATGCAGCGGCACGGGATGTCGGCGACGGTGATGGTCCGGTCGGTGGCCGGGTAGGACCAGCCGCGCCCCCGGGCGAACACCGGCTCGGCGTAGACGCGGAACTGCTCGAGCGTCCAGTGCTCGGTCGCATCGGTCCCGACGAAGCGGGCGTACGGGGTGAACAGGGCGAAATAGGCGTCCCCGTCAGCGGCGGATGAGGCCGCGTCGAGCGCGTCGAGCACCGCCGCCACCTCGGCCTCGGCGGGGTCCGGCGCAGCCTGCAGGGTGATGGCGAGGGCAAGGGCGGCGATCATGCGGACAGCCTAGGCCGCCGCGGCGGTCAGCGGAAGCCGGGGATCGGCAGGCCGAGGGTCTCGGCGAGGGCCTGCTGGGTGATCAGCAGTACCTCGTCGCGCTGATGGTAGGAGTTGGTCAGCACCACCACCGTCACCTCGCTGTCGGGGTGATAGGTGACGAGGTTGCGAAAGCCGGACCAGCTGCCCGTGTGATAGATCTGCTGACCGGGCACTGCAGGCGAGACACGGCTCCCGAGCTCGCCGATCGCGAGACCGTAGCCCCAGTCGCGTCGCCGCATCGTGCCGGCGGACACATGGCCCGAGGTCATGGCGGCATGGCTGTCGCGCGACAGGACGCGACCGTCATGCAGGGCGCGCGTCCATATGAACATGTCATCGAGATCGCCGGCCATGGCCCCGGCCCCGACCACGATGCTCAGGTTCGGCCGGGTCTGCGGCGTCAGCCCTGCCGGAAAGAGCGCGTGACCGGTAACGACATCCCGGGCCGCCTCGCCCTCTCCATAGCCGATGTTGAGGTTGAGGGGCCGGAAGAAGGCCTCCTCGAGGAAGGCCATGTAGGGCCGGCCCGAGGCCCGCTCGACCACATCGGCCAGCAGATTGTAGGCGGCGTTGTCGTAGCGGACCCTTTCGCCGGGCGCGAACTGCAGGCCGTAGGTTGCGGAGTCTGCGGTCAGTTGCCGGAGGGCCCTGGGCGTGACCCGGGCCTGGCCCCAGCCGGGTCGCGCCATCAGGTCGGGGATGCCCGAGGTATGGGTCAGCAGATGGTCGAGCCGAACCTCTGCCCACGCGGCCGGACAGGGCTGGATCCAGCGGCACACCGGATCGTTGACCTTCAGCACCCCCTCATCCTGTAGCCGCAGGATGGCCGCGGCAGTGAACTGCTTCGACACCGAGGCCAGCAGGAAGCGGCTGTCGAGCTTGAGCGTCTCGCCCGTGCGGACGTCGGCCAGGCCATAGACCTGGCGGAACAGCACCTGATCGCCGCGCGCGACCAGCACCCCACCCATGAAGCCCCGGGCCGCCGCCGTTTCCAGCCGCGCCGCCAGGAAGGGGAGCTCCGCCTCGGCTGTCAGGGGCGGGCGCGCCAGCGGGGCTACAGCCGCGGCTGCGGTGGTCGCCGGAGTGACGCTGCGCAGGCCGAGGGCAGTGCCTGTCGCGGCCATGACGGCGAGCGCGATCAATGGTAGCAGCCAGGTGCGCCGCCCCCGACGCGGCACCTCGAACATCAGACGTCGTAATCCAGCCCGAACTGGGCGTAGAGGGCGCGGCTCTCCTGCCAGCGCGGATCGACCTTGACGGTCAGGAAAAGGTGCACCGGACGGCCAAGGATCTCGACCAGATCCTCGCGCGATTTCTGGCCGATCCACTTCAGGGTCTGCCCGCCCTTGCCCAACACGATCGGCCGCTGGCTGTCGCGCTCGACATAGACGGTCTGCTCGATCCGGGCCGAGCCGTCTGGTTTGTCGTCAAACGCCGTGGTCTCGACCGCCGCAGCATAAGGCAGCTCTTCGTGCACCCGCAGATACAGCTTCTCGCGCGTGATCTCTGCCGCGAGCACGCGCATGGGCACGTCGGCGCTTTGGTCCTCGGGATAGAGCCAGGGCCCCTCGGGCATCAGACCGGCGAGGCGCGCGCGCAGGTCCTCGACTCCATCACCGCTGGCGGCCGAGATCATGAACACCTCGTCGTAGACACCGCTCTCGAAGAGCCGCTGCGATAGGCCCAGCAGGGTGTCGCGCCGCAGGCCGTCGATCTTGTTCAGGGCAAGAATAGCCCTGGCCCCGTTGGCTTTCAGCGTTTCGATGATCGAGGCGGTGTCCTCGGCCGAGCGGCGGTCGGCGGCCGAACCGGCGCGGTCCCCGGCCGCCAGCTCCGCCTGGGCGTCCACCAGATGCACCACCGCGTCGGCCTCGCCGGCCCCGCCCCAGGCCGAAGCGACCATAGCCCGGTCGAGCCGGCGGCGTGGCTTGAAGATGCCGGGGGTGTCAACCAGCACGATCTGCGCCTCTCCCGCCTGCGCGATGCCACGCACCGGGAAGCGCGTGGTCTGAACTTTTTGGGTGACGATCGAGACCTTCGACCCGGTCAGCCGGTTTACCAGCGTCGACTTGCCAGCGTTGGGCGCACCGATGATGGCCGCGAAGCCGGCGCGTGTCGGGACGTCTGCTTCGGTCAAATCAGGCCTTCACGCTTGAGCAGGGCCGTGGCGGCCGCTTTCTCCGCGTCCTGACGTGATCGCCCCTCGGCGGTCAAGGGCGGATAGCCTTCCACGGCTGCCTCGACGGTGAAGGTCGGGGCGTGATCCGAGCCCGTGCGCCCGAGGATCCGGTACTTGGGCAGGGGCAGGGCCTGCTTCATGGCCCATTCCTGCAGGGCAGACTTGGGGTTCACAACCGCGCGAGGCGGCGGGCTGTCGAGCATCTCGGCCCAGGCCGATTCGAACGCGTCGCTGGCCGCCTCCAGCCCGCCATCGAGGTAGAGCGCCGCCAGCACCGCCTCCATGGCATCGCCCAATGCTCCCTCACGCCGCCGACCGCCGGACTTCGCCTCGCCGGGAGACAGCCGCAGAGCCGCGCCGATCCCGAGTGCCTCGGCGGCGCGGGCGCAGGCCGGCTTGTCGACCAGCGCATGCAGCCGCGCCGACAGGTCGCCCTCGTCCGCCTCGGGATAGCGGCGCATCAGGCTTTCGGCAGCCAGCAACCCGAGTACCCGGTCGCCGAGGAACTCCAGCCTCTGGTTGTCAGGCGGCGTGCGCGTCCCCTGCCCCGCGCCCTCGCCCACGCTGGGGTGGGTCAGCGCCTGCTCCAGCAGGGCCGGCGTCCGGAAAGAGTATCCCAACCGCCGCGTCAGGGCCGCGACGGCCTCGGCGCGGAGGTTGATCATGCGCCTAGTTAAGGGGCTTGAAGAACCGGCTGGGCCGAAGGTTGGCGAACCAGCTGACCGGGTTCCAGAGCGAGGCCCCCGGCGTCCAGGAGAACAGGATGATCTCCGCCTTGCCCACCAGGTTTTCGTCCGGCACCAGGCCAACACCGTTCATCTCGTCGACCCGGCTGTCGATGGAGTTGTCCCGGTTGTCGCCCATCATGAAGTAGTAGCCGAGAGGCACCTCATAGATCGTCGTATCGTCAAGCTCGTTGCCGGGGCCGAAGTCCTGGATGATGTAGCTGCGGCCGCCCGGCAGGGTCTCGCGCAGCTGCACAGTGTCGCGCGGCCCGAAGACGTCCCGCACCACCTCACGGCTGATCTCGCGGTTATCCACCGGCTGGCCGTTGAGGTGCAGGCGGTTGTTGATCACCTGGATACGGTCGCCCGGCAGGCCGACGACGCGCTTGATATAGTCGGTGCGATCGTCGCGCGGCAGCTTGAACACGACGATGTCGCCGCGCTTCGGCACCCCGCCGAACAGCCGGTTGTCCCCGAGCGGCAGGTTCACCGGCAGGCCGCTGGAGAACTTCGAGTAGCCATAGCTCCACTTGGAGACGACGATGTAGTCGCCCTCATAAAGATTTGGCTCCATCGACGCTGAGGGAATTGTGAAGGGCTGGAACAACAGGGTGCGCAGTACCAGCGCGATCAGGAGGGCGAAGACGACGGTCTTGATGATCTCGAGCAGCTCGTTGCCGCCATCCTTGTCGCCCGGCGAGGCCTCGCCTCCGTCGCCGAGACGCCGGTCGCCGTCGTCGAAAGGGATGTCGCCGTCATCGCTCCAGACCTTGCGACGGTTGTCGGCGATCGGCGCGGCGGCCACCGGATCCGGCAGGGGTGCCGGCGTCGCGGGCGCTTCGGACACCGCCTGGCTGGACGCATCGCTGTGCTCGCTCTCGAGCGCGTCGGGCGTTCCGGCGACCGGATCCGGCGACAGCCCGTCCTCGTTCAACGGCTTCTGCGCGTCGCTCATGCCTCGTATCGTCCCCCGGGCCGCGTGATCGCGGTCTGTACCGCCAGAGCGGTATAGCCTCAATATGACAGGGGCAAGGCTTCGATCACCACGAAGGCGAGCGCATAAGGGTGTTCATCCGACAGCGTCAGGTGAATGCGAGCCTCGCGCCCGGCCGGCGTCAGCCTCGCCAGATGCGCCGCCGCCGGCCCGGTGAGGTGCAGGGTCGGCTGGCCGGTCGCGAGATTCACCACCCCCATGTCGCGCCAGTAGACATTCCGGCGCATGCCGGTGCCCAACGCCTTGGCGCAGGCTTCCTTGGCCGCAAAGCGCTTGGCGTAGCTCCAGGATGCGTCCGGCTTGCGATCGGAGCGAATCCGCTCGGTCCCGGTGAAGCAGCGCTGCTTGAACCGCTCCCCGAAGCGGGCGAGCGAGGCCTCGATGCGCCGGATGTCGGTCATGTCGGCACCAATGCCGATGATCACGCCATCGGCTCCGCCGGCCGCGCCGTATCCATGAGCTCGCGCATGCGGGCAATCGCCGGACTGAGGCCGACGAACACCGCCTCGCCGATCAGGAAATGGCCGATGTTGAGCTCCACAACCTCGGGAATGGCCGATATCGCGCCGACGGTATCGTAGTCGATGCCGTGGCCGGCATGCACCTCGAGGCCAAGGGCGGCCGCGCGGGCGGCACCGGCCCGCAGAGCCGCCAGCTCCTCGGTGGCAGCGTTGTCATCGCCCTCACGGAACGCGTCGCAGTAGGCCCCGGTGTGCAGCTCGACCACGGCCGCTCCGGCGCGATGGGCGGCGTCGATCTGGGCCGGGTCGGCCCCGATGAACAGCGACACTCGCGACCCGGCCTGGCTCAGCCGGGCCACCATGGGCGTGATCCAGTTATGGCCGCCAACCACGTCGAGCCCGCCTTCGGTCGTCCGCTCCTCACGCTTCTCGGGCACGAGGCAGACCGCATGCGGCCGGTGCGTCAGGGCGATCGCCAGCATCTCCTGGGTCACTGCCATCTCGAGATTGAGCGGCCGCGCCTGGGCCCGCAGCAGGGCGGACAGCGCGTCGATGTCCGTATCCGAAATGTGGCGCCGGTCCTCGCGCAGATGCGCCGTTATCCCGTCGACCCCCGCCGCCAGGGCGATCTCGGCCGCACGCAGCGGATCGGGATGGGTCCCGCCCCGCGCGTTACGCACGGTGGCGACGTGATCAATGTTGACACCGAGGCGCAACGGAGCCGGCATGGTTACCCCTTCTCCAGGCGACGGCTGCCAGGGTCCTCGACCGGCAGGGCGGCCAGCTCGGGGGGCAGGGCGTCCGCCGACCAGGCCGGAACATCCAGGGTGGCCAGCGCCACCAGCGGCACGCCGACGTCGGCGCGACCGCCGGAGCGATCGACGATGCAGGCGGCGGCCACCACGTCCCCGCCGGCAGCGCGGATCGCCGCGATGCACTCCCGCGAACTGAGGCCGGTGGTGACAATGTCCTCGACCATCACCACCCGCTCGCCGGGCTCGACGTGAAAGCCGCGGCGCAGGCGGAATTCTCCGCCCTCGCGCTCGACATACATCGACCGGACGCCAAGGTGACGGGCCGTCTCGTACCCGGGAATGATACCGCCCACCGCCGGCGAGATGGCGACATCGACCGCACCGACCCGGGCGATGACCTTGGCCGCCAGGGCACGGCACAGGCGCTCGCAGCGGGCGGCGTCCATGAACACGAGGTTCTTCTGCAGGAACACCGGGCTGTGCAGCCCCGAGGACAGCACGAAATGCCCCTCCCGCAAGGCACCGGCGGCGCGGAACTCGTCAAGCACATCATCGGAGGACATGACTGCCTCGTACACCATCTGTGCGGCGCTCCGCGACCCCGTGCTGTCGCCGTGTCGATGCGGCTCAGCCGATATCCTCGCCCGGCTGCACGCCCCGCCGCTGGATTTTTTCCCACGACTCCTCGGCAGTCTCGGCGAAACAGAACAGCTGGAGATCGGCAGGATTGATCATGCCGTGACGGATCAGGGCATCGAAGTTGATCACCTCGCGCCAGTAGGCCTCGTCGAACAGGCAAACGGGGATGGGCGGTGCCTTGTCAGTCTGGCGCAACGTTAGCAGTTCAAACAGCTCGTCAAGTGTGCCGAAGCCGCCGGGAAACACCACCAGCGCATTGGCGCGCATAGCCAGGTGCATCTTGCGCATGGCGAAATAATGGAAGCGGAAGGTCAGCTCCGGCGTCGACCACGCGTTGGGCTCCTGCTCGTGCGGCAGGGTGATGTTGAATCCAATTGACGGCGCGCCGACATCGACCGCGCCCCGGTTGGCCGCCTCCATCACGCCCGGCCCGCCTCCGGTAGCGATGACGTTGTCGTGCGGCCGGGCCCCGAGTGCTCCGCCGGTCCGGGACACCAGCCGCCCGAAGGCGCGCGCCTCGCGGTACCAGCGTCCCTGCTCGCCCGGTCCATCCTCGCGCACCCGGGCGCTGCCGAAGACAACGATGGTGGAGCGTACCCCCTGGGTGCGCAACGCCTCCTCAGCCTTGGCGTACTCCATCAGGAAGCGCACGCCGCGCATGGAGTCCCCGAGCAGGAAATCCTGGTCCAGCGCCGCGAGTCGGTAGGCGGGCGACGCCATCTGCGGTGCGTTCAACCGACTCTCACTCACCTTTGGCGCGCTCGACGGTGTCGATGGACGGGTTGGCCCGGAGGGCGGCGATGATGGCGGTCGCGTGCTTGAGATCGGACACCTCGATGTCGAGATCGATGTCGAAAAAGTCCTGCTGCCGATGCTGCAGGGCGAGATTGAGAATGTTCCCGCCGGCCTCGCCGATCACCGTCGCCACCTGGCCCAGCACGCCTGGCGCGTTGCGCATGGTGGCGCGCAGGCGCGTCCGCGCCAGCGCGCCCTGCTCGGCCTCGGCCGTCCATTGCAGATCCTGCCAGACGGCGTCGTCATCGGCCACGTCAGCCAGACGCTGGCAGTCGATGGTGTGCACCGTCAGCCCGGCACCCGGCTCGAGAATGCCGACGATGCGGTCCCCCGGCAGCGGCGAGCAGCAGGCCCCAAAGTGAATCGACACGCCCGGCGTCAGGCCGCCGCCGCGAACGAACAGCCGCGCCGCCTCGTCGACCATGCGGCGACGCTCCGGCGCTGCGCTGGTGACGGAACCCTTGAGCTGCGGAAACAGGCTCTCGACCACGCGCACAGGTGCCACCTGGCCCCGCCCCATGGCCTCAAACAGCTCGTCCTCGCCGGCGATCGCCAGGGTCTCGAGTGCTGGCTTGAGCGCTACATCCGCCAGCGACTTGCCCACTCGTCCGAGGGTTTGCTCCAGTGCCACCTTGCCAACCTTCTGGAACTCCGAGCGCTCCGAGGTTCGAATGTGTCGGCGGATGGCCGAGCGGGCGCGGCCTGTGACAGTCAGAGACCTCCAGTCCGACGGCACGTCGCGCTTGGCCCCGCGGATGATCTCCAGCACATCGCCATTCTGAAGCCGGGTGCGCATGGGCTTGAGCTCGCCGTTGATCTTCACCCCGACGGCGCTGTCGCCGACCTCGGTGTGCACCGCGTAAGCGAAGTCCAGTGGCATGGCCCCGCGCGGCAGGCTGATCAGCCTCCCCTTGGGCGTGAACACGAACACCTGGTCGAGGTACATCTCGAGCTTGGCATGCTCGACCCAGTCCTCGCCGCCCTCCCCATGCTCGATCACCTGCACCAGATGGCGAAGGTTCTGCAGCGGATCGCGTCCACCATCCAGCGCCATCTGCTCGCGGTCGAAACCGTAGGACTGGTTCTTGTAGCGCCAGTGCGCCGCCACCCCGTCCTCGGCCACGCGGTCCATGGACTCGGTTCGGATCTGCATTTCGATGCGCAGACCGCCGGGCCCGGCCACCGTCGTATGCAGCGAGCGATAGTTGTTCGACTTGGGTGTGGAGATGAAGTCCTTGAACCGCTCGGGCACCATCGGCCAGATGCGGTGCACGACCCCGAGTGCCCGGTAGCAGTCGTCCTCGGCCTCGACGATCACCCGGAAGCCAAAGATGTCGGCCAGGGACGAAAAGCCGACCGCCTTGCGCTGCAGCTTGCGCCAGATCGAGTACGGGGTCTTCTCACGGCCGAATACCCGCGCCGGGATGCCCGCCTCGGCCAGCACTCGCTCGATCTCGCGGGCGACCCCGTCGACCGCACCGCCATGCTCCAGCTTGAGGGCCTCAAGCCGCCGCGCAATGGCATCCCGAGCCGTCGGGTTGAGGTGCTCGAAGGCCAGCTCCTCCAGTTCGGAGGCGATCGAGTGGATGCCGATCGACCGTCCGAGCGGCGCATAGACTTCCAGCGTTTCGCGGGAGATACGCTCGCGCTTCTCCGGCTTGACGTACTGCAGCGTCCGCATGTTGTGCAGGCGGTCGGCCAGCTTCACCAGCAGCACCCGCACGTCGCGGCTGATGGCGAGGATGAACTTGCGCAGATTCTCGGCCTGACGCGTGTGCTCGGCCTGCAGTTCCAGCCGGCTGAGCTTGGTGACGCCCTCGACGAGTTCGGCGATCTCGGCACCGAACATCTCGGCGATGTCGGACTTGGTCGCCGAGGTGTCCTCCACCACGTCGTGCAGGAGCGCCGTGACGATCGTCGCGGTGTCCAGCCGGTAGCCGGTAAGGATGCCCGCCACCTGGATCGGGTGGGCGAAGTAGGGGTCACCCGAGGCGCGCAGCTGCGACCCGTGCATCTTCATCGCATAGACGTAGGCGCGATTGAGCAATGCCTCGTCGGCCGTGGGATCGTAGGCCTTGACCGCCTCGATCAGTTCGAACTGGCGCATCACGCGGGAGGCGGCGGCGACACGCGCCCTCGGCGAGCTATCGCCGGCGGGCGCGGGGGCGGGCGGCGGGGGCTCGGCAGACCGCGCCGGAAGGACGGTGACGCCGGGGAGCGGCTCTGCCGTCAGTAGCGCTCCTCCTGGCCGCCGTCGCGATCGGACTGCAGCGCGCGGATCAGCTCCTGCTCGGCCATGTTCATGTGCTGGGGTTCGGCCAGCAGGGCGATGGTTTCGGCCTCGTCCTCGGCCTCGGTGCGCTCGTCGACGCGCTGCAGCGTGGTGATCAGATTCTCGCGCAGCTCGTCCGGCTGGACCGTGTCGTCCGCCAGTTCGCGCAGGGCCACGACCGGATTCTTGTCGTTGTCGCGGTCGAGGGTCAGCGGCGCGCCGTTGGTGATGTTGCGGGCGCGGTGACCGGCCAGCAGCACGAGGCCAAAGCGGTTCGGAACCTTCTCGATGCAGTCTTCGACGGTGACGCGGGCCATAAAGTCCTCGGAACGGGGAGAGAACAAAAGAAAATAGAGGAAGTCTGCCGTTGGCGCAACGGCTCCGCTGGACTCAGCTGATCAGCCGGGCGTCGGTCCCGACCGTGGCCGCCTTCGCCAGCGCGACGGCCGTCTCCCCCGTATCGGGATGCCGCCACGCCGGGGCGATCTCCGCCAGCGGCCCCATGACGAACCGGCGGTCGGCCGCGCGGGGGTGCGGCAGCAGAACGTCTCCGAACCGCCCGGCTAGCCGGCCATAGGCGATCAGATCGAGGTCGAGAGTGCGCGGGGCGTTTCTGGCGGTACGCACCCGCCCCATGGCCGTCTCCAGCCCGGCCAGCGCCAACATCAGGGCCTCCGGGCCCATCGCCGTCTCGACCAGCGCCACACCATTCAAGAACGGAGAGTCGGCCGGATCCGGCCAGGCCGCCGAGGCCCACCAGCCGGAGCGGCGCAATACCCTAACGCCGACCTCCGGCAACCGTGCCAGCGCCGCCTCGAGGCCCGTCACAAGGTCAGGCCAGCCCCCCTTGTCATTGCCCCCGAGAGCGATCACCACCGCAGCGTCGAGCCCGGCGGGATCGTCTGGCGCGACGCTCATTTTTGAAGGCCATTGCCCCATGCATCTCTATCCGAACGACCGCCTCGCCGTATTCATCGACGGGGCCAATCTCTACGCCGCCGCCAGGGGACTGGCCGCCGAGCTGGATTTCCGGCGCATGATCGAGGTGTTCCGCGAGCGCGCCCGCCTCGTGCGCGCCTACTACTACACCGCCATCGTCGAGGGCGAGGAGTACTCGCCGGTGCGGCCGCTGGTCGACTTCCTCGACTACAACGGCTTCACCGTGGTGACCAAGCCGGTGCGGCGCTTCACCGACGCCCAGGGCCATACCCGCACCAAGGGCAACATGGACATCGAGATCGCCGTGGATATGCTCGGTCTGGCTGGCGACATTGACCATGCCATCCTGTTTTCAGGCGATGGCGACTTCCGCCGACTGGTCGAGGCGGTGCAGGCGAAGGGGGTGCGGGTCACGGTGATCTCCACCCTCAAGACCCAGCCGCCGCAGATCGCCGACGACCTGCGCCGCCAGGCCGACGCCTTCATCGACCTCGCAGATCTCCTCGAGCTGTTCGGCCGTCAGCGGGCCGGCGCATGACCCCCGAGGCTCCGCGCGACTGTCCCCTCTGCCCGCGACTGGTCGTCTACCGGCAGGACAACGCGGCGAAGGCCCCCGACTGGTTCAACGGTGCCGCCCCTTCATTCGGCGACCCGCAGGCGCGACTGGTGGTGGTCGGCCTCGCGCCCGGACGGACAGGGGCCAACCGCACCGGCCGCCCGTTCACCGGCGACCACGCCGGCGTGCTGTTGTACGAGACCCTGCTGGCCGCCGGCTTCGCGAAGGGCCGCTACGACGCCCGGCCCGACGACGGGCTGGAGCTCGTCGACTGCCTCGTCACCAACGCCGTGCGCTGCGCCCCGCCGGGCAACAAGCCCTTGCCGGTCGAAGAGGCGACCTGCCGGCCGTTTCTCCGCGACCGGCTGGTCGCCCTGCCCCGCCTGAAGGTGATCGTCACCCTCGGCGACGTCTCGAGGCGCAATGTGCTGAAGGCGCTGGGCCTGCCCGGCTCAGCCGCCCCCGCCGGCCACGGGGCCGAGGCCGATGTGGGGCCGTACCGCCTGATCAACAGCTACCACTGCTCCCGGCTCAACACGAATACGGGCCGGCTGACCCCGCAGATGTTCCGGGCCATCTTCGAGCGGGCGCGTAAGCTGATCGGCTGACAGGCTCACCTGAGGCGTTCGCGTCACAGGCGAAGCGGACCCTTGTGGCGAACGCCGCCTAACCCGGATCGGTCACAGCGTTGCAGCGTTGCACCGGCATGCATCAACTCATGCCGGATCACTGTCCCGCCTACTCCCCGAAGGCTTGCCGGATCACCTTCCGAGCACCGGCGTCGTCCTTGCCCTCGCTTCTTTCGCGGGGTTATGGGGGACGACGCGCCGCCGTCGCTCGAGACCTGCGGCCGCAGCGTCAGCCTGCCAGCTCCACCCGGTATCACCGATGCGCCATCCCTGCCCGCCGCGGCCACGGGCGGGGCCCTGGCCTGAGGCTCAGCCCAGGTCCTTCATCAGCCGGGCCTTGTCCCGCTGCCAGTCACGCTCGGCGGTCGCCTCGCGCTTGTCGTGCAGCTTCTTGCCCTTGGCCAGGGCGATCTCGATCTTCGCCCGCCCGGCCTCGTTGATGTAGAGTCGCACCGGGACAATGGTGCGGCCATCGCGCTGGACCGCCCCGATCATGCGGTCGATCTGGCGCCGGTGCAGCAGCAGCTTCCGCGGCCGCCGCGCCTCATGATTGAAGCGATTGGCCTGTTTGTAGGGCGGAATGTCGGCGTTGATCAGCACGATCTCGCGCCCTTCCACGGCCGCGTAGGACTCGGCGATGTTGGCCCGGCCGTCGCGCAGCGCCTTGATCTCGGTGCCCGTCAGCTGCAGGCCCGCCTCGACCACGTCCTCAAGGAAGTAGTCGAACCGCGCCCGGCGGTTCTCGGCGACGGTGCGGGCCTTGCTCTCCGCCATCAGACCAGGCCGACCCCGGCCATGGCGGTGGTGATAGCCGGACGGACGCCGGCGGCGCAAGGCAGGAGCGGCAGCCGCGTCTCCTCGGCGCAAAGGCCGAGCTGCGCCAGGGCGAACTTCGCCGGTGCCGGCGAGGCGTCGAGGAACATGGCCTTGTGCAGGTCGATCAGCCGCGCCTGCCAGTCGCAGGCGGCCTCCGCGTCGCCCGACACCGCGGCCTCGTGCAGGGCCACCATCGCTTCCGGGGCCACATTCGAGGTGACCGAGATCAGGCCTTGGCCGCCCTGGGCGAGGTAGCCCGGATAGCTGGGATCGTCGCCCGAGACCAGGGCGAAGTCGCCGGCGATGCGGCCCCGCATCCAGCTCACCCGCGACAGGTCGCCGGTAGCATCCTTGATGCCGACCACGTTCGGGTGCGAAGCCAGGGCCGCGACCGTGTCATTGGCCATGTCCACGCCCGTGCGGCCGGGCACATTGTACAGCAGCAGCGGCAGCTCAACGGCGTCGGCGATGGCGCGGAAGTGGGCCTCTAGGCCGGCCTGGGAGGGGCGGATATAATAAGGCGTCACCACCAGCGCCCCGTCAGTCCCCACGCTCTTGGCATGACGGACGAAGTCGATGGCCTGGGCCGTCGAGGCCGAGCCGCAGCCGGCGACGACGCGCACCCGCCCGGCAGCGACGCGGACGCAGGCCTCGACCACCGCGTGGCGCTCCTCGACAGTCAGCGTGGCGCTCTCACCGGTGGTACCGACCGGGGTCAGACCATGTACGCCCGCGGCGATCTGGCGCTCGACGAGGGCCTCGAACGCGGCGAAGTCCACCTTTCCGTTACGAAAGGGTGTGATCAGGGCGGTGATGACGCCCTTGAACAGTGGAGCGGGCATTGAGATGAACGGACCTGGCGGAGAAGGGCGATCGGTGCCCGGAACAAGGGCGCGGAAAGTAGGCACCCCCCGCCATGGCTGCAACAGGGATCGATGGGGTTCGCACAAGGCATGACGATCACGACACTCGCGGCGGCCATTGCCCTGCTGGCCCCGTCCCCCGACGCTGCCTTGTTGACGGGCGGGACTCCGATCGCGGTGCAGGTGGGCTATCAGCCTCGCGCCCTGTCCAGTACTGACGCTGCCGCCTTCCGGGAGGGCATCACGGCCGCGCGCGCCCGCGACATCCCGGCTGCCCGGGCCGCTATGGACCAGATCAGCGACGCCACGGCCCGCCGCCTTGTCCTCTGGGCCCTCATTGACACCTCGGGTGCCCAACTGACCCTCGCCGACCTCGCCCCGGCCAAGCGGGATCTCGGTGCCTGGCCGCGCGCCGCGTCGCGCCACAGCGACACTGAGGCAGCGCTGGATCGCGCGGGTGCCGATCCTGCCACGGTGCTGGCCTTCTTCAACGGCGCGCCCCCCGAAACCGCCGCCGGTGCCATCACCCTCGCCGGAGCGCTCGAGGCCAGCGGTCGCGTCGCCGAAGCCAGGGCGCTGATCCGCGACTGGTGGCGCACGCGCGCCTTCGACGCCCCGGTGCAGACCCGCATTCTCAGTCTCTGGAGCGGCTGGCTGATCCAAGCCGACCACGACGCTCGTCTGAGCCAGCTGCTACTGGGGCCGCACGGTGCGGCGACGCGAGCCATGGCCGGTCTCGCCTCTCCGGAGCGTCGCGCGGTGGCCGAAGCGGTGTTCGCCCTGCGTACCGCCTATCAACCTGACGCTATTGTCGCAGGGCTGACGCCCGCCCAGGCCGGCGATCCGGCCGTGGTGCTGGAGCGGGTGCGGCTGCTGCGCTCGGCCGGGCGCGAAGCCGAAGGTTTCGCTCTGCTGGCCGGCCTGCCCCCGGCCCCGACCCACGAGGCGGGCCAGAACACGCTGTGGAGCGAGCGCCGCAACTACTTCATCGACGCGCTGGAGCAGCGCAACTGGCAGGGTGCCTACGACGCCATGGCCGGACACGGCTTCCCTAGCGGCGAACGCAAGGTCGATGCAGAGTTCTTCGCCGGCTGGGTGGCCCTGACGAAGCTCAACGACACGGTGCGGGCGGAGGCGCATTTCGAGATCCTGCGCCAGTCGTCACAGACCTCGATCACCCAGGGCCGGGCCAATTACTGGCTGGGCCGGGTCGCGGAGACCCGGGGCGACGCGGCAGCGGCGCAGGCCCGCTATGCCGAGGGCGCGCGTCATATCCAAAGCTTCTATGGCCAGCTGTCGGCCGAGAAGGTCGGGATCACCACCCTGACCCTGCCGGCCGAAGTCGAGATCACAGACAACGACCGCGAGCGCTTCGAGAACCTCGAGCTGGTGCGCGCCCTTCGCATCCTTGGCGAGACCGGCGAGATGTCGCTGTTCCGGGTCTTCACCTACCAGCTCGACGACCAGCTTACCGAGGCCGCCGACTTCGCCCAGCTGATAGACGTGTCGAGGGCCTATGGCGATCAGTTCGCCTCCATGATGGCCGGGCGCGCCGCCAGCCAGCGCGGCATCATCCTGCCGGAGCGCCAGTACCCGATCCGCATTCCTGAGCAACGCCCCGGTTCGGCCGCCCTGCCCTTTACCCTCGCCATCACCCGGCAGGAGTCGAGCTTTGACCCGGCGGTCGTCTCGTCCGCCGGCGCGCGCGGCATGATGCAGTTCCTGCCGTCCACGGCCCAGGGCGTGGCGCGTCGACTGGGGATGCCCTATGCCCCCGATCGCCTGTTCGACCCGGACTACAACATGACGCTGGGCAGCTATCATCTCGGCGAGCTGATGAGCCGGTTCGGCGGCTCCATGCTGCTGACGACGGTCGGCTACAATGCCGGGCCGGCGCGGCCGCCCCAGTGGGTGGCGCGCTGCGGCGACCCCCGCGGCGGCCAGGTCGACCCGGTCGACTTCATCGAGTGCACTCCCTTCACCGAAACGCGCAACTACATGATGCGGGTTATGGAGAACCACTCGATCTACAAGGCGCGCCTTAACGGCGGCTCCGCGCCCCTGACGCTGTCGGCGGATATCGCGGCCGGGATGCCGGACGGCCCGAGACCCTACCAGCCCTGATCCCGCATCCGCGGCTCAGCTGCGGATCAGGCCCCGCTCCAGCGAAGCGAGAAGGGCGTCTACAAGCCGGTCGCGCTCGACCCAGTCGAAGTAAGGCTTGGTGATCACCAGCGACGCCAGCCCGTGCACGCCGGCCCACAGCACCTGGGCGGCGACCCGGGGATCGTCGTTGAGCCGCCCCACGGCAGCCACCGCCGCCACCTCGGTCTCGAAGCTGCGGTAGAGCTGGTGCCCCAGCGCCGTGGCCGTAGCTTCGGCCCCGCCGCGCGCCTCTGCCGGCCGCGTCAGATAGACAAGCCGGTAGGCGTCCGGATTGGCGAAGGCGAAGTCCAGATAAGCCCGCAGCATGCGTACCAGCCGCGCCTCGGGCGCGGCGGTCGTCTGTCGGATCCTCTCATTGGCCTCGATCAGCCGGGCGAAGGCAGCGCGGCAAATCTCGACGAGAATCTCGTCCTTCTCGCGGAAATGCAGGTACAGGGCCGTCGACGACAGCCCCACCGCGTCGGCGATCTTGCGGATCGTTGCGCCCTCATAGCCGTACTCGACGAACAGGCGCTGCGCCGCCGCCAGAATCTCGGCCCGGCGCTCGTGGCCTTCACCACGCGCCTTGCGGACCGCAACGCTCATTTGTGCGATTCCTCGAAGGACATTCGTCCTGCTTAGTCCCGTTCGTCAGGCTGCGCCAACTTGCCGACCCGGCATAACGTTGTTATACGCGATCAGGGGCTGAGCCGGGCCATGAAAAACAAGGAACACGGGCAAGTCGAGGCGGGCCCGGACCTGCCGCTGGAGGACAGCGCCCGCCGGCGCGGCCTGACCCGGGGCCAGGTTGTCGCCGTGGGAACCCTCGTCGCCGTGCTCCTGACCGGGGCCCTCGCCGCGCCCGGAACGACTGCGTCCGTGATCGTCTGGAGCGGGTGGGTTCTTTTCTGCTGGATGGCGGTCTTTCGCGCCGCCGCCTGCCTTCTGTCGCTCGTCCCAGCCCCGGTCAGTCCGGCACCCGCACAATGGCCGGCCTACACTGTGGTGGCCCCGCTGCGCGGCGAGGCCGAGGTGGTGGCTGGCCTGATCGCTCAGCTGGACGCGCTCGACTATCCGCGCGACCGGCTACAGGGGCTGATCCTGGTCGAGCCGGACGACCCGGAGACGGTTGCGGCTGCCTTCGCCGCGCCTCGCCCGGACTGGATCGAGGTGCGGGTGGCCCCGCCGGGTGAGCCGCGCACCAAGCCCCGGGCGCTCAATGTCGCGCTGGGCTGGGCCACGGGCGCGCTGATCACCGTCTATGACGCCGAGGATGCACCTGACCCGGGCCAGCTGCGCGAAGCTGCGGCCCGCTTCGCCGCTGCCGACCGCACGCTTGTCTGCCTGCAGGCCCCCTTGCGCATCCGCACCCGGGGCGGTGCCCGTGAATCCTTCGTGCACGGCCAGTTCGCAGCCGAGTACGCCGCCCTGTTCGAGATCCTGTTGCCGGCGCTGGCGCGGCTCGGCTGGCCCTTTCCGCTGGGTGGCACCAGCAACCACTTCCGGGCCGAGGCGCTGCGCCGCGCCGGTGGGTGGGACGCCTGGAACGTGACCGAGGACGCCGATCTCGGCTTCCGCCTGTGGCGGAAGGGTTATCGCCTTGGCGTCCTGACCCTGCCAACCTGGGAACCGCCGCCCGCCGATGTCGCCGCTTGGGTGCCGCAACGGACCCGCTGGCTGAAGGGCTACATGCAAACCCTCGGCGTCCAGCTGCGTCATCCGCTGGCGCTGGGCTGGCGCGGGATGCTGGCGCTGACCTTCACCCTGATCCAGACCCTGCTGGCGGCAGCGCTCTATGCGGTGACCGCGGCGTGGACCGTATGGCTGCTGGCGCTGTGGGTCGTGACGGGACTGCCGCCGCTGGCCCCGTTCGGCGGCTTCGTCACCGTGGCTGCGGGGATCATCAGCGCCTGGCTGGCCTGCGCCGTTGGCTGTCGCCGAGCCGGGCGCCCCTATGGATGGAAGCTGATGCTGAGCGCGCCAGGCTACTGGGCGCTGCAGAGTCTGGCGATGGCGCACGCCGTGGTCCGGCTGGTGCACCAGCCCTTCGCCTGGGACAAAACCCCGCACGGTCTTGCCGATGTTGCGGTACATACCGGGGCCGCGCCACTGGACGAGGGCCCCGCCCCGGCGCTAGGCGGAGCCGGTGCCCCAGCTCGCCGACGTCCCGTCCCTGCTCATCACCCGCGCGTGGGAGGATTACGCGCTGCTCGACAGCGGCGGCGGGCGCAAGCTTGAGCGCTACGGCCGCCATACCGTCGTGCGGCCGGAGCCCCAGTGCTTCTGGTCCCCGCGCAACCCGGCCGCCTTCGACGCCGCCGACGCCGTTTTCGACCCGACCGACGAGGACGAGGCCGGGCGCTGGCGCTTCGCTCGCGGCGCGCTGGACACCTTCCCGCTGCGCTGGGGACCGACGCGCTTCACCGGCCGCTTCACCCCGTTCCGGCATCTGGCCTTCTTTCCCGAGCAGGCGGCCAACTGGGCGTGGATGAGTGAGCGCGTCGCGCGCCGTCCAGGCCTGAAGGTGCTCAACCTGTTCGGCTACACCGGCGTCGCCAGCCTTGCGCTCGCCGCCGCCGGGGCCGAGGTCACCCACGTCGACGCCTCGAAGAAATCGGTTGGTTGGGCTCGCGAAAACGCCGAACTGTCCGGCCTCGCCGACCGCCCGGTCCGCTGGATCGTCGAGGACGCACGCAAGTATGTGGCGCGCGAGGTACGGCGCGGTAGCCGCTACCACGGCATCGTGCTCGACCCGCCGAAGTACGGCCGCGGCCCGACCGGCGAGGTCTGGCGGCTGTTCGAGGACCTGCCCGGCCTGCTGGCGGACTGCGCCGCGCTGCTGGCCGATGACGCGGACTTCCTGCTGCTCAACGCCTACGCAGCTCGTATCTCGGGCCTGTCGCTGGCGCACCTGATGGCCGGTGCCCTGCCGGGCTGCGCCGGCCGGATCGACTGGGGCGAGCTGGCGCTGGAAGAGGACGGTCCCGATCCGCGCGCCCTTGGCCTCAGCTTCTTCGCCCGGTGGTCGGTGTGAGCGCCGCCTCCCCGGATCGGCTGATCACCTCCCTGACCAATGACACGGTCAAGGCCGTCCGCGCCCTGCACATGCGCAAGGCGCGCGAGGAGACCGGCCAATTCCTCGCCGAGGGCCTGAAGTTCATCGGCGAGGCGCTGGATCAGGGGCGCGCCCCGCGCCGGCTGCTGGTCGGTCAGGACGCACGCCCGCATCCCCTGCTCGACCGGGCCCGCGCCGAGACCCGCGCCGCCGGCGGCGAGGTGGTGATGGTCACCCACGCCATCCTCGAGAAGATCAGCCGGCGGGAAAATCCGCAGACGGTGCTGGGCGTGTTCGACCAGGCCTTCAGCCCGCTGGCGGCGCTTGACCCGACATCGGCGGCCTGCTGGGTGGCGCTGGAGCAGGTACGCGACCCGGGCAACCTCGGCACCATCATCCGCACTGCGGACGCCGCCGGCTGCGGCGGGGTGATCCTGATCAGCGACTGCGTCGACCCGTTTTCCGTGGAAGCCGTGCGCGCCACCATGGGCTCAGTCTTCGCCGTGTCGATCAGCCGGACCAGCGTGGACGAGTTCCTCGCCTGGCGGGCCGGCTGGCCCGGGTCGGTGATCGGCACCCGGCTGGACGCCATCGTCGATCACCGCGCCGCCGCCCTGAAACGTCCGGCCCTTATCCTCATGGGCAACGAACAAGCCGGCCTGACCGACCGGCTGGCCGCCACCTGCGACGTCAACGTCAAGATTCCCATGCGCGGCCGCGCCGACAGCCTGAACCTGGCCGTGGCCACGGGGATCATGGTCTACGCTGCGACGGAAGGGCTTTAGCTTCCGCGCGGCTTGGCCCGGGTGGTGGCCTTGGCCTCGGCGGGGTTCTCTGGCCAGGGATGGCGCGGGTAGCGGCCGCGCATCTCGGCGCGCACCTCCTTCCACGAGCCGCGCCAGAAGCCCGGCAGGTCCTTGGTCAGCTGGATCGGGCGCCGCGCCGGCGACAGAAGGGCGAGGGTCAGGGGCGTCCGCCCGCCGCCGACCGTAGGGTGCACGGTGACGCCGAACAGCTCCTGCACGCGGATGTCGACCCGCGGCCCGCCCTCGGCGGCGTAGTCGATCGCTGCCGAGCCCAGCGGCGTCTCCAGCCGCGCCGGTGCCAACCGGTCAAGGTCGCGGACCCGGTCCCATGGCACGAGCGCGCGCAGGCCCTGCTCCAGCGCGGCGTCGGTGATCGCGTCCAGTGCCTGCACCGACTCCAGCAGCGGCCAGAGCCAGACCTCGCGCGCCTTCAGCAGGCCCGCATCGGAAACCTCCGGCCATCCCTCGTCGAGCGCCGCGAGAAA
Source organism: Brevundimonas sp. (assembly GCA_027531145.1). Lineage (GTDB taxonomy): Bacteria > Pseudomonadota > Alphaproteobacteria > Caulobacterales > Caulobacteraceae > Brevundimonas. Next base: position 185,488 of record JAPZRF010000008.1, on the reverse strand, counting down.
GGCCAGCCGCGCCCGCAGCCCGGCCGCCCGCTGACCCCAGCGCAGCCCCTTCAACCCGTCGCGCCCGACCTCGCCGCGCAGGGCCGCGGTCACCTGGGCGCGGTCGGGCGGCCCGACCACCGTCTCCTCCAGCACCAAGGCACCGACGCGCCGCTGGCGGCGCAGCTCCAGTCGGCCGCCGGGGGTTCGGACAAGTCGGTCCTCGACTTCCGCCCGGTCCATCAGGACTGCCGGATCCAGCGGTGCCGCCAGCCGGATGCGGTCACCGGTCTCGCCCCCGGACAGCTCCGCAACCGCCAGCCACGGCACCCGCGCCAGCAGGTCGGTCGACTCAAGAAACGCTCCGCGACCCGAGGCAAGGAGCACCTCCCCCGGTCTACCCCGCGCCCGCGCCACCCGCTCGGGGAAGGCCGCGGCGATCAGGGCCCCGGGATCAGCCGCACCGCCAGTCCCGCCCCCCGCCAGCCGGGCCCAGCGGTCCGCCAGCTTGAGCGCGTCGCGCGCGCGGGGGGAGCGATCCCGCTCCAGCGCCGTCAGCCGCTCCGAGAGGTCAGTCGCCGTTCCGCCCAGCCCCGGCTCGCTTAGCAGGGCCGCGATCCGCGCTCCGGTCAGGGCGTCGCCCTCGGCCGCCGCGGTCAGCACCAGATGGCCCAGCCGCGGGCCGAGGGGCAGCTCCGCCAGCTTCCGCCCGTGCGGCGTCAGCCGCCCCTCCCCGTCCAGCGCCCCAAGCCGGGTCAGCGCGGCCCGGGCCTCGGCGAAGGCCCCACGCGGCGGAGGGTCCAGCAGGGCCAGTCCCTCGGCCGAGGCTGAGCCCCAGCGCGCCAGATCGAGCGCCAGCCCGGTCAGGTCGCTATCGACGATCTCGGGCGGCTGATGGCCGATGAGGCCGCGGGTCTGTTCCTCGTCCCACAGCCGGTAGCAGACCCCCGGCTCGGTCCGCCCAGCGCGCCCGCGGCGTTGCTCGGCCGAGGACCGGCTGACCCGCACTGTGGCCAGGCGCGTCAGGCCGCTGGCCGGCTCGAAGCGCGGCACGCGCGACAGGCCGCTGTCGATCACCACCCGAACCCCCTCGATGGTCAGGCTGGTCTCGGCCACGGAGGTGGCCAGCACTACCTTGCGCCGGCCGGGCGGGGCCGGCTCCAGCGCCCGCTCCTGCTCCGCCTTGTCGAGCGCGCCATAGAGGGGCGCAATATCGACCGCCGGATCGCGCAGACGCTCGGCCAGAAGGCGCGCGACCCGGTGGATCTCGCTTTGCCCAGGCAGGAAGACGAGCAGAGAGCCGGTATCCGCCGCCAGCGCCGTCTGGATGGCCCGGACCACGGCGACCTCCAGTCGCTCGGCCGGGTCACGCCCAAGATAACGGGTCTCGACCGGATACATCCGGCCCTCGGCGGCGATCACCGGCGGCCGGTCCAGCAGACTGGCCACCGCCTCGACGTCTAGGGTGGCCGACATCACCATCAGCCGCAGGTCGTCGCGCAGCGCCGCCTGGCTCTCCAGCGCGAAGGCGAGGCCCAGGTCCGCGTCCAGGCTCCGCTCGTGAAACTCGTCGAACAGCACCGCCGCGACACCCTCGAGCGAGGGGTCGTCTAGAATCATGCGGGTGAATACACCCTCGGTGATCACCTCGATTCGCGTGGCCGGGCCGATCCGGCTCTGCAGCCGGGTTCGATAGCCAACCCTGCCGCCGGGGGCCTCGCCCAGCGTCGCCGCCATGCGCTCGGCCGCCGCCCGCGCCGCCAGCCGGCGGGGCTCCAGCAGCAGGATTCGGCCGTCGCCGCGCCAGGGGGCGTCGAGCAGCACCAGCGGCACGACCGTGGTCTTGCCGGCCCCGGGCGGCGCCGCCAGCACCGCCGTGTTGCCCGTCGCGAGGGCGGCGGTCAGCGGCTCGAGGACGTCATGGATCGGCAGGCGCATGGCCCGCACCTGCCGCAAGGGCGCGCGATTGTCACGCGGCCCCGGCCGCTGGCGCCGCGGTCACAGACGCGAGGGGACGCCTTCACCAAGTGAAAACCAAGTTGCCACCTTTCCGCCATCTGGCTAGCGTCCGCGGCTGAAGGCGGTCCGGGAGGGACCGTCGCGTATCGAGGTAGAAATTCCATGTCAGCAGAAGGCCTTGGGCCTCGGGGGAACCGTCTGTTCCTCAGGAAGTCGATCGCACAGATCCAGAAGGAGGCCGCAAAGAGCGAGCTGAAGCGGACCCTCGGGCCGCTGAACCTGATGAGCCTGGGCATCGGCGCCATCATCGGTGCCGGTATTTTCGTTCTGACCGGACAGGTCGCGTCGGCCCACGCGGGTCCGGCGATCATGTTCTCGTTCGTGCTGGCGGGCATCGCCTGCGCCCTTGCCGGCCTGTGCTACGCCGAGCTGGCCTCGACCATGCCGGTCTCGGGCTCCGCCTACACCTATGCCTATGGCACCATGGGCGAAGTCTTCGCCTGGGTGATGGGCTGGTTGCTGGTGCTGGAGTATGGCGTCGCCGCCGCGACCGTGGCGGTCGGCTGGTCGGGCTATGTGGTGTCGATCCTGTCGGATTTCGGCATCAGTCAAAGCCTGTTCCCGACCATCCAGTTCGCCGGCGGAGAGGGACCGAACTGGGCCACGCCGCTCGTGCAGTATGTCCAGGGTGCCGCAGGAGCCAGCTTCCCCCTGACCGGCACCTTCAACCTCGTGGCCGCCCTCGGCATCGCCGCGGTCTGCAGCCTGCTGGTGCTGGGCATCTCGGAATCGGCCAACATCAACAACGCCATCGTGGTGCTGAAGATCGTGGTGCTGCTGACGTTCATCGGCGTCGGCATCGCCTACATCGACCCGGCCAACTGGACGCCGCTGATCCCGGCACAGGGCGACAGCTGGGACCAGTTCGGCGTCGGCGGCATCTTCCGTGGCGCGGCCATCATCTTCTTCGCCTACGTTGGCTTCGAGGCCGTCTCGACCGCCGCCGCCGAGGCCAAGAACCCGTCCAAGGACGTGCCCGTTGGCATTCTCGGCGCCCTCTTCGTCTGCACCCTGATCTACATGGCCGTCGCCGCCGTCATGACCGGCGTAGTGCCCTATCTGGAGCTGGCCTCGCCGGCCCCGATCGCGGTCGCCATCGACCGTATGGCGCTGACCTGGGCTGACATCCCCGTCGCCTCGGCCGAGGGCGGCCAGTTGAACCTCGTCAGCTTCATGATCAAGATCGGCGCGATCACGGGGCTGTCGTCGGTGATGCTGGTGCTGGTCTACGGCCAGACCCGCATCTTCTACACCATGGCCCGCGACGGCCTGCTGCCCAAGGCGTTCGCGGTGGTCCACCCGAAGCTGAAGACCCCGTGGGTCGGCACCATCCTGCTGGGCGTCCTGATCGCCACGGCGGCGTCGTTCCTGCCGATCTCGATCCTCGGCGACCTAGTGTCGCTGGGCACGGCCTGCGCCTTCGCCATCGTCTGCTTCTCGGTGATCATGCTGCGCCTCCGCCACCCGGAGATGGAGCGTCCGTTCCGGGTGCCCGGCGGCATCGCCACCGCCGTCGCGGGCATCCTCGCCTGCCTCGGTCTCGCCGGCCTCAACTTCTGGCCGATGATCCAGCACGCGATGGACGACAATCCGCTGCCGCTGACCATCCTCGCCGCCTATGCCGCCGTCGGGGCGCTGATCTACGCCGCCTACGGCTACTGGCACTCGAAGCTGGCGAAGGGCATCGACATCACCGAGGACACCGCCCTGGCCTCCCCGGCCGAGGCCCTTGGCGGGAAGGTCGACAACGTCAAGGAAGACTGAGGCAAGCCGCCGCCGCAAGGCGAAAGGCCCGGGGGCGACCCCGGGCCTTCTTCTTTCAGCGCTGCGCCCGCGGCGCGAGCGGTAGCGCCACACGCGCTCAAACAGCGAGCGCCCGCGGCGCGAGCGGTAGCGCCACGAACGATGGTGCGGATGAGAGGACTCGAACCTCCACGCCTTGCGGCGCTGGAACCTAAATCCAGTGCGTCTACCAGTTCCGCCACATCCGCGCGAGGACGGGTCTAGGGGCTGGGCCCCGCTCCGTCCAGTCGTTCCGCCAGCAGGGGCGGCAGCAGCCCCGGCAGGTCCTCGGCGACCAGCCCCGGCCCGAAGCGGCGCGCCGCCTCGGCATGCAGGCCCACGGCCGCGCCGGCGGCGTCGAAACTGTCCATCGACTGGGCCAGCAGTCCGCCGATCATACCGGCCAGCACATCGCCGCTTCCCGCCGTGGCCAGCCAGGAAGCTCCGCCCGCCTCGATCCGCAAGCGCCCGTCCGGCGCGGCGACGAGGGTCCGGTCGCCCTTCAGCACCACGACGCAGCCCAGCGTCGCCGCCGCCTCGACCGCGGCGGCCTCGCGACCAACGCGCTCCAGCCATCCCGGGAACAGCCGCTCGAACTCCCCGGCGTGCGGGGTGACCACATCATCCCGGTCCAGCCCCTGCGCCAGTTGCTCGGCGCGGCCGGCGAACACCGTCAGGGCGTCGGCATCGAGCACCAGCGCAGCGCCCGTCCGCTCCAGCGCCGCCATGTTGAGTACGGTCGCCTCGTCCACCCCGGCGGCCGGGCCGATCACCACAGCGTCCATGGGCCCGGCGAGCCGCTCCAGGTCGAGCGGATCGTGGAAGACGTCGAGCATCACCGCTTCCAGCGTCGGCGCCAGCACCGGTGCCGCGTCCGGCGGACAGAGCACCTTCACCAGTCCGGCCCCGATCCGCAGGCCGGCGCGCGCGGCCAGACGCGCCGCCCCCGTCCGCAGGGGGCCACCGGACACTACCCCGAGCCGGCCGCGATTGTGCTTGTGCGTAGCCGCGCCCGGCCGCGGCAGGTTGAGCGCGGCGAGGTCGATCGGCAAGGGCGTCGCGAGGCCCGTCATAGCGTCTGTCCGTCTACGATCATGGCGATTTTACAAAAGCCTCTTGCGTTATGCTGCAATGCAATGTCCCTTTGCTTCCCGAGCCGGGGACGCGCTGTGGGCGCAGGGGATCGGGGCCGCCATGAAGAAGATCGAAGCCGTCATCAAACCCTTCAAGCTCGATGAGGTGAAGGAGGCGCTGCAGGATATCGGCGTGCAAGGCATGACGGTCCTCGAAGCCAAGGGCTACGGCCGTCAGAAGGGCCACTCCGAGCTCTACCGCGGTGCCGAGTACGTGATCGACTTCCTGCCGAAGATCAAACTCGAGGTCGTGGTTCCCGACGATCTCGCGCCTGCGGTCGTCGAGGCGATACAGGCCGCCGCCCGTACCGGCAAGATCGGCGACGGCAAGATCTTCGTGTCGACGGTGGATGACGTGATCCGCATCCGCACCGGCGAGACCGGCCCCCAGGCCGTCTGACCTTCAGTTCCGGCCGTCGCCCCAGGGGGCGGCCGTTTCTTTAGCCTCCCCCAAACGAACAGGACCCGAGAATGAGCGCGGCCGAAAAGATCCTCAAGGAGATCAAGGAGAAGGACGTCAAGTACGTCGACCTCCGGTTCACCGACACGCGTGGCAAGCTGCAGCACGTGACCTTCGACATCGACCTCGTCGACGACGACTTCCTCAACGAGGGGACGATGTTCGACGGCTCGTCGATCGCCGGCTGGAAGGCCATCAACGAGTCCGACATGCTGCTCAAGCCGGACCTGAAGACGGCCTACATCGACCCCTTTTACCAGCAGACCACCCTGTTCCTGTTCTGCGACGTGCTGAACCCGGACACCGGCGAGCCCTACAATCGCGACAGCCGCTCGATGGCGAAGAAGGCCCTGGCCTTCGTCCAGGCCTCGGGCGTGGGCGACCAGGTGTTCTTCGGCCCCGAGGCCGAGTTCTTCATCTTCGACGACGTGCGCTGGTCGACCCAGCCGCACAACACCTTCTACGCCTATGACTCGACCGAGCTGCCGGCCAACACCGGTGCCGAGTACACCGAGGGCAACATGGGGCACCGCCCGGGTCCGAAGGGCGGCTACTTCCCGGTCAACCCGGTCGACTCCTGCCAGGACCTGCGCGGCGAGATGCTGGCGGTGATGAAGGACCTCGGCCTTGATCCCGAGAAGCACCACCACGAGGTGGCGCCGGCGCAGCACGAGCTGGGCCTGAAGTTCTCGGACCTGCTGACGATGGCCGACCGCCTGCAGCTCTACAAGTACGTGATCCACAACGTGGCCGCGGCCTACGGCAAGTCGGCGACCTTCATGGCCAAGCCGATGTTCGCCGACAACGGCTCGGGCATGCACGTGCACCAGTCGATCTGGAAGGACGGCAAGCCGCTGTTCGCCGGCGACAAGTACGCCGGCCTGTCGGACATCTGCCTCTGGTACATCGGCGGCATCATCAAGCACGCCAAGGCCATCAACGCCTTCTCCAACTCGACCACCAACAGCTACAAGCGTCTGGTGCCGGGCTATGAGGCCCCGGTGAAGCTGGCCTACTCGGCCCGCAACCGCTCGGCCTCGATCCGGATTCCGTGGGTGCACAGCCCGAAGGCCAAGCGCATCGAGGCCCGTTTCCCGGACCCGATGGGCAACCCCTACCTGACCTTCGTCGCCCTGCTGATGGCCGGCCTCGACGGCATCGAGAACCGCATCGATCCGGGCGCCGCCGCCGACAAGAACCTCTACGACCTGCCGCCGGAAGAGCGCGGCTCGATCCCCGAGGTCTGCGGCTCGCTGCGCGAGGCGCTGGAGAACCTCGACAAGGACCGCGCCTTCCTCAAGAAGGGCGGCGTCATGGATGACGACTTCATCGACAGCTACATCGAGCTGAAGATGGAAGAGGTGGCGCGGCTGCAGCTGCACCCGCACCCGGTCGAGTTCGACATGTACTACAGCTGCTGATCGGTCAGGTCGGCATCGAACAGAAGCCCCGGACGGTCCGCCGTCCGGGGCTCTTTGCTGGGCCTTGCGATGTTGCCCGTCGGAAAACAGGGGGCGGCATGTCCGCCTTGGGTGGGAAGCGGACATCCAGGTGATACTCTCGCGGGATGCTGACGCTCTCGATCACAGGCTTCGACGGCGATCCCCAGATCGTCTCCGACATTCTGGATATCGAGCCGACGTGTGTCGTACGCGCAGGCGACCTGATGCGTTCTGGGCGCGTCGCGACGTGCAATGGTTGGTGGCTTGAAGCCGGTGCAGATCGTCTCGCGAGTGGGGCCGATCACGACGATGCAGTGAAGAGTCTCGTCCGCGCAGTACGAGGGCGCGCTCAAGCGTTTCAGTCTCTACGCGAGCGCGTTCGTCCCAAACAGATCACGCTTTACGGTGGCCTGTATCACCAGGGCGATAGCCAATGCGGCATCTGGCTGGATGCGGAGGACATGCGCTGTCTGGGAGAGTGTGGGATCGCGTGGGGCTTGGACGTGTTCGGTGACGAGCACTGAGCGTCACCCAAGGGTCGAAGCGGACGTTCCCGGCTCGTCAGGCGGCGCTAATCCCGTCGGCCGCATCGGCCTTCGCGCGGCGCAGTTCGATCAGCCGGACGCACCAGATCGACACCTCGTAGAGCAGCACCAGAGGCACGGCGAGCATGATCTGGCTGATCGGGTCCGGCGGCGTCACGATCGCCGCCACCACCACCACCGCGACGATGGCGTAGCGACGGCCCTCGGCCATCACGCGCGACGAGATGATGCCGGCCAGCCCGAGCAGGGTCATCACCACCGGCAGCTGGAAGCACAGCCCGAAGGCCAGCAGCAGCGCCGTGACCAGATTAAGATAGTCAGACACGCGCGGCAGCAGCTCGGCCGACACGCCGCCGCCGACGATCTGCTGGCTCAGCGAGAACCACATCACGAACGGCAGCATGACGAAGTAGACCAGCGCCGCCCCCAGCAGGAACAGCAGGGGCGACGTCACCAGGAACGGCAGGAAGGCCCCGCGCTCGTTGCGGTACAGGCCCGGCGCGACGAAGCGCCAGAGCTGCCACGCCAGCACCGGGAAGGCGACGAAGATCGCGCCGAAGCCGGCCAGCTTCATCTTGGTGAACAGGATTTCCAGGGGAGCGGTGTAGATCAGATTGACCGTCTGGCCATCGACGGCCGGGATCTGCCGCAACCCCGCGGTGGCGAAGATCAGGTCGAACGGGGACACGGCGGAGTGCCCCCCGCCCGCCTCCTGGTGGAAGGCGGCGGCGGCCGCGAACGGCTTCACCAGGAAGATGTAGATCGGCTCGGAGAAGGCGAAGCAGAGGATGAAACCGAGCACGAAGGCGACGACGCAGACGATCAGCCGCCCGCGCAGCTCGATGAGATGATCCATCAGCGGCGCGCGCGACGCCTCGATCTCGGCCTCGTCCCGATCGGTGCGACTCATGATCCGGGCGAGCTCCTGCGGCGCCTTGCGGGCGCGGCGCCGGCCGGCGGCGTCTCGCCCGCCGCCGTCGGCTTCGGCGTGCGGGTTCGTTTGGCCTTCGGGGCTGCGACCGGCTCAGGCGCGGGGGCGGCCGCCGGCGCGGTTGCAGCGCCGGACGGGACCGGCGCGGGAGGCTGGGCGAGCGACGCCGATGTCGGCGCGGCGATCGGGGCGGCGGGTGCCGGCAACGGGCGCTGCAGATCGTCCTGGATGTCGCGGAAGGTCGCCTCCGCCTCGGCCCCGAGCGGCACCAGCCCCTGACCGCGCCGCAGGGCCTCGACCTCCTTGCGCAGCTCGTCCAGTTCCGATTGGCGCGCCATCTCGTCGAAGCTGGCGCGGAACTCGCCGGCCATGGCGCGCGCGCGCGCCATCACCCGTCCCACCTTGCGCATGAGCAGGGGCAGGTCTTTCGGCCCGACGACGATCAGCGCCACGAGACCGATTACAAGGAGTTCAAAGCCGCCGATGCCGGGGCCGAGGCCGCCCATGGATGCTGGATCTTTCCCGCTGGAGGGACGCGCCGGATCAGCGCTTCAGCTCGTCCTTCTCGGGCTCGGTCCGCGGCAGCGCGCCGGCGGCCGGCGGCTCGACCGCGCCCTTGTCCTCGTCGCCCTTGAGACCATCGCGGAACGCCCGGATGCCCTTGGCCGCATCGCCCATCAGACCGGACAGCTTCCCGCGGCCGCCGAACAGGAGCAGTACGACCACGACGACGATGACCCAGTGCCAGATGCTCATGGCGCCCATGGCGAACTCTCCTCAGGCGGACGACGCTCGTCCGCATCCCTGTCTTGCACCGCATATAGGCCAGCGGATGGCGACGCGCCAAGGGACGCTGTAGTCACGCCGCATGAGTCCCGGCCTGACCCACGTAATCATCCACACCGACGGCGCCTGCAAGGGCAACCCCGGCCCCGGCGGCTGGGGCGCGATACTACAGGCGGGTGCCGGACGCGAGAAGGAACTCTGGGGCGGCGAGCCCCTGACCACCAACAATCGCATGGAGCTGATGGCGGCGATCCAGGCGCTGGAAACGCTGAACCGGCCCTGCCGTGTCGATCTGCACACCGACAGCAAGTACGTGATGCAGGGCATCACCGAATGGATTCGCGGCTGGAAGGCGCGCGGCTGGCAGACGGCGGACAAGAAGCCGGTCAAGAACGAGGACCTGTGGCGTCGGCTCGACGCCGCCCGCGCCCGTCACGAGGTCAAGTGGCGCTGGGTCAAGGGCCACGCCGGCCACGTCCTCAACGAACGGGCCGACGCCCTGGCCAACCGGGGGATCGAGGACCTGGCCTAGCCGGCGACCACCTTCAGGACCGAGCCGTCGGCGGCCGTGACCGTGACCCAGGCGCCGACGGGCGGCTCGCCAGCGCTGATCTCCGCCTGCCACTCGGCGCCGGAGATGAAGACGCGCCCGACGCCGTTGACGAACGGCTCGACCACCCGCGCCTGCTGACCGACGAAGCGCACGTCGCGGGCGTTGATGTCAGGCTCGGCCGCCGGGTTGGCCTTCAGGACGAAGCGTCGCGCCAGCAGCGTCAGCACCACCGTCACGACCGAGAACACGGCCACCTCGAAGGCCGGGCCGAAGGTCAGCCCCACCACGGTCAGGACGGCGACCACCCCCGCCGCGGCGGCCGGCCAGAGCAGCCATTCGGTGGTGAAGGCCGCCTCAACCGCCAGCAGGGTCACGGCGACCGCCAGCCAGATCCAGAACGGCTGGGCGGCATAGATGTCGGCGAGCGTCTGCATGGTCAGGTCACTCCGTCACGGGCACGCCGCCGCGGGGACGGCGCGGGGCCACCGGCGTGGCCGCGGACGGGGCCGTCGGCGGCGGGCTGGCCGACCGCGGCGAGCCCTGCTGATCGCGGGCGAGCCCGACCAGTTCGCCGATGCCGGCGATGGAGCCGACCAGGGCCCCCATCTCCGACGGCACGATGACCGTCTTCTGCTGCGGGCTGCGGGCCAGTTCGGCGAAGGCCTCCACATACTTCTGGGCGACGAAGTAGTTGATGGCGTTGACGTCGCCGCGGGCGATGGCCTCGGACACCATGGCCGTGGCGCGCGCCTCGGCCTCGGCCTCGCGCTCGCGGGCCTCGGCGTCGCGGAAGGCGGCCTCCTTGCGCCCCTCGGCCTCGAGGATGGCCGACTGCTTGGCCCCCTCGGCGCGGGCGATGGCGGCCTGCTTTTCGCCGTCCGCCTCGGTGATCACCGCCCGCCGCTCGCGCTCGGCCTTCATCTGCCGGGCCATGGCGTTGGTGATGTCGACCGGCGGGGTCAGGTCCTTGATCTCGATGCGGTTGACCTTGACGCCCCACGGCTCGGTCGCGGCGTCGATGACGTGCAGCAGACGGGTATTGATGCTGTCGCGCTGGCTCAGCACCTCGTCGAGCTCCATGGAACCCACCACGGTCCGCAGGTTGGTCATGCACAGCTGCGAGATGGCGTAGGGCAGGTCGTCGACGCGATAGGCGGCCTTGGCGGCGTCCATCACCTGGATGAAGACGATGCCGTCGACCTTCACCATGGCGTTGTCCTTGGTGATGACCTCCTGGGTCGGGACGTCGAGCACCTGCTCCATCATGTTCATGCGGCGGCCGACGCGCTCGACGAACGGCGTCAGCACGTGGATGCCCGGGTTGAGGGTCTTGGTGTACTTGCCGAACCGCTCGACCGTGAACTCACGGCCCTGGGGCACGATCTTCACCACGCTGAACAGCAGGATGAAGGCGAGGATGACCAGTGCGATCGCGAAAACGCTGAAGAAGTCCATCTGCATCTCCCTGTCGTGCAAGATGCTAGGGCCGCACGGCTCTGCTCGCCAGCAAAACCGGACGTCGCCTCATGAACTCGTCGTCATCTTCACGGCGGCGCGGATGATACGCCGCGTCTCGTCCCAGGCGATCAGTTCATCAATCATTGATAGCGGTTGGAAGGCGGCCGCCGCGGCGTCGTCCCCGGCCACCGGTTCGCCCGAGCGCCAGCGCGCGGCGAAGTCGATCAGGACGTAGTGCCGGCCGGCCTCGGGAAACAGGCCGTCGACGACGTCGATCAGCCCCAGAAGCTCGGCCTCGACCCCGGTCTCCTCGCGCAGCTCGCGCAGGGCGGCAGCGCGCGCCGTCTCCCCCGCCTCGATGCGCCCCCCGGGCAGGCTCCACTCCCCCACGCGCGGCGGGGCTCCGCGGCGGATCAGCAGCACCTCATCGCCGCGCAGGCAGACGACGCCGACGGCGGGGACGGGCGTCAGGTTCGACATGGTCACATCAGTTGGTCCATCTTCACCCCACATGCTACATTTCCGGCATGTCCACGACGATGAACATCGCCGAAGCCAAGGCGCATCTGTCTGAACTCGTCGCCCGCGCCGAGGCCGGCGAGGAGGTCCTTATCGCGCGGAACGGCAAACCGGCCGTCAGGATCACGCCCATCGAGCCGCAGCGGAAGGCACCCCGGCGATTGGGCGCATGGGAACATCTGAATCTCGACATCCCCGACAGCGTCTTCTTCGACCCGGACCCGGACCTGGAACAGGCGGCAGAGGGCAGCCGCATCTTCCCTGGCGGGCCGTGAGGCTCCTGCTCGATACGCACGTCTTCGTCTGGGCCATGGGCCAGGTCTGGAGGCTGCCCGCGCCGGTCGCCGAGGCGATCCGGAATCCCGACAACGACGTCTTTCTCAGCGCCGTGTCCGTCTACGAGATCGAGTACAAGCGGGATCGCGATGCGTTCCTGAGGCGGTTGCCGGTCGATCTGCTTCCCGCCGCCGAGGCCCTGCCCGCGGCTTGGCTACCGATCGACCCCCGTCATGCGGCCAGCGCCGCCCGGCTTGATCGAGACCATAAAGACCCTTGGGACAGGTTGATCGTTGCGCAGGCGATGGTTGAGGGCCTCGTGCTGGTGTCTGCTGACGTAACGCTGAAGAAATTCGGATCGGAGATCCTTTGGTGACCGCGCCCTCCCCCGCCGCCGTCGACGCCCTCGCCGCCGCCCTGCCGCCCGGCAGCTGGACCCGAGATCCGTTCGAGATCGCCCCCTCGCTGAAGGAATGGCGCAACCGCTGGACCGGCGAGACTCCGCTGCTGCTCCTGCCGCGCTCAACCGAAGAGACCGCGCAGATGGTGCGCCTGTGCGGCGAGCTGGGCGTGGCCCTGACGCCCCAGGGCGGCAACACCGGCCTCGTCGGCGGCCAGATCCCGCACGGCGAGGTGCTGATTTCCACCCGCCGGATGCGCGCCGTCCGCGACGTGGCCCCGCTGGACGACGCCATGGTCGTCGAGGCCGGCGTGACCCTGCTGGAGGCGCAGCAGGCCGCCGCGGGCGCCGACCGGCTGTTCCCGCTCAGCCTCGCCGCCGAGGGCACCGCCACCATTGGCGGAGTGATCTCGACCAACGCCGGGGGCACCGCCGTGCTGCGCTACGGCATGATGCGCGACCTGGTGCTGGGGCTGGAGGCGGTCCTGCCCAACGGCGAGATCTTCCACGGCCTGAAGCGGCTCAGGAAGGACAACACCGGCTACGACCTCAAGCAGCTGCTGATCGGGGCCGAGGGCACGCTGGGCATCGTCACCGCCGCCAGCCTGAAGCTGTTCCCGGTAATGCGCTCGCGCGCCACCGCCATGGTCGGGCTGGAGACGCCCCACGCCGCCATCGAGCTGCTGGCCCGGGCCAAGGCCGAGACCGGCGGCGGGGTCGAGGCCTTCGAGCTGATGAAGCGGCTCGGCATGGAGTTCGTGCTGCGCCACATCCCCGACACCCGCCAGCCGCTGGACAGCACCCCGCCCTGGTATGTGCTGATCGAACTGGTCTCGGGCGAGCCCGGCGCGGCCGAGGCGGCGATGGAGCGGCTGCTGTCCGACGCCTTCGAGGCCGGTCTGATCATCGACGCCGCCATCGCCCAGAACGCCGCCCAGCGCGCCGGCTTCTGGAAGGTGCGCGAGGAGCAGTCGGCGGCCCAGAAGCCCGAGGGCGGCGGCTGGAAGCACGACGTCTCGGTGCCGGTCAGCCGCATCGCCGAATTCCTCGACGAGGCGACGGCGGCGGTCGAGCGATTCGCCCCCGGGGCCCGGGTCTCGGCCTTCGGCCACGTCGGCGACGGCAACATGCACTACGACATCCTGTGCCCGCCCGGCGGCGACCTGCAGGCCTTCCTCGGCCAGTGGATGGAGGGCTCGCGCGTGGTCCACGACGTGGTGGCCACCTATGACGGCTCGATCTCGGCCGAGCATGGGCTCGGGCGGCTCAAGACCGACGAGGCGCGACGCTACAAAACGCCGGTGGAGATCGCCGCCATGCAGGCCATCCGCGCCGCCCTGGACCCGCAGCGGATCATGAACCCGTCGGTGCTGTTCTAGGCAAGGGTTTCGGCGGGCGGCGGCAAAGTCGCGTTTGCATCGGCGGAGCGAGACGCTATCTCCCCCGCCATGCTGATCGTCCTGTCCCCCGCCAAGCGCCTCGACTTCGACCCGCCGGGCGTCGCGCTGCCGCGCACCACGCCGCGCTTCGCCGATGACATCGCGACCCTGGCCGAGACCACGCGCAAGCTCAGCCGCGCGGACCTGCGCCGGCTCATGTCGATCTCGGAGAAGCTGGCGGACCTCAACCGCAAGCGCTTCCAGGCCTTTGACCCGGACGTGGCCGCCGGGACGACCCCGGCGGTGCTGGCCTTCGCCGGCGATGTCTATGAGGGGCTGCGCGCTCGCGACCTGGATACGGCCGCGCTGGGCTGGGCCCAGGACCGGCTGCGTATCCTGTCAGGCCTGTACGGCCTGCTGCGCCCGCTGGACGTCATCCAGCCCTACCGGCTTGAGATGGGCTCCCGGCTGAAGACGAAGCGCGGAGCCAGCCTCTACGACTACTGGGGCGACCGTATCTCGGCCCAGCTGAACGCGGACACAGAGGGCCATGCCGACCCGACCCTGGTGAACCTGGCCAGCCAGGAATACTTCGGCGCGGTCGATGCGAAGGCGCTGAAGCTGCCGGTGGTGACGCCCCAGTTCCGCGAGGCGAAGGACGGCGAGAGCCGTATCATCTCCTTCTTCGCCAAGAAGGCGCGCGGGGCCATGGCGCGCTTCATCATCGACGAACGGATCGAGCGCGCCGCCGACCTGAAGGCGTTCGACCGGGACGGCTACCGCTTCGACGCCGCCGCCTCGACCGAGACCGACTGGATATTCATCAGGTCGGGAAATCCTTGAGCCCGGTGGTGGCCAGGGGCATGATCAGCCGCTAGCCTGTCGCCCACAGCAGAAGTCCGGATAGCCCATGTTCCCCTGGTCCAGGCGCAGCGACGCCGCCCCCCAAGCCGACTCCGCCCCGCGCGCCCCCGGCGATCTGCGGGGGCAGGTCTGCGTCGTCTCCGGCTCCACCTCCGGCATCGGCCTGGCGCTGGCCCGCGCCGCCGCCAGCCACGGGGCTGATGTCGTGCTCAACGGGCTGGGCGATCCGGCCGAGATCGAGCGCACCCGGGCCGAGCTGGAGGCCTCCTGCGGCGTGCGCGTGCGCTACCACGCCGCCGACATGGCCCGCGGCGACGAGGTGGCCGACCTGGTTGCCTTCGCCCGTCACCAGCTCGGGCGGCTGGACATCCTCGTCAACAACGCCGGCATCCAGCACGTCGAGGCGGTCGAGACCTTCCCGTCCGACAAGTGGGAGAAGATCCTCGCAATCAACCTGTCGTCGGTGTTCTACGCCACGCGGGCGGCGATCCCGATCATGAAGGCCCAGGGCCGCGGCCGCATCATCAACGTCGCCTCGGCCCACGGCCTGGTCGCCAGCCCGTTCAAATCGGCCTATGTCGCCGCCAAGCACGGGGTGCTGGGCTTCACCAAGACGGTGGCGCTGGAAGTCGCGCGCGACAACATCACCTGCAACGCCATCTGCCCCGGCTATGTCGAGACGCCGCTGGTGAAGCAGCAGATCGCCGACCAGGCCCGCACCCGCGGCATCAGCAAGGACAAGGTGGTCGAGGACGTCATGCTGGCGGCCCAGCCGACCAAGAAGTTCGTCACCACCGAGGAGCTGGCCGGCCTGTTCCTCTATCTCGTGTCCGACCTCGGGGCCTCGGCCAACGGGGCCAGCTTCTCCATCGACGGCGGCTGGACCGCCCAGTAGGCGGAGACAGGAGGGGGCGTGCGGAACCCGTTCAGACGCCCCGATCCTCCGGCGCGCGCGCCGGTCTGCCTAGCCCTGCAGGGCGGCGGTGCCCACGGTGCCTTTCAGTGGGGCGTACTGGACCGGCTGCTGGAAGCCGATGTGCTCGACATCCGGGCCGTGACCGCCAGCTCCGCCGGCGCCATGAATGGTGCGGCCCTGATCTCGGGCCTCGCCGCTGATGGCCCCGAGGGCGGTCGCGCCGCCCTCGACAAGCTGTGGCGCGAGATCAACCAGTCCGGCGGCCGCAATGTCTTCGGCGACTCCAACATCTGGACCGCGGCCTTCGGCGGCGGCTGGCTGAAAGACAATCCGCTGTGGCGCGCCGGCGAGACCCTGGCCCTTTCGCTCAGCCCCTATGAGTTCAACCCGTTCAACCTGAACCCGCTGGACCGGGCCCTGAAGGCGGCGATCGACTTCGAGGCCGTGCGCGCTTCACCGATCCGCCTGTTCGTCGCGGCAACGGCAGTGCAGCGGGCCAGGTCGCGGATCTTCACCAATCCCGAGATCACCGACCGGGTGCTGCTGGCCTCGGCCTGCCTGCCGCACCTGTTCCAGGCCGTGGAGATCGACGGCGAGGACTACTGGGACGGCGGCTACCTGGCCAATCCGCCCCTGTGGCCGCTGTTCAGCGGGGATCTGCCGAAGGACATCCTGCTGCTGCCGCTTAATCCGTTCCGGCGGGATGAGACGCCGAGAAAGGCCGGGGAGATCGTCGATCGGCTGAACGAGATCGCCTTCAACGCGCCCCTGACCGCCGAGCTGCGGGCCATCGCCTTCGTACAGAAGCTGCTCGACGAGGGACTGCTCAACGAGACCGCCCGCGGCCGCTACCGGAGATTGCTGATGCACGCCATAGAGGCTGACGCCTACCTCGGCCAGTTCACCCTCAGTTCCAAGTTCGACACCGAGTGGACCTTCCTGCTGACGCTGAAGGCGCGCGGACGAGAGGCGGCCGAAGCCTGGCTGGACAGCTGCCTGCCGGCCTTGGGCCAGCGCTCCAGCGTCGACCTGAAGGCCCGCTTCCTCTGAGCCTCAGTCGAGTCCGTTATCCTCGGGCAGCCCCAGCATCAGGTTGAGGTTCTGCACCGCCGCCCCCGACGCGCCCTTGCCGAGATTGTCGAGCAGGGCCACGAGCCGCACCTGGGCCCCGCCGCGGTCGCCGAACACATGCAGCCGCAGCTGGTTGGTGCCGTTCAGCCCCTCCGGCGTCACCCTGGCCATGGCCTCGCTGGTCTCCAGATCGGCCACCTCGACAAAGCGCGCCCCGGCATAGGCCTCGCTCAGGGCCCCGTGCACGACCTCGATGGAAGGCGAACCCGGCAAGGCCGACAGATGCAGCGGGACCTCGACCAGCATGCCCTGGCGGTACGCCCCGACCGCCGGGGCGAACAGAACCGGCGTCTCCAGCCCGGCGTGCTTCGTCATCTCCGGCACATGCTTGTGCTTCAGCGAGAGCCCGTAAACGCGATAGGGCGGCGCGTCGGTCCCGTCCTCGAACTCGGCGATCATCGCCTTGCCGCCGCCGGAATAGCCCGACACGGCGTTGACGGTCAGCGGCTGGTCCCGGGGCACGATCCCGGCCCGCACCAGCGGCGCGACCAGCGCCAGAAACCCGGTCGGATAGCAGCCGGGGTTCGACACCCGCCGCGTGCCGATGATCTCGCCGCGCTGGTGCGGGGCCAGCTCGGGGAAGCCGTAGGTCCAGCCCGAGGCCACCCGATGGGCTGTGGAGGCGTCGATCACCTTGACCTCGGGATTGTCGATCAGCCCGACGGCCTCCCTCGCCGCCTCGTCGGGCAGGCAAAGGATGACCAGATCGGCGCTGTTCAGCGCCTCGCGCCGCGCCTCCAGGTCGCGCCGCCGCTCGCCCAGCAGGATCAGCTCCAGATCGCGCCGACCCTCCAGCCGCCGAAGCACGTCCAGCCCCGTGGTCCCGGCCTCGCCGTCGATGAAGATGATGTGGGTCATGCCGCCGCTCCTAACCCGTCTCCTCTGTCCGGAGAAGGTGGCAGGCTCGCGGCACCTTTCCCTTCTCCCCTTGCGGGAGAAGGGAAGTAGAAAAAAAAGGCGCTCCGGGTTTCCCCGAAGCGCCCCAATAGCAAACCGTGCGAGACGGCTTAGCGCTTCGAGAACTGGAAGCTGCGGCGGGCCTTCGCGCGGCCGTACTTCTTGCGCTCGACGACGCGGCTGTCGCGGGTCAGGAAGCCGTGCGGCTTCAGGACCTTGCGCAGTTCCGGCTCGTAGTGGGTCAGGGCGTGCGACAGGCCGTGACGGATGGCGCCGGCCTGGCCCGACAGGCCCGAGCCCTCGACGGTGCAGATCACGTCGTACTGGGTGGCGCGGTCGGCCACGTTCAGCGGCTGGGCGACCATCATCTGCAGCACCGGACGGGCGAAGTAGGCGGCCACGTCCTTCCCGTTGACGGTGATCTTGCCGGTGCCGCGCTTCACCCACACGCGGGCGATGGCGTTCTTGCGCTTGCCGGTCGAATAGGCGCGGCCGAGGGCGTCGATCTGCGGCTCGCGGGGGGCGGCGTCCTCGGCGGCGGCGGTCCCCATGCCCTTCAGGGCGTCGAAGCCGGTGGCGGTTTCGGTGGTGGTCACGTCGGTCATGCTCAGACGCTCCGGGTGTTCTTGGGCGAGGCCGACTTGAAGTCGATCGTCTCGGGCGACTGGGCTTCGTGCGGATGCGACGCGCCGGTATAGAGGCGCAGGTGCGTCATCTGCTTACGGGCCAGCGGGCTTTCCTTCGGCAGCATGCGCTCGACGGCCTTCTCGAGCACGCGCTCGGGGAAGCGGCCGTTCAGCTGCTTGCCGGCAGTCACTTCCTTGACGCCGCCCGGGTGGCCGGTGTGACGGTAGTAGACCTTGTCGGTCAGCTTGTTGCCGGTGAACACCACCTTGTCGACGTTGGTGACGATGACATAGTCGCCGCAGTCCACGTGCGGGGTGTAGTCGCCGCGGTGCTTGCCGCGCAGACGGTTGGAGATGAAGGTCGCGAGGCGGCCCACCACGACACCCTCGGCGTCGATGTGGATCCACTTCTTCTCGACCTCGGCCGGCTTCAGCGAAGCCGTGGTGGTCTTCAGCATGGGTTGGGTCCTGGGAGTGACAGGCGGACCGGGACACCGGACCGACGGAAGCGGCGCTGATAGAGGAGGACGGGCGCGGGGTCAACCGCAATCTGCGCCCCGCTTTTCGTTCACGTCGTTGATTTTATATCGCTTTATAGTGACGGTATTAAAATACCGCGTCCACTTCGCGTAGGTTACGACGATTCCGCCCCCGGAACCGTCATGGTTCGGTGATGACCCTCCCCGGCAATCGGGGGCATAAGGCGCGCACCCTGAGGAGAGTCCCCATGCGCATCGATCGTCGCGGCCTGCTGAACACCGGTGCCGTCGCCTTCGCCTTTGCCGGCCTGGCCCGCAGTGTCGAGGCCCAGACCACCGAGACCTATGTCAACGAGGTCGAGGGCTATGGCCCGCTGGTGCGCGACCCCAACGGCCTGCTCGATCTGCCGGCCGGCTTCACCTACCAGATCATCTCCCAGAGCGGCGACACCATGGACGACGGGCTGTTCGTTCCGGGCCAGCCGGACGGCATGGCTTGCTTCCCGCTGGAAGGCGCGCGCGTGGCCCTGGTTCGCAACCACGAACTGCGCGGCCGCAGCGCCCTGCACCGCAACCTCGGACCCGGCGGCCTGCACGAGGAGCGCCTCGGCATGGTGGACGCCGGCAAGGCCTTCGGCACCTACAAGAATGGCCGCCCCCTGCCCGGCGGCTGCACTACCGTCATCTATGACCTCGCCACCCACCAGACTGTCAGCGAGCGCCTGACCCTGATCGGCACCTCGACCAACTGCTGCGGCGGCCCGACACCCTGGGGCAGCTGGCTGAGCTGCGAGGAAACCGACGAGACGCCGGCGACCGCCGATGTGGCCCAGGCCCACGGCTGGGTATTCGAGGTGCCCGCCACGGCGACCGGCCCGGTGGACCCTGTGCCGCTGAAGGCCATGGGCCGGTTCGACCACGAGGCGGTCTGCGTCGATCCCCGCAGCGGGATCGTCTATCTGACCGAGGACCAGAACGACGGCCTGTTCTACCGCTTCATTCCCAACACGCCGGGCCGCCTGGCCGAGGGCGGCAAGCTGCAGGCCATGGCCCTGCACGGCCGGCCTGGCGCCGACACCCGCAACCAGGACCAGCGCGCCTGGAACGTCGGCGACTGGGTCGAGATCGACTGGATCGACATGGAGGATGTCGAGGCACCCGCGGGCGACCTGCGCCAGCGCGGCCACGCCTCCGGCGCGGCGCTGGTGGCCCGCGGCGAGGGCATCTGGTGGGGCGACAACGAGGCCTATTTGACCGCCACCTCGGGCGGTCCCATCCGCCGCGGCCAGGTGCTGCGCCTGCAGCCCAACCTCGACGGGGGCCCGGACCGACTGCAGCTGTTCGTCGAGAGCACGGACGAGAAGACGGTCAACATGGCCGACAACATCACCATAGCGCCCTGGGGCCATCTGGTGCTGTGCGAGGACAACTACTCGGACCGTATCCGCAACCACCTCAAGGGCGTCACGCCCGAAGGAAAGATCTACACGATCGGCCGCAACGTCTTCCACGGCAACGCTGAGTTCGCCGGGGCCTGCTTCTCCCCCGACGGCGAGGTGTTGTTCGTCAACATCATGTATCCGGGCATGACCCTGGCGATCAGAGGCCCGTGGACCTCGGTCCGGACATGAACCGCCGGGGCTGCGAGCGCAGCACCAGCCACAGGTTGACCGTCGCCAGCCCCAGCAGCACCGCCGCCCCGCCCTGGTGGGCCACGCCCAGCCATAGGGGCACCGACCAGATCAGGGTGAATATCCCGAGCACCGCCTGGGCCCAGACCCCGGCGGCGACGGCATAGGCCCCTGCCCCCGCCCCCTCGGCCAGCCGCCAGCGGTAAGCCTGCACCGCATAGACGGTGACGAAGGCCAGCAGCAGACAGGCGGTGATCCGGTGATTGAACTGGGTCAGGGCCTGGTCATGCAGGAAGGCGATGGCCCCCTGCGACCAGTCGACGGGCGGCAGCAGCGCCCCGTTCATCATTGGCCAGTCGGTGTAGACCAGCCCCGCCTTGCCGCCGGCCACCAGCGCACCCAGCAGGCACTGCACGAACACCAGACCCAGCAGCGCCGCGGCACCGCGGGCCCAGCCCGCTGGCGGCACATTGCGGGTCTCCCCGTGCCAGGCCTCCAGCGCCGTCCAGATGAGGGCTGCGAAGATCAGGAAAGCCAGGCCCAGGTGCGTGGCCAGCCGCTCCGGGGCTACGAGCACCCGCTCTGACAGGCCGCTCGCCACCATCCACCAGCCGATGAAGCCCTGCAGCCCGCCCAGCGCCAGCAGCGCCGTGGTGCGCCAGACGAGGCGGTCGGGCATTGACCAGGCTCGCCACGGCGAGGCCGGCGGGAGGAGACGCAGCAACATGAAGGCCGCCCACGGCAGGAAGAACGCCAGGCCGATGAAGCGTCCCAGCTGACGATGGCCCCACTCCCACCAGAAGATGAACCGGAACTCGTCCAGCGACATGCCGACATTGACCAGCTGGTACTGCGGAATGGCGCGGTACTTCTGGAAGGCCTCGTCCCAGTCGGCCGCGCTCAGGGGCGGGATGGCCCCCATGATCGGCTTCCACTCGGTGATCGACAGCCCTGAGCCTGTAAGGCGGGTCACCCCGCCGACGATCACCATGAGGAAGACGAGCGCGGCGACGCCCGCCAGCCAGACGGCGACGGGGCGGGACCGGTCCGGGGGAGTGAAGACGGGCATTCGACGCTCGGCGCTGGGACAGATATGCTCGGCCGCAGACGCGGCGACCGTTCCCATGGGCGATAGCGCCGCGCTAAGGCAAGATCGAGTCGGCGCGACATTCCTCGGCGTCGCAGCGCATCAGGGAGCGGACGCGGTGCAGTATGTGGAAGCGGGGGTCGTGGTCTTCGCGACCCTGGCGATCGCCTGGGCGGCGGACCAGCTGGCGGGGCGGCGCGGCGTCGGCCTCGCCACTCTCGTGGCCCTGACCGGGGCCGGTTGCGGCACCTTTCTGGCGGTGCGAGTGTTCGCCGTGGCGACCCTCGAAAGCTGGGGCTGGGCGCTGTGGAGCTGGGTCGGGGCGGTGGTGGCCCTGATCGCCTTCTTCCTGTTCCGGAGCAAGCGATGACCCCGCGCCTGCGACGGGCTATCGCCGCCGCGGGCGTGCTGGTCTTTCTGACGCTGTATGTCTGGGGCGTGATCTCGCTGTCGCCCTTCATCCCCGAGGTCTGGTGGGCCCAGCTGCTCTACTTCGGCATCGCCGGCACTGCCTGGGGCGTCCCAATCCTGCCGCTGCTGACCTGGGCCGAGAAGGGCGGAGAGTAGCGTGAACTCCGGCTTTCTGGCCGGGTCTGGGGGCAGGGGATCAGGGAAAATGGTCGGAGCGACAGGATTCGAACCTGCGACCCCTTGACCCCCAGTCAAGTGCGCTACCAGGCTGCGCCACGCTCCGAAGGGGCCCCCTATAGACGTGGCGTCGTCGCCTCGCCAAGCGAAAAAGCCGATCAGCGCGCCAGTGCCGTTTCCAGACTCCTGCGGGCCCGCTCAATCTGCTCCAGAACGTGCTGCAGCCGCCGGCGGCCGCTAACGTTCAGCGTCGATGCGGAAGTGGCCGCGACCGGTGGAGCCTCCCCCTCCAGCGCATCTTCGGGCGAGGTCTGGAACGCCAGAGCCGTCCCCGGATCGGCATAGCTGACGAGCCGCTTCAGCCCCTGCTCGCGGCGCAGACGCTGCACGCCCTTGATGGTCAGCCCCTCATCATGAAGTAACCGGCGCACGGCCTTCAGCACGACGATGTCCTGCGGCCGGTAGAAGCGACGTCCCCCCGCGCGCTTGAGAGGCTGTATGAAGGGGAAGCGGCCTTCCCAGAAGCGCAGCACGTGCTGGGGGGCCCCGACCTCTGCGGCCGCTTCGGAAATGGTACGGAAGGCGTCGGGGCTCTTGGACGCCATGGCGGTCAGGCCGCGCCGTTCGCGCCGTCGACCTTGCCCTTCATGATCTGCGAGGCGCGGAAGGTGATGACGCGACGCGGATGAATGGCAGCGGGCTCGCCGGTCTTGGGGTTACGGCCCATGCGGGCGCGCTTCTCACGCACCTGGAAGACGCCGAAGCCGGACAGCTTGACCGTCTCGCCCCGCTCCAGCGCCTCGACCATCAACTCGAGGGTACGCTCCACCAGTCCGGCGCACTCCTGGCGCGACAGTCCGAGGGACTCGTGCACAGACTCGCACAGGTCGGCTCGCGTCACGTTCTGATGCATGGGCCCCTCCCTCGCGTGTCAGGCGCATTGAACGCCAAACCTGCGGGAAATCAAAGGGGCAAAAGGGTTACAGGCGAATCGCGCAGGCGCCCCAGGTCAGGCCGCCGCCCATGGCCTCAAGCATCAGCAGGTCGCCGCGCTTGATTCGCCCGTCCCGTATGGCCGCATCAAGCGCCAGCGGGATCGAGGCGGCCGAGGTGTTGGCGTGCAGGGCGACGGTCGAGATCACCTTGCTCTCGTCGAGGCCAAGTCGCTCACCGACACCCTTGATGATGCGCTGGTTGGCCTGGTGCGGCACGAACCAGTCAATCTCCGGAATGGTCAGACCCGCGGCCTCGGCGGCAGCGGTGATCCCCTCGGAGATGTTGACCACGGCGTGGCGGAACACCTGATTGCCGGCCATGCGCAGGTGACCGATCGTGCCGGTAGTGGCGGGACCGCCATCGACATAGAGTAGTTCGGTGCGGGTCCCGTCGCAGCGCAGGGCGAAGCCGAGGAGGCCCTGGTCGGTCTTTGTACCCTGCCCCGGCCGCGGCTCCAGCAAGACGGCTCCGGCCCCGTCGCCGAACAACACGCAGGTGGTACGGTCGGTCCAGTCCATCAGCCGGGTCATTTCATCGGCACCAATGACCAGGGCGCAGCGGGCATGATCCCGCGCCACGAAGCCGTCGGCGACGCTGAGAGCATAGACGAAGCCGGAGCAGACCGCCTGGACGTCGAAGGCGATGCCGACGGGACACCCCAGCTTGCGCTGCACGATCGAGGCGACCGCCGGGAAGGTCATGTCGGGAGTCGTCGTTGCGACGATGATCAGGTCGACCTCGTCGACGGTCCTTCCCGCGTCGGCGA
Source organism: Brevundimonas sp. (assembly GCA_027531145.1). Lineage (GTDB taxonomy): Bacteria > Pseudomonadota > Alphaproteobacteria > Caulobacterales > Caulobacteraceae > Brevundimonas. The sequence goes on along the minus strand of JAPZRF010000008.1, from coordinate 161,845 downwards.
GGGCACGACGCGCCGCCTCGACGGCCAGGTCGCTGGTCGGCTGGTCGTCGCGGGCCTTGTGCCGCTGGCGGATACCGGTGCGTTCCTGGATCCAGGCGTCGGAGGTGTCGACCAGGGCGGCCAGCTCATCGTTGGTCACCACCTGCTCGGGCAGGTAGCCGCCGACGCCGGTGACAGCGCTGCGCAGGGTGGAAGCAGCGGAACTCAAGAGGCGACATCCTCGGTCCGGGGAGCGGCCACGGCCGGCGCGAGCGCGGCCAGCCGGCCGAGACTCCGGCTGACTCGCTCGAGGTAGCCGCTGCGGCCCAGGTCGATGGCGATACGCACAGCATTGCTGAAGCCGCGGGCGTCGGCACCGCCGTGGCTCTTCACGACGATGCCGTTGAGCCCCAGCAAGGGGCCGCCATTGATGGCACCGGGGTCGATGCGACGGCCCATGCGCTTCAGCGCCGGCATGGCGATCAGCGCCCCGAGGCGCGCCTGCAGGTCAGACGTCAGCGTCTCACGCATCAGGGTCGAGATGAAGCGGGCCACGCCCTCGGCCGTCTTCAGCGCGATATTGCCTGTGAAGCCGTCGGTGACGACGACGTCGACAGTCCCCTTCGCGATGTCATCGCCCTCGACGAAACCGTGATAATTCAGGTCCAGACCACCCTGGCGCAGGATACGCGCCGCCTCGCGCACCTCCTCGTGGCCCTTGATGTCCTCGGAGCCGACATTGAGCAGGCCGATCGAGGGGCGCGCCACCCCGTGCACGGCCTGATGGAAGGCCTCGCCCATGATGGCGAACTCGATCAGCTGCTCCGCGTCGCTCTCGATGTTGGCACCGACATCGAGGACGGCAGTCACGCCCCGCAGGGTCGGCCAGCTGGCGACGATCGCCGGCCGCTCCAGCCCCGGCGCGGACATGCGCAGGATCAGCTTGGAAATCGCCATCAGGGCTCCGGTATTGCCGGCCGAGACGGCCGCCTGCGCCTCGCCCGTGCGCAGCGATTCGACCGCGTTCCACAGGCTGGAGCCCTTGCCGCGGCGCATGGCCTGGGCCGGCTTCTCGTCCATGGCGACGACCTTGTCGGTGTGCCGGACCTCGGACGCGGCCGCCACGGCCGGGTGGCGCTTGAGTTCGATCTTGAGTGCCGAGGCATCCCCGTGCAGCAGGAAGCGGACGTTTTGGTCGCCACTGCGTTTCAGGTAGTCCGCCAGACCCGGGATGACGACGGTCGGGCCGTGGTCGCCGCCCATGGCGTCGAGGGACAGGGTGATGGGAGAAATCACGCTTGAAGGGCTCCTGCGCCGGTCCAGCCTCAGCCGGGCGCGTCTCGAACGCGCCGGACGATACCCGGCGCGCGCCGGGATGCAAGGGAACGAACGTTAGGTCAACCTTCGCTGTCGCGGCGCGGCGTCAGGCGGGACAGGACGGCAAAAGGCGAAACCTCCGCCGCCTCGTCCGGCTGAACGAACACCGCCCCCGGCTTGCGCGGGAAGGGATCGAGGGCGAGGGCCAGATGCTCCAGCGCATAGGCCCACAGGTCGATATGGCCGGCGACCCAGTCGGGACCGTCATGATTCGGGTCGATGTCGACCTCGCCGTCCACGGTCGGGGGCTCGCCCTCGAGCAAATCAAGGGAGAACGGCGCATCGATCCGGGTCGGCAGGGGCTCCAGCGTCACGCCGCACACCTGGTCGAGGTCAGCCTGGACCCGGCCGGACAGGTGCCAGCCCTCTCCTGCCGGCACCACGCTCACCTCCGCCGACAGGGCGCGCACGGCCCCGAGGCCGAGGTCGCGACGGACCGCCTCGCTGGCGGCGGCGTCGGCGGTGAGGCTGCGGCTCACGCCGGGGCCGATCTGGTTCAGCCGCAGGGGCTTGCTGGGAAGGGTCATGCCGTGATGTCGGCCCAGTCCGGGCCCGAGGGCAAGCCCCGAACCGGCTGGGCGGCCAGCCGCGCCCGGCTGGCGACGGCGTAGGCGGCGATCGCGGCGGCCCCGGGGGCATCGTCCGATTCGAACAGGTTGCGCGCCAGCGCCTCGGCCAGACCGTCGACGTCGCCGGCCCGCAGCGGTGCCTCATAGGCGGTCATCCGACCGTAAAGGGACTCGCCAAGCTTGCGCATCTTCCTGGCGATCGACAGGTCGCCGACGCCGAGCTCGCGCAGGGCATGGTCCAGCGCCGAGACATAGGTATCAAACAGGTCCTGGGCAGCGTCCGCACCCGTGGGCCCCTCGTCGCGCAGCCGCATCACCAGCAGCAGCACATGCAGGGTGTACAGCTCGAAGCGGGCGTCGATCCGGTCGGGGGCCCCGAGGGCGGTGTAGAAGGCCGCCGCGCGCGCCTGCTTGGCCGCCTCGGCGTACAGTTGCTCGATCGAGAGACGGACGGCACGGGGCCGGAACATGGATTTCAGCATCGGGTCCACGGCCCTCTTTCCGCCGTGACGTTGAACTAGGGCTCCGCAGGCGATAGGTCAAAGGTCCGAGGGATCCAGCGGCGCACGACCGCACCCACCAGAGGAACGGCATGGCTCGAATCTTCCCAGTCCTGACGGCGCTCGCGGCGGCGACGGCCGTGGCCGCCTGCGCCCCGACGGTCGGCCGCAACGGCTTCCAGCCGATCGACGTCATGCCGGCCGACATCCAGGCCGGAACCGACGACAAGTCCACCGTGCTGGCCAAGCTGGGCTCGCCGTCCACCACCTCGGTCTTCGAGGGCGAGAACGTCTGGTACTACATCACCCAGACAACCGAGCAGTACACCTTCAACCAGGCCCAGGTGTCCCAGCGGTCGGTCACGGCCATCACCTTCAATGCGGGTGACGACAAGGTGCTGGAGGTTCGCGAACTGGACCTCGAGGCGGGCGAGCAGATCGCCATGAACGCCCGCCAGACGCCGACCCGTGGTCGCCAGCTGACCATCCTCGAGCAGCTGCTCGGCAACGTCGGCCGGGGCCAGCTGCCGCGCACCGAAGAGAACGTCCCGGGCCAGCGCCGCCCCGACTGATCCGGCGCGGACCGCGCCGCGCGCACTACACCGGAAAAATCGCCCCGGAGGTCGCTCTCCGGGGATTTTGTCAGTGCAGCAAGCCCGCGTCAGACCGGCTGGGACGGCGTCATCTCCGGAACGTAGACGACGACATCGAACATCTTCCCGAGCGGAACCCTGAGCGGCAGTTTGAGAACCTGCACCGGCGTCGCCATCCAGCCCGGCCAGTCAAGCGTGTAGGGCATGGCCCGCCACGCCGCGCTTGCGTCATTGTCGGGCAGATCGCTCAGCGCCACCCAGTAGGCGCCAGGGTGCGCGCGAGAGAGAAGCGCCGCCGGTCGTCCATGCAGAACGTTCCAGGTGATCTCGCTTTGCGCATCCGTCGCGGCGGGCTGCTGCAAGGGGGGCAGCACGGACGCCACGGCGTTGAACCGCGCGGCCCCATACTCGACGGCCACCGCGCGGTAGGAGTCTCCCAGAGCCTCGCGCAGACGCGCCCCCGTGGGGACGTACTCGGAGCCGGACGGCACGCCGCCCGCCACATGAATGTTGTGAGCCCAGAATGCGCCTGCGCCCCCCGCGGGACCGTTCAGGATGTTGTCCGCCATGAACACATCGCGCCGCGAATAGTACTCCAGGATGGTCCTTTCATCGCCCGTGACATCGCCATCGGCGGTTTCGAGCTCGAAGGCCTTGAGGCCTTGCCAGGCGGTAAGCGCCGCTTAACGGGCCTCCTCGGTTCCGGGATGGCGCTTAAGGGCGCTGCGGAGCGCCTCCAGAGCCGTCATCGCCGCCTGCAGCTGGGCCGAGGTCAACGACTTGATCAGCAGCGGGAACCTCAGCGCCTGCGCTTCAGTCGACACAATCGGGGCCAGAGGCGCCGCCAGCCGCCGGGCCTCATCGGGATCGAGCCCCCTCAGCGCCTCAAGGGCGAGCAGGGCGTCAGGCGCGGTCGCCTGACAGTCGATCCCGTAAATGCGCACCGGGGTCGCGGCCGTTCTGTTCCAGTCACGAAGCCAGCCGATCAGATCCGCCAGGGCGTGCGTCTTGTTGACCCTGAAGATGCTGGCGGTCCGCACGCGCTCGGCAGGGTCCCCGGCGTCGCCCTGGATGAAGGCGTCAAGTTCGCGGCCCCCATTGGCGTTGACCTCGAGGATAACCGTCTGCACGGCCCCCGAGCTCACCGGCCCCTTGATGATGGCGGCCTTGACGGCGCCATCCTCGTGACTCCCGTGGGTCGCTTCGCCAAGGCCGATCACGCGGGCACCGGCCATCGCCCGGGCGAACTCCGGACTCCACAGGCTGTCGGGCTGATCCGGTTCTCGTTGAGGCAGCCCGTACAACCCGAAGGCCGCCCCCCTCGACATGCAGTCAAGCTACAGTCGCCTTTCCGTCGACGTCTATCGTGCGGGCATGGGTCCCGCCGGGAGGCGTCGATACCGATCGCCGAAAATGCCACGGGCGCCCCGGCCATGCCTGACCGGAACGCCCGTCACACCTGCCTGCAACAGGATCAGACGATCTTGCCGCTCGCCAGCACCGCCAGCAGCAACAGGGCCACGATGTTGGTGATCTTGATCATCGGGTTCACCGCCGGACCGGCAGTGTCCTTGTAGGGATCGCCCACCGTATCGCCGGTCACCGCGGCCTTGTGCGCCTCGGAGCCCTTCCTGTGCACCACGCCGGTCTTGTCGGTGTAACCCTCCTCGATCAGCTTCTTGGCGTTGTCCCAGGCACCGCCGCCCGAGGTCATCGAGATGGCCACGAACAGGCCGGTCACGATCACCCCCATCAGCATGGCGCCCAGCGCGGCGAAGGCGTTGGCCTTTTCCGGCTGGATCAACAGCACGACGGTAAACAGGACGATCGGCGACAGCACCGGCAGCAGCGACGGCACGATCATCTCGCGGATCGCCGCCGACGTCAGGATGTCCACCGCCTTGCCGTACTCGGGCTTGACCTTGAAGGTCATGATGCCCGGGTTCTCGCGGAACTGGCGACGGACTTCGGCCACGACGGCCTCGGCCGCGCGGCCTACGGCCATCATCGACATGCCGCCGAACAGGAAGGGCAGCAGCCCCCCGAACAGCAGCCCGACCACAACGTAGGGGTTGGACAGGTCGAAGGCGACCGCGCCGAGGTCCGCGAAGAACGGATAGTCGCCCGGATTGGCCGAGAAGTAGCGCAGGTCCTCGGTGTAGGCTGCGAACAGCACCAGGGCACCGAGCCCCGCCGAGCCGATGGCGTAGCCCTTGGTCACGGCCTTGGTGGTGTTGCCCACCGCGTCGAGGGCGTCGGTGGAGACGCGGACCTCGGGCGGCAGGCCCGCCATCTCGGCGATGCCGCCGGCGTTGTCGGTGACTGGACCGAAGGCGTCCAGCGCCACGATCATGCCGGCGACGCCGAGCATGGTGGTGGTGGCAATGGCGATGCCGAACAGGCCGGCCAACTGGTAGGTACTGACGATGCCGACGATGATGATCAGCGCCGGGATGGCCGTCGACTCCAGAGAGACGGCGAGGCCCTGGATCACATTGGTGCCGTGACCCGAGACCGAGGCGTTGGCTACCGACTTGACCGGCCGGAAGCCCGTGCCGGTATAGTACTCCGTCACCACCACGATGGCGGCGGTGACGACCAGGCCGATGAGGCCTGACCAGAACAGGTTGATCGGCAGGATGATGTCGCCGGCCGTGGTCGTCACCGGACCGCCGATCAGGCCGTTGACGACGAACCAGAGGGCCCCGACCGACAGCACGCCGGTGACGATCAGCCCCTGGTAGAGGGCACCCATGATGTTGTTGTTCTTGCCGAGGCGGACGAAGAAGGTGCCCAGGATCGAGGTCACCACGCAGGCGCCGCAGATGGCCAGCGGCAGCAGCATCAGGGCATCGACATAGGGCTGGCCGCGGAAGAAGATGGCCGCCAGCACCATGGTCGCGACCGTGGTCACCGCATAGGTCTCGAACAGGTCGGCGGCCATGCCGGCGCAGTCGCCGACGTTGTCGCCCACATTGTCAGCGATGGTCGCCGCGTTACGGGGGTCATCCTCCGGGATGCCGGCCTCGACCTTGCCAACCATGTCGCCGCCGACGTCGGCGCCCTTGGTGAAGATGCCGCCGCCGAGGCGGGCGAAGATGGAGATCAGCGAGGCGCCGAAGCCCAGCGCCACGAGGCCGTCGATGACCTCCCGCCCGGTGCTTTCCAGGCCCAGGCCCTCGGTCAGGACGGCGTAGTAGCCGGCCACGCCGAGCAATGCCCCGCCAGCCACGAACAGGCCCGTGACGGCACCCGAACGGAAGGCGAGGTCGAGGCCTTTCGCCAGGCTCTGCGAGGCGGCCTGGGCGGTGCGGACATTGGCCCGGACCGAGATCAGCATGCCCGCGTAGCCGGCGGCTCCCGACAGGACGGCCCCGATTAGGAAGCCGATGGCGGCCCAGGTCCCGATCAGGAGCCAGGCGGCGATGAGAATGACCACCCCGACCATGGCGATGGTAGTGTACTGGCGCCGCAGATAGGCCGAGGCCCCTTCCTGGATCGCTGCAGCGATCTCGCGCATCTTTTCGTTGCCGGCGTCGGCCTTCATCAGGGCGACGGTCTGGATGGTGCCATAAAGCACCCCCAGCGCGCCGGCCGCGATGACCAGCCAGAGATATGACGTCATTGCGTTTTTCCAACCCTAGTTGCAGTTCAGCGCGCGGCCCTTGGCGCGGCGGGCGTGGATCGCCTCTTGTCCGCCTTCCGGTCCCCCCGTGCGCGAAGGACGCAAGATCGCGTCCATGGGGAAATGCGTCGAGACGGTGCCAAAAGCGCAGCGAGCGCGCAACGACTGATTGGGGTTGGGGTTCCGGCGGCTCAGGCGGGCCGGCCGAGGGCGGTCAGGCGGCGGGAGGCCGGACCCGGCGTCGCGGCAGCTGCGACACCACCTCGACGCGCGTGATCACCCCGCGGCCGAGGAGGCTGGTGGCCGCGGCGGTCAACACGCGGTTGACGGCGGCCGGATCAAGCCGGCTGTAATCGCCAGCCACCGTGAAAGGGGTCCGATGGGCCGCCTTGACGAGAGCGTCGCGCAGATAAGGTTCCTTGAGCCGCAGCGGGGCCAGGTTGTGGTTGGGCGCGACGTGAAGTCGGACGCCGAGGAAGACGTAGTTGCGCACGCGGCCCTCAGCGATCACTGGCAGGCCGACGGACAGCAGGCTGATCATCGGCGGTTCGGACGAGCCGCCCCCGCCAGGCCCGCCGGCCATGGCAGGTCCGGCGACAGCGGAAACCGCAGCGGCGGCGATCAGGTCACGACGCTTCATGCCCGGCAAACTGGCACAACGGCCTTGCCAAACCGTTGCGGCGCGCCCGAACTCTCAGCCGTGACGCCAGCCCTGCCGTTCCAGGGGCAGGTGCCGGCCCCCGCGCGTGACGCTGACCCCCTCGCCATCCGTGACCCGGCCCACGGTGGTCAGTCGCAAATGGAGAGCGGCGGCCGCGCGCATCAGTTCCGCTTCCGCCGCGGGCGCGCAGGTCAGGACGATCTCGTAGTCGTCCCCGGCCGTGGCGAGAAAGGCCAGCGCCGCGTCGGGATCGGCGCGGCTGTCGACCCAGGCGCGCGCCGCGGCCGACAGCGGCAGGTGCCCGAGATCCAGCGCGATGGCCACGCCGCTCGCCGCTGCGATCCGCCCGGCGTCGGCCGCCAGCCCATCCGAGACATCGGCGCTGGCGTGGGCGCGCCCCGGCAGTGCCGCGCCGAACACGAGCCGGGGCTCCGGCAGCCGATAACGGGCAGCCAGCGTCTCGGCCAGCTCGCGCTCCAGTTCCAGCCGCCCTTGCGCCGCCTGCAGGCCGAGACCGCCATCCCCGATGGTCCCCGTCACCAGCACCAGGTCTCCCGGGCGCGCGCCGGCCCGGCCGACAATACCGTCGCGCGGTGCCCAGCCCAGCAGGGTCGCGCTGAACGAGGCTGGACCCGGGGTGGAGACGGTATCGCCGCCGATCAGGCCCAGCCCGAACGCCGCCTGGTCCTCCGCCAGTCCGGCGGCGAAGGCTTCGCGCGCGGGCCACCCGCAGCGTGATGACCAGTGGCAGGCCAGCAGATAGCCGAACGGCTCGGCACCCTTGGCCGCCAGATCCGAAAGGTTCACCCGCAGCAGCTTGCGCGCCACCAGGTCGAACGGATCATCGGGCAGGAAGTGCACGCCCTCGACGATCGCGTCCTTGGTCAGGACAAGATCGTGCCCGGGGCGGGAGGGCACGACGCCGACATCATCAGTGAGGCCCCGCCCCCAGACCGGATGGGCGAGCGGGCGGAACAGGCGGTCGAGGGTCCCGAACTCGTCCGTGGCGTCAACCGCGGGCATCGCGCGCGACCCCGTCCAGGGCAGCGTTGACGAACTTGGCCTCGGCCGGATCGAAGAAGGCCTTGGCCAGCTCGACATACTCGTTGATGACTACCTCGCGCGGGGCGTCGGGCTTGTCGCGCAGCTCGTAGGCCCCGGCCCGCAGCAGGGCCCGCAGGGTCGCATCGAGCCGCTCCAGCCGCCAGTTCGAGGCCAGCCGGGCACTGACGGCGGAGTCGATTGCCGCCTGGCTGGTCACCACGCCCCGGACCACGTCCGCGAACCAGGCCTCGTCGGCCTCGGCCAGCGGCTCACCCTCGATGTCCGCGTCGAAGCGATAGTCCGAGAACTCGCGGATCACCGTCTCGACCCCGGTGCCGGCCAGCTCCATCTGATACAGCGCCTGCACGGCCGCCAGCCGCGCTACGGTGCGGGCGCGACGCTCGCGCAGCGACAGATGCGGTTCTCGGCCACCGTGGCGAACGGTCTCGGTCGCCGCCAGCTGGGCCAGAACAGCCTTCAGGTCGCCCGGCTCACTCATGCCGCGCTCCCGCCAAGACCGACCCGCAGACGGCCGCGCAGTTCGATAAGGTCGACGCAGGCACGCGCGGCGAAGCCGCCCTTGTCACCCTCGCTGCGCCGGGCCCGGGCCCAGGCCTGGTCCTCGTCTTCAGTGGTGAGGATCCCGTTACCGATGGCCAGCCCCTTCAGGGCCAGCTGCATCAGGCCTGCCGCAGACTGATCGGCGACGATCTCGAAGTGGTAGGTTTCCCCACGGATCACGCAGCCCAGCGCGACATAGCCATCATAGCGGGGCGCGGTCGGATAGCGCCCGGCCTCCTCGGCCATGGCGATCACCGCCGGGATCTCCAGCGCGCCCGGCACGGTGACCACATCGACCTCGACGCCGCGCGCTTCCAGCGCGTCGCGCGCGCCCTCCAGAAGCGCGTCGGCCAGCTCGCCATAGAAGCGCGCCTCGACGATCAGGACGCGCGGGGGATCCTTCAGGATGGCTCTTCTCCGTCCATGTCTCGCCACCCGACGATCCGCAGGCCGTAGCCTTCGAGCGCGGTCGGCGCAGGTCGCGTGGAGCTCATCACGATCATGTCGCGCACACCCAGGTCCAGAAGGATCTGGGCACCGACGCCATAGGCCCTGAGCGAACGGTCCACAGCGGCGGGCTTGTCGGCCCCTGCGAGCCTTTCCGCAAGCCCCTGAAGGCCCGGATCGCGCAGAAACACGACAACGCCCGGGCCCGGCTCGCGGCTGATGACCTTCAGGGCGCGGGGGACATAGTCCTGCCGAGACTCCACATGGCCCAGCAGATCAGCGGCGAAATCGACCTGGTGCATGCGCACGAGCGTCGGCTTGCCCGGCTCGATCCGGCCCTTCACCAGCGCCACATGCTCGGTGCCCTCGATAACATTGCGGTACAGCATCAGGCGAAACGGGCCGCCGTGCACGCTGTCGAACGGCGTCTCAAGCACCCGCTCGACGAACCGCTCCGTGCGGCGACGGTAGGCGATCAGATCGGCGATGGTGCCGATCTTCAGCCCATGGAGCTGGGCGAAGGCGACCAGGTCCGGCAACCGGGCCATGGTGCCGTCGTCGTTCATGATCTCGCAGATGACGCCGGCCGGGGTCAGGCCGGCCAGTCGGCTGATGTCGACCGCCGCCTCGGTGTGGCCGGCGCGGACCAGCACCCCGCCCTCGCGCGCCACCAGCGGGAAGACGTGGCCGGGCGAGACGATGTCATCCGCATGGCGGGTCGGATCGACGGCCACCTGGATGGTGCGCGCCCGATCCGCAGCCGAGATACCGGTGGTGACACCGTCGCGCGCCTCGATCGACACCGTGAAGGCGGTGCCCATGCCGGCCCGATTCTCGGCGGCCATGGGCGGCAGACGCAGTTTCCTTGCCCGCTCGTCGGTCATGGCCAGACAGATCAGGCCGCGCGCGTGCTTGGCCATGAAGTTGATCTGGTCCGGCGTCGCGAACTGGGCGGGAATGATGACATCGCCCTCGTTCTCGCGGTCCTCGGCGTCGACGAGGATATAGGGACGGCCGTTTCGGGCGTCTTCGATGATGTCCTCGACAGGACTGATCGGGCTGTCGTTCATATTCGCCGCCGGCTGCATCTCAGGCCGTCTCCTGCCACCGCGCGAGATAGCGCGCGACCATGTCGATCTCGAGGTTCACCTGATCGCCAACCGCGAGCCGACCGAGGGTGGTGACCTCCCAGGTGTGGGGGATGACGTTGACGCCGAAGACCCGGTCCATGACGGCGTTCACCGTCAGGGACACGCCCTCGACGGTGATCGAGCCCCTGGGGGCGATGTAGCGGTGCAGCGGCACCGGCACCTCGATCTCGATCCGGTGCGAACCACCTTCGGGGATAATGGCGAGAACCCGCCCCAAACCATCGACGTGTCCGGAGACGATATGGCCGCCGAGCTCGTCCCCGAGCCTCGCCGCCCGCTCCAGATTGACCGCCTTATCCTCGCGCCAGGTACCGAGAGTGGTCCTCGAAAGCGTCTCGCTCGACACCTCGACCGCGAACCAGCCCTCGCCCTTCTCCACCACTGTCAGGCAGCAGCCGGCGTGGCTGATCGAGGCACCGAGGTCAATGCTTGCCAAGTCCCAGGACGTCTCGACCTCATAGCGCCGGTCGCGGTCGGTCGCGGCGACGCGACGGATGCGCCCGACGTCGGTGATGATCCCGGTGAACATGTGCAAAGGGTGTCCTCAGTCGTGGGCCCTGACCCGCTCCAGTCGTTCCCACAGGTCGTCGTCGAGAAGCTCCGCCGCAAGGCGCCTGAACCGCGGCGCGTCAGACAGTCGCTTGAGCGCCAGCAGCCCGAGGCAGGGTCGCCCTTCGGCCCCGAGCAGCATGGGTGCCCGGAACCACTCTATGGCGTCGATCGCCCCGGCGTTGATGAAGGCTGCCGCCACCCGGCCGCCTCCCTCGACCAACAGGCGCGTCACGCCGCGCGCGCCGAGCTCGTCCAGCACCGCCTCGACTGCCGGCCGCCTCTGCTGGTTCGCGGCGACACGCATCACTTCAGCTGCTCCGACGGGGCGCGGCTCGGCGGTTGTCAGGATCAGGGTCCCGGGAACCGCCACCCGGGCGAAGTCCGGGGTACGCAGCTTGCTGTCCAGGATGACCCGCAAAGGGTCCCGACCGCCGTCCGGCAGGCGCGTGGTCAGGCGCGGATCATCGGCCAGCACCGTCTCGACGCCGACGAGGATGGCGTCCGAGGCCGCGCGCAGGCGATGCCCCTCCAGCCGGGCGGCCTCGCCGGTGATCCAGCGGCTCTCTCCCGAGGAGGTAGCGATACGGCCGTCCAATGACGTGGCGACCTTCCAGGTGACATGCGGCCGGCTCACGAGCGGTCGGTCTCGTCGAGGCCCTCGGCGTCCAGGAAACGGGCGAAGTCGCCGGTCTTGCGGAAGTCCTTGTAGACCGAGGCGTAGCGGACATAGGCCACCTCATCGACGCCCTTGAGCGCCTTCATGATGAAGTCCCCGACCACGCTGGACTGCACCTCGGTCTCGCCGAGGCTCTCCAGCTGTCGGGTGATGCGGCTGACCAGCTGCTCGACCTGCTCGGGCTGGACCGGGCGCTTGCGCAGGGCCACGTTGAGCGACCGTTCCAGCTTGTCGCGGTCAAACGGCGTGCGTCGGCCGTTGCGCTTGACGATCATCAGCTCGCGCAGTTGCACCCGCTCGAAGGTGGTGAAGCGCCCCTGGCAGTTCGGACATGATCGCCGGCGCCGGATGGCCGCACCATCGTCCGACGGCCGACTGTCCTTCACCTGGGTGTCAGCGTGGCCGCAGAAGGGGCACTTCATCGGCGGCTCAGCCGTAGATCGGGAAGCGGCGCGTCAACTCGCGCACCTGGCCAGCGACCTTCTGGACGACGACCGGATCGGCCTCGTCCGTGCCGTTCATGGCGTCAATCACATCGGAGATCCAGTGGCCGACCTGTCGGAACTCGTCCACGCCGAAGCCCCGCGTGGTTGCCGCCGGGGTGCCGAGGCGAATACCCGAGGTGACAGTGAAGGGTGCCGTGTCGAACGGCACGCCGTTCTTGTTGCAGGTCATCAGAGCATGATCGAGCTGGACCTCGGTCGCTTTGCCCGTGACGCCCTTGGGCCGCAGGTCGACCAGCATGACGTGGCTGTCGGTGCCGCCCGAGACGATCTTCAGGCCGCGCTCGACCAGCACGGCGGCCAGCGCGCGGGCGTTGTCGATCACCTGCTGCGTGTATTGCCTGAACTCCGGCTTCAGCGCCTCTCCGAAGGCTACGGCCTTGGCGGCGATGACATGCTCCAGCGGACCTCCCTGCAGCCCAGGGAACACCGCCGAATTGAGTTTCTTGCCCAACTCGGGGTCGTTGGAGAGGATCAGACCGCCGCGAGGCCCGCGCAGGGTCTTGTGCGTTGTGGTGGTGACCACATGGGCGTACGGCAGCGGGCTGGGATAGACGCCGCCGGCCACGAGGCCGGCATAGTGGGCCATGTCGACCATCAGATACGCGCCGACGGAGTCAGCGATATCGCGGAAGCGCCTGAAGTCGATGTGCCGCGAATAGGCCGAGGCCCCGGCGATGATCAGCTTCGGCTTCTCCGACGCCGCCATCTCGGCGACGTGGTCGTAATCGATCAGGTTGTCGTCCGCGCGGACCTTGTAGGTCACCGGCCGGAACCACTTGCCCGACTGATTGGCCGGGCTGCCGTGGGTCAGGTGCCCGCCGGCGGCCAGATCCATTCCGAGGAAGGTGTCGCCCGGCTGCAGCAGGGCGAGGAACACCGCCTGGTTGGCCTGGGCCCCCGAATGCGGCTGGACGTTGGCGTAGGTGCAGCAGAAGAGGGCCTTGGCGCGCTCCCGCGCCAGATCCTCCACGACATCGACGAACTCGCAGCCGCCATAGTAGCGCTTGCCCGGATAGCCCTCGGCGTACTTGTTGGTCAGGATCGATCCCTGTGCCTCCAGCACCGCCCGGGAGACGATGTTCTCCGAGGCGATCAGCTCGATTTGCTCTTGCTGCCGCTTGAGCTCGCTATGGATGGCGCGGAATATGTCCGGGTCAGCGCCCGACAGCTCGGTCTGGAAGAAGGCGTCATGGGTCAGCGCGGTCACGGCAGGCATCCCTGGCGGCGGGTTTGAGGGGCTGGCCTATCTACGCCTCCGGGCCCTTCGCCACAACATCTTGTGTCCGTAAACCGCGGGCGGCGCAGGGTGAACCACACCTGATCGCTTGACACGAGCCCCGGGCCGTCCGACCTCCGGACCATGAGTTCAACCGCCCCGATCGCCGAGCCCCGGCCGGTGCCTGCGCGCCCGCTGCTTCGGCGCATCTGGCGCGACTACCTTCAGCGCCGACGCGGGCCGCTGGCCCTGTCGCTGGTCTGCGCCGCCATTGTCGGCATCATGGCGGCGACGGTGCTGCAGTTGCTGGAGCCGGCCATCGACGGGCTGTTCCTCGGCCGACCGGTACAGATCTGGGGCCTGATCACCATCGCGCCCGCCCACGCCCTGACCCTGATCCCCCTGATCATCGTCGGTGCCGGCCTGGTCTGGACGATCGCAGCCCTGGGCCAGGCGGCGCTGGTCAACCGGATCGGCCACGGCATCGTCGGCGACATCCAGGTGCGGCTGTTCGGCTCCATGATCCGCGCCGACCTGGCACGGCTTCGGGCCGGCCACTCCGGCGGCTTCGTCTCCAGCGTGCTGTTCGACGCCAACCTCGTGCGGGAGGCCTTCACCAACGGGGTGGTCAACTATACCCAGCACGCCCTGACGCTGGTCGCGGTGCTGGCCTACATGGCCTGGAGCGACTGGCGGCTGACGCTGATCGTCTTCCTGGGTGCGCCACTGATCGCCTGGATCATCCGCCGCTTCGGCAAGCGCATGCGCAAGGCCACCACCGGGGCCATGGTCGAGACCTCGAACCTGTCGACGGCGCTGATGGAGAACCTCGACGGCGTCCGGGTGATCAAGATCGAGAACCGGGAAGCCGAGGAGGAGGCGCGCGTCGGCGAGGTCGTCGCCCGCCGTCAGCGACACGTCATCAAGTCGGCGGACAGCCGTGCCTTCGCCGGCCCCTTCTCCAACCTGGTGGCCATGATGGTGGTCGCAGCGGTGATGGCCTACGCCGGCTGGCAGGCGCGGCAGGGCGAGATGAGCGTCGGTGCCTTCGCCGCCTACATCGGCCTGCTGATGGCCGCCGGCCAGTCGCTGCGCCAGGTCACCAACCTGCAGACTGTCCTGTCCGAGGGCCTGACCGCAGCCCGCCGTCTGTTCGAGGCGCTGGACATCCAGCCCGAGATTCGGGCCCCGGCCGCCCCGGTCCCCCTGCCCCCCGGGCCGGTGCATGCCGCCTTCGAGGCCGTTGACTTCGCCTACGCCCCCAGCGGCGCACCGACTCTTTCGGGCGTCTCCCTGTCGATCGCGCCCGGCGAGACAGTGGCGCTGGTGGGCCCGTCCGGCGGCGGCAAGTCGACCCTGCTGGCCCTGCTGCCGCGCTTCTACGACGTCAGCGGCGGGCGCATCACGGTGAACGGCGTAGATCTGCGCGAGGTCAGCCTGACCGACCTGCGCGACCGCATCGCCCTCGTCACCCAGGAGCCCTTCCTTTTCGACGACACCATCGCTGCCAACATCGCCTACGGGCGTGCTGCGGCCAGTCCGGCAGAGATCGAGGCGGCGGCGCGGGCGGCGGCGGCGCATGACTTCATCACCGCCCTGCCCGAGGGCTACGAAACCCGGGTTGGCGAGGGCGGCATGCGGCTTTCCGGCGGCCAGCGCCAGCGCGTCGCCATCGCCCGCGCCTTCCTCAAGGACGCTCCGATCCTGCTGCTCGACGAAGCGACCTCCGCCCTCGACACGGAGAGTGAGGCCCTCGTGCAGGCGGCGCTGGAGCGGCTGATGCAGGGCCGCGCCACCCTGATGATCGCCCACCGCCTGTCGACCGTGCGCCGCGCCGACCGGATCCATGTCCTGGAGGCCGGCCGGATGGTCGAGGCCGGAACCCATATCGAGCTGGTCCGGCGCGGCGGCCTCTACGCCCGGCTGGCGCAGCAGCAGTCTCTCGACGGCCCGTCGCCGGCCGGGGCCCCGGAGCCCACCCCCGCATGAGGCCCCTGCGCAACCCGGTGATCCAGATGGTCCTGTCACACCTGCTGGCCGTCTGGATGCAATTCTGCTTCCGTACCCTGCGCTGGACCCATGAGCACCGGGCGCTGGCCGAAGCCGTGTGGGCTCAGGGCGGCGGTGCCCTGTGCGCCTTCTGGCATGGCCGGCTGGCCCTCGCCCCGGCCTGCTGGCCGCTGGACCGGGCCCAGCCGGTAAAGGGCATGATCTCCCTCTCCGCCGACGGCGAGTTCCTGGCGCGGGCCTTGGCGCTGCAGGGCATTCCGGCAGTGCGCGGCTCCTCGGCCAATCCCGACAAGGGCGACAAGGCCCGCGCCGCCGCCACCAAGGGGGGCAGCAAGGCGCTGCGCGACGGGCTGCGCCAGCTCAAGGTGGCGGCGCTGGCGGTCACGCCGGACGGGCCGCGCGGCCCGGCGGGGGTAATGGCCGAGGGCCTGCCGCTGCTGGCCAGGCTGTCGGGTGCCCCGGTGCTGTTCATCGGCCTGTCCTGCAGCCCCGCCATCCGGCTGGGCAGCTGGGACCGGGCCGTGCTGCCGCTGCCGTTCGGGCGCGGCGCCATCGTCTGGGACCGCGCCGACTTCCCCGAAGGCGCAGACGTGAGTGACGTAATCCCTGACTGGACCGCGCGGCTGAACGCCGTCGAGGCCCGGGCCGACGCCCTGACCGGTCTGCGGGACCGGCCGGGATGAGCCTCGCGCTCCATGCCTATCGCCAGATCACCGGTCTGCTGGAGGGGTTTGCCCCGCGTCTGCTCGCGGCCCGCGCCCGCGCCGGCCGGGAGGATCCGGCCCGGGTCGGCGAGCGGCTGGGCGCGGCGGGGCGGCCGCGGCCGCCGGGCCCGCTGGTCTGGCTGCACGGCGTCAGCGTCGGCGAGACCCTGTCGCTGCTGCCGCTGGTGGCAAGCCTTCAGGCGGACCGGCCGGACCTGACCTTGCTGGTGACCTCCGGCACCGCAACCTCGGCGAATCTGCTGGCAGAGCGCCTGCCGGCCGGCGTCATACACCAGTTCATCCCGGTCGATGGGCCACGCGCCGTCGCCGCCTTCCTCGACCACTGGCACCCGGCGCTTGGCGTGCTGGTCGAAAGCGAACTGTGGCCCAATCTGATCCTCGCCGCGCGCAACCGCGGCATCCCCATGGCGCTGGTGAGCGCGCGGGTCACGGAGTCCACCCACCGTAGCTGGCGGCGTCTGCCGGGGGCCGCGCACACCCTGCTGGGCGGGCTCGATCTGGTGCTGCCGCAAGACGCGGCGTCCGCCGCCCGGCTGGCGGACCTCGGTGCCCGCATCGACGGCGAGGCCAATCTCAAGCTGGCCGGTGATCCCCTGCCCCATGACCGCGCCGCCTTCGCCCGGCTGTCCGAGGCGATCGGCGACCGGGCCGTGATCGTCGCCGCCAGCACCCACCCGCACGAGGAAGTCTTCCTGCTGCGCGCCCTGTCGATCGTGCCGCAGGCTTTCTGTCTGGTGTTGCTACCCCGTCATCCCGATCGCGGGGCGGAGATCGCCGCCCTGCTGACGCGGGAGGGTCGCGCCCACGCGGTGCGGTCGCGCGGCGAGCCCGTGGACGCCGGCGTCGAGATCTATGTCGCCGACACCCTGGGCGAGATGGGCCTCTTCCTGCGGCTGGCCGACGTGGTGGTCATGGGCGGCTCGTTCGCGCCCGTCCTCGGCCGACCGGCGGTGGGCGGGCACAATCCGCTGGAACCGGCGAGGCTAGGCAAGCCGACGCTGTCCGGTCCGGACACCAGCAACTGGACCGCCGTAGCGGCGCTGCTGACCGCCCGCGGCGCGTTGCGCGTGGTCCATTCCGCGATCGAGCTGGCCGAGACGGTCGAGGCCCTGCTGGAAGATCCGGTCGAGGCCCGGGCCATGGGCGAGCGTGCGCGTCGCGCGGCAGCTGAGGCCGGAGCCAGCCTCGGCCGGCTGATGCAGGCGCTCACGCCCCTGCTGCCGCCGCCCGGCGGAGGCGAGCGGGCATGAAGCTGAACACCCCGCGCTGGTGGTATCGCCGAAAGCCTGACTACGCGCGCGTGGCACGCCTTCTGCTGCGGCCCTTCGGGGTCATCTGGGCGGCCGCGACCGCCCGTCGACTGACGCGCACAAAGGCGGTGACCGTCGGGGCAAGCGTCATCTCGGTCGGCAATCTGACCGTCGGCGGCTCAGGCAAGACGCCGGTGGCGCGCGAACTGTTGCGCCTGCTGCGGGCCGAGGGGATCGACGCCCACGCCCTGTCGCGCGGTTATGGCGGTCGGCTGACCGGCCCGGTCCAGGTGGACCCCGCGCGCCACGACGCCGCCGACGTCGGTGACGAGCCGCTGATGCTGGCCGGCGAGGCCCCGGCCTGGATCGCGCGCGACCGGGTGGCGGGAGCCCGCGCTGCCGTCGCCGCCGGGGCGGAGACGCTGGTGCTGGACGATGCCCACCAGAACCCGACGCTGAAGAAGACCGTCAGCCTCATTGTCGTCGATGGCGAGACCCGCGAGGACGAATGGCCGTTCGGTGACGGTGCCGTCTTCCCGGCCGGCCCGATGCGCGAGCCCTTCGTCGACGGACTGGCCCGGGCCGACGCGGTCATTATCCTACTGCCGACGGACCTTGCAGCGCCGTCGCCGGAGCTGCTCGCCCTGTTTGCGCAGAAGCCGGTGTTCCTCGCCCGGCTCAGTCCCGACGCCGGCCCGCCCTCCGGCCCGCTGATCGGATTCGCCGGCATCGCCAAGCCGTGGAAGGTCGAGCGGTCTCTGGTCGCCGCCGGGGCGGACCTGAAGGATTTCGCGCCCTTCCCCGACCATGCCGGATTCAGCGACCGCGACCTCGCCTTCCTCGCCGACCGCGCCGGCCTGTTCGGGGCTCGGCTCATCACCACCGAGAAGGACTGGGTGCGCCTGCCGGCGGCATGGCGTGACCGCGTCGTCGCCTGGCCGGTGCGGGCGCAGTTCGCCGACCCGGGCGGTCTGCTGACCCTGATCCGCGCCGCTTCCAGTCAGTCCTGACGGTAGATCCGGCCGCCGCGCATCACGAACCGCACCCGCTCCAGCTCGGTCACGTCGGTCAGGGGATCCCCGCCGACCGCGATCAGGTCCGCCGGGAATTCCGGGGCCAGCCGACCCGCCTCGCGCTCGATGCCGAGGTGTTCCGCCGCCACCACCGTGGCTGACCGGATGGCCTCCAGCGGAGTCATGCCGGCCTGCACCAGAAGGGCGAACTCCTGGGCGTTGTCGCCATGGGCCGAGACGCCGGAGTCTGTGCCGAAGGCGATGCGAACGCCGCCGGCATGGGCGCGGCGGGCCATGTCCAGCATCTTCGGGCCGGCTTCCAGCGCCTTTGCGGTCTGGGCCGGGGTCAGGAAGTTGTCGGGGCTGGATGCAACCCGCGACACGAAATCCCCGGCCAGCAGGGTCGGCACAAGGAAGGCCCCGCTCTGGCGGAACAGTCGGATGGACTCCTCGTCGAGATAGGTGCCGTGTTCGATCGAGTCGCCGCCGGCGCGCAGGAAGGCGTTCACCCCGTCGACGCCATGGGCGTGGGCCGTGACCCGCCGGCCCATACGGTGACCGGCCTCGACGATGGCCGCCAGCTCGGCGTCGGTAAATTGCTGCGCCAGACCGGCCGCCGTGTTCGACAACACCCCGCCCGTGGCGGTGATCTTGATCACATCGGCCCCGGCCCGCACCTGGGTGCGCACCGCACGCATGCAGTCCTCAGGCCCTGAGCAGACGCTCTCGGGCGACAGCAGGTGCATGATGTCGTCCCGGTAACCATTGGAGTCACCGTGGCCGCCGTGGATCGATACTGCGCGCCCTGAGGCGATTATCCGCGGCCCGGGCACCTGGCCGGCGGCGATCCCGTCGCGCAGGGCGAAGATGGCGTTGTTGTCGCCGCCTAGGTCGGCCACCGTGGTGAAGCCGGCTTCGAGGGTGATCCGGGCGAAGTGCGCCCCGGCGATGGCAAGGTCGGCCTCGCTGTCCGTCACCTGCATCAGGCGGGCGTTTGGATTCTGCTGTCGCGTAATGTGGACGTGGCTGTCGATCAGACCCGGCAGGACGAAGCGGTCGGACAGGTCCACGACCCGGCCGTCGGCCTCGCTGACGAAGCCGTCTCGGATCTCCACCACCCGCCCGTCCCGGATCACGACAGTTTTATCGCGCTGCACAACACCGATGGCGGGGTCGGCCAGCAGTCGCCCGGCATGGACGAAAGTGATTCCGGATTCCTGCGCGTTTGCAGTCGGTTGCACCGAAATGGCGAGACAGGTTGCAAAGACCCCGACGATCGCTGAAAGCCGCATGACGTTTCCTCCGTGGTTCACCCTATCCTATCAGCCCGGGCCGTTCCGCCAAGCCGCGCTTGCCAAGGGCCGGGCACCCCGGTCATGGATAAGGCCCCATTCACTGCACCCGAGGCGTTCCATGCGCTTGTCCCGACGCGGTCTGGTGCTCGGCGGCTCCCTTGCCCTGGCGGGGTGCGCCGCGGTGCCCCGCGCCCCGGTCCCCGCGCTTGCGACGGCGGCCGTCCCCGCCCCGGTCGTTGCGGAGGTTGCCGCCGTCGTTCCGCGCATGGAGGTGCTCGGCGACGTCGGCCGCCCGGTGGTCGATCCGCGCGGCGAGATCCGCAAGGTGCTGTTGGACCGGGCCCTGGCCGCACTCGACATTCACCATCACCGCCTGCCGCACCGCGACCGCATGTATCTGGTCGACTTCCGCAAGTTCTCGGGCGAGGCGCGGCTCTACGAGGTCGACATCGCCTCGGGGCAAGTGACGACCTTCCGCACGACCCACGGCCGCGGCTCCGATCCCGCTCACACCGGCTTCGCCCAGCGCTTCTCGAACGAGCCCGACAGCCACATGTCCTCGGTCGGGGCCTACGCCACCGCCGGGGCCAGCTGGGGGCCGCAGCAGGGGCCGAACGTCCTGCTCGACGGACTGGAGTACACCAACGACTTGGCGCGCGAGCGGGCCATCATCGTCCACGGTGCCGACTACGCCGACCCGGACTTCCTGGCGCGCGAAGGCAAGCTGGGCCGCAGCTACGGCTGTTTCTCGGTCGCCCACGCCGACCTGGAGCCCCTGCGTCAGCGCATGGGCGAAGGCCGTCTGCTGTTCGCCTGGAGCTAGCCGAGAGCCGGACCTCAGTCCCCGGCCTCTTCGTCCCGCGCCAGCGCCCGCCAGCCGATGTCGGTGCGGTGAAAACCGCCCGGCCAATCGATGGCCCGTACGGCGGCGTAGGCGCGGTCACGCGCCTCGGCCAGGTCGCGGCCCCGGGCGCAGACATTCAGCACCCGCCCGCCCGCGGCGACCAGCTGGCCGTCGTCGCGGCGTCGCGTGCCGGCGTGGAACACCTGCACGTCCGGGCCGAAGTCCTGATCGGCCCCGCGGATGATCGAGCCTTCCAGCGGGCTGTCGGGATAGCCCTTGGCCGCCAGCACCACGCAGATCACCGTGTCGGCGCTGAAGGCCGGGGCCGGCAGGCGGCCGAGATCGCCCCGGGCGCAGGCCAGCAGATAGGGGACGATGTCATCGGCCCAGCGCATCATCAGCACCTGGCATTCCGGATCACCGAAGCGGGCGTTGAACTCCACCACCTTCGGCCCGTCGGCAGTGGCCATCAGCCCGGCGTAGAGCACGCCGCGATAAGCGGTGTTTTCCGCCGCCATGGCGGCGATGACGGCCTCGACCACCTCGACCCGGACGCGCTCGACCAGCTCCGGCGTGAACACCGGGGCCGGCGAGTAGGCTCCCATACCGCCCGTGTTGGGTCCAAGGTCGCCGTCGAAGGCGCGCTTGTGGTCCTGCGCCCCGCCCAGCAGCATGGCGACCTTGCCGTCGCACAGGGCGAACAGCGAGCCTTCCTCGCCGTCCATGAACTCCTCGATCACCACTCGCGAGCCGGCCTCGCCGAAGCGACCGCCGAGCATGCGCTCGATCTCCGCCCGGGCATCGCGGGCGTCCGGGCAGATGGAGACTCCCTTGCCGGCCGCCAGACCGTCCGCCTTGATGACATAGGGGGGCCGGAAAACCTTCAGCGCCGCGATGGCGTCGGCCGGCCGCTCGTAGACACCGAAGCCTGCCGTCGGGATATTGTGCCGCTCCATGAAGGCCTTGGAGAAGGCCTTGGAGGTTTCCAGCTTCGCCGCCCGGGCGCTGGGCCCGAAACAGGGAATGCCGGCCGCCGCTAGCCGGTCGGCCAGTCCCGCCTCCAGCGCCGTCTCGGGGCCGACGACGACGAGATCCGCCTTCATCTCGCGGGCGAAGGCCGCCAGCCGCTCAGCGTCCGGCACCTTCAGCTCGGGGCGCAGCTCGGCGTGCTGGGCGATGCCGGGATTGCCGGGCGCGCAGACGAGGCGCGTCACCCGCGGTGATTGCGCGATTTTCCACGCGAGGGCGTGCTCGCGGCCGCCCGACCCGACCAGCAGAATGTTCATGGCGCGGCAATGACGCGCGGCACCCGGGCGGTCAAGGCGGCGACGTCGGGTTTCACCCGCCGCCCGCGCCCGCTAGCATCCAGCAATGCCCTCCGACTCCCATGTCTTCGAAGGTCCGGCCGAACCGCCGGCGGCGGCCCGGGACAACAATCCGCCGCTGTCGATCTCCGAGCTGTCCTTCGCCCTGAAGCGGACGCTGGAGGACCGCTTCGGCCATGTGCGGTTGCGCGGTGAAGTGTCCAAGGTCAACCGGCACGGCTCGGGCCACGTCTATCTGACGCTGAAAGACGACAAGGCCGCCATCGACGGCGTGGTCTGGAAGGGGCAGGTGCGCGGCCTCGGCGTCCAGCCGGAAACCGGGCTTGAAGTGATCGTCACCGGCAAGATCACCAGCTATCCGGCGCGGTCTAGCTACCAGATCGTCGTCGAGACGATGGAAGCGGCAGGTGCCGGTGCCCTGCTGGCCCAGCTGGAGCGGCTGAAGGCGCGTCTGCGCGACGAAGGCCTGTTCGAGCCCGCCCGCAAGCGGCCCCTGCCTGCCTTCCCCACGACCATCGGGGTCATCACCAGCCCGACCGGCGCGGTGGTGAGGGACATCCTGCACCGGATCGCCGAACGCTGGCCCTGCCGGGTGATCGTGTGGCCTTGCGTGGTCCAGGGCGAGGTAGCCGCGGCCCAGGTGGCCGCGGCGGTGCGCGGCTTCGACGCCCTGCCGGCGGACGGCCCGATTCCGCGCCCGGACGTGGTCATCGTGGCCCGGGGCGGCGGCTCGGTCGAGGATCTCTGGCCCTTCAATGACGAGGCGCTGGCCCGGACGCTCGCCGCGGCGAGCGTGCCGATAATCTCGGCCGTCGGCCATGAGACCGACACCACCCTGATCGATTTCGTCTCGGACCGGCGGGCACCGACCCCGACCGGGGCCGCCGAGATGGCCACGCCGGTGCTGACCGATCTGGGAGCGGCCACGGCCGAGCTGGACCGGCGTCTGACCCGGGCCGCCGGACGGCTGGTGGAGGACCGACGAACCGCGCTGCGCGCCGCCTCACGTGGCCTGCCGCCCCGGCCGGAGGACCTGCTGGCCTTGCCACAGCAGCGCTTCGACCTCGTCGCCAGCCGCCTCGGTGCCGCCCTCGGGCGAAATGTGGCCGCACATGAACGCGACCTGCTGCGCGTGACCGCCCGGCTGACCCCCTCGGCGGCCGGACGGCAGCTGGGCCGGTCACAGGAGCGTCTGCAGGAACTGCATCGTCGCCTCGCGGTCGCTCTGGCCCGCGTTCCGAACCGTGAAGCCGACAGGCTGGCGCGCACCGGACGCCTGCTGGAGAGTCTCAATCCGGACAGGCCGCTGGACCACGGCTTCGCCCGCATCCACGCGGTTGACGGCCAGCTCGTGCGACGGGCGGCCGACCTGTCCGCGGGCGACAGTCTGCGACTGGTGTTCGCGGACGGTGCCCGGGCGGCGCGCGTCGAGGACGGGCAGCCGCCGAAGCCGCGGGAGCGACGTCCCGCTGCGGCCGCTACGAAGCCTTCCGATCAGGGACGGCTATTCTAGCATGGGCATTGGCGAGGTAGGGTGCCGCGATGACCGGCTCCCCCCCCGACGCCTCTGCCGAGGCCCAGCTGCATTATGGTGATGGCGAGTTCGTGGTCCTGCGCCCAGGCCGGCACGTCCGCTGCGCCGTGAGCGGCCGGATCATTCCCCTGGAAACCTTGCGGTACTGGAGCGCCAGTCGACAAGAGCCCTACGCCGGGCCTGACGAGGCTCTTTCGCGTCTCGGGCGTTTCTGAGCTACACCGCACCGAGAGGCACCAACATTCCAGCTTCGGCGGCCAAAGATTCGACCATGGCGGACCTGAAACCCTTCAAGATCCTCATCTCCGACGACAGCTCCCAGATGCGCGACATCCTGACGACCATGCTGAGGTCGGCGGGCGCAGAAACGATCCGCGAGACCATCGACGGGGCCGATGCGTACCGGGCCCTGGCGACCTTCCCGGCGGACCTGGCGCTGATTGACTTCAACATGGTGCCCCTCGACGGGGTGGCGTTCACCCGACTGGTGCGCAACAGCGCCGACAGTCCCAATCCCTTCATGCCCATCATCATGATGACGGGCCATGCAGAGCGCCGCCGCGTCAACGAGGCGCGCGATGCGGGCGTGAACGAGTTCGTGGTCAAACCCCTGACCGCCCGCTCGGTGATGGCGCGGCTGGAGGCCGTGATCCTGAGGCCCCGTCCGTTCATACGCACTGATGCCTACTTCGGGCCATGCCGCCGGCGGGTGAACCGGGCCGACTATCTCGGCCCCTGGCGCCGTGCGGAGGACCAGCGCTACCTTAATCTGGACTGATTTCGGTGAGGCAGGCGTACACCCGGTCGGGCCAGCGCCTGTGCACCCAGAACCAGTCGGCCGGGGCCTCGCGCACGCGATCCTCGACAAAACGCGTCACCGCCTGAACCCCGCGGCGGATGTCCTCGGCGCGGTCCCCGGACCCGCCTACCGGAATAGGTTCATGCACGGTCAACCGGAACCGAACGCCGGGCAGGCGCTGCACCGACATCGGCTGCAGCACCGTGCCATGCTTCAACGCCAGACGGGTCGGACCGGGCGCGGCGTTAACCGGATGCCCGAAGAACTCGACCTCGGGCCCCTCCGAGAACTTCTGGTCGTTCATCAGGGCCACGGACTCGCCGCGCGCCATCCCGGCCAGCATCTCGCGCGCGCCATCCGCACCCTTGGGCGCAAACAGGCGTACGCCATAGCGCGCCCGGGCGGCCCGGATCTGGGCGTCAACATAGGGGTTGTTGGCGGCGCGGTAGGTGATCTGGCACGGCACCCCGGCGGCGAGGATACAGGCGGGCATCACCTCGAAATTGGCCAGGTGCCCCGAGACGAACACCACCGGTCGGCCAGAGTCGCGAACCGCGTACAGCCGTTCCAGCCCTTCGATCTCGATACGCCCGGACGCCGGCGTGAGGCGGTCCATCACCGCCGTCTCGGCGAAGGTGCGGCCGGTCTGCTCCCAGGCGTCGCGAGCCAGCGTCTCCCGCGCCTCCGGATCCATTTCCGGGAAGGCCAGCTGCAGGTTGCCTATCACCGTCCGGTGCGTGCCTGTGCGCGGGCCGAGCGCGCGCAGCAGGCCGCCGCCGAAGGCCGAGGCGGCCTCCAGTCCGATCAGCCGCATCAGGCCGATGAACAGGGCGAAGCCAGCCGCCTCCAGCCGCCAGACCAGATCGCGCCGCAGGCCGGGCTTCACCATGCGATGGTAACGCCGCCGTCCACCACCAGGGTCTGGCCGGTCATGAACGTCGAGGCGGGCGAGGCCAGATAGACTGCCGCGCCGGCGATCTCGTGCGGCTGGCCGATACGCTTCAGCGGTGCCGGCTCGGTCACGGTCTTGAGGATCTCGGGGTTCTCCCAGAGGTACTTGGCGAAGTCGGTCTGCACGAGGCCGGGCGCGATGCAATTGACGCGGACATTCGACGGTCCCCACTCGACGGCCAGATTTCGCGCCAGCTGCATGTCGGCCGCCTTGGACACATTGTAGGCCCCGATCAGGGCGTTGCCGCGCAACCCGCCGATCGATGAGACGATGATGATCGACCCGTCGCGCCGCTCCAGCATCTGCGGTGCCGCCATCTGGATCAGCCAGTGGTTCGAGATGACATTGTTCTGCAGGATCTTGTTGAACTGGTCATCGGTGATCCCGCCCATCGGCCCGGCATATGGGTTCGACGCCGCGTTGCAGACCAGGATGTCGATCTTGCCGAAGGCGGCGTTGGTCTCGTCGACGAGTCGCTGCAGGTCGGCCTTCTCGGCGATGTTGGCCGGCACGGCGATGGCGCGGCCGGGGCCGTAGCGGGCGTTGATCTCGGCGGCCACCTCCTCGCAGGGGCCGGCCTTGCGTGAAGAGATCACCACCTGGGCACCATGCTCCGCCAGCCGCTCGGCGATGGCCTTGCCGATGCCGCGCGAGGAGCCGGTGATGATGGCCGACTTGCCGGTGAGATCGAAGAGCTGCATGCGGTGGCGTCCTTCCCTTGCGTCAATGAACCTCGGCGCTGGCGGCCGGGTGATTCTCGTCGGATACTGTCTCGAATCCTTCCAGGGAAGGCCCGACCGTCGTTGATGCGCAGTCTGATCCAGCTGTTCCTTTTTTGCGGCTACGTCTTTCTGTCCTTGACAGCGGGGGCCGCCCTGTGGCGCGCGGGCCTCGGCGGGGGTGCCTTCGTGGCCGGAGCGCTGGGGGCGATGGGTACGCTCGCCGCCCTGCATGCCCTCGTGACCCAGGCCTTGAGCGCCCGTGCCCTGCGCCGCGACCTCGACCAGCTGCGCGAGGCGCACCGGCTGCTGGCCGATGCGCTGGACGCCACCCAGGGGGCTGTCAGCGACCTCACCGAGGCCATCGAGAAGGGCGCCCTGACCCAGACCGAAACGCTCACCGGCGAGGTGCGCATCCTTGAGGACCTCGTCCAGCAGATGAGCGACTCGATCGAGGCGCGACTGGCTGTGGCCCCGCTTCAAGACCCGCGCAGCGCCGAGGGGCGCAAGCGCCAGCAGTCCAACGCCCTGCTGCAAACCGTGCACGAGGCCCTGACCGAGAACCGGGTGGATCTCTACCTTCAGCCTGTCGTCACATTGCCCCAGCGCCGGACCATCTTCTACGAGAGTTTCACCCGACTGCGCGACGCCTCGGGGCGGATCATGATGCCGGCCGAGTACCTGTCGCTGGCCGAGGGCGAGGGCCTGCTGCCGGCCATCGACAATCTGCTGCTGTTCCGTTGCGCCCAGATCGTGCGTCGGCTGTCACGTCAGGATCGCAAGGTCGGGGTATTCTGCAACATCTCCCTGACCTCGCTCGGCGACGAGACCTTCTTCCCGGAGTTCCTGGCCTTCCTCAGCCAGAACCGCGACCTCGGCCAGTCGCTGATCTTCGAGCTCGGCCAGGCCACCTTCGACGCGCGCGGTGCCGTCGAGGCGCGCAACATGGCCAAGCTGGCGGACCTCGGATTCCGCTTCTCGCTGGACAAGGTGCAGACGCTGGACCTCGACTTCGCCGACCTGCAGCGCTCCGATGTGCGCTTCATCAAGGTGGCGGCGGAGCTGCTGGTCGAGCAGCTGCTCGACCTCGACGGCGCGGCCCCCCTGCCCTCCATGCCCGACATCCGGGCAGCCGACTTCGCCGCCCTGACCGAGCGTTACGGCGTGCAGCTGATCGCCGAGAAGGTCGAGACCGAGCGTCAGGTCATCGACATCCTCGAGCTGGATGTGACATTCGGCCAGGGCCACCTGTTCGGCGAGCCGCGCGCGATCAAGGAACAGGTCCTGGCCGAGACTGATCCGCCCTCGGACTTCCTGCGCTCTACCCTGCGCAGCGCCGAGCAGCGGCGCCGTTACGGCTGATCTCGACCCGGTGGACGCGAGCACCTATCTGCGCCCCATGACCCAGCTTTCCGCCCTCGACGGCCTCGGCGTCATCGCCGCCGACTATGACATCCTGTTCTGCGACGTCTGGGGCGTGATCCATAATGGACGCGAGTCCTGGCCAGAAGCCTGTGAAGCACTGACCCGCTTCAACGCCGGCGGCGGTCATGTGGTGCTGATCTCCAACTCGCCGCGGCCGGCCAGCGACGTGTTGGCCCAGCTGGACGCGCTCGGCGTGCCGCGGTCAGCATGGCGCGGCTTCGTCACCTCTGGCGACGCTACCCGCGCCGAACTGACCAGACGCGCGCCGGGACCGGCCTGGCTGATTGGGCCGGAGCGCGACGCGCCGCTCTACGCCGGCACCGGCGTCATCCCGACCGACGATACAGATACCGCCCACTTTATCTCGGTCACCGGACCGAATGACGACGAGGTCGACACCCCCGAGGACTACCGCGACCGTCTGGCCCCGGCGGCAGCGCGCGGGCTGGAGCTGATCTGCGCCAACCCCGATCGCGTCGTGCAGCGCGGCGACCGGATGATTTACTGCGCCGGGGCCCTGGCAGACCTCTATGAGTCTCTGGGCGGCCTGGTAGTCATGGCCGGCAAGCCCTTCGCCCGGATCTATGACCTGGCCCTGGCCGACGCGGGGCGGCTGGCCGGCGGACCGGTCGATCGGTCGCGCATCCTGTGCATTGGCGATGGCGTGGTCACCGATGTGCTGGGAGCCAACGGCCAGGGGCTAGACTGCCTGTTCGTGGCCTCGGGTATCCATGGCGATCTCGCCCGCGGCGCGGACGGTCGGGTAGACGTGGCCCGGGCCGAAGCCCTTCTCGCCGCTGAAGGTGCCCATGCCCGCTACGCCATGCTGGACCTCGTCTGGTGAGGCTCGCCAAGCGCCGCCCCGCCCGCTAAAGCCCGGCGATGACCGAACTCGCGCACGCGCATCCCTCCGGCGGCTATATCCTGGAGGAGCTCCACGTCGGCATGGCCGCCGAGAAGATCGTGGACGTCACCGAGGACCGCATCCGGCTTTTCGCCGAGGCCTCGGACGACTTCAATCCGGTCCACCTCGACGAGGCTTACGCCGCCCGCACCGCCTACCGCGGGCGCATCGCCCATGGCCTTCTCTCGGCCGCCTTCGGGTCCGCCGTGGTCGGCACTATCCTGCCCGGTGCCGGGTCGATCTATGTGTCCCAGACCCTCGCCTTCCACTTCCCGGTGCGCATCGGCGACCAGGTGCGCATTCGTATCACGGTCATCGCGGTTGACCCGGAGAGCGCCCGCGTCGAACTGAACTGCGAGGGGTTCGCCGCGGACAAGCTGGTGATGGACGGCATCGCCGTGGTGCGGGTGCCGCGACGCCGGAAGCCGCAGAATCGCTGAGCCCGCCGTGACGCGCCTGATCCGCTCGTGGAAGGACCTGCCCGCCGACCTGCGCGGCAGCGCCGCCGCGCTCGGGGCCTTTGACGGCGTGCACCGCGGCCACCAGGCGGTGATCGCCACGGCGGCGGAGGCGGCGGTCCGGCTGCAGCGGCCCCTGTCGGTGGTTAGCTTCGATCCTCATCCCCGACGCTTCTTCCAACCGGACGCCGCGCCGTTCCGGCTGATGACGCCGGCGCAGATGGTCCGCGCGCTGGAGCCGCTCGGGGTCGAGACCCTGTTCCTCCTGCCGTTCGATGCCGACATGGCGGCGCTCGGCCCGGACGCCTTCGCCCGCGAGGTGCTGGCCGACGGCCTCGGCCTGGCCCACGCCACCGTCGGCTTCGACTTCACCTATGGCAAGGGCCGCGCCGGGTCGCCGGAGTCGCTGGCCCGCGACGGTGCCGCGCTGGGCTTCACCGTCGGGGTCTGCCCGCGCGTCGATGATCCCGACGGCCTGAAACTATCCTCCAGCGCGGTGCGCGAGGCGGTCCACGCCGGCGACATGGCCCGCGCCGCCACCATCCTCGGCCGCCCCTTCGCCATCGCCGGCGAGGTGATCCATGGCGACAAGCGGGGCCGCACCATTGGCGTGCCCACGGCCAATGTCGCCCTTGGCGACTACATGCGGCCCGCCTACGGGGTCTACGCCACCCGCACACGCCTGCCCGACGGCCGGGTCGTCGACGGCGTCGCCAATCTGGGCGTGCGGCCCATGTATGCGCTGGAGACCCCGCTGCTGGAGGTCTGGCTGTTCGACTTCGACGGGGACCTCTACGGCCAGACGATCGAGACCGACCTGGTCGCCTTCCTGCGCGGCGAGGCGAAGCTGGACGGACTCGACGCCCTCAAGGCCCAGATCGCCCGCGACGCCGAGGCGGCCCGGGCGGCGCTGGGCTAGCCAGGCGGTTCAAGCCCCTCAACGCTTTCACCGAACGCCGTCCGAATTGCATGCTCAAGGGCGGGGATCAGGGTTTCGAAAACGCTCAGAACGTCGCCGTCCTTTGTGATGACCCGACGCGGCTCAGCGCCGGAGTTGTCGAACACATCGACCCGATCGGCCTGGCCGAGGTGCCATGCCAGCTCCCCGAAAGACCGGGTCCAACGGGATCGAATCCGATCCTCCGGTACATCGTGTCCTCCTTTAAGGACGCGAATTCTGACCCGCTCCACGTTCAATTGCGGATCGCTGAGGAAGACGAAGATCATGCGGACGACAAAGCCGCGCCGTTTGGCCTCAAGGACGAGCCGTCGATACTTGTCGGTCGAGAGGACCGTTTCGACCCCCACCGTCTGGTGGGCGTGAACAGAGGCGTAGAGCCAGTGCTCGATACGCTTCACAGCCTCAAGGTTGGCGTCCTGCTGCGGGAGCTGCTCCTGCCGCTCGATGCGGCTGGAAAGTTCGTCCGGATTGATGATCCAGATGGAACCCGCCGGCTCCTGCGCCGACATCATGGAGTAGATGGTGCTTTTGCCGGACCCGTTGGGACCGGCGACAATCCACAGGGTAGGCCGCCTATCGGGACTTCCGGACACCGGACGGCGTGCCAAGGATCGCCTTGTTGGCGCGACGGGCAGCCTCGACGTTCCGGGCGAAAACGTAGAGCAGATCCTCGCCAAAAGTAGGGCTATTCGCGTCGATTGTCCGAAGCATGACTTTTCCGCCGTCCAGCGTCGTGACCCGCTGGGTCGTCACGCCCTTCGGCTTGCGGCCAGGCCTGCTCCCGCCCTCAACGCGCTGGATCGTGATGTCTGTCATCGCATCCTCAATATCTGCTCTGAACGAGGCCCTGACAAGCTCAGCCGATCACCTCCAGCAGGCGCTCGGTCAGCGGCCGCTCGCCCTCGGGGATGACGTCGGCGACGCGCCACATGGGGCCTTCGCGTTCCAGCTTCATCACCTGGCGCACCTCACGGCCGTCGCGGGTGAAGACGACGCGGGCGTCGACCTGGTTCACCGCCGTTTCGGCGATCTCGACCGACTGCAGCACGATCTCGCCGTCCTGGCAGCCGCACACCGGATCGAAGTTCAGGAACGGAACCTCGCCGCCGGCCTTGCGGGCGTCGGCCCCGATCATGGCGTTGAGGGTGCGGCCGTACAGGGGCTCGCGTCCCGGCGGCGGGGTCTCGCCGGCCGGCAGCGGGCTGGCGGCGTCATAGCGGGCGAACAGGGCGCGCACGAAAGGCTCGGGCCCCTCCTCCCCGGCGCGATAGGCGGCCTGGCGGCGGTCAGCCGGAGCCGGCTCCGCCTGCTCCGCCGGCGCGGGGGCCTCGGCGGGCGGCGAGCAGGCGGTCGCAGCTACGGCGACCAGGGCGGCGGCGATCAGGCGCTTCATCAGACCCTCCACAATAGCCTTCTAGGCGTATCATGCAGCCGGGCCGGGCTGAACTCCCGTCGCACACCGCGACGGGGCTTCCACAGCCCGGCCGGCCAGTAGCCATGCAACGTCACCGGCTGTAGTCCGGAAGCATGGCCTTGAGAGTCTACATCCTCGGCGCGTCGGGAGCGGGCGTGTCGACCCTTGGAGGCGCGCTGGCGAGGGCGCTCGCCGTGCCTGCGTTCGACGTTGACGACTACTACTGGATGCCGACCGATCCCCCCTTCCGGATCAAGCGCCCCGTAGAAGACCGGATCCGGCGCCTTCAAACGGATCTGATGCTACCGTCGTGGGTGCTGTCGGGCTCATTGGATGGCTGGGGCGACCCGGTCGCTGACCTTGCCACCCATGTGGTCTACGTCGACACTCCGGCCGCCCTTCGCATCGCCCGGCTGCGCCAAAGGGAACAGGCGCGCTTCGGAGCCAGGATAGCTTGCGGAGGCGACATGCATGCCCACCACAAAGCCTTCCTCGACTGGGCGGCAACCTATGACACGGGGGATCAGCCAGGCCGCAGCCGCCCGCGACATGAGGCCTGGCTGGCGCAGCGGCCTGTTCCTGTTCTCCGGCTCGATGGCCGCAAGCCGCCGGACGCTCTTGTCCTTGCGGTTCAGGCGGCGGCGAGGGACGGGCAATAGGGCGGCTACGATCAGGCCAGACGGCCGCTTGACTCGAGCCCCGTTGCTGTCACTCCGACCCCGTCTCCCCGATCAGGGATGGCGCGGGCCCGCCGGCCTCTGCTAGAGGCACGGGCATGTTCGTGAGCATCCGCCTGATCGGGATTCGCCGCCCGGCGTAGCGCCTCCGGGTCCGCCCCGCGCTCGCCGGGACCGCCGCCCTTCCCGATTTCCGCGACCCGAGACACCCCATGGCCGACGCCGATTCCACCGCCCCCGCCCGCGACTTCCGCGACACCGTCTTCCTGCCCGACACGCCCTTCCCGATGCGCGGCGGCCTGCCCCAGAAGGAACCGCAGATCCTCGAGGCCTGGGGCGATCTCTACGCCGAGCTGCGCCGCCGCCGGCAGGCCGAGGGCGCGCCCCTCTATGTGCTGCACGATGGCCCGCCCTACGCCAACGGCGACATCCACATCGGCCACGCCCTCAACAAGACGCTGAAGGACTTCGTCGTCCGCAGCCGCTTCCTGCTTGGCTACGACGTCGACTTCGTGCCCGGCTGGGACTGCCACGGCCTGCCGATCGAGTGGAAGATCGAGGAACAGTTCCGCGCCAAGGGCAAGCGCAAGGACGAGGTCTCCAAGGCCGCCTTCCGCGTCGCCTGCCGCGAGTACGCCGCCGGCTGGATCGACGTGCAGCGCGAGCAGTTCAAGCGGCTGGGCGTGATCGGCGACTGGGCCAACCGCTACGCCACGATGGACTTCGCGACCGAGGCGGCCATCGTGCGCGAGTTCCATCGCTTCAAGGCTTCCGGCCAGCTGTACCGCGGCTCCAAGCCGGTGATGTGGTCCCCGGTCGAGCGCACCGCCCTGGCCGAGGCCGAGATCGAGTACCACGAGCACGTCAGCCCGACGATCTGGGTCAAGTTCCCGGTCACCGGGGCCACCGACGACCATCCGGACGACCTGCTGGCCTTCCGCCACGCCACCCCCAGCGTGGTAATCTGGACCACCACGCCCTGGACCATCCCCGCCAACCGGGCCATCAGCTACGGCCCCGAGATCGCCTATGGCCTCTACGAGGTCCAGGCGATGGAACAGGGCCTCGACTTCGAGCCTTGGGCGAAGCCGGGCGACCGGCTGATCGTGGCCGACAAGCTGGCGGAAGAGGTGTTCAGGGCGGCGAAGATCGCCACCTGGACCCGTGTCTACGACCTGAACCCCTCGGGGCTGGAGTGCGCCCACCCGCTGGCCGCCCTGCACCCCGGCTTTGGCTTCGCCGTGCCGCTGCTGGCGGGTGACCACGTCACCGACGACGCCGGCACCGGCTTCGTCCACACCGCCCCCGGTCACGGCGCCGACGACTATGAGGTGTGGAAGGCGCACGGCCACCACGAGGTGCCGGACACGGTCGACCCCGACGGCGCCTACTATCCGCATGTGCCGCTGTTCGCCGGCCTCAAGGTGCTGGAGACCGAGGGCAAGAAGACCGGCAAGTTCGCCGACGCCAACCCGGCGGTGGTGCAGAAGCTGATCGAGGCCGGGACCCTGCTGGCGCGCGGCCGGCTGGAGCACTCCTATCCGCACAGCTGGCGCTCCAAGGCGCCGGTGATCTTCCGCAACACCCCGCAATGGTTCATCCGCATGGATGAACCATTGAACTCCAGGAAATTGGGGTTCATCCGCATGGACAAGCCGCTGGGCGGCGATGACGGCGAGACCCTGCGCGAACTGGCGCTGAAGGCCATCGACGAGACCGCCTTCCACCCGGCCGGCGGGCGCAACCGCATCCGGTCGATGGTCGAGACCCGCCCCGACTGGCTGATCAGCCGCCAGCGCGCCTGGGGCACGCCGCTGGCCATGTTCGTCGACAAGCACACGGGTCAGCCGCTGAATGACCCCGAGGTCGACGCCCGCATCCTCAAGGCCATCGAGGCCGGCGGGGCCGACGCCTGGTTCGAGACCCCGGACGCGGAGTTCCTCGGGGTTCACAATCCGGCCCATTACGAGAAGGTCGAGGACATCCTCGACGTCTGGTTCGACTCCGGCTGCACCCACGCCTTCACCCTGGAGGGCCGCGCCGGCAGCCGCTGGCCGGCGGACCTGTACCTCGAGGGCTCGGACCAGCACCGCGGCTGGTTCCAGTCCAACCTGCTGGAGGGCTGCGGCACCCGCGGCCGCGCGCCCTACGAGGCGGTACTGACGCACGGCTTCACGCTCGACGAGAACGGCGAGAAGATGTCGAAGTCGAAGGGCAACACCACCGACCCGGCGACCGTCATCAAGGAATCCGGAGCCGACATCCTGCGGCTGTGGGTGGCGCTGGTCGACTACGCCGAGGACCAGCGGATCGGGAAGCAGATCCTGCAGACCACGGTCGACGCCTACCGCAAGCTGCGCAACACGGTGCGCTACCTGCTGGGGGCGCTGAACGGCTTCGACCACGCCGAGCGGCTGACCGATCTCGACCAGTTCCCGCCGCTGGAGCGCTACATCCTGCACCGGCTGTGGGAGCTCGACGGCCAAGTGCGCCGCGCCTACGAGACCTACCGCTTCCAGGACGTGGTGCGGCCGGTGCTGGAGTTCTGCGCCGGCGACCTGTCGGCCCTGTACTTCGACATCCGCAAGGACAGCCTCTACTGCGACCGGCCCGACTCGCTCCGCCGCCGCGCCTGCCGCACGGTGATGGACGAGGTCTTCACCCACCTGACCGCCTGGCTGGCCCCCCTTACCCCCTTCACCATGGAGGAGGCCTGGACCACCCGCTTCCCCGAGGGCGGAACCAACTGCGCCCGTGTCCTCCCCGACACCCCGGCCAGCTGGGAAAACCCGGCCGAGGCAGCGCGGTGGGCGACCATCGACGGCGTGCTGGAGGTGGTCAACGAGGCGCTGGAGGCGGCGCGGCGCGGCAAGCGCATCGGCGGGGCGCTGGACGCCTGGCCGACCGTCACCCTGCCCACCGACGCCCTCGCGGCCTTCGATGGGCTGGACGCCGCCGAGGTGTTCCGCACCTCCGGCGCCGAGTTGGTTGCGGGCGAGACCCTCGCCGTCGAGGTCAACACGGCCGACCACCCCAAGTGCGCCCGCTCCTGGCGCCGGGTGCCGGACGTCGGCTCGGATCCCGACTACCCCGAACTCTCGGCCCGCGACGCGGATGCGGTGCGGCATCTGGAGGGGCGCGCCTGATCGCTCTCCTCCCCCGCGAGCGGGGGAGACGAGACCCGCCCGCGTGACGGCGCACCCTCTCCCTATGGGAAAGGGACGTCGCGCACGCCGCCCTAAAGCGGAATGTTATCGTGCTTTTTCCACGGGTTCTCGACGTGCTTGGTCTTGAGCGTTCGTAGTGCGCGGATCAGCCGGCGCCGCGTGCCGTGGGGCATGATGACGTCGTCGATGTAGCCCAGCTTGGCCGCCACGAAGGGATTGGCGAAGCGTTCCTTGTACTCGGCCTCGCGGGCGGCCAGCGCGTCCGGGTCGCCGGCCTCCTTGCGGAAGATGATCTCGACCGCGCCCTTGGCTCCCATGACGGCGATCTCGGCGGTCGGCCAGGCGTAGTTGACGTCGCCGCGCAGGTGTTTGGAGCTCATCACGTCATAGGCGCCGCCATAGGCCTTGCGGGTGAT
The DNA here is from genome assembly GCA_027531145.1 of Brevundimonas sp. GTDB lineage: Bacteria > Pseudomonadota > Alphaproteobacteria > Caulobacterales > Caulobacteraceae > Brevundimonas. The sequence continues at coordinate 126,500 of JAPZRF010000008.1, read as the reverse complement.
GACGGTCAGCTTGGGCACCGTCGCCTCGGCGTAGGCGAACAGCAGCTTGGCCCCGTGCTTGATCAGGCCGCCGTACTCCTGACGGGTGCCCGGCATGAAACCCGGCACGTCGACGAAGGTCACCAGCGGGATGTGGAAGGCGTCACAGAAGCGCACGAAGCGCGCGGCCTTGCGGCTGGAGTCGATGTCCAGAACGCCCGCCAGCACCTGGGGCTGGTTGGCCACCACGCCGACCGTCTGGCCATCAAGACGGCCGAAGCCGGTGATGATGTTCTTGGCGTAGTCCGCGGAAATCTCGAAGAAGTCCGCCTCGTCCACGACCTTCAGGATCAGCTCCTTCATGTCGTAGGGCTGGTTCGGATTGGCCGGGATCAGGGTGTCGAGACTGTCCTCGTCGCGGTCCGGATCGTCATAGCTGTCGCGCACCGGCGGCCAGTCGCGGTTGCTGAGCGGCAGGAAGCCGACGAGGCGGCGCACCTCCGCCAGCGCCTCCAGGTCGTTCTCGAAGGCGCCCTCGGCCACCCCCGACTTGCCGGCGTGCACCCGGGCCCCGCCCAGGTCCTCGTGGCTGACCACCTCATTGGTCACCGTCTTCACCACGTCCGGGCCGGTGACGTACATGTAGGAGGTGTCCTTCACCATGAAGATGAAGTCGGTGATGGCCGGGGAATAGACGTCGCCGCCGGCGCAGGGGCCCATGATGACGCTGATCTGGGGGATGACGCCCGAGGCCAGGGTGTTCTGCAGGAAGATGTCGGCGTAGCCGGCGAGGCTCTCGACCCCCTCCTGGATGCGGGCGCCGCCGGCGTCGAACAGGCCGATGATCGGCGCCCCGCTGGTCAGGGCCATCTTCTGGATCTTGACGATCTTGGCCGCGTGCGCGCCCGAAAGGGAGCCGCCGAAGACCGTGAAATCCTTGGAGAAGACATAGACCAGCCGGCCGCCGATGGTGCCGCGCCCGGTGACCACCCCGTCGCCCGGGATGCGCTGGGCCTCCATGCCGAAGTCCGTGCAGCGGTGCTCCACGAACATGTCGGTTTCCTCGAACGAGCCCTCGTCCAGCAGCACGGCGATGCGTTCGCGCGCGGTCAGCTTGCCCTTGGCGTGCTGGGCGGCGATGCGCCTTTCGCCGCCGCCGAGTTTCGCCGCCGCGCGGCGGGCTTCGAGCTGGTCGAGGATGTCTTGCATGGGCGTCTCCCTGTGCCGCGAGGCTTAAGGAGGGGCGCCGCCGGTGGCAAGGCGCTCGCCTTATTCCTCCCCCTTTGGGGGAGGGGGACCGTCCGAAGGACGGTGGAGGGGGCAAGCCGCCGCGACACGACGGATGCGATCGAGCACCTCGCCGCGGTCCGCCAGAACATCCCGCGCAGGAATCCTCAGCAAATGCACGCCCTTCTGGCTCAACCACGCATCCCGGCGCCGGTCATGACGGATCTGGTCCGGATCGTCATGTCTCCAGCCATCGACTTCGACGGCGAGTGCGAGGTCGCTGCAAAAGAAATCGAGGATGTAGGGACCGATCGGATGCTGCCGACGAAACCTCAGCCCGCCAAGGCGCCGGCCCCTCAAGGCACTCCAGAGCAGTCCCTCGGGCAGCGTCAGACTACGCCTCAGGGCGCGGGCACGCTCAATCGTGAGAGATGGCGCTTCCATGGGGGCAGGCTAGGCCTGAACTGGCGGCGCGTCAGCCCCCTCCACCGCTTCGCGGTCCCCCTCCCCCTGCGGGGGAGGAATGGGGCGTTACGCCAGCCCGCGGAACCACCGCCCCAGCAGGACCGCCTCGGCGCGGCGGGCGGCGGTGCGTTCGGCGGCTTCGGCATCGACGCCCCACTGCAGCTCCTGATGGTCCTCCTCCAGCCGGCTGAGGTCGAAAGCGGCCTCGGCCTCAAGGACGCCGCGCTGCAGGGCCAGCGCCAGCACCGCCGAGCCCAGCAGGGGCGTGGCCAGGGCCAGGGCGGCGAGGCCGAAGTCGTCGAGCGCCAGCGCCAGCTCGCGCACCCGCGCCAGCGCCGCCGCGTCCTGGGCCCGGTGCACGATCCCCTCCGCCGGGACCAGCGTCACGCCCAGCTCGCGCGCCGCCCAGTCGCGCCAAGGAGCCCATTCGCGCGCCTGCCGCTCGACCAGGCTTGAGGGTCCCTCGGCGAGGTAGCAGAGGGCGTCGGAGCCGGCCCAGGCGGCGATCTCGTCCGCCGTCTCGGCCCGAACCGCCGGGATGCGATCGATGGCGGTGAAGGCCAGCCGGGTCGCCGGCATGGTGGCCGGCTCGACCAGTTCGCCCACCGCGGCCCATTCCTCCGCCGACAGGCGGGCCAGCGGCTCGGTCGGGAGGAAGAGATCGGACCCCGCCGGGGACTTCGGGACGCGGTCGTCCAGCGTCACGGCGAAGCCTGCGTCGCGGGCGACCACGTCGACGGCGGTCCAGAAGCGGCGCGGGCGGTCGGGGGCGAACTCGGTGAAGCGGGACGGCGGGGCGCGATCGGTCATGGCGCGCCCTATAGATCAGCCACCGGGCGCGCGCAGCACCTCGCGGGCATCATGGGCCTCGCGCTGCCCGACAAATCCCGGCCCTCGAGCCACGCCTTCGGCCACACGGCGCGAGGCTGGCGCAGCTGGACAGTGCAGGGGAGGCGGTTACGGCGATCAGGGCGGGGCGCATGGCGAAGCCCCTTCCCTTGCCAGGCGTCAGGAGGCGGCGGCGGTTCCCGTCAGCCCCGCCGCGGCCAGCAGGCGGACGAAGTCGTCGGGTGGCGGTGCCTCGACGGTGCGGCGGCCGCCTTCGGGGTGCGGGAAGTCCAGCGCCGCGGCGTGCAGCATCAGCCGCGGCGCGGCCTGGCCGGCGAAGGTCAGAGCCCCGCCATAGCGCGCGTCGCCGACCAGCGGCCGGCCGATCGCCGCGAAGTGCACCCGCAGCTGGTGCATGCGGCCGGTCACGGGGCTGAGCTCGACCAGCGCGCCTTGGGGGTCGACCGAGAGCGTCGTGTAGAGGCTGGTCGCCGCCTGGGCCCCGGGCGCGTCAGCCGCCGCGACCCGCATGTAGCTCTCCCGGCCGATCTCCTCGCGCCGCAGCGACAGGTCGATGCGGCCGGCCTGCGGCTCTGGCGCTGCGGAGACCAGGGCCAGATAGGTCTTCTGCAGCTTGCGGGCCTGGATGGCCCTGCCCAGGAAGCCCGCAGCCGGCTTGGTCTTCGCCGCGAGGATCACGCCGGAGGTGTCGCGGTCCAGCCGGTGCACCAGCTCCGGCCGCTTGCCGTTGGAGCGCATGAAGGCCCACAGCAGGTCGTCGAGGGTGCGGGCGCGGATGCGGCCGCCCTGGCTGGACAGGCCGGCGGGCTTGTTCAGGACCAGCACCTGGGCGTCCTCGTGCAGGATCCAGGACCGCACGGCGGCGATGTCTTCGGGCGAGAGCGGAACGGGCGCGCGGGCGGTCACCCGCGGTGCATACCCGGCCCCGCCCGTTCCGTCAGCCCGTCAGCGCAGCACGCCCTTGCGGCGCATGGCGCGGCTGTACATGACGAAGCCCAGCCCCAGCAGGAAGATCACAGCACTGAAGATCAGACCGGTCGATCCCATCACCGCATTGCCGCCGGAGGTCTGGCCGTACACCACACTGATGGCGAAGGCGATCAGCGAGGCGAGGAAGGCGTGGAAGGCCAACTTCAGGCGCAGCAGCAGCAGAAGCGAGCCGGCCACCGCGCCCCAGACGCCGATCCCCCAGACCGCCTCCATCCAGACCGGATAGCTCTCGAAATAGGCGCGCTGCTCGGCTGTGAACTGCGCCAGATAAGCGGCGTTGCGCGTCTGGGTCATGATGTAGTCGAAGCCGCCGAAGGCGTTCCAGAGCATCGCGACGCCACCGACCAGCCAGAGGTGCCAGGGCGTCTTGCCCGCCGTGTCGCCGGTCACGATGGATGTGCTCATGTCGTCCCCTCCCAAGGATCAGGACGGCAGCATGCGCCTGTGCGATCCCCGGGACAATGAGCGCTGTTCAGTCTCGCCCTGCGGCGCGGCGCGCGCGCAGGGCGCTCCAGCGCTCCAGCCGCTCGCGGATCTTCGCCTCGTGCCCCTCCCCCTTCGGCGCGTAGAAGGTCCGGCGCTCCATCCCGTCGGGGAAGTAGTGGGCACCGGAGAAGCCCTCCGGCGTGTCCGGGTCGTACTGATAGCCCATGCCGTAGCCGAGGTCCCTCATCAGCTTCGTCGGCGCGTTACGGATGTGGGCTGGCGGCGCCAGCGAGCCGGTCTCGCGCGCGGCGCGGGCCGCGGCCTTGTACGCCTCGTAGACGCCGACCGACTTGGGCGCCGTGGCCAGGTGGACAACCGCCTGGGCCAGGGCCAGCTCGCCCTCGGGACTGCCGAGGAAATCATAGGTGTCCTTTGCCGCATTGGCCACGAGGATGGACAGCGGGTCGGCCTCGCCGATGTCCTCGACCGCCATGCGCACGATGCGGCGGGCCAGATACAGCGGGTCTTCGCCCCCCTGCAGCATGCGCGCCAGCCAGTAGAGCGCCGCGTCCGGATCCGAGCCGCGCACCGACTTATGCAGGGCCGAGATGAGATTGTAGTGCTCCTCGCGGCTCTTGTCGTAGGCGGGCGCGCGCTTCTGCAGCAGGGCCGCCAGCCTGGCCGGATCGAGCGTCTCCCCGGCCGGGCTCAGGTCGAACAGCGCCTCGGCGAGGGTCAGCAGATAGCGCCCGTCCCCGTCGGCCATGGCGATCAGCGCCTGGCGCGCCTCCGGGGTCAGCGGCGCGGACCGCTCGAGGTGCGCCTCGGCCTTCGTCAACAGTTGATTGAGCGCCGTGTCGTCGAGCCGGCGCAGCACGAATACCTGCGATCGCGACAGCAGCGCGCCGTTCAGCTCGAACGAGGGGTTCTCGGTCGTGGCCCCGACGAGGGTGATGGTCCCCTCCTCCACGAACGGCAGGAAGCCATCCTGCTGGGCGCGGTTGAAGCGGTGGATCTCGTCGACGAACAGCAAGGTCGCCTGGCCGGCGGCGCGGCGGGCGCGGGCCGTCTCGAAGGCCTTCTTCAGGTCGGCGACGCCGGAAAAGACCGCCGAGATCTGCTGGAACTGGTAGCCCGCGGCCTGGGCCAGCAGCCGCGCGATGGTAGTCTTGCCGGTGCCCGGCGGCCCCCACAGGATCATCGAGCCGAGCCGCCCGGCTTCAACCATGCGACGGATCGGGCCGCCCTCACCGAGCAGATGGTCCTGGCCGACCACCTCCTCCAGCGCGCGGGGCCGCAGCCGGTCGGCCAAGGGAGCCTTGGGCGGGACCACCCCCGCCGCCTCGAACAGATCGCTCATGCGCCCTGATAGGCCCTCCGACGCGGGCGCGCCAAGCTCAGCCGACGCGATCGAGCCCCCGCCGCGCCGCCTCCAGCTCGGCGGCCATCACCGCCTTGAGCCGCTCTGGAGACACAATCTCGACCTGCTCGCCCCAGGTGAACAGGTGCCAGGCCAGCTCGCGCAGACCTGAGGCGGTGAAGCGCACCGCGACGCGACCGTCCGGCAGGTCCTCCAGGGTCTGGGTCGGGTGCCAGCGCCAGGCCCGGGCCTCGGCCGCGCCGTCCGCAGAAATGCGCAGCACCACGTCCTCGACCTCGTCCTGGTAGATGCCGAACGAACGGTTGGCGAACGTGGACAGATCGAAATCCGGTGGCGGCGGCGCGCTCCCCTCCCCCGCCGCCACCGCGCTCATGCGATCCAGCCGGAAGGTCTGGATGCGGCCGCTCTCGCGATCGGCGGCGACCAGGTAGTTGGCGCGGCCGAACATCAGCCCGCAGGCGGCGACGCTGCGCCGACGCGGGTCGGCCCCGGGGCGGCTGTAGGTGAACTCCAACGGACGCCCCGCGAGGATGGCCCCACGGATGGCCGCCAGCACGGCCTCGTCGGCCGAAGGCCGAGGGCCGGCCTGGACGGCGATGGTCTCGGCCCGCACGAGGGCCTCAAGGTCCGGGGCGATGCGGTTGAGCGCCGTCGAGCGCGTCGCTGACTTGATCTTGCGCTCAAGACCCTCCAGCGCCTGGGCCCGCGCGCCCTCCCCGGCCGAGCGGAGCGCCTGTGCGGCCTTGGACAGCTCCAGCAGCTCCTCGGCGGTCGGGGCCTGCTCGAAAGCCGACAGTCCGCCCCGGATGCGCCAGCGCTTGGTCGGCGGATCGACCACCTCCTCGGCGGCCGGAAACAGGGCCAGTACCGCGTCGCGCATCCTCTCGGCCGTGCGCCGTCCCACGCCCATCTCGGAAGCCATCTCGTTGAGCGTCAGGCCCTCTGCGCTGGCGGCCATCCGCCGCGCCAGTTCGATGACCATGGCCGCCTTGTCGTGCCGCATTTCAGCTGCGTCCGTTTCTGACGCAATGCTGCATCATGTTGGGATCATCGACAAGACGCAGATCGATGGAGACCCGAATGTTCTCGCCCGCCGCGGCCGTCGCAGCCCGCCGCTACCTGATCGTCCCCTGTGAGGCCGAGGGCTGCCGCGATCTGTCGATCATCTGGGACCGGCTGGAGGAGCAGGTAGTCGACGTCATCTCGGCCGCGAGCCTGAACCGATACTCGGACGAGGACGCCCTGTGGGACGAGGCGCGCGGCCCGGTCGAAGACTTCCCAACGGCGATCCGGGCCCGGGCCGCCTGACGCTGATCAGGCCGCGAAGATTTCGCGGCCGCTCACGAAGGTGCGGCTGACACAGCCCTGCAGCGACCGGCCGTCGAAGGGCGAGTTGCGCGACTTGGAGCGCAGCCTGTCGGCGTCGACCCGGAGGGGCGCGCCCGGGTCGAACAGCACCAGATCCGCCGGCGCGCCGGGAGCCAGGACCCCCGCCTCCAGACCGAGCAGACCCGCAGGCCCCTGGGTAAGGGGCCGCAGAACCTCCAGAAGCCCCAGGCCGTACTCGTGATGCAGGAGCAGGGCCGCCGGCAGCAGGGTCTCCAGCCCGACCGCGCCCGGCGTGGCGTCCTGGAACGGGCGGCGCTTGTCCTCAGCCGGTGCCGGGGTATGGGCCGAGGTGATCACGTCGATCAGCCCATCGCGCACGGCCTCGATCAGGGCCAGCCGGTCGCTCTCCGCCCGCAGCGGGGGGTCGAGCCGGTAGAAGGTGCGGTAGTCACCGATGTCCAGCTCGTTGAAGCTGAGGTGGTTGACCGAGACCGACGCGGCGACCTCCAGCCCTCGCGCTCGGGCGCGGGCGAGCGTCTCCAGTGCGCCGGCGGTGGAAATCTGATCCACCAGAAAGCGGGCCCCGGTTTGTTCAACGAGGGCGAGGTCGCGCTCCAGCTGGATACGCTCGGCGATGGCCGGGGCGGCCGGCAGACCGAGGCGTGTGGCCAGCTCGCCCGAGGTCGCCACCGCCCCTTGCGATAGCCATGGATCCGCCGGCCGGTGGGCGATCAGGGCGTCGAAGGCGGTGGCGTAGCTCATCACCCGCATCAGGGTACGGCTATCGGCGATGACGTGATCGACGTCGGTGAAGTAGAGCGCACCGGCCTCTGTCATCAGTCCGATCTCGGCCATGCTCTGGCCTTCGAGGCCACGCGTGGCGGCCCCTGCGGCGCGCACATTGATCAGGCCGAGGGCCGCTCCGCGCCGCTGAACGAAGTCGATGCCCGCCGGATCGTCGAGAGCGGGGTCCGTGTCCGGCTGGACCACGATAGTGGTCACGCCCCCGGCCGCGGCGGCCAGGGCTGCGGACTTCAGCGTCTCGCGCGGCTCGGCCCCCGGCTCACCGGTCTTGACCCGGATGTCGATCAGCCCCGGTGCCAAGCACTGGCCGCCGGCGTCGACGATGGTCACGCCGGCCGGGGCCGCCGCACACGCGCCGCGCAGGACGTCGCGGATTCGGCCGTCCTCGACGAGGACGGCACCGGGGCCGTCATAACCGCTGGCAGGATCCAGCAGGCGGGCATTGAGCAGGGCGAAGACCGTCATGCGCGCGCCTCCGCGAGCGCCGCCAGCACCGCCATGCGGGCGGCCACGCCCATTTCCACCTGGTCCTGGATCAGCGAAACGGACAGGTCGTCGGCCACGTCGGAGTCGATCTCGACCCCGCGGTTCATCGGCCCGGGATGCATCACCTTCGCGCCCGGGTTGGCCCACGCCAGCTTCTCGCGGTCCAGACCGTAGAAGCGGAAGTATTCGCGCGTAGACGGGGCCAGCGACCCGGTCATCCGCTCCAGCTGCAACCGCAGCATCATGACCACATCACACCCCGCCAGCCCCTCGCGCATGTCGTGGAACACCTCGCAGCCCCAGCGGTCGGCGTCGCCGGGCACCAGCGTCGGCGGGCCGACGAGGCGGACCCTCGCCCCCATCATCGACAGCAGGACCACATTCGACCGTGCCACCCGGCTGTGGGCCACGTCGCCGCAGATGGCGACGGTCAGGCCGCCGACATCGCCGAACGCCCGGCGCAGGGACAGGAGGTCCAGAAGGGCCTGGGTCGGATGCTCATGGCGGCCGTCGCCGGCGTTGACCACGGCGCACCCGACCTTCTGCGACAGCAGGGCCGCCGCCCCGGAGGAGGCGTGTCGGACCACAAGAATGTCCGGCCGCATGGCGTTCAGGGTCACCGCCGTGTCGATCAGGGTCTCGCCCTTGGCCACGGAGGAGGCCTGCACCGGCATGGAGACTACGTCCGCCCCCAGCCGCTTGGCGGCGATCTCGAATGAGGAGCTGGTCCGCGTGGAGTTCTCGAAGAACAGGTTCACGACCGTATGGCCGCGCAGGATGTCGACGCCCTTGGACGACTGCCGGTTCAGCTCGACGAAGGCGGAGGCGAGGTCGAGTATCTGCGTGGTCGCGAGCGGATTGAGGTCGGTCGCCGACAGGAAGTGCGGCTTCGGAAAGGGGACCCGGCGCGCGCGAATCGTCTCGACGAGGGCGTCAGAGGAGGTCATCGAGGGCCCGCTATAGGCAGGTCCGCGGCCGGAGGGAAGCGTGGCCCCCGAAATCCAGCTCAGGCGTAGCCGAGCAGGATCAGCAGCAGGGGTATCGTCAGGGCGCTGCCGACCGTGGTGAAGGCGATCGAGCCGGCCATCAGCTTTGCATCGCCGCCCATCTGGCGCGCCATGACATAGGCGGCGGCGGCCCCTGGTGCGGCACCGGCGAGCAGGGCCACGCCCTGGGCGGTGCGGTCTCCGCCGAGCAGGGCACAGACCCAGAACATGGTCAGCGGCAGGGCCACCAGCTTGACGAGGGCGATCAAGCCCAGCGTCACAGGCCGTCCGGCGGCGTGGGTGAAGCTGAGTCCTGCCCCGACCACCAGCAGGCCCAGCGGCACCGCCGCCTCGCCGGTGAGGCGCAGCAGGCCGGCCACGGCACCCTCTGGCTCAAGCTCCGAGACGTTGAGCAGGGCACCGGCGGCGCAGGACAGAATGATCGGGTTGCGCGACAGCGAGCGCAGCGCGCCGCGCCAGCCGGACGCCTGGTCCGCGCCCCAGCGAGTCAGGACCAGCACGCAGATGACATTGACCGCTGGTGCCAGCACGCCGAAGGCGAGCGAGGCGAGGCCGACACTCTCTGGGCCCAGCACCCCAAGCGCCACCGGCAGGAAGACAAAGCCGTTCCAGCGGATGACTCCCTGGAAGACGCTGGTGAAGCCGGGTCCATCCAGCTTGATCAGCGGCCGCACCAGCAGGGTGACGAGGGCGAAGGCCAGTGTCACGCCGACCGTGGACATGGCCACCGGCCCTGCGGCTCCCGAGGCGAAGTCCGCCCCCCACACCGCCGGGACCAGGAAGCTGGGATAGAGCACGACGTAGGACAGGCGCTCGACGCCCTTCCAGCCATCGTCCTTCAGGAAGCCCAGCCGCCGCAGGCCCCAGCCGAGGGCGATCAGGAAGAAGACGGGTAGAACCCCGCCGAGCACGCCGATCATGCGCGGAGCCTGTCTAGCGCGCCCTGGAGGATCCACGCCGCGGCGGTGCGGTCGACCACCTCGGCGCGGCGCCGACGGCTGAGATCGAGACCCTCGATCAGGAACCGCTCGACCCCGGCGGTGGACAGTCGCTCGTCCCAGAAGGCGACGGTGACGGAGCGCAGGCGCTCGAGGTTGCGGGCGAAGGCTCGCGCGGACTGCGCCCGGGGGCCCTCGCTGCCGTCCATGTTGGCGGGCAGGCCGATGACGATGCCGGACGCTCCGCGCTCGTCCATCAGGGCGAATAGCTGTTGGGCATCCTGCGTGAACTTGCTGCGCTTCAGGGTCTGCAGCGGGCTGGCGATCATGCGGCTGCGGTCAGACGCTGCCACACCTATGGTCGTCTCGCCGAGGTCGAGACCGAACCAAGGGGTGTTCGGGGCCGTAGCGGCGGGCAAAGCAGTCAGGTCGACGACGGGCACCGGCCGTGGCTAGGCGTTGCCATCGCCGCTGTCAAAGGCGAGGGTGCCGCCGACCGGAAGGAGACTCGCATGATCCGATCGACAGTCGTCCTGGCGCTGGCCGCCACCCTGCTCTCCGCCTGCGGCCAGGGCGCAGACACGCAGGAGGCCGCCTCGCCCGCCGCCCTCGAGCCGGCCGGCGCGCCCGTGACGGTCGAGGTCGACGACGCCGCCTGGCTGCAGGCCGCCGCCTCCGTGGTCGAGCTGGTGGCCCTGCCGGACCTGAACGCCAAGGTGTTCGGCACTGCCGCGGGCGACCCGGCGGTCAATGGCCTGTACACCTACATTGCCTTTTTTGGCGGGGCAGCCGAGGGCTGGCGCGTTTACCGCCTTGGCGACTTCGAGGACTTTGAGGTGCTGGCCTCCGCTCCTGGCCGCATCGATCTCGAGATTAACGAGAGCGCAGTCGACAGCGAAAGCGGCGGCATCGCCGCCTCGACCCGCCGGATCATCGTCGGCTGGACCCCGGGTGAGGACGGCGCGCCGCCGCAGACCATCAACGTCACCCCGGCCGCCTGATCGGCGTCTCGCGCCTTGTGGCGCAGGCGTTCGGACGCTAATCCCGGCCGCCTGAGTTCCCGCAACGTCCGGAGCGACCGATGGCCATCGACGCCGCGACGGTGAGGCGTGTCGCCCACCTCGCCCGCATCAAGACTTCCGAGGACCGGCTCGAACCGCTGGCCGCCGAGCTGAACGGCATCCTCGCGTGGATCGCGCAACTGAACGAGGTCGATGTCGAGGGCGTCGAGCCGATGACCTCGAACGTGGCCCAGACCCTGCGGCTGCGTGAGGACGAGGTCACCGACGGGGACAAGCTCTCCGCCGTGCTGTCGAACGCGCCCAAGGCCGCGGACGGCTTCTTTGTCGTCCCCAAGGTGGTGGAATGAGCGACCTGACCTCCCTCACCCTGACCGACGCCGTCGAGGCCCTGAAGGCGCGCCGCGTCTCCTCGGAGGAGCTGACCACAGCCTTCCTCGGGGCCATCAGCACCGCCAATCCGGCGCTCAACGCCTATGTCGAGGTCACCGCCGACAAGGCGCTGGACATGGCCCGGACCTCGGACGCGCGGCTGGCCCGCGACCAAGGGGGGACCCTCGAAGGCGCGCCGCTCGGCGTCAAGGATCTGTTCTGTACCGAGGGCGTTCAGACCGCCGCCGGCTCGAACATGCTGCGCGGCTTCGTCCCGCCGTACGAATCGACCGTCACCGCCAACCTTTGGCGCGACGGGGCGGTGATGCTCGGCAAGCTCAACATGGACGAGTTCGCCATGGGCTCGTCGAACGAAACCAGCGCCTTCGGCCCGGTGAAGAACCCGTGGAAGTCGTCGGCGCAAAATGCCGAGTTGACTCCCGGCGGCTCCTCCGGCGGATCGGCCTCGGCCGTCGCCGCCGACCTGTGTCTGGCCGCCACCGCCTCTGACACCGGCGGCTCGATCCGCCAGCCAGCCGCCTTCACCGGCACCGTCGGCATCAAGCCGACCTACGGCCGCGCCAGCCGCTTCGGCATGGTGGCCTTCGCCAGCTCGCTCGACCAGGCCGGCCCGATCACGAAGACAGTGGCGGACGCGGCCCTGATGCTGCGCTCGATGTGCTCCTTCGATCCGAAGGACTCGACCAGCCTCGACATCGAGACTCCCGACTGGTCCGCCGCCCTCGGTCAGGGTGTGAAGGGGCTGAAGATCGGCGTGCCGCGCGAGTATGTCGTCGACGGCATGCCGGCCGAGATCCAGGCGCTTTGGGACAAGGGCGTCGAATGGCTCAAGGCCGCCGGCGCGGAGATCGTCGACATCAGCCTGCCGCACACGAAGTACGCCCTGCCGACCTACTACATCGTCGCCCCGGCCGAGGCCTCGTCGAACCTGGCGCGGTATGACGGCATGCGCTTCGGCCACCGGGCCGACACGGCCGCCAACCTGACCGACCTTTACGAAACCACTCGCGCCGAGGGCTTCGGCAAGGAGGTCCAGCGCCGCCTGACCATCGGCGCCTATGTGCTCTCGGCCGGCTTTTACGACGCCTACTATGTGCGGGCGCTGAAGGTGCGCCGGCGCATCGCCGAGGACTTCGACAAGGTCTGGGGCCAGGTCGACGCCATCCTGACGCCGTCGACCCCGTCAGCCGCCTTCGCGCTCGGCGACAAGCAGATCGACCCGGTGACCATGTACCTGAACGACGTCTTCACGGTGACCGCCAACCTCGCCGGCCTGCCGGGCATCTCGGTGCCCGCCGGGGTCGACGCCGGCGGCCTGCCGCTGGGCCTGCAGGTGATCGGCAGGGCCCTTGACGAGGCGACCGTGTTCCGGGTCGCCGAGGCGCTGGAAGACGCGGCGGGCTTCACGGCGAAGCCGGCGAAGTGGTGGTAAAGCCTCCCTCCCCCGCCGGGAGAGGGAGGGTCTGACGTCAGAGCGCCTTCAGCTCGGTGTCTATGGCCGCCAGCATGGCATCGGTGATCGCGCCCTGCGACAGGGGCTGGACCTGCTTCAGCGACATGGCCTCGAATTGCGGCCGGGCCGGATGCTCGGCCACGCCCGGGATGTGCTTCTCCAGCACGGCTGCGGCGGCCGGGTTGGCGAGGATGTCGCGGATCGGGGTGTCGATGGTGAAGGCCGGGGCGGCCGGCGTCGCGGCGGCCGGGGCGGCATGGCCGGCGTGGCCGTCACCGGCGGGGGCGGCCGGGGCGTCCTGGGCGACCGCCGGGGCGGCAATCATCAGGGCGGCGAGAACTAGGGTGGTCTTATGCATGGCAGGTCTCCGAAAAGGACGGGTGGAGAATGCCCCGGATTTCGAGACCGCGCCACGACAAAACTTTCCCTTCCTCGCGCGCGAAGCTAGACACCGGTCATGACCGACGTCGCTGCCCCCCGCTATGTCATCGAAGGCCGCACCGGCCCCTGGGAACTGGTTCTGGGCCTGGAGGTTCACGCCCAGGTCGCCTCGAAGGCCAAGCTGTTTTCCGGAGCCGCCGTCGGCTTCGGCGCCGGCCCGAACGAGCAGGTGTCGCTGGTCGACGCCGGCTTCCCCGGCATGCTGCCGACCCTGAACCGCTTCTGCGTCGAGCAGGCGGTGCGCTCGGGCCTCGGCCTGCGGGCCCGGATCAACCGCCGCAGCCAGTTCGACCGCAAGAACTACTTCTACCCGGACCTGCCGACAGGCTACCAGATCAGCCAGCTGTACCATCCGATCGTCGGCGAGGGCGTGGTCGAGGTCGAGCGAGACGACGGCAGCTTCTTCGAGGTGCGCATCGAGCGCCTGCACCTCGAGCAGGACGCCGGCAAGCTGATCCACGACCTGTCACCGTCGGAAAGCTATGTCGACCTGAACCGGGCCGGCACGGCGCTGATGGAGATCGTCTCGCGCCCCGACATGCGCACGCCGGACGAGGCGGTGGCCTATCTGAAGAAGCTGCGCACCATCCTGATCTATCTCGGGACCTGCGACGGCGACATGGAGAAGGGCAACCTGCGCGCCGACGTCAACGTCTCGGTGTGCCGCCCGGGCCAGTACGAAAAGTACCGCGCCAGCGGCGACTTCAGCCATCTGGGCACCCGCTGCGAGATCAAGAACGTCAATTCGTTCCGCTTCATCTCCCAGGCCATCCAGTACGAGGCGCGGCGCCAGATCGAGATCCTCGAGGACGGCGGCAAGATCGACCAGGAGACCCGCCTGTTCGACCCCAACAAGGGCGAGACGCGCTCCATGCGCTCCAAGGAAGAGGCGCACGACTACCGCTACTTCCCGGACCCCGACCTGCTGCCGCTGGAGCTGGAGGAGGCCTGGATCGAAAGCATCCGCGCCTCCCTGCCCGAGCTGCCGGATGACAAGCGCCGTCGCTTCATGAGCCATTACGGCCTGTCGCAGTACGACGCCGGGGTGCTGATCTCGGAACAGGCCAAGGCCGACTATTTCGAGGCGGCTGCGCAGGGTCGCGACGCCAAGCTGGTGGCCAACTGGGTGACCAACGAGGTTTCGGCCCGGCTGACCGCCGACGGCCGCGACTTCGCCGACAACCCCCTGCCCGCCGCCCACGTGGCCCAGCTGGTCGAGCTGATCGAGACCAATGTCATCTCCTCCAAGATCGCCAAGGAGGTGTTCGACCACGTGTGGAACGGCGAAGGCTCGCCGGCCGAGGTGGTCGAAAGGCACGGCCTGAAGCAGGTCACCGATACCGGCGCGATCGAGAAGGCCGTCGATGACATCATCGCCGCCAACCCCGACAAGGTCGAAGCCGTGAAGGACAAGCCCCAGGCCTTGGGCTGGTTCGTCGGCCAGGTCATGAAGGTCACCGGCGGCAAGGCCAATCCGGCGGCGGTCAACGACATCCTGAAGGCGAAGCTGGGGCTGTAAGGCGACCGGGAGCTCCGGCGCGGGGCCCGGCCTCAGTCCGGATGCCTCTCCCTCAGGGTCTTCATGCTCCACCGGGCCATCTCGGCGATGACGGCGGAGTCCACGTCCGCCAGCCGGTTCAGATAGATGCAGCCCTTGCCTGTCTTGTGCTTGCCGAGCCGCGCGAGGAAGGCAGTGCGGGCGTCCTCGTCGGCGGCCATGTACAGTACCAGGTTGGCCTTGCGCGGGGAGAAGCCCACCAGCGGTGCCTCGCCCGAATGGCCGCTGTCGTAGGTGTAGCGGTACCTGCCGAAGCCGATGATCGAGGGCCCCCACATCACGGGTGGCTCGCCCGTCGCCTCGGCCAGCAGGGCCAGCACGGCGCGGGCGTCCTCGCGCCGGCCGGGATGATCGACGCTGTCGATGAAGGCCTCGGGCGAGACAGGCGTGGGCCGGGTTTTCGCATCGGCGGGCATGGCGGCGTTCCGGCTGTGGAGCGTGCAATCTTTCCGTGTTAGGCCTGCGCGATGCCGACCATATCATGGTTCTATGGTATAGCGATCCGGATGTACTTCGACGATCATCCGCCGGCGCACTTTCATGCGCTCCACTCACGCGACGTGGCCCTGATCGAGATCGACACGGGCGAAATCATCCGTGGCCGACTCCGCCCGACAGAGGCCCGGCGGGTGAAGCGTTGGACCCTGTTGCACCGGGACGCGCTGATGGAGAACTGGAAACTGGCTCAACAGGGCGGAAACGTCGAATTGAAGCGGATCGCAGGACTGGATGAGGACGATGTCTGAAACGCTGCCCTTGATCGATCGGGTTCGGGTCGTCGGTCCCTACCGGCTGAGGCTTTGGTTCAGCGACGGCCAGGTGGGCGAATGGAGCTTTGACCGGCTGGCGACCGATGAGCGGCCCGTCGCTCTGGCCTTCAGGGAGCCGGGCTTTTTCGAGCAGGTGTTTCTCGATTTCGGGGCTCTGACCTGGCCAAATGGCTACGATCTGAGCCCCGTGGCGCTCTACGATGACATGGCGGCGGCGGGGGTGCTGAAAGTCGAGAGCGCGGCGGCGTGAGAGCGCTTTCATGGATCGGACGCGTACTCGGCAAACTCGTGTCCGGGCTTCAGACATTAGCGGGTCGCGCCGCTGCGGGGATCGCCGTATTTGGCGCGCTAGTCTGGTTCTTGTGGCCTTCGTCTTCTTGGCAGGTCGAACCTGAACCCTTGCTTGCCCTTATCGTCTCAGCGGCGGGCTGGTTGGGCTCGCTCGGGCCTACACGCCAAGCAGAATCCGAAAAACCCTTGCCCCCGACAACCCATGACGTGAAGCTTCTTGCGCGCTTTCGCGAAACCTTAACTGAGCCAGCCAAGCGGTTCCTTAGGGATCAGGACCTGCTTTCGACCTTTAACTGGAAGACCATTGATTGCCTTTTGGAAATCTCTCACAGTTGGCGGGGCGCTGAGTTTGCATTCGACGATGAGGAGCTTGAGGCACTTTTCGTCCCTCTTATCGACAGCATTCGAGGCTTCACCAATGAATTGGCGCTGCGGAGCTATATGGTCCGAGGCAGCGACGAGCGGGCTTCAGTTTTGACGGATCACGACCGTGAGTATGCGGCGCCTTGAACCGGCGCCAGAACCCGCCAACGCCGTTCTCGAGATCGCCTAAATGATATCGCATGCGAGGCCGTTGATTATCTTGGCTGTTTTGGCGGCGCTAGGCTGTTGGACGCCCGTCCGCGCAGCCCCCCAAAGTACGGAGCAGCCCGCTGAATTCGCCTCGGCATCGGGCGTGCGGTGGACAGGCCATACGTTCCTTGACGGCAAGGGAAATCGACAGCGGTACTACCTCTCGCCCGGCTCGGAGGACGCGCCGGTCGTCCTCCTGATCCAAGGCTCCGGCTGCGTGCCCCTATTCGCCGCCGTAGGCGAACGCCGGCGTGCTGCGACGGCCTCGCAGGACCTTTTGGCCCGGACCGCCGGTGACCACGCCCGTGTGATGGTGGTGGAAAAGCCCGGTGTCGCGTTTGATGGCGAGATCGGTCCGTCGCCTGGGCGGAGTGAGGGCTGTGGCTCTGAGTTTCGCGCCCGCTATGAGCTCGACGACTGGGTTGACGTATTGCACCGCGCATTGGCGGACGCGTCTCCACGCGCCGGCGTCGCGTTGCTTGGCGTCTCTGAGGGGGGCACGGCAGCAGCCCGGCTGTCGCAGGAGGGTTTCTCCGGTTCGATTGGCGTTGTGAGCGGCGGGGCCTGCCTCGCCGCCGGCGCTCTGATCGAGCGAGCGTACGAACGCGAGCGGATCGGACATCCCGGAACGGGTGTCGAGGAGACGCTGCGCCTTCTGGAGGACATCGCCGCAGCGCCCGACGCCATTGACCGTTACGCTTGGGGCCAGACTTTTCGTCGATGGTCCACCTTCGGCGCCGCCTGCAACGTGCGCGCCCTCGAACTCTATCCAGGCCGGGTGTTCATCGCCTACGGGACCTCGGACGATGGCACCGACATTGCCGCTTTCGAAGATTTCGCGCGGCTTCGTCAGGCTGCAGGTCGTCCCGCTCGCTTACACCCCGTGCGTGGCGGCGACCACGATCTCATGGCCGGCGAGGTCGATCACCGCGAAAACACCTTTGCGGCCTTCCTAGCATACGCGTTCCCGGAGGCTTGATGGGACCCCTTGTTCGCGGCGACTTCCCGCCATCTCGGACGGCGACCGCGGCCTTCATCCAACGGCTGCAGTCTTGGGTTGACCGGGGCTTTTGTCTGCATGGGTCCGGCGCAGGCGATCTAACGTTGATCGAGCCACGCCGGGCTTCGGATCTCAGCGGCAATCCGGCCCGATCGCTCCTGGCGGTTTATGCCCATCGCGACGATGTGCGCGTTCCCGTAGTCAAAGCTAGCGCCGGGCCGGCGGACCCAACGCGGCCCTGGTCCCTCCAGTACGCCACGGATGAGGCCGGCGGGCTGACCGTGCGAAGTGAGCGATCGCACCCGACAGACAGCGCGAGAGCTGAACGATCAAGCCACACAACTAGCCGAAAGTATAGACGAGTTCATTCGCTTCGCCAGACCGCGCCTGGAAAGAGGTTAGATCACAGCCCCTTCACGATCCCCTCGACCATCTTCTTGGCGTCGGCGAACAGCATCATGGTGTTGTCGCGGAAGAACAGCTCGTTCTCGACCCCGGCGTAGCCCGCCGCCATGCCGCGCTTGACGAACAGGACGGTGCCGGCCTTTTCCACGTCGAGGATCGGCATGCCGTAGATGGCGCTGGTCGGGTCGGTCTTGGCCGCCGGGTTGGTGACGTCGTTGGCGCCGATGACGAAGGCCACGTCGGCGGAGCTGAACTCGCTGTTGATGTCCTCCAGCTCGAACACCTCGTCGTAGGGGACATTGGCCTCCGCCAGCAGCACGTTCATGTGGCCGGGCATGCGGCCGGCGACGGGGTGGATGGCGTACTTCACCTCGACCCCCTCCTCCTTCAGCTTGTCGGCCATCTCGCGCAGGGCGTGCTGGGCCTGGGCCACGGCCATGCCGTAGCCCGGCACGATGATGACCTTGGAGGCGTTCTTCATGATGAAGGCGGCGTCCTCGGCCGAGCCCTGCTTGACCGGCCGGGTCTCGACCGCGCCGCCGGCCGCCGCGGCCGTGTCGCCGCCGAAGCCGCCCAGGATCACCGAGATGAAGCTGCGGTTCATCCCCTTGCACATGATGTAGCTGAGGATGGCCCCGGAGCTGCCGACCA
This sequence comes from Brevundimonas sp., assembly GCA_027531145.1. Classification (GTDB taxonomy): domain Bacteria; phylum Pseudomonadota; class Alphaproteobacteria; order Caulobacterales; family Caulobacteraceae; genus Brevundimonas. The sequence continues at coordinate 108,065 of JAPZRF010000008.1, read as the reverse complement.
GCGCCCCGGTGATGATCAGGGCGATGTTCTCCAGCGTGAAGCCCAGCGCCGCCGCGGCCCAGCCGGAGTAGCTGTTCAGCATCGAGACCACGACCGGCATGTCGGCGCCGCCGATGGGGATGATCAGGGTCGCGCCCAGCACCAGGGCGATCAGGAACACGCCCCAGAAGGCCCAGGTGGCTGTGCCGCCGGAACCGATCATGATGCCGATCAGGAAGATGAGCGCCAGCCCCAGCCCGATGTTGATCAGGTGCCGCGCCGGCAGCAGGATCGGCGCGCCGCTCATGTTGCCGTTGAGCTTGGCGAAGGCGATGACCGAACCGGTGAAGGTGATGGCACCGATGGCCACGCCGAGGCTGAGCTCGATCACCGACAGGGCCTTGATGCCGCCGAGGCCGTTGGAGATGCCGAACGCCTCGGGCGCATAGACCGCGCCGATGGCGACCAGGCAGGCGGCCATGCCGACCAGCGAGTGGAAGGCCGCGACCAGCTGGGGCATCTGGGTCATCTGCACCCGCGCGGCGATCAGGGCCCCGACCCCGCCGCCAACGACAACCCCGCCGAGGATCAGGGCGGCGGTCAGCAGGTCCAGCGTGCCCGAGCCCCAAAGCGTCAGCAGGGTGACCAGCACCGCCAGCGCCATGCCGACCATGCCCATGGTGTTGCCCTGACGGCTGGTCTCCGGGCTCGACAGGCCGCGCAGCGACAGGATGAACAGCACCCCGGCGACAAGATAGGCCAAGGCGGCGAGCGAGGCGTTCATGGACGGTCCTTCCCCCCGAGGCGCGGGTGCCTCGATATCTGATGCAGCGCTGCGGGGTGCCCGGTCATGTCAGAGCAGCCCCGCATAGGCCGTTTCGCCGGTCCGGGCCGCACCGGCCGACGCGACTTCGTCCCCGCGCACCAGCGCGAGGCCGACAGGCCCGGCCCCGCCGGTCTTGGTCAGGGTGCATCGGCCGTTGTCGCCCGGCAGACGGCCGGCCTGCGGTCCCGCGCCGCTCAGCCGGGTGCGGTTGGCCCAGCGCGCCTGTTCGTAGGCGCTGGCGGCGTAGGTCACCGGGCGGAAGCGACAGTCGAGGGACCAGCTCGCGCCTGCGGGGGCCGCCACATGCCAGTGCAGGCCGGACGCCGTGTCCTCGCCGACCGCCGTCTGGGCCACAGCCGGCCCCGCGGCGATCGCAAACACTGTCAGCAGAAGCCCCGCCCGCATCATCGCGCCTGCTGCCCTCCGGTCCGGCCGAGCCGCCACAGGGCGGCGCCGATGAAGACCGGGCCCAGAGCCAGAACGAGCCAGTCAAAGGCGTTGAGAGGACGCACCGGGAAGAACACGCGGATCAGCAGGGCACCGATCACCAGCACCACCCCGCAGTCGCGGTAGCGGATGCGCTGGATCGGACACTTCTCGCCGAACCAGCTCCACACCCACAGGGCCATGCCGACCGCGGTCGCCACCCAGGCGGCTCCGACGGCGAGGGCGACAGGATCGGGCGCGGTCACTTGTGGGCCGCCCCCGCCGGGCGTTCCTTCTTCTTGTACATGGCCAGCATGCGGCGCGTGACCATGAAGCCGCCAAAGATGTTGACCGAAGCGAGCGCCACGGCGGCGACGCCCGCCCCCTTGGCGATCCAGCCGTTCGGGCCCTCGGCCTGACCCGTGGCGGCCGCGGCGGCGATCAGGCCGCCGACGATGATCACCGACGAGATGGCGTTGGTCACCGCCATCAGCGGGGTGTGCAGCGCCGGCGTCACGCTCCAGACCACGTAGTAGCCGACGAAGATGGCGAGCACGAAGATCGCCAGGCGGAAGATGGTGGGGTCGACGTGTTCCATCAGATGGCCTTGCCCATGCGGCTGGAGGTCAGCGCGCGAATTCGGATCAGGAGTCCGTCGATATCATCCTCGACCTCGCCGGTCGAAACCCTTAGGACGGCGTAGCCTTGGCTCTCGAAAAACTGATCCCGTTCCAGATCGCGGAGAGCGACATCAGGACGCTGGTGCACGCCGCCGTCTTTCTCGATCACCAGAGCCGCGCGGTGACAGGCGAAGTCGGGCACGAACCGACTGAAAGCCGGCTGCCTGCGAAATCTCACTGGCAGACGTCGAAGCCTCTCCCACAACCTCGCTTCGGTCCATGTCGGGGTGCTGCGTAGCAATCGGGCGCGCCTGACCGTCCGTCGGGGTGTCCGCTCTCGGGCGAAGCCCTCCCCCTGGATGGGGGAGGGTTGGGTGGGGGTGCAGTCTCGCTCGTCTGACGAGGACGCGAGAGAGGCGATCCCGCTCTCGCCTCCCGCATGCAAACCTGCGAGGTCGGCGGATGCACCCCCATCCCCGACCCTTCCCCCATCGAGGGGGGAGGGAGACTGCAGTTGCCTCATCCCCTCACCCCTTCGTGCACGATCTCGCCGCCGTGGGTGACGACAGCGGCCTTGAGGATCTCGTCCTCCAGGTCGAGCGTCACCGCCCCGTCCTTGAGCACGAGGCCGAGGAAGGCGAACAGGTTGCGGGCGTAGAGCGCCGAGGCGTCGGCGGCGATGCGGCCCGGCAGGTTGCCGTGGCCGACGATGGTCACGCCGCTGGCGGTGGTCACCACCTCGTTCAGCTTCGCCCCCTCCACGTTGCCGCCGTTCTCGATGGCGAGGTCGACCAGCACCGACCCGGGCTTCATCGAGGCGACATGGGCGGCGGTGACCAGCCGGGGCGCCGGACGGCCGGGGATCAGGGCGGTGGTGATGACCACATCCTGCTTGACGATGTGGGCGGCGGTCAGCTCGGCCTGCTTGACTTGGTACTCCGCCGACATGGCCCTGGCGTAGCCGCCGGCCGTCTCGGCCGCCCTGAACTCCTCATCCTCGACGGCGATGAACTTGGCCCCGAGGCTCTCGACCTGCTCCTTGGAGGCGGGCCGCACGTCGGTGGCGGTGACCACGGCCCCGAGGCGGCGGGCGGTGGCGATGGCCTGCAGCCCGGCGACCCCGGCCCCCATGACAAACACCTTGGCCGCCGCGACAGTGCCGGCGGCGGTCATCATCATCGGGAAGCCCTTGCCATAGGCGGCGGCGGCCTCGATCACGGCGCGATAGCCGGCCAGGTTGGCCTGGGACGACAGGGCGTCCATCACCTGGGCCCGGGTGATCCGGGGCACGAACTCCATGGCGAAGGCGGTCGCCCCGGCCCCGGCCAGCGCCTTGACCGTCTCCCTGTCGCGCCAGGCGTCGAGCAGGGCCACGACCACGGCACCGCTTTTCAGGGCGCTGGTCTCCTGCGCCGTCGGCCCACGCACCTTGAGCAGGATGTCGGCACCGGTCAGGACGGCCCGCGTGTCCGCCAGAACGGCGGCACCGACGGCGGCGTAGTCAGCGTCAGGGATGGAGGAGCCGCCGCCCGTTCCTACCTCGACCCGCACGGTCGCGCCGAGGCCGATGAGCTTCTTCACCGTTTCAGGCGTGACGGCGCAGCGGGTCTCACCTTCGCGGCGTTCGCGGGTGACGGCGATGGTGACGGCCAAGGGCGACTCCCGGCATTGATATCCCGTGAGCTTAGGCGGTTATCGAAAGGCGCGTAAAGCGGCGACGGACGTGCACCCCCGCAAAAAAAATCGACCGGGATTCCGGCGAAACCATGGGGAACGCTGCCGTAACCGATCCCAGCCGGACACGCCTGGGGGGGCGTGACCGCCGCGCAGGATGTCAGTGAGCCTGGGGCTTCTCGCGCAGGAACCACCAGCCGGCGGCGGCGAGCACAATCGTCGCGATGACAGCGGGCACGAACCCACCGTTGGGCATGAACCAGACGGTCAGCAGAAGGAGGATCGCAGCCACCGCCAGCGACCCCCACTTGGTCAGGCCCCCAAAGAGCGCCCAGGTCGCTTTCTGCTCCTCGATCTCCATCGAGCCGTGCTCGTAGGCGTCTTGGTCGGCGGGGGCGTGATGCGGGTCGGCCATGTGTCGAGTCCGGAGTTGTCCTGTCCCGCCGCCTTATAGGGCCTGTTCGGCGACGCTCAAGCGCCTGATGGCCGCGCGCGCCTCACTCCAGCGCCGCAAGGGCGTCCCGGGTGAAGGCGACGATATCGAAGCCGCGCCCCGCGGGGTCCTCGCCGCGCCGCACCAGGACGAGTCGCCGACTCGGCACGATGACGATGTACTGGCCGCGATTGCCCTGGGCCGCGAGGGTGTCGGCGGGCACACCTTCCGAGCGGTTCATCAGCCAGACGGTGGCCCCATAGCCGAGCGCCCCGGTCGGCTGGGGTCCGGACGGGTCCCCCACATAGGCCCGCCAGCCTTCCGGCAGCAGCCGCTCGCCCTCCCAGACGCCATCCTGCACGTAGAGCTGTCCAAGGCGCGCCAGGTCCCGCGCGGTCGACCAGACCTGGCTGGATAGCATGTAGCCGCCGCGCCAGTCGGTCTCGACGAAGGTGTCGGTCATGCCCAGCCGGTCGAGGAAGGTTTCGGGCGGCGTCGCCGCCAGCGCTGGAGCGACCGAATGGATGGCCAGCAGGGTGTCGTTGTTGGCGTAACGGTAGCGCGCTCCCGGCGGGGCGATCAGCGGCCAGCCTGGCGTCTGCTCGGCGATCGCCACCCCGCCGAAGTAGAGGGCGTCGGTGCGACTTCCGGCAGTGTCGCTGGTCAGGCCCGAGCTCATGCGCATCAGCTGGTCGACCGTGATCGCTCCCCGGGGGTCGCCGGGGGTCGACCATTCAGGGATGGCGGCCGCGCCCATGACGTCGTTCCCGGTTCGGTGCGCCACCCAGCCGACGAGTGTCCCCGCGAGGCTCTTGGCCACGGACCAGGTGCGCTGGGGCGTGTCCGGGCCGAAGCCCTCGCGATAGCGCTCGGCCACGAGACGGCCATCCTGCACCATCACCACCGCCGTAGTCACCCCGGGACCGTAGGCGTCTCCCATCGCACCGGCGAGGGTCGTCTCCAGAGCCGCAGCATCCCCGCGCGGCGCAGCGGTCGGCCACGGCGTCGAGTCGGTGCGCCTCACCGGGGCCCGGGGCGGCAGGGCCTCGGCCCCGACCGGGGCGATGACGCAGCCACGGCCGGGCGTATGCACCGCCAGCCGCGGCGGCAGGGTCGGATCCCAGGCGACGCGCACCTCCGCCTCGCCAACATCGGCCGTCATGCCGCGCACCAGCGGATCGAGCTCCGGATAGATGCCGACCAGTTCGTGGGTCTCGACACTTTCGACCGTGCGCTCGGCCCCCGCCTCACGGGCGTTGAACACCGCACCACAGACCATAAGGGCCTTGTAGCCGGCGGCCATGGCGAGATCGGCCGGCCGCGGCACCGGCGGCGTCTGGGCCAGCGTCGGCGCGGCCGCCGCGAGCAGAAGGAGGGCGGCGCCGGGGATCCGGAAGCTCTGGAGCATGACCGCGACGCTGACCCGGCCGCTCGCGTCCGTCAATGGCTCAGACAGTGGCCTCGAAGGCATCCACCAGCCGCTCCAGCCGCTTGCAGCCGACGGCCCAGAAGGCCGGATCGCGCGGTTTGAGACCAAACGGCACCAGCGCCTCGACATAGGTCCGGCTACCGCCGCCAGCCAGCAGATCGCGGTACAGGGGCGTGAACCCGGCCGGGTCGTTGCGCCGCGCCTCCATCAGGGCCGAGACCAGAAGGTCGCCGAAGGCGTAGGCATAGACATAGAAGGGCGCGTGCACAAAGTGGCTGACATAGGCCCACCAGTGCTCATAGCCGGGGTTCAGGGTCACCGCCGGCCCGAGGCTGGCCCCCATTTCCTCCAGCCAGATGGCGTTGATGCCCTCGCGCGGCACCTCGCCCTTCAGGCGCTCGTCATGGAAGCGGGTCTCGAAGCGGTGAAAGGCGATCTGCCGCACCACCGTGTTGAGGCCGTCCTCGATCCGGCCTGCCAGCAGGGCCCGACGCTCCGGTCCCTTCGCCTCTGACAGCAGCCGGTCGAAGGTCAGCCCCTCGGCGAAGATCGAGGCGGTTTCGGCGAGGGTCAGGGGCGTATCGGCCAGCAGGCTGCCCTGCCCCGCCGCCAGCACCTGGTGCACGCCGTGGCCCAGCTCGTGGGCGAGGGTCAGGACGTCGCGCCGGTCTCCCATCCAGTTCAGGAAGATGTAGGGGTGGCGATCCGCGGTGACCGGGTGGGCGTAGGCTCCGGACTGCTTGCCCGGTCGCGCCCGGGCGTCGATCCACGGCCGCTCGAAGAACCGGCCGGCATGGTCGGCGAACTCGCCGCCGAGGTCGGCGAAACTCTGCAGCACCAGATCGCGGCCCTCATCCCAACTGAAGTGACGCTGCGGGCCGCTGTCCAGCGGGGCGTTCCGATCCCAGTGATTCAGCGCCTTAAGGCCCATGGCCCGGGCCTTGAGCGCATAATAGCGATGCGATAGCCGGGGGTAGGCCTCCGCCACCGCCTCGGCCATCGCGTCGACCGCTGCGCCGTCCACCTCATTGGCCAGATGTCGGCTGTCGGCCGGGCGGGCGAAGCCGCGCTTGCGGTCCTCCAGCGCCTTGTCCTGGGCCACCACATTCAGCACGAGGGCGAGGGTCGGCGCGCGCGCCGCCAGCGCCTCGGTCAGGCCTTCGGCCGCGGCCTTGCGGGCCTCGGCACGGGGATCCGACAGCCGGTTCAGGGCCTCCGCGAGGGTCAGGCTCTCCTTGCCAACCTTCGCCTTCAGCGCCGCCAGCTGGTCATCGAACAGGCGCGGCCACTGGGCGGTGATCGGCGCGCGCTCGGCGAGGAAGGTTTCGAGTTCCGGAGCCAGCTCGTGCGGCTTCATCAGGCGCACCCGGCGTAGCCACGACCGCCAGCGGGCCGCCGGGCCGTCCGCCAGCGCCGCCTCCAGCGCCGCGTCGTCGATGCGGTTGATCTCCAGCGTCAGCCAGACGGTCGAGGTGGCGATACCGGCGATCTGCTGGCGCAGATCGGCCTCGAAGGCCTGGGCCGCAGCATCGTCCCGCGCCGTCGAGGCCCGCAGGAAGGCGAAGGCCCCGAGCCCACCCAGCAGGTCAGAAGCCTGCTGGTACAGCGATACCGCATCATCCAGACGCGCGGAGCGGCCCGTCGGCGTGAGGTCCGCGACCACGAGCTGCCCCTGCAACGCTCCCAGTCGGTCTACGATATCCCGCGCCCGCGTCAGATCCCTGGTGATGCGCGGGTCTGTCGGCCCGGCATAGAGGTCGGTCAGGTCCCACAGCGGAGCGGCACCGAGATCGGCAGGGGAAGGGGCCTGGAAAAGCGCGTTCATGAATTTCGTTTTGGAGATACTTCGCGCCCGACGCAACGTGCCGGAGGCCGGATCCCTTGCAGGCGCGGCCCGATGCGGTCTTATGCCCCGGACAGGGGTGAAGGGACGCACAGCCACCATGACCGAAACTGCTGACGCCGCAGCGTCTTCGTTGGAAACGGCTAGCGACAACGGCGACCGGCGCGCCGTCACCCTGGCCCGGCTCGCCATCGGCCTCGTGCAGGGCCTTGCGCTCTATGGCCTGATGCGCGCCACCGAGGGCGAGGCCAGCTGGTCGCGACTAAACCCCGACCTGTTCGCGCCGGCGGTGCTGGTCGCCCTGTTCCTGCCGGCGGTGCTGCTTTCGGGCGTCGGCAAGCTGCGGCTGCCCGTTTATCTGGCCTGGAGCGGGGTCGCGGCGGCGCTGCTGGCGCTGCTGGCCTGGCACGACGTGGCGCGGCAGGCCGGCGTGACGCGCGAGGCGACCTTTCCGGTGTTCGTATTCGGCGCTGCGGCCCTCTTCATCGCCCATCATCTGGTCGTCCCCGCCGATCGTGCGCGGCACCTGATCGCCTCGTTCCCGGCCTATTTCGACGCCGCCTGGATGTCCGGCGTCCAGATGGTGCTGTCGCTCGCCTTCGCCGGGGCCTTCTGGCTGCTGTTGTTCCTCGGGGCCGAGCTGTTCCGGGTCATCGGCCTGACGTTCCTCAGTGAGCTGATGCGGCAGGGCTGGTTCGCCCTGCCAGCTACGGGGCTCGCCTTCGCCGCAGCCGTCGAACTGACCGACGTGCGCGACGGCCTGATCCGCGGCGTGCGGACCGTGGCCTTGACCCTGCTGTCATGGCTTCTGCTGGTGCTGACCGGCCTTGTCGCCGCCTTCCTGATCGCTCTGCCCTTCACTGGGCTGGAGGGGCTGTGGTCGACCGGGCGGGCCACCTCGCTGGTGCTGGCGGCGGCGGCCATCCTGATCGTGCTGATCAACGCGGCCTACCAAGACGGGCAGACGGCCCCGCCGCGCGTGCTGCAACTCGCCGCCCGCGTCGCGGCGGTGCTGCTGACGCCGATGATCCTCATCGCCGCCTGGGGCCTGTATCTGCGCACCGGCCAGTACGGCCTGACACCGGACCGCATCATCGCCCTCGCCTGCATCCTCGTCGGGGCGGCCCATGCCGTGGGCTATGGCTACGCTGCCCTGTCGACCCTGCGCTCCAGGATACGGTGGATGCAGCCGCTGGAGCGCACCAACCTGGCCGGGGCGGTCCTCGCCCTGGTGGTGATCCTCGCCCTGTTCACCCCCGTGGCCGACCCCTCGCGGCTGGCGGTCGCCGATCAGGTCGGTCGCCTCGAAAGCGGCCGGACCGCCCCGGACCGCTTCGACTACGCCTTCCTGCGCTTCGACAGCGGCCGCGTCGGCATGGCGGCGCTGCAGCGGCTGGCGCGATCATCTGACCCGCGGATCGCCGAACCGGCGACGGCAGCCGTTGCGCTGGCCGCGCCCGTCCCGCCGTCTCCCGCCGGGGCGACGCCGCGGTTCGAACCGGCCACCGCAGGCGCATCGATCCCCGATGGCCTCGCGCAGCCCGTGCTGGCGGACGATCCGCGCTACGGCTGCCAGGACGCCGGGGCCTGCGTCGTTCTCGGCCGTGATCTGGACGGCGACGGCCGCGACGAGGCGCTGATCGCGACGGCGGACATCATCTATCTCATGACCCGGAGCGATGCCGCGGACTGGCGGCAGGCCGGGATGCTCTTCAAGCCCTGCAACGCCGCCCCCGACCTTGACCTGCGGGACACCCTGCGGCGAGGCGAGTTGGCCCTGGACACGGCACCGCGCTGGCCTACCCTGAGAAGCGCGGACGGCAGCCTGCCCTTCACGCCGGGCCCCTGCCCGACGGGAGCAAACGACTGAGCCCCGACCCCGGCCAGGTCTCCCGCCGCGTTCACCTTTCGCGAACCAGGATCGCTGACCTGATCTTCACCGCACCGGGCCTAGATCGTCTCGAAATGGGTCGTCATCGGATGACCCCCCTGGAAACTGAAGACATGGCCAAGACGATCCTCGTGGTGGATGACGACCCGACCCAGCGGCGCCTGGCCCAGGCGGTGCTGGAGCGCGAGGGGCACCAGGTCGTCCAGGCCGCCAGCGGAGGCGAGGCCATCGACCGCATGACGCGCGGCGGCGGTGCCGACGCCATCCTGCTGGATCTGGTCATGCCGGGCCTGTCGGGCATGGAAACCCTCAAGGAACTGCGGGCGGGCGGCGTCACGACCCCCGTCATCGTGCTGACCGCCAATGGCGGGGTCGAGACGGTAGTCAAGGCCATGCAGGCCGGGGCGCAGGACTTCTTCATCAAGCCGGCCAGCCCGGAGCGCATCCAGGTCGGGGTCCGCAACGCCCTGCAGATGGGTGCCTTCCAGGCCGAAGTGGGGCGCCTGACCAAGCGCGCCGCCGGCCGCACATCCTTTGACGACCTGGTCGGCCAGTCGCCGGCCATGCGCACGGTGAAGGCGCTGGGGGCCCGGGCCGCCCGTGCGCACATCCCCGTTTTGATCACCGGCGAGAGCGGCGTGGGCAAGGAGGTTATCGCCCGTGCCCTGCATGGTGCCTCCGAACGCGGCGGCAAGCCGTTCGTCGCCGTCAACTGCGGGGCCCTGCCCGCGAACCTGATCGAGTCAATCCTGTTCGGGCACGAGAAGGGCGCCTTCACCGGCGCTGTCGACAAGCACCTGGGCAAGTTCCAGGAGGCCTCGGGCGGGACCCTGTTCCTCGACGAGATTGGCGAACTGCCGCTCGACATGCAAGTCAAGCTGCTCCGCGCTCTCCAGGAGGGCGAGGTCGATCCGGTCGGGGGCAAGCGGCCGGTGAAGGTGGACGTACGCATCGTTTCGGCCACCAATCGCGACCTGTCGGGCCAGGTGAGCTCGGGCGGGTTCCGCGAGGACCTGTTCTACCGCCTCAACGTGTTCCCGATCGAAGCCCCGGCCCTGCGCGACCGGCGGGAGGACATCCCGGCCCTGATCGAGCACTTCATCGCCCGATTCAACCTCGAGGAAGGCCGTCGGGTGCAGGGCTGCGCGCCCGAGGCGCTGGCGCTGCTGCAGGCCTTCGACTGGCCCGGCAACGTCCGTCAGCTTGAGAACACCATCTATCGCGCCATCATTCTCGCGGACGCTCCCTGGCTTCAGCCGCACGATTTTCCCTCGATCTCCGGCCTGTCCGCGCCGGCTCCGGAGGCACCCGGAAGCGTCGGACAGGGGTCGCAGACACGTGCTCTCGCGAGCGAAGACTTCGGCCCCCTCGCCTCGCGGGTGAGGGTCGTCGACGAGCGCGGCCATCTCCGGACTCTGGAAGAGATCGAGCGCGACCTGATCCACCATGCGATCGAGGTCTATGCCGGCCACATGACGGAGATCGCGCGCCGGCTCGGCATCGGCCGCTCGACCCTGTATCGCAAGGTGCGCGAGCAGGGCCTGGAAGAGGCAATCCGCCACACCGGCTGAGCCAAGATTCCTGCGACGGAATCCCGCTCTTCTCCCGTGTGACGGTTTCTACATGAGGTATTGCGGCTTCGCGGAGCGATATGCCGTCCCGTCTCTCCCCGCGCCCCGGAAACCCCGCATGCTGTTCACCAACGCCGTCTATGGTGCTGCCGCCCTGCTGCTCGCACAGGACCCGGCGGCAGACCTCACCCGGGATCCGGCCGCCACAACCACCGGCGGGGTGACGACGGTCGAGCAGGTGCTGGTCACCGGCGTCCGCCCGACCGGTGGCGTCGATACGGACATCCCCGCTGAAATCGAGCTCGACGAGGTGGAAATCCAAGCCTACGGCGCGTCCGACATCTCCCAGCTGCTTCAGTTCCTCGAGCCGGTCACGCGCAGCTCGCGCGGCGGCGGACCGCCGGTCTTCCTCGTCAACGGTCGCCGCATCTCGGGCTTCCGGGAAATCCAGGGCATCCCCTCCGAGGCCATCCAGCGGGTGCAGGTCATGCCCGAGGAAGTGGCCCTGCAGTTCGGCTACCGCGCCGACCAGCGCGTGGTGAACTTCATCCTCAAGGACCCGTTCCGCTCGACCACCGCGGAGGCCGAGATTCGCGGGGCCACGGAAGGCGGCCGGTCCGGCTACGAGCTCGACAGTGACATCCTTCGCATCAGCGGCGAGAATCGCTGGTCGCTCGACATCGAGTACGAGCGCGACAGCCCATTGTACGAGACCGAACGCGACATCGCGCGCGAGCCGGGCAGGACGCCCTTCGACAGGATCGGCAACGTCGCGGCGGCAATCTTCGGGGCCGAAATCGACCCGGCCCTGTCAACCCGGATCGGCCAGACCGCCGTGCTTGCCCCCGTGCCGACCAGCGGCGCGTCGCTGGCCGCCTTCGTCGCCGCCTACGGCACCCCCCGCTCGGGCGACCTGACGGCCTACCGGACCCTCGCCGCCCGCACCGAAGCGGCGCAGATCAACGGGACCCTGAAGCGCGGCTTCGGCCGCGACATTCAGCTGACCGTCAGTGGCCAGTTGCGCGACGGTGCCAGCGCGCGCTTCAACGGCCTCCCGGGCGTAACCCTGACCGTACAGGCTGGCGTCGGCGGCTCGCCCTTTTCGGCCCCGGTCCAGGTGTTCCGCTACCTCGACGCCCCGTCTGCGCTGATGAGCCGGACCGAGAACCTGTCCGGAGAGGCCGGAGTGGTTCTGGACGGCTTCCTCGGTCAGGACTGGCGCTGGACGGCGACGGGGGAGTACACGCGCAATGACACCGAGACCTTCACCGGGCGCGGCTACAGCGCCTCCGGCTACCAGAGCCGGCTGAACGCCGGAAGTGCCGGGCTGACGCCGTTCGGCGTCGTTGGCGTCGCGGACTTCACCGCCCTGCCCGTCGACACCGCAAGGTCGATCAACAGCAACCTGCGGGGCGAGCTCGTCCTTAACGGAGACCTGTTCGAGCTTCCGGCCGGCGACCTCCGCTCGACCTTCACCTTCGGGGCCGATCGGCAGGAGCAGGAATCGGAAAGCACCCGCGCCGGCGTGTTCAGCCGGCGCGAGCTGTCGCGCGATCGCCTGAACGCCCAGGCCAGCTTCGATGTGCCGATCCTGCGCCGCGACGAGGACCGGCCGTCGCCCCTCGGCACGGTGTCGCTCAACCTGAACGCCGGCTATGAGGATGTGTCCGATTTCGGCGGCCTCGAAAGGCTGGGGCTCAACCTGAACTGGGAGCCGATCGAGCGGCTGTCATTCCTCGCCGGCGTCTCGGAAGAGAAGGAGGCACCCAGCCTCGGCCAGCTCAATGATCCGGTGATCAGCACGCCCAATGTGCCGGTGTTCGACTTCGCGACCGGTCAGACGGTTCTGGTGACGCGGGTCAGCGGCGGCAATGCGGCCCTCGACGCCGAAGCGCGGACGGTCAGCCGCGTCGGCGTCAACTGGCGACCCATGGAATCGCAGGACCTGAGGTTCACCTCAACCTGGACACGCACCGAGGTCGAGAACGACGTCAACAGCTTCCCGGCCGTCACCGCAGCGCTGGAAGCCGCCCTGCCCGGTCGCTTCCAGCGGGATGTCAGCGGGACGCTGATCTCGATCGACGCCCGGCCGCTCAATTTCGCCGAGGTGTCACGGGAGGATGTGCGGACCGGCCTGACCTTCTCGCGGGCCTTCGGCACGCCGAACGCCGCGGCGGCCGGTCCGCGCGGCGGGCGGCCCGGCGGCGGCTTCGGCGGCCCGCCGCCCGGCGTCATCGTCAGCGGCGGCGGCGGCTTCGGCGGCGGCAGCTTCGGCGGCGGCGGGCGGGGCGGCCCCGGCGGCATGATGCCCGGACAGGGCCGCTTCAACATCTCGGTGTTCCACACCTGGCGGCTGCAGGACCAGATCCTGATCGCCCCGGGCCTGCCGGTGCTCGACCTGCTGGACGGGGACGCCACCAGCGCCTCGGGCGGGACGCCGGAGCATCAGATCGAGGTCCAGGGCGGCGTCTTCCGCAACGGCATGGGCATGTTCGTCAACGCCACCTGGCGCGACGGCACCGAAGTCGACGGCGGGACCGGCCCGGACCTGATCTTCGAGGACCGGGCGACCGTCAATCTCAACGCCTTCATCAACCTCGACCAGCGCACCCGGCTGGTCGAGCGCTTCGGCTGGCTGCGCGGCGGCCGGATCCAGCTGCGCATCCAGAACCTGTTCGACAGCGAGCAGACGGTGGCCACCACCTCCGGCGATACGCCGCTGAACTACCAGCCGGACTTCCTCGATCCCGAGGGACGGACGTTCAGCCTGACCCTCCGCAAGATCCTGTTCTGACCGGCGGCGGGGTCACAGGCCCAGCGACTCGTTGAGCCCGCCGGCCCGGCCGCCGGACACCACCTCGCCGCCGGCGATGGCGTAGACCGTTCCGCCGACCGTTGCGGCGGCCAGGCCATGGCGTGGCGTCCGCATCGGCGGCCCCGCGCGCCATACATCCTCGTGCGGATGATAGAGCCAGGTCTCGGCGAACACCCCGCCGCCACCCGGCGCGGCGCGGTGGAACCACTCGCCGCCGAAGGCCACCAGACGGCCGCCCAGCGCCGCCATGGCGAGACCGCCGCCGACCTGCCGGCCGCTCGCCGGCGAGACCGGGATCGGCGCAACGGTGTCCCAGCGGTCAGCCGCCGGGTCGTAGCGATCCAGCCGCCCTGTCCCGCCGCCCTCCACGGTGCGGCCCCCGGCGATCCACAGCGCGCCCTCCAGCACCGCCCCGGCGGCGCTGTTGCGCGCCATCGGGCAGGGCCGCGCCGTCTCCCAGCGGTCGCCGTGAAGCACGAGGTGAGTGGCCACATCGATCTGATCGCGCCACTGGCCATTGACCCCGTCGCGCGGGCTGCGGCCGGTGATCAGATGCACCCGCCCCGCGTGGGCCAGCCCGACCGCCTCGGCCTGGGGTGTCGGCAGGCCGGACCCGGACCGCCAAGCGTCGGCACCGGGCGAAAGCCGCCACACCTCGGTCCGGTTGGTCCAGTCGCCCGCGCCGCGGCCGTAGCCGCCGATGGCCCAAAGGTCGCCGCCGAGAACGGCCATCATCGGATGGTGACGCGGCTCCGGCAGGCGCGGCCCCTCGCGCCAGACGTCGGCGACAGGGTCGTACAGGCCGACCCTGTCCTCGATATGCAGCGGCGCGTCGGTGCGGCCGACGAGGCCCCCGGCCACGGCGATCCGGCCGTTCCAGACGGCGGCATGGACCTCCTGCGCCGGCCACGGCAGGGGCGCGGCGGCGCGCCAGGACGGCTCCCGACCGTGAGAGGGCGGCGCATGGCCGGCGGCGACGGGCACCATGGTGGCGGCGATCAGGGCGCGACGGTGGATTTGCATGGGGGGAACCTGGGTCAGGCGCGCACCGCCCGCCAGAGCGGCGGCCGCCCGCCTACCCCGGCATCCGCGACGGGGTCTGCTTCTCGCGCAGGGTGACCAGCTCCTCCGCCACCGTGGGGTGGACGGCGCAGGTCGCGTCCCACTGGCCCTTGGTCAGCCCGGCCTTCACGGCCACGGCGGCCAGCTGGATGATCTCGGGGGCGTCCGGCCCGACCAGATGCACGCCCACCACCCGCTGGCTGCCGGCGTCGACCACCAGCTTGACCAGCATCCGCTCGTCCGAGCCGGTGAAGGCGTACTTCATCGGGCGGAAGCGGCTGACATAGACGTCGACGCCGTCGGTGCAGGCGCGCCGGGCCTCGCCCTCGCTCAGGCCTACCGTCCCGACCGGCGGCTGGCTGAACACGGCGGTCGCGACCGCCTCGTAGTCGAACCGGGACGGGGTGTCGCGATAGACCGTCTTGTGGAAGGCCACCGCCTCACGGATCGCCACCGGGGTCAGGTTGATGCGGTCGGTCACGTCGCCGATGGCCCAGATGTTCGGCGCCGTGGTGCGCGAATGCCCGTCGACGCGGATGGCTCCGGCCTCGGTCAGCGCAACCCCGGCAGCCTCGAGGCCCAGGCCCTTGACGTAAGGAATCCGGCCCGTGGCGAACATCACCACGTCGGTCTCGATTGTCAGGCCGTTGTCCAGCAAACTGATCAGCCCGGCGTCGGTCCGCTCGATCCGTTCGTGCTGCGACGCCAGCACCACCTTGATCCCGCGCTTCTCGATCTCCCCGGCCAGGTGGGCGCGGACGTCGTCGTCGAAGCCGCGCAGCAGGTTTGGGCCGCGATGGACCAACGTCGTCTCCACCCCCAGCCCGGCGAAGATCCCTGCGAACTCCACCGCGATGTAGCCGCCCCCGGCGATCAGGATACGCTTCGGCAGCTCCGGCAGGTGGAAGGCCTCTTCCGAGGTGATGGCGTGCTCGATGCCCGGCAGCCCCTCGGGGACCCAGGGCCGGCCGCCGGTGGCGATCAGAATGCGCTCGGCGGTGATCGTCCGGCCCTTGCCGACAATCTCCACCGTGTGGGCGTCCTTCAGCACGGCGCGGCCGTGCACCAGCTCGACCCCGGCCTTCCCGAGGTTGGCGATGTAGATCCCCGATAGCCGGGCGATCTCCACGTCCTTGTGCTCGACGAACGTCTTCCAGTCGAAGCTGGCGTCGATGGTCCAGCCGTAGCCGCGCGCGGTCTCAAACTGGTGGGCGAAGTCCGAGGCCATGACCATGAACTTCTTGGGGACGCAGCCGCGGATCACGCAGGTGCCGCCGACCCGGTGCTCCTCGGCGATCGCCACCCGCTTGCCGTCCAGCGCCGTCAGCCGCGCCGCCCGCACCCCGCCCGAGCCGGCGCCGATGACGAAGAGGTCGTAGTCGTAGGTGGACATGCAGGTCTCGCGGCCGCGCCGCCGCGACGCGCGGGGCTTTCTCGCCATGTAGCGTCGCCGGCCGCGAATCCAAGCCGCGCGCACATGGCCGCTTGACAACTTGAAGCGAGGCCGGCACCGACTCGCCCGGAATGACCTTAGGGCGAGGGTGCGATGGGGTTGCTGTCGTCGCTGGTCATGGCCGCTGCCCTGGCGGTCCAGCCTGTTCCCGGAACCGGGCAAGACCCCGGCGCGCAGGTGCCGGTCGAGCTTGAAGGCCTGACCATCACGGGCCGCCGCCTGACCGATGTCATCAGCGACTTCGTCAGCGAGGTGTCGGCGCCGGTGCGCGGCCGGGGACTGGCGCGCTGGCGTGACCCGGTGTGCGTCGGCGTGGTCAACCTGCGGGCGGACGCCGCCGCCTTCATCGCCGACCGCGTCACGGCGGTCGCCGCTGACCTTGGCGTGGACACCGGACGGGAAGGCTGTCAGCCGAACATCGCGGTGATCGCGACGGATGACGCCGGCGCCCTGGCCGCGGCCCTGACCGAGGCGCGCCGACGGGCGTTCCGGACAGGGGCCACGGGCACCGACCGCGGCGGAGCGGCCCTGAGGGACTTCGTCGAGACCGAACGCCCCGTCCGCTGGTGGCAGACCAGCCTGCCGATCGACAGCCGGACCGGACAACGGGCCGTCAGGATGCCCGGAGAGTGTACCGGCAGCTGCTCGTCTGTCTTTGATTTTGCGCCCGTGCTTGTGGTGGACTCGGCGTCCCTTCTCCGCAGCACGATCATCAACAACCTGCAGCGGACCGTCGTCATCATCGACGTCGACGACGTGCAGAACGTCAGCCTCGCCCAGCTGGCCGACTATGTTGCCATGGTGTCCCTGGCGCAGATCGACCCGAACGCCCGAACCGACGGCTACGCCTCGATTCTCAACGTCTTCGCCATGCCGGACTCGGCCGAGGGGCTGACGGACTGGGACCGGGCCTATCTGGCCGGCCTGTACAACAGCGAACAGAACCTGCGCTCGAGCGTGGCCAACCACGGCGATATCGTCGCCTCCATCCGCCGCGCCCACGGACGGCTGGTGGAGCAAGCCGAAGCGGAGGCCGGGCAGGGGGCTCAGCCCTGAGCCACGCGCGGCTCAGGGCGTCAGCATGTCGACACCGTCGTCCGTGCCGATGATCGCCTCGTCGGCGAGGTCGAGAAACAGGCCGTGCTCGACCACGCCGGTGATCAGCTTCAGGTCGTCGGCCAGGCGCACCGGGTCCATGATCGCGCCGCACGTCGCGTCGTAGATGACATTGCCGCCGTCGGTGCGGACGATGCCGCGGTCGGCCTGGCGCAGCCGCGCCGGCAGGGCGATGTCGTGATCGGCCAGCACGTCGGCGATGCGGTTGCCGGTTGTCTTGTGGCCGAAGGCCACCACCTCGATGGGCAGGGGGAAGGCCCCGAGGGTCTTCACCACCTTGGCGGCCTCGGCAATGACGATGCAGCGGGCCGAAGCCTCCCACACCAGCTTCTCGCGCAGCAGGGCCGCACCGCCGCCCTTGATCAGGGCCAGGCCGGGACCAACCTCGTCCGTCCCGTCGACGGTCAGGTCGATGCGCGGGGTGTCGTCCAGCGTCGACAGGGTCAGCCCCAGCTCGCGCGCCAGATCGGCGGTTTTCTCGGATGTGGGCACGCAGCGCAGGTCCGGCAGCTTGCGGGCGGCCAGCGCCTTCACGAACCAGGCGGCGGTGGAGCCGGTGCCCAGCCCGATGACCATGCCGGCCTCGACCCTTCCGGCGGCAGCCTCGCCGGCGCGTTGCTTCCGGGCGTCGCTCATCCCTTCGCCGCCTTTCGCGCGCGCATCGCGCTCATGAACCGCTCGGCCCAGCCGGGACGCACCTCCTGCCGGGCGCGGCCCAGCGCCAGGGCACCGTCGGGGACGTCCTCGGTGATGACCGAACCGGAGCCGGTCATGGCCCCCGCCCCGATCCGCACCGGCGCCACCAGGGCGCTGTTCGAGCCGATGAAGGCCCCCGGCCCCACCTCGGTGCGGTGCTTGTTGAAGCCGTCGTAGTTGCAGAAGATCGTCCCGGCGCCGATGTTGGCCCCCTCGCCCACCGCCCCGTCGCCCAGATAGGCGAGGTGGTTGGCTTTGGCCCCCTTCGCCATGGCGACGTTCTTGACCTCGACGAAGTTGCCAACCTTCACGTCCGGTCCGAGGTCCGCGCCGGGTCGCAGCCGCGCGTAGGGCCCGACCTCGGCTCCGGCGGCCACGACCGCTCCCTCGACATGGCTGAAGCTGCGGATGCGGGCCCCGCCGGCGATCCTCGCCCCGGGGCCGAACATCACATAGGGCTCGACCACCGCCCCCGGACCGATCTCCGTGTCCCAGCTCAGGTGCACGGTCTCCGGCGCGGGCATGCGCACCCCCGCCGCCAGCAGCTCTTCGCGCCGCACCTTCTGGAACAGGGCTTCGGCGTCCGCCAGCTCGGTCTGGGCGTTGACGCCCATCACCGCGTCCTCGCCGGCGAAGACGGCGCGGGTCGGGTGGCCGGCGTCGCGGGCCAGGGCGACCACATCGGTCAGATAGTACTCACCCTTCGCATTGGCGTTGCCGACCCGGTCCAGAAGGCCGAACAGCAGGTCGGCAGGGGCGGCCAGCACGCCGGAATTGCACGCGGTGACCGCCAGCTGATCCGGGCTCGCCTCCTTCGCCTCGACGATGGCGGCCAGCGTCTCGCCCTCGAGGATCAGTCGGCCGTAGGCCGCGGGATCGCACGCCTCGAAGCCGATCACGGTGACCCCAGTCCCGGCGAAGACCGGCGCGATATCATTAGCCCTGAGCAGCGGCACGTCGCCGTAGGTAACGACCACATCGCCGTCGAAACCGTGCAGGGCTTTCCGGGCGGCCAGAACAGCATGGCCGGTGCCCAGCGGCGGGTCCTGCACCGCCACTGCCCCGGCCCCAAGCCGCCGGGTGACGTGGGCACCCACCTCGGGGGAATGGGCCCCGACCACCACGACGATGCGCTCGCAGCCGAGTCCCTCGGCGGCGTCGATGGCGTGGTCCAGCATGGCGCGCCCGCCGACCGGGTGCAGCACCTTGGGCAGGGGGGACTTCATGCGGGTGCCCTGACCGGCGGCCAGGATGATCGCGGCGCGGGGACGGGTGGTCATGAATCGGTCCGGCGGCTAGGAGGTCCGGCGCGGTCTAGCCCATCGGCGGGCGCGACGGGAGGGCGCATGCGCGATCTGGACGGCTGGACCCTGCTGTTTGACCTCGACGGCACGCTCGTCGACTCGGCGCCCGACCTGATCGGCACCCTCAACCGCATGCTGGCACTCAAGGGTCTTCAATCTGTCCCGGTGTCCAGCGCCCGGCATCTGGTCGGCCACGGTGCCCGGGCTCTGCTGCGCCACGGGTTCCGCGAGGCCGGCACCGTCTGGGACGAGGCCGGGGAACCAGAACTTTTCGACCGCTTCATCGCCGACTACGTGGACAACATCGCCGAACATACCCGCCCCTTCCCGCAGGTGGTCGAGACGCTGGACCGGTTGTCGGACCGTGGTGCCGTGCATGTGGTCGCCACCAACAAGCGCACCGACCTGTCGCTGGCGCTGCTCGACGCGCTGGGCCTGACCGGGCGGTTCGCGCTGGTCGCCGGCCCCGACCGGGTGTCGGCCCGCAAGCCGGACGCGGCCCACCTTCTGGACGCCCTGCAGCTTGTCGGCGGCGACCGGCACCGGGCGGTCATGGTCGGCGACGCCTCCACCGACACCGGGGCGGCGAGGGCCGCCGCCCTGCCCTGCATCGTCTGCACCTTCGGCTACAACGACCTGCCGCCGGCCGAGCTCGGCGGCGATGTGGCGCTGGACCACTGGGACGGGTTCGAGGCCGCGCTCGACACGGCACGCCGGCTTCAGCAGCCCTAAAGACCCGCATAGAAACCGTCGCTCCGCCGGCGCTTGAAGGCCCAGGCCAGATCAACATCTTGGCCAGACTTCTTGCGGGACGCCCTGATGGTCCGACGTTTCCTCTCCCTGCCCCTCTGGCAGCTCACCACCCTCGCGCTCGTGCTCGGTGTCGGCGCGGGCTTGCTGGTGGGCGATGCGGCTGGCCCCTGGCTTGGCCCGATCGGGGACGTCTATCTGAACCTGATCCGCATGGTCGTGGCCCCGCTGGTTCTGTTCACCATCGCCAGCTCGGTGGCGCGGCTGGGGACCGGCGCAGGCGTGGCCCGGCTCGGCGCGCGAACGCTGGCCTGGTTCGCCGTCACCTCGCTGCTGGCGGTACTCGTCGGTCTCGGCTTCGGCCACCTGATGGCGCCGGGCTCCGGGCTCGTCGGCCTGCCGATGGGCGAGGTCCGCCCGCGCGAGATCCCGACCCCGGTCGAGGTTCTTGTGGGAATCGTCCCGACCAACCCCTTCGCCGCCCTGGCCGAGGGCCGGATCCTGCAGATCCTGCTGTTCGCCGCCCTCGTCGGGGCTGCCCTGGCGGCGCTGGGCGAGCGGACCGCCGGCGTGCGTCGGCTGGTCGATGAGGGGGCCGAGGTGGTCTTCCGCATCACCCGCTGGGTCATCCGCCTGACCCCGATCGGCGTCTTCGCCCTGATCGGCGAGGTGGTCGGGACCTATGGCCTCGACAGCCTGCTGCCGCTGGGCAAGTTCATCCTCGCCATCTACGCCGCCTGCCTGTTCCACATCCTCGTGGTCTATTCCGGGCTGCTGAAGCTGCACGGGCTGAAGGTGGCGCGCTTCTTCCGGGGTGCCTTCCCGGCGCAGCAGACCGCCTTCGCCACCTCGTCGTCGCTCGGCACCCTGCCCGTGACCCTGCGGCAGACGGTCGAGCGACTGGGGGTGCCGCAGCCTTACGCGGCCTTCGCCGTGCCCCTGGGCGCCAACGTCAAGATGGACGGCTGCGGGGCGATCTATCCCGCGATCGCCGCCCTCTTCATCGCCCAGTACCTCGGACTGGAGCTGAGCCTGACCCAGTATGTCCTGATCGGCCTTACGGCGGTGCTGGGCTCGCTGGGCACAGCGGGCGTGCCGGGCACCTCGATCGTGATGCTCACCCTCACGCTCAGCACGGTGGGCCTGCCGCTCGCGGGCATCGGCTACATCGTCGCTGTCGACCGGGTGGTCGACATGATGCGCACCGCCACCAATGTCACCGGCCAGATGCTGGTCCCCGTTCTGGTGGCGAAGGAGGAAGGGCTTCTGGACCAGGCCATCTACGACGGCCGCGCCGAAGGAGCCCTGGCGCCAGCGTCGGACGGCACCCTGGTTCCGGCGGAGTAGCGCCCTCGCGTTTGCGCTTCCGGTCCCCGGTCGCTACATCCCGCGCCAACCTCCCCACGATCGAGCAAGGCGCGGACGCACCCCATGGCGCAGCAATACATTTTCCAGATGCAGGGCCTGACCAAGGCCTATCCCGGCGGCAAGAAGGTCTTCGAGAACATCTGGCTGAGCTTCTACCCGGACGCCAAGATCGGCGTCGTCGGGGTCAACGGCTCGGGCAAGTCGACCCTGCTGAAGATCATGGCCGGCCTCGACAACGAGTTCTCCGGCGAGGCGCGCGCCGCCGACGGCGTCAAGCGCGGCTACCTCGAACAGGAGCCGCACCTCGACACCAACCTCACCGTTCGCGAGAACGTGGAATCGTGGTGCGAGGAGAAGCAGTGGGTCAAGCGCTTCAATGAGATCGCGGCTGAGATGGCCGAGAACTACTCGGACGAGCTGATGGAGGAGATGACCACCCTCCAGGAAAAGATCGACGCCGGCGACGTCTGGGACATCGACAGCCGCATCGAGATGGCCATGGGCGCCCTGCGCTGCCCGCCGGATGACTGGGCCGTGACCAGCCTGTCGGGCGGTGAGAAGCGCCGCGTGGCGCTGGCCCGCCTGCTGCTGTCGAAGCCGGATATGCTGCTGCTCGACGAGCCGACCAACCACCTCGACGCCGAGTCGGTGGCCTGGCTGCAGCACCACCTCGAGGCCTTCCCGGGCTGCGTCATCCTGGTGACCCACGACCGCTACTTCCTCGATCTCGTGACCAGGTGGACGCTGGAACTCGATCGCGGCAAGGGCATCCCATACGAGGGCAATTACTCCGGCTGGCTGGAGCAGAAGCAGAAGCGCGTCGTGCAGGAGCAGTCGGAGTCCGAAGCCCGCCAGCGCGCCCTGACCCGCGAATTGGAGTGGGTACGCTCGGGTGCCAAGGCCCGCCAGGCCAAGTCCAAGGCGCGTCTGGCCGCCTATGAGCGGATGGTGGCCGAGCAGGAGAACAGCCGGCAGGCCCAGACCTTCGCCGCCATCCAGATCCCGCCGGGCCCGCGTCTCGGCAATGTGGTGCTGGAAGTCGAGGGCCTGACCAAGAGCTACGGCGACAAGTTACTGTTCAAGGACCTGACCTTCAAGCTGCCGCCGAACGGCATCGTCGGCGTGATCGGGCCCAACGGTGCCGGAAAATCGACCCTGTTCCGCCTCATCACCGGCCAGGAGACCCCGGACGCCGGCAAGCTGCGCCTCGGCGAGACGGTCAAGCTGGCCTATGTCGACCAGTCGCGCGACGACCTGGAAGCCAACAAGACCATCTGGGAAGTGATCTCCGGCGGCACCGACGTGATGATGGTCGGCAAGCGCGAAATCAACACCCGCGCCTATGTCGGGAGCTTCAACTTCAAGGGAGCCGACCAGCAGAAGAAGGTCGGCTTGCTGTCCGGCGGTGAGCGTAACCGGGTGCACCTGGCCAAGACCCTGGCCACCGGCGGCAACCTGATCCTGCTCGACGAACCAACCAACGACCTCGACATCGAGACGCTGCAGAACCTCGAGGAGGCGCTGGAGGAGTTCGCCGGCTGCGCCGTGGTCATCAGCCACGACCGCTGGTTCCTTGACCGCCTGGCCACCCACATCCTCGCCTTCGAGGGCGACGGCCACGTCGAGTGGTTCGAGGGTAACTTCGAGGCCTATGAGGAAGACAAGAAGCGCCGCCTCGGTGCCGACAGCCTGATCCCCAAGCGCGTCCAGTACCAGAAATTCGGGCGCTGAGTTAGGCTGCCCAACGCTAGATGCCTTGAAAGGAATTCCAACATGAAGGAAGGTTATTACGGATCTTACTACACTGGCTCGACCCGCTCTGGTCAGATCCTTGTCTGCATAGCTGGAGGAAAGCTAGCCGGCATCGATCCTTCAGGGGGCACAATCTGAGGCACTTACGATGTACGCGGAAACATGATCGCCGCCACTTGCAGTTCTATTTTCCCCGCTGGCGCGGAATTGGTGACGGGGCAGACACTCACGCAGCCCATCACCTTGAGTAGCGATTTCACTCTGCCCGAGTCGTTTTTCGATGGACAGATCGTCAAGGTGGATATCGGCTTGGGCCCAATGAATGCCCGAGGGGTTCTTGTCGCCGAACCTCTTTAAATGATATTGTCAAGGAGGTGGCGGATAGGGGCTATTGTCCATCGACTGGGCATATAGGGTCGACGTCATGATTAGCCGCCTCCCGCTCAATATATCAGCAAGTAATCTGGCGTTATTTCGATTGAGAGCTTCATCCTCTTGCCAGCCAGATAGATAATAGCTACCCTCGATTAGATCCATTTTATCTACTTGATGTCGCATTTGAGTGCCGATGCATTGCACGAGCTCGGCAAAAAGTCGGCGCCGCCGCGCCTGAAATCGTTCGAATTCCGACTGATCCTTCGGACCAGCTTCGTCTAGATTGTCAAAGTATGCTCGTATCGACTGCATCACCTTTTTTGATTGTCGGCAAACTCAATCTCGACTCTGTTCAAGGCCATCACGTGATCCAAGCTGAGCGGCGTCCGACGTGTCAACATGAGCGTTTCGAAGATCGCCCAGCGACGATCGCGCTTTGAGCGCCGGTCATCCATCAAGCGGGTGACGATGACTGCGATGATGGGGCTGGTCAGAGTGGCGGCCACTATCGCCCAGTCACTGATCGTGATGTTTAGTTGATCGACCATAACGCCAAACTAGACATTTCTCGCTCGCTTTCAATAAGTCGATCGTCGATCGCTCTAACAGACTGACAGCAAGCTATTTCCGTCTGGCCGTCAAAGCCCCAGCTGTGTCCGCAGGGCGCGTTCCACGGCCGCAAGATCCCCGCGCCCCAGAACGCCGAGACGTCGCCCCAGCCTGAGCTTCGACGCCGTGAACAGCTGATCGGCCATCGCCTTGCGCCGCGCGCCGTTGACCTCGACCAGCGCCTCCCCGGGATAGACCCGATCCACCCGCGTGGTCAGCGGGACCACCTGCAGCCGGTTCAGGGCCTGATTGGCGGCGTCATTGCTGACGATCACCGCCGGGCGCGTCTTCGTCACCTCGCCGCCGATCGACGGATCGAACGACATCCACCAGACCTCGCCGCGCCGCGGATGATCAGCCGTCATGGGCGACGTCCGCGATCAGCCCCTCGCACCACTCGTCGGCCTCCTGCTCCCGCGCCTCGTCCGCCGCCATCTCACGATAGCCCTGCAGCAGCGCTTCCTCGCTGACCAGCGGACGCACCAGGTCATTGACGAAGCGGCTGATGCGCCCCGCCCCAACCCGGCTGTGCAGGCCTTCATAGACGTCGTCGTCCACCGTCAGGGTGAGCTTCTTCATGGCTGGAAGATACGTGCGATCACACGTATTGTCCACGCATGACCCAGCGCCCCGCCGTCCTGATCGTCCAGCCGCATCTCGGGGCCCTGACCGGGTTTCTGCAGAGCCTCTATGACGTCTACCGCCTGTGGGAAGGTCCGCCGCTCGAGGCGGAGCCCGACATCCGCGCCCTCATCGTCGCCGGCGAGCTCCCGCTGGACATGGCCCTGCTGGACCGGCTGCCGAACCTGTCGCTGATCGCCTGCTTCACCTCGGGCTATGAGGCGATCGACGTTGCGGCCTGTCGCGCTCGCGGACTTGAGGTCACCCACGCCCCCGGTGTGAACCACGAGGATGTGGCCGATCACGCCCTTGGCCTGATCCTCGCTGCGCGGCGCCAGATCCTCACCGGCGACCGGGCCGTGCGCGCAGGAACCTGGCGCGCCGACGACAAGACCATCACCCCGTCGATGGCGGGCACCCGGCTGGGAATTGTCGGCCTCGGGGCCATCGGCGAGGCGGTCGCCCGCCGCGCCGACGCCTTTCGCATGGAGACCCGCTGGTGGGGCCCGCGTGACAAGGCCGCCGCCTGGACGCGCATGGGTTCGCTGGTCGAGCTGGCCCGCTGGGCCGAGGTGCTGGTGGTGGCCTGCAAGGCGGACGACAGCAACCGCGGCCTGATCGACCGGGAGGTGATCGAGGCGCTCGGTCCTGACGGCCAGCTGGTCAATGTCGCGCGCGGGCAGCTGGTCGACGAGGCAGCCCTGATCGCGGCGCTGAAGGCAGGCACGCTTGGGGGCGCGGCGCTGGACGTGTTCGAGATCGAGCCTACCGATCCTACGCGCTGGGCCGGGGTGCCCAACACCCTGCTGACGCCACACACGGGCGGGGCCACCATCAACGCCGTGCCAGCCATGCTGCGCCTACTGATGCAGAATCTCGCGGCCCACTTCGCCGGCCAGCCGGTGGTCACGCCCGCCTCCTGACAGACGCGTCTGCCGGGTGGCGCGTTCACGCTTGCGAAATCATATAAAGATATCTTTATATGCGCATATGGCCCTGACTGCTGACCAGACTGTGGAGATGCTGCGCGCCGCCGGCGAGGCGACTCGCCTCCGAATCCTGACCCTGCTGGCCGACGAGGAGCTGTCGGTGATGGAGCTGTCGCGCGTGCTGGAGCAGAGCCAGCCGCGCGTGTCGCGCCATCTGAAGCTGATGGCCGAGGCCGGGCTGATCGAGCGCTTTCCCGACGGGGCGCGGGTCTTCTACCGCCTGTCGTCCGACCGCATCGCCCGCCGCCTTGCCGAGACCGTGCTGGACGGGCTGCAGGACGAGGACGCCGAGCGCGACCATCGCCGGCTTGAAGCGGTGCGCCGCGAGCGCGAGGCCGAGGCCCAGGCCTATTTCGAACAGATCGCCCCCAGCTGGGACCGCATCCGCTCCCTTTATGTCTGCGAGAGCGCGGTCGAGGCGGCGATTGACCGCGCGGCGGGCCCCGGGCCGTTCGACCGGCTGGTAGATCTTGGGACCGGCTCGGGCCGGATGCTGACCCTGCTGGGCAAGAAGGCGCGCATGTCGATCGGACTCGACCTGAGCCAGAACATGCTCAACATCGCGCGCTCCAACGTCGCGCGGGCCGGCCTCGACCGGGTCGAGCTTCGACACGGCGACGTCTTCGCCACTCGTCTGCCAGCCGAGAGCGCTGACCTGGTGGTGGTGCACCAGGTGCTGCACTATCTGGCCGATCCGGCCGCGGCCGTGGCCGAGGCCGCCCGCATCACCGCCCCGGGCGGGCGGCTGCTGATCGTCGATTTCGCGCCCCACGCCCTGGAGCGGCTGCGCGAGGAGCATCAGCACCGCCGGCTCGGCTTCTCGGATGATGAAATCCGCCGCTGGTTGGGCGAGGCAGGTCTCAGGCCGCTGGCACCGATCGCCCTGCCCCCCGATACCGACGGTCTGACGGTCAGCATCTGGACCGCAGAACGCCCTGCCCTCCCCGCCCGGAGTGTCGCCTGATGACCGCCGCCCTGAATCTGGCTGAGGCCCGCGCCCTGCTGCTGTCGCCACTGGGACCCGTGGCCCGCGCGGGCAGCAACCCGACGCCGCCGCGCGTCTCGTTCGAGTTCTTCCCGCCCAGAAGCGATCAGGCCGAGGACAATCTCTGGCAGGCGATCCGGCGGCTGGCACCGCTCAACCCGGCCTTCGTCTCGGTGACCTATGGTGCCGGCGGCTCGACCCGTGAACGGACCCACCGGACGGTCAGCCGCATCCTCGCAGAGACCCATCTGAAGCCGGCCGCCCACCTCACCTGCGTCGAGGCAAGCCGCGACGAGGTCGATGAGGTGATCCGCGAGTACAAGGCCAGCGGCGTGCGTCACATCGTGGCCCTGCGCGGCGACCCGCCGGGGACCGGCGGCATCGGCGGCGTCTACCAGCCCCGGCCGGACGGCTACGCCAACGCCACCGAACTGGCGCGCGCCATCTCGGTAGTCGGCGGCTTCGACATCACCGTGGGCGTCTATCCGGAGAAGCACCCGGAGAGCCCGTCACTGGACCACGACATCGACGTCCTGAAGGCCAAGGTCGACGCCGGCGCGACCCGGGCCATCAGCCAGTTTTTCTTCGACATCGACGCCTTCCTGCGCTTCCGCGACCGGGTGCGGGCGGCGGGCGTAACCCTGCCGATCATCCCGGGGATCATGCCGGTGACCAACTTCGCCGGCCTGAAGCGGATGAGCGCCGCCTGCGGGGCCTCGGTCCCGGCCTGGCTGGCCGGGCATTTCGACGGGCTGGACGACGACCCGGACACCCGCCGGCTGATCGCCGCCTCGGTCGCCGCCGAGACCTGCGCCCGGCTGCAGGAAGAGGGCTTCGCCGACTTCCACTTCTACACCCTGAACCGCGCCGACCTGGTCTACGCCATCTGCCGGGTGCTGGGCGTGCGCGAGGTGGCGGCATGAGGGGCCTCGCCATCTCCTCCCCCGCCCCTTCGCGGGGGAGGGGGACCGCCGGAGGCGGTAGAGGGGGCGACCGCCAGTGCGGCGCTTCGTCCCTCGCCCCCTCCACCATGCTGCGCATGGTCCCCCTCCCCCGCTTCGTTTCGCTTGCTGGGGAGGAGTGCTGATGACCCGTGCCGACCGTATCGCTGCCCTGAAGGCCGCGGCTCAGGAACGTGTTCTCGTCCTCGACGGCAGCTGGGGGGTGATGATCCAGCGCGAGGACCTGTCGGAGGAGGATTTCCGCGGCGAGCGCTTCGCCGGGCACAACCACCCGCAGAAGGGCAATAATGACCTGCTGATCCTGACCCGGCCGGACATCATCGCCGACCTGCACGATCGCTACTATGCCGCCGGGGCCGACATCTCGGAGACCAACACCTTCTCCTCGACCTCGATCGGCCAGGCCGATTACGGTCTGGAATCCGCCGTCCGGGACCTGAACTTCGAAGGCGCGCGCATCGCCCGCGAGGTGGCCGACCGCTGGACGGAGAAGGAGCCGCACAAGCCGCGCTTCGTCGCGGGCTCGATCGGCCCGACAAACCGCACCCTGTCGATCAGCCCCGACGTCAACGACCCCGGCTACCGCGCCTTGACCTTCGACGAGGTCTATGCGGCCTACCGCGAGCAGGCCCGTGCCCTGCACGAGGGCGGGGTCGACATCTTCCTGGTCGAGACCATCTTCGACACCCTCAACGCCAAGGCGGCGATCAAGGCCATCCTCGACCTGCAGGACGAGGGTTACGAGCCCTTGCCCCTGTGGATCTCCGGCACCATCACCGACCGCTCGGGCCGCACCCTGTCGGGCCAGACCGCCGAGGCCTTCTGGCACTCGGTGCGGCACGCGAAGCCGTTCGCCATCGGCCTGAACTGCGCGCTGGGAGCCGATCTGATGCGGCCCTATATCGCCGAGCTCAGCCGCATCGCTGACACCCTGGTCGCCGCCTTCCCCAACGCCGGCCTGCCCAACGCCATGGGCCAGTACGAAGAGCAGCCGCACGAGACGGCCCACTTCATCGAGGAATGGGCGAAGTCGGGCCTCGTGAACATCGTCGGCGGCTGCTGCGGCACCACGCCGGAGCACATCGCCTGCGTGGCCAGGGAGGTCGCCGGCGTCCCGCCCCGCGCCGTGCCCGAGCGGCCGGTCGCGCTGAGACTGTCCGGCCTGGAACCGTTCGAGGTAGGGGCGTGAGGTCGAGGACTGATTTTCCCCTCCCCCTCGATGGGGGAAGGGTCGGGGATGGGGGTGGGCCCGCAGAGCTCCCCGGCGGGGCCCGGGACGCGAGGCCCGAGCCAGGTCAGCTCCTCTGGCTCCCGTCCGTCACCGTGACGCACGCACCCCCTCCCAACCCTCCCCCATCAAGGGTGAGGGCTTTCGACGTGGCGACCCGCCCATGAGACCCACCTTCATCAACGTCGGCGAACGGACCAACGTCACCGGCTCGGCGAAATTCCGGAAGCTGATCGTCGAGGGGAACTACCCCGAGGCCTTGTCGATCGCGCGCCAGCAGGTGGAGGCCGGTGCGCAGATCATCGACGTCAACATGGACGAGGGCCTGCTGGACTCGCAGGCGGCCATGGTCACCTTCCTGAACCTGATCGCGGCCGAGCCGGACATCGCCCGGGTGCCGATCATGATCGACAGCTCCAAATGGGAGGTGATCGAGGCGGGCCTGAAGTGCGTCCAGGGCAAGCCGATCGTCAATTCGATCAGCCTCAAGGCCGGCGAGGCCGAGTTCCGCGAACAGGCGGTGAAATGCCTGCGCTACGGGGCCGCCGTGGTGGTCATGGCCTTCGACGAGGTCGGCCAGGCCGATACGGCCGCGCGCAAGATCGAGATCTGCACCCGCGCCTACCGGCTGCTGGTCGACGAGATCGGCTTCCCGCCCGAGGACATCATCTTCGACCCGAACATCTTCGCGGTGGCGACGGGGATCGAGGAGCACGACAACTACGCGGTCGACTTCATCGAGGCGACGCGGGCGATCCGCGCGACCCTGCCCCACGCCCATGTCTCGGGCGGGGTGTCGAACGTCTCGTTCAGCTTCCGCGGCAACGAGCCGGTGCGCCGGGCGATCCACTCGGTCTTCCTGTACCACGCCATCCAGGCCGGCATGGACATGGGCATCGTCAACGCCGGCGACCTGCCGGTCCATGACGACATCGACCCGGAGCTGCGCGAGGCGGTCGAGGACGTGATCCTCAACCGGCCGCCGCGCGGCAACCTGTCGAACACCGAGCGGCTGGTGGAGCTGGCACCGCGCTACAAGGGCGAGAAGGGCCAGGCGAAGGTCGTCGACCTGGCGTGGCGCGACCAGCCGGTGGCGAAGCGGATCGAGCACGCCCTCGTGCACGGCATGACCGACTTCATCGAGGCCGACACCGAGGAGGCGCGCGCCGGTGCCGCCCGGCCGCTTCACGTCATCGAAGGCCCGCTGATGGACGGCATGAACGTCGTCGGTGACCTGTTTGGTGCGGGCAAGATGTTCCTGCCCCAGGTGGTCAAGTCGGCCCGGGTGATGAAGCAGGCGGTGGCCTACCTCGAGCCCTTCATGGAGGCCGAGAAAGCCGGCAAGCCGAGGCAGCAGGCCGGCAAGGTTCTGATGGCGACGGTCAAGGGCGACGTCCACGACATCGGCAAGAACATCGTCGGCGTGGTCCTGCAGTGCAACAACTACGAGGTGGTCGACCTCGGGGTCATGGTGCCCGCTGACCGCATCCTCGACGAGGCGGAGCAGCACAAGGTCGACATCATCGGCCTGTCCGGCCTGATCACGCCCTCGCTGGACGAGATGGTGTTCGTGGCCTCGGAGATGGAGCGGCGCGGCTTCCGCATCCCGCTGCTGATCGGCGGCGCGACCACCAGCCGGACCCATACGGCGGTGAAGATCGAGCCGGCCTATCCGTCGGGCTCGACCACCTATGTCACTGACGCCAGCCGGGCGGTCGGGGTGGTCTCGGGCCTGCTGTCGCCGGAGGAGCGCGACCGCAACATGGCCGCCACCCGCGACGAGTACATCCGCATCCGCGAGCAGTATGCGCGCGGTCAGGAGGTCAAGGCCCGCGCCAGCCTGGCCCAGGCCCGCGCCAACCGCTTCCGCCCGGCCGACCCCGCCCCTGCCACGGCCCCGGCCTTCCTCGGCGTGCGCGCCTTCGACGCCTGGGACCTGGAGGACCTCGCCGACCACATCGACTGGACGCCCTTCTTCGCCAGCTGGCAGCTGATCGGCCGCTTCCCGCAGATCCTCGAGGACGAGATCGTCGGCGAGGCGGCGCGCGACCTCTATCGCGACGCCCGGGCCATGCTGACGCGCATCCTCGAGGAGCGCTGGTTCACGGCCAAGGGGGTGGTCGGCTTCTGGCCCGCCAACGCGCGCGGCGACGACATCGTGGTCTGGGCCGACGAGACTCGGACTGCCGAGGTGGCGCGCTTCCATGGCCTGCGCCAGCAGATCGCCAAGAGCAACGGCAAGCCCAACCTGTGCCTGTCGGACTTCGTGTCCGAGGATGTGCCCGACCACATCGGCGCCTTCGCCGTCACCGCCGGCCATGGCGAGCTTGAGAAGGCGGCCGAGTTCCGCGCCGCCGGGGACGACTATTCCGCCATCCTCGCCACGGCCCTGGCCGATCGCCTCGCCGAGGCCTTCGCCGAGCGCCTGCACAAAGAGGTGCGCACCACCCTGTGGGGCCATGCGCCGGACGAGGCCCTGAGCGTGCAGGCGTTGATCGCGGAGAAGTACCTCGGCATCCGCCCGGCGCCCGGCTATCCGGCCCAGCCGGACCATACGGAGAAGGCCACCCTGTTCCGCCTGCTGGACGCCGGTGCCAACGCCGGCATGGCCCTGACCGAGAGCTTCGCCATGACGCCCCCCGCCTCGGTCTCGGGGCTCTATTTCGCCCATCCGGAGAGCCACTATTTCGGCGTCGGCAAGATTGACGCCGACCAGGTCGCCGACTACGCCGCCCGCAAGGGCTGGGATCTGGCGACCGCCGAGCGTTGGCTGGCCCCGATCCTCAACTACGATCCGAAGGTGCCGGCACGCGGCGTGGCGGCCTGAACGCGGCGCGCGAGAGGCAAGCAAAAGCCCTCCCCCTCGATGGGGGAGGGTTGGGTGGGGGTGGGCTCACGACGGACAAGGTATGGGCGCGAGCGGCGCGTACCGCCTCCTGCGCCCTCCCCCGCCAAAGCCTGTGTTCCCGCCCCCATCCCCGACCCTTCCCCCATCGAGGGGGAAGGGAGAAGTAATCGCCCCAGAGCTCGGCGCCTGTCTTCGCTGTGGTCTCTGTGATGAACCGGGAACGGTGCCGGATCAGCGCTCCCCCGCCGGCGCCCCGGTGTCGTCCAGGTCCGCATCCTTCAGCGTCGCCGGCGCGGTCGTGATGTTCTCGCGTACCCGGCGGGCGGCGTGCTCGCAGCGGCCCGGCAGGCCGAAGAACAGGCCGAAGGTCTGGCTGCGCACCGCCTCGTCCGGATTGGCCAGCACCTCGGTCCAAAGTCCGCGCGCCGCGGCCGCTGCGGTCCCGGCGGCGGCGAGGGTCGCCGGCGTCTGGCGGGTCCGACCGACGTTCAGGGCGTCGCGGAAGTCTGCGGCCTCCAGCTTGCCCAGCCGGATGATCTCGTCATCCAGCGGATCGACATTGGTCAGGCTCTCGCCCACGGCGACGTGGCCGGTCACCAGCGCCTCGCACCAGGCCACGAGCGGGTAGTCTCCGTCGGGCGCGCCACGCGGCAGCGGCGTGGCATAGGCCAGGGCCTCGCGCACCCGCAGCGCCTCGGCGGTCTCGGCAGCGCGCACCGAGCCCCCGGTGACGATCGGCGCGTCGGGATCCTGGGCCCCAGTCAGGGCGGTGGCGAGCAAAACGGCGGTCAGCAGCGACATCGGAACTCCGGCTTCAGGCGTCGACGGTGAAGCTCAACGCTTCGCCCCTCTTCTGGTTGACCCGCGTGACAAAGAAAAGGCGGCGGAGCCGAAGCTCCGCCACCCGATCTCCGGTCAGGTCTGTCGACGCTTAGAAGCGCGCCGTCAGGCCGATTGAGTAACGACGACCCAGGGTGTCGTAGGTCGACGGGTCGGTGTTGGCCTGCACGCCCGGCGAATAGACCGGGGGCTGCTCGTCAGTCAGGTTGTTGACGGTGACGCGCAGCGACACCGCGTCATTGACCGCCCACGAGCCGAGCAGGTCGAAGTAGTCGGTGGTCGGGATGACGTTGGCGGTGCCGAACTGGGTCATCTCGCCCACCCGGCGCCAGCGCATGCCGGCCGTGAAGTCGCCGTTGCGCCAGTTGAGGCCCGTCAGTGACTTCCACTCGGGGAAGGTGTTGCCGAACACACTGTCGATCGTGCCGGTACGGTCGATGAACGGGAGGCCGGCCGCGATCTGGTTCTCGCGGTTCTCAAGCCAGCCGACGACAACGTTCAGGTCCAGAGCCCCCCAGGCCGGCAGGCCGATGTCGGCCATGTCGGCGCGCCAGTCAACCTGCAGGTCAACGCCCGAGGTACGCAGGGTCGCCAGGTTGGCGTTCGCCTCGATGGAGTTGTTGACGTTACCCGAGAGGGGGTCGCGCGAGAACAGCTGGCAAAAGACGTTCGAGGCGCTGAAGGTCGGGTTCTGGCCCTGGGCGTTGAAGCAGCCCTGCAGCTGCTGCGCGGCACCGATAGTGCCAACACCGTCGGTGATCTCGATGTCGTAGTAATCGACCGCCGCCGAGAGGCCCCCGAGCCAAGCGTTGTCGAAGCGCGACTGCCACACGAGGCCGACTGTGAACGACTCCGAGGTTTCCTCAATCAGGTTCGGGTTGCCGCCGGTGATGCCGGGAACCTGGTTGTTGCTGTAGGTATAGGTGTCGATGGCCGAGGCGGAGATGCCCTGCGCGAGGCAGAGCGCCCGCGCCTGGGCGGCATTGGCACCCGTGCGATAGCTCGAGCGGACGTCGCAGGGATCGCCCTGGATGCCGGTCGCCGAGGGGGCCCCGATCGACGGGAAGCTGGTGTTGATTGGCGAGAACAGCTCCCCGATCGACGGTGCACGGACGGCGTTCTGGATCCCCCCGCAACCTTGCCGGCGATCGATCTGCTTCTGGAGTGTCGTCAGACGTCCGACCCTGCCACGCGTCTTGCGTGTTATGATGAGGTCGCGGCGGATATCGCAGCAGCCCATGCGCGTAACGAGATCCGGATTCTGGACCGCGCCGGGATCGAGGCTTCGCGCCGAAGCCTGTTCGGATTCCCGACGACCGGTCTCGGGCGACTTCTTGGACCTTCGATAAGCGAGCTTGAAGCCGTTGAGACGGAGCTGCAGCGCGCCAATCGCACCGCCGACGGCAAGTGGAGTTTCTTCCTGGGTGACGGCAGTCAGTGGCTCCAGATCGACAGTGGACGCGTGGAGTTCGACAATCGTGCCGGAGAAGCGGTCAGGGTCCGTAGAGCGGCGCTTGGCAGCTATCTCCTGACGGTCGGAGGCAGCCGCGCCGTGCGAGTCAGACGCTGGTGATCGCCCCCTACCGCGTAACCGCTGCCCGGGCCGCATAGGGAGCCGGCTCCGGCGTGCAGGACACGGCAGCGCTCTGAAGTCCCGCCAGCACCACCAGCGTCGCCGCGACCGGCAACAGCCGCGCCGACACTGCCATGGCCAGATCGATGGCGGCCTCGCCGGCGCGCTTGAGTCGGGACGAGGACAGGGCGGAAGAACGGCTCACTTTGGGACTCCAGCAATGGTTTCCGAAGTCTTGACGCAAGGCCGGGGCCGGGCTTCCTCACCCCATGCCCGTGCAGATTCCCTACGTCCGCCGCTTCGACGTCGCCTATGGCGAGCGCCTGCAGCTGTCGCCGCGGGTGGGGTGCGTGGTGTGCGAGAACCCCGGCCCCTTCACCTTCACCGGCACCAACAGCTTGCTGATCGGCGGCGACAAGGGGCCGCTGGCGGTGATCGATCCTGGCCCGGACGACGCCCGCCATCTGGCGGCTCTGCTGGAGGCCATCGTGGACCGGCCGGTCAGCCACATCCTGCTGACCCACACCCACCGGGACCATGCGCCCCTCGCCCTGGCCCTGGCCCGGGCCACCGGCGCGCCGATCGCGGCCGCTGCTCCGCCACGGCAGGAGACCCATGCCTCAGGGGCGGACGAAGGGGACATGGCGGGATTCACCCCCGATATCATCCTCGCAGACGGGGACGTCCTGTCGCGGCCGGACTGGACCCTTGAGGTCTTGGCGACGCCGGGTCACGCCTCCAATCACATCTGCTTCGCCCTCGCCGAGGAGAGCGCCCTGATCGCCGGCGACCATGTGATGGGCTGGTCGACAACGGTGGTGGCTCCGCCGGACGGGGACATGGCCGCCTATATGACCAGTCTCGACCGGGTCATCGCGGGTGGCTACGCGCGGCTTTATCCGGCGCACGGGGCGCCGATCGACGCCCCGGCCCCATTCCTCGAGGCCTATCGCGCCCACCGGCTGGACCGTGAGGCCCAGATCCTCGCGGCGCTGGAGGGCGGCGCGGACACCATTCCGGAAATCGTCCAGCGCCTCTATGCCGAGGTCGATCCCCGGCTGTGGCCGGCGGCCGGACTTTCGGTATTCGCCCACCTGATCAAGCTGGCCGCGGAGGCGCGGGTCACGGCGACGCCGGAACTGGCGCTGGACGCCCGCTACAGGCTGGCGGTCAGGCCCTGAACGATCTTGCGGGCGAGGCGACAGGTGGCGCCGCCATCGCGCCAGAGCTCCCGCGCCGTGACCCGCACGTCCGTCTGCCCGGGACGGATGCGCACCACCGCGTCGTGGCCGAAGCCGAAGGCGCGGTCCTGCCGCGTCCCGTCAGCCCGGGCCACGCTGTAGCCCAGCACCTCGAAGCCGGCACCGCGCAGGGCCGCCGCCGCCGTCTCCGGCGCAACCTGGGTGGGGATCGAGCCGCCGAGATCACAGTTCCCCTGCCCCGCCGGCAGCGCCGCGGGCTCGACCCCGCCGGCAGCGCTGCGGCGCTGCAGCAGGGCGCGGTTGTAGCCGGGCTGGTCCCCGGGGTTGGTGGTTACATCCAGCGGCCCCGCTTCGGCGTAGCTGTGGCGCGCCCAGCCGAAGCCGGCCGCTGACCCCAGCGCAATGACGACCGCCAGCGATGCCGGGAGCCACGCCCGGCGGCTGCCGCGCAGGGCGATCACGAGGGCCAGAAGGGCGGCGGCGACACCGATCAGCGCCAGCCAGACGCCCCAGGTCGCGACGAGCACCTCGAAGGCGACACGCCTGTCCATCACCCCCGCCTGGGACGCGGCCATCAGTCCAAAAGCCAGCACCGGCCCGGCCGCCGCCACGGAGACGCACTGCCAGGCGCGGGCGATGAGGGCCTGGACCCGAGCGGTCGCCCCGGTCGTCACGTCAGGCCGGTTGCGGCGCGTCGGCCGTAGGCAGGCGGTAATCCTTCATGCGCTCGCGCAGCAGCTTCTTGTCGATCTTGCCGGTGGCGCCGAGCGGGATGTCATCGACGAACACGACGTCATCCGGCATCCACCATTTGGCGATCTTGCCCTGCAGGAAGCCCAGGTGCTCCTGCTTGTCCAGGGTCTCGCCCGGCTTCAGCTTGATGATCAACACCGGCCGCTCGTCCCACTTGGGATGGGCCGCGCCGATCACGGCGGCCAGCTCGACCTTCGGATGGCCGACGGCGATGTTCTCGATCTCGATCGAGCTGATCCACTCGCCGCCCGACTTGATCACGTCCTTGGCACGGTCGGTAATCTGCATGAAGCCATGGGTGTCGATGGTGGCGACGTCGCCGGTGTCGAAGAAGCCGTCGTTATCGAGGATCTCGCCGCCCTCGCCCTTGAAATAGGCGCCGGCGATGGTCGGGCCGCGCACCATGAGCCGGCCATAGGTCTGGCCGTCGTGGGGCATCTCCTGACCGGCATAGTTCTTCAGGGTCAACTCGACGCCCAGCGGCGGCACGCCCTGCTTGATGCGCCACTTCATCTGCTCGTCGTAGGGCAGCTCCAGCAACTCGGGCGGCAGGTTCGACAGAGTGCCGATCGGCGAGGTCTCGGTCATGCCCCAGCCCTGCACCACCTCGATGCCGTAGCCGTCGTGGAAGGCGCGGATCAGGCTCTCCGGCACGGCCGAACCGCCGATCAGGACCCGCTTCAGGGTGCTGAACTGCAGACCCTTCTCTCGCACGTGGGCGAGCAGGCCCTGCCAGACCGTCGGCACCGCCGCCGAGAAGGTCACGCCCTCGGTCTCGAGCAGTTCGTAGATGGCCTCACCGTCCATCCGCGCGCCCGGCATGACCAGCTTGGAGCCGGCCGCCGGTCCGCCGAAGGCGATCCCCCAGGCGTTGGCGTGGAACATCGGCACGACGGGCAGGATCACCTCCTTGGGCGTGGCACCCAGGACCGCGGTCTGCAGGGTCAGCAGGGTATGGATGAAGTTCGAGCGGTGCGAGTACAGCACACCCTTCGGATTGCCCGTGGTGCCGGATGTGTAGCAGAGGCCGCAGGCGGTCTTCTCGTCGAAGCCGCCCCAGGTGACGTCCTCGCCGGCCTCGACCAGCAGCTGCTCGTAGCACTCGGCGCGCGGCAGCTTTGTCGCCGGCATCGTCAGCTGATCGGTCATGACCACCACCCGCTCGACCGTCGGGCAGTGCGGCAGGATCGCCTCAAGCAACGGCACGAAGGTCAGGTCGACGAAGATGATCCGGTCGCCGGCGTGATTGATGATGTAAATCAGCTGCTCGGGGAACAGGCGCGGGTTCAGGGTGTGGCACACGGCACCGATCCCCATGATGCCATACCAGGCCTCGATGTGGCGGGCCGTGTTCCAGGCGAGGGTGGCGATCCGGTCGCCCACCTTGACGTCCCAGTCCAGAAGCACCTTCGAGACCCGCTTCGCCCGCGCGAAGATTTCGGCGTAGGTAGTCCGCACGATCGGACCCTCGACCGAGCGGGTCACGACCTCCCGATGGGGATGCCAGTTCTTCGCGTGGTCCAGGATCTTGTCGACCGTCAGCGGCCAGTCCTGCATCAATCCGAGCATGGGGTTCCTCTGGTGTTTTCGGCTCTAAAGGGCCGTTTTGTCCAAGCTACCGGGGTGATCGGCGTTAAGCAACGCGGGGCGGCCCGCGACACTATGACGGGCGGCCCGGCGCGGCTAAAGGGCCGCATGCCTCATCTCATCGCCATCACCGGCGGCTCCGGCTCCGGCAAGAGCACCCTCGCCGAAGCCCTGCTTGCGGCCCTGCCTCCCGGCCGGGTCACGCTCGTGCGCGAGGACTGGTACTATGCCGACGCCGGGGGCATGCCGGACTTTGACCCGCTGGCCTTCGACTTCGACGACGTCGCCGCCCGCGACCACGTCCTGATGGCGGCGCATCTGCGGGCCCTGAAGGCCGGGCAGACGATCGAGGCACCCGACTATGATTTCGTCACCCATCGGCGGCGGCGACCGGGCCACGCCGTCGCTCCGTGCGAGATGATCGTGCTGGAGGGCACCCACTGCCTGGCGACGCCCGAGGTGGCGGCCCTGTTCGATCTGAAGGTGTTCGTCGACACCCCGGCGGACATCCGCTTCATCCGCCGGCTGCTGCGCGACCAGAGCGAG
Source organism: Brevundimonas sp. (assembly GCA_027531145.1). Classification (GTDB taxonomy): domain Bacteria; phylum Pseudomonadota; class Alphaproteobacteria; order Caulobacterales; family Caulobacteraceae; genus Brevundimonas. The sequence goes on along the minus strand of JAPZRF010000008.1, from coordinate 69,939 downwards.
CGCGGCCGCACGGCGGAATCGGTGATCGCCCAGTACCTCAAGACCGTCCGCCCGGGGCATGAGCGATTCACCGAGCCCTCGCGGGCGTTGGCGGACTTCATCGTGGCCGATGCGACAGCCGCGGTGCGGCTTGAGGATCCAGCGGCCGTGCGCCGCCTTCTGGCACCGGTCCTCGCACACCGGTTGTTCGAAGTTGCGGGGACTCCGTATTGCGCTGACACCGAGCATACCTGATCCTCGGGCGGGGACGGGCCTGAATGCTGATCAAGAGCGACATCCGCCGCCGCGAGGAAATTCTTTCCACCGCGCGCCGGCACTTTCTCGCCAAGGGCTATGCGAACACCGGCATGGAACCGGTGGCGCGCGAGGCCCAGGTGTCGACCGCCACGCTTTACGGCCTGTTTCCCGGCAAGGAAGAGCTGTTCGAGGCGGTGGTGGATCACGCTGCGGAGGAGTTCACGGCCCGGATCGGTCGCGTCCAGATCCCGCCCGGCACCGCCCGTGACCAGCTGACCGCCTTCGCCTGGACCTACGCCGGCTTCATGAGCGACCCTTATGTGCGCCAGGTCTTCCGCCTCGTCATGGCCGAGCGATGCCGCTTCGTGGGTCTGGCCCAGCGCTTCTTCGAGAAGGGACGGCGCGAGTACGGTCTGACGCTCATGCAGGTCATCGCCCGACTGCAGGAGTCCGGTAAGCTCAAGCCCGCCAAGCCCTCGTGGGCGGCAGGACAACTCATGGGCATGATCGAGCACCCACTGTTCTTCGTGCCGATGGTGACGGGCGACGAGGTGCGTGGGGAACGCCCGCCGGAGGCCATCGCCGACGATGCGGTGGCGACCTTCCTCGCCCGTTTTGGCGTCGAGCCCCGTCAGGGATAGAGCCGCGTCGGCGCCCAGCCTTCGCCGTCGCGGTCGCGGTCGAACCGCAGGCGGTCATGCAGCCGGAAGGGACGGTCGCGCCAGAACTCGATCTGCACCGGCGTCAGACGCCAGCCGGTCCAGTGCGGCGGACGCGGGGGCTCGGCGTCGCCGAAGCGGGCCTCCTGGGCGGCGATGGCCGCCTCCAGCGTCGCCCGGTCGGCGAGGGGCCGGGACTGGTCAGAGGCCCAGGCCCCGATCCGGCTCTCGCGGGCGCGACTGGCGAAATAGGCGTCCGCCTCCGCGGCCGTGACCTCGGTCAGGGAGCCGCGGATGCGGATCTGGCGGCGCAGGGACTTCCAGTGGAACAGCAGGGCGGCCTGCGGCCGGGCTGTGATCTGCTGACCCTTGGCGCTCTCGCGGTTGGAGTAGAAGGTGAAGCCGCGGGCGTCGACGTCTTTGAGCAGCACCATGCGGCAGTCCGGCAGGCCGTCCGGATCCACAGTGGCCAGGGCCATGGCGTTGGAGTCATTGATCTCGTGCGCCCGCGCCTCGACCAGCCACTCGGTGACGAGGGCGATGGGGTCGTCGCGATCGAACAGGGCCTCGTCGCTGTTGCGGGCGAGCGCGGCGGCATAGTCGCGCGCATACTCCTCGCGCGTCGGACTGGGGGGAATGGCGGGCGCGGTCATCCGCTCCTGATAGCGCCGCCCCGCTCCTGTGGCGAGCCGCCTCTGCGCCGCGGTTAACCCCGCCTTGACCATAGCCGCCGTTGAGTGCCGGCCATGTCGTCGTCCCCGACCCTTTCTAAGGCGCGCACCCGTCTGGGCCTTGAGGCTCTGCACGCCCCCGACGCCATCGGGCCAGCCTTCCGGCGCGCCGTGCGCGCGGTCGCCGGGTCCGGTGACGACACTGCCCTTCGCGAGTTGATCGCCGCCCGGGACCTCTTGCTGGCGGCCGCGGCCCCCGAGGCCCTGCCCGCCCCGGCCACTGCCGCGCCGCCGCTGCCCCTCGTGGGGCTTGGCCCGCTGGAGGCCCTGCGCGGCGGCGTCGTGGAGGCGGTCGTCGCCGGTCGCCGTCTGCGCGTCATGGTGCCCCCGGGCGTGCGCACGGGCGAGCACCTGCGGCTGCGTGGCGCCGGGTCCGCCGGCGAAGACCTCTACCTCCCGGTCGTGATCCGGTCCGGCGACGGCCTGTCGGTGGTCGGCGACGATCTCTACATGACCGCGCCCGCGTCGCTCCGGGTGCTCGAGGACGGCGGACGCGTCAAGGTCGAGACCCATGCCGGTCCCCGCGCCCTCTGGGTCACCCCCGGCCTGCAGGCACCAGTCCGCCTCTGCCTGCGCGGGCTCGGCCTGCCGGCGCGCGGCCGCCATCCGGCCGGCCGCCTGTATGTGCGGCTCGAGCCCTCGGCCGACGCGCCCAGCGCGGCCGAGGATCTGCTGGCCCGCTTTCACCGGGTCTGGACGCCGGGCCGGCTCGCGGCCTAAGCCGGTCGGGCCATGTCGCACAACACTTTCGGCCACCTCTTCCGCGTCACCACCTGGGGCGAAAGTCACGGGCGAGGCATCGGCTGCGTCGTCGATGGCTGCCCGGCCGGCCTGCCCCTCACCGAGGCGGACCTTCAGCCCTGGCTGGACCGGCGCAAGCCGGGCGGGAGCCGGTTCGTCACCCAGCGCCAGGAGAGCGACACTGCCCAGATCTGGTCCGGCGTCTTCGACGACGACGAGGGACAGGTCACGACCGGGACGCCGATCTCGATCCTGATCGCCAACGAGGACCAGCGGTCCAAGGACTATGGCGAGATCGCCCGCGCCTTCCGCCCGGGCCACGCCGACTACACCTACCAGGCCAAGTACGGCGTGCGCGACTACCGCGGTGGCGGCCGATCCTCGGCGCGCGAGACCGCAGCCCGGGTCGCGGCCGGTGCCATCGCGCGCAAGCTGCTCGGCGACGGCATTCGCATCCGCGCCGGCGTGGTCCAGCTCGGCCCGCACCGGCTGACGCCGGACCAGATCGATTTCGACGCCGTTTACGAGAACCCGCTGTTCGCCGCCTCGGCCGATGCCGTCCCGTGGGAGACCTACCTCGACAGCGTGCGCAAGGCGGGCTCGTCCGTCGGCGCGGTCGTGGCGCTGGAGGTCACCGGCGTCCCGGCAGGCTGGGGCGCGCCGCTTTACGGCAAGCTCGACGCCGAGCTGGCGGCGGCCCTCATGTCGATCAACGCCGTCAAGGGCGTCGAGATCGGGGCAGGGTTCGCCGCCGCCGGGCTGACGGGCGAGGCCAACGCCGACGAGATGAGGATCGGCCCGGACGGACGGCCCGTGTTCCTGTCCAACCATGCCGGCGGCATCCTCGGCGGCATCACCACGGGCCAGCCCCTGACGGCGCGGATCGCGTTCAAGCCGACCTCGTCAATCCTGACCCCGCGCCGCAGCGTGGATCGGGACGGCCAGGAGGTCGACCTGCGCACCAGGGGCCGGCACGATCCCTGCGTCGCACTGCGCGGTGTGCCCGTGGTCGAGGCCATGGCGGCCTGCGTTCTGGCCGACGCCTGGCTGCGGCATCGCGCCCAGCAGGGCTGATCGCCAGCGCCGGGCCGCGCGTCCGTCCCGGTCACGTCAGCCGATCGACGGGCAGCCATGGCGCGAGGGGCAGAAGGCGATCAGCGCTGCCTCCACGCCCCCAGCCTGCGCACCACCTCGGCCCGGTCGGCGGCGGACAGGTCCATGCGGGCGGCCTCGGCGTATTTCTCGCGCGCCTGATCGCGGCGTCCTTCCGCCTCCAGCGCCCGCCCCTAGGCCAGGTGCAGGGCCCCCCAGCGTGGGGCCCGCTCGGCGGCGGCGCGATACTTGCGGATCGCCCCGGCCTCATCGCCCTGAGCCATCAGGGCGTCACCCCAGTACTTCTGCGGATCGGCCCAGCGCGGGCCGCGCTCGACGGCCTGCTCATAGAAGTCGATCGCCCCGGCGATGTCGCCCCGCGCCATCAGCATCTGGCCCCGCTCGGCGAAGGCGAACGGCAGCGATGGCCCCTGACGCCGCGCCTCGGCCGACCAGCGGTCGGCCCCCGCCCGGTCCCCGGCCAGCTCCGCGATCCGCGCCCGCTCCCGCACGCACAGGTAACAGTCCAGCGGCGTGGCCGCGATCAGCGCCTGCGCTCCGGCCAGATCGCCGGTGCGGGCGCGGGCATAGGCGAGACGAGGCCACACAAAGGTAGAGCGGGCCCCGCTGGTGAGCGCCGGCAGGTTCGGGGCCACCTCGGCCTCGAAGGCCTCCAGCGCCGCCACGGCCTGAGGCCACTGCTCCAGACTCGCCGCTGCCTCAGCCCGCGGAAAGAAGGGGGTTATGAAGGTTACGCGATAGTAGTCGGTGCCTTCCTCAAGATTCAATCTGGAGTTCAAATCCAACGCCTCAGAAGCTCGGCGCAAGGCGATCAGAGTGCCGAGGCGCCTGCGGGCGTTGTCGCTCCAAAACTGATCCTGGATCTCTGACATCCCTTCCGTTCTCAAATCGAGAGCCTGCGTCCAGTCTCCCTGAAGTTCCGCAAGCCTGGCCTGCACCATGATCGGAACGGATATCTGCCGGTTGGCGCTGATCTTGACCCGGTTTCGATGATTAGAGAGCGACCTTGCGGCACGCTGAGCGGCGAGAAAGGCTGCCTCGTTGCGGCCTAGGAGGTCGCGATGGCTCGCGAGGTTGAACAGCAGCAAGGGGTGTTCCGGGTCAATCTCCAGTCCACCTTGCAGGATGGCGATTGCCTCTCGCGCGGACCCATCGCTAACAAACTGCAGGCCGTTATAGCCCCAGAGGCGTTCGGTCTCGGACGGGCTGGACGACAGGGTTGTCAGGATGGCCCGGCTACGATCATCAAAGGCCTGCCGCTCGGGGCCGGCGGGAAGCGTAAGCGCTTTGGTGTTGAGGTAGATCGCATAACGATAGGGCTGGGTCCGTTCATAGAACCGCTCAGCCGCCTGCCGCATGAGGTCGGAGGGACGATCGACCGGCCCCTGCAATGTGACCGCCGTGCCGTCGCTGCTGCGGATCACCAGTTCCAGCCCGGACGTCGTTCGGCTCAAGCCACCATTGATATAGGTCTCCTTGCCCAGCCAGCGGACCAGAGCGCGGTAGGTGTCGGTCAGGGACAGTCCGCCCGCCTCGACCTCGACGGTGATACCCTCGGACCAGTCGTTGCGAAAACTGGCCGGCGGCCGGGCCGAGTCTGTCGTCACATCCAGCCGGACCAGTTCATCCTGGAACAGGGCGGCGACGGCGCGGCCGTCCAGCCCGTCTTCCACCAGTTCCGGCGGCACCGTGAAGGGCTGGATCACCAGACCGCTCGCCCGGCTGGCGCTCCACACCACGGCTCCCAGCGCGACGACGAAGGCGACCACCACCGCCGCGATCGCACTGTCGCGGATCGAGCGGATGCGGTTCCGGAAAATCTCGTTGCTGGCCAGAACCAGCTGTTTGTCGATCAGCGCCGAGTGCCGCCGCAGCAGGGCCGAGGCCTCGCCCGTCGGTGCCGTTCCCGAGGCCTCGGCCTCCATGGCAATCTCCACCGGGTCCGGCGTGGTCGGGGCCGCCGCACTTGGGCGACGCGGCCGTCTGGTCGGCTTCATCGCGTCCGTCATCGCTGCCTCCCCGCCCCCAGCCGTCTCACCACCTCGGCCCGGTCGGCGGCGGACAGGTCCATGCCGGCGGCCTCGGCGTACTTCTCGCGAGCCTGCCCAATGCGGCCCCGGGCCTCCAGCGCCCGGCCCCAGGCCAGATGCAGGGCGCCCCAGCGCGGGGCCCGGTCGGCGGCGGCGCGGTATTTGCGGATCGCTCCGGCCGCGTCACCCCGGGCCATCAGGGCGTCGCCCCAATACTTCTGCGGATCGGCCCAGCGGGGGCCGCGCTCGATGGCCTGTTCGTAGAAATCGATGGCCCCGGCGATGTCGCCGCGCGCCATCAGCATCTGGCCCCGCTCGGCAAAGGCGAAGGGCAGCGACGGCCCCTGACGCCGCGCCTCGGCCGACCAGCGGTCCGCCGCCGCACGATCCCCGGCCAGCTCCGCGATCCGTGCCCGCTCCCGCACACACAGGTAACAGTCCAGAGGCGTGGCCGCGATCAGGGTCCGGGCCCCGGCCAGATCACCGGTCCGCGCCCGGGCATAGGCGAGGCGGGGCCAGAGGAAGGTCATGCGGTCCGTCCTGTCGCGCAGGTCGAGGGTCGGAGCCACCTCCGCCTCGAAGGCCTCCAGCGCCGCCAACGCCTGTGGCCACTGGTCCAGGCTCGCGGCCGCCGCGGCCCGGAGAGGGAGCAGGGGGTCCCGGGGGGGCTGACGGCCCGCCGACCTGAGGGCATCGTCCTCGATCAGGCGCTGAAGCGCTGAGGGCTGATGCAGGGCGATCAGGGCCGCCATGCGCAGATCGCGAGGATTCGAGGTGCCTGGTTGGCCGCTGTTCAGGACGCGAGTCCAGAGATCCTGTGCCTGCCGCCAATCCCCTTGAAGTTCCGCCACTCGGGCGGCGAAGACGAGGGGCAGGCGTTGCTGCCTGTCTTCGGAGACTTTGGCCCGATTGCGCGGGTTGGACCAGGACACCGCCACGCTCTGACTGTGGCCGAGCGCGGCCTCGGCATGGCCGAGGAACAGGCACTGGTCGGCCAGATTGACCTGAACGATGGGATGATCGGGATCGATCTCGAGGGCGGCCTCCATAATGGGGATGGAATCCCGTGTCGTCGTGTCTCTGGCCACGCCCAGGCCATTGTAGGCCCAGAGGCGTTCGATCTGCGACCGACTGTCCAGAAGCGCCGTCAGGATGGCCCGGCTGCGACCGTAAAGCGCCCGCTGCTCCGGGCCGTCAGGCAGGCCCTGGCCCGAGGTCCTGAGATACTGTGAATAGCGATAGGGCTGGGTCTGTTCATAGACCTGTTCTGCCGCCTGCTTCATCAGGGCGTCGGGCCGATCAGGAAGCCCCCTCACGGTGATCGCCCTACCGTCGCTGGTACGGACGACCAGTTCCAGTCCGTCCCTGGTCCGGCTCAGGCCGCCGCTGATGAAGGTCTCCTGGCCCAGCCAGCGGGTCAGGGCGGTATAGGCGCCGGTCAGCGACAGGCCGCCCGCCTCGACCTCGACGGAGATGGCCCCGCTCCAGTCGTTGCGGAAACTGGCCGCCGGCCGGGGTGAGGAGGTCGCTGCGTCCAGCCTGACCAGTTCGTCCTGGAACAGGGCGGCGACGGCGCGGCCGTCCAGTCCGTCCTCGACCAGCTCTGGCGGCACCGAAAACGGCTGGATGACCAGGCCGGTCGTCCGGCTGGCGCTCCACACCACGGCCCCGACCGCCACCACGAGGGCGACGACCATGGCGGCGATGGCGATGTCGCGGATCGAGCGGATGCGGTTCCGGAAGATCTCGTTGCGCGCGAGCACGCCCTGGTGATCCAGAAGTCTGGCATGGCTGCGGAGGACCGCCATCGCCGCCTCGGACGGCGCGGCCCCGGCGGCGACATCCATGGCGATCTCGACGGCGTCAGGCGTCGTCGCCGCCGCCGTGCGCTTGCGACGGGGCCGCGCCTTCGGTTCGTTCATGATCGTGTGGCCCCGTCCTCTTTACAGCCAAGCTTGCCCGAACCACGGGGGGCGTCAAACCGAATCCTCCGGGGCCGCCGTGTCGCGCCAGCCGGTGTCGCAAAGGCGCTGCGGCTCCCCGTGGCGACCCCTTCCGCAACCGTTACTGTTTCTTATATCCGGACCCGAAACGCGGGACGCTCCCGCACACTCCGGAGCGCGACATGATCGACATCAGGCCCTTCAATACCCTCGGCGGCGCGGACCACGGCTGGCTGCGCGCGCGGCACCATTTCTCGTTCGCCAACTACCATGACCCGGCGCGCATGGGCTGGGGCCGGCTGCGCGTCTGGAACGACGACGAGATCGCTGCGAAGTCCGGCTTCCCGCCGCACCCACACGCCGACATGGAAATCATCACCTACGTCCGCACCGGAGCCATCACCCACCAGGACTCCATGGGCAACCAGGGCCGCACCGTCGCCGGCGACGTCCAGGTGATGAGCGCCGGCACCGGCGTGCGCCACGCCGAGTATAATCTGGAAGACGAGCTGACGACCATCTTCCAGATCTGGATCGAGACCGACCGTCCCGGCGCGCAACCGTCGTGGGGCGCCCGCCCCTTCCCCAGGGCCGACCGCTCGGGCCGCTTCCAGGTGCTCGCCTCGGGCCGGGGGGGCGATGACGCCCTGCCAATCAATGCCGACGCGCGGATCCTTGGCGCGACGCTCAACGCCGGCGAGACGATCCGCTATCCGCTGGCCGAGGGACGTCGGGCCTATCTGGTGCCAGCCGTCGGCAAGGTCGCGGTCAACGGCGTGGCGCTGAACGCCCGCGACGGCGCCGCCATTCGCGACGAGGCCGAGCTGGTCATCACCGCCGAGGCGGACACCGAGCTGGTGATGGTCGACAGCCTGTAAGCCACGCCTCCTGCGGCAACAGAAAAGGCCCGCCGGATCGCTCCGGCGGGCCTTGTCATGTCGGCGATGACGACGGGCGTCAGTGCTTCACATTGCGCCAGATCTGCCGGTAGCTGGCGTAGGTCAGACCAGCGAAGATCGCCAGATAGGCCAGCACAGCGATGCCGGTGCGCTTGCGCTCGGTCGCCTTCGGGTCCGACGCCCAGGCGATGAAGGCCGCGACGTCGCGCGAGTACTGGTCGATCGTCTCGGGAGCGTCGTCGTCATAGGTAACCTGGCCGTCGCGCAGCGGCTGGGCCATGGCGATGAAGCCGCCGTACGGCACCTTGTCGTGGTCCCCTTCCCAGAACGGGGTCAGGTCGCCCGGCATATAGGGGTTGTAGTGCTGGCCCGGCGCGATGCGCAGACCGGCCGGGGCCGGCTGGTAGCCCGAAAGCAGCGAGTAGATGTAGTCCGCCCCGCCCTTGCGGGCCTTGGCCATAACCGACAGGTCCGGCGGCACGGCACCGCCATTCCCCGCCGCCGCCGCCGTGGCGTTCGGATAGGGATCCGGGAAGGCGTCGGCCGGGGTGCCCGGACGACGGATCGGCTCACCGGTCTCGGAGTCGATGTCCGCGATCTCGAACTCGGCCGCCAGCACCCGCACGAAGCGGTTCTCGTTCGGGTTAGAGACGTGCGGATCCCAGAACGGGCCGCCGTCTTCCGCGAGGTTGCGGAAGCTGAGCAGGTTCATCGAGTGGCACGCGGCGCAGACCTCGCGATAGACCTTGTAGCCCCGCTGCAGCTGGCCCTGGTCGAATGTGCCGAACGGCCCCTCGAAGCTGAAGGCGATGTCGCGCGGCTTCTTGGCCTCGCCGGCGGCCTGGGCGGCCGGGGCGACGAGCGCCAGCCCGGCGGCCGCGATCAGCGGGATCAGGATGGACTTCACGGGCGCGGTCTTTCCGAAGGAGAGGGTCATGGAGATCAGCCCCGGGTCTCGGGCTGGGCCGGTGCACCGGCCGGCATCGCCGCCGGACCGCCGAGCACGGGCTCGGAGATCGACTGCGGGATCGGCAATGGCGTCTCGCGCAGGCCGACCATCGGCAGGATCACCAGGAAAAAGGCGAAGTAATACAGCGTCGCCAGACGGCCGAGCCAAAGGTAGCTGTTCAGGTCGCCATCGATCAGCATGAAGGTCTTGAACTCGCCGATCACCGGCGCGTCCGGCAGCATGGCACCGCACAGACCGAGGACGAAGGCGTTGACAACGAAGATGTAGAAAAACACCCGCATGGTCGGACGATAGCGCATCGAGCGGACGCGCGAGGTGTCCAGCCAGGGCAGGATGAACAGCACCGCGATGGAACCGAACATGGCCACCACGCCGCCGAACTTGTCCGGCACCGCGCGCAGGATGGCGTAGAACGGCAGCAGGTACCATTCGGGCACGATGTGCGCCGGGGTGACCAGCGGGTTGGCCGGGATCGAGTTGTCAGCGTGGCCCAGGGCGTTCGGCATGAAGAAGACGAACGCCGCAAACATTATCAGGAACAGGATCAGGGCAAAGCCGTCCTTGACCGTGTAGTAGGGGTGGAACGGCACCGTGTCCTTGGCCACACGATCCTTGGGGATCAGGATGCCGACCGGATTGTTCTGGCCGGCAGTGTGCAGGGCCCACACGTGCAGCACGACGCAGCCAAAGATCACGAACGGCAGCAGATAGTGCAGCGAGAAGAAGCGGTTCAGCGTGGCGTTGTCGATCGCCGGGCCGCCCTGCAGCCAGGTCAGGATCGAACCGCCGATCACCGGGATCGAGCCGATCAGATTGGTGATCACGACCGCACCGTGGAAAGACATCTGTCCCCAAGGCAGCACATAGCCGAGGAAGGCGGTGGCGATCAGCAGGAAGAAGATCACGCAGCCGACGATCCAGATCATCTCGCGCGGAGCCTTGTACGAGCCGTAGTAGAGGCCGCGGAGCATGTGGATGTAGACGGCGATGAAGAACATCGACGCGCCGTTGGAGTGGACATAGCGGATCAGCCAGCCGCCGTTCACGTCACGCATGATGCGCTCGACCGAGGCGAAGGCCATCTCGGTGTTCGGCACATAGTGCATGGCCAGCACAACGCCCGTGATGATCTGAACCATCAGGCAGATCGTGAGAATCGCGCCGAAGGTGTACCAGTAATTCAGGTTCTTCGGCGTCGGCAGCGACATGTAGTCGGCGCCGAAGCGAATGATCGGCAGGCGGGTGTCCATCCACCGCTCGAAAGCGGTCCTGGGCACGTAGGTGGATTGATGCTCGCTCATGATCTCGCCCTGCGTCAGCCGATCCGCACCGCGGTATCGGAGACGTATTCGTAGTTCGGCACCACGAGGTTCGTGGGGGCCGGGCCCTTACGGATGCGGCCGGAGGTGTCGTAGTGCGACCCGTGACAGGGGCAGAACCAGCCGCCGTAGTCGCCGGTGCCGAAGGTCGGCACGCAGCCGAGGTGGGTGCAGGAGCCGACCAGCACGAGGTATTGTTCTCGGCCTTCCTTGACCCGGTCCGCATCGGCCTGGGGATCCTTCAGCGCCGACATCGGGGTTTCCCGCGCCGCCTCGATCTCCGCCGGGGTGCGGTAGCGCACGAACACCGGCTTGCCCTGCCATTTTATCACGACCTGTTGGCCTTCCTGGACCTTGGAAAGATCGAAGTCGATCACCGACAGGGCAAGGGTGTCAGCCGCCGGGTTCATCTGGTTGATGAGCGGCCAGGCGATCGTCACGCCCGCCCCCGCCGCTGCGGCGCCGGCCGCGATATGGATGAAGTCCCGCCGGGTGGCGTCGCCGCCCTGTCCGTCTGAATTCACGACCGATTCGGTCACGTCTCACCTCTGGCCTGCCGCGCCGGACCTCGCAATTGAGGCCCGATCCGGCGCAAAATCCTTTAGCGCAACTGGCGAATTCCCGCCCGGCCCGGCTTTGCGACGGATCGCCGCTTGAAAGCGGACGACCTTGAGAAATGTTCGCAATTACTGGCCGCGACAGGCGGTTCGGCCGCGCGTAGACGTGGCCTTAGAATGCGCCTCGCCCTTTTTCAACCAGCCATCCCCCAGAACGTCGGCGCGTGCATCCGGCTGTCGGCCTGTTTCGGGGCCGCCCTCCACGTCATCGGCCCAACGGCCTTCCCGCTGAACGACCGCGCCCTGAAGCGGGCCGCGCTCGACTACGGCCCGCTCGGGCACATGACGGTGCACGCGAGCTGGAACGCCTTTCAGGCCGCACGCTCGCCCGGCCGGCTGGTGCTGTTCACCACGCACGGGGCCGTGCCGCTCGACGCCTTCCGCTTCCAACCGGACGATGTGCTGCTGTTCGGGTCCGAGCCGTCCGGTGCCCCCGACCATGTCCACGCCGCCGCCGATGCCCGGGTGGTGATCCCGATCCAGCCGGACGCCCGCTCGCTCAATCTCGCCGTCAGCGCCGGGATCGCCTGCTGGGCGGCGCGCACCCGACCGGCTTGAGAGCGGCCTCAAGGCCCGGGCACCAAGGTCGGCGCACGGCGGGGAATGTCTGCGTGCGGACGTGTCGCGCCCGACAGGTCGGCACCGAGATCGACGGCGTGAGGGTCGGAGGCCCTGACGCAACGCCCACGGCAGATGGCCAGCCGTCGATGAGCTCGTCCGCTACAGTAGCTGCTCGCCCTGCGCCTCTAGGGCGCTTTGGGCCGCAGCAGGCACCGCAAGGCAGAGGAGAAGCCATGGGGTAAGGACGGGACGGATCATGGAGACCTCCGGCGAGCGGGGGAACGGCGCGACAGTGGAGCGCCGCCGCCGTCGGGTGCAAGCGCATTGGCGCAGCGCGTCCGGTCGTGCTTGAAGGCCGCATGACTGACATCGCCCCGACGGACGAGCTCCGGACCCGCGCCCGCGCCTGGTTCGAGGCCCTGCGCGACCGCATCCACACCGCTCTCGAAACGCTGGAGGACGAAGCCTCGCCGGTTCTGTTCCCCGGGGCACCGGGCCGCTTCGTGCGCACGCCCTGGACTCGCCTCGACGGAGGCGGTGGCGTCATGGGCATGCTGCACGGCCGGCTGTTCGAGAAGGCCGGCGTCCATGTCTCGACCGTTCACGGGAGCTTCCCGCCGGACTATGCGAAGCAGGTCCCGGGCGCAGAGGACGACCCGCGCTTCTTCGCCACCGGAATCAGCCTGATCGTCCACCCGCGCAGCCCGCGCGTGCCGGCGGTGCATATGAACACCCGCTTCATTGCGACGACCCGCGGCTGGTTCGGCGGCGGGGCGGACTTGACGCCGGTGCTGATGGTCGATCGCCGCGAGGATGCCCCGGACTCCGTGCGTTTCCATGCCGCCATGAGGGCCGCCTGCGATGCCCATGACGCCACCTGGTACGCGAGGTACAAGGCGTGGTGCGACGAGTACTTCTTCCTGCCCCACCGCAACGAGCCGCGCGGGATCGGTGGCATCTTCTACGACCACCACGACACGGGCGACCGCGAGCGCGACTTCGCCTTCACCCGCGACGTCGGCGAGGCGTTCCTCAAGGTCTATCCGGAGATCGTCCGCGCCCGCATGGCCGAGGCCTGGACGCCGGAAGAGCGGGATGAGCAGCTGGTCCGCCGCGGCCGTTACGTCGAATTCAACCTCCTTTACGATCGTGGCACCACTTTCGGACTGAAGACCGGGGGCAATGTCGACTCGATCCTGAGCTCGATGCCGCCAGAGGTGAAATGGCCATGACCGATTTCGCCGATGTTTCGCCGATCGTGCTGATCTAATGTGTTCAATTGCGACGCGGCCAGACAGGACGAGTGGCTCGAGCATCTGACAACGCTCAACCAGGTGCAGCGGGGCCTGCCCGGCTTGATCTCGGCGACCCTGCATCGGGGCGTCAACGGCCGGACCGGGGGCAACTATGTCGTCCGGGCCGCCGCCGAAGGCTGGAAAGCCATGACGCGCCATCCGGACGTGGTCGAGGACATGCGGCCGATCATGGCCTTCGCCACCTTCGAGCCGCACCTCCAAGAGCCAGGCGAAGTGATCAGTTGAGCACCGTGGCGTCGCCGCCCAGGAAGCGACGCAGCCACGCGCCCAGCACCCCCCGGTCGTCTGGCTGCTGAAGGCTGGCCGTCGCCTGATCGACCAGCTCCGACGCGATCCGCCCGCGGCGGGCCTCGACCAGCGCCGCCGCAAACGCCGGTGTGAACTCGGGATGGCACTGGAAGCTCACGGCCTGGTCGCCATACGCGAGCCCGGCATGGGGCGTAAAGGCGCTGGACGCGATGACCCGTGCGTCCCGCGGGGCGACCACCACCTGGTCCTGGTGGGAGACCGGAATGGAGAGGCTGGTTACCGCCGGCTGCGCCCATGGCGCGTCGAGCGCGACCTCATAGGCGTGCAGTCCGACGCCCCAGCCACGCTCGGACCTCTCCACCTTGCCGCCGAGCGCCTCCGCCATGGCCTGGTGGCCGAAGCAGATGCCGACGAGGCGCAGCCGGCCCCGGGCGGTGCGGATCCAGTCCAGCAGCGGCGGGATCCAGACATGGTCCTCGTAGACCCCTGCGGGCGAGCCGGTGATGACCGCACCATCAAAAGCGCCCGCCTCCGGCAGGGCTCCGATGGTCACATCGAAGGTCTCGAACGTGAAGCGGTCGCCCAGCAGCGCCCGGAACATGTCCGGGTAGCAGCCATGTTCCGCGGCCAGCGCAACGGGCGGGCGGCCAGTTTCGAGGATAGCGATGCGGGGAGTCATCTTGCGGCCTCGATCAGCTGGCGCAGCCGGACCTCATGGCCGTCGGCGGGGAAGTCATCGGCGATCCAGGCTGCCTCGAAGGCGCGCAGGATTTCGCCCGTCGCCGGGCCGGGCGGAATGCCGAGGCGCGCAAGGTCCGCGCCACCTACCGGCAGGCGCGGGATCGGCCAGTGCTCGACCATCGCCTGAAGCTCCGCCGGCACCGGCCCCAGGGTCGCTTCCGCGAGCGTCAGGCGATCACGCACCGTCTCGCGACCCAGCCGATAGAGCGCCGCGCGCATCGATGCCGGGACGAGCTCGGGGCCGACCGCGACGCTGAGGTCAGTGACCGCGACCAGCCGGTCGCGCTGGGCGTTGGACAGCCGCAGCCGGGCGGCGACGGCGGCGCTGCTCTGCGGATCGTCCGGCAGCAGGGCGGCCAGCCGCAGCAGGGCGTCATCCGACATGCCTGTCAGCCGCATGAACCTCCGATCGACGACCGCTTCCGGCAAGACGAGCGCGAGCACGCCGGTCTCGTCCATCGCCGACACGGCAGCGCGGGGATCGGGGGCTGACAGCAGCTTCAGCAGCTCCTTCGATACCCGCTCCGCCGACAGCCGCGCCAGGCCCCCTCGTCCAGCGGCGCAGGCCGCCAGTCCCACGGGATCGGGGACGCCCGTCCCGTGCCAGGCGCTGAAGCGAAAGAAGCGCAGGATGCGCAAATAGTCTTCTGTGATCCGGCGGGCCGGGTCGCCCACAAACACCACACGGCCAGCAAGGGCGTCGGCGACCCCCTCCCCGGTCGGATCGAACACTCGTCCCTCGCGGTCGACGTAGAGCGCGTTGAGCCGAAAGTCCCGGCGCGCCGCGTCCTCGGCCCAGTCGTCTGTGAAGGTCACCACCGCGTGGCGCCCGTCCGTCGCCACATCGCGGCGGAGAGTGGTGACCTCGAAGCCGCGCCCGCCCGACACGGCCGTGACCGTGCCATGGGCCAGACCGGTCGGGACCGCCTTCAGCCCGGCGGTCTCGAGCGCCGCAATGACCTGGTCTGGCCAGATGGTGGTGGCCAGATCTACGTCCTCGACAGGCCGCCCCATCAGGGCGTTGCGCACCGCGCCACCCACGACGCGGACGCAGCCCGCGCCCCCGGCCGCCTCCAGTGCATCGAGTACGGCTAGGGTCGATGGAGCGGTCAGCCACGCCGCGGCCTCGAAGCGGGTCACGCCACCGCCTCGTCGCGACTGTCGAGGCGGATCGTGAGGGCTCGCAGCATGCCGGCCGTGGCGCCCCAGATGTAACGGCCCTCCCACGGCATGGCCCAGTAGAGTCGGCGCGCGCCGTCGGGCGCACCATAGTGATCCTGCCGGTGATTGGCTCGGTCGAGCAGGAAGGCGAACGGCGGAGCGAAGATCTCGGCCACCTCGCCGGGCTGCGGCGTCAGGACCGCAGGACCGCCCACCCAGCCAATCACAGGCGTGACGAGGAAACCTGTGCCAGTCTCGTGGGGGTCGCCAAGGCCCAGCGGCTCGACCGTCGCCGGATCAAGCCCGATCTCCTCCCACGCCTCGCGGAGCGCGGCCTCGAGGGCCGTCTCGCCCGGCTCGATCCGGCCGCCGGGAAAGGCGACCTGGCCAGCGTGGCTGGTCAGTTCGTCAGCCCGGCGCGTCAGCACCACCGTGGGCCCGTCCGGCCCAGCCATCACCGGCACCAGCACCGCCGCCGGACGGAGCTCGCCGGGCGGGCGACGGGTGGCGTCCGGGTTAAGGTCATAGTCGGAGCGCCCGGCGCGGCGCTCGGGACTCCAGCTCTCCACAGGGTCCAGCACCGCGATCAGCCGCTCGCGCAGCGCGTCACCGGTCACGCGATCGCTCCCAGATCGAAGATCGCGTCGCCGGAACGCAACTGGAGACGCCCGCCGGCCGGCTCGGCGGCCTCGACCAGGTCGTAGAAGACGGCCCGCGTGACCCGCGCCTGCAGGCCGGCCCGCACATGCAGGGCCGGACGCGGCTCCCCCGTCGCCGCGTCGATTGTCACGGTCACCGGATGATCGGTGCCGGCCGTCACCTCGTCGCCCACGTCGGTAGTGAACACCAGACGGTCGTCCTCGCGTCGCATCAGCACGGCCCGGAACGGGAGGTCCTCGACGCGGATGCGCAACTTCTCCGCCGGCGTGACCAGATGGTAGCCGTCCGGATCGAGGCGCAGGATGGTCGAGAACAGCCGCACCAGCTCGGCCCGGCCGATCGGCGAGCCTTCATGCATCCAGACGCCGTCGGCGCGGATCCGGATATCGATGTCGCCGCAGTGGGCCGGATGCCACAGGTGCACCGGCGGCAGGCCTCGCCCAGACTGGGCCGCCGCGGCCGCCGCCGCCAGTCCGTCCGCTGTCCCGCTCTGCGCCATGGCGGCAAGCTAGGGTGCGTTGCGTCAGGTTTGAAGCCTCGACACGCACGGAACGCTTACAGGCGACGCCTCAGACCGTCGCCTCACCCTCTGCGGGGAGTCCGTCCAGGGACAGCCAAAGCACCCGGCGAGGGTCGACCGGGCCAGGGAGCCGCACTGCCGGGGCAGTCGCAAAGCCGAAACGGGAGAAGTAAGGCGCATCGCCGACGAGCAGGACCCCGGACACGCCGGCGGCGCGTGCCGCGGCCACGGCCGCTGCTACGAGGGCCGCACCGAGCCCACCGCCGCGCTGCACCGCCTCTACAGCGATCGGACCGAGGAAGTAGGCTGGTCGGCCGGCCACGGCGATCCGCCACAGGCGCACCGATCCGACCAGACCCGATCCGCGCCGGGCGACAAAACCCCCGGCCGGGCTGGCCCGCTCGCGCAGTCGTTCGGCCGTCTTTGCAAACCGCCCCGGTCCGAACGCGGCCGCCACCAGCGCCTCCACAGTCGCCGCGTCGTCAGGCAGCTGGGGCGTAATCAGGACAGAGGGCAAGGCGACGGGCGCGGTCATGGCCGCGCGCCCATAGGGCCTGCACGACCGTGGCGCAATCAGCTTCGCGCGACGATCAGCCAGCCGGGGCGAAGACCGGGGCGCGCTTCTGGCTGAAGGCCATGAAGGCCTCCATGGCCTCGGGGCTGCTCATCTGGCTGCCGAAGGCTTCACCCTCGCGCAGCATCAGGGCCCACATCCGCTCGGCGTCGCGCATGAGCGCCTTGGTCTTGCGGATCGAGTTCGGGGCCCGGGCGGCCACCTTGCCGGCCAGTTCCAGGGCCACAGCGTCGACCTCGGCCGCCGGGACGGCGCGATTGGCGAGGCCCCACTGCTCGGCCTTGAGGCCGCTGATCGGCTCGCCGAGCGCGAATATCTCGAAGGCGCGTGGATGGCCGACGATGGCCGGCAGCAGCAGACTGGAGGCGGCTTCGGGGGCCAGCGCCAGATTGACGAAGGGTGCCGACAGCAGGGCGTCCTCGGCCACCACCACAAGATCACAGTGCAGCAGCAGCGTCAGGCCAATCCCGACGGCGTGGCCCCGCACGGCCGCCACGGCGGGCTTCTCAAGATGCGCCAGGGCCTTGAGGAGGCGGAACACCGGCATCTCGTCAGGTCCTGCGCCCTGCGAGCCGAAGGCGATGAAGTCACCGATGTCGTTGCCGGCGGAGAAGGCGTCACCCTCGCCCCGGAACAGGATCACGCGCACGGCAGGGTCAGTCTGGGCGCGCTCCGCAGCCTCGGCCAGGGCCTCGTACATGGCCTGGGTGATGGCGTTCTTCTTGTCGGCCCGGTTCAGGCTGACACTCAGGACCCCATTCGCGAGCTGGGTCAGGACATGGTCGGTCACGTATCGGCTCCGTGGTCAGTGGTGCGCCACCAGTCCACGCCATCGGCGTCGCGACGCCGTTCGACGCGCCCCTGGCGCAGCAGGTAGTTGAGATGGGCGACAGCCTCGCCCGTGGCCATGCCCAGCAGGCCATCATCAACCGGCCGGGCGAACAGGGCGGGGAAGACGTCAAGGGCGCGACAGGGCCTGGCCAGCGTTCGCTCCAGCCGTCGCAGGGCCACATCGTGGCCGCGCCGCAGTTGCTCCAGACGGGTCTTCACGCCGCAGAAGGGCTCCCCGTGAGACGGCAGGACCAGCAGGTCGTCGGGCAGCAGTCCGGCCAGCTTGTCGATCGAGCGTAGCCAGTCACCGAGTGGATCGGCGTCGGGCTCGGTCGGCCAGACCGAGACGTTTGAGGAGATCCGCGGCAGGATCTGGTCCCCCGAGATGAACACGCCGTCTTCCTCGCGCCATAGACAGGCGTGCTCCGGGCTGTGGCCATCGCCTGCCACGACGCGCCAAGCGCGGCCGTCGATGGAAAGAACGTCGCCCTCCGCCAACCGTTGAAATGACGACGGCAACGGAGCGACACTGCGGCCGAACTGGCCATACCGCCGCCGGTTTACCTCGATCTGTCCCGCCTCCCAGCCCGCCGCCCGGCAGAAGATCTCTACCGAGGCCGGCGCAGGACCGGTGTCGGCCACCAGCATCCGGGCCGTGACATACTCAAGACGGGTCATCAACAAGGGCGCGTCGAAGCGGTCGCAGAGCCAGCCGGCGAGGCCAATGTGGTCAGGATGCATGTGGGTGCAGACCACGCGCCACACCGGCCGACCGCCAAGCGACCCGTCCAGTGCCTGCTCCCAGTGCGCCACCGTCGCCGGCGTCTGGATGCCAGTATCGACTACCGTCCAGCCGTCGCCGTCGGCGAGCGCCCAGACGTTCACATGGTTCAAGGCCATCGGCAGCGCCAGCCGCAGCCACAGCACGCCCGGCGCTACCTCGAGCGTGCCCCCGGGTTCCGGAGCGACCCAGGGGTAGGTCAGCCCTCGCAGGTTTTCGGGGTCGCCCACGCCATCTGCCAAGGGTGCGTCTCCATTTGCAACGCGCCCAGACTGCCCTGTCGTCTTTCGGGCGTCAAAGTTTTGTTCGAGGTTGCGCTTGACCCCTGCCCCGGCCCGCGCCTAGCGGTCTACAGGGAAGCGAAACAGGAAGGCCCGATGTCGATCAAACTCCCCTTCTCACCCGCTGTCGGCGCCGTTGTGGCGCTGGCGCTAACCGCCGCGCCGGCCGACGCCCAGAACCGGGGCCGCCAGCAGGCTCAGGCTCCGGTCGATCCAGCCGTGGTCATGGCCGAAGCCCAGACTGCAGCTACCGCGGCCGGCCTGGCCTGCCAGGTCGTCGAAGCGAATCGCCTGGGTGCCACACCCGCCGGGACCGCCTTTGAGGTGGCCTGTGGCGTCGGTCCGGGCTTCATCGTCGTCGCCGGCGCCACGCCGCAGGCCTACAACTGCCTCGGCCTCGCCGCCTCGGCCTCCGACCAGACCAACACCCGCTGCAACCTGCCCCGGAACGCCGATGTCCTGGCTGCCGTGCGGCCCTATGTCGAGGCGGCCAACCTGAGCTGCTCCATCGACGAGGCTGCCTGGATCGGCCAGGTTCCCAGCGGCGAAGACCGATACGAGATCGGCTGCGCCAATTCCGAGGGCTACTGGATCGACGTGGCCAAGGCCTCGACGACGCCCAACGAGGTTCTGCCCTGTCTCGAGATCACGAGTGTCTCGCGTTCCTGCCGGTTCACCACCAGGGATGAGCAAGTCGCCTGGATCGCCGCCAGGTATGGGCCTTCGCTGCCGGCAGGCTGCATCCCCGCGGACGTCCGCGTCGCCGGCCAGAACCAGCAGGCCAAGTTCTATGAAGTGAAGTGCGGCAACGATAGCGGCTACTTCGTCCGGACTTTGATTGCGGACGGCAGGTTCGACCGCGCCATCCCGTGCGCCGACGCCCTGTCGATCGGCGGTGGCTGCACCCTGGTCGATACCAGCGCCGCCGTGGCGGCGGCAACCAGCGCCCGCAACGCCGCCCTCGCGGCCATCTATCCCGACTGCCAGACCGTCGAGGCCCAACTGATCGGCCGCGAACAGGGCGCGACCCAGCGCGAGGTCGTCGAGTTTCGTTGCACCGGCAAGCCTATCGGCGTGGTCGGCTTCCTAGGGGCCGCCGATCCGGCGGACAACGAGGCGCTGGACTGTATCACCGTCACACTGCGCAACCTCGAGTGCCGCATGACCGCCGCCGCCCAGATCAAGTCGGCGCTGCAGGCCCAGATGGACTCCGGGAACATGCCCTGCGCAATCCAGTCGTTCATGGTGCATGCCCGGACCGACGACCTTCGCGGCGACTTCACCGAGATCAAGTGCGAGGATGATCGCCGACTGTTCGGTCAGTTCCCGCATGATCGCAGCCGCGCCGCGGTCGACGTGATGATCTGCGCCCGCGCCCGCCTGGTCTTCGGCTTCGAGTGCGAATTGTAAGGGGCTGACGCCCCCGAGACCGAAGGGCCCGCCGGTCTCCGGCGGGCCCTTTTCTTTTGACCGCCGCACGCGCTTGCTACGCTTGCACCAAAGACTCAGCCGGAGCCCCGATGCGGATCGCCACCTGGAACGTGAACTCGGTCAATGCACGACTGCCGACGGTGCTGGCCTGGGTCGAGATGGCCGGGCCGGACGTCCTGTGCCTGCAGGAGCTCAAGTGCGTCGACGAGAAGTTCCCTCGCGAGGCCCTCGAAAACCTCGGTTACAACGTCGAAACCCACGGCCAGAAGACCTACAATGGCGTTGCCATGCTCTCGCGCTTCCCCCTGTCGGATGTGAGGCGCGGCCTGCCTGGCGACCCGGGCGACGATCAGGCGCGCTATATCGAGGCTGTGGTCGAGACCTCGCGCCCCGTGCGGGTGGCCTCGATCTACCTGCCCAACGGCAATCCGGTCGGCACCGGGAAGTTCAGTTACAAGCTGGCCTGGTTCGACCGGCTGCAGGCCCACGCCCGGGAGCTGCAGCAGCTTGAGGAGGCCCTTCTGCTGTGTGGTGACTACAACGTCATCCCCGAGCCGGTAGACACCCACGATCCGGTGGCCTGGAAGGACGACGCCCTGTTCCAGCCCGAGAGCCGGGCCGCCTTCCGCGCCCTGAAGTGGCTGGGCTTCAGCGACGCTCATGACGTCGGCGGCGAAGCTCCGGGCACCTACACCTTCTGGGACTACCAGGCCGGGGCCTGGCCACGGAACCACGGGATCCGCAT
The DNA here is from genome assembly GCA_027531145.1 of Brevundimonas sp. GTDB lineage: Bacteria > Pseudomonadota > Alphaproteobacteria > Caulobacterales > Caulobacteraceae > Brevundimonas. The sequence continues at coordinate 48,829 of JAPZRF010000008.1, read as the reverse complement.
TGATCATGTCCTGATGTCGGCCCAGGCCGCGGACCGGTTCGGGGGCATCCAGACCCACCGCAACGCCCGGGACATGGACAAACCTTCGGACCATGTCCCGGTCATGGTGGAGATCGCCGACTGATGGAGACCGTCCGGCTGATCCTGCTGCTGGCCGTCGCCGCCGCCGCCCTGACCACGTCGGCGCTGGCACTGGGCTGGTGGATGGAGCCGGAACGCCGTCTCCGGCGGGCGCTGGACCGACTGCTCGGCCGGCAGGGCGAGGCCCAGGCTATCGCCCCGGTTGAGGGCAAGGCGGCGGCGCTCGACTTCGAGAGCGGCCAGGCCGTGGTCCTTTGGGGCCAGGGAACCAAGGGGCTGGTCTACGCCTTCGACGAGGTCTCGGGGGCAGAGTTGATCGTCGACGGCCATGTCGTCGCCCGGGTGCGGCGCGGCGAGCCGCGACGCGACCTCGACGTTCTGGCCCCGGACGCCGGACAGGTCGCCCTGCGCCTGATTTTCGACGACGCGCGCGATCCGGAGTTCGAGGTCCTGCTCCACGATGTGCGCTGGCCGACCGCGACACACGGTCCCGGTGAGGCCCTGCGCCTTGGCCGACGCTGGCTGTCCCACGTCGAGGCCCTGACGAAATAGCGGCGGCGGCGCTTTCGTTCTCCCGGGAGGCGAGCTAAACCGCCCCCGCATTCTTGCCGCCCTTCCCTGCCGATCTGTCCCCGAGGAGCCCGTCGTGGCCCGCCTGTTTGACGCCGTCATCATCGCCGACTGGACCGCCGCCGAGACGAGAAAGCTTGGCGACCAGTCGCTGTGGCTCGGCGTGGCCAAGCGCGACGTGCGCTTCCGTCTGTACGCCGAGACCCATAACACGGCGACGCGCGCAGAGGGTGAGGCGCTGCTGGCCTCGTTACTGGCCGATCACCGCAAGCGCGGCGACAGGGTGCTGGCCGGTTTCGACTTTTGCCTCGGCTTCCCGACCGGGACGGCGGCGCGGCTGGGTTTGAAGGACACTCCGGCGTGGAGCGCCACGGGGAGGTTCCTGTCCCAGAATGTCGTCGACAAGGCAGACAACACCAACAACCGCTACCAGGTGGCGGCGAAGATGAACCGCCTGATGACCGATGAGGCCTGGCCGTTCTGGGGCGCACCGGCCAAGCAGACGCAGCGCTGGCTGACAGCCACCAAGCCGACGACCGCCCACAACATTCCCGAGTTCCGCGCCACCGAGGACGCCGCGCGCAAGGGCAAGCTGCATCCCAAGAGCGTCTGGCAGATGCACGGTGCCGGGGCCGTCGGCGGCCAGACCCTGGTCGGCATTCCGGCCGTGCGCCGCCTGCTGGAGGCCCAGGGCGTGGCCGGGGCGGTCTGGCCGTTCGGCACCGGCTGGCGCGCCCTGACTTCGGCCGATGTCGAGCCCCTGTCGCTGGTCGTGGCCGAGGTCTGGCCATCCCTGTTCCCGACGACTCCCGAGCCGGGCGAGTTCAAGGACCAGGCCCAGGTGCGGGCCACGGCCATGGCGCTGGCCGAGATGGACGACAAGGGCCTGCTCGGCCCGGCCTTCGGCCCGCCGAAGGGAGCGGACGAGGCGCTGATCGCCCGCGTTGAGAGCGAGGAGGGCTGGATCCTCGGCGTCTAGATCCGACGCGCCACGCGCCGGAAACGACCGCCCAGCAGGGCGGCCGAGGTTAGACTGGCGACGATCACGCTGCATACGATGCCATCGACGCCCAGCCCCCACGTCAGGGCGAAGATCCAGCCGAGCGGGATCATCACCAGCCCGTAGCTGACGATGTGCATGGCTGTGGGCCACCAGACGTCGCCGGCGGCGCGCAGGGCCTGGGCGGCCACGACCTGGACGCCGTCGGCGACGAAGAACAGGGCGGCAAGTACAAGCGCCGGCACGGCGATGGCGATCAGGGCGGCGTCGCGGCTGTAGGCGCTGACTACCCAGGGCGCGGTCGGCCAGATCACAAGAGCGATGGCGAGCGTCAGGGCCGCGACCACCGCCAGCCCGACCACTCCGGCGCGCCAGACGCCCTCCCGATCCTGCGCCCCATAGGCGCGCCCGACCAGTACTGCCGTGGCCGAGGACAGGCCCAAGGGGACCATGAAGATGATGGCGGCAACATTGATCACAATAGCCCAGGCAGCGGTCTCGGCCCCGCCGATGCGGCCGGCGATCAAGGTCATGGCGGCGAAGGCACCCACCTCGATGAAGTAGGATGACCCGGCCCCGAGGCCGACCCGTACCTGCTCACGCGCGGCGACCGGATCCGGGACCGGCTTGCGGAACGGGCCCAGCGCCCGCACCTCGGGGAGCCGCAGGATGATCACCACGAGAAAGACCATCAGCCCGGCCCGGGCCCCGAAGGTCGACCAGGCCGAGGCCACCGCCCCGTCGACGCCGAGGCCCAGCAGGTCCGGCACGAGGATCAGGTTCAGCCCGAGGTTGACCCCGTTGGCCGCCCACATGGCGATCATGCCCGGCTTGGGCCTGGACAGGGCCTCAAGGAAGAACTGGCCGGCGACGCTGACCAGATAGAAGGGCATGGACAGGGCGAAGACGATCAGGGCCGGGCTCGCGCCCTCGGCCAGACCGTCCTCAAGCCCCGCCTGCGACAGGGCCCAGGGACCCAGCAGGATCAGCCCGACCATGGCCGCCCCGCCGACCTGGAGGGCGTAGACGACGCCGCGGCGCAGCACCGCCCCGGTCTCGTTCAGCCGCCCCTCGCCGATCAGGCGGGCGGTCATCACCTGCACGCCCAGCATCAGGCCGACCGCCGTGGTCACCACCACCGAGGTCGGGGCCCAGGCGATGGCGTGGTATCCCAGCTCCTGCGCCGAATAGTTGCCGACCACGATGGCGTCGGTCAGGCCCATCAGCATGATGCCGATGCGCGCCAGCACCACCGGCCAGGCCAGGGTCAGGAGCTCTCTCGTGGTGGCGCGAACGGCGGGGGACATGGGGAGTGGCGAGTGGTGAGTGACGAGTCGCAAGGCGGCTGCGGGCTATAGAGCGTTCCTCGCCACTAATCACCCGCCACTCGCCACTGCCTTCACCACGCCCCCAGTTCGCGCAGCTGTTTGACCAGCTCGTCCGGCAGGTCGGTGTCGCCGGCGGAGCTCAGGTCCGGCGGGGCCTCCTTGGGCTCCAGATAGCGCCAGCCCTGGAACGGCCGCCGCGGCAGCGGGGCGGTTCGGATCACCTCGGGGGCCAGGGTGATGTCGCAGTGGCTGGTGCGCCCCTCGCCGTGCGTCGTCAGGTCGAGGATCGGCTGGCGGCATTGCACCGAGCCCTTGAACACCCAGTAGAGCGAGCCGCCATCCTCGACCTCGACCGCCCGCTTCGGTGTCATGCGGGTGGTGATGACCAGCGGCCGCCCGGTGCGGGCGCGCTTCTCAAGCCAGGCGACGTCCGACACGCCGACGCAGAGCTTGATCATGTGCAGGGGCATGGACGCCTGATGCGCGGTCCGCCGGGAGTCGTCCAGTGGCAGGCGGTCGCACACGCGCGGACCCTTACCCCCTTGTGGGAGAAGGTGGGCCGCGAAGCGGCTCGGATGAGGGGCGTCAACGTCGACCTCGCCGGATCAGCAGATCCTCGGCGCTGACACCCCTCATCCGTCATGCTCCGCATGACACCCTCTCCTTGAAGGAGAGGAGGACTCAGACGTTAGCCTTCACCACCGCCAGAACCGCGCCCTCGGTCGCCTGGTCCCCCACCGCGACGGACAGGGCCTCGACCACCCCGTCGAACGGCGCGGTCAGGGCATGCTCCATCTTCATGGCCTCCAGCACGACGACGGGCTGCCCCTTGGCCACCGCATCCCCCGCCTTCAGCGGCGCGGCCACGATCCGGCCGGGCATGGGGGCGCGAAGGGCCCCGTCGGAGACGGCGGAAGAACCACTGCGGGGGGCGTGACGCGAGACCTCGTAGCGATCACCTTCGTGGAAGATGACAAATCCTCCATCGATCTCCGGTCCGTAGCTCACAGAGGGAAAGTTGTTCAGGTAGCCTGCCTGTTGCCGCACCCCATCTATGAAGAACGTCTGGAGCGTCGCCGCTGGCGCGTTGAGGCGCAGACCCAAAGCACCGTACTCGCAGTCCCAGACGTCGCTCTGGACTTGTCGCGACCGCCACAGGAGATCACTTGAGTCCTGCACGACCGTCTCGGTGATGAGGGCCGCCGTCAGCCCCTCCCCCTCCGCCGCGATAAGGCCGGTGTCCACGTCGCCCGCGAAGAAGCGCGGGTGCTCGAGGCAGCGCTTCAGGAACCCCGCATTGGTCTTCACCGGCCAGACCTCGACCTCGCCGCAGGCGGTCGCCAGACGCGCTGCCGCCGCCTCGCGGGTCGGCTCGTGGACGATCAGCTTGGCGATCATGGGGTCGTAGAACTGGCTGACCTCGCCGCCGGCCGCCACGCCGGTATCGACCCGCACGTCGTCGGGCAGGTGGAAGTGCTCCAGCTTGCCGATGCTCGGCAGGAAGCCCGAGGCCGGATCCTCGGCGTAGAGCCGCGCCTCCATGGCCCAGCCGTTGAGGTGAATCTCGTTCTGCTTGAGCGGCAGGGGCTCGCCGGCGGCGACGCGGAACTGCCACTCGACCAGATCCTGTCCGGTGACCATCTCGGTCACCGGATGCTCGACCTGCAGCCGGGTGTTCATCTCCATGAACCAGATTCGGTCACCGCGCAGCCCGTCCGACGCGTCGGCGATGAACTCGATGGTGCCGGCACCCTCATAGTTCACGGCCTTCGCCGCGCGCACGGCGGCCGCTGTGACGGCAGCGCGGGTGGCGTCGTCCATGCCCGGGGCCGGGGCCTCCTCGATCACCTTCTGGTGGCGTCGCTGCAGCGAACAGTCACGCTCGAACAGGTGCACCACCTCGCCGCGGGAATCGCCGAACACCTGCACCTCGATGTGCCGCGGGCGGGTGATGTAGGTCTCCAGCAGCACGCGTGGATCGCCGAACGAGGACTGCCCCTCCCGCTGGGCGCTGGCCAGGGCGTCCGCGAAGTCGGCCGGATCATCGACGCGCTTCATGCCCTTGCCGCCGCCGCCGGCGACCGCCTTGATCAGCAGCGGATAGCCAATCCGCTCCGCCTCTGCGGCGAGGCGCTCGGGCGACTGGTCCTCGCCCTGGTAGCCCGGCGTGACCGGCACGCCGGCCTGGATCATCAGCCGCTTGGCCGCGTCCTTCAGGCCCATGGCGCGGATCGCCGCCGGCGGCGGCCCGATCCACACCAGACCGGCGGCCATCACCGCCTCGGCGAACTCCGCGTTCTCACTCAGAAAGCCATAGCCCGGGTGGATGGCCTCGGCCCCAGCGTCCTTCGCCGCGGCCAGCACCTTTGCGCCATCGAGGTAGGAGTCCCGCGCCGGGGCCGGCCCCAGCCGCACCGCCGCATCGGCCATCTTTACATGGGGCGCTTCGGCGTCGGCGTCCGAATAGACGGCGACGGTGCGGATCCCCATCCGCTGGGCGGTGCGGAACACACGACAGGCGATCTCGCCGCGATTGGCGACCAGGACAGAGGTGAACATGGGGCGGTTCTAGAGGGGCGAGTGGCGAGTGGCGAGTGGCGAGACGCGGCATTCCGCCGCCGAGGCGATGACATCGTTTCGAGGATCGACTGCGGACGGCGCAACCTGCTCGCCACTCGCCACTCGGACCTCATTCCGCCCAGCGCGGCGGGCGCTTGTCGAGGAAGGCGCGGACACCCTCCTGGCCCTCCGCCGAGACCCGGGCGCGGGCGATGCGGCGGGCGGTGTCCTCCATCAGCCCGTGGTCGAGGTGACGGCCGGCGACGTCGTGGACCAGCCGCTTGGCCTCGCCCATGGCACCGGGCGCATTGGCGGTCAGGCTGTCGGTCAGCATGGAGATGAACTCCTCCACCGAGCCGTCGGGCAGCACCATGTCGATCAGGCCGACGTGGGCGGCGTAGTCCGCATCGAAGATGTTGGCGCTCAGGAACAGCTGGCGCGCCTTTCGGGCCCCGACGGCCTCGATGACGTAGGGGGCGATGGTGCCGGGGATCAGGCCCAGCTTGACCTCGGAGAAGGCGAAGCGGCTACCCTCCACGGCCACGGCCATGTCGCAGGCGGCGACCAGCCCGGCGCCGCCGCCCATGGCCGCGCCCTCGACCAGGGCCACGGTCAGGGCCGGGATGTCGTGCAGGGCCCTGAGCATGCGCGCCAGACCCATGGCGTCGTCGCGGTTGTCGCTCTCGGACCACTCGACCGCGTCGCGCATCCACGACAGGTCGGCCCCGGCGCTGAAGGTCCCGCCCGCCCCGCGCAGGAACACCGCGCGGATATGGTCGGCCCCATGCAGGGTCTCGAACGCCTCGCGCAGGGCGGCGATGGTGGCCGCGTCGAAGGCGTTCTTCTTCTCCGGTCGGTTGATCGTGATGAAGACGATCCCCTCGGGCGTGGAGTCGATCTGCACCAGCGACGAATCGGCGTCCGGGGCGGCGTCCGCCAGCAGCGGGTGCGAGATGGCGTTGATCTCGGCTGCCTCGCCGGGCGTGATGTCGAGGGCGTTGAGGTCGGCGTCGGTGGGGGTCTTGGTCATCGGAAACTCCTTCGGGACATCAACGCACGACGGGCCGGAGAGTGAACAGTGCTAGTGAGCAAGAGGTGAGCAAAGGCAGTACGACGGTCTGCTCACCTCTTGCTCACTAGCACTGTTCACACCCTGGGCTCACATCCTGAACACGCCGAACTGCGTCTCGGGGATCGGGGCGTTCAGGCTGGCCGAGATCGCGAGGCCCAGCACGTCCCGGGTCTGGGCCGGGTCGATGACCCCGTCGTCCCACAGGCGGGCGGTGGCGTAGTAGGGGTTACCCTCGTCCTCGTACTTCTGGCGGATCGGGGCCTTGAAGGCCTCGGACTGGTCCGGGGTCCAGCCGTCCGCGTCGCGGTGCACCGTGGCCAGCACGCTGGCGGCCTGTTCCCCGCCCATAACCGAGATGCGGCTGTTCGGCCAGGTGAACAGGAAGCGCGGCGAATAGGCCCGGCCACACATGCCGTAGTTGCCGGCACCGAAGCTGCCGCCGATCAGGATGGTGAACCTCGGCACTTCCGCGCTGGCCACAGCCGTGACGAGCTTGGCCCCGTTCTTGGCGATGCCCTCGGCCTCGTACCTGCCGCCGACCATGAAGCCCGAGATGTTCTGCAGGAACACCAGCGGAGTTTTGCGCTTGCAGGCCAGCTGGATGAAGTGCGCGCCCTTCAGCGCGCTTTCCGAGAATAGAACGCCGTTGTTGGCGAGGATGGCGACCGGATAGCCCCAGATGCGGGCAAAGCCGCAGACCAGGGTCGTGCCGTAGTCGCGCTTGAACTCGTCGAAGTCCGAGCCGTCGACCACCCGGGCGATGACCTCACGCACGTCATAGGGCGCGCGGACGTCCTCGGGGATCAGTCCGTAAAGCTCCTCGGCGTCGAAGGCCGGGGCGCGGGGCTCGCGCACGTCCAGCTCGACCCGCTTCACCGTGTTCAGGTTGGCGACGATCGAGCGCACGATCTCCAGCGCGTGCTCGTCGTTCTCGGCCACATGGTCGACCACGCCAGACTTGCGCCCGTGGGTCCCGGCCCCGCCCAGGTCCTCGGCCGAGATCACCTCACCGGTGGCGGCCTTCACCAGCGGCGGGCCGGCGAGGAAGATCGTGCCCTGGTTCCTGACGATCACCGTCTCGTCGGACATGGCCGGCACATAGGCCCCGCCGGCGGTGCAGCTACCCATGACGCAGGCGATTTGCGGGATTTCCCGGGCGCTCATCCGCGCCTGGTTGAAGAAGATGCGGCCGAAGTGGTCGCGGTCCGGAAAGACCTCGGCCTGGTGCGGCAGGTTGGCCCCGCCAGAGTCCACCAGATAGACGCAGGGCAGGTGGTTCTGCTCGGCGATCTCCTGGGCCCGCAGGTGCTTCTTCACCGTCATCGGGAAGTAGGCGCCGCCCTTCACCGTCGGGTCGTTGGCGACGATCATCACCTCCCGGCCCGAGACCCGGCCGACACCGCAGATCATGCCGGCACCGGGGGCCTCGCCGCCGTAGAGGCCAAAGGCCGCGAGCTGTCCCACCTCCAGGAAGGGTGAGCCAGGGTCCAGCAGCCGCTCCACCCGGTCGCGGGGCAGCAGCTTGCCGCGCTTGACGTGACGGTCGCGGCTAGCTTCCGGGCCGCCGAGGGCCGCCTCGGCCACCCGGGCTCGCAGCTCGTCGCGCAGGGCGCGATTGTGCGTCTCCAGAGCCTTGAAGGCAGGGCTGTGACGGTCAATGGCGGAGGAGAGCTTCGGCATGGTCGCCGGTTTAGGCGAAGCCGGGCGCGCTCGCAAAGCGGGCGTGAACGGGACGCAGCCTTTTCATCTTAACCAACCACGGCACCTGTGGCCTATTGTGGCCTCATGGCAGGAGCCGACCGATGAGCCCTTCGTCGTCCCGGGGACATAGCTTCGAGGCCGCCCTGGCCCGGGTGTTCGAGCACGCCGGAGCAAACCGGGCCAGCTGGTTCACCCTGACCTCCGGCGAGCCACTGTTCACTGCAGGGTCCCCGTCCGACACCCTCTATCTGCTGCGCTCGGGCCGGCTGGGCGTCTATGGCGAGGGCGTCGGGGGCGTCCCCGAGCTGCGCGGCGTGATCCGGCCGGGCGAGCCCGCCGGGGAGATGGCGCTGGTGGCGGAAACCCCCCATACGGCGACGGTCGTGGCCCTGCGGGACAGCGAGGTGCTGGCCCTGCCCCGTGACGCCTTCTTCAAGGCCGCACGACACGATCCCGACCTGCTCGTCGAGCTGGCACGGCTGATGATCCGGCGCGCCCGCGATCGTTCCGAGGGGGGCACCCACCCGACGGTGTTCGGCTTCGTCTCGGCACGCTCGCGGCCGATCCGGGCCTTCGTCGAGCGCGTCGCCGCCGCCGTGGTGGAGCTGGGCTTCACCGTCCAGGTCGTCGACGAGGCCGCGCTGAGCTCGGCCGCCGAGTGGTTTGCTCGCCTGGAGGGCGCCCATGACTTCGTCCTCTATGTCGCCGAGCGGGAAGAGACAGCCTGGACCAGCCTGTGCCTGCGTCAGGTCGATCACCTGTTTCTGATCGGCGAAGGTCTCTCGACCCCGCCCGTCGATGTGACCCTCGCCTCCCCGGTCGGCCTGCGCAGTCCCGCGCTCGACCTCATCCTGACCCGGCCGCGTGGAATGGACCGCCCGACCAACACCCGGGTCTGGCTGGACGCCCTCAACCCGGGACGCTGGTTCCAGGTGCAGGAGGGCGAGTCGACAGACGCCGCGCGCATCGCCCGGGTACTGACCGGCACCTCGATCGGGCTGGTGCTGTCAGGCGGCGGGGCCCGGGCCTACGCCCATGTGGGCGCCGTGCAGGTGCTGCGCGCCGCTGGAGTGACCTTCGACTTCATCGGCGGTGCCTCGATGGGGGCGGTCATCGGAGCCGGCGTGGCCCTGGGCTGGGATGACGCCGAGATCGATCTTCGCATTCGGGAGGCCTTCGTGGAGGGCAGCCCCCTGTCCGACATCGCCTTTCCCATGATCGCCATGACCCGGGGCCGCAAGGTACAGCAGCTGCTGCAGGCGACCTATGCCGACCAGACGGTCGAGGACATGCTGCTGCCGTTCTACTGCGTCTCGTCAAACCTGACCCGCGGCGAGATCGAGGTGCACCGGCGCGGCCCGCTGAAACAGGCGATCCGGGCCAGCATATCGCTTCCTGGCGTACTGCCGCCGGTGGTGTCGAAGGGCGAGGTGCTGGTCGATGGGGCGGTGATCGACAACTTCCCTACCAAGACGATGCGGTGCCTGCACGCGGGCCCGGTCATCGGGGTCGACCTGTCGCGCATCCGCGGCGTCGACGCCCATACGCTGGAGCGGCCGCCGTCCTGGTGGAAGTGGCTGGCCTCCGGCGAGTGGAAGAAGGGCACCCCGCTGGTGGCGGTGCTGATGCGCTCGGCCACCATCACGACAGACGCCGAGCTCAAGGTGGCGCGTGAAGAGACCGATCTGCTGATCCAGCCTAACCCCGAGGGGGTCGATATCCGCGACTGGAAAGCCTATGCGCAGACGGTCGAGTCCGGCCGCGCCGCCGCCCGGGAGGCCCTGCGCGACCTGCCGGCACCGCTGACGCACCTGCGCCGGCGCAGCACGGCGTCACAACTGCTGGAGCCGGACGAGCGGGACAACGAAATGCCCGAAACGGATGAGGTCACGGCGCGCGGCGTCGCCTGAGCCGGCTGGCGCGCCGCCAAGATGGTACCGCCTCCCCGGATCGAACGGGGGACCTCCAGTGCCACAAACTGGCGCTCTAACCAACTGAGCTAAGGCGGCGCATCGCTGGGAGCGCTTCTCTAGTCGTCCGGTGCGAAAAGTCAAAGCGCAATCGGGTCAGCCGGCCCGCTCAGCGGAGTCGATCAGCAACAGCTGGTCGCGCCCGAGCGTCTCGCCGGCGGCGGCCAGCGCGCCGCGACGGCGGAAGGGACGGGTCGGGACGGATCATCAGGCGCTCCTCGGGTGACTGCGGACACGACGACCGGACGCGCTCCTGGTTGCGAGGCGGCCGGTGAAGAAACGCCCCACGGTTTCCCGCGGGGCGTTCAGTCAGACGGTCAACTGTCCCCTACTCCGGAACTTGCCAGCGGATCGGGATGTTGACCCGGGCCCCGCCGACGGGGGCACCGTCGCGGGTCTGGGGCCTCATCTGGAACCGCGAGCAGAGCTGGACCGTGGCGCGGCCGAAGCCCTGCCCAGCCGGATCCTCCTCGACGATGGTGCAGTTGGTCACACGACCGTTCTCCTGCACGACACCCTGGACCGTGGCCGACCCGCTGATGCCTCGCTCGAGCGCGCGCTCAGGGTAGAAGCGGGCCAGGTCGGCACCGCTCGGGCGACGGACCCAGTCCGGGTTCGTGATCACGGACGGGCGCACCGGAGCCGGCGGAGCCGGCGGCGGAGGCGGGCCGGGAACGATCACCGGCGGGCCCGCGTACTCGACGCGATCTTCCTTCTTCGTCGGCTCGATGTTGAGGGTCACCGGCGGCGGCGGGGCCGTCGTGTCGATCACCGGCTCACGCACCTGAAGCTTCGGCGGCGGCGGCTGGTCCGGCGGGGGCGGCGGGGGCGGCGGGGGCGGCGGAGGTGCCGGCTCGATGAGTTCCACATCTACCGCGTCATCGGTATACTCGAACGGCTTCAGCTCGAACCGCGACGTGTACAGCCAAACCCCGGCGGCAACGTGCAGCAGGGCGGAGACCGTGATGCCCACGAGGGCACCCATGGACAGACCCTTCTTCTTCCGCGGCGGATCCAGGATCGGATCGCGGGCGTGTGTTTCAGCAGTCATGCTTTCTCACCTGCCCCCTAAGATGACTGGTCTTCGCCCACCAGGGCGACCGAATAGAAGCCGTTGTCCTGCAGCGCATTCATGACCTGCATGAAGTCGCCGTAACGGGTCGTCCGGTCCGCACGGATGAAGATGCGCTCTTCCTCCGGGTTACGCGTACCAATCTGATCCGTCAGGTCCTCACCCAGGGTCGACACGTCGGTCCGGAAGTCGCCGACGTAGACGTCGCCGTCACTCTGGATCGAAATGAAGACCGGCTTCGGCGGATTCTGGGCGGGCGGCGCGACCGCCCGCGGGAGTTCGATGGGCACCGACACGGTGGCGAGCGGAGCCGCCACCATGAAGATGATCAGCAGGACGAGCATGACGTCAACAAAAGGCGTGACGTTGATCTCGCTGTTCTGCTCGATGGCGTACTTGCCACCCCCCGAACCGGAGAGTTTGGCACCCATCTGGCTTACGCCCCCTTGTCGAGCTGGCGCGAGATGCCGTTCAGCAGTTCGGCGATGAAGCCGTCCGCCCGCACGCCATACGCCGCGATGCGGGTGTTGAAGTAGTTGTAGAAGATAACCGCCGGGATGGCCGCGAACAGGCCGATACCGGTGGCCAGCAGCGCCTCGGCGATACCCGGGGCGACGACGGCGAGGTTGGTGGTGTTCGACTCAGCGATGCCGATGAACGAGTTCATGATCCCGTACACGGTGCCGAACAGCCCGATGAACGGGCCGCCCGAACCGACCGAGGCCAGGAACTGCTGACCGCCCGAAAGGCGGAGGGCGACCGATGACTGGACAGCGGACACGGCGGTCTGGGCGCGACCGATCGAAGCGTCGCGATGCTCTCCGGTGACCGACAGACCGGCCTGGCGGGACAGTTCGATTTCCTCGGTGGCGGCGGCGGCCATGTCGGCCAGCGGGTTGCCGTCAAACTCTTCCGAGGTGGCGACCCGGCGCATGTCCGCGATGGTGCGGGTGCCGCGGAAGGCTTCGAGGAACCGGTCGGTCTTGCGGTTCAGAGCCCCTAACTCGAGGATCTTAATTAGCAGCAGGGTCCACGAGAACACCGAAGCCAGCACCAGGCCGATCATGACCACCTTCACGACCGGGTGCGCGATCAAGAACATGGTGATCGGGGTCAGGCTCTGACCGCCGTGGCCGCCGCTGACGGCTTCGTTCAGCGAGGTCGGGTCTTCGCCCGCGGCAGGGGCGGGAGCGGCTTCGGCCGGGGCGGCCTGGGTCGCTTCGGCCGCAGCCGGCACCGGGGCGGCGTCTTGCGCCAGGACCGGCGAGCCCGCCATCAGCACGGCAGCGCCGGCCATGGCGAGGAGGAGGTTCGTCTTCTTGCTGATCAGCATGTGTCGCCAGTTCCTGCTTTGGTCTGACTCGTGGGACCCGAGACCTTCGCCATTCGGCTCGGGCCTCTGTTGAAAACCTGCCGCCGGAACCCGCGGATTCCAACGACCAAACGCCAAACCCCTACACCAGTTGCCCGCCGAGGCGGAACCGGACAATCCGGACTGCGGACCGGGGACGGGCCCCCGGGACACCGCGCGTCCGCCCTTTCGGGCTTTGGCGGTCAAGCTCCTTTGGCGAACCCATAACAGAGCGTCAAGGGCGTTGAGGCGCTTTTCGCCCCATGAGCGAAGGCCCGTACGAAAGTCGTGTGCGGATGTCGAAAACAACGCACCGTAATGCATAGATGATGCACATCCGTCGGCGGCGGACGACAAGTCCGAGGATGCAGGGGGATGGTGCCTGGGGGCGGATTCGAACCACCGACACGCGGATTTTCAATCCGCTGCTCTACCAACTGAGCTACCCAGGCCCGCTCCGGACCGATCGGGAGCGGGTCTATAGGCGAGGCAAAAAGGCCTGTCCAGCGGTTAGCGCCCGATCGGTTTCAGGCACCGACCGGACGACCGTTTCGCGTCACCGGTCGTCGACGTCGGGGGGCGTCTCATCCTCGGGTAAAGGGATACGGTACGCGCCCGTAAACCAGCGCTGCAGGTCCAGATCGGCGCAGCGCCGCGAGCAGAAGGGACGGTAACCGGGGCTGGCGGGAGCCATAGTGCAGATCGGACAGGTCGCCATGGTCACCTCTCTTCAAAACCCGCCTGACCCGGCGCGATGGCCGGGTCAGGGCGCAGCGCCGCTCGCGGGCCGAGCCGCGCCACGCCCGCCGCGGCCTGCGCCGCCTCGTCCGGCGCACAGGCCATGACGTGGACTGGCGTGGCCGTATCCTCAAGCAGGCGGTGACGCAGCCGGCGCACGATCTCCAGCGCCCGTGCCGCGAGGTCCGACTGGGCGCGTTCCTCGATCGGGGTCCGACCCCAAGGCAGGCTCAGCTGCAGAAGGCCAAAGCGACTGAGAGGGCCGGGCACGGCACCGTCGCCGTCAAAGGCGGCGCGTGCCGCCGCCTCGACCGTCGCGGGATTGAGCCGGCCGCCGACCAGATCGACGGCCACAAGGCCGCCCCAGCTCTTCAGCCGGATCAGCCGCGCCGCCTCGGCGAGACCGTCGCGATTGGCGCGTTCCCGGGCGACGCGGGGATCGTGGCCAGGCGGCGGGGCGTGGTCGATGTCGACGGCGACCAGCGCGCGGGTGCGCTGTACGGCGATGTCCAGCCCAAGGTCGGGTCGACGCACCGTCTCCGCCAGCGCCGCCTCCAACGCCGCTTCGCCGGCCACGATGGCCGCCTTGCCAGTCTCGATCGGCACCCCGGAGGCCCAGGTCCGCAGAACCGCGGCGACGTCCGGGCCGGGCACCAGCAGACGGGGGACGCCCTCCCCTGCCCCGCGGCCCCGCAGGGTGACACCCTTGCCCCGGCGTGGTTCCGCCAGCACCTCGGCCTCGATACGGTCGCCGACCCGGGGCGAGGCCCCGCCGCCCTGCGGCAGGAAGCCGACTGCGCCTTGGGGCAATTCGACAAAGGCCCCGCGCAGGCCGGGGCTGACCTCGCTGATCCGGCCAACGCTGACGGCGCCGAGCCGCAGGTGCGGCGGATCGTCCTCGCGCTGGATCACCAGCCGCTCGAACCGCCCGTCGCGCACCATAACGCCGCGCGTCTCGCCCGGGGTGTCGTCGAGGAACAGCTCAACCCGGCTCACGGTCGCCAGCCCACGCCCCGCAGCAGGGCCAGGGTCTCGTAAAGCGGCAGGCCCATCACCGCCGGGTGACTGCCGACGATTCGGCGCACGAACGCGCCGGCCGGGCCCTGGATGCCATAGCCCCCGGCCTTGCCGCGCCAGTCGCCGCTGTCGACATAGGCGGCGATCTCATCGGGCGAAAGGACCTTGAAGCTGACCCGGGTCTCTACCGTGCGGCCGGCCCGACGCTCGCCACGGGCCACGGCCACCGCCGTATGCACCCGGTGATTCCGGCCGGACAACAGGCGCAGGAAGGCGGCTGCCTCCTCCGCATCCGCCGGCTTTTCAAGCAGGCGTCGGCCCAGCGACACCACGGTGTCGGCGGCGAGAATGATGGCGTCCGGATGGTCCACGGCCAGCGCAGCCGCCTTGGTCGAGGCTAGGCGTGCGGCCAGCCTCGCCGGCGGCTCGGCGGCCAGCGGCGTCTCGTCGATGTTGGCCGGGAGGACGAGGTCGGGCGCGATCCCGACCTGGGCCAGCAGTCCGCGCCGGCGCGGACTGGCCGAAGCGAGAATCAGCTCTGGCCGGTGAAAGGGGCGGTCGCCCGTCATGGGCGGCCCGCCCTTACTTGAAGCGATAGGTGATGCGACCCTTGGTCAGGTCGTAGGGCGTCATCTCGACCAGGACCTTGTCCCCGGCCAGCACGCGGATGCGGTTCTTGCGCATCTTGCCGGCGGTGTGGGCGATAATCTCGTGGTCGTTCTCGAGGGTTACCCGAAACGTCGCGTTCGGCAGCAGCTCGCTGACGACGCCGGGAAACTCGAGCAGTTCTTCCTTCGCCATGCGGTCTCTCTCGCCCGGGGTTACGACAGACCGGGCCGCGCGGGCGAAGCGCGACCTCCCAAGGGGCGGCCCTATGCACCAAAACAGGGGCGTCGTCGACCCATCAGCCGCGGCGGTGGAGCGCGGTGACGAGGGTGAACAGGCGGCGGCCGGTCTCGTGGTCCACCTCGATCTTGCCGGCGAGCCGCTCGCGCAGGAGTTCGGCCCCCTCGTTGTGCAGCCCGCGCCGGCCCATGTCGACAGCCTCGATCTGGCTCGGAGATGAACCGCGCAGCGCCTCGTAGTAGCTGTCGCAGATGGCGATGTAGTCCCGCACCACCTTCTTCAAGGGCGTGAGCGAGAGGGCGTGGGCGCGGCTGAAGCCGGGGGCGGTAAGGTCGAACACCAGCCGGCTGTCCTGCAGGCTCAGCTTCAGGGCATAGGGCCCCTCGTTGCCGCCTGCCGGGACGAAGTGGTTCTTCTCGACGAGGTCGAAGATGGCGACGCGGCGCTCGTGCTCGATCTCCGCGCTGGCCGCCGGCAGCGTCGCAGCGTCCAGCTCGACCGAGGCGAGGCGGTGGGCCTGGACAGTCACGCGCCCTCATCCTGTCCCGAGGCGTCATCAAGCGGATGGACCGGGGCAGCCCGGGCCGGCCAGCGCGCCGACAGGTCGCTGACCACCGCGTCGAGACACTCGACCTCGACGCGAAGGTCGCCGCCAGCCGCGAACATCAGCACCACCTCCCCCCCGGGCGCTGCACCGGGCATGAAGTCCATGGCCAGCAGTTCCAGCGGCACGCCCTCACCTCGCGGCAGGCGGCGGCTCTGGACCCGCTGCACGTCGCCGAACTGCATGGCGGCGCGCACCCGGGTGCCGCCGCACTCCCAGCAGAAGCGACTGAGCTCGATGGTCAGGGTGCGGGCGCGCTGATCCCAGATGATGTCGGCGGGGTGAACGATGGCGTCCTGCAGCGCCGCCGACATGATCTGCAGGTCGTCGGCGTCGAGGGCTAGCAGCCGCAGGGGCTCGGACGCCCCCTTCGGCATCCCCTCAGTCACCGTCCCGACCTCAGTGCTCATCGGCCTCTCCGCGGATCCGGCGCACCTGCGCGCCGCAGGCCGCCAGCTTGGCCTCGAGGTGTTCGAAGCCGCGATCGAGATGATAGACACGACTCACGATGGTTTCACCCTCGGCGGCGAGCCCGGCGATGATGAGGCTCATCGAGGCGCGCAGGTCAGTGGCCATGACCGGAGCGCCGACCAGCCGCTCGACTCCGCGCACCTGCGCCTCGCCGCCGTGGACGCTGATCTCGGCACCCAGCCGCGCCAGCTCGGGTGCGTGCATGAAGCGGTTCTCGAAGATGGTCTCGTGAACGACGCTCTCACCCTCGGCGAGGGTCATCAGCGCCATGAACTGCGCTTGCAGGTCGGTGGCGAAGCCGGGATAGACCTCGGTGGTCACATCGACCGCGCGCAGACGAACCAACGGGTCGCGCCGCACGACTACGCCATCCGAGGTCGGCGAAACCTCCACACCGGCGGCGACCATGCGATCGGTCAGGGCGGCGATGAGCTCCGGTCGGCTGCGCGTCAGCCGCACCTCGCCCCCGGCCATGGCCGCGGCGACGGCGTAGGAGCCCATCTCGATGCGGTCCGGAATCACCGACCACTGCGTGCCGGAAAGGGCGCGGACGCCGGTGATGGTCAGGGTGTTGGTGCCGATGCCCTCGATCCGCGCCCCCATGGCGTTCAGACACAGGGCCAGATCGCCGATCTCCGGCTCGCAGGCGGCGCGGCGGAGGACGGTCACGCCGTCCGCCAGCACGGCCGCCAGCAGGGCGTGCTCGGTGGCCCCGACCGAGACGAACGGAAAATCGATCCGGGCGCCCTTCAGCCCGTGCGGGGCCACGGCGTGGACATAGCCCTCCTCAAGGGTGATCTCGGCACCAAGCGCCTGCAGAGCCTTGAGGTGCAGATCGACGGGACGCGCCCCGATCGTGCAGCCCCCGGGCAGCGACACCCTCGCCTCACCCGTGCGGGCCAGCAGCGGGCCGAGCACATTGAAACTCGCACGCATCTGGCGGACGAGGTCGTAGGGCGCGAAGGTCGAGGTCAGCTCGGCCGCGTGCAGCACCGTGGTGTCCGCGCCAAGCTCGTCGACGCGGATGCCAAAGGCGCGCAGGAGCTGGCCCAGGAAGCGGGTGTCCGCCAGCCGGGGCATGTTGGTCAGCGTCAGGGGCTGATCCGTCAGGATGGCGGCCGCCATCAGCTTGATGGCGGAGTTCTTGGCACCGCTGACGGGGATGTCCCCGTACAGGCGCGCGCCGCCGACGATGGCGATGCTGTCCATGGAGTCTCTGTCTGGGCCGCGCGACGGCGCGACGGGCACCGTCTTTAGCGCGCCGCGGGGCAGGCGCCAAAGGGTCGCGGCTGACTTCAGGTTTCCGGGTCGCTGTCGCCGCCGGGCGATGGCCGTGGGGCCTTGCGCCGGCGGAGGTTGGCGCGCAGCGTGGCCGCCAGCCGCGCCGCCCGCTCGGCCTTCGCCCGGGCCTCCGGCGAGGCGTCGTCGCGGGCCTGATCCCTGGAGGAAGTGTCATCGACCATGTCCGGCAGAAGCCCCGGATGCCCGGACCGATCAAGCGCGCAATTGAAGTGCGCCGGGCTCATTTTTGCGTTTGCCCCGCCCGGTTCCATTGGCTATACGGCCGCTTCCTCAGATCGGGCCGCCGTAGCTCAGTGGTAGAGCGCATCCTTGGTAAGGCTGAGGTCGGCAGTTCAATCCTGCCCGGCGGCACCATCTGAGCTCCGCTCTCGCGCTTCCCATAGCCCGCGAGGGCGGGTCGGAACTTCGAAAAACAGGAGCACCCGCGCGTCCGATGCGGCCGGACGGCTGTTCCGCGCTCAGTAGAGCGGCGGGGCCAGACCCAGCGGAGCGCGGCCGACGCCGGGATGCAAACCCCATAAGCCAGGGAACCGTCCGCCGTCGCTCTCCTGGTAGCGCAGGGTCAGGCGGCCGCTCTCTCCCAGCGGCATCGAAATCATGCCGCCGTAGCTGGTGTAGCCGTGGCTGCCGACCGCGACATTGACCTCGCCGCGCGTGTGCCCGTCATCGACCCATCCGAACGGAGGCCCCCGCAGGTCGCGCCGCTCTTCGTCGCGCGCCGCGTCGGCCGCTCGGGCGGGGGCGAGGAACAGGTCGATCTGCTGGTCGGTGGTCAGCTCGGTCCCGGCGCGAAGCAAAGGGGTCTGGTCCATGACGATCGGCACCTCGCCGGCGGCCACGGCTGCGGCCATCCGCGCGTCCGGCGACGCAGTGGCGACGATCCCGTCGGGGTCGGCGGCCAGAAGGGCAAGCGCGGCGATCAACGGGCTCATGCAGCTCTCCTACACCCGATCACCCTCGCCTGCCATTGCGACCATCATCGGGCAAGCCCGTCGCCCCGTTGCAGGGGGTCCGGCAGGGGCCGTCCCATCGGGGTGAAGCTCAGCGCCACCGAATTGATGCAATAGCGCAGGCCGGTCGGCGGCGGGCCATCGGGGAAGACATGGCCCTGGTGGCTGTCGCAGCGGGCGCAGCGCGTCTCGACCCGCACCATACCGTAGGAAGTGTCGCGCACGGCGCGCACATGGGCCTCGTCAATCGGAGCGTGAAAGCTGGGCCAGCCGGTACCGCTCTCGAACTTGGTGCCGGCCCGGAAAAGGGGCAGGCCGCAAAGTCGGCAACAGAAGACGCCCGCGCGTGTCTCGTCGAGAAGACTGCCGCAGAACGGGGCCTCGGTGCCGTGGGCCAGAAGAACGCGATGTTCCTCGGCGTCGAGGTCCGCCTCCAGCGCCACGCGTTGGCCCTCACCGGGGGGCGTCAGATCATAGCCGGCGGCGGAGCGAAGGGTGGGGTCGGACATGGCCGGAATGTGGGGTCTCCCCCCGTTTGCGCCAGACCTCTCCCTCCCCGCAGCGGGGGAGGGAGAGCCGGTCGCGTCAGCCGGCGAACAGGCTGCTGACCCAGGCCCGGACGGCAGCCTCGTCGGCCGGGTAGCCGCTGTAGGTTGCCTGCGGCGTGTAGGGGACGTTGTGGCCCCGCTCGCGGGTGGCCCAGGCCTTGTGCCCATAGCTGAGGTCGCCGTAGTTCGACGGCAGGCGCAGGTCGGTGGCCTCGATGAAGATCGAGTCCGCCCCGGTCGGCGCGCCGGCCAGCGTCACGTTCGGCAGGTTGGTCAGCAGGTCCAGCACGTCGAGGCAGCCGCCGGTGCAGCCGCCGTCGATCAGCACCACCACGCGCCCCTGCACCGGGTTGGCTGCACCCGAGTCGGTCACCGCCGGACGGCCCGGCAGGGTGAAGCTGGCCTGGCCGGCGGCGATCGCGGCGTCGAAGGCGGCGACGATGGCCCGGGTCTGCTCGATCACCGGCATCGACTCCGACACGAACAGCGGGTCCGCCTCCATGCGGGCCAGTGCGCGAGCGTACCAGTCACGATTACCCGGGGTAGCGCGATAGACGATGGACCCGGCCTCCGGCTGACGGGGGGCGGTGAAGTCCACCGTCCAGAGACGGTTGGCCAGGCCATAGCCGCGACGCGCTGCCTCGGCGTCCAGACCCGAGGCCCCGCGCAGGTCAATGACCAGACCCGCCGGGCCCTGCAGCGCCGCACGTTGCGCCTCGACCGTCGCGTAGAAGCCACGCCAGTCGGCGTTCGGCTCCAGCGTGTGCACGCGGATCCAGCTGCGGCCGTCGACCGTCTCAACCGACAGCGGCGTGGCCGGAGTGAAGACCGAGGCACTCCAGGCCGCGCGACGATCCTCCTCGGAGGTGAAGGCGGTCGTCAGGACGAAGTTACGCTGACCGCGGCCGACCTGGAAGCGGCACTGGCGCGGCAGGCCCGGCGAGAAACTGTTGTCGCGGTCCCACAGGAGATAGGGCGCGGTGCGGACCCGCTCCGACTCCAGTTGCAGGTTGCCTTCCCAGCGATCAAGGCGGCTCTGCGCCAGCTGTTCGACCGGCGTGTCGTCGCAGGACACGACGCGCGCGCCCAGCGGCGGTAGGCCGCGCACGCCCGGCTTCACCCAGGAAACGACGTAGCCGCCATCGCGCCAGGCCGTGGCGAAGTTCGGCGTGCCCGCGGCGAACCAGGCCGGAAGCGGCTCGTAGGAAGGGTTCAGCCGGATGTTATTGTCGCGGAATCCGCCCGCATAGCCCTGAAGCACATAGTAATAGTCGCGCGCGCCCCGCACGCGGCCGAGCTCGGCCGCGATCAGGTCATGGCCCGCGTCAACCCACGCGCGGAAAGCGTCGCCGGGCCCGGGGACCACCGCTGCGGGGTGATTGGCCTTCAGCTCCTCGCGGGCGGCGGCGAGGTCCTGGGCGGCGAGCGCCCGCCAGTCCTGGGCGACCGCCGGAGCCGCGGCGGCGGTGAGGGCCAGTAAGGCGGCGGAAGCGGCGAGCGCGCGGATCATGGGAACACTCCGGAGGGACGTCGGGTCGGGGACAGGTGGTGTTAAACCCTATCGGCCCCGCTCTTGCCAAGCGCCTGCGACGGGGCCGCGACAGTCCTGCCCTCACGCCGCAGGCCAGACTACCCCGCTCCCCCGCCGGGCGAGCAGTCGCCGGGCCGTTTACTCCGCCCGCCGCCCGGCCTAAGCGGGGCGGACGCCGAAAGAGCCGCGCAGGCACCAGCCCCAGGGACCGCCCGGAAGCATGTTCTCCAAAATCCTGATTGCCAACCGTGGCGAGATCGCCGTCCGCATCATCAAGACTTGCCGTCGCCTCGGCATCGGTACCGTCGCCGTCTATTCCGAGGCGGACGCCCGCTCGCTGGCGGTCGAGATGGCCGACGAGGCAGTCCTGCTCGGTCCGGCGCCGGCGGCCCGGTCATATCTCCTGGCTGACCGGATCGTCGATGCCGTCCGGCAGACCGGTGCCGAAGCGGTGCACCCGGGCTTCGGCTTCCTGTCCGAGAACGCCGGCTTCGCCCGCCGCCTGCGGGACGAGAAGATCGCCTTCATCGGCCCGAACCCGGAGGCGATCGACTCGATGGGTGACAAGATCACCTCCAAGAAGTTCGCGGCCGAGGCCGGCGTCAGCACGGTGCCGGGCCACATGGGCCTGATCGAGACCCCGGAGCAGGCGGTCGAGATCGCCCGAGGCATCGGCTATCCGGTCATGATCAAGGCGTCCGCGGGCGGCGGCGGCAAGGGCATCCGGGTGGCCCATTCGGACGCCGACATGGCCGAAGGCTTCGCTGCGGTGAAGGCCGAGGCGCTGAACGCCTTCGGCGACGACCGCGTGTTCCTCGAGAGGTTCATCGTCAATCCGCGCCATATCGAGATCCAGGTTCTGGGTGACAGGCACGGCAACATCGTCCACCTGTTCGAGCGCGAGTGCTCGATCCAGCGCCGGAACCAGAAGGTGATCGAGGAGGCACCGTCGCCCCTGCTGGACCCCGAGACCCGCGCCGCCATGGGGGCCCAGGCCGTGGCCCTTGCGCGAGCCGTGAGTTACGACTCGGCCGGTACGGTCGAGTTCGTCGCGGGGCAGGACAAGTCCTTCTACTTTCTCGAGATGAACACCCGACTTCAGGTCGAACATCCGGTGACCGAGCTGATCACGGGCGTCGATCTCGTGGAGCAGATGATCCGCTCGGCGGCGGGCCAGCCCCTGCCCTTCACCCAGGACCAGCTGGCGATCAACGGCTGGGCCATCGAAAGCCGCATCTACGCCGAGGACCCCTACCGCGGCTTCCTGCCGTCGATCGGCCGCCTCGTGCGCTACGAGCAGCCGGAGGAAGGTCCGCAGTCCGGCACGGACGGCGACTATGTCGTGCGCAGTGACTCCGGCGTCCGCGAGGGCGACGAGATCAGCATGTTCTACGACCCCATGATCGCGAAGCTCTGCGCCTGGGGCGAGACTCGCGACGCGGCCATCGACGGCATGGCCCGGGCGCTGGAAGACACCCACGTCGCCGGCCTCGGCCACAATGTGCCCTTCCTGTCGGCGGTCATGGACCAGCCGCGCTTCCGCTCGGGTGCCCTGTCGACCAGCTACATCCCCGACGAGTTCCCGGACGGTTTCCACGGTCTGCCGCCCTCGCCGCGCCAGCGCGACCAGATGATCGCCGCGGCCATGGCCATGCACGAGGTTCTGGCAGAACAGGCCGGCGATCCTTCGAACCGCACCGACTGGACGGTGATGATCGACCGCGACGCCGTCGGCGTCAGCCTCGGCTACGATAGCGACGAGGCCATGGTGCTGGAGGTCGAGGACCGCGACACGCCGCTTCGGCTCGAGGTCATCGACTGGCGGCCCGGACTGGCCCAGTTCCGCGCCGTGCTCGACGACCTGCCCTTCACCGCCGAGGTGAAGCGCGTCGCCGACGGCTTCGAGATTCGCTCGCGCGCCGCCCGCGCCCGGGTCCGGGTGCTGTCCCCGGCGATCGCGGAGCTCTACGGCCGCCTGCCCGGGAAGGCGGCGGCGGACACCTCGAAGCTGATCCAGTCGCCGATGCCCGGCCTCGTCGTCTCCATCCCGGTTCAGCCGGGCCAGGAGGTCAAGTCCGGCGAGCCCGTGGCCATCATCGAGGCCATGAAGATGCAGAACATCCTGCGCGCCGAACGCGACGGGGTGGTCAAGACCGTCAGGGTCCGCGACGGCGACAGCGTCGCCGCCGACGACGTGCTGGTGGAGTTCGCCTGAGCAGGTAGCAAGGACTCCGAAGGCCCCGCACGGCCACTGGCGCGACTAGACTAAGTCCGTTAGTCTGGTTCAATGGAAACGGTGAACATCCATCAGGCCAAGACCCACCTGTCGCGCTTGATCCAGCAGGCGCTGGAGGGCCGACCGTTCATCATCGCCAAGGCCGGGAAGCCTCTGGTCAAGGTCGAGGCGGTGACAACCGAGCCCGCCCCGGTGAAGCGGTTTGGCATAATGAAGGGCCAGATCGCCGCGCCGGATGATTTCGACACGATGGGGCGCGACGAGATCCATCGCCAGTTCGGCCTTGAGCCTTGAGGGTTCTTCTGGACACCCATTTGCTCGTCTGGATCGTCGCCGGAGATCCGCGAGCCGAGGCGCTGAGGGACCTGATCGACGACCCGGCCTCTGACGTCGGCTTCAGTGTGGCGAGTCTGTGGGAGATTGGCATCAAGAGGGCGCTTGAGCGGCCTGACTTCAGGGTCGAGCCGGCCGCACTGCGCCACGCCCTTATCAGCGCCGGCTACATGGAGGTGCCGGTCACAGGCGAACATGCGCTCGCCGCGCCCTTGCTCCCGCCGATCCATAAGGACCCCTTCGACCGGATGATCGTGGCCCAGGCGCTCGTGGAGGATCGCGTCCTGCTGACGTCAGACGACGCCGTGATCGGCTATCCGGGGGACATCCGTCATCTGCGGCAAGTCGGCGCGATACCCCCAAGGAGTGTCACATGAGCCTCCGGCATCAGATTGTGGACACCCTGCTGACCGGCGACGGCCGGATCGGCCGGCTGCCCTTCCTGCTGGGCATCGGCCTGCTGGCGGGCCTGGCCCTCGTCGTGGACCAGCTGCCGGACGAGGGGGGGACGGGCCTTGTCGCGATGGCGCTGCGGCTGCCCCTGCTATTCAGCCTCGCCTGTCTGCTGTCCCAGCGCCTGCACGATGTCGGGCGCGCCGGCTGGTGGATCTGGCCGATCCTCGGCGGCCTGTTCACGCTCAACGCCCTCTCCGACGGCGAGGCGACGGCCGGCGGCGCCCTGCTGGTCATCGGCGGACTTGGCCTCTGGCCCGGCCAGACGGCCTTCAACCGCTACGGCGCGCCGCCCGCAGGATTGTCGGCCTTCACCGGCCCGAAGACTTCCTGAAACGCCGACTTCAGGGCAGCGTCCGCCTCGTCCATCGTCGCCGGAACTCCGAGGTCCACCAGACTGGTCACCCCGTGCTCGCGGATGCCGCACGGGACGATGCCGTCGAAGTGGGTCAGGTCCGGCTCCACGTTCAGGCTGACGCCATGGAAGCTGACCCAGCGGCGCACCTTCACGCCGATGGCGGCGATCTTGTCCTCGCGGGCCCAGCCCGCACCTTTACGCTCGACCCAGACCCCCACCCGGCCCTCGCGCACATCGGCCGGGACGCCGAAGGTCCCGAGGGCCGAGATCAGCCAGCGCTCCAGCCCCCGGACGAAGCCGCGCACATCCCGTCCGCGCTTGTCGAGGTCGAGCATGACATAGGCCACCCGCTGGCCCGGCCCGTGATAGGTGAACTGGCCGCCCCGCCCGGTGGCGTGCACCGGAAAGCGCCGGTCCAGCAGGTCCTCGTCGCGGGCCGAGATTCCGGCCGTGTAGAGCGGCGGGTGCTCCAGCAGCCAGACCAGTTCCTCCGCCTCGCCGGCGGCGACGGCCGCGACCCGCGCCTCCATGGCGGCGACCGCGTCGTCATAGGGCGTGAGGCCAGGAGAAACGCGCCATTCCACGGGCCTTTGGTCACCCCGCCAGAGGGGTTGAGAGGAGGAGGTTAACGGCTCGGCAATCATGGGCGGTGAATGTGGGATTCAGGGGCGACCATGCAAGATACGTCTCCCGGTCCCGAGTGTTCCATGTCCCAGGTTGAAGCCGTCAATGTCGAGATCAGCGTCGTGCTCGGACGCTCCGTGCTGCCTATGGCCCAGCTTCTGCGCATGGGCCGGGGCGCAGTGATTCCGCTCGATGCGAGCGAGAACGACGAGGTCTGGATTCTCGCCAACAACCACCCGGTCGCCCGGGGGCAGATCGAGCTGCGCGACGACCGCATCATCATCGTCGTCACCCGCCAGGCCGACGTTTACGACTTCATGGCCGGCACAGCCTGAAGCCTGAACGCGGCCGCGCAAGGAAGCCCCTTCCCTTCCGCCCGACACTCCGCTATTCCCGCCCGCTCCGGGGCGAGCGGTCGTGGCGGAATTGGTAGACGCGCAGCGTTGAGGTCGCTGTGGGGTAACCCGTGGAAGTTCGAGTCTTCTCGACCGCACCATCCTGCTTCGGCTGCGGGCTTCGAAGGACGAAGTCCTTGAGAGGCCGCCGGGTACGCTGGCCGTCTTGACCGGAGTCCTCGCCTGCGCGAGACACCCGATGGCCGTCGTCTCCTTGCGAGCGTCGATCTGTTCCGGGAATGGCGATCGGCCAGACGCTGATCCAAGGCAGGGAGGCCCGCGTGAGCATCAGCGACTCCGCCCCCCTGTCTACAGGGTCACCCGACGCCGACCTGCAAGAGGCGCTGGGAGGGGACTACGCCCTGACCCCGGCCTTCGTGGCACGCGTCATCGACGCCGCAGACGACGGCGACGGGCTTCGCCTGCGCGGTTTGCTGGAAGACCTGCACCCTGCCGACGTCGCCGACCTGATGGGCTTTCTCACGGCCGAGCACCGCGCCGTAGTCGTATTGTGGCTGCCGCCGGACCTGCTGGCCGAGACCCTGCCCGAGCTGGACGACGGCATACGCGAGGAGGTGCTGGAGCGGGTGCCGCACGGGACCCTGGCCGAGGCTCTGCAGGAGCTGGACTCGGACGACGCCGCGGCCGTTGTCGAGGACCTCGAGGACGACCAGCGTGCGCGGGTGCTGGCAGCCATGCCGGAGGTCGACCGGGCGGCCATCGAGAACTCCCTTGGCTATGCCGAGGACTCCGCCGGCCGTCTGATGCAGCGCGAGGTCATGGCCGCGCCCCAGTTCTGGAACGTCGGCGACACCATCGACCACGTCCGGGCCCAGGGCGAGGACCTGCCGGAGCTGTTCTTCGACATCTATGTGGTGGATCCCCTGAACCGGCCTCTCGGCGGGGTCGCTATCAGCCGGCTGCTGCGCGCACCGCGATCCACCCCCCTGACCGAGCTGATGGAGTCGGCCACCGAGATCGACGTCAGCCAGGACCAGGAAGAGGTCGCCTACATCTTCGAGAAGTACCACCTGATCTCGGCCCCTGTGGTCGATGCTGCGGGGCGGCTGGTCGGCCAGATCACCGTCGATGACATCGTCAACATCATCCAGGAAGAGAACCGTGAGGACATCCTCCGCCTCGCCGGCGTCTCCGACGAGGGCCGGGGCGACGGGGTGTGGAATGTGGTGCGCTCGCGCGCGCCATGGCTCACCCTGAACCTCGGCACGGCCGCGCTCGGCGCCGCGGTGATCTCGCTGTTCTCAGCCACCATTGAGCAGATCGTCGCCCTTGCGGTGCTGATGCCGATCGTCTCGGCGCTAGGCGGCAACGCCGGCACCCAGGGCCTCACGGTTACCGTGCGGGCGCTGGCCACACGCGAGCTGAACAGGTCCAACGCGGTCCGCACCTTCTTCCGCGAGCTGGCGGTGGGACTGGCCAATGGTCTGATCCTCGCCCCCATGATCGGCCTCGCCGCCGGGCTCTGGGCCCGGGACGCCGAGATCGGGCTCGTCATCGGGGCCGCCATGGTGCTGAACCTGCTGGTCGCCGCCACCGTCGGAGTGCTGACGCCCCTGACCCTGTCGCGCCTGAAATTCGATCCGGCGGTCTCCTCATCCGTGTTCGTGACCGCCACGACCGACGTGTTCGGCTTCCTGATCTTTCTGGGCCTGGCGACCGTCGTCCTGCTGTGACGTGAACATCGTAGCGAACCGGAACCCGGTTCGCGGCCCGGAGCTTGCGTGGATCGGAACGAGCCATGTTCGATCGTCCCAACCTGGAACACGCCCCGGTGTCTGACCCCGTCGCCCCGCGCAGAAAGGTCTCCCGCGAAGGCCTCGTCCTCATCAAGAGTCTCGAGGGCTTCCAGCCGCGCGCCTGGTGCCGGCCCGACGGCCGCTGGGCCCTCGGCTACGGCCACACCCGGTCGGCCCGGGAAGGCCTGACGGTGAGCGAGGCAGATGCTGAACTGCTGCTGCAGTATGACCTGCTGCCGATCATTGCAGTCCTCAACGACCGCGTCAGCCGACCGCTCAACCAGCACCAGTTTGACGCTCTCGCCAGCTTCGCTGTCAGCGTCGGAGTCGAATCCTTCGTCACGTCCGAGGTGCTGGCCGCCCTCAATGCCGAGGGCCCCGAAGGCGCGGCGCGCGCCCTTGCCGCCAGCGCCGATATCGATCCGGCCCTGGCCCGCGCCGGCCGGCGCCGCCACGCTGAGTGGGCCCTTTTCGGGACCGATCCCGACACCCCCGTGACCGTCGCCACCCTCCTGTCGTCGGCGGCACCCGAGGCCGTCGCGCCTGTCATAGTCGAGACGACGCCCCCGGCGGAAACACCGCCCGCGGAGGCTGCTGGCGCGGAACAGCCGGCGGCGATCCCTGCGGCCGACGCCGCCGCGGCGACGCCGGATGCGGTCGTCCCGGACGCCGAGGCTGCGTCGGACGTGGCCGCGGTGCCTGCCCCCGCCGCCAGGCCGGAGTCGGCAGAGAGTCTCGTACCCGAGGTCCTTTTTCGCCCGATTGCGGAGGAGACCCCCGCCGCCCCGATCGCCGATGAGGCACCTGCCACCCCGCAGGCATCGCCGACGCTGCCGGCCTTCTCGCTACGCTATGCAGCCGCCGTCTCGCATCTGCTGGGCGAGCCCGCGGGGCGCGCTGCGCCGCGACTGGTCGAGCCCACGAACGTCGCGCCGACGCCTGGGGCCCAGCTGGCCGCAGTCGCCGCCCGGGCCGCCCCGCCGGAACCGACAGTTGAGGTGTCACCCGCCCTCGATCCGCCTTCCCCGGGTCCGGAAACCCCGACAACCGAACCGGTGACGCCGTCCCTGGCGACGGAGGCCCCCGTGGCGGAGGCCCCCGTGGCGGAGTCCTCTGGGGCGGAGTCCTCTGGGGCGCAGTCCCCGGAGTCGGACACCGGGCCCGAGCCCGCCCTTGCGGTCGCCGCCGTCGACCCGTCGCCACCGGCCGCGCCGGAAGTCGACCGCCAGGCCATACTGGCCGAGCTGATGCGGCGCCAGATGTCGCCATTCGCCGTCCAGGTCGGCGGTCCCCTGCCCCAGCTCGCCCGCCCCGCCGCGCCCGTCGCACCCCCGCCGCCAGCCCAGCCCGCCGAGAAGCTGCGTCCGCCAGTCGCCGCCAGCGGGCCGATGACCGCCGTCCTGGCCGGGCCGCTTCTGCTGCCGGAGGCCTCGACCGAAGCGGAGCCTGTCATGGCGGCGGCCCCCCTGCCGGCACCCGAACCCCTGCCGACCGCGCCGTCTGCAGACGCCTTGGCCACCCCCCCCCTGATCGAGATGGAGGCGGCTCCGGTCGCACCCCTCGTGCTCACGCCGCCGCCATCCATGGAGCCCGATGTGCAGCGCCCGGTCTGGCCGACCGAGGAGCGCCAGCCGCAGGCCAGGTCGCTGGAGACGGATCTGTTCAGTGAGGACGAGCTCGCGGCCGACATCGGCCTCGGCCCGGTCCTGCGCCACGAGATCATCGAGACGCCCGGCCGCCGCTTCGACTTCGGCCAGCTGGGGGCCTATGCCGGCATGGGTGCGGTCGGGCTGGTGTCGCTGGGCGCGGCGGTTCCGGCGGCCCAGGCCCTGTTCGACGAGGGCGCGGGCCCGAGCGGCGAAACCCTGCTGGTGTTCGCCGCCCTGGCGCTGATCGGGGCCGGCTGCAGCGGCATCTCGGGCTTCAACCTATGGCGTCTTTGGCGTGAAGCCCACGCCCGCGACCCGGTCCCCCGCGACGCCTGACCGCAGCGGCTTTGCCCTCGCGACCTGGGGTGCTAGGCCACAGCCATGAGCATCCCCTTCGCCCCCCAGTCCATGGAATTCAGCCTCGGTGAGACCGCAGACGCCATCCGCGACACCACCGCCCGCTGGGCGGCCGACCGGCTGGCCCCCCGCGCGGCCGAGATCGACGCCACCAACACCTTTGCCCGCGACCTGTGGCCCGAGATGGGCGAGCTGGGCCTGCATGGGATCACCGTCGAGGAGCAGTGGGGCGGGCTGGGCCTCGGCTACCTTGAGCACTGCGTGTCCATGGAGGAGGTATCCCGTGCCTCCGCCTCGATCGGCCTGTCCTACGGTGCCCACTCCAACCTGTGCGTCAACCAGATCCGTCGCTGGGGCACGGACGAGCAGAAGGCGCGCTACCTGCCAAAGCTGATCTCGGGCGAACATGTCGGCTCGCTGGCCATGTCCGAGGCCGGATCGGGGTCGGACGTCATGTCGATGCGCACGCGGGCCGAGAAGACGGGAGACCGCTACGTCCTGAACGGGACCAAGTTCTGGATCACCAACGCCCCGCACGCCGAGACCCTGGTGGTCTACGCCCGCACCGGCGAGGGCAACGGCGGCGTCACCGCCTTCCTGATCGAGAAGGGCATGAAGGGCTTCAGCGTCTCGAAGAAGCTCGACAAGATGGGCATGCGCGGCTCGGACACGGCGGAGCTGGTGTTCGAGGACTGCGAGGTCCCGGAAGAGAATGTCATGGGCGGCGAGGGCCGCGGTGCCGCCGTACTCATGTCCGGCCTCGACTATGAGCGCGCCGTGCTGGCGGCGGGCCCGCTCGGCATCATGCAGGCGGCGCTGGACGTGGTCCTGCCCTACGTCCGCGACCGCAAGCAGTTCGGCAAGGCCATCGGCTCGTTCCAGCTGATGCAGGGCAAGGTGGCGGACATGTACGTCGCCCTGAACAGCGCCCGGGCCTATGTCTACGCCGTGGCGCGCGCCTGCGACGCCGGCCTGACCACCCGCTACGACGCCGCCGGGGCCATCCTGCTGGCCAGCGAGAACGCGGTGAAGGTGACGCTGGAGGCCATCCAGGCCCTCGGCGGCGCCGGCTATACGAAAGAATGGCCGGTCGAGCGGCTGGCCCGCGACGCCAAGCTCTACGACATCGGCGCCGGCACCAACGAGATCCGCCGCTTCTTGATCGGGCGCGAGCTGCTGGGGTGATCCGGCCGCTCGTCCGGGCCGACCTGGAGGCCGCCCTGGCGCTTCAGGCGCTCGGCTATGCCGAGGCGCTGCGCGACGGCCCCGAGGCCTTCGCCAGCCGCATCGACATCGCCCCGGACCACTGCTGGGCGGTGGAGCGGGACGGCCGGCCGCTGGCCTGGCTGCTCAGCCACCCGTGGCGGTCGTTCGACCCGCCGACGCCGGACCAGGTGCTGACGCCCGTCGGCGACGCCTGCTGGTACATCCATGATCTGTCGGTCGCGCCCGAGGGCCGCGGCCTCGGCCTCGGCCGCGCACTTGTCGAGCATGTCCTCGCCCGCTGCCGCCCTGCCCGCTCCGAGCTGATCGCTGTCAGCGGGGCCCGCCCCGTCTGGCTGCGCCTCGGCTGGCGCGACGCCCCCGACCTGCCCACCGCCCTCGCCGCCAAGGTCGCCGCGTATGGCTCCGAGGCGGCCTATATGGTGCGGGTGTTCGGCGGAGAGGCCGGCGCGTGACGACTGACGGGCGCACCCCGGTTCCGACTGCCTGGAGACGTCTGGGGTCGCGCCGGGACATCCAGGCGCTCGCGCTCGTGACGGCCGCCTACCTCGCCTTCTTCGCCGCGACCCGTCAGCCGGACATCGGCACGTTGCTAGAGACCACCGCCCGCAACGTGGTCCCGCTGGCGATCACCGCCGCCGTGGCCCGGCCCTGGGTCCAGCGGATTCTCCGGCTGAGGCCCGCGCCCGGGCTCGTCCTGCACGTCGGCCTCGCCGTCGTCTTCAGCCTGCTGTGGCTGTGGCTGCTGACGCTGGCCGGGGCCATGCTCGGCGGGTCATCGGTGATGCGCTTCGTCGTCAATCCGTTCCTTGAGGGTCCGGCCGCGGATTGGCAGTTCTTCCAGGGTCTTTTCGTCTATGGCCTGCTCGCCTGCCTCTGCGCGCTCGAACAGCCCAGACGCGAGGCGACGGTGGTTCTGGTCGACGGCCCTGTCGCCACCACGCCGCATCTTGTGAGGGACGGCGACACGCTCGCACCGCTGGCCCTGACGCGACTGGTCTGCATCCGGGGCGCAGATGACTACAGCGAGCTGCTGACGCTGGATGGCGTCCAGCTGGTGGCGACGCGCCTCGGGGTCTTCGAGGCGCTGCTGGATCCCCTGCGGTTCGTGCGGGTGCACCGCTCGGCGATCATCAACCTCGATCACCTGCAGCGCGCCGAACCGGCCGGCGGCGGGCGGCTGATCCTGCACATGACGGCGGGGCCGCCGATCGCTGCCAGCCGGGCTGGCGCACGCGCGCTTCGCGCCCGGGCGTTGTAGCCGGTCCGTTCACCGGAACGCCGCGGTCGATTGACCGATACGCCCTTGCGGCCGGCGGGCGTCGGAGGCTGGTCTGGCGCAGATGGACGCTCCTGCCCCGAAAGGCTTGCCCATGCTTGGCCTGCTGATGACCGTCGCGCTCGGACTTGCCGACACCTCGCCTCCCCCCCAGACGATCTACGAGGGCGGCGAGGTCTGGACCGGCTCCGGCTTCACCCGCGGCGCGGTGGTGGTCGAGGGCGACCGCATCGTCGCGCCGGGTCAGGCGCGACCGGACGCCCACAGGGTCTCCGTCGCGGGCCGGTATCTGACCCCAGCTTATGGCAACGCCCACGCCCATGTGACGCCTGCCACGCCCGAGGCGAGCCGTCGTTACACCGACGCCGGCGTCTTCTACGTCTGGAACCCGAACACGGTCGTCCTGGGCCCCGATGCGAAGGCGTTCTGGGCCCGCCCGGACGCGTATGACGTGCGGGTGTCGCAGGGCGGCATCACCGAACCCGGCGGGCATCCCGAACGGCTGTACGTCGAGATTCTCGCCGGCCCTGTCTATGGCGGGCGGCCCCGCGAATGGTTCGTCGGCAACGCCTTCCACTACGGCGCCACACCGGCCGAGATCGACGCGGCCCTCGACCTGCTGGTCAGTCAGGGGGCCGACTTCGTGAAGGCCTACCTGCTGGACTCCGAACACTACGCGGAACTCAGGGATGATTCCGACGCCTACGGTCGCAAGGGGCTTAATCCCGAGAACATGCCGTATCTGGTGGCGGCCGCTCATGCCCGGGGCCTGTTCGTGGTCGTCCATGTGGAGACCGCCCATGACCTTGCGGTGGCCACGCGCGCCGGCGCCGATGTGGCCGGACATCTGCCGGGCTACGCTGCGACCACCGAGGCGGAACTGGCGGGGGCCAGACTGACGCCGGAGATCGCCACCCTCGTGGCCGCGGCGGGCATGCAGGTGATCCCGACCTATGCCCTGATCCGGGGCGACGCCTATGACGCCGAAACCGCGCTGTCAGCTGACCTGGCCAACGTCGCCGCCGTCCAGCGCGAGAACCTGCGACTGCTTCGGGTCGCCGGCGTCAAGGTTCTGATGGGCACCGACGGCTTCGGGCCTGTCTGGACCGAAGCCGAGCATCTCGTGGAGATCGGCGCCATGACCTCCGCCGAAGCCGCGACCATGGTCCTGTCCACCGGCGCCCGACTGTTTCCGGAGCGCCGGATCGGCTGTCTCGACCCCGGTTGCGAGGCCGATTTCCTGATCCTCGACGCAGATCCCACGCAGGATATCCGCGCCCTCCGGCGCATCGCCGGCCGTGTGATGCAGGGCGCCGCCCTGCCGGGGCCTGAGGACCGCTGAGCACGGTCCTCCAGAAGCAGGCTGTGCGGAACCGGTCCGCACGGCCCCCCGTTGGCATTGCGGAAGGAGCTGCGCCATGCCCGCCACGTCCAAAGCCCAGCAGAAGGCCGCCGGGGCGGCGCTCGCCGCCAAACGGGGCGACACCCCGACGTCGAGGCTGAAGGGGGCGTCCCGGTCGATGGCGGACTCGATGACCGAGGCCCGGCTGCGAGAGCTCGCCGCCACGCCGCGCAAGGGCAAGCCGGAGCGCAAGGGCGACAACGGGCCTTAGGGGAGCCGTGACCATCTGCCGCCAGGGTCCGGCGTTGCCAATTGTTCATTGGCGCTGCCGTACCATGCCGCCTAGAGCGACTGAGGACAGCCCCGAGCCCGCATGAACGACGCGCCCCACCCTTTCGACGGACTGCCCTTCTCCGAAGTCCTCACGCGGATCGGTGAGCGGCCGGCGGCGGAGGTATCGCTGGAAGAGCTGGTCCACGCCTTCGGCGAGCGCGGTTTTGGCGCGCTGCTCCTGTTGCTCGGCCTGATCAGCGCCGTGATCGGGGCCATACCCGGCACGACGACCGTGCTCGGCCTGCCCATGCTGATCCTCGGTGCCCAGCTGCTGTTCCGCCGCGACGAACTGTGGCTACCGAGCTGGATCCTCAAGCAACGCATCGACCGGGCGGCATTCTCCGCTGCAGCCGCGCGGGTCATGCCGCATCTCAAGCGCGTCGAGCGCTTCAGCCGGCCACGTCTGAAGTTCATGAGCAGCGACCTCGCCGAGAGTCTGATCGGCCTCGCCTGCGTGATCTGGGCCGCGGTACTCATGCTGCCGCTGGTCGGCTTCAACCTCTTCCCGTCCCTGTTCGTGGCAGCCTTCGGTTTCGGCCTGCTGCAGCGCGACGGGGTGCTGGTGATCATCGCCTGGCTGGGCTCGGCCGGCTTCGCCGCGGTCGTCTGGCTGGCCTGGGAGTTCGTGCGGCGGATCATAGACGCGATCATGGGCTTCTGGAGCGGACTGATCTGACCTCTGGGCGCGCGTCGCCGCTCACGTTAGTCTGAAGGTCATGCTTGACCGTCGCGCCCTGCTCGCCGCCACTGCCGCCCTGCCCCTCGCCGGCGCAGGGCCCGTGCTCGCCCGGACGACCGGACGGGTCGAGCGTTTCGACGCGCCCACGTCGGCCGGCGTCCTGCCGCGCGCCGTCGATGTGTGGCTGCCGCCCGGCTACGATGGTGCCCGGACGCGTCACCCGGTGCTTTACATGCAGGACGGACAGAATGTGTTCGAGCCCGGCCGCGCCTTCGGCGGCCAGGAATGGCGGATCGACGAGACCCTCGAAGCCCTGATCGCAGTCGATCGCGTCCGGGCCCCGATCGTCCTGGGGGTCTGGAACAGTGCCAACCGCGCCCTCGACTACATGCCTCGCAAGGCGGTGACCGCCGACACCTTCACCCTCGGCCTCGGTGCCGACGCCCTGCGCACCGAAGACATCACTTCCGACGCCTATCTGGCTTGGCTGACGGGCGTCCTTAAGCCGGCGATCGACGCCCGCTACCGCACGCTTCCGGGACGCGACGATACCTTCGTAATGGGGTCCAGCATGGGCGGGCTGATCTCGGCCTACGCCCTCGCCGAGTATCCGGAGGTGTTCGGCGGTGCCGCCTGCATCTCGACCCACTGGCCGGCGGGCGACGGGGTGGTGATCGACTGGCTGGCGGCGCACCTGCCGCCGCCCGGCGGGCACCGGCTCTACTTCGACCATGGCACCACAACCCTCGACGCCCTGTACCCGCCGCTGCAGGCGCGCATGGACGCCCATCTGCGGGCCGCCGGCTGGCGTCAGGGCGTGGACTGGATCACCCGCCGCTTCGAGGGGGCGGAGCACACCGAGGCGGCGTGGGCCGCCCGCGCCGACATCCCCCTCGCCTTCCTGCTCGGTGCCTGAACGGAAAAGAAGAAGCCGTCGGGCGCGCCCGACGGCTTCACATTGTCGATGACCGCCTGGCGGTCGACCTTTGTGACGCGCTCAGGCGGCGATCGCCGTCGCGGAGGTCCAGGTCCGCACCGTCGCGGTTCGGGACAATGAGATCACTGGATCACCTCCTTTCAGATGTTGGACACACCTTCATCCTAGACGGGTTCGCGCGGCCTGCAAGCAAAGCTCCCGAAGTCGTGATCCGGGCGAGAAAAAAGCGCCGGAGGCGAAGCTCCGGGACCAGCGCCTGGCCCCGGGGCGATAGCCCGGATGGCACAGCTATCCCTGGCCATCGCTACCTTCTTGCGAATGTTGACACGGTTCTGGATGAGGTTGAGTTCGGCGATGGTCGCATTTTGGTTCCGGGGTGCGATCTTCGCGCCCACGTTGGTATTGACGGCGGTCCTTCCATTCCGATCGGGATTGACAAGCGGCCTGGTGGCCGCCGAACCGGCTCCGATTTGCGCGCTGCCGCCCCAACGCTCGCCATCGCGAGCGCGAGGGCGGGCTCAATAACACCAGATCCCTGTGCGAAGCCCGGACGTGAGGAACGGCGGCAGCCCCGGCCAAAGGGCGAATCTGCCGGGCGTCAGACCGCAGGGGCGGAAGCGTTCTCCTGGGACGGAGCGAGACCCTGCATGATCGAGCGGTTGATGTCGATCAGCACGTCGAAGGTCTCCCCCTCCCGCATGATCGCCGAGCTGTGCCGGTCAACGAACAGGCTGAGCGAAATGATCTGGGCGCGCAGTTCCATGGGCATGGCGTTGCGCGGATCGGCGCAATCCGTGGCCAGCGTGGACCACAGACGTCGGTTCCAGTCGAGGGCGTCGATCCGGGCCCTGAAATCCGACTTTTCGCCGGCCGCCGCCTGCATCAGAGCCCGCGTGACCTGACCGAACAGGCGGTACTCCGCCCCGCGCGGGCTTTCAGCCCGCGTCGCCGCGGTCTTGTACGCCTGAAGCGACATGCCCCAACCTCTCGTCCTCGTAATCGATGAGCTTCCGCGCCGACATCAGCGCCTTGTAGTACTCCCGCGCCAGCACGTGCCGGGAGGCCGAAACACACTCGGCCTGCACCGCCGGATTCTGTGTCGCCCCCATGAACTCGGTCAGCCGCCGGACGAACTCGTCATAGACCTTCGGCACCGCAGCCTCGTCCAGATACATCATCATGACAGGGAAATAGACGCGCCGGGCCGGGGTGGTGACCTCGTGCGCCTGCATGATGTCCTTCTCCCGCAAGACAGAAGCCTTGTTCTGCAGAATCAGGACGCTGCGCCGGTCGCCGTTCTGGACGACGGCACCGTTGAGAACGAACTTCTCGCCCGGCTTGAGAGACAGCTTCAGAGGCATGGCGGCTCCGTGCTCGCCCGAGACAGCGAGGACTAGCCGCTCAGGACTGACACAGTCTGAAGGAACGTGGTTAACCATACCTTCCGATTGGGCGAGGATGCTTCGAGGGTCACGATTCCCCGGAGTGCCCATGACCGCTGCCCAGCCCGACTTCGCCGCCGACGCCAGCGCCCTCGCGTTCGGCGTACAGGCCCGCGCAGAGGACCTGTACGGAGACGCTGCCTCGGCTACGGCGCTGGGCCGGCTTTCGCGCGCCCTCGCCGAGGGCGGCCTGCGCGCAAGAGCAAGCGAGAAGCGGCTACGGGAGAGACTCAAAGCCGCCCTCGCCCACGTCCGCCAGAACCACTTCGCCGCCGGCGCCCAGGGGGCGCTTGAAGCGCTCAAGCTGGACGAGCGCAACTTCCTGGCCTGGCACATCCTGGCCATCTGCCAGGAGAAGTCCGGCCAATTCGGACCGGCGCTGATGGCCTATGAGGCGGCTCTGAAGCTGGCCCCCAACGAGACTGACATCGCCCAGGATCTGGCCCGCCTGGCCGAACGCCTCGGCGAGACCGGCATCGCCGAAAAGCTGCTGGTGCGCTATCTGGCGGCCAACCCCGGACACGTCGAGGCGACCAACAATCTCGCCTGTGCGTACCGCAATCAGCGTCGCTATGGCGAGGCGGTCGACCTGCTGCGCGCCCTGCTGCAGATCGAACCCGACAAGCCCGTGCTGTGGAACACCCTCGGCACCGTGCTGAGCGACCAGGGCGAGCCCGGCCAGGCCATGGTCTTCTTCGAGGAGGCGATCCGTCTCGAACCGCGCTTCGCCAAGGCCCGGTACAATCGGGGCAACGCGCGCCAGGTACTGGGAGATCGCGAGGGGGCGCTGGAGGATCTGACCGACGCGCTGGCCGGGGCCGACCCGGGCTTCGAGCGCGCCATGATGACCATGGCGAGGGGGATGCAGCTGCTGGCGCTGGGGCGGCTGGCCGAGGGGTATCCGGATTACGAGGCGCGGCTGGATCCGGCCATGCCGGAGGCCCCGCGCTTCGTCACGCCGGCCCGCCGCTGGCGGCCCGACATCGAACCGGCGAAGGGACTGCGCCTGCTGGTCACCGGAGAGCAGGGGCTGGCGGACGAGATGCTGTTCGGGTCCATGCTGCCCGACCTGCGCGAGCGGCTTGGCCCGGACGGCCGCCTGTATGTCGCGGTCGAGCCGCGGCTGGTGGGCATGTTCCAGCGCATGCTGCCCGACGCCGTGGTCGGCGGACATCGCTCGGTGCGCCATCAGGGCCGGCTGCACCGCCTGTTCCCTTTCCTCGAGCGCGTCGCGCCGGAAGCGGGCCCCGAGGCCTGGATCCCCATGGGTTCACTCATGGCACCCCTACGCCCGGATCTCTCCGCCTTCCCCACCGCCCGGGGCCATCTCTCCGCCGACCCCGACCGGGTGGCCTACTGGCGCTCTGAACTGGCGGCGCTTGGACCCGGCCTGAAGATCGGCCTGCACTGGAAGAGCCTGGTCATGACCGGGTCCCGCGCCCGCTACTTCTCCAGCTTCGAACGCTGGCGGCCGGTACTGACCACACCGGGCTGCCGCATGATCAACCTGCAGTGCGGCGACGTCGCCGCCGATCTCGCCGAGGCTGAAGCCGCCGGCGTGCAAATCTGGACGCCGCCTATCAATCTCAAGAACGATCTGGAGGACGTCGCCGCCCTGTCGGTCGCGGCTGACCTTGTGATCGGCCCCAGCGTCGCCGGCACCAACCTCGCCGCAGCCTGCGGGGCCCGAGCCTGGATGATCCACGCGCCGGACGACTGGCACCGGCTGGGGACGGAGACTTATGCCTTCTACCCCGGCATGCGATTCATAGCCCTGGCAGGGTTCGACGGCTGGCCGGCGGCGCTCGACCTGGTGCGGGCGGACCTCGAGGCGGCGGTGGCGCGCGGCGGCTTCACGGACTGAGGCGGCCGGACCGGGCGAAACAGGCGGAGGCCGGGGCGCGTTGCTCCGGCCTGCAGGGATCGCGGCCCGCGAGAATCAAGCCCGGGGACCCCGGTCCCCCCGCCGCGTGAAGGAGACCTTTCCGGCCAGCGACCCGTCGACCGGCAGGCAAATCATCTGAGCCGTGACGACTGATCGCTGTTAACCGGCGCGGCGGTGCGGTAGGTCGAGGGGTGCAAGAGGGAGCGCCCATGTCGACCACCGCCCGGTTTGAAGGCACCGACGCCTACATCGCCGCGCCGGACCTGCGCATCGCTGTCAATGCCGCGGTGGCGCTGGAACGGCCGCTGCTGATCAAGGGCGAGCCGGGAACCGGCAAGACGGTTCTGGCCTATGAGCTGGCCACGGCGCTCAATGCCCCGCTCATTACCTGGCACGTCAAGTCGACCACCAAGGCGCAGAATGGGCTTTACGAGTACGACGCGGTCAGCCGCCTGCGCGACAGCCAGCTGGGCGACCCGCGGGTGCAGGAGGTGCGCAACTACCTCAAGCCCGGCAAGCTGTGGGAGGCCTTCACGAGCCCGGCTCGTCCCGTGCTGCTGATCGACGAGATCGACAAGGCAGACATCGAGTTCCCCAACGATCTGCTGCAGGAACTCGATCGCATGGAGTTCTTCGTCCAGGAGACCGGGGAGACCATCCGCGCCGAACGGCGGCCGGTGGTGGTCATCACCTCGAACAACGAAAAGGAGCTGCCCGACGCCTTCCTGCGCCGCTGCTTCTTCCACTACATCCGGTTCCCGGATGAGGAGACCATGCGGTCGATCGTCGGGGTGCACTTTCCCGACATCAAGCCGCGGCTGGTGTCCGAAGCGCTCAAGACCTTCTACGAGCTGCGCGACACGCCCGGCCTGAAGAAGAAGCCCTCCACCTCCGAGCTGCTCGACTGGTTGAAGCTGCTGCTGGTCGAGGACGTCGCCCCCGAGGCGCTCCGCGAGACCTCCCCCAACCGGCTGATTCCCCCGCTCCATGGCGCGCTGCTCAAGAACGAGCAGGACGTGCATCTGTTCGAGCGCCTGGCCTTCCTGAGCCGCCGCGAAGGCGCCCGGCCAGGCGGTTAACGCGATTTCACTGGCGTTCGGCGGCGGGGGGCGCAGGATAGGCTCATGAAACGGTCCGCGATCGCGATCGGCTGTGCGACAGCCCTGACAGCCATCTCGGCCTGCGGCGAGCCGACGGTGCGCATCACCAAGCGCAGCGACCCGGCCGTCTCCTCGGGCGCGCTCAGGGTGGTCGACACCCTGACCTGCCCGGAAACCGTGGGTGCCCTGACGCGCAAGGGATCGGCCACGGCGGACGGGACGGTCTGCACCTATGGCGGCCCTCGCGGGGCGGAGGTGGTTCTGCATCTGGTGCCTCTCGCCGGCACCGAAGCCACCGTGGCGCTGGAGAGGTTCGAGACGCGCCTGCACAATCTCATGCCTGAGGCGGCGGCGCGCATCGCCAGCCGGCCGGCTGCGCCGCCGGCCCGCGAGGCTCCGCCCGAAGCGCCCGCCGTGCCTGGCGAGTCCGCCGACGTGCGGCTGCCTGGACTGACTGTCCATGCCGAGGGCGACGCCGCCGAGGTCCGCCTGCCTGGCACCTCGATCAGCGCCCGGGACGATCGCAGCCGTGTGGCGGTCGCCGGCGTCGAGGTGCACAGCGGCGGCGACGGCCAGTCCGTCCGCATCGGCGGCACGAGCGGGGCCGTCGAGGTGCAATCGCGCGAAGATGTCTCCGAGGTGCGTGTCAACGCCGGCGCAGACGCCATCCGCATCACCTACATCCTCAGCGACTCCCAGCCATCCGGTGCCGGCTGGCGCGCCGTG
Source organism: Brevundimonas sp. (assembly GCA_027531145.1). Lineage (GTDB taxonomy): Bacteria > Pseudomonadota > Alphaproteobacteria > Caulobacterales > Caulobacteraceae > Brevundimonas. The sequence continues at coordinate 9,009 of JAPZRF010000008.1, read as the reverse complement.
GGCTACCATGCTCGCGGTCCCAATGGCGGGCCAATGGTGGTGGCGACGGTCCAGACGCGGGACCGCCAGTCCGACGCCGTTTTCGACGATGCGGAGCAGCTGGTGGCGGCGAACGTCGGCGAATAGTCGTTGATCCCCGCCGCCGGATGCGCCACCTGACACCTCCGTCCCGCATCCGGTGTCGCCCGACGTGTTCGCTCGCCCCGCCCCTTCCAGCCCCACCCCCCAGACTTCACCGAAGCCGGTGCGCACGCCGGGGCCCCGCGCAAAGCCGCCGCGTGCGTGGCAACGGATGTTGTCTGGCCGCAGACTCGACCTGCTCGACCCCTCGCCGCTGGACATCGAGATCGAGGATATCGCCCACGGCCTCGCCCGCGTGGCCCGCTGGAATGGCCAAACCGTCGGCGATCACCCCCTGTCGGTGGCCCAGCACAGTGTCATCGTCGAGGAGATTGCCCACCACCTCAAGCCGGGGCTGGAGCCGCGCTGGCGCCTGGCAGCGCTGCTGCACGACGCCTCTGAATACGTCATCGGCGACATGATTTCGCCATTCAAGGCGGCGCTGGGCCTCAGCTACAAGGACTTCGAGACCCGGCTGGAGGGTGCCATCCACGTCCGTTTCGGCCTGCCGGCGAAGACCCCGCCGCCGATCAAGACGCTGATCAAGAAGGCTGACCGGGCCTGCGCCTTCCTTGAGGCGACGCAACTGGCCGGCTTCGGCCACGACGAGGCGATCAGGCTGTTCGGCCCGCCCCCGCCGGGGACCATCACCGCGCTCGAGCCCCTGCCCGCCAGCCAGGCCCAGGCCCGCTACCTCGAGCGTTACCGGGTGCTGGCCGAGGCCTGCGGCCTGCTGCCGGGGCCGGACGCCTGGCACACCGAATAGCCATGGCGGGGCGCGGCGACATCGGGGTCAGGATCGGCCTGTCCGCCGTCATCTTCGTCCTCGACGGGCCCGGGCTGTCGGTGCTCACCACCCACGCCCAGGAAGTCGCCCCCGGCCTGCCATTCGGCCCCTTCGATCCGACCCGGCACCGCACCTTCGAGCTGGCCCTGCGCGCCTTCGTCACGGCCCAAACCGGCTTCCGGCTGGGCTTCGTCGAGCAGCTCTACACCTTCGGCGACGCCGGCCGCGACACGCCGCGCGCCGCCCCGGCCGGCGATCCGGCGCGCCAGGTCTCGGTCGGCTATCTGGCCCTGACACGCGACGCCCTCGCCCCGCCCAGCGCCGACGCCCGCTGGCGGCCGGTTGAGAGCTTCTTCCCGTGGGAGGCGCCGCGCGCCGGCCGGCTGCCCCTGATCGACGAGTTCCTCGCCCCGCGCCTGCGCGCCTGGGCCGACGCCGAGCCCGGCGAGCGCCGCCGCCGCCGCGTCGAGGCCCTGTTCGCGCTGGAGGACGATGCCGGCTGGAACGAGGCGGCTGTGCTCGACCGCTACGAGCTGCTCTATGAGGCCGGCCTCGTCGCCGAGGCGGCGCGTGACCGGCCGGAGCCGCCGGCCGCTGACGACGCCCCGCTTCTGGGCCAGCCGATGGAGTCGGACCATCGCCGCATCCTCGCCACCGGCCTCGGCCGGCTGCGCAGCAAGCTGCGCTACCGACCGGTGCTGTTCGACCTGGCACCCGAGACCTTCACCCTGTCGCAGCTGCAGGCCGCCGCCGAGGCGGTCTCGGGCCTGCGCCTGCACAAGCAGAACTTCCGCCGCGGTGTCGAGCGCACCGGCCTCGTCGCCCCCCTCGGGCGAACCACCACCGGCACCGGCGGCAGGCCCGCCGAGCTGTTCACCGCCCGCCTCGGAGCCCCTGAGGACGGGCACGCCCCGGGCCTTGCCCTGCCCGCCCTGCGCTGAGCCGCACAGACCCCTTGCGGCGCGCGCCTCGCTTGACTACACACCGCGTCTCACTCGCCCCAAGGGCCTGTCGGCGCGCGGAGAGGTGGCAGAGTGGTTGAATGTACCGCACTCGAAATGCGGCGTACGTGCAAGCGTACCGAGGGTTCGAATCCCTCCCTCTCCGCCACCTTCTTGGCCTAGCTGTCTTGAACAGCCGACCCGCGCAAATGTGCCGCGTGGGGCGGGGCTTGCGCCCTGCTTCCGGTACCACTGTCACCTCCCGCCCTCGCATCCAGGCCTATCTGGGCTCATTCCAGATGGCGCTCTCTGGTCGCATTGCGCCACACCCGGTTTGCTAGATGCCTGTTCGGCCTGTTCCGACGATTTTTGGACCTTGACGTCGAGCCGACGTATACGCTCATTGGTCCTCAAACGCCCGCCGCGCCTGCCTTCCTGATCCAGACATGGGTGAACGAGTGCGCAATTTATCAGGCAGGTAACAGGGCCTGATCCGCTCGTTTTCAGGACGTGTAATCGGCTCGATCTGGACGTGTTCCGCCCTCAATCAGGCCGTAATGCCGAGCGCGATGCGCTGATCTTGCCACGACAGGGGTAGAGGCCGTTCGATCAGATCCTTGAGGGTGACGCCAACGGGCTGATGCCCCTCCAGGATCGCCACCTGAATGTCGGGCGCAAGAAACGCGAGAGTCGCGAGCCTTCGCGTGTGCCGGTCATCGATTCCCTGGCAGTTGAGCGAGGAGGGTGTTCGTCCCGAAGGCTGGATCCCGACCTTCGCGAGCTCCCGGTGAGCGCGACGCAGGCCCGCGACAAGAGTTCGATCGATCCGCCGCCGCTCGGTGCGACCGGAGGCACCGGCCTCCAGCCAGACCCGTCCGGCGCGCTTCTGGAGCTTTGCCGATACGACCAGCGTGGTTGACCCGTCCGCAGCCGGGGGCGGGATGTCTCGCACGGCCCGTGCCCGCGCCTCGATGGTGAGGGCGAGGGCGATACGATCGGTGTGGACCGTAACTTTGGTGATCAGCTCGCGCAGGACTGCCCATGATGCGGTCGGGTCTCCGATCAGCTCGCGCAGGGCACCGGCGACCAGTTCCTCGACCGGAACCGCAGCTATCCGCTTGAGGCCATCCGGCGGCATGGCGACGCCCACGCCCTTCTGCAGCCTGGAGGACACGTAGTAGCGCCAGGTGTTTCCGCTGTGCCGGGCGGTGACGGGGCTCATCAGCCCGCCAGTCGCATCGTGGATCAGGCCTGTCAGCGACGCCGGCGATTGCTTTGCCCGCACCCGACGCGGCGTAGTGGACTTGGTGAGGAGGGTCTGCACCGCCTCGAACGTCTCCCGGTCGACGATAGGTTCGTGCAACCCCGGCCAGACCTTGTCGCCGTGGACGATCTCGCCGACATACAGCCGGTTCCTGAGCAGGTGGAACACCGAGCCTCGCCCGAACGGCTGCCCGCCAGTGGTTCGCCCCGCCGCCGAGGTGCGAACCCGGGAGACGATGCCCCGGTCCTTCATCTCCCGCTGCAGCACGTGGACCGAGCCGAGCTCCAGGTAGCGGGCGAAGCACCAGCGGACGATCGCGGCTTCTTCCGGGATGATCTTCAGCGTCCGCTCATGGCCGATGTAGCCGAGCGGCGCATTGCCGCCCATCCACATGCCCTTCTTCTTGGAGGCCGCGATCTTGTCGCGGATGCGCTCGCCGGTGACCTCACGTTCGAACTGGGCGAAGGAAAGAAGCACGTTCAACGTCAGCCGGCCCATCGACGTCGTGGTGTTGAAGGCTTGGGTCACCGAGACAAAGCTGACGCCGCGCCTGTCGAAGCGATCGACGATCCGGGCGAAGTCCGACAGCGACCGGGTCAGGCGATCGACCTTGTAGACGACCACCACATCGATACGACCCGCCTCAATGTCAGAGAGCAGCCGGGTCAGACCCGGCCGCTCCATGTTGCCGCCGGAGTAGCCGCCGTCATCGTAGCGGCCGGGCAGGCCCAGCCACCCCTCGCCCTTCTGCGAGGCGATATAGGCGGCACAGGCCTCGCGCTGGGCGTCGAGCGAGTTGAAGCTCTGGTCGAGGCCCTCCTCCGAGCTCTTGCGCGTGTAGATCGCACATCGAAGCGTCCGCTCGCTCATGTCTTGCCGGCCCGCCGCAGGCCGAAGAAGGCCGGGCCGTTCCACTTCGTGCCGGTAATCTCGAAGGCGATGGGCGACAGCGAGCTCCACCTGCGACCGGCATAGAGATAGCCGCCGCCCTCCATCACTTCGACCTCGTGGCGGACCCCGGCCCATTCGCGCACGATGCGGGCTCCCGGTTCCAGACCATCGCCCAGGCGCCCCTCGCCGCGCAGCTGGCGGCGAAGTTCCGGAGAGATGCCGCCATAGGCGCGGGTCTGGATCAGCCAGGCCAGGCAGCGGCGGAGAAGGTCCGGCGCGCGCAACTTTGGAGGAGCGCCGAAGCCGTGGCGGCGCCAGGCCTCGCGCAGCTCCTGCAGCGACAGGCCTTCCAGCGACCTTGCGGCTTCGTCCGGGGTCACCGGGTGCCCCCGGCGGCCAGGCGGTAGACCCGACCGCCCTCGGCCGCTTCGGAGACCGCGGCCATCCCGTGGGTCTTCTTCAGCGCCCCGGCGAGAAACCCTCGCACCGAGTGAGGCAGCCAGCCGGTTGCCTCGGAGATCCGGGAGACCGTCACGCCGTCTGGCTGGCTCAGCATCGCCACGACCTGGGCGGCCTTGGTGCCGTCGCGGGGCGCGCGGCTAGTGGGAGGCTCTTGCTGATCGGCGGCTCGCACCTCGGGTTCTGCGGCCGTAGGGTGCTCCGGCTCCTCAGCCAGTCCGAGAGCTTGCCGCCCGGCCGGCGTCGCGTGGTAGAGATCGTCGGCACCGTCGAGCAGGCCGTGCCCGACGAGGATGGCGGCGCTGGCGCGGGCGCGCGGGGCGATTTCGAACCCGTCGGGTCCGGAGACGGCCACGCGCTGCAGCAGGATGCGTTGGGCGGAAGAGAGGGTGAGGTCGGTCATGTCGAGGCTCCTAGCTGCGGCCAGGACCGGCCGCATGACCTGAAGCCCCGGCGGCCAGCGGCCTTCGGAGCGGGCCGGGCGTCCTCCGCGCCGGCCTCTCCAACACACTCCGTTCGAGGGTGAAGTCCAGCGGTATCGCCCGTTATTCAGCGGGAGGCCGCCGATTGCGGAGCACAGCCTTGCCGGCCGCGGCGATGACGGCCTGATCCTCGCCGAGTTGACGCAGTCGGGCGAAGCGCTGGGTGAGATCAACGGGGGCCGTGACCGCCAGAGACGCGGCCTCCTCGCCAAGGTCGGCGACCAGCATCAGCAACAGGCCGACGGCTTCGTCAGCAACCTCGGGGTGGATCATGGGACCTCCGTCCCGTGACGAAGCCATGCGTCTCGCCGATGAGCCACGCCCGTCGGGACTCTAGTCGAGAAGGTTGCCCATCTTGACCTCGAGGGCGCGGGCGTTCTTTTCCGTGGCGGCGATGGTCGTGTTCTTCACCGCCCGCTCCACCTGACTGATGAAGGTGCGGTGCAGGCCTGCCCGATGGGCCAGCTCCTCCTGCGACCAGCCCTTCTCGCGGCGCAGTGCGCGCACCCGTTCGGCCAGTCTGTTCGCGATCTCCATCGCGGCGAGAAGGCGTCGGACGCAGCCTGATCATCTACAGTCCACTCATCTCATTCTCGGTTGATGTCGCCGGCGTTCGATGGCTGATGGGGCTACCTGAGACGAATAGTATTCACATGCCCCTGCCCGCCTTCGATCCCTGGTCGCCGCATGCCTCGGTGCTGCGCGAGAAGGTGTTCGAGCATCTCTTCCTCGGCGACCTGACCCGTGCACTTCTGAAGGCGGGCCGCCGGTGCGAGGTGCTGCGGGCCGAGTACGACGGGGCCGGCTACGACCTCGTCCTTGAGGCCGACGGCATCCTCCGACACGTTCAACTGAAGGCGATGCGGGCCAGCGGCAAGCGCGCCCATGTGGACATCAACGTCGAACTGGCGAGCAAGCCGTCCGGCTGCGTCGTCTGGATGCTTATCGATCCGGAGACCTTCACCACCACCCGGTACCGCTGGTTCGGCGGCTCCCCCGGCGAGCCGCTGCCTCCGCTCGGCGATCGCGCCGTGCGCCACACCAAGGCCGACAGCCAGGGCGTCAAGGCCGAGCGGCCGGGACTGCGACAGCTTACCCGGTCGCGGTTCAGCTCTGTCGAGACGATGGACGCGCTGCTGGACCTGCTGTTTGGCGACGAGCGAACACGTGATCTCCACCGGCTTCGCGCGCATCTGGCCGGGCAGCTGTCCTCGCCACCGACTTCGCCTGCCTGGGCGAGACTATTGCGGCTTGGCCAGTTCGACGCCCTGCCCGAGGGGCTGGTCGAGGACGAGATGGGGGAGTTCACCCATCTGGTCGACGGGTACGCCTTGGCGGGCCTGACCGATCCCTACGCGATCCAGACCGCGCTTGCGGCCCCTAGGCCGAACCTCGATGTTCCGGACCTGCTGGCCTCGGACCTGTGGGCGGCGATGTTCATCGAACACCGCCGCCTCAGGTTCGCCGGGACCGATCTGAGCGCCGAGCACCAACTCTGGTTCGACGAGGCCTACCAACGCCTCAGAGCATTACTTCCGACCGGCTGATCAGGTGAAACCGATCTGCTTCCTCTGCTCCCACTTCCGGTTCAGCTCGGCCGTTCGCCGATCCCATTCCTCCTGAGAGGCCTCGAGTACCCCCGTCCGCCTCGTCACCGCGATCGCCTCGTACTGATCGACTAGCGTCTCGAGCCGCGCCGTCTCCCGGAAGAGGAACTGGATCAGAGCGTGATTGTCGCCGTACGCCGCCGCCGCACGATCCACCTGTTCCAGAAACGCCCGCTGCGACGGCGCATGCCCCCCCATCCCCTTACGCGCCATCGCGATCAGAACGCCTCGGTAGTAGGTGGTCAGTTCCATCTCGCCGTCTCGCCCCTTCATCTCGATCGGCATTTCCGCGACTTCAAAGGCCGTCAGACGGTTCGAGACTGGCAAGCGGTGGCGTCGCTGCCGCTTCGCGCCCCGTCCAAGCGGGTTACCGGTCTGCCCCTTCTCGAACTGACCCTTCTCGTTGCGCTCCGCCATCACGCCGCCTCCAGTTCCAGAGCCGCATCGGCGATCGCGTCCATCTCGGCATTCCTTCGGGCCTGGACTTCGGCGTAGGTCTCGCCCGTCTCAGCAAGAACCGCCTTCTTCCCAGTCTGCTTTTCCCACCGCCAGATCGTCACCTCGCAGTACTTCGGTTCGTATTCGATCAGCCTGGCCTTCCTCTTCCCGCGCTCAGCCGCAATCAGCGTCGAGCCAGAACCGCCGAAGCAGTCGAGCACGAGATCTCCGCGCTTCGAGGCGTCCTTAATCGCCTCGAGAATAAGAGGCACCGGCTTCACAGTCGGGTGCAATTCGAGCTCCGACCGGCCGCCGGTCTTCCTCACACCGCGGCAGTTCCAGACATTCGTCCGATAACGTCCGTTCGCTCCGAGCTCGACGGTATTCAGGTGCGCGCCCTCCCCGACCTTCCACACGAACACCAGCTCATGCTGGCTCCGGTAGAAGCTCCCCATCCCGGCTGAGTCCTTCGACCAGACGCAGAGGTTCAGCAAACCTGAGTAGACCTGCCGTCCGGCCGCCATCATCTCCTCAATGTGCCGCCAGTCCATGCACTGATAGTGTACGGCCCCGTCCAGACTGACCTCGGCGGCGTTTCGGAAGGCCGTCGCCAGGAAGACAGTGAACTGCTGCGGGCTCATCTCACCCGACGCCATCGCGAACTCCTGGTGCTTCACTCCACCAAGCCCTCCGACGAAGCCATCGATCGGCACATTGTACGGTGGATCGGAGAAGACCATCCGCGCCCTTTCCTCCCCCATCAGCTTCGCGAAGTCCGCCGGCTCGCGGGCGTCGCCGCAAAGCATTCGGTGCTCGCCAAGCAGCCACAGATCGCCGCGCTCCACCCCGGCCGTCGCCCGCTTCGGCTCGGGCGTTTCGCTCAGCCGCTCCTCCTTCGTCGGCGGATCCAGCAGCACATCGATTTCTCCAGTGGAGAAGCCAGTGAGTTCGAGATCGAACGGCACGATCTCCTCCAGTTCGCCAAGCTCGATCCGCAGCAGCTCGTCATCCCAGCCGGAATTTTCGGCCAGTCGGTTATCGGCCAGGGCATAGGCCCGGACATCCAGTTCAGACAGATGCGACAGCGGCAGCGTCGGCACGAGCGCCAGCCCCAGCAGCTTCGCCGCCTCCACCCTGCCGTGCCCGGCGACGATACATCCGGCATTGTCGGTCAGCACCGGGTTCGTAAACCCGAACTTTCGGATCGAGGCCGCGAGCTGTGCGATCTGCTTTTGCGAGTGCGTGCGCGCGTTACGCCTCGCCGGCTTCAGTTCGCCCGGCGGTCGCATCATCACGACCGGTGCCGAAGCCAGGCCCGAACGGGCGGCTGCAGTAGAGTTTTGGTCTTCCATTGAGGTGTCCTCAGAGGTTTTCCGGCAGGCGTTTGCCGACGGAGCTCTTCGGGCGTTGCGCCGTCTCTTGACCGACTTCAGCCGGGTTCCATCCCGGCCCCGGTCGGGAGCGACACCGCTGATAGACACGTCAATAGGGGCGCCTACCATTATCTCTCTGCGTGGGCGCGCGCGCCAGGGCCAGACCGAAGCGCGCACCACTCGAAGGTTCAGAACTCCTCGACCGCGACCGAATGGATTTCGGCACCGTCGCTCGTGAGCCGGCCGGAGAAATGAGCCTCGCAAGACGACCGCCCCGTCATAACTCCACTCCCGTCAGTCACCGCGAACCTCAGCCGGCCCAATCCAACGAACGCGCCGCTTGGCTGGATATCAATGTTCCTATTGAAGATGCTGAACCTCTCCTCCCGAACCCCCAATGCGTCGATCTCCAAGAGATCGAGATTGTCGCGGGACAGGTAATGCTGCTTGCGCGCCGCGGCGCGGATGGAATCCTTGGGAGTCATTGTCGGTCCTCTGAGTTGCGATTGACCTGCCCCCCGCCGGTCCCTCGATCATTGTGAGAGCCCGGGGGGTTGGTAGCTGATCTCCAGCGCCGGCGGTAGCGGCCGGCCGGTGGAGCTGATCAGGTTGCGCAGCCGGCCGGCCGCGGGGTTCAGCCGCACGGC
>JAPZRF010000001.1 GCA_027531145.1 Brevundimonas sp. | reverse complement strand
GGGGGGATAAGCGCTGCCGTCGCGAGCCTCCCCCCTCCGTCTCGCCGGCTTCGCCGGCGATCCACCTCCCCCTGTGGGGGAGGAACTGGCCGGCGCAGCTTGCGCGACCCCTCCGTGCGCTTTGTGCGCCCTTCGTGCTCTCTGTGATGAACCCCCGGAACGCGCCTAAGTCAGGCGGTCGGCCTTGCGCAGGTCGGGGAAGGCGCGGGCCCAGAGGCCGGTGGCGGCCAGCGCCCCGAGGCCGCCGAACACCGCCGCCCCGACCGGGCCGAGCAGGCGCACCATGACCCCGGAACAGGCCTCTCCCAGTTCATTCGACGCGCCGATGAACAGCATCGACACCGAGCTGACCCGGCCGCGCATCTCGTCCGGAGTGGCGATCTGGATCAGGGTCTGGCGGATGTTGACGCTGACCATGTCGGCGGCACCGCCGATGAACAGGGCCACGGCCGAAATCCAGACGATCTGCGACAGGCCGAACACCAGGGTGCAGACGCCGAACACCGCCACCGCCGAGAACATCCACAGGCCGCCGCGGCGCAGGATCGGGAAGCGGGACAGGTAGAGGGCCATGACCAGGGCCCCGACGCCGAAGGCAGCGCGCAACAGGCCGAAGCCCTGCGGCCCGACGTCCAGAACGCTGGCGGCGAACACCGGCACCAGCAGGGCGACGCCGGCGAACAGCACCACGATCAGGTCCAGCGAGATGGCACCGATCACCACCCGGGTGCGCCAGACATAGGCGAGGCCCTCCCTGACCGCGGCCCAGCGGCCGTGGGCCGGCGGGGTGCGCGGCCGGCCGTCGGTGCGGATCAGCAGGAAACAGCCCAGGCCGACGAGGAACAGGACGGTCGAGGCGGCGTAGGCGAAGGGGGTCGAGACCGCCAGCAGCAGGCCGCCGAGGGTCGGGCCGGCGATGGACCCGGTCTGGAAGGCCAGGCTCTGGGCGACGATGGCGCGCGGCAGGGCCTTCATCCCGACCACCATGGGCAGCAGGGCCTGGCTGGCCGGGGCGAGGAAGGCGCGACAGGCCCCGAACAGGGCGGCGACGCCCAGCAGGCCCCAGAGCGGTGGCTCGCCGGACAGGGCCAGGCCTAGGAAGGCGAGGGCGCAGACCAGCTCGCCGCCCATGCAGGCCGAGACGGTCAGCTTGCGGTCGCGGCGGTCGGCCATCTCCCCGGCGGGCAGGGTCAGCAGCAGCAGGGGGATGAACTGCACCAGCCCGACCATGCCGGCGTAGAGGCTGGCCTGCTCGATCGGGTGGTCGCGCCGGGCGATCTCCAGCACTTGCCAGATCACCGCCGTGGACTGGATCTGGATGGCCAGCACCGCCGTCAGCCGGCCCAGCCAGAGCAGCCGGAAGTCGCGAATCTTCCACGGGTTCTCGCCATGATCGGCGAGGGTCGTGTCGGCCTCGGGCGCGGTCGCGGGTGGCGGCGCCTCGGGGGACTCCGTCACTTCACCCGTCCGGGGCCGGGGTAGGGCGTGCCGTCGCGGTGGCGGTAACCGGGCTCGCCGCCGACATGGAGCAGGTCGATGTCCGGATAGGTGACGGTGTCGTTGTCGGGGTCGCGGTCGCTGACCTCCAGCACCACGGCGAGGCGGTCGGAGCGGTTGACCAGGTGGTGGCCGTTGGCGACGCCCTTCGGGAAGCCTGCGCAGTCGCCGGCGCGCAGCACCGTCTCGCCGTCGTCCTCGACCAGCACCACCTCGCCTTCCAGCACCCAGAGGAACTCGTCCTCGGCGGTGTGCCAGTGGCGCTGGGACGACCAGGTTCCGGGCTCCAGCTCCAGCCGGTTGACGCCGAGCCGGGTCAGGCCGACGGCGTTGCCGAGGCGCTGGCGTCGCCGCGCGCGGCAGGGGGCGTCATGGGGCGCCGGATAGGCCGTGCCGTCGCGCCGGGGGGCCGCGGCGATATCGATCGGGGGCATGGGCTTCTCCGCGACTGCGCCTGCCCCTAAAGCACGAGTCCATGAGCCCCGTGAACGCCCCCGCTGCCATTGCCGTGATCGATCCTGTCGAGCTGACCCGCGCCCTGGTGGCCCGGCCCTCGGTGACGCCCGCCGACGAGGGGGCGATGGACCTGCTGGAGCGCCGGCTGACGGCACTGGGCTTCACCTGCCGGCGCATGGCCTTCGAGGGGCCGGGCGGGACCGGCGTGCACGCCCGCATCGAGAACCTCTACGCCCGGCGCGGCATGGCGGGGCCCAACCTGTGCTTCGCCGGCCATACGGATGTGGTGCCGGTCGGCCAGGCCGAGGCCTGGTCTTCCGGGCCGTTCGACGGCGAGGTGCGCGACGGGGTGCTGTACGGCCGCGGGACTGTGGACATGAAGGGCGGCATCGCCGCCTGGGTCGCCGCCGTCTCGCGGGTGCTGGCGGAGGGCGAGCCGAACGGCTCGCTCAGCTTCCTGATCACCGGCGACGAGGAGGGCCCGGCCCTGCACGGCACGAAGCGGGTGGTCGAGGCGCTGCAGGCCGAGGGCGAGGTGATCGACGCCTGCGTGGTCGGCGAGCCGTCCTCGGCCGCGCTGCTGGGCGACACGATCAAGGTCGGGCGGCGCGGCTCGCTCAACACCTGGATCACGGTGCACGGCAAGCAGGGGCATGTGGCCTATCCGGAGCGGGCGGCCAATCCGGCCCCGGTGCTGGCGCGGCTGCTGGCGCGGCTGGACGCCGAGGTCCTGGACGAGGGCTATCCGGCCTTCCCGCCCTCGAACCTCGAGATCACCACTATCGACATCGGCAATCCGGCGACCAACGTCATTCCGGCCGAGGCGAAGGCGCGGCTGAACATCCGCTTCAATCCGGCCCACACCGGCGACGGGCTGATGGCGTGGCTGAACCGGCTGGCAGGCGAGGCCCAGGCGGAGAGCGGGCTGCGCATCGAGCTGGAGCACCTGTGCTCGGGCGAGGCCTTCCTGACCGAGCCGGGACCGTTCGTGGCGGCGGTGCAGGACGCGGTCGAGGCGGCGACCGGTCGGCGGCCCGAGCCCTCGACCACCGGCGGCACCTCGGACGCCCGCTTCATCCGCGCCCTGTGCCCGGTGCTGGAGCTGGGGCTGGTCGGCCAGACCATGCACCAGGTCGACGAGCGGGTGCCGGTGGCCGAGCTGGAGGCCCTGACCGACGTCTATGCCGGGGTGATCCGGCGGGTGCTGGGCTAGAGCGGGGCGGGCGGCAGGTCCGCTGAGCCCCGGTCGCAGGACATGTTGGCGTCTCGCAATACCAAGCCTTGCCTGACGCAAGGGCAGGTCAAAGGGCTGATGGGGTCTGTCGGTCGAACAGAGGTTCCGGCAGCCGAATGCCGGACCTCCCGCTGCCATCCAGATCAGGTCGATCGGACCAGGGCCGGAATCTTCCACAACCGATCGCGTAGTTCGTGCCGGGGTAGATAGGCCCGTAACGCCAGCCGCATCGGGCCCTGCGGCGAGGGCAGCCAGTTGGCAGCGAGGGTGCCCCCGGGCCGTTCGCGTTGGATCTGGACCTCGAAGCCTCCGTCCGCATCGACCACCAGGCCGGGAGTGCGGTCTCCGATCGAATACCGATTGATCGGGTTGTCGGTGAAGAAGTACCGGCCCTCCGGCGTGACCTCGTACATGGTGAGGGACCAGAAGGCGTCGACCGGCACCCCTCCGGCGGGGATCCGCCAGCGGTAGGAGTCAGTGCCGACGAGCGGAGCGCCGCTGGCGTCGAAGTCACCGTGGAAGTACATCGCTTCCTCTTCGCCGAGCGCTGCGATGCCGCCCAATGCCACTGCGGCCCGTAGCTGATCGTTCTCGCCGAAGTCGCCGATCCCGGGCGGCTGGTAGCTCCAGCCAGCGACGGTATGGTCCCGGAACCTGAACGCCTCCCGCAGCGTCGCCAGCCCTTGCGGGATGACCCCACGCCAGCGATCCAGAATCTCGGCTCCCGGAAGTGCCGCCTGGCCAATCCCTAGCGCCCGGAACTGTTCTGCCCGCGGGAATTGTGCGCTGCCGCCGGGAGATCGAGCGATCACCTCATTGACCAGGGTAAGGAAATCCACCGGATCATTGACGTCGCCGGCGGGCGCGGTGAAGCCTCGTGCCAACGGCCGATCAGGGGCCACGTTCAGGGTCAGTCTACTCTGGAAGGCCTGGGCAGCCGCAAGATCCCCCGGACCGTCGACCAACGTCCGCATGAGGGCCCAGACATCGTTGCTGGGCGAACGGATCAGGCGCGCGCCCTGGGGGGCATCGCCCCGCCACCCCGGCCCGACGACCCAGACAGTACCCCCTTGTCCGCCCGTTGCGCGAGTGCCGACATAGGCGAAGACATCGGTGAAGGCGTGCATGAAGGCGAGCGAGAAATAGCGTTCTGTGGAATTGGGAACCTGCAGTTCGACCGGACCGCCGGAGAGCTCGAGGAAGACCGAGGAGTAGATGGTGTCGTTGTTTGGCGCCGTTACAAGGCGTGTTGTTGCGTCCAGAAGTTGTGGACGGCGGGCGATCAGATTCAGTCTTCCGGGGCCGCCCAGCGCCCCTGTTCGCTCCTGTGAGATGCGAGCGAGTTCATACAGGGGAAAGGCGTAGAAGAAGGCCCTTTGGAACGGATCCGCGGTTTGGCCAGCTGCGATCGCAGTTACGGCCCGACCGGCTGGCGAAAGGGCGGACAGCCCCATTGCGGACTGGATCAACTGACGGCGGTCCATGGCAATCTCCAGGCTACTGGTCGTTCCGACTTCTGAAGAGAGGCTAGGGTGCCGTGCCCAGCATCAAGGCCAGAAACCGGTCGTCGTCTTGCGTGCCTCCAATCTTGACCGCAACGATCTCGTGGGAAGGTAGAATGAACATCTTCACGTTGCCAGCACCGAAGGCCATGAACATGCTTTCGGGCACGTTCGGGGCGATGTTTGAGCCAGCGCCGAACCGGGCGGCGACCTCGGTTGGCCAAGGGGCCGAATCAACCCCCGGCGTGAACGTGTCTTGCACCCGACGGTTCAACCAGAACCCCAAGCCGTAGCCGAGAAACGCTCCGTTCCGGTAGGTCGAGCATCGCTCGATCAGGGCGGCAGGGACAACCTGCTCCCCCTGCCAGGCTCCCTTCTGCAGAATGAACTGGCCGTAGGTCGCCCATGCGCGGGCGGTGAAATACGCGCCGCCGGCCCAGTTGGCGTGACCCCTGATGTCACGGAGCCACTGGGTCGGGGCGATGCCGATGCGATTGAGAACCCTCGTCTGCAGGTAGGACACCGAATCCTGGCCCCCGGTCACGCCCAGATCGGCGGTCAGGGATCCGCCGGTCGCCAGTTCGAACGCGGCCGCAAACGCCTGGAAGCTGTTGGGCCCGTAGGTGAAAACCTCGTCCGGTGGATTGCCGGAGCGCGCCGTGATCGCCTGCCGGAAACTGTCGACGTTGTTCAGCTCAAGAGCGCTGGCACCTGTGTTGCTCAGGCCGCCTGTCATTGACAGCAGGTTATCCAGCCGAATGGTCTGCTTTTGGCCCGGGTCTGGGCTGGCTCCGCCGGGGGCCCAGGCGGAGATAGCAATCGAGGCCAGATCACCGGCCCTCATGAACCCGTCCGCCTCCGCGGCGGCGGCGAGCGCGCAGCTGAAGCTCTTTGTCCCCGAGGCAAGAAGTTCACCACGATCCACGCGACCTTGGCCCTGATACTGTTCGGCCACCAGAACGCCGCCCTGCATCACCAGAACGGCCCGCGACCCCGATCCGATAGCGAAACTGACCGCCGCGGCCACGTTCCCGACTGGCGGGGGCGGGGGCGGGGGCGGGGGCGGAGGTGGAGGCGGAGGCGGGGGCGGAGGCGGAGGATTTACTACTGGCGGGTTCGGTTCATCGCTTGATCCCCCGCCGCCACCGCAAGCGGCCAGCGGCGCAGACAGCACGGCACATACAAGCCCCACAGAAAGGGCTCGGACAGCCCCTCGTCCACCGTAGACTGTTCTTGCTATCCACCCCACGCACTGCCTGACCCGTGACCCGGGCTTCTGCAAGGAGGTTCTATCGGCGAACCTGACGCTATCAGGCATCATCAAGATCTACCGCCGTCGAGGAGCTTCAGAGCCAAACCGGTAGAGAACTCTGAACGTGATCTCTCGCGGGTTGCCGTAGACTGACCGGTTGGGGTCCTTCAGAGCCACGTACTGCTCGTCAAAGAGGTTTGATGCCGAGAGGGAAAACTGCAGCTGGTCGACGTCAAGCGCCAGGCGAGCATTCCAAAGATCGAGATCATCCAGGGGAACGAGGTTGTTGATGCGGGTCGTGTTCGTGAAGCCCCCACGCTGCCCGCGGTAAGACGTTGACGCGGAGAGGCGCATTCCATTTCCGATACGGCGCGTGTAGATCGCGGTGGCCGTGTAGGTGTGCTCGGGAGCACCCTCTACAGTCCGCCCCTGGTACGGTCCGCTCGTGATCTCGCCATCCAGCCAGTTCAGCCCGGCCGTCATGTCGAGTCGCCCCCATTCTTCCGGGAAAAACTCGGCGCGCCCGACCCATTCCAGGTCGACGCCATGCGTTTCCGCCTCGCCGGCGTTCTCTCGATAGGAGCGCCCTGCGGTATCGCCCGGGATGGGCAGACTCACGAGAAGGTCGTTGAAGTCATTCCTGAACGCCGTAATCGTGAGAAGCCCGCCACCGACCCTCACCTTTGCCCCGGCCTCGTAAGCGGTCGTTTCTTCCTCGTCATACGAAACGGGAACGGTGGTCGGGAAGGAGACAGCTGTGCCGTTGAACCCGCCGGATCGATAACCGCGCGCTACTGTGGCAAATACATTGAAATTCTCTGCTAGCGCGTACTTGACCGCAAGAGACGGAGCCACATTCTCGTAGGTCTCGCTGAAGGCGATCGGCAAGGAGATGCAGGTCGCATCAACGTTGCTATTGAACGGATCGAGATAGTTACAGAAGACGGATCCGGTGCCGCGGCGGACATTGTAGGCATCCCCCTCTTTTTCCGTCCTTCCCCAGCGGATTGCGCCGTCGACCGTCAAACGATCCGAGGCGGCCCATGAGGCGCTTGCGAAGACGCCGATCTGGCTTTCGTCATCCCGAAAGACAGCTGCATTGTTCCCGGTGGGGCTTAGAGTGGCAGCATTGTTGTTGGTTCGCCCGTCAGAAATAAACGCGAACTCATTTTCAACCCTCTGCCAGTTGACCCCGGCAATCCAGTCAATGTGATCGCCAAAAGAGTTACTGATACGGAATTCCTGGCTAAAGATTACAGTGTCATCTGTAAACAATGTAACGCAGGAGCGCGTGAAGCAGGGCGGACCCGGAAATGGCAACTGGGCGTATCCGGGAAAGGACCCATCCTCATCCTGAAAGAAACGCGTCCCCCGGTCGCGGTGCGCGGTTACGCTCGTGATCTCGCCCAGTGGCGTGCTCCATTCGATCTGAGCCAGGTAGTTGGTCAGGTCGCGGGTCACGAGGTTCGACGTGTTATGCCCATACCGGTATGGGCCATCCGGGTCATTTGGCCCCGCCGTAGACGTCGGGTCGTTCAGGACGTAAGTGGTCCTGATCCGGTTCGATGTCGATTCGTCGGTGGAACTGTCGGCAACGAGGTAGATCGATACCTCATCTGTTGGCTCCCAAAGAGCCGAGGCACGCAGCCCTCTGTAATGCGCGACATCACCGGGCTTGCCGTCGAACACATTGATAAAGTGTCCGCCCTCCGCATCAGACAGCTGGCCGCCGACACGGAAAGCCAGGTGGTCTCCGACTGGCAGGTTGAGGACGGCTTCAAAGGCGCTGGCCTCGATCTCGTTGGTCCACCCCGCCGAGCCCCTGAAGCCGAAGTCCCTTTGGGGGCGCCTGGAAATCAGGTTCATAACGCCGCCCACGGCGTTGACCCCGTACAGCGAACCCTGCGGTCCCCTCACAACCTCGATCCGCTCGATGTCGAAGAGGTCGGTCCGGGTATAGGTCCGGCCGCCGATGTTGCCCCCGGCGACATTGGCTCCGTTCCTCAACACTGCGATGGGCGAGTTGACGCCTGTCACCCGCGCCGTGCCGGCACCCGCGCCCCGAATGTTGACTTCCTGGTTGATGTTCCCGGTGTCGACCAAGGCCAGGCCCGGGACGACGTAGGAAAGGCTCTTGATGTCAGGGATACCGCCAAGCTCCTCAGCTTGCTCTCGCGAGAAGGCGCTTACGCTGGCCGGCACATCGATGATTTGCTCCTCTCGCTTGCGCGCGGTGACCACGACTTCCTCGAGCTGCGTGATCTGCTGGGTCGTTGTCGGAGCCCCGCTCTGGCCAGCCTGTGCCTGAACGTTGCCGGCCACAGCCAAGGCGGCCGCGGACGCACAAACGAGATATCGAGCCTGCATTTTTTCCCCCTGGCCAAGTCATGTAACGATCGCTCTTTAAGGCCATTATTATCGATAAAATGGTTCTTGTATGCTGTCAATCGAGGCGCTCCGGGCGGGCCCGACCCCAGAAGCCCTGCATGTTCCGCTACGCCCCGCGCACCGGCACCGTCGAGGCGGCCGCAGCGATGCCCGCCTGAGCCGCCGACGATTGCACCAGGGTTTACCAGGTCGCTGTCCGGCGCGTGTTGCGCCTGGCGTCAGCCAGCAAAGTCCGTCCCAAGCGTCGGATACGGTGTTGCGATTGGCGTGTCGCGACCCATTCGGGCACCAGGCCCGAACCAATCCCCCGGCGGCGCGGCCCGCGCCGCCGGGGCTGCACGCAAGGGGTTGAACCCATCCGCTACCTCTGAATGCTCTCGGAGAGGTCGCGCAACTCCAGAACGCTGGTGAGGATCCTCGGCAGCTGTGTCCGTGTTACAAAGACGCCTGCCCGTCCGGTAGAGCGGTCGACCCAGGGGACGGTTCCGAAGGCACCGGCGCTGTTTGTAACCGCGCAGGCGTTGGCAGAACCGACTTCCTCACACCAGATGCCCAATCCGTACCGCCAGGCAGGCATGGCAACGGGAACCCGGCGGAAGTCTGCAACGGTGCCGGTTTGAAGACGCTCCATTTCCCGGACTGACGCCTCCGAGAGCACCCTCACCCCATCGAACCGGCCAAATCCGAGGATCATTTGCATGAAGGTCGAAAGGTCCCCCGCTGACATGGAGAGCCCGCCGGCAACCAACGGAACGTCGCTTCCCGGGCGGCCTTGTGCCCGCAAGCTGTCCGCGCCAACTTGGCCATCTCCACCCTGAGCAATCTCTGGGCCGGTGGCCGGGGACGTTACTGCCTCGCTGACGGCAAGTGGGTGCACCCAGGCGGCGCTGGTTATCCCAAGAGGGCGCGCAATTCGCTCATCGAACAGCTGGCTCCAGGACTGGCCCGTGCGAACTTCTGCGATGTAGGCGGCCAGCTGCATGGATGATCCGCCATACGCAAAGGTCGAGCCTGGCAGGTCGATGAGTTGGGTGGCGAAGATGGCTTCGGCCACCTCCCTTGATGACGAAGCACCGCGAAGCTGAAGGACTGTCTGTGGCTCTATGCCTGACGTGTGGCTGAGCAACTGCCTCAACGTAATGGGCCCGAACGCTTCCGGCGCATCATCAACGTAGTCCCGAACCGTCGCATCAAGGGAGAGTTGGCCCTCGTCGACCAATGACATAATCACGGCCGTCGTCAGCCACTTGCTTGCAGACGCAACAGGTACGGCAGTGTCCACTCCGATCGTGCCTGCACTCCGTTGGTAAAGCAGGCCGCGCTCGTCGTATATGATGATCATTGCGCCAGTTATCCGGGCCGTAGATACGATATCATCAAAGCGCTCATCAACACTCGATCTTGGATCTTCGGCGTCACTTACGCCTGAAGACAACGTAATCCCAATAATAAATGCGGAAGTTATGGATGCCAGCGTCGTATGAGATCTTCTCATTGAATGCACTCCCGGAATGGTCATGCGCGTTTATTTCCAACTTGCCGGCCTCGACCTTGTAGACCTGCGCCGACTCAGGCCTGATGCTGGAGAATGCGCTGGACCGCGCCGATCAGGCCCCGAGCAACTGGCTCGAGTAACGCCGGAGTGGTGGCGACAGCAGTGTCGGCCGGGGTGTGATGCAGGGGGCCGGCACCCACCATGCCGATCAGCGGGCTATAGCCATGATCTACGAAATGCTGCGTCTCACCGGGTACGCGCCCGACACCGATGCCAATCGGGGCCCCGTAACCCGGTTGACCGGCGAAGCTGGCGGTCACCGCTGCGTACAGCACCGGATGGCAGGCTATGCCCCGGCGGGTCGCAGGCGTGTCCCGGCGAACGGGTGTCCCAACAGCGTCCAGCTGCCAGTCACTTACGGCGACATTTGCCCCGATATGAATCCAGAGTGCGACTGTGTCGCGCAGCGGTGGATCCGCCGCCAGGAACCGACGCGCGCCCTCTCCGTGAAACTCGTGCCCGGTCGCCGAAACGAAGCGGATATCCAGTTCTGTTTCTCGCGCACACCATTCGGTAATGGCCAGAGCGATCGCCATTCCGGAGCCTCGCTCGCCGGCGCAACGGAACCAGCCGCTTTTCGGCGTTGAGATGACGACTCCCGGCCCGGTGCCGGTCCGGTGCCCCAACACATTGTGGACTGTGTCCGGTCGCGCCCTACCCGCGATCCGAAGCCGAACCGGCGTTTGGCGCTCAATCAGGCGGGACAGGGTTGCTGCGGCGCGACCGGGCACGATGAGGACCGGCACAGGCCAGCGGGGCTGACTGAACTCCGTGTTCTGTGCGATAAGCTCGCCCAACGGCCCCTCGGTCAAGACAGCGACTCCGACCGCGCCGGAGCTGCAGGCCGTGCTGATCGCCTCTACGACCCCCTCGCTTTCCAGAGATCCCGACGGAGAATAGGGCAGGGTCAGCACTGTGATACGGTCCTCGCCCGGTGTGGCGCTGAGCGGTGCCAGCACACCATCGCCCGGGGTCGGGATTGGCGGCCAGAGGGGGAAGCCCTCGATCTCTGATGGCTCCGAATGGTCTGCCGTCCACGAAAGCTGCGAGCGGGTGACGTCAAACACCTCCATGTCCCAACCCTGCCTGTGGGGCGTCAGACCAATGTCGTGGAGTTTTCGCTCGAGCCACCGGGTGGTTGCATGGTCGCCTGGCGAGCCGGTGCGGTGGTCGCCCAGATCCGAATAAGCTTGTACCAGACTATACAGAGCCTGTCCGGACGCCGGGTCAGGATTGGGTTGTATCGGGGCAGTTGCGCATGCCGCAACAGTCGCGGCGGCCGTAACTCCGAACTTACGACGAGTGATTTCTGTATTCAAGCATCGCATGATCCCGTTTCTCCCAAGCCAAACTTCTCCTCCAGAGCCGACCACTCCGGCTCGATCCGATCAACGTTGGCCGACTTGACTGGACCATAGCCACGAATACATTCAGCGATCCCCGCAAGAGCAACCGCGTCCTCCAGATTGGCTGCGCTGAGGCGAGGCAAAACTGCTTCGATGTCGCGACGATAGCGTTGGATCAAGGCGCGCTCCATTCGTCGCTCGCCAGTGCCGCCGAACGGATCGAATGGCGTTCCGCGTAAGCCGCGACAGGCCGCCAGCCCCCGCATGACAGGTCGAATCCAGGGCCCAAACGGCCGCTTTCGGGGTCGCCCTGTCGTCGGATCGATGCTGCCAATCATCGGTGGTGCGAGATGGTGGGTGATGCGCACGCCGTCTCCGAAGCGCTTCCTCAGATCCTGTGCGAAGGCGGGATCAGTGTGGAGTCTTGCGACCTCGTACTCGTCCTTGTACGCCATCAGCTTGAACAGATTGCGGGCGACGCTCATGGCGAAGGGCTGCCCGTCCGGCATGGACGCAGCGGCTGCGGCGCGGCGCGCCAGATCGGCATAGGCCCGTCCATAGGCGGCGTTCTGATAGCGAGTCAGAAACGCCTGACGATCGGCAATCACGCTCTCGACCGTTTCCGCTTCTACAGGGGGTGTGGTGACCCCTTGAGCAACGTCCAGCCTTCCCAGGCGGAAGGCCTTCAAGTTCCGCTCGACTGCAACGCCATTACGCCGGATTGACCGCTCGATCCCCTCGACCGAGACGGGAAGCCACCCGCGCTGGGCGGCCGCCCCGAGCAAATAGGTGTTGGCGAGCGCCGCCTCGCCCAAGACCGCCGCCGTCTCCGCGGCGCGTACCGTCAGAAGACCGTCGGGCAAGACCTGGTCGGAAAGACCTCGGACAAGCGCTTGTCCGTCAAGGGCCAGATCCGGCGAAAGGACGGAGAGGGCGAGAGGGTGCACTTCGGTATCGACCACTGCTCGCGACCGGTCCGGGGAGAGCGCATAGGCCGCTTGCTTGTCGAGCGCGGTGACCAGATCGCAGACGATCATCAGGTCGACCCCGCCCGGCGGAGCTTTGGCCGAAACCGCCTGGTCGTCGGCAGAACCGAAGTAGAGATGGCTGGTCACGGACCCGTTCTTCTGTGCAAGACCGGTTTGATCGAGAACTGCGAACCTCAAGCCCGCCTCGCGCGCCGCTTCGCCCAGAAGACGCCCCGCAGTCACGACGCCCGTCCCGCCGATGCCGGCGATGACGATGCGATAGGCCCCGTC
Organism: Brevundimonas sp.; assembly: GCA_027531145.1. GTDB lineage: Bacteria > Pseudomonadota > Alphaproteobacteria > Caulobacterales > Caulobacteraceae > Brevundimonas. Next base: position 222,876 of record JAPZRF010000001.1, on the reverse strand, counting down.
CACCCGGGCCATGGTCGCTTCCGGGACCCCCGAAAGATCCACCTCGGCCGAGCCATTGCCTGTCCTCGGCTTCGACTGCGCATCTACGGTGACAAAGCTCGGGCAGAAGCCCTTCAAGCAAGACAGATCCTGATTGCAGTCCGACTGCTGGACCCGCCGCTTGCGGCCGTAAGGTGTGTCTGCCGGGACTACCGCGACACAGTTGGATTGCACCCCGCAGTCGCCGCAGCCCTCGCAAACCAGTTCGTTGATGATCACCCGGGTCGGAGAGACGGGGTACTCGCCGTGCCGACGCCGGCGACGTTTCTCGGCCGCGCACGTCTGGTCATACAGCAGGACGGTGACGCCGGGGATGTCCCTCAGCGTTCTCTGGATGCGGTCCAGATGCTCTCGGCCGACGACTTCCACGCCCTCAGGCCAACGGGCCTCGGTGCCGTAACGATGACGCTCCTCGCTGACAACAACCAGTCGGCTGACACCCTCTGTCAGGACCTGCTCGGCGACGCGCCAGGGAGATGGGTGCCCTTCGACGAACTGTCCGCCGGTCATCGCGACGGCGTCGTTGTAAAGGATCTTGTAGGTGATGTTAACGCCCGCCACGACGGCGGCTCGGATCGCCAACGAACCGGAGTGGGCATAGGTGCCGTCGCCAAGGTTCTGGAATACGTGGTTGGCGCTGGAAAACGGTGCCTGACCGATCCAGTTTGCTCCCTCGCCGCCCATGTGGGTCATCAGCGCCGTGCCACGCCCCATCCACAGCGCCATGCTGTGGCAGCCGATACCTCCCCCTGCGCGGCTGCCCTCAGGCAGGCTCGTCGAGGTGTTGTGGGGGCAGCCAGCGCAAAACCATGGCGGGCGCCCCGTCGTCGTGGCGGTGATGGGTGGCTGCTGCGACGATGGTGCCCGACGCAAGCCGATAGCAGCGAGCCTCCCGGCCAGAATCGGCCCGAGGATCGCGGCCTCGATCTGCCCATGACGGGGTAGCATGGGTCGACCCCGGCCGTCCTGCTTGCCAACGATCTCCGGACGCCGATCGGCGTCAAGGCCGTAGAGCGCGCTCCGAAGCTGCTCTTCCAGAATTGGGGCCTTGTCCTCGACGACGAGAATCTCGCGCGCGCCGGACGCCCAGGTCGCCGGAAGATCGGTCAGCGGCCAGACCATGGCGACCTTCATCACCGAGATGCCTGCATCCTCAAGGGCCTGGTTTGATATCCCGGCCTGTCGCAACCACTCAGAGACCTCAAGCCAGGCGCGGCCGCTCGCCAGAATGCCGAGCGATCTTGGCCGAGACGCGCCGTGTGTTACCCGGTCCAGTCCGTTCAGGGTGGCGTAGGCGCGCGCAGCGGGGAGCTTGTGGTCCCACAGGCGGCGCTCGGCCCCGACCGCGTCGTCGGGCCAGCGGATATGGCGGTCGCCTGTCGAGTCTCCGGGCGGGATGATGCAGCTGACCTGGTCCGGCAGCGCGGTCGTCGCAGTGGTCTCGACCACATCGACGAGACATTTCAAGGCCGACCACGCGCCCGAGTGTCTCGACATCGCGAAGCCGTGCAAACCGTATGTGACCAGCTCCGACACATCAGCCGGATAGAGAATGGGGATCCCGGCGGCGATCAGCGCCGGTTCCGACTGGAAAGCCACGCTGGACGACTTAGCGACGTGATCGTCACCCGCAAGGGCGACAACCCCGCCAAGCGGCGAGGTGCCCGCCTGATTGGCGTGTTTAAGTGCGTCGCCCGACCGGTCGACGCCAGGGCCCTTCCCGTACCAGACCCCGAAGACGCCCTGAACCCGACCGGGCTCCACCAATCCAACCTGTTGGCTGCCCCACACGGCGGTGGCCGCGAGGTCCTCATTGAGCCCCGGGGAGAAGACGATGTCGGCATGCTTCAATTCGTCAGAAACCGCTTCCAGCGCACGGTCGTAGGCCCCGAGTGGCGAGCCCCGGTATCCGGAGATAAAGCCGCCCGTCGTCAGACCGGCGAGACGATCACTTTGCGCCTGCAACAAAGGCAGGAGTGCGAGCGCCTCCAGGCCGCCCAACAGGCGCGTACCTGGTTGATCGGCGTCGGGCCGATCCTGGCGTGTCACGGAACCATCCATATCTAGCGTGACCCGAGGGCAGCGCGAATGGCGACCCAGGTGGGCCAGACGTCTGGCAGACGCGACTGGACGACGAAGACACCGTAGAGGCCCGCCTCGTAATCGACCCAGGCATAGGTTCCAAATGCACCTGCGGAGGACACGACGGCGCAGGCTCCGGATGGCAGGGCGCGTTCGCACCACATACCGGTCGCCATACCCTCGAATCCCCGGGCGGCGTCGGGTATCTCGACGATGCGTGCGTGGGCGGGACTGACCAGACGACTGATATCGTCGAACGCCTCGGGGCTCAGGACACGCACGTCACCTGCAGCGCCACGTCCGGCGATCATCGCAGTAAACTGTTCCAGGTCGTGAGGTGTCGACCAAAGGCCGCCTCCAGTGACGGGGGCTCCCTCAGCCGCGAAGCCTGTCCGGGTCAAGCCGAGCGGCCCGGTGATCGTCCCAGCGAACAGCGTGCGAAAATCCTTGCCTGCCAGGATCTCGGCACAGCGGGCGGCCACCTGCATGGCGGTACCGGAATAGACGAAGACTTCGCCCGGAGCCCCGACCACCGGGAGGCGCATCAAGGAGGCGACAGAGGCTTCGAGGTCCGCATGAGCCCGCTCGGCTGCAGGTCCCAGAGAGGGCAGGCCAGACACATGGCCCAAGGTCTGACGGACGGTGATCGCGGCCCTGTCCGGGGCAAGGCCGGGAATGCAATTGCCAACGGGCATGTCCAGCGATCTGCCGGCCTGCTCGGCCGTCGCCGCGACCGCAACTCCGGTGAACCATTTGGTTGCCGACGCGATCGGAACCCGGCTTTCCGCATTGTAGGTTCCATAGTAGCGACGCTCGACGTCATCGTCGGAACCGACGCGGCGGACGATAACCGCGGCACCCGCAAGGCCCCTGGAGGCGATCAGGCTCTGCATCGCGTCGTCAACGGGGTCCGCGAGCGTTTCGGGACGGGTCGACGGGGCGGCCGGTGGGGCCGGCGTCCCGCCAGACTGCCTTGCCTCGGCGGCCGCTCGTCCACGAAGGAGTTCGCGTACCGACAAGACCCCGTCTCCGTCGGCGTCAAGCGCGTCAAACGCACGTGCGACCGCCGCCGGAGCCTCACTGCGCTGGATCAGGCCATCGCGATTGGCGTCGTGGCGGCGCATCCAGCTGCCGTCGCCACCGGAGGCGTTCTGCGCCATCGAGGGGCCGGCTGAGCAGGCGATCATGCCCGCCGTCAGCGCGGCAACCCATGCCGCCGGGTGAAAAACGGGATGCAGCATCAACCAAGCCTTTCAGACAGGAATCGGTCGAGCGCCATGGCAATGGGCTCCAGCAGATCCGGCCCGCTGGTGGCCGCGGTGTCGCCGGGCGTATGAAAGAAATCGTGGGGCCCTTCGAACCCGAATGTCGGATAGCCGGCACCGAAATAAAGCTGGAGCTCGCCCCGTGCCGGGCGGTCAGGACCGCTAATGGCAGGATCGAATACCGTCGGCGCGAAGGCGGAGGCCAGGCCCGGCAGCCACGCCGAACGATTCGTCAGCAAGCTCGCATCCGTGGACGGGCGGTCGGTGGGCTGGAGCAGTCCGTCCGGTCCAGGCTCGAACCGGCGCGTGGCGATCGAGGCTCCCAAATGGCACCAGACCGCTACGTCCGAAGGGACCGGAGCCAGGTCGCTGTTCAGGAAGGCGCGACTGCCAGCACCATCCAACTCATGACCCGAGAAGGCCGTGAATAGCCAGCGGGCACCGCGGGGATCGGCCGCCGCCCTGCGCATCAGGGCGAGCCAGAGGGCGACGCCGGGCCCGCGTTCCCCCCCGGAGGTGGTCCAGGCGCTGGTCGGAGTGGAGACCACCACCTGCGGGCCGCTTCGCCCGATGCGAGCCAGCACGTTCCACCCCGTCGCTTGTTCCAGGATGCTGCCGCGCAGGACGAAGCGGCAAGGTTCGCTGTTCGAAGCCGCTGTGCGCAATCGCGTCAGGTCGCGGCCTCCAGCGATCAAGGTCGGCACGGCACATGGCTCCGTCTGACCGTGAGCAAACGGCTGTCCGGAGGGCGTATGGGTGATCAGAACCAGCGCCGCTGCGCCAGAGGACTGTGCCTGAAGGACCGAGCGAGGCATGGCCCGAAGGGCTCCCAATCCCGGTGGAAGGTCGATGACCAAGACCCGCCCTGCCGCGTTGGTGCGATCGAAGGTGACGGGTGCGGTAACCTCTCCCGCTCTTGGGAACCAATACGGATAGATCAGCACCGGTCCGTCGGGCAGGTCGAGCGCCGCCTCATCAAGCATGAACTGCCGAACCCGAAAGGGCGACGCTTCGACGATTGCTCCCGAGAGGCGAGCCTCGGCCTCAAGCCAGCCCGAAACGGCATGATCGGCAGGCGATCCGGTCCGTTTGGGTCCGAAGGATGCGTAGCGTTGCAGATCCTCGTAGAGGGCCTCGCCGTCGAGAGGCGAGGATGTTTGCTCGATCACCGGGGCCGACATGCAGCCAACGAGTGACAGGCCAACGACACCGGCAAAGGTCTCGCGCCGGGTCATCGGTAAGCCGTCGCTGCTCCCGGTTTTCATGTTCGCGCTCCAAGATCGCGGCCTGCGCTCAGAAATTATCGATAATCATGCCGCATACATCGCCTTGGGAGCGCCAGCCGTCAACCACTCAAGCTGTTGCAGCTGCTCGCCGCCGCCTTTTCCGTAGGGGGAGCGGCCGGGTGCCGGTAATCTCGGCAAGGCGAGCTTCGATCGCAAGAATCAGAACCTTCTGGGTCAGAGCGATCACATCCCGGGCTGTCTTGTCTGCGTCATCTGGCCGGTTGGACACAATCGCCTCTACCAGGCGGCGGTGCAATTCGGCCGACTGCTGACTGGCACCTGGAGAGCCATAGGCAATATCCTCCTCTCTCAACAGCTTGTGCTGCCAGCGGACCAGTCGACCGACCTTGCTCAGGAGCTGGGGTGCCAGACTCCCGCCGGCAGAATCACGAATCAAGCGGCCCAGTTCGAACCCGACGGGTACATGTTGAGCCGGATCCGGCGTTGCTGCGATAATTGCCTCGTACTTCTCGAGATGACGCATGAGCGGTCCGTCATCACCCTTGAAGTTTTCGGCGGCGAGCCGACAAACGACGCCGTACAGAGCCTTCCAGCACTCGATCAGCTCGTTGGCGGCATGGGCGTCAATCTCTATGACCCGCGCGCCCCTGTAAGGGGTGAGCTCAACAAATCCCGCCCGCTCCACGCGTCGAAAGGCTTCCCGGACCGGGGCATGTGAGACCTGGAAGCGTTCCGCGATCTCGCGTTCGCGTATCCAGGTCCCCGGCGGCAGCCTCCATTCCATGATGTCCTGAATCAGAGCGTCAGCGATCTGTCGCTCCTGGGTGTCAGCGGGCCCGGCGATTTTCGAGGGAGGGGATTTGTCGAGAAGGTCCATGGGCCCTGCATAACGGAAATCAAACCGTGTCGCGATTTCCGTTGCCCTGCGCGCTCATTTTATCGATAATAACGCAAATATGGAGGCGGGTGATGGATCTTGCCAAGCTGGATCGGCGGCGCTTTTTGGGCGCGGCGGGCTGCCTCCCGTTCGTTACGGGATGCCCCGCATGTGCACGATCCCTGTATGACGCACCAAGTGGTCGAGCGACCGGGCGAAACCTCCGCGACATCGTCAGCGGCCGGACGGTTGATGTTCACACCCATATCCTGGCACCGAGCTGGTTCGGTCGGGGTGGACAAACCCCGCGTGTCCGCTCGGATGCCGAGATCGCGGCAGAGCTGGGTGCCAACCCCTATCTCCCCCTGGACGACGCTGCGGCCCTCGTACGCGCAAACCGGGACATCATAGACGCGTTCGAAGTCGCCCGAGCAGACGGAAGTGCTTTAGCCTCGGCGGCGGTGCTGATCGCGGAGATGGATCGCGCTGGCATCGATGTCTCGGTCTGCCAGTTGATCGACGAGATCAACCGTCCGTATCGCCGCGCCTATACAGTAGACATGGACACAATATTCGCCGACCTGAAGGCAGTATCTGACGCGTATCCCGGTCGCTTCATCCACTATTTTGGCGTGGATCCGCGCCGTGGTGCCGAGGGCGTTGCGCTCTTGCGCCGGGCGGTCACTGAATTCGGGTTTGCCGGGATGGGCGAATGGATCACGCAATGGTGGAGAGTCATGCCGACTGACCGTGCCGTCTGCTATCCGTACTTCGAAGCCTGCGTCGAACTTGGAATTCCTTATGTGAACAATGGTAGCGGACCAGATCTTAGCCACACACCGGAGGTCTTTGAGCAAGTTTTGACAGACTTTCAGACGCTTAAGGTCTTGAATGCAGGGGCAGGGGTCATGACAGATCGGGAACTGGCCGCAGATCCGGCGCGAACGACGCTCCCTGAGCGCCTCCTAGATGTCGCCGAACGTCACGGCAACTTCTATCTCGACATCGATGACTGGCAGCGTTTGGACGCAGCCGGAAACCGTCGGACAATTTCATTTCTGCGACGTGCACTGGATGGACCAGCCGGCGACCGCATTATGTTCGGGACCGATTTCCCAATCTTTACCCAAATCGTTCCTGCGGCGAGTTTTGTGGACGCCCTGATAAACGCGACCGGCTCTTCTGCAGATATCCTCAGCGATGACGACATTAACCGATTATTCTCAAGAAACCCCTTATCTTTCTTGAGTATGAAGAATCCATAACGTCGTTGACTTGAGTCGGACCGTCTTCAAGGAAGCGACAGCAGGCTGGCGGAGCGCACCCTCAATGCACAGAAGACCCGAACGGGCGTCTTCCGGCGAGCCATGAATGTCGGCTTCTTGCGGCGCGACCGCCGTCGCCTCGCCCAGTGCAGATCTGTCAATCACCGTCTGAACGGCCGCCGGACTGGCGTGAAAGCAGGGTGGCAGTCCCCAGAGCCCGCCCTGCAATGAACACCGCCGGACCGCCCAACCGCTTCCGCATCACGGCTCCGAGATGAGCCGACTGCCGTTGAAACCTGTCCACGGCACCGTGATCAGCGGCGAGAGCACCGTCTTCGGCAGGCCGTGACCCCTGGAACCCGTCACCCCCGGTCCAAGCCCGGGGGTGACGACAAACTGAAGTCAGACGCGAGGTCTCGTCGGCTCTTCAGGCGCGGACCTGGAACCCCATCCCCGCCGCCCACCAGGCGAGGGTGAACAGGCCGGCGACGAGGCAGATCAGGCCGAACAGACTGCCCCCGCGTTCGCGGCGGGGGTCCTCCGGCGGCAGCTCGACGGGCAGACGGCGCATCGGAACACCTGCGAGGGTCACAAACGCCTCAGCCTCCGCCCGTCAGGCTTTCGGCACCGTTCACGAACGTGGTTGCTCGAGATACCGCAGCGCTGTCAGCACATGGGCGCGGACGCCGAGCGGCAGGACCGCCTCGTTGACGTCGAACTCCGGCGAGTGGTTCGGCGGCGAGGTCGCCGGGTCGACCCCGTCGGCCGAGCCGCCGAGGTGGTAGAAGACCCCCGGAATGCGCTGCTGGAAGTAGCTGAAGTCCTCCGCCACTGTGGTCGGGGGCGTGGCGGGGTTGACGTTGTCCGCCCCCGCCGCCTCGCCCAGCACCGGGGCCAGCCAGGCCGACAGGGCTGGGTCGTTGAACACCAGGGCCGCGTTCTGGCGCACCGAGAACTCGGCGCCGGCCCCGTGGGCTTGGGCCACGTGGTCGATGGCGGTGTCGGCCCGGGCCACCAGGGCGTCGCGCTGGGCGGTGTCGAAGGTGCGCAGGGTGCCCGACAGCGTCGCCTCGGCCGGGATGATGTTGTAGCGCACCCCGGCGTCGAGGGTGGCGATGGTGAAGACCGTCGGGGTGGTGGTCGGGTCAATGGTCCGTGCCGTCAGGGTGTTGATCGTCTGCACCACGGCGGCGGCGGCGGCGATGACGTCGACCCCCTTCCACGGCCAGGCGCCGTGGGTCTGGCGGCCGGTCAGGCGGATGTCGACCCGGTCCGAGGCGGCCATGAAGCCCTGCGGTCGGTAGAAGATGGTCCCGGGTCGGCCAGGTACCACGTGCAGGCCGAAGATGGCCTCCGGTGCCGGGTCGTCCAGCGCCCCCTCGGCCAGCATCAGGGCGGCCCCGCCCAGCGGCTCGCCCGGAGGCGCGCCCTCCTCGGCCGGCTGGAAGACGAAGACGATCGTGCCGCTGATCTGGTCGCGCATCCCCGCCAGCACCTCGGCGGCGCCCATCAGCATGGCGACGTGGGCGTCGTGGCCGCAGGCGTGGGCCACCGGCACGGTCTGGCCCATGTAGGTTCCGGTGGCGGTCGAGGCGAAGGGCAGGCCCGTCGCCTCCAGCACCGGAAGGGCGTCCATGTCGGCGCGCAGGGCCACGACCCGGCCGGGGCGGGTGCCGCGCAGCACGCCGATCACCCCGGTCTTGGCCACCCCCTCGCGCACCTCCAGCCCGAGCCCGCGCAGATGGGCGGCGACGACGGCGGCGGTGCGGGTCTCGGCGAAGCCCAGCTCGGGATGGCGGTGCAGGTCGCGGCGCCAATCGACCACCTTCGGGGTGATCGCCGCGACCGCCTCGGCGACCGTGGCTCCAGAGATCTGGGCTGCGACCGGCGTGGCGGCGAGGACCGCGAGCGCGGTGGCGAGGGGGATGAGGGATCGGCGCATGGGGGTCATGGGGACAGCCTCCTGAACAGCGGCGACAGCATGGGCGCAGGGGACGGACCTACGCAACCGCTTGCGTCTGTCACAAACCGCCCGCATCTGAAGGAAATGCCCGACTCGTCGCCCACGCCGGACCGGATCGCCCGTACCCGCTGGCGCGAGGTCATCCTCGTCTGCCGCAAGTGCCAGAAGAAGCTGGATAAGAAAACCGACGGCGGGTTCGGGCCGGACGGCGACCAGACCCTCAGGAAGGCGCTGAAGCGCTACCTCAAGCCCGAGTTCCGGGTCGGCAAGGGGCGCAAGGCGGAGATCGCCGTGCTGCAGACCGGCTGCCTCGACATCTGCCCGAAGGGGGCGGTGGCGGCGGTCAATGCGGCGCGGCCCGAGGCGGTGCAGATCCTCGCACCGGGGGTCGATCTGCTGACCCTGCGCCGCCGGCTGGGCCTGCCGGTGCGGCGGCCACCCGCCGAGGGCGACGAGGCCGGAGGCGAGCCGGGGGACGGCGCGGTGGACGAGACTTTGGCGAAGGCCTAACCGGGGCCGGTGACGCTGCGCTCGCCCGCCTCTCTGCTGCTGTTCTCGGTCAGCCTCATCGCCGCCGCCGGCAATATGGCGCTGCAGGCGGTGCTGCCGCTGATCGGCCGGGCCTTCGCCCTGCCCGACACCCTGGTGTCCGCGGCCTTCGCGATTTCGGCCCTGCTGTGGACCCTGAGCTCGCCCAGCTGGGCGCGGCTGTCGGACCGGCTGGGGCGCAAGCGGGTGATCCTGGTGGGGCTCGGCGGCTTCGTCGCCTCCATGACCGCCTTCGGCGTGGCGGCCACCAGCGGGCTGGAGGGCTGGCTGGGGGCCGGGGTGGCCTTCATCCTGATGGCGGTGGCGCGGGCCATCTACGGCCTGTTCGGCTCGGCTGCCCCGATCGCCTCCCAGGCCTATGTCGCCGACCGCACCAGCCGGGCGGCGCGCACCCGGGCCCTGTCGGCCCTGGCCTCGGCCCAGGGTCTGGGCACGGTGCTCGGGCCGGCCCTGGCCCCGGTTTTCATCCTGCCCTTTGTCGGCCTCGCCGGGCCGCTCTACGCCTTCGCCGCGCTCGGCGCGATCGTGCTGGTGCTGGTCTGGCGGTTGCTGCCCTCGGGCGGGGTCGAGCGACAGCCCTCGACGGGTCAGGCGCACAAGGGCCTGTGGAAGGACCTGCGCCTGCGCGACTTCCTGCTCTACGGCCTGCTGCTGACCGGGGCCCAGGCGGTCAATATCGGCGTCATCGGCTTTCACGTTATCGACGAGCTGGCCGCAGAAGGGCTGGGACTGGATGCGGCCCAGCCGTTCATCGGCCTGGCCCTGTTTGCCGGGGCGGCCATGACCCTGATGGTGCAGTGGGGGCTGATCCCCCTGCTGCGGCTGGAGCCGCGGGCCATGATGCGCTGGGGCGCGGGCCTGGCCCTGGTCGGCAACGGCGTCAGCGCCCTGGCGACCGACTTCCACAGCGTGGTCGTGGGCTATGCCCTGCTGTCGATGGGGATGGGGTTCGCCCGGCCCGGCTTCACCGCCGGTGCCTCGCTGGCGACCCGGCCGGACGAGCAGGGCACCGTGGCCGGGCTGATCATGGCCCTGTCCGGGCTCAGTTTCCTCGCCCCGCCGGTGATCGGGGTGGCACTGTACGAATGGAGCGCCCCGGCCCCGTTCGGGCTCAACCTGGTGCTGATCGGCGCGGCCCTGGCCCTGTGTGTCCTCAGCACGCCCCTCAAGGGCGGCGGCGACCCGGGGCGGGCCCCGGCCCAGCCGGCCTCGACCCCGGGCCCCGAGGGCGCGACCGTCGGCCCGCCTTCCCCGGGCCGGAAAGCCGTGTGAAAAGCGCGGCATGAGCACTGTCCTCAAAGTCGAGCACCGGGTCGGGGTGAAGGCCCCGGCCGAGCAGCTGTGGGAGCGGCTGGCGGATTTCGCCGCCTGGTCGCACTGGAATCCCCATGAGGCCGAGGTCGAGGGCGTCCTCGGCTTCGGCGCGCCCCTGGTCCTGACCGAGCGTCTGCCGGGCCATCCGGAGCGGCGGGCGAGCGTGCGGCTGGGCGACTGGACGCCCCACGCCCAGCTGATCTGGCACGAGCGCCGCGGCTGGCAGTTCCGCGCCACCCGCTATTTCGAGATCGAGGAGCTGGTCCCCGGCAGCTGCATCCTCGCCAACGGCCTGATCGTCGGCGGGCTGCGCGGGGAGTTCTGGTTCGACCGCCACCGCCGCGGCCTGCGCGAGGCCTATGCCGGGATCGGCGAGAACCTGCGCCGGCTGGTCGAGGGGTGAGCCCCGCCGCGCCCGCATGGCGCCCGGCGGAGGCCGCGCCTATCTGCCGGCCATGATCGACGACCTGTACAGCGCGCGCGTCCTGGCGCTGGCCGCCAACATGCCGCGCAGCGGGCGGCTGGCCGCGCCGCACGGCACCGGCGAGGCGACAGCGCGCCTGTGCGGGTCGCGCGCGGTGGTCGACGTCTTGCTCGACGCCGACGGCCGCATCGCCGACTTCGCCCAGACCGTGAAGGCCTGCGCCCTCGGCCAGGCCGCCGCCGGGGTGCTGGGCGAGGCGGTGGTCGGGGCCTCGGCGGCCGAGGTGATCGCCGCCCGCGACGCCCTGGCGGCCATGCTCAAGGCCGGGGGCGAGGGCCCCGCCGGGCGCTTCGAGGGCCTGCGCGCCCTGCGCCAGGTGGCCGACTACCCCGCCCGCCACGCCTCGACCCTGGTGGCGCTGGAGGCCACGGTGAAGGCGCTGGAGGCAGCGGGGGGCGCTCCTCCCCCCTAGCGCTGCGTAGGGGGGAGGGGGACCATGCGCAGCATGGTGGAGGGGGCGACCGCAGACGCTGCGTTCTGTCCCTCGCCCCCTCCACCCTCCTTCGCCCTGCGGGCTCCGGACGGTCCCCCTCCCCCGCACGCGGAGGAGGAGAGGGCACCGCGAGTTCCTCACACCCCCCGTCACCCTCGGGCCTGACCCGAGGGTCGCGCCGTCCGCCGCAGATCGCCGGTCGGCCGCACGCCGCCCCTCCACCGCTTCGCGGTCTCCCTCCCCAATGTGTGGGGAGGACAGGCGGATCTCCTCCCCATGAAATGGGGAGGTGGATCGACGCGGAGCGTCGAGACGGAGGGGCCCCGCCGCGGTTGCTCCCGGAACCCGGGCGGGGGATAAGCCGGCATGCCTTCCGGCGAGACCCTGTATGAACGCGGCGTGCGGCTGGCCCATCGCGGCTACAAGCTGACGCTCAGCCCGCTGATCGGGCAATCGTGCCGCTTCCTGCCCACCTGTTCGGACTATGCGCGCGACGCGCTGATAGACCATGGACCGGTGGCGGGGGGATGGCTCGCCGTGCGCCGCCTGTGTAAGTGCCATCCCTTCGGGGGCTGGGGCTACGACCCCGTCCCGCCCCGCGCCGCCGTCCCGGCGAAGCCCGCGACAGACCGATCGAAGACCGACCATGATTGAACTGAAGTTTCCCGACGGCGCCGTACGCGAGTACCCGGCCGGCACCACCGGCCACCAGGTGGCGGCCTCGATCTCGCCGTCCCTGGCGAAGAAGGCCGTGCTGGCCGAGCTGAACGGCGAGCAGCGCGACCTGCACCGGGAGCTGGAGACCGGCGGGGCCTTCCGCCTGATCCTGCGCGATGATCCCGAGGCGCTGTACACCATCCGCCATGACACGGCGCACGTGCTGGCCGAGGCGGTGCAGACCCTGTTCCCGGGCACCCAGGTGACCATCGGGCCGGCCATTGAGGACGGCTTCTACTACGACTTCTACCGGGACGCGCCGTTCTCGACTGACGACTTCGCCGCCATCGAGAAGGAGATGGCGCGGATCATCGACCGCGACGCGAGGTTCGAGCGCGAGGTCTGGGAGCGCGACGCGGCGATCGCCTTCTTCGAGGCGCGCGGCGAGAAGTTCAAGGCCGAGCTGATCCGCGACCTGCCGGAGACGGAGACCATCACCGTCTATCGTCAGGGCGAGTGGCTGGACCTGTGCCGCGGGCCGCACTTCCCCTCGACCCGCCATGTCGGCAAGGCCTTCAAGCTGACCAAGCTGGCCGGCGCCTACTGGCGCGGCGACGCCAGGCGCGAGCAGCTGCAGCGCATCTACGGCACGGCCTGGGCGACGAGGGAGGACCTCGACGCCCATGTGCAGCGTCTGGAGGAGGCGGAAAAGCGCGACCACCGCCGCCTGGGCCGCCAGATGGAGCTCTTCCACATGCAGGAAGAGGGCCGCGGCATGGTGTTCTGGCACCCCAAGGGCTGGGCGCTGTGGCAGGTGATCGAGGCCTATATGCGCCGGCGACTGAGCGCGGCCGGCTATGTCGAGGTCAAGACGCCCCAGGTACTGGACCGCAAGTTCTGGGAGGCCTCGGGCCACTGGGAGAAGTACCGGCCCAACATGTTCGTGTGCGAGACGGTCGAGGGCGAGGAGCTGTCGCTCAAGCCGATGAACTGCCCCGGTCACGTGCAGATCTTCGACCAGGGGCAGCGCTCCTACCGCGAGCTGCCGCTGCGCATGGCCGAGTTCGGTGCCTGCCACCGCTACGAGCCGTCGGGCTCGCTGCACGGGCTGATGCGGGTGCGCGGCTTCGTCCAGGACGACGCCCACATCTTCTGCCGCGAGGACCAGATCGTCGAGGAGACAGCGGCCTTCATCGAGCTGGCGCGCAGCGTCCACGCCGACCTCGGCATGCAGACGGCCTACATCAGCCTCGGCACCCGGCCCGAGGTGCGCGCCGGCACCGATGAGTTCTGGGACAAGGCCGAGGCGCAGATGGCCGAGGCGGCCCGCGCCGCCGGCTCGGATCCGGTGGTGACGCCGGGAGACGGGGCCTTCTATGCGCCCAAGCTGGACTTCATCGTCAAGGACGCCATCGGCAGGGAGTGGACCTGCGGCACCATCCAGCTGGACTATGTGCTGCCGGAACGGCTGGGCGCGACCTACATCGGCGAGGACGGCCAGAAGCATCGACCCGTCATGCTGCACCGGGCCATCCTCGGCAGCTTCGAGCGCTTCATCGGCATCATGATCGAGAACTACGCCGGGGCTTTCCCGCTGTGGCTGGCACCGGTGCAGGCGGTCGTGGCGACCATCACCTCGGACGCCGATCCCTATGCGGAACAGGTGGCGGCGAAGCTGCGCGCGGCGGGGCTGCGGGTCGAGACCGACCTGCGCAACGAGAAGGTCGGCTACAAGGTGCGCGAGCACTCGGTCGGCAAGGTGCCGGTGATCGCCGTGGTCGGCCGGTCTGAAGCGGAGAAGGGCGAGGTGGCGATCCGGCGGCTGGGCAGCCAGGAGCAGACGGTGGTGACGCTCGAGGAGGCCATCGCCCTGCTCACCGCGGAGGCGACGCCGCCGGATCTGAGATCGGCCCCGTGAAACTCGCCGTCCGCTTCACGCCCGAGGCGACGTCCTGGCTCGACGAGCTGAGGGATCGCATCGGGCGGAGGCGGGTGCTGGCCCGGCTGGCGGCGATCGAGGAAGAGGGTCATCTCGGCGACTGGAAGGCGCTGGGCGACGGGCTGATCCGGATATCGGCTACACTGAGTCCGGCGCGGCGCGGATCTGATCGTTATCCTTCTGGGTGGCGACAAGGACCATCAGCCGCGTGACATCAGGCGAGCCAAGGCGCTCGCGGAGCAGTTGGACTGACGATGCCCGTGGAAACGACGCCGTTCGATGCCGTCGACTTCCTCCGCGACGACGAGGACACCGCCGGCTACCTGGCCGAGATGCTGGATGCTGACAGCCTTGTCCTCACAGAGCGGGCGGTGCGCGACGTGGAACGCGCCAAGGGGCTGCCGGACGATCCGGCGCTCGATCTCGCCGCCCGGCTGTACCGCGCCGCCCATGCCGTCGGGCTGCGGCTGACCACGGCGCCGCGGGCGGCCTGAGGGTCGGGCAGACAGAGGCGGGAACAGGCGGCGGGGTTGCCCGGTTGGAGCGGTGTCACACCCCCAGCCGGAGACCTCCCATGGCCGAGAAGACCCTCGACACCCTGTTCCACGACACGCTCAAGGACATCCATCACGCCGAGCGCAAGATCCTGAAATCCCTGCCGAAGATGCAGCGGGCGGCGCAGGCCCCGGAGCTGAAGGCGGCGTTCGGGAAGCACAAGGACGGGACCGGGGGCCAGATCGAGCGCCTGTAGCAGGAATCGAGGACCGACGAGGACCTGACCCCCCTTGCCGACACAGCGGTCAATGAGGAGGCGCTGCGCCCGGCGGCCGAATAGGGCATCAGGGGCGGAACGGTCCCGCGCGGCCCAGCGCCGACGGGACCGGCTTGCCCAGCTTCTCGCCGATCCAGCGGCCGGCGGCGATCAGGGCGTCGAGATCGTAGCCGGTCTCGAACCCGGCGCGGTGCAGCATGTGCACCAGGTCCTCGGTGGCGATATTGCCGGTCGCGCCGGGGGCGAAGGGGCAGCCGCCAATGCCGCCGACCGAGGCGTCCAGCACGTCCACGCCGGCCTCGACGCCCGCGTAGGCATTGGCGAGCCCGGTGTTGCGCGTGTCGTGGAAATGCAGGCGCAGCTGCGCCCGCGGGGCGGCGGCGCGGACCGCCTCGACCACCCGTGTGACCGCCCAGGGATCACCGGCACCGATGGTGTCGGCCAGACCGATCTCGGCCACCCCGGCGGCGTCGAGCCGGCCGGCGATTTCGGCCACCTGGGCGGCGCTGACCTCGCCGTCGAAGGGACAGCCCCAGCAGCAGGACAGGGTGACGGACAGGTCCGGGCTGCCGCCGGCGGCGCGGTGGGCGTCGAGCACGGCATCGACCATCGCGCCCTGGGCGGCGCGGTCCATGCCCTGGTTCTTCAGGCCGAAGCCGTCGGTGGCGGCGATCGAGAGGTTGACCTCGTCGACCCCGGCGGCGACCGCCCGCTCATAGCCCTTGAGATTGAGCGCCAGGCCGATCCGACGCCGGTCGGGCGCGGGCGGCAGGGCGACCATGACCTCCTCGGCGCCGGCCATCTGCGGCACCAGCCGGGGGTGGACGAAGCTGACCGCCTCGAGGCGCCGCGCGCCGGCGGCCTCGAGCTTCTGCACGAACACCGCCCGGGTCGCCGGATCGAGCGCGACGGCCTCGTTCTGCAGCCCGTCGCGCGGGCCGACCTCGACGAGGGTGATCGGACGGCTCACCGGCCGGTCCCGGCGACCGGGCGGGCCTGTTCCGGCGCATAGATCGTCAGCTCCAGGTCGTCGCGCTTGGAATAGTTGTGGCCGCTGACCACGGCCACCGCGCGGGGCGGCGGGGCCTGGCGGGCGGCGAGGGCGGCGGCGAAGGCGTCGGCGTCGGCGGCCTCCACGATGGCCGGACGGCCCGCCAGCAGGGCCGCGGCGGCGCCCTCGGCGTCGGTCAGGCGGGTGGTGGTGCCGGTCAGGAAGACGAAGCTGGGCTCGTGGAAGGTGGTGATGGCCACGGGGGCCCCGACACGGCCCTGACGCGGGTGCAGGCCGGCGTCCATCAGCGCCGCGTCCAGCCGCGGGGCGATGGCCAGGGGGCGCAGCTGACGGATCTCTCCGGCCAGGGCGGCATGGGCGAGGATGCCGAAGGCCATGGCCGCCAGCAGGCCGCTGGTCGAGGCGCCGTTGAGCAGCAGGAAGCCGCCGACCGCCGCCGCGGCGAGCGAGAAGGCCAGGGTCATGGTGGCCCAGGTCTGGGCCGTCGAGGTGCCGAACTCGGTCAGGCCGTAGACGGCGGCGGCCGAGATCACCAGGGCGGCGAACAGCATCAGTCCGGCGCCGAGCCGGCGCGACAGGGTCCCGATCGGCCGGGTCGTGGCCGCCGCCGCGAGCAGGGCGATCGCCCCGAAGGTGGGCAGGGTGTAGTGCGCCAGCTTGGTCGGGGTCAGTTCGAAGATGATCCAGGCCGGGATCAGCCAGCACAGGGCGAAGCGCACGCCCGGCTCGGCGCGGCGGGCCCAGCCGGTGGACAGGGCCGCCGGCAGCAGCAGGGTCGCCGGGAACAGCAGCACCGGGGCCAGCAGCAGATAGTAGCCGGGGAAGCCGCCGTGGCCCTCGTCGACGCCGACCACCTTCTGGCCGAGGTCGCCGCCGACCGCGTCGCGCCAGAAGGTGCCGTCGCTGGCGATGGTGATGGCGATGGCCCAGGGACCGACCATCAGGGCCAGCAGCGGCAGGCCCCAGCCCCAGCCGAGGCGGGTCAGCCAGCGGGCGTTGCGGTCCCACACGGTCAGCATGACGAGGGCCGAGATCACCACCATCGGGCCGATCGGCCCCTTGATCAGGATCGACAGGCCGAGGCCCAGCCAGAACAGCAGCTTGTGCAGCCGCACCGGGGCCCGGCCCTCGCGCGCGGCGAGATACAGGCGCGCCAGGGCGGCCATGGCGAGGGTCACCGCGCCGGCCAGCATGGCGTCGGTCTTGGCGATACCGGCCTCGGTCGAGAGCAGGAAGGTTGCCCCGAGCATGGCCCCGGCGAGGAAGCCGGCGCGCTGGCCGAACAGGGCCCCTCCGGCCCAGGCACAGGCCGCCGCCGCCAGCATGGCCCCGAGCAGGGAGGGGATGCGGTAGGCGCGGATGTCGCGCGCCTCGGCGTCCGACACCAGCGACACCGCGGCGGCCTGCAGCCAGTAGATGCCGACCGGCTTCTTGTAGCGCGGGTCCTCCTGGAAGCGGATGTCGACGAGGTCGCCGGTCTCCAGCATCTGGGCGGTAGCCTGGGCGTAGCGGCTCTCGTCGCGGTCGAGCGGCGGCAGCAGCATGAGGCCGGGCAGGGCGGCGATGAAAGCGATGAGGGCGGCGAGCACAGGCCCGCGCCAGTCGGTGATCATGCGGTCGAAATCCGGTCGGATCATGCCGCTTCCTATCACGCGCCCGGCGCGGGCGTCATCGGTCTCGCACTTGAGCCGGACAGTGGCCCTCCCCCCGCGCCGGGAAAGCAGCTATGGGGCCGCCATGAGCCAAGCCATGCCGCAGGTCTCGGTGGTCGTCCCGGTGCACGACGAGGAGGGGGCCGCCGCCGCCCTGGCGCGCGAGATCGCCGACGCGCTGCAGGGGCGGGCGTTCGAGATGATCTTCGTCGATGACGCCAGCCGCGACGGCACCCGGGCCGAGCTGGAGGCCGCCCGCACGGCGCTGCCGCAGTTGCGGGTGCTGGCGCACGGGGCCAACGCCGGCCAGAGCCGGGCGGTGCGCACCGGGGTGCTGGCGGCGCGCGGCGAGATCATCCTGACGCTGGACGGCGACGGGCAAAATCCGCCGGGTGACGGGCCGGCCCTGATCGATCTGCTGCTGGCCTCGCCGGCCGAGGTGGCGCTGGTCGGCGGCCGCCGGGCGAGGCGGCAGGATTCGCAGGCCAAGCTGTGGGCCTCGCGCTGGGCCAACCGCATCCGCAAGCGGCTGTTGGGCGACGACGCCGACGACACCGGCTGCGGGCTCAAGGCCTTCCGCCGCGAGGCCTTTCTGCGTCTGCCCTACTTCGATCACATGCACCGCTACCTGCCGGCGCTGATGATCCGCGAGGGTTATCGCAACCTCTATCTGGACGTCAGCCACCGGCCGCGCGGCCAGGGTCGGTCGAAATACACCAACTGGAGCCGGCTGAAGGCCTCGGTGTCCGACCTGCTGGGCGTCATCTGGCTCAAGTCGCGGGCCCGCCGGCCGGGTGGGATCACCGAGCTCTGAGCCCGAAAGCCAGGCTTCCCTTCCGGCCGCGATGGCGGGCCGGGCCGATCCGCGTTATGCAACAGGCGTCCGGCGGGCCTGTTCACCCCAGTCGCCGAGGAGACATCTCATGCTGGTCGCCGTTCCGCTGCTGCTGATCCCGGTAGTACTCTACAATGTCGTGGTCCTGTTCAGCCTCGGTGACGGGGCGCGGACCGGGGCGGCGGACCTGATGCTGCGCGAGCCGGTATTCTCCATCCCCATGGCCTCCGGAGCCGGCTGGGATGTAGGCACAGGCGACCTGATCCTGTTCGTGTCGCTGATCTGCCTGTTCTTCGAGCTGCTGAAGTCGACCTCCAGTCAGAAGGTGGCGATCATCAATCACGCCCTGTCGATGGTGCTGTTCGTGGTTTGTCTGGTTCAGTTCCTGCTGCTGCGCGGCTTCGCCACCTCCACCTTCTTCCTGGTGACGGTGATGGTCATGCTGGACGTGCTGGCGGGCTTCATCGTCACCATCGTCGCGGCGCGGCGCGACCTCGACCTGGGCCTGGGTCAGCAACAGTAGGGCGTGACCCCGTAAACCCGAGGGTGACGACCATCAGAACCAGAATGTGATGTCGCTTCGGGGTTCTGGGCAAACAACCCGGACGGAGGGCGGCCTTTCGCGACGCGAGGCTTCAGGCCAGCAGGGCGAAGATCAGCGCCACGACGGTGACGTCGAAGGCGCGGGCGGCGAAGCTGGCGAAGGCGGCCATGGAACTCTCCGGAACAGGTTCCGGAGGGCCAGCAAGGTTTGTGCCAGCCGCGAGTCAGACCTCGGTCTTGCCGCGCGTCCCCGCCGGCGGCCGACGGTCAGCCGGGCCGGCGTACTGGGCATTGAGATAGGTCGAGCGGGCGGCGTCGAGCACCGGGGGGCCGCCGCGCAGGCCTCTGCGGGCCCCAGTCTGCCCCAGCAGCTGGGCGGCGAGGGCCGGGTCCGGACCCGGCGCGGGGCGGGGCGGCGGAGTCGCGGCGGCCTTCGGCGGGTCATGGGTTTCGGCGGTGGCGGCAGGATCCGCCGGCACGAGGGCGCGGCGGGCGGCGCGGCGCTCGCGGGCGCGCCGGTCAGCGTCACGCCGGCTTTCGACCGGTGGCGTCGGTCCGACGGGAGGCGTGGGACCGACCGGCCGCGTCACTGGCCGGTGTCCCGGCTCAGCCGGTCCAGACGGTCGCGCATCTCGTCCATCTCGCGGCGCATCTCGGCCAGGGTCTCGTCGCCGCCGCGCGGGGCGGCCGGGGTGGCGTCTCCGGCCGGCGCGGCTTCACCGCCGGCGCGAGCGTAGCCGAACGGGGTGAACATGCGCATCGCCTCCTGGAACATGGCGACGTTGCGCTTGGCCGCCTCCTCCAGCAGGGCACCGCCCGGGGCGGCGGCGAAGGCACGGGTCATCTGGGACTGGAACTGCTCCTGCTGGCGCGCAAAGGAGTCCAGCGACATTTCCAGATAGCTGGGCAGCACGCCCTGCATCTTGCCGCCGTAGAAGCCGATCAGCTGGCGCAGGAACTGCACCGGAAGCAGGGCCTCGCCGCGCGTTTCCTCCTCGAAGATGATCTGGGTCAGCACCTGGCGGGTCAGCTCCTCGTTCGACCTGGCGTCGAACACCTGGAACTCCACGCCCTCGCGCACCATCCGGGCCAGGTCGTCGAGGGTGACATAGGCCGAGGTGGCCGTGTTGTAGAGCCGCCGGTTGGCGTACTTCTTGATGATCACCGTGTCGCCGCCGCGCTTGCGGGGGGTGTCGGAAGAGCTGTCGGCCACGCGGGAACCTCGATCCAGGGGGACATTCTCGCCCTTATCCCGCAATGAGAGAGGTTTCACCAGTCTGTCATGAGCGCCGTGCGCGAGAGTCACAGGGCTCAGCCGGCCACGCCCGGGCCCAGGCCGGGGGCCAGAACCACGCCGACCAGCACTGCAGCCCAGTGCGTCGAGGCCCCGACGACGACGAAGCTGTGCCAGATGGCCCGGCGGAACGGGGCCTTCTCGCTGATGAAGACGAACACCCCGGCGGTATAGATCAGGCCGCCGGCGACCAGCAGGCCCAGCGCCACCGGGTGCACCGTCTCCAGCATCGGCTGCAGGGCCAGCACGGCGATCCAGCCGAACAGGACATAGACGGCGCTCCAGAAGCGGTCGTTGAGCCGCGGCGCGAACAGCTTGGCCAGCACTCCCGCCAGGGCCATGAGCCACACCAGAAGCGTGAAGCCGCTCGACCAGGCACCCTCGAAGCGCTGTGTGGTGAAAGGGGTGTAGCTGCCGGCGATCATCAGGAAGATGGCGGCCTCGTCGAGCCGCCGCAGCACCGGCCGGGCAGCGCAGGGGTGGGTCAGGTTGTAGACGGTGGAGGCGGTCAGCATGGCCACAAGGCAGAGGGCGTAGACGGCCGTGGCCAGCGCCATCCCGACCCCGCCGTAGAGCGCGGACAGGACCGCCAGCACGATGCCGCCCACGCCGGCCAGGGCCAGGCCGGCCACATGCACCCACAGGTCGGCGAGCCGCTCGGTCCGGGTGCGGTAGTGCTCCGCCATGTCGAGGGCGTCGGGCGTCACCACCCGGTGGAAAAGCTTCATCACCATCCTGTGCATGTCCCTTGCAATGAGGGCAGGCCCTTTTGTTCCGCTCATCCTGCCGCGAGGAGATGACCATCGGCTGAATTTTCGAGGCGCGCGTGACGAAAGCCGGTGGATGAGGCTAAAGGGTCACAGGCATCTCGCAGGAGCGAAGTCCATGGCCCATCCCCACGTCGTCATCGTCTCGGCCGCGCGCACTCCGGTCGGCTCATTCCTCGGGGCGCTGTCCAGCCTCTCCGGGGCCCAGCTGGGAACCCTCGCCATCCGCGCCGCCCTCGAGCGCGCCGGGGTGGCAGGCGAGGATGTCGACGAGGTGATCCTCGGCCAGGTGCTGCAGGCCGCCGCCGGACAGGGCCCGGCGCGCCAGGCGTCGATGGGCGCGGGCTTACCGAAGGCGACCCCGGCCTGGAGCCTCAACCAGATCTGCGGCTCGGGCCTGCGCGCCGTGGCCCTTGGCTACCAGCAGGTGGCGCTGGGCGACGCCCGCATCGTGGTCGCCGGCGGCCAGGAGAGCATGAGCCAGGCGCCCCACGCCCAGACCCTGCGCACCGGCCAGAAGATGGGCGCGGTCGAGCTGGTCGACACCATGATCCGCGACGGGCTGTGGGACGCCTTCCACGGTTATCACATGGGCCAGACGGCCGAGAACATCGCCGCGCGCTGGGAGATCGACCGGGCCGCCCAGGATCGCTTCGCCGTCACCAGCCAGAACCGCGCCGAGGCGGCGCAGAAGGCCGGGCGCTTCGCCGCCGAGATCGTGCCGGTGACGATCGCGTCGAGGAAGGGCGACGTGGTCGTCGACCAGGATGAATACATCCGCCACGGGGCCACGATCGAGGCCATGGAGAAGCTGAAGCCGGCCTTCCTCAAGGACGGCACGGTGACCGCCGCCAACGCCTCGGGGCTGAACGACGGGGCCGCCGCCCTGGTGCTGATGACCGCGGACGAGGCCGCGCGGCGCGGGCTGGAGCCGCTGGCGCGGATCGCGTCCTGGGCCACGGCCGGGGTCGACCCGGCGGTGATGGGCACCGGCCCGATCCCGGCCTCGCAGAATGCCCTTTCGAAGGCCGGCTGGTCGGTCGGCGACCTCGATCTGGTGGAGTCCAACGAGGCCTTCGCCGCCCAGGCCCTGTGCGTGGTCAAGGAACTCGGGCTCGACCCGGAGAAGGTCAATGTCAACGGCGGGGCCATCGCCATCGGCCACCCGATCGGGGCCTCGGGCGCGCGCATCCTGACCACCCTGCTGCACGCGCTGAAGTCGTCCGGCGGCCGCAAGGGTCTGGCCACCCTGTGCATCGGCGGCGGCATGGGCGTGGCCATGTGCGTGGAGCGGGGCTGAGGGGGCCGCGGTCCGTTACCGCTTGTAAACCCTGCGGGCCGGTGCTGGTATCCGCGCTCGCCAGGGGTGGCGGGGTGCGTCCGCGCGGAGGGGGTTTGCCCGCCGGCCGGCCGCGCGCAGGACAGTCTAGAGGGCCGGTATGAATATCGTCATCTTGCTGGGGGTGTTGATCACCCTCGCCACGGGCTTGCCCGTGCTTCTCCAGATCCTCAAGGGACACCCCAGAGGTCTGATCATCTGCTTCTTCGCCGAGATGTGGGAGCGCTTCTCCTTCTACGGCATGCGCGGGCTGCTGATCTTCTACCTGACGCAGCACTTCCTGTTCGACGACAGCGTGGCGACGGGCCAGTACGGCACCTACGGCTCGCTGGTGTACCTGCTGCCGCTGATCGGCGGCATCGTCGCGGACCGCTACATCGGCACGCGCAAGGCCATCATGTTCGGGGCCGTCCTGCTGGTGATGGGCCACGGCCTGATGGCCTACGAGGGCCGGCCGGCCACCCAGGCCCTGACCTATGGCGGCGAGACCTACGCCATACAGATCGAGGGCCGCGGCGAGACGCGCGAAACGCGCCTGCTGGTCGATGGCCAGCCCTATGCCTACGCCTCCACCGAGCAGGGGCTCGCCATCGAGGGGCTGCCCGCGGGCAGCGCCCTGCCGGCGGTGCTGCCGACCGGCGACTATCAGCTGACGGTCGAGCGCGACCCGAACGGGGTCAACGCCTTCTACCTGTCGCTGTCGCTGATCATCATGGGCGTCGGCTTCCTCAAGCCGAACATCTCGACCCTCGTCGGCCAGCTCTATCCGCAGGGTGATCCGCGCCGGGATTCCGGCTTCACCCTCTACTACTACGGCATCAACCTCGGGGCCTTCTGGGCCGCGGTGCTGTGCGGCTATCTGGGCCAGAACTACGGCTGGTCGTGGGGCTTCGGCCTCGCCGGAATCGGCATGGCCGCCGGTCTTGTGGTGTTCTGGCTGGGCAAGCCGCTGCTGCAGGGCAAGGGCGAGAGCCCGAACCCCGAGCTGATCCGCCAGCCGGTGCTCGGGCCGCTGAACCGCGAGGGCATCATCTATCTGCTGGGCTTCGTCGGTGTGGCCGGCCTGTTCTTCGTGGTGCCCAACCACGATCTCGTCGGCTGGGGTCTGGGCGTGTCCACGGTGGCGGCCCTGGCCTTCGTCGGCTGGTTCATCGGCTTCAAGCTGCGCGGCGACCGCGTGGCGCGCGAGCGGATGATGCTGGCCATGGTGCTGATCTTCGGCTCGGCCGTCTTCTTCACCCTGTTCGAACAGGCGGGCTCGTCGCTGAACCTGTTCGCCGACCGCAACGTCGACCTGTCGATCACCGACCGGGCCTATCTGCTGTTCGGCTCGATCCCGCTCGGGACGCCGATGCAGCTGGAAGCGGCGGGTCTGGCGACGACGGGCCTGTGGATCGACTCCTCGATCACCGCGGCCCAGACCCAGTCGTTCAACGCCGGCTACATCCTGATTTTCGCGCCGGTGTTCGCCGCCCTGTGGGCCTTCCTCGGCCGGCGCAAGCTAGACCCGAACCCGGTGATCAAGTTCGGCCTCGGCATCATCCAGGTCGGCCTCGGCTTCCTGGTGGTGGTGTGGGGGGCCAACTCCGGCATGGTCGACGACGCCTTCCGCACGCCGATCGTCCTGCTGGCGCTGCTGTACATGCTGCACACCCTCGGCGAGCTGTTCCTGTCGCCGGTCGGCCTGTCCGAGATCACCAAGCTGTCGGTCGCCTCGATTGTCAGCTTCATGATGGCGGTGTGGTTCATGGCCTCGGCCATCGCCCACTATGTCGGCGGCCTGATCGCCGGCCTCGCCGGGGCCGAGACGGTGGGCGGCCAGGTGACCAACCCCGAGGCGGCGCTGCAGACCTCGCTCGACACCTTCAGCCTGATCGGCTGGTGGGGCGTCGGCATCGGCCTGGCCTTCATCGCGCTCAGCTTCTTTATCGCCAAGTGGTCCAACGGCGTGAACGACCCGGACAACCATCCGGGGCCGACGCTGACCGATCGCGGCGGCGAGGACGGCAACGTGGCTCGTCCGCAGGGCTCCACCGCCGGCTGAGGCCTCAACGGGCCTGACCTGACAGGGGCGGCGCTTCCGCGAGGGGGCGCCGCCCTTTCTCTGTCAGGGCGTCTGTCCGGCGGTCAGTTCGGGCGGGCGCGGGCGTCGGGGGTGTCGAGGCTGAAGGCCGGGATGTCGGCCTCGAAGGTTGCGCCGCCGGCGTCGACGAAGACATAGGCCCCGACCATCATGCCGGTCGGGGTCGGCAGGGGGCAGCCGGAGGCGTAGCTGTGCCGCTCGCCGGGGCCCAGCACCGGCTGCTCGCCGACCACGCCGGGGCCCTCGACCTGCTCGACCCGGCCGTGTCCGTCGGTGATGGTCCAGCGCCGGGTCAGCAGCTGCACCGTGTCGGGCCGGCGGTTCTCGATCTCCACCTGGTAGGCCCAGACCCAGCGCCCCGCGGCCGGGTCCGACTGGCCGGCGAGGAAGGCCGGGCGCACGCGCACGACGACGCCATGGGTCTCGGCCTCATAGGGCGGGTCTTCGTGCATGCGAATCTCCTTGCCTGCCCGCTTTGACGAGGGGGCTGCCGCGTGGCAAGCGGGACCGCCGTCCCGCCTCCGATCGGAACCCATGACGACAGCCCCCGGCATCCTGCCCCGCCAGGCCATCCAGGCCCTGCTCGATGCAGGCGTCATCCGGTCAGACACGCCGTTCGACATCGACCAGGTGCAGCCGGCCAGCCTCGACCTGCGGCTGTCCGACACGGCCTGGCGGGTGCGCGCCTCCTTCCTGCCGGGGGCCCGGCCGGTGGAGACCCGGATCGCCGACGTGGCCATGCACAGGCTCGACCTGACCGGCGGGACGGTGCTGGAAAAGGGCTGCGTCTACATCGTCAGGCTGCAGGAGCGGCTGAGCCTGCCGCCGGGCCTGCTGGCTCGGGCCAATCCGAAGAGCTCCACCGGCCGGGTCGATGTGTTCGTGCGCCTGCTGACCGACGCCGGCGCCGCCTTCGACGATGTGGCCGGGGGCTATGACGGGCCGCTGTATCTGGAGGTGGCGCCCCAGACCTTCTCCATCCTCGTTCGGCCGGGCACGCGGCTGAACCAGCTTCGCCTCAAGACCGGCGAGCCACCGAAGCTGGAGACCCGCAGCGTCGGCGTCGATCTGGCCGGCGGGGCTGGCGCGGTCGTCGGCTATCGTGGCCGCCGCCACGCCGGGGTGGTCAACATGGACCATATCGAGGGCCACGACCCGCGCCTGTTCTGGGAGCCCCTTTACGCCCCGGAGGGCGAGCTGCTGCTGGACCCGGGCGAGTTCTACATCCTGGCCTCGCGCGAGGCGGTGGAGATCCCGGT
Organism: Brevundimonas sp.; assembly: GCA_027531145.1. Lineage (GTDB taxonomy): Bacteria > Pseudomonadota > Alphaproteobacteria > Caulobacterales > Caulobacteraceae > Brevundimonas. The sequence continues at coordinate 197,206 of JAPZRF010000001.1, read as the reverse complement.
CGACCAGGCCGCCGAGATGACCCCGATCGATCCGTCAGTGGGCGAGTTCCGGGTCCACTATGCCGGCTTCTTCGACCCCGGCTTCGGCGTCGACGAGGCGCACGGAGCCGGCTCGAAGGGGGTCCTGGAGGTGCGCACCCACGACACCCCGTTCCTGCTGGAGCACGGCCAGACCGTGGCCCGACTGGTCTATGAGCCCCTGACCGCCCGCCCGGACCGGCTCTATGGCGAGGGTGGCAGCCATTATCAGCGCCAGGGCCTGAAGCTGTCGAAGCATTTCCGCGACTGGAACGGCTGAGGGCGGTTCCCGCCGGGCTCGCACAAGGCTAACGTGCGGTCAGAGCTCCGCAGACGCCGGGGCCGGACAGGGACGGAGACGGGCATGACCAGAGTGGCGTTGGTGACCGGAGGGACACGCGGCATCGGCAAGGCGATCGTTCAACGCCTCAAGGAGGACGGCATGGCCGTGGCGGCCGGCTACTCCGGCAACGCCGAGGCGGCTGAGGCCACGGCGCGCGAGCTCGGCGTCATGGTGGTCAAGGGCAATGTCGGCAGCTTCGAGGACTGCGCCCGGGCGGTGCAGGAGGTCGAGGCGGCGCTGGGGCCGGTCGATGTGCTGGTCAACAACGCCGGCATCACCCGCGACGGCTTCTTCCACAAGATGACCCACGACCAGTGGTCGGACGTGATCCGGGTCAACATGGACTCGGTGTTCAACATGACCCGGCAGGTGATCGCCGGCATGCGCGACCGCGGCTGGGGCCGGATCATCAACATTTCCTCGATCAACGGCCAGAAGGGCCAGGTCGGCCAGACCAACTATTCCGCCGCCAAGGCCGGGATGATCGGCTTCACCAAGGCGCTGGCGCTGGAGAACGCCCGCAAGGGCATCACGGTCAACTGCATCGCGCCGGGCTATATAGACACAGAGATGGTCGGGGCCATGGACCCCAAGGTGCTCGAGGGCATCATCGCCCAGGTGCCGGTCGGCCGCCTCGGGAAGGGCGAGGAGATCGCCGACATGGTCTCCTGGCTGGCCGGCGAGCGTGCCGGATATGTCACAGGCTGCACGCTTTCCCTGAACGGCGGTCAATATCTGGTCGGTTAGGGGCCGGTCCGCCCAAAATCCGCCGTCGCCGCCGTCGACTGGCAGTCCATGGGTGCTGAAGCACAAAGCCGGACCGTCCGCCGGTTGCGGGGCTGGATGTGGCGCGCCTGCGCGCGTCCGGACGTCCTCGCCCCGGTCCCTGTGCTTGCCCTCGCGCTGGCCCTCGGCCTCGCGTCGCCGGTGGTCGTTGCCGCCGCGACGCAGGATGGCGGCGGCAGCCAGCTGCGCGACCGGGTGTTTGGCCGCAACCTGCCTCCGGTTGGGCGCTATGTGTCCGAGCAGGGGGTCGGCTTCGTTCTGGATCGCAGCGCCGGCCGACGACCCCTGCTGCGGTTCGACGGCCGGCCCGAGACCTGGGCGCTGCGGCCGTCGCCGGCACCGCGCGGCGACATCATCTATCGCACCGACGCCGGCGACGAGGTGCTGCGCATCACGCCGGACGGCGGCATCACCCTGTATACGGTGCAGAATCCGCGCGGCACGCCGGTGTCGGCGGTCGGCCCGGCCGAGGCGCTGGAGCCCGACCCGATCACCCCGGTCGAGCTGAGCCGCGCCCTGATCCGCCAGAGCGGCCTCGCCACCCGGGCGCTGGGCCGCACCGTGCTGCTCGAGGCACCGGACGTCATCCCGGGCAGTGAGGCGCTGGTGGCCGACACCGCCGCCGTCGCCGTCGACGCTGTGGCCCGAGTGGCCCGCGCCGAGAGCCTGCGTGGCCGCGCTACCCGCCTGCGCCGCATCCTGATCGTCAACGGCGAGCGCCCGGACGTTCGGCTCGTGGCCGGCACCCTGCGCATTTCGGTCCAGCCAGCCCTCGGCCCGGCAGGCCGCCCGTCCTCGGCCCTGATCCTGCAGGCGGTCGCCGGGGGCGACTAGCGACTGGCGGTCAGCGAAACCCGTTGCGGGCCTCGCGGCGGGCGGTGAAGGCCTCGACGTCGGCGGCGGTCAGGAACGGATTGAAGCGGCGCTCGATCGCCAGCGAGGTCGGCACGGTCGGCTCGCCGCGGGCGCGGGCGGCGAAGATCGCCTCGGCATGGGCTGCCAGCGCCGGACTGTCGTCCAGGGTCAGGGCGAAGCGGGCGTTGGTCTCGGTGTACTCGTGGGCGCACCAGATGGTGGTCGCGTCGGGCAGGGCGGCGAGCCGCTGCAGGCTGGCGAACATCTGCGCCGGCGTCCCCTCGAACAGCCGGCCGCAGCCGAGCGCGAACAGCACGTCGCCGCTGAACAGGTTGGCTCCGGCGGTATGGTGGAAGGCGATGTGGCCCAGGGTGTGGCCCGGGAGTTCGAGGACCTCGAAACCCGTCTCGCCGAGCGTCACCCGGTCACCCTCGCCGACGGTCCGGTCCGGGGCCACGACCCTTTCGACCTCGGCCGGGCCGACGATCTCCGCCCCCCAGAGGGCCTTGAGCTCGGCCGCGCCGCCGGTGTGATCCGGGTGCCAGTGGGTCAGCAGCACCAGGTCCAGTCGGCCCCAGCCGGCCGCCTGGACCTCCAGCGAGATACGGCTCGCATCGGGCGCATCAATGGCGGCGACCAGGCCGCTGGCAGGGTCGCGCAGCAGGAAGCCGTAGTTGTCGGACAGGCAGGGGAACTGGCGGATCTCGAGCGACATGCGGCCACCATACCCGCCGGCCGCCGATTGGCCTATGCTGGCGGTCATGCGGCGAAGCGTCGAGGATCTGCGCGCCTTCTACGGCGAACCGGCTGGCCGGCTGGCTCGGAGGCTGCTGGCCGGACGTCTGGACGAGGCGTGGGGCGACGCGACCGGCTGCGACGTGCTCGGGCTCGGATACGCCGCCCCGTGGCTGGACCAGTTTGCCGGTGCGCGGCGACAGATCGCGGCCATGCCGGGTGGCCAGGGGGCCGAGGCCTGGCCCGCCGTCGGCCGCAACCGAGCCGTCCTGGTCGACGAGGCGCGCCTGCCGTTCGCGGCGGGTAGCTTCGACCGGGTGCTGCTCGTGCATGCGCTCGAGGAGGCAGCCAACCCCGCCGCGGTGCTGGTCGAGGCGGCGCGGGCGATGAGCCCCGCCGGCCGCCTGATCGTTGTGGCAGCCGCCCGGGGGGGGCTGTGGGCGCGGGCAGAATCGACCCCCTTCGGTCACGGCCGGCCCTTCACCCGGCACCAGCTGGAGGCGCTGGTGCGCGAGGCCGGGCTGGAGCCGATGGCCTGGTCCCAGACCCTCTACGCCCCGCCGTGGCGGCCGCTCCTGGCCTGGGCCGACGGGTTCGAGCAGGTTGGCCGGCAGCTGGCCCCGGGAGCGGCCGGGTTGATCCTGCTGGAGGCCTCGCGCCAGGCCTATGCCAGGGTGCGGACGCGCGGCGCGGTGCGGCTGGAGCGGCCTGAGGCCGGACTGTCGCCCCAGCCGGTCGGGCGGGCCCGAGCCGGCTTGGACCTTCCCCGCGAAGCGCCTTAAGGACGCTGACATGCGCCGTCTGATCCTGATGCGTCACGCCAAGGCCGAGCGCCTGTCCGACAGCGGCCAGGACCACGACCGCCCCCTGTGCCCACGCGGGGTCGCCGATGCGCAGCTGATGGCGCACGAGCTGGCGGCGCGAGGCCTGCGCCCCGATCTGGTGCTGGTGTCCGACGCGGCTCGCACCCGGGAGACCTGGGCGGCCATGGCCACGATCTTCGCCGAGGTTCCGGCGCGTTTCGACGCCGGGCTCTACAACGCTGGGGCCGAGCGGCTGCGCGCCGCCGTAGAGGCGGCCGAGGACGAGGCCGACACCCTGTTGCTGATCGCGCACAATCCGGGGATCCAGCTGCTGGCCCACGATTTTCTGGTCGAGGCGGCGGCCTCGGCGGCGGTGATGGCGCGGGTCGAGTCCTTCCCGACCGGGACGGCGGCGGTGTTCGCCGTCGATGCGGCGGGCCGCCCGACCTACGACGGGGTGTTCACGCCGAAGAGCCTCGGCGGCGGGGCCGGTGGGTGAGCGAGATCGCCTGCAAGATTCTCAGCCGCGCCGACTGGGCGGTCTGGTGCGCCGCCGGCACCTATGGCGGCTCGGCGGTCGACCGCGAAGACGGCTTCATTCATCTGTCGACGCCGGAGCAGCTGGCGAAGACGGCGCGCCGCCACTACGCCGGGTGCGAGGATATGGTGCTGGCCGAGGTGGTCCTCGACGACGTGCCCGGACTGGTCTGGGAGCCGTCGCGCGACGGGGCCCTGTTCCCCCACGTCTATGGCGAGCTCGCCCTCGCGAAGGTGCGCGCCGCCCGGGCCCTGGCCGTGACGGCCGGGGGCGAGATGCAGCCGGGCGAGGCGCTGCCGGTCAGGGCGGGCGCGACGGCATGAGCGGGATCGGCGACCTGGCCACGGCGGCCCTGCGGCGGCTGGATGCCGAGACGGCCCATGATCTGGCGCTGGCGGCCCTGCGCCACGGGCTGGTCCCGGCCTGCGGGCCGGACGATCCGCGGCTGGCGACCACGTTGGCGGGGTTGGCTCTGCCCAATCCGATCGGTCTCGCTGCCGGATTCGACAAGAACGCTGCGGCCCTGGGGGGGCTGACGCGCCTGGGCTTCGGCTTTGTCGAGTGCGGGTCGGTGACCCCGCGACCGCAGCCGGGCAATCCGAAGCCGCGCCTGTTCCGGCTGACCGAGGATCGGGCCGTCATCAACCGCATGGGCTTCAATAACGCCGGGCTGGAGGTCTTCGCCGCCAATCTGGCGCGGCGCCCGGCCGGGCTGGTGACCGGGGCCAACCTCGGGGCCAACAAGGAAAGCGAGGACCGGGCCGCGGACTATGTCGCCGGACTGCGCCGGCTGAGGGGCCTGAGCGACTACTTCACCATCAACATCTCCTCGCCCAACACCCCGGGCCTGCGGGCGCTGCAGGGGCGCGACCAACTCGACGACCTTCTCGGCCGCGCCGCCGCCGCGCGGGGGCGTGACCCGGTGCCCCTGTTCCTGAAGATCGCGCCGGACCTGTCGCCCGACGAGATCGCAGAGATCGTTGCGGCGGCGGCGGCCCACGGCCTCGACGGGGTCATCGTGTCGAACACGACGCTGGATCGGCCGGCCGACCTGCGCTCCGCCCACGCAGGGGAGAGCGGCGGCCTTTCGGGGCGGCCGCTCAGGGCCCGGGCCCAGGCGGCGCTTGAGGCGGCGGCGGCGGCCAACGCCGGGCGGCTGACCCTGATCGCCGCCGGGGGGATCGAGAGCGGCCGCGATGTGCTGGACCGGCTCAAGTCCGGCGCCTCGGCGGTACAGTTCTATTCGGCGCTCGTCTATGGCGGTCCAGGCCTGGTCAGGCGGCTGAAGCAGGAGCTGCTGGCAGCGCTGGCGGCCGAGGGCTTTGCGGACGTGCGCGCCGTCGTGGGGCCGGCATTGACGACGCGTTAGCACTCGCCGGGATAGTCTGACGCGGTCAGGCGGGTTCCTCGGACCTGCTCGGTCGACACGAGAGAGGCTCCATGGCGGCCCCCGACACCTATTCTTCCGAGACTGCCTGGCCTGGCGCGGTCCGTGAGCGCCATCGCTCGCTTCAGCAGCGGATCAGCCTGGTCTGCTCCTGCTCCCTGATCTTCACGCCGGTCCTGGGATGGCCTGTGACCATGTCCTGGGCCGCCGCATACGCGCTGGTACAGGTTCTTGAGGTGTCCCTGTTCTGGCCGGTAACACGGCATGGCCGCAACACACTGCCGGCCTGGCGGCTGGGTCTGGGGTCGGCGGCCATCTCGCTCAACGCCGCTTCCGCGTCGGCGCTGGCGGCCCCGCTGTGGATCCAGGGCGGGGCCATGGGTGGCGTCTGCGCCGCCATCATCATCTCTATCGCCGCGGTCTACGCCATCACCAATTCGCCAAGCTCGCCGCTGGTGCTGGTCCTCACCCTGACCCCGCAGCTCATCTACCTGGCGACGATACCATTGGCCATGACGCTGCTGGGGGCCGAGGCCCCGTTCGTTCTGGCCACCGCCCTCGGTCTGTGCGTCTTTGCCGTCTACTGCCTGCAAACCTGGCGCCGTTTGGCACGCGCCAGCGCCAACGAGGCCCTTGCGCGCCTTGAGGCCGAGGCGCGTCGCCGCGAGGCCGAGCGGGCGGTGGCGGTGCGCACCGCCTTCTTAGCTGCGGTCGGCCAAGACCTCCGCACGCCCCTGTCGGCCAGACAGACCGGGGGGATTGAAGTGGAGCGCACCGCCGCCACCGGGGCCGCGCGCAGCCACGCCGCCCTGATCAGTCAGGCCGGCCTGCTGATGAAGGCGCTCCTGGACGACCTGCTCGACCACGCCAAGCTCGACGCCGGGCGGATGAGCATCGTCGCGGAGGACTTCAACTTCCGCACGGCGCTGGCCCAGACCCTGCGGCTTTGGCAGGGCCCGGCAGCGGCCAAGGGGCTGCGGCTGCGGCTGGAGGGCGCGCACGACGCGCCCGCCTGGGTGCGCGGCGACGAGACCCGCCTGCGCCAGATTCTCAACAACCTGCTGTCCAATGCGATCAAGTTCACGCCCGCCGGGTCCGTCACGGTGCGGCTCAGGGCCTGGGTCGACGAGCCGCGGGGTCATGCCCTGGTGCTGGAGGTCGAAGACACCGGTCCCGGCATGAGTCCGGCGCAGTTGGCGCGGTTGTTCGAGCCCTTCGACCAGACCGATGACGGCATCTCGGCCCAACACGGCGGGACCGGGCTCGGCCTGACCATCAGCCGCCACCTCGCCGAGCTGATGGGTGGCCGCCTGACCGTGCGCAGCCGCAAGGGCGAGGGCGCGACTTTCACTCTGTCGCTGCATCTCGACGCCGGGGCCGATCCGGTTGTGGCGGCCCCGCCAGCCCGGGTCGATGACAGCGGGCGGGCCAGGGTGGCGCGCGCCCTCGCGGCCCCGTCGGTCCTGCAGCTGTTCAGCGCCAGGGAGGCGGCCCCGGTTCCGGACTCCGCGCCCGCACCGGTCACCCCGGAGTCGGGCGTCAAGCCTGCGCCGCCGCTGCGGGTACTCGTAGTCGATGACCACGACATCAACCGGCGCACCCTGCAGCTGATCCTGCAGTCCCTCCACTGCCACATCGAGACGGCGGCGGATGGTCTGGCAGCGCTGGAAGCCTGCGACCGGTTGCCCTTCGACGTGATCTTCATGGACGTGCGCATGCCGGAGATGGACGGGCGCGAGACCACGCGCCGGATCCGGGCCGGGTCCGGGCCGAATCGCTACAGTCCGGTGGTGGCCGTGACGGCAGATACGGGGCCGGAGGACATCGAGGCCTGCGAGGCGGCCGGAATGACCTACTTCGTCTCGAAGCCGGTGACACCGGCGGCGCTGCTGACGGCGCTGGACCAGGTGTTGAGCGACGCTGCCGCGGCGGCGGAGGCTGCCGGGGCGGACCTGGGGGCGGATCGCGGGGCGGCGGTCGCCTGAAGCCCGAGCCGGGCTGCCAGCTCGTCGGCCGGCTCACGGCGCAGCTTGCACTCCCAGACGATGATCGCGCGCCAGCCGGGATCCTGATCGGTTGAGGTGGAAGCGCTGCGCGGGTCCGTAGACGCCGTGAATCAGGCTCTCACTTCAGACAGGACCGAAATCTGAGACCGGTTGGAGGGCGGCCAGACTCAACCGATTTCGCTCTATCGCGTCGATGGCAACCTCAGCCTCGGCGTCACGCGCACGGTCGCGGGCGGTCTTGCCGGTCCAGCAGGCGGTACTGCCTTTCGGAATGCGGGTGCCGCGCGGGCAGTTCTGGCCGTACCAGGCGATGCCGTGCACGAACAGGGCGAGGCGTCGGCCCGTCATCATCCCATCCGGGCGACAGGGCGGAGCCCCGCTGTCGAGACGGTAGCCCGGGCCAAGGGGCGCGCAGGGCGCGGCGCACGGTCCGTTCCGGCCCCGTGTCCCGGCCGCGCACGCGGCGCATGACCGCGCTGCGCTGCCGGGGGAGAAGACGTCAGTCGTCAGAGCTGGGTCAGCAGGTGGTCGGCGGACGATACCCTGAACTCGCCGCCGGCCTCGATGTTGAGCTGCTCGACCACGCCGTCGCGGACGAGGGCCGAATAGCGCTGCGAGCGCTCGCCCATGCCGAAGCCGCTGGCGTCCATCGACAGGCCCAGCTTGCGGGTGAAGTCACCATTGCCGTCGGCCAGCATCAGGATGTCGTCAGTCGACACGCCTTCATTCCGGGCCCAGGCACCCATGACGAAGGCGTCGTTGACCGAGACGCAGGCGATGGCGTCGACGCCCTTGCCCTTCAGCTCGGCGGCCTTGTCGCGGAAGCCCGGCAGGTGGCGCGCGGAGCAGGTCGGGGTGAAGGCACCCGGCACGGCGAACAGGGCGACGGTGCGGCCCTTGAACACCTCGTCAGCGGTGATGGGCTTGGGGCCCTCGCCGGTCGGGGTGGTGAACACGGCCGGGGGCAGGCGGTCGCCGATCTTGAGGGTCATGGGCTCTCCTTGGTCTGCGGGGTCAACCCGCCCGCTGCGGCGGGGTAGCGGCGCAGATAGGGCTTTTGCGCGCGGGGGCCAAGGCATCGCTTGCGCGGACGGGGCGAAGCGAGGATCATTCCGCGATGAGCGCCTTCTCCTCCCTGGCCGGGCGAATGCTGGTGGCGATGCCGGGCATCGGCGATCCCCGCTTCGAGAACGCCGTGATCCTTCTGTGTGCGCACGGGCCGGACCATGGCATGGGGCTGCGCATCGACCGGCCTGCTCCGGGTGTGGACCTGGCCCAGGTGCTGCGCAAGCTGGAGCTGGCTGCGGATGTCGAGGCGGCCGAGGGCCGGCCGGTGCTGGTCGGCGGCCCGGTCGAGCGCGAGCGCGGCTTCGTGCTGCACACCGACGACTGGCTGGTCCCGGACGCCAGCGTGCCGTTTGGCGAGGGGCTGGCCATCACCGGTACGCGCGAGGCGCTGCTGGCCATGATCGATCCTGTGCACGGGCCGCGGCGGGCGGTGCTGGCGCTCGGCTACGCCGGCTGGGGCGACGGCCAGATCGAGGAGGAGCTGGCCGAGAATGTCTGGCTGGTGGCCGACGCTGACCTCGACCTGATCTTCGACGACGACCACGACGGCAAGTGGGCGGGAGCCCTGGCGCGGATCGGCGTCGATGCGGCCTGGCTGTCCAGTGACGCAGGCCACGCCTAGGTGTTCAGTCCCGGCATCGGTGGGATCGCGAAGCGATTCCACATCAACCGATCAGGCTCTGACGGCAGGCGTCAGGCCGACCGGGCCTTGATCGGGGCGGTCCCGTCGGCCATCGACTCGTTGAGATAGACCTCGGCCTCCTGGGCCGGCAGGGCGGGAGCGTAGCCGAAGCCCTGGCCGTAGTGGCAGCTGGTCTCCAGAAGGCGGCGCGCCAGGTCGGCGTTCTCCACCCCCTCCGCCACCACCTCCAGCGACAGGTCGCGGCCGAGGTTGACGACCGAGCGCACGATCTTTTCGGACCCGGCGTCCTTGTCCATGGTCAGCACGAAGTAGCGGTCGATCTTGAGCGTGTCGAAAGGCAGGCGCGCCAGATAGGACAGGGACGAGAAGCCGGTGCCGAAGTCGTCGAGGGCGAGGGAGGCACCGATGCCCTTGAGGCGGCCCAGCACCTCGGCGGCGCGGTCGGTGTCGCGCATGATGTCCCCCTCGGTGACCTCGAGCTTGAGGGCCCCGGGCGGCAGCTGCGCCTCGCGGATGATCTCGGCCACGTCCTCGACCAGATGCGGCCGCTCGATCTCGCCGACCGACAGGTTGACGCTGCAGAACAGGCGCCCGGCGTCCGGATGCCGGCGAATCCACTCCGACAACTGCCGGGCCGAGCGCCGCATCATGTGCAGGCCGAGGTCGTTCATCAGGCCCATCTCGGCCGTCAGGGTCAGGAACTCGTCCGGCGGCACGAGGCCGCGGCGCGGGTGGCGCCAGCGGGCGAGGGCCTCGAAGCCGGCCACGGCTCCCGTGAGCAGGTTCACGATCGGCTGGAAGAAGGGCTCGATCTCGCCGCGCACGAAGGCGTTGCGCAGGTCCGCCTCGAGGGCGAGGCGGGACAGGCTGTCGCTCTCCAGAGCGCGGCCGTAGGCGGCGACGCCCCCGCGGCCGGCGCGCTTGGCCTGTTCGACCGCCAGCTCGGCGCGGCGCAGCAGCTCGGCCGGGTCGGCGGCGTCGGGGCCGCCCTCGGCGCGCACGGCACCGATGGAGACGGTCGGATAGATGTCGAAGCCGGCTACCGACAGGGGCTGCTCCAGCGCCTGGCGCAGGCGGTGCACGGCACCCGAGCCGCCGTCGGGGATCAGCAGGGCGAACTCGTCCTCGCCGACCCGCGCCGGCACCGTGTCGCCGGAGAAGGCGGCCGACAGGCGCGAGCCCAGCGCCGACAGCACCAGATCGGCGCGGGCGTGGCCCAGGGCCTCGTTGAGGCGGCGCATGCGGTCGACGTCGGCTACCACCAGGTCATAGACGCCCGGTCGGGTCATGCACTCGCTGACCCGGCCGAGGAAGCTGCGGCGACCGTGGAGGCCGGTCAGGGGGTCGCGGTCGACCGGGGCGAAGCCGGACTCCAGCGAGACCACCCCGGCGGCGCGCAGGCCATCCTCCAGCCAGACGCCGCGCCAGATGCCGGTCTCGGCCCCCCGCATGCGGATGCGCTGGCTGACCGGTGTACCTTCGGCCTGGGGCTTGAGCAGGGACTCGGCGGCGCTGCGGTCCTGGGGCAGGGTGACGGCGACGAAGGCCGCGGCGGAGCACTCTGGTGCCAGCGGGCTGAGGCCGAGGGGACGCGACGCCCCGCTGAGCTTCAGCCGGTCGTGGGCGGGATCCCAGATCCACAGGGCAGTGTCGGCGGCCGCCAGGGCCTCGATGGCGCTGGCGGCGTCCCACATCGAGGCTCTCGAACCGCCCGTCACGTCACTCCACGCCCCTTTCGGACAGACGCGCGAGGGCGTCCGCGTGCTCGTCCTCCACAAGGCCGAACAGGAGATGATCTGCCCAGGCGCCGTTAATTTTCAGATAAGCGCGGGCCCGGCCCTCCAGCCGGAAGCCCGCCTTCTCCAGCACCCTGCGGGAGCGGGCGTTGGAGGGAAGGCAGCCAGCCTCGATCCGGTGCAGACGCAGCTGGCCGAAGGCGAAGGCGCAGATGGCCCGCACAGCCGCCGTGGCCAGACCCTGCCCGGCCCGGGACTCGCCGACCCAGTAGCCCAGCTGGCCGGTCTCGGCGATGCCGCGGCGGATGTTCGACAGGGTCACGGCCCCGGCCAGCGGCCCCTCCCGCCCCTCGGGTGTCCGGACGAAGATGAAGAAGGGAAAGGCGGTCTGGAGCTCCAGCTCGCGGGCGTAGACGCCGAGGCGGCGGCGGAAGGCGGCGCGGGACAGGTCGTCCTCGGGCCAGGCCGGCTCCCACGGCTGCAGGTAGCTGCGTGAGGCGGCGCGCAGCTCGGCCCATGCCGCGTGATCGGCCAGGCGCGGCGGACGCAACGTCACGCCCTCGCCGCTCACGAGGGGTCCTGCAGGCTCCGGCGTCCAGTCCAGAAGGGCCATGGGGCGAGCCTAGCCGCCTCAGGCGGCGGCGAACAGCATGGCGACGAAGGCCTGGCCCGCAGGGGCTGCGCGGCGGGGGCCGAGCACGGCGGCGGCGGCGCGGCCGGGCACCAGCAGCCGGCGGCCGGCCCCGGCCACTTCGGCGGCGGAGGCGGCGCGCAGCCGGGCCTCGGCAGAAGGGGTGGGGATCGGCGCGCCGTAGATCAGGGTCTGGGCCGCCAGCCGGCCGGCGCGGGCCGCGGGGCTCTCGTCCGCCATGAAGAGGCCCGCAGCCAGTACGGCCTTGGCGCGGGACAGTTCGGCGTCGGTGGGGCCGTGCTCGGCCAGGGCGGAGATCTCGGCGGCGCACAGGGCAGCCAGCTCCTCGGCCCGCTCGGCAGCGGCACCGGCGTAGACGCCGAGCACCCCGGCGTCCTCGTAGGTCTCGCCATAGGCGTCGATGGAGTAGGCCAGGCCGCGTTCCTCGCGCGCGCTTTGGAACAGGCGCGAGGCCATGCCGCCGCCGAGGACCTCGACGAACAGGCGCTGGGCCGGCAGGATCGGGTCGTGGGCATTGGCAGCGGGCAGCTGGAAAACCAGATTGGCCTGCTCGATCCGTCGCGACAGGGTCGCCGCGCCGCCGTCAAAGCGGGCCGGAGAGGCGCTGGTGGCCGGCCGCGGCGCAGCGTCGCCGAAGGCCGCCTCGGCCAGACGCAGCAGTTCCGTCTCCGCCACGGCCCCGGACACCGCCAGAACCATGCGGTCGGGGGAATAGAGGCGCTCGGCCCAGTCGCGCAGGCCCGCGGCATCGACCGGGGCCAGGCTCTCGACCGTGCCGAGGATAGGCCGGCCCAGCGACTGGCCGGCGAAGGCCCGGCCCTGGGCCATCTCGAACACATGGTCGTCCGGGGTGTCGAAGGCCTCGGCGATCTCCTGGGCCACGACATCCTTCTCGCGGGCGATCTCGGCAGGATCGAGCGTCGGGCGGCGCACCAGGTCGGCGACGACCTCCACCGCCAGCGCCAGGCAGGAGGCGGGGGCGCGCACCTCGAAGCTGGTGCGCTCGTAGCCGGTGGCGGCGTTGATCGTGCCGCCCTCGCCCTCGATCCGCTCGACGATGTCGCGGGCGGACATGGCCCCGGCACCTTTGAACACCAGATGCTCGAGAAAGTGCGACCAACCGGAACGGGCGGGGTCCTCGAAGCGGGCTCCGCCGGCGACGGCCAGGGTCAGGGCGAAGGTCTGCAGGCCGGGCATGGGGTCGGCGACGATGCGCAGGCCATTGCCGAGGGTGTGGACGGAGGCGGTCAGGGTCGGTCTTTCAGGCGGCGGCGGACAAGCGCGATGTAGAAGCCCGTCAGCACGAGCGCCAGTCCGTACCAGGTCAGGGCGTAGCCGAGGTGGTTGTTGGAGAAGGCCGGTGGCGGGGCCGAGGGCTGCAGCGCGGGCCAGTCCGGGCGGACGCTCAAGGTAGCGAACAGGGTCAGGGGCTGGACCGGGCCGGTATGGCCGAGGGCGGAAGCCATGGCCGGGACATCGCGGCCATAGAACAGACCGTCGGCCGGCGGCGGGGTCAGGGCCCCCGGGCGGCCGCCGTCGCGCAGCACCCCCTCGACCCGGACCGGAGCGGGTGATGGCGGAGCCAGCGGCGGGGGCGGGGCGTCCTGGGCGACGAAGCCGAGGTCGACGAGGATCGGGGGGATGCCGGGCAGGGGGCAGAGGGCCTGGCGACGCACGCCGGCGGTGCCGTCCTGGATCGAGCGCAGGCCGATGGTGGGGGCGGCGGCGAGGCCGGGGCAGTCGACGATGACGCGGCGGAATTCCGGGGCTGGCGCTGCCAGTACCTCGGCCAGGGGCGCGGGCGGGGCGGTGGCGGCGACCCCGGCAGCGTCGATCAGGGCGGTCTTCCAGCTCAGGCGCTGCAGCTGCCAGGTCCCGAGCGTCAGCAGCAGGGCGAGGGCGGGCACGGCAAGGGCCGTCAGGATCCAGGGAAAGCGTTTCATGGCTCGAGGCGGGGCACCGGGGGGGGTGGCGGAAACGGCGACGGCGGGAGGCGATCTCTCGCCCCCCGCCGCCGGGATGCTGTCGCTGGTGTCCGGGATCACCCGAAGACGACGTAGACGAAGGCGAACAGGAACAGCCAGACCACATCCACGAAGTGCCAGTACCAGGCGGCGGCCTCGAAGCCGAAGTGCTTCTCGGGGCTGAAGTGGCCGGCCAGCAGGCGGAACAGGCAGACCGTCAGGAACAGGGTGCCGACGAGCACGTGGAAGCCGTGGAAGCCGGTGGCGAGGAAGAAGATAGAGCCGTAGAGACCCGAGTTCGCCGCTTCGTCGCTGAAGAACAGGTTCTCGTGCAGGATGTGGGAGTACTCATAGGCCTGCACGGCGGTGAAGAAGATGCCGAGGCCGACGGTCAGGATCAGCCCCCAGAGGGCACCCTTGCGATCCCCGATCTGTAGCGCGTGGTGAGCCCAGGTCACGGTGGTGCCCGACAGCAGCAGGATGATGGTGTTAAGCAGCGGCAACTGCCATGCATTCAGCGTCTCGACGCCCTGCGGCGGCCAGGTCGACCAGGATCTGGCCGTGTCCGCCCAGTTGCCGACTTCGGGGATCAGGGCCCGAGCCTCGGCGAACAGGGCCATCTCGAAGAAGATCCAGAAGAAGGCGGCGAAGAACATCACCTCGGAGGCGATGAACAGCACCATTCCATAGCGCAGGCCGATCGACACGACCGGGGTGTGATCGCCGCGGCGGCCTTCCTTCACCACGTCGGCCCACCAGCCGAACATCGAATAGAGCACCCCGGCCAGGCCGGCAGCGAACACGCCGGGGCCCGACAGGCCGAACAGGCCCTTCATCCACACCACGGCCCCGACCATCATCACCGTGACCGCGATCGAGGCGACGAGCGGCCAGGGCGAGGGGTCGACGAGGTGGTAATCGTGCTTCGGTGCGGCGTGGGCCATCGTGCGGGGTCTCTCGACGTCTGGAACCTGATGGAACGGCCTATAGCGCCGGGTGTCAGCCCGCGCCAGAGGTCCGGAGCGTGGGCGCGACCGCGGGCCGGGCGGCCGCCGTGGCGGTGACCGAGGCGGCAGGGTCGGCCGGGTTGAAGCCCTGGGTCGGGTAGAAGGTGTAACTCAGGGTGATCTCGCGGATGCCCTGGCCTTCCCGGTCCGTGGCCATTTCCGGGGCGACGAAGTACTGCACCGGGAAGGCGCGCGTCTCGCCCGGGGCGATGACCTGGCCCTCGAAGCAGAAGCACTGCAGCTTCTGGAAATAGGGGCCGGCCTTCTCGGGCACGACATTGTAGGCGGCGGTGGCCCCGATCGGCTGGTCCGAGGTGTTGGTCACGTCGAAATAGGCGATGCCGGTCTCGCCGATTCGCACCCGCTGCAGGGTCTGCTCGGCGCGGAAGGCCATCGGCAGGCCGCCGCGGACATTGGTATCGAAGCGGACCAGCACCTCCTCGTCGAGGATCACGTCCGAGGGCCTGTCAGCCCGCATGGTCGTGCCGTCGAAGCCGGTGATCTGGCAGAACAGCTGATAAAGCGGCACGGCGGCGAAGGCGGCCCCGGTCATCAGCATGACCAGACCGGCGCAGGCGATGGCGATGATGTTCTTGCTGGCCATGGCCCTCAGCCTCCGATGTTGGACTGCAGACGCAGGACCGTGGTGACGAACATCAGCACCATGAAGGCCACCAGCCCGAGGGCGATGGCGACGTTGCGACGCTTGCGGGCGGCGAGCTGGTCAGGGGTCAGGCGCATGTGGGGCAAACGATCGGCGAGGCCGGCAGGGTCTCCGCCAGCAGCGTGGCGAACAGGATCATCAGATAGAGGATGGAATAGGCGAACAGGTCACGCGCCGGTTTGGCCTCGGCGCGCACATCATACAATGCGGCCTCGCGTCCCACGGCCTCGGCCTTGTCCGGACTGTCGCCGGCGCGCGAGCGCCACAGCCTGAGGGCCAGCAGCAGGAAGACGGTGCCGCCGGCCACGGCCACGGCCAGATAGGCCAGGCCGCCGGGGCCGATCAGGCCCGGCAGGATGGCGACCGGCACGAACACCAGGCTGTACAGCCAGATCTGCAGGCGGGTGTGGGCGGCACCGCGGGCCACCGGCATCATCGGAATGCCGGCGCGAGCGTAGTCGCCGGCCGAGTAGAGGGCGAGGGCCCAGCTGTGCGGCGGGGTCCACAGAAAGATGATCAGGAACAGCAGCCAGGCCTGCCAGGGTGCCTCGCCGGTGGCGGCGGCCCAGCCGATCACCGGCGGGAAGGCCCCGGCGGCACCGCCGATGACGATGTTCTGGGGCGTGCGGCGCTTCAGCACCATGGTGTAGAGGCCGGCGTAATAGGCGATGGTCAGGGCCAGCAGGCCGCCGGCAACCCAGTTGGTCGCCATGCCCAACAGCATGACCGAGAACAACGACAGCAGTACGCCGAACGCCAGGGCGTCGCCGGAGCGGACCCGGCCTGCGGCCACAGGGCGGCCGCGGGTGCGCCGCATCAGGGCGTCGGTGCGGCCCTCCAGCGCCATGTTGAGCGCGCCGGCGGCCCCGGCACCCACGGCGATGCAAAGCACCGCGAGGGCCGCGTTGAGCGGGTGGATGTCGCCGCCGGCAGCGATCAGGCCCGTGGCCGCGGTGAAGACGACCAGCGACATGACCCGTGGCTTGAGCAGCTGCAGGAAGTCCTCGGGCTGGGCCAGCCCGGGGCCGGCCGGCCGGGTGGCGGATTCTGAGGCGTCTGGCAGGGCGGCGTCGGGCATGGCGGCAGCCGATATCACAGCTGGATGAAAAAGGGGCCGCCCTTCCGAAGAAGGGCGGCCCCCGGTCGCAGTTTCGTGTCCGTCACACGGTCCGGTCAGGCCGGGCCGCGGCGGTTCAGTGGTGGTCGCCCTTGACCACCGGCAGTTCGTTGAACTGGTGGTGCGGCGGCGGAGAGCTGAGGGTCCACTCGAGGGTGGTGGCCCCTTCACCCCAAGGGTTGGAGACGCCGGTGCGACGGCGAACAGCCGCCTCGATCAGCATAGCCACGAAGATCACCACGCCCACCACGGTGATGGCGTAGCCCCAGGTCGAGACCTGGTTCCACAGGGTGTAGGCTTCCGGATAGTCGATGTACCGGCGCGGCATGCCCTGCAGGCCGAGGAAGTGCTGGGGGAAGAAGATGATGTTCACGCCGATGAACATGACCCAGAAGTGCGCGGCGCCGAGCATCTCGTTGTACTTCACGCCGAACATCTTTTCGAACCAGTAGTAGAAACCGGCGAAGATGGCGAATACGGCACCCAGCGACAGAACGTAGTGGAAGTGGGCCACGACGTAATAGGTGTCGTGCAGGCTGTAGTCGATGCCGGCGTTGGCCAGGACCACGCCGGTCACGCCGCCGACGGTGAACAGGAAGATGAAGCCGATGGCCCAGAGCATAGGCGTCTTGAAGTCGATGGAGCCGCCCCACATGGTGGCGATCCAGCTGAAGATCTTCACTCCTGTCGGCACCGCGATGACCATGGTCGCGGCGATGAAATAGGCCCGCAGGTTGATGGGCATGCCCACGGTGTACATGTGGTGGGCCCAGACGATGAAGCCGATGAAGCCAATGGCGACCATGGCGTAGGCCATCGCCAGATAGCCGAACACGGGCTTCCGCGAGAAGGTCGAGACGATGTGGCTGATGATGCCGAAGCCCGGCAGGATCAGGATATACACCTCGGGGTGGCCAAAGAACCAGAACAGGTGCTGGAACATGACCGGGTCGCCGCCGCCGGCCGGGTCGAAGAACGACGTGCCGAAGTTGCGGTCGGTCAGAAGCATGGTGATGGCACCGGCCAGCACGGGCAGCGACAGCAGAAGCAGGAAGGCGGTGACCAGCACGGACCAGGCGAACAGCGGCATCCGGTGCAGGGTCATGCCCGGGGCGCGCATGTTGAAGATGGTGGTGATGAAGTTGATCGCCCCGAGGATCGAGCTCGCGCCCGCCACGTGCAGTGACAGGATGGCGAGGTCCATGGCCGGGCCGGTGTGGCCCGAGGTCGAGAGCGGCGGATAGATGGTCCAGCCGCCGCCGAAGCCTTGACCGGGCCCGCCGTCCACGAACATCGACAGCAGCAGCAGTACCCAGGCAGCCACCAGCAGCCAGAACGAGACGTTGTTCATGCGAGGGAAGGCCATGTCCGGCGCGCCGATCATGATCGGCACGAACCAGTTGCCGAAGCCGCCGATCATGGCCGGCATGACCATGAAGAAGATCATGATCAGGGCGTGGGCCGTGACGGTGACGTTGTAGCCGTGCTTGGAGGCCTCGACGAGGCCGAGGTGCTGGATGACCGAGCCCTCGCGGAAGATCTGGATGCCCGGCTCGGCCAGTTCCCAGCGGATCAGGCCGGACAGGGCCCCGCCCACGATCCCGGCCATGATGGCGAAGATCAGGTACAGGGTGCCGATGTCCTTGTGGTTGGTCGACAGGAACCAGCGGGTGAAGAAGCCGGGCTTGTGATCG
Source organism: Brevundimonas sp. (assembly GCA_027531145.1). GTDB lineage: Bacteria > Pseudomonadota > Alphaproteobacteria > Caulobacterales > Caulobacteraceae > Brevundimonas. Next base: position 179,190 of record JAPZRF010000001.1, on the reverse strand, counting down.
TGTCCGGCGTGGTCGGCTGTGGCGGATGCGGTGGCCATGGGTGTCTTTCGGCTCTCGCGAAGGGAACTTAGCGGGCGGCGGCGGCGGCGGGGGCCGTCGCAGGAGCAGCGGCAGGGGCCGGAGCGGCGGTAACGGCCGGTGCCGGGGCACCGTCAGCCGCCGGAACCTCGGCGGCGACCGGCGTGGCGGCCTCCGCGGCGGAGGGGGCTTCCGCGCCCGGCGGCGTACCGCCGCGCTCGGCCACCCAGGCGTTGAACTCGGCCTCGGTCACCACCCGGATCTCGATCGGCATGAAGGCGTGGTCGACGCCGCAAAGTTCCGAGCACTGGCCGTAGTAGGTGCCGACGCGCTCGGCGCGGAACCAGGTCTCGTTGACCCGGCCCGGGATGGCGTCGGTCTTGATGCCGAAGGCCGGCAGCGCGAACGAGTGGATCACGTCCGAGGCGGTGACCAGCACCTGCACGGTCTTGCCGACCGGCACGACCATCGCCTCATCGGCGGCCAGGCGATAGGGCACATTGCGGGCCTGCGCCTCATCCTCGGGCAGCATGTTGGAGATGTACTCGGAGATGCCATGGTCCGGATATTCGTAGCCCCAGTTCCACTGGTTGCCCGTGGCCTTAACGGTCAGGTCGGGCTCCGGCATGTTGTCGTAGGTGAACAGCAGGCGGAACGAGAACAGGGAGATGAAGACCAGGATCAGCACCGGCACGACAGTCCAGACGACCTCGACGGCGGTATTGTGGCTCCAGCGGGCCGGGGTCGGATTGGAGCGCTTGTTGTAGCGCACCACCACCCAGATCAGCAGGCCCAGCACCAGCAGGCAGATGCCGGTGATGATCGGCATCAGGATCACGTTGTGGAACCAGGTCGCCTCATGCTTCAGCGGTGACATGCTGGTCTGCAGCCCGATCCCGCCCGGGGTCGGCTGCCCGGCCAGCCCCTGCGCCCAGGCCGGCGCGGCGGCGAAGGCGGTCAGTCCCGCCAGGGCGGCCGAGGTGACCATCGCCTTCGCTCGCGTCCCCATGCCCATCGATACCCTCATCAAGTCCTGTCAGCCCCACACGGCGGGGCGGCCGCAAAAAGACATGCCCGGGTTCAAAGACCCCATGCCTGCCGGGTCCATATCGGCTTGCCCCCCGCTTGCCAAGCGACGCGGGTGCCACGCGACGACGCACCGCCGTCCGGCGGGATTCGTGAATTCGGCGTCATGTTTCGACAGGTACCTTGCTGTACAAGATACCTTGCGCTACCGAGGACCGTCGCAAAGGAGGGCCCCGTGCCTGACGTCATTGAAATCCAGCTGAAGAAGGGCGTGCTGAACCTGTGCGTGCTGGCCTTGCTGGCCCGCGGCGACAGCTATGCCTACGAGATCGCCAGCCGCCTCGCCCAGGCCATCGATATGGGCGAGGGCACCATCTATCCGCTGATGCGGCGGCTGCAGAGCGACGGCCTGGTCGAGACCTATCTGGTCGAATCGCCCGCCGGCCCGTCGCGCAAGTACTATCGGCTGACCCCGGCCGGTCAGGCCAGCCTCGACAGCCAGTCACGCGACTGGACCCGCTTCGCCTGCGCCGTCGACGACATCCTCGCCGGCGAAGGCCGCCCCGGGGTCGCCGACACGCCCGTCACCCCCGCCCCGGATGCGCCCGAAGGAGACGCCCGATGACCCGTTCCGACTTCATGAACCGCCTGCGCGCCGGGCTCGCCGGCCTGCCGGCGGCGGCGATCAACGACCTGGCCGCCGACTATGAGGCCCACTTCGAGGACGGGGTGGCCGCCGGCCGCACCGAGGCCGAGGTGGCCGCCGCCCTCGGCGATCCCGCCCGCCTCGCCCGCGAACTGCGCGCCGAGGCCGGGCTGAAGCGCTGGGAGACCGAGAAGAACCCGTCGGCCGCGGCCGCCGCCGTGTTCGCGGTGCTGGGCCTGGGCGCCATCGACATCCTGATCCTGCTGCCGATCCTGATGACGGTGCTGGGGATCATGTTCGGGGTCTTCTTCGCCGTGGTCGGCACCTTCATCGCCGGCGGCGCCGTGTTCGCGATCGGACCGTTCGTCGGCGCGCCCGGCGGCCCGCTCGCCGCCCTTCTGGCCGGCCTCGGCCTGATGGCCGGTGCCACCGCCGCCGGCACCCTGCTGGCCATCACGGCCATCTGGCTGGTGAACGGCCTCGTCTGGTTCGCCCGCCTGCACTACCGCCTGCTGAAGCCGGCCATCGAGCCGCAAGCCCAAGGGAGGGCCTGAGCCATGATCCGCACCCTGTTCCTCATCTCCGCCGGCGCGGCCGTGGTGGCCGTCGGCAGCGTCGCCGGGGCCATGGCCCTGGGCAGCGCCGACATCGCCCGCAACGGCGGGGTCTGGACCTTCACGGAGTCGGAAGGTCCCGGTGGCATCCGCTTCAGCCGCCGCACGGAGGTCGCGACGTCCACCGACCTGGGGGCCCAGGTGACCCGCACCCAAGCCTTCACCGGCGGAGAACGCCTGATCCTCGACGCCAGCTTCAACGTCACCTACGTTCAGGGCGACGCCGCCACGGTACGGCTTGAGGGGCCGCAGGCGGTGATCGACCGGGTCCGCATCGACGGTGCCCGCATCGGCCTCGACGAGGATGGCCCCGACTCGGTTACGATTGCATTTGGTCGGAACGGGATCACCGGCTGGAGCGATGTGGACGGCGTCACCGTGGTGGTCACCGCCCCGTCGGTCACGGACTTCGAGATCAACGGCTCGGGCGACCTGGACATCCAGGGCTATGACCAGCCGGCCCTGACCCTGCGCATCGCCGGCTCGGGCGACGCCCGCGCCACCGGCCGCACCGAGCGGCTGGACGTGGACATCGCCGGTTCGGGCGAGGCCGAACTGGAAGCGCTGGAGGCCGGCGACGCCACCTTAGACATCGCCGGCTCCGGCGAGATCGACGCGCGGCCGACCGGCCGGGTCGAGGCCGCGGTCTCGGGCTCGGGCGACATCCGGCTGCGGCGCCAGCCGGCGAGCCTGAACTCGAACATCGCCGGCTCGGGGGAGGTCCGCGTCGACGGGTGAGGGTGACGCGGGCGGGCAGGGTGCCTAGATTGTCGGGATGACCCTGCCCGCCCGACTGCCTGACATCCTGACCCGCGCCGAGGTCCCCGAGACCGGGGCGCTGGATATCCTCAAGACCGCCCTGCACGGGGCCGACGACGGGGAGCTGTTCCTCGAACGGACCGAGAGCGAGGCGCTGGTGTTCGATGACGGCCGGCTCAAGTCGGCCGCCTACGATTCCGGCGAGGGCTTCGGTCTGCGGGTGGTGGCCGGCGAGACCGCCGGCTACGCCCACGCCAACGAGATCAGCCTGGCCGCCTTGACCCGCGCCGCCGACAGCGCCGCCCTGGCCAGGGCCGGGCACGCCGGAGTCGCCGCGGAGGCCCCGTGCGCCACTAACCAGAGCCTCTATGCGCCGGTCGATCCGCTGGCCTCGCCGGGCTTCAGCGACAAGATCGCCCTGCTGCAGGAGATCGACGCCTGGGCCCGGGCCCGCGACCCGCGGGTGGTGCAGGTCTCGGCCGGCCTGGCCGGGGAACTGCGCGAGATCGAGATCCTGCGCGCCGACGGCCGCCGGGCCCGCGACGTGCGCCCGCTGGTGCGTCTCAATGTCTCGGTCACGGTCGAGCGCGACAGCCGCCGCGAGACCGCCGCTTCGGGGGCCGGGGGCCGCTCGGGCTTCGAGACCTGGATCACGCCGGAGCGCTGGCAGGCCCAGGTCGACGAGGCCCTGCGCCAGGCCGTGGTCAATCTCGACGCCATCGACTGCCCCGGCGGGGAGATGGATGTGGTGCTCGGGCCGGGGTGGCCGGGCGTGCTGCTGCACGAGGCCATCGGCCACGGCTTCGAGGGCGACTTCCACCGCAAGGGCTCCTCGGCTTTCAGCGGCAAGCTGGGCCAGCGGGTCGCCGCTCCGGGCGTGACCGTGGTCGATGACGGCACCGTGCCGGGCCGGCGCGGATCGCTGAACGTCGATGACGAGGGCACCCCGACCTCGCGCACGGTACTGATCGAGGACGGCGTCATGGTCGGGCTGATGCACGACCGGCTCAGCGCCCGGCAGCTGGGCACCACTGCCACCGGCAACGGGCGGCGCCAGTCCCATGCCCACCAGCCCATGCCACGCATGACCAACACCTTCATGGAAGGCGGGACGGCGAAGCTGGACGACATGATCGCGGCGACGACGCGCGGGCTCTACGCCGTCAACTTCGGCGGCGGCCAGGTCGATATCGTCTCGGGCAAGTTCGTGTTCCAGTGCACCGAGGCCTACCTCATCGAGGACGGGCGCATCACGGCCCCGGTCAAGGGCGCAACCCTGATCGGCGACGGGGCCACGGCCCTGCTCGGCATCGACATGATCGGCGACGACTTCGCCTTCGATCCGGGCATCGGGGTGTGCGGCAAGGCCGGCCAGGGCGTGCCGGTGGGCATCGGCCAGCCCAGCCTGCGCATCCGCGGGTTGACCGTCGGCGGCGCCGCGATCTGAACCCCGCTTGAGCGGGGCCGCGGCCTCGGGCATGGACGCGGCATGACCGCGTCCCTGACCCACCTGCAGCGGCTGGAGGCCGAGAGCCTCCACATCCTGCGTGAGGTGGTGGCCGAGACCGAGCGCCCGGTGATGCTGTACTCGATCGGCAAGGACTCGGCCGTGATGCTGCATCTGGCGCGCAAGGCCTTCTATCCGGCCCCGCCGCCCTTCCCGCTGCTGCACATCGACACCACGTGGAAGTTCCGGGACATGTACGCCATGCGCCAGCGCATGGCCGACGAGATGGGCATGCCCCTGCTGGTGCACCGCAATCCCGAGGCCGAGGCGAAAGGCATCAATCCGTTCGACCACGGCTCGGCCCTGCACACGACCTTGTGGAAGACCGAAGGGCTGAAGCAGGCCCTGACCCTGCACGGCTTCGACGCGGCCTTCGGCGGGGCGCGCCGCGACGAGGAGAAGAGCCGGGCCAAGGAGCGGATCTTCTCCTTCCGCACCGCCGATCATCGCTGGGATCCGAAGGACCAGCGGCCCGAGCTGTGGCGGCTTTACAATACGCGCAAGCGGCCGGGGGAGAGCCTGCGCGTGTTCCCGATCTCCAACTGGACCGAGCTGGACGTCTGGCAATACATCCAGCTGGAGAGCATCCCGATCGTGCCCCTGTACCTGGCCGCGCCACGGCCGGTGGTCGAGCGCGACGGGACGCTGATCATGGTCGATGACGATCGCTTCCCGCTCAAGCCCGGCGAGGTCCCGCAGATGCGGTCGGTGCGCTTCCGCACCCTCGGCTGCTACCCCCTGACCGGGGCGGTGGAGAGCACGGCGACGACCCTGACCGAGGTGATCCGCGAGATGCTGCTGACCACCACTTCGGAGCGGCAGGGCCGGGTCATCGACCACGACCAGAGCGCCTCGATGGAGAAGAAGAAGCAGGAGGGCTACTTCTGATGGCCCCCGCCGAGGAGACCGCCGGGGCGATCGCCGCCGATGTCGAGGCCTGGCTGGAGGCGCACCGGCGCAAGGGCCTGCTGCGGGTGCTGACCTGCGGCAGCGTCGACGACGGCAAGTCGACCCTGATCGGCCGGCTGCTGTATGACGCCCGCGCCATCTTCGACGACCATCTGGCGACGCTGGAGGCTGACAGCGCCCGGGTCGGCACCCAGGGGGGCGACATCGACTTCGCTCTGCTGGTCGATGGCCTGGCGGCCGAGCGCGAGCAGGGCATCACCATCGACGTCGCCTACCGCTTCTTCGCCACCGAGCGGCGCAAGTTCATCGTCGCCGACTGCCCGGGGCACGAGCAGTACACGCGCAACATGGTGACGGGGGCCTCGACCGCGGATGCGGCCATCCTGCTGGTCGACGCGCGCAAGGGGGTGCTGACCCAGACCCGTCGCCACGCCTATCTGGTCAGCCTGCTGGGCGTCCGGCACCTGATCCTGGCGGTCAACAAGATGGACCTGGTCGACGGGGCGCAGGCGGTGTTCGACGCCATCGTCGCCGAGTTCACGGCCTTCGCCGCAAAGCTGGGTCGGACGGAGGTGCACGCCGTGCCCCTGTCGGCGCTGCGCGGGGACAATGTGCTCTCCGCCGGGGCGCTGACGCCCTGGTACGACGGCCCGCCGCTGATGACCCTGCTGGAGCGCCTGCCGGTCGGCGACGACCTGGCCGCCGGGCCGTTCCGGCTGCCGGTGCAGTGGGTCAACCGGCCGGGACCGGACTTCCGCGGCTTCGCCGGCCTGATCGCCGCCGGCAGCGTCGCCCCGGGCGATGCGGTGAAGGTGCTGCCGGGCGGCGCGGTCAGCCGGGTGGCGCGCCTCGTCACCGCCGACGGAGACCTCGACCGCGCAGTGGCCGGCCAGTCGGTGACCCTGACCCTGACCGACGAGATCGAGGTGTCGCGCGGTGCCGTGCTGGCGGCGGCCGACGCCCCGCTGGAGGTGGCCGACCAGTTCGAGGCCACCCTGGTGTGGATGGACGAAGAGCCGCTGCTGCCCGGCCGACCCTATCTGATCAGGCTGGGGACGCGGCAGGCGGGGGTGCAGGTCACCGACCTGAAGCACCGGGTCAACGTCAACACCCTGGAGCCGCAGCCGGCCACCCGGCTGGAGCTGAACGCGATCGCGGTGGTCAAGCTGTCGCTGGACGCGCCTGTGGCCTTTGCGCCCTATCCGGAGAACCGCGATCTGGGCGGCTTCATCCTGATCGACCGCATCTCCAACCGTACGGTCGGGGCTGGCATGATCCGCTTCGCCCTGCGCCGGGCGCACAATCTCCACTGGCAGGCCCTGTCGGTCGACAAGGCGGCGCGCGCCGCCCTGAAGCGCCAGACCGGGGTGGTAGTGTGGTTCACCGGCCTGTCCGGCGCGGGCAAGTCGACCATCGCCGACCTGGTCGAGAAGCGGCTGCACGCCCTGGGTCGCCACACCTATCTGCTGGACGGCGACAATGTCCGGCACGGGCTGAACCGCGACCTCGGCTTCACCGACGAGGACCGGGTCGAGAACATCCGGCGGGTGGCCGAGGTGGCGCGGCTGATGGTCGACGCCGGACTGATCGTCATGGTCAGCTTCATCTCGCCGTTCCGCGCCGAGCGCCGGCTGGCGCGCGACCTGATGGGACCGGGCGAGTTCGTCGAGGTGCACGTCGACACGCCGCTGGCGGTGGCCGAGCAGCGCGACGTCAAGGGCCTGTACCGCAAGGCGCGCGATGGCCAGCTGAAGAACTTCACCGGCATCGACAGCCCCTACGAGCCGCCCGAGGCGGCGGAGATCGTCATCGACACGACGCGCGAAAGCCCCGAGGCGGCGGCGGAGCGGATCGTCGCCCGGCTGGAGGCGCGGGATGAGCGCTGAGGCCTCGCTGCAGGACGATGCAGCGCTGGTCGCCCGCGGCCGTGGCGGCGACCCGGCGACTCGGCTAGGCTCGTCTCCCGACCGCTGCGGAGCCGACAGGCGCGTCCGTGACCGAACAGCCCGCTTCCCTCGCCCCCGGCCCGCCCCTGATCGGCCCCTGGCCCAGCTACACCGAGGCCGAGGTGGCCGCCGTGGCCGGGGTTCTGGCCTCCAACAGGGTCAACTACTGGACCGGGGATCGCACCCGCGAGTTCGAGCGCCGTTTCGCCGACTGGGTCGGGACGCGGCATGCCATCGCACTGGCCAACGGCACGGTGGCGCTGGAGCTGGCGCTGACCGCCGTCGGCGTCGGCCCCGGCGACGAGGTGGTAACCACGCCGCGCACCTTCATCGCCTCGGCCTCCTCGGCGGTGACCATCGGGGCCCGGCCGGTGTTCGCCGACGTTGATCCGGACAGCCAGAACCTGACGGCGGAGACCATCGCCGCGGTGCTGACGCCCCGCACCCGGGCCATCGTCTGCGTCCATCTGGCGGGCCAGCCCTGCGACATGGACCCGATCCTCGCCCTCGCCCGGGCGCGGGGGATCAAGGTGATCGAGGACTGCGCCCAGGCCCATGGCGCGCGCTATCGCGGCCGCAGCGTCGGGGCCCTCGGCGACATCGCCGCCTGGTCCTTTTGCCAGGACAAGATCATGACCACCGGCGGCGAGGGCGGCATGGTCACCACTGACGATCCCGACCTGTGGGCGCGGGTCTGGTCAGCCAAGGACCACGGCAAGAGCTGGGAGGGCATGTACGCGCGGGTTCATCCCCCTGGCCCCCGGCTGGTGCACGACAGCTTCGGCGGCAACGGCCGGATGATCGAGATGCAGGCCGTCATCGGCCTGATCCAGCTGGAGTTGATGGCTGACTGGACGGCACGGCGGAGCGCGATCGCGGAACGGCTGCGGGCGGCGCTGGCGGCCTGTCCCGGGATGCGCGTCCCGCCAGTCCCGCAGGAAGTGACGCATGGCTGGTACCGGGTCTACGGCTTTGTGCGGCCCGAGCAGCTGGCCCCGGGCTGGACCCGCGACCGGCTGATCGAGACCCTCGCGGCGCGCGGCGTCCCCTGCGTGCACGGCTCCGCCCCGGAGGTCTATCTGGAGCGGGCCTTCGACGGGACGGGATGGCGGCCCGCCGAGCGGCTCCCGACAGCGCGGGCGCTCGGCGAGACCGGCTTCGCTTTCCTGTGCCACCCGACCCTCAGCGATGCGCTGGTCGAGCACGCCTGCGCCGTCTTCGCCGAGGTGGCGACGGAAGCGTTTGTCTGAGCGCACGCCTGCGGCTGGAAGAGCATCACAGCGGCCACAGCGAGGTCACAGCGGGCACAGCGGCGTCGGCGCAGCGGCGCGCGAAGCGCCTTGTCCTGTTCAGTTTCAAGAGCCCTCCCCCTCGATGGGGGAGGGTTGGGTGGGGGTGGGACTCCTTCCGGGGACAAGTCGAAGTGCTGGAGGCGCGCCCCGCCTCATGCGCTCGTCCGTCCAACATCGCGCTCCCACCCCCATCCCCGACCCTTCCCCCATCGAGGGGGAAGGGAGAGGCGCCCAGCCCCGCGGCCACGGTCCCGCTGGCCATCGGCCGGGCGCGCGGCTAAACCCCGCGCCAAACAACAAGACCCGGGAGCCTGGACCATGCGCGACATCCATCACTTTATCGGCGGGCAGACCCTTGCCGGGACCTCGGGCCGCTTCGGCGACGTCATGGACCCCAACACTGGCCAGGTGCAGGCGCGGGTACAGCTGGCCACGATCGACGAGGTGGATCGCGCGGTGCAGTCAGCCCAGGCGGCCTTCGAGGGCTGGGCCTCGACGAATCCGCAGCGCCGGGCGCGGGTGATGTTCGAGTTCAAGCGCGTGGTCGAGGCGCGCATGGACGAGCTGGCCCACCTGCTGTCCTCCGAGCACGGCAAGGTGATCGCTGACTCGAAGGGCGACCTCCAGCGCGGGCTGGAGGTGATCGAGTTCGCCTGCGGCATCCCCCACGCGCTGAAGGGTGAATACACCCAGGGTGCCGGGCCGGGCATCGACGTCTATTCCATGCGCCAGCCGCTGGGCGTGGTGGCCGGTATCACCCCGTTCAACTTCCCGGGCATGATCCCGATGTGGATGTTCGGGGTAGCCATCGCCGTCGGCAACACCTTCGTGCTCAAGCCGTCGGAGCGCGATCCGTCGGTACCGGTGCGGCTGGCCGAGCTGATGCTGGAGGCCGGGGTCCCCGAGGGGGTGCTGAACGTGGTCCACGGCGACAAGGTCGCGGTCGATGCCCTTCTGACCCATCCGCAGGTGCACGCTGTCAGCTTCGTCGGCTCGTCCGACATCGCCCATTATGTGTACCGGCTGGGTGCCGAGCACGGGAAGCGCGTCCAGGCCATGGGCGGGGCCAAGAACCACGGCATCGTCCTGCCCGACGCCGACATGGACCAGGTGATCAGGGACCTGACCGGCGCGGCCTATGGCTCGGCCGGCGAGCGTTGCATGGCGCTGCCGGTGGTCGTGCCGGTGGGCCAGAAGACCGCCGACGACCTGCGCGAGCGGCTGGTGGAAGAGATCCCGTCGCTCAAGGTCGGGGTCTCGACCGATGCCGACGCCCACTATGGGCCGGTGGTCACCGCCGCCCATAAGGCGCGGGTCGAGGGCTGGATCGCCAGGGGGGTCGAGGAGGGTGCCGAGCTGATCGTCGACGGCCGCGGCTTCAGCCTGCAGGGCCATGAACAAGGCTTTTTTATCGGCCCGTCGCTGTTCGACCAGGTCAAGCCGACCATGGAGAGCTATCGCGAGGAGATCTTCGGCCCGGTGCTGCAGATCGTTCGCGCCGAGAGCTTCGAGGCGGCGCTGGCCCTGCCGTCGCAGCATCAGTACGGCAATGGGGTGGCCATCTTCACGCGGAACGGCAGCGCCGCGCGCGACTTCGCCGCGCGGGTCAATGTCGGCATGGTCGGCATCAATGTGCCGATCCCGGTGCCGGTGGCCTATCACACCTTCGGCGGCTGGAAGCGCTCGGCCTTCGGCGACATCAACCAGCACGGCATGGAGGGCGTCCGTTTCTGGACGAAGACCAAGACCGTGACGGCGCGCTGGCCCGACAGCGCGCTGGAGCACGCCGACTCGTCGTTCGTCATCCCGACCATGCGCTGAGATCAGGCCCGACCTGCTCGGGTGGGGCCGCTGCGCCGGCAGGCTCGGGCGGCGAGGCGGAGGCGGGCGGCGGTTCGCCGCTCCCCACGCCGTGCGCCATCGCCCGGTGGGGGAAGGCGGGTGCCGGGATCGGCTCGAACGCCAGCGGGCGGAACTCACGGTGACGCTCGTCGCGCTGCACCCGCTCGAGCAGTCGGTCCAGATCGCCCCGAGCGCCCTCGGCCGCCTGCAGGAAGCGCCTCCAAATGCAGCGTGATGACGCCGGTGATCGGGTCGCGGCGGTTGCCGCGCTCCGCCTGCCCCGGAACATCGGCGAGGGCCGCGCCGAGCGGCCGACTTCGCCCACGGCGACGCCCGGGCCCAGGGTGAAACAACTCAGACGGGATCTCATGGAGTGAAATTGCCAGTAAACTGGCCTGGATTGAGATGAAATATCATCCAAGACCTTCGCCTTGGCAGTATTGAGGCGCTAACCCGCAAGGCCGCCCGGCGGCCTTGCGGTCCGCTCCCGCCCGCGCCATCTGGCGGGCATGATGATGAGCGGATTTCCCGACTGGCACGGCACCACCATCCTCGCGGTGCGCAGGGACGGGCGCACCGTCATCGCCGGCGACGGCCAGGTCTCCATGGGCCCCACGGTGGTCAAGGGCGCGGCGCGCAAGGTGCGCCGCCTGGCCGGCGGCAAGGTGATCGCCGGTTTCGCCGGAGCCACCGCCGACGCCTTCACCCTGATCGAGCGGCTGGAAGCCAAGCTGGAGCAGTACCCCGACCAGCTGGCCCGGGCCTGCGTCGACCTGGCCAAGGACTGGCGCACGGACCGCTACCTGCGGCGGCTGGAGGCCATGCTACTGGTGGCCGACCGGTCGAGCATCTTCTCCGTTACCGGCGTCGGTGATGTTCTGGAGCCGGAGCACGGGGTCGCGGCGGTCGGCTCCGGCGGCAACTTCGCGCTGGCGGCGGCGCGGGCGCTGGTCGACCACACGGCGCTCGACGCCGAGGCGGTGGCGCGCCGCGCCATGGCCATCGCCGCCGACATTTGCGTCTACACCAACGGCAACCTGACGGTGGAGATCCTGGGCGACTGAGCCGGGGCCGGTCGCTTCTGGCCAGGTTCGGCCCCCTGAAACCGCCGAGGTGTCGCGCTCGATACCGGATGGTCGTCACCCCCGGGCTTGTCCCGAGGGTGACGGTCGGGATTGCAGGATCACTCCCGCCGCGTCAGGCGCGCCAGGGTGTCGCGCGCCAGGACGCGGTGGCGCTCGCGCACATGGCCGCCGAGGGTGGCCAGAACGGCGGCGATCACCGCCGCGTCGTCGCTGAAGCCAATGCCGGCGAACAGGTCCGGGACCAGGTCGGCCGGCAGCACGAAATAGGCAAGGGCGGCCAGCAGCAACCCCTTGGCGGCCGTCGGGGTCTCGGGGTCGCGCGTGGCGTAGTATGCGCCGAGCAACTGGTCGGCGAAGGGGATGCGGGCGGCGACGCGGGTGAACTTGGGCCAGAAGCCCTCACGCACCCGGCGCGCGTTGAGCTGCTGCACCGCAGGCAGCAGGGCGGTGGACGGCTCGATCGCCTCTTCAGGGGCGTCGGCACCCGGGGCGGGTTTGGCGTTCGGCGGCATGGAGGCTAAATCCGCGACGACGGACCTCGGTCCAGGACAACAGACAACATAGGGGCTCAGGACATGAAACTCGACAGTTCGATGGCGGCGGTGGTCACCGGCGGGGCCTCCGGCCTCGGCGAGGGCACGGCGCGGGCACTGGCGGCCCGGGGCGTGAAGGTGGCCCTGTTCGACCTCAACGCCGAGCGCGGCGAGGCGGTGGCCGCCGAAACCGGCGGCGTCTTCTGCGCCGTCGACGTCACCGACGACGCAAGCGTCGCGGCCGGGTTCGACAAGGCCCGCGCCGCCCACGGCCAGGAGCGGCTGACGGTCAACTGCGCCGGCATCGCCACGGGCCAGAAGACGGTCAGCCGCTCGAAGACCGACGGGTCGATGCGGGCCCACGACATGGCCAGCTTCGAGCGCACCGTGCGTATCAACCTGTTCGGCACCTACCGGGTGCTCAGCCAGTCGGCGCTGGGGATGGTGCAGCTGGAGCCGATGGCCGACGGCGAGCGCGGCCTGATCGTCAACACCGCCTCGGTCGCCGCCCAGGACGGCCAGATCGGCCAGGCCGCCTATTCCGCCTCCAAGGGCGGGGTCTACGCCCTGACCCTGCCGGTGGCGCGCGACCTGATGAACGACGGGGTGCGGGTCAACACGGTGCTGCCGGGCATCATGTGGACGCCGATGATGGCCGGCATGGACCAGAAGGTGCAGGACGCCCTGGCCGCCCAGATCCCCTTCCCCAAGCGCCTCGGCACGCCGGCGGACTATGCCGCCCTGGTGCTGCATCTGGCGGAGAACGTCTACATCAATGGCGAATGCATCCGGCTGGACGGCGGCATCCGCATGGCGCCGCGGTAGGTTAGGGATTCATGCAGATACCCCCTTGCGGGGGCGGCGGGCCGTCCGCTATACGCCCCGTCCTCGACTGAGAGCGCGGGCGTAGCTCAGGGGTAGAGCATCACCTTGCCAAGGTGAGGGTCGGGCGTTCGAATCGCCTCGCCCGCTCCAGTCGGAACGCAGAAGGGCCCCGCCTCGGCGGGGCCCTTCCGCATTTCCCGGCCTTTCCTCTGTCCGCCTCCAGCGGCAGTGTCGGACGGCTCGGACGCAGGCGGCCCCTGCACCGCCGGGAGAGCCCTGCATGACCTTCACCGTCGATCCCGCCTTCGCCGCCGGCTCGCTCGCCGCGGCCGAGTGGCCCCTGTGTCATGTGCGGCTGCAGGACGATGCGCGCTTTCCGTGGCTGGTCCTGATCCCCCGCCGCACCGGGCTGGTCGAGCTGGAGGATCTTGAGCCGGCGGCGCGGGCGACGCTGATGGAAGAGGTGGTGCGGGCCGGGGCGGTGGTGCGGCGGATGGCGTCCGCGCCGGTCGACAAGCTGAACGTCGCGGCGCTGGGCAATGTCACCGCCCAGCTGCATGTGCATGTGGTCGGGCGCCGACGCGACGACGGCCTGTGGCCGGATCCGGTGTGGGGTCGGCCCGGTGCGGTCGCGATGGCACCTCCCGAACGTGCGCGAAGGCTGGCCCTGATCGCGGCGGAGCCGCTCAGCGCTGCAGGCTGACCGGGATGTCGCGGCCGTCGACGGCCAGTACGCCGCGCCACACGCCGCCGCGCAGGGTTAGCCGCAGCGTCCCGGCCCCCGTCACAAGGCGCGCCGTGTCCGGGCGCTGGACCTCGCCGGTCAGCACGCCGTCGTCGGCGGCCGGGGCCGCGCCGGGAACCAGCCAGCCCCCCTGCACCGGAGCCTCGCCGCCGGGATCGACGATCGCCAGAAGCAGCTGCACGTGCCCGTCACGGTCGACCACGCGCCAGAGGCCGTCCAGCGGCCCCATGCCCGATTCGACCCGGCGCTCGGCCGCCGCCACGCCCTGTTCGTAGGCCAGCTCGATGGCGGTCTCGGAGGCCTCATACTCTCCGGCATAGGCGTCGACCGTGACCACCCGATCGAGCGGACGGGCCGCCGCCGCGCCGGTGGCCGGGAAAACGAGGTCCGGCGGCGGGGCGAACTCGGCCGGTGGCTCGAACGGGCGGATGCGGGGCGGCTGGTACAGGTCGGCCGTAGGCGCGGCCGGCGTCGGAGCCTCGGCCTCGGCCTCGGCAGCGTCCAGCGACGGGTCGACCGGCGCGGCTGTCGGTGGTGCCGCAGGCGCGGGGTCCTGCAGCAGCATCAGCGCGACGGCGAGGGTCAGGACGGGCGACATGGCGGCAGAATGCCAAAGTGGGGGCCCCTCTGGCCAGCGCCTCCGGAGGTCGCGCACGCCTGTGACCCACGGTCGCTGTTCGTTGACACTTTGAGGGCACGATCACTAAAGCCTGTGTGCGCCGCACCGGCCCTTGAAATTCTTTCTCTTTTTTGAGAACGGCTCGCATGAACAAGCCCTTTTCGCCCGGCGAGGCGGCGGAGGACCAGACCGGTCGCTTCCTGGTCCAGCCGAACGGTCGCGTCCGGCCGCTCTCGCCGCATCTGCAGGTGTGGCGCTGGCATGTGACCATGCTGGCCTCGATCCTGAACCGGATGACCGGGGGTGCCCTGTACGCGGGGGCCCTGGTGGTCGCGGCCTGGCTGCTGGCCCTGGCCTTCGGCCCGGAAACCTATGCGGCCTTCGCCGCCATCGCGGCCTCGCCGTTCGGGCTGGCGGTGTGGATCGGACTGAGCTTCTCGCTGTTCTGCCACCTGGCCGGCGGGGTCCGGCACCTGATCTGGGACGCCGGCGCGGGCCTGACGCCCTCGGCGGCGAGCGCCCTGTCCTGGCTGTCGATCGGCTTCGGCGTCCTCGCCACTGTCCTCTTCTGGGCGGCGCTGTTCCTGACCGGGAGGGTCGCGCTGTGAGCGGTCACCAGAAGACGTTCCGCAACCGCGTGAAGGTGTCCGAGCGCCACGGTGCCGGGGAATGGACCGCCGAGCGGCTGTCGGCGCTGGCGCTCGCGCCCCTGGGCCTGTGGGGCGCGTGGGCCGGGTTCGAGCTGGCCGGCGGCGGTTATGCGGGCGCGCTGGCGTGGCTGGCGCAGCCGGTCAATTCGACCTTGCTGGTCCTGACGCTGCTGGTCAGCTTCTGGCACATGAACATGGGCTTCAAGGTGATCGTCGAGGACTACATCCATCGGCCAGCCACCAGGGGGCTGCTGCTGGGCCTTTCGGGGCTGCTGTGCCTTGTCCTGTCGGCGGCGAGTGTCTTCTTCATCGTGCGGCTGGCGCTGGGATCCGCGCCGCTGCCGGCCGGTTTCGGAGCCTGATCTCGCATGGCGACCTATGAATTCGTCGATCACGCCTATGACGTCGTCGTGGTGGGCGCGGGCGGTTCGGGCCTGCGCGCCGCGCTCGGTGCCGCCCAGCAGGGGCTGAAGGTCGCCTGCGTCACCAAGGTGTTCCCGACCCGCAGCCATACGGTGGCGGCCCAGGGCGGCATCTCGGCCTCGCTCGGCAACATGGGCGAGGACCGCTGGCAGTGGCACATGTACGATACCGTGAAGGGGTCGGACTGGCTCGGCGACCAGGACGCCATCGAGTATCTGGTGCGCGAGGCCCCCAAGGCCGTCTACGAGCTGGAGCACTGGGGCGTGCCGTTCAGCCGCACCGAGGACGGCAAGATCTACCAGCGCGCCTTCGGCGGCATGACGAGAAACTACGGCGAGGGTCCGGTGCAGCGTACCTGCGCCGCCGCCGACCGCACCGGCCACGCCATCCTGCACACCCTGTACGGCCAGTCGGTGCGCCGCGAGGTAGAGTTCTTCATCGAGTTCTTCGCCCTCGATCTGATCATGCAGGACGGTGCCTGCACCGGCGTCACAGCCTGGAAGCTGGATGACGGCACCCTGCACCGCTTCCGCGCCAAGCTGGTGATCCTGGCCACCGGCGGCTACGGCCGCGCTTACTTCTCCGCCACCAGCGCCCACACCTGCACCGGCGACGGCAACGCCATGGTGCTGCGCGCCGGCCTGCCGCTTCAGGACATGGAGTTCGTGCAGTTCCATCCGACCGGCATCTATGGTGCCGGCTGCCTGATCACCGAGGGCGCGCGGGGCGAGGGCGGCTATCTGACCAATTCCGAGGGCGAGCGCTTCATGGAACGCTACGCCCCCTCGGCCAAGGATCTGGCCAGCCGCGACGTGGTCAGCCGCTCGATGACCATCGAGATCCGCGAGGGCCGCGGCGTCGGTCCGAACAGGGACCATATCTTCCTGCACCTCGACCATCTCGACCCGAAGGTGCTGCACGAGCGCCTGCCGGGTATCTCGGAATCGGCCAGGATCTTCGCCGGCGTCGATGTCACCAAGGCACCGATCCCGGTGCTGCCGACGGTGCACTACAACATGGGCGGCATCCCCACGAACTATCACGGCGAGGTGCTGACCAAGCGCAACGGCGACGCCGACTCGGTGGTGCCGGGCCTGATGGCGGTGGGCGAGGCGGCCTGCGTTTCGGTGCACGGTGCCAACCGCCTCGGCTCCAACTCGCTGATCGACCTGGTGGTGTTCGGCCGCGCCGCCGGCCTGCGCGCCGGCGAGATCGTCAACAAGGCCTCGGCCGTGCCGGACGCCACGGCGGCGGCCACCGAGGCCCACCTGGCGCGCCTCGACAGCTTCCGCAACGCCTCGGGCGCGACCCCGACCGCCGAGCTGCGGCTGAGGATGCAGCGGGCCATGCAGGAGGACGCGGCAGTATTTCGCACCGGGGAGACCCTGACCAGCGGCGTGCGCCGCCTCAGGGAGATCCACACCGGCGGTGCCGACATCAAGACGACCGACCGCGGCCTGATCTGGAATACCGACCTGGTCGAGACGCTTGAGTATGACAACATGATCGGGCAGGCGCTGGTCACGGTCGAGGGTGCCCTGAACCGCAAGGAAAGCCGCGGGGCCCACGCCCGCGAGGACTATCCGGACCGCGACGACGCCAACTGGATGAAGCATACCCTGACCTGGTTCGACGAGGCCACCGGCGAGACCCGCATCGACGACCGGCCGGTGCACACCTACACCCTGACCGACGAGATCGAGTACATCGCCCCCAAGGCGCGCGTGTACTGAGGACGACGCAAGATGGTTCAGCTCACCCTGCCGCGCGGTTCCAGGCCTGTGATGGGCAAGGTCCACAAGGCCCCCAAGGGGGCGAAGAACGTCAAGACCTACAAGGTCTATCGTTATGACCCCGAGGTCGACGCGGCCCCGCGCTGGGACGTCTACAGGGTGTCGGCTGACGACCACGGACCGATGCTGCTGGACGCCCTGATCCACATCAAGAACACCATCGATCCCAGCCTGACCTTCCGGCGCTCGTGCCGCGAGGGCATTTGCGGCTCGTGTTCGATGAACATCGACGGACGAAACACCCTGGCCTGCACCAAGGGCTGGGAGGAGTGCTCCGGCTCGGCCATCTCGGTCGCGCCCCTGCCGCACCAGCCGGTGGTCAAGGACCTGGTGACCGACCTTTCATTGTTCTACGCCCAGTACGACTCGATCCAGCCCTGGCTGCAGTCCGACGATGCGGATCCGGAGAAGGAACGGCTGCAGACGCCGCAGGACCGCGAGAAGCTGGACGGCCTCTACGAGTGCATCTTGTGCGCCTGCTGCTCGACCTCCTGCCCCAGCTACTGGTGGAACCAGACCGAGTACCTCGGCCCGGCGGCGCTGCTGCAGGCCTATCGCTGGATCGCCGACAGCCGCGATGACGCCACGGACAAGCGCCTCGACGACCTTGAGGACCCGTTCAAGCTCTATCGCTGCCACACCATCATGAACTGCGCCCAGGTGTGTCCCAAGGGGTTGAACCCCGCCAAGGCCATCGCCGAGACCAAGAAGCTGATGGTTTCGCCGCGCCGGAAGAAGGCTCCCGCGGCGGCCTGATCGCCGGCTCAGCCGGCCGCGCGGCGTCGCCGTCTCGGGGCCGCTGCCGGCCGGGGTGCCAGGTCCTCCAGAAGCCGGCTGAAGCGCGTCAGGGCCTCAGCCGCCAGGACCTCGTCGTAGCGCATGGGCGGGGCGTTCATCGGCTCGTCGAAGGCGTGGGTGCCCTCGGCGATCCAGGTCTCCACCTCCGCGCCGCAGCTGCGCACCATGTCGAGGATGCCCTCGGCGTTGCGCACGGTCGTGAGGTGGTCGCGGCGGGCGACGATGGCGAGGGTGCGCGGACAATGCCGCCATGGCCGACGCCGGTTGAAGGCGGCGAAGCCGACGTAGGGATAGGCGAGGAAGGCTCCGCGCACGCCGTCCAGCGCCACATCGCCGGGATTGGCCAGGCCCAGCGTGCCCGGGCGGCGATCGGCGCTCATGGCCTCCATGATGCCCCAGCCGCCGTGGCTCCAGCCGGCCAGCAGGAGGGCGTCGGCGTCCACGTCCGGCCGGGCCGAGACCCCGGCGATGGCGGCGAGGATGTCGCCCGCCCGCCGGTCGCCGTGGAAGGTCAGGCCCGTGCAGACCATGGCCATGGCCAGCTCGCGTCGCCAGCCGCGCGGGGCGTAGGAATCGACGATCACGGCCCGCCAGCCCGCGTCGCGGGCCGCCTCGGCGTAGCGCGGCAGGTGTGGGCGCAGGCCGCCGCAGCCGTGGAACAGCAGGGCGGTGGGGCGCGGCCGGTCGTCGTCCGGCCCGAAAACGGCGGCGTGAGGCTCAAGCCGGGCCCAGCGGTCTTCGAGGGTGTCCATACGCGACCCTAACCCGATCCTGTGACGGACCTGAAGGGCGCTGTCAGGCGTTCACGCCCCTGGCCGTCATCCTCGGGCTTGACCCGAGGATCGGGGGTTCCGTCGCAAGACGGCGGATGCTGGTTCGCCGGGGTGCCCGAACGTCACGCTGTGGGCCTGCCGCCACGCCCGACCCTCGGGTCGCGCCCGAGGGTGACGGGGGGGGGCAGTTGGGCTGTTCGCTGCACCTCGTCCCGCCCCCTCCACCCTCCTTCGCCTGCGGCTCAGGAGGGTCCCCCTCCCCCGCAGGCGGGGGAGGAGAGGAAGGCTCACGTCAGCAGGCGGCCAAGCAGGGCGTCGAGGAGCGGGCGGCCGCGGACGGTGGCGGCGAGGTGGCCGGTCTCCAGGGTCAGGAAACCGTCGGCGATGAGCCCGGCCAGCGGGTCGGTGTCGGCGGCCAGCTCCAGACCGGCCAGAACGGCGACCGGCAGGCCCTCCGTCGCCCGCAGGCCCAGCAGGGCGCGCTCCTCGAGGGCCTCGCGCGGCGACAGGGGAGTGAGCTCGGCCCAGGGCATCCCGGCGCCTACGCCGGCGATGTAGTCGGCCACCCGGCGGTGGGCGACCGTGGCGTGGCGCACGCCGTCGAGCGTCAGCCGCCCGTGCGCCCCGGGGCCGAGGCCCAGATAGTCGCCGCCGCGCCAGACGTGCAGATTGTGCCGCGAACGGTCGGCCGGCGTGCGGGCGTGGTTGGAGACCTCATAGGCCTCGAAGCCGGCAGCCTCGAGCCGCGCCCGGGTGATCTCGTAGAGGTCGGCGGCGAGGTCACTGTCGGGGGACATCAGGCGGCCGCGGGCAAGGGCCCGGCCGAAGGCGGTGCCCGGTTCGATGGTCAGCTGGTAGGGCGAGACATGGCCAGCTCCGAGCTCCAGCGCCCGGTCCAGCTCGTCGCGCCAGGCCTCCGGGGTCTGGCCGGGGCGGGCGTAGATCAGGTCCAGCGAGACGCGCGGGAACAGGGTCAGGGCGTCGGCCAGGGCCCGGCGGCCGGCGGCGGCGTCATGATCGCGGCCGAGGAAGGCGAGGGCGTCATCCTCCAGCGACTGCAGACCCAGCGACAGGCGCTCGATCCCGGCTTCGGCCAGGGCCGCCAGCTGCCGGCGCGAGGCCTCGTCGGGATTGGCCTCCAGCGCCACCTCGACCGGCACCGCGGTCGGGAAGCGGGCACGGGCGGCGGCGACGATGCGTTCCACGGCGGCGGGCGGCATGCGCGAGGGGGTGCCGCCCCCGAAAAAGATCGAGGCCAGGGGGCGCGGGCCCAGCCGGTCGGCCTGGGCGTGCAGGTCGTCGAGGAGGGCCTCGACCAGATCGGCTTGATCGGCCTGGGCCCGGTCGCGCACGACGTTGAAGTCGCAATAGGGGCAGATGCGCCGGCAGTAGGGCCAGTGGACATAGACGGCCACGCCGGCGGGGCGGTCGCTGCCCGCGGGGCTGACCTCAGTCAAACAGGGCACCCTTGAGCTGTTCGAAGGCCCGGGCGCGGTGGCTCATGGAATCCTTGGCCGCCGGGTCCATCTCGCCGAAGGTCTGGCTGTGGCCGGTCGGGACGAAGATCGGGTCGTAGCCGAAGCCGCGGTCGCCGCGCGGCGGGAAGCTGACATGGCCGTGCACCTCGCCCTGCACCACCACCGCCGGGCCGTCGGGCCAGGCCACGGCGAGGGCCGAGGTGAACCAGGCGGAGAAGTCGGTCGCCCCGATCTCCTCCAGACGAGTCTCGACCTTGCGCATGGCCAGGGCGAAGTCGCGGTCGGGCCCGGCCCAGCGGGCCGAGAAAATGCCGGGCGCGCCGTCCAGCGCCGTCACCGACAGGCCGCTGTCGTCGGCCAGGGCCGGCAGGCCCGAGCGCTGCGCCGCGTGGCGCGCCTTGAGCAGGGCGTTGCCGGTGAAGGTGCTCTCGGTCTCGTCCGGCTCGGGCACGCCGGCCTCGGCGGTGCTCAGCACCTCGAAGCGGCCATCGAGCAGGGCGGCGATCTCGCGCGCCTTGCCGGCGTTATGGGTGGCGGCGACGAGGCGGGTTCCGGCGGGGAGGATCAGGGGCATGGCGAGGACCCTAGAGGGCGCAGGGCGGCGGGGAAACCGCCTTCGCGGCACCCCGTCTGCGACGCCCCGCCGCGCGCCGCATTGCAAAAGATTCATCTCGTTAAACGATATGTAACGTGCATTGCAAGATAGCGAAGGCTATTGCTGGGTTCATGGAGACGGTCGCTGCACCCATCCACATCAGAGCCAGAAACGGCAAGGATGACCCCGCAGACAACCAGAATCGGGCGAACATTGCCCAACCAATGGAGAAAGACTTATGCAAGCCCTGAGCACCACCTACCTGATCGAGCGCGTCGGCCACGGCATCCTCAACGCCTTCCTGCTCGCCGCCATCCCGGCCGCGCTCGTCGCGACCCTGATCCAGGCGCTGTGATCCGCCGCCTTTGACGTGTCGCATGAAGATCGCGAAAACAGTCGCCGCGCGCGGGCCGGCCGGACCCGCCGCGGCGACCCCGCCGATCTTCCCGGCCTGAAGGCCGCCCCCTTGCGCCTGCCGCGCTTTCCGTTCCGGCTGACCGTTCGCTCGCTCGACGCCCCGGCCCTGCGCACGCTGGGCCCCGGGTCGGTGTCCAGCCTGCTGAAGATCGGTCTCGATGTCGCCTATGGGCTGCTGTGGATCATCCTCGGCGTCCTGCTGCTGGCCTTTGTGGCCGCCATCCTGATTCCCCTCGACAACCTGGTGGCTGAAGTGGGTGAACCCGGAGCGGGTAACCAGATTCCCCTTGAGCGCCCTCTGCTGCTGTTCGCGGTCGGCTCCTTCTGCGCCTATTTCGGCGCCTTCGCCCTGATCGTCGGCCGGCTGCGCGCCATTTTCCGAACCCTGACCCTCGGCGACCCTTTCCATCCGGAGAACGTCGGCCGCATGCGCCAGATCGGGCTGATCCTGGCCATCGTCACCGGCGGCGTCTGGCTGTGGCAGACCTGGGCCGCGCGCCTGTCGCCCGGGGCCATGGAGCCGCAGGGCCTCGGCGAGCTGCTGACACCCGCCTTTTCCGTGCTGGTGGTGTTTGTGCTAGCGGAGGTTTTCCGCGAGGGCGCGCGCCTGCGCCGCGAAGCTGAGCTGACCATCTGACCCGCCCATGGCCATCCGTGTGAACCTCGACCGGCTGCTGGTGGTGCGACGCATGTCGCTGTCGGAGCTCGCCGACCGCGTCGGCGTGACCGCCGCCAACCTGTCGATCCTCAAGAACGGCCGGGCCCGGGCCATCCGCTTCACCACCCTGGACGCCCTGTGCCGCGAGCTGAACTGCCAGCCGGGCGACCTGTTGTCCCATACGCCCGGGCCGATGGCGCTCGATGACGAGGGCGACGACGAGATCCGGGACGCCGGATGAGCCGGCCGCCCCGCGGCCCGGGCCTGACCGCCGAGGACCGTCGTCTTTGGGCCCGGGTGGCCCGCACCCTGGCACCATCTCCGGGGCGTACCGTTCCGGCCGTGGAAGAGCCTGCGGCCGCTCCGCCGGAGCGCAAGGGCACCGGCAAGCCGGTCCCGGCCGCCGCGCCGAAGCCTTCCGCGCCGCCCGAGTTGCGGCCGCCCCCGGTCCCCCTGCTGTCGCGCGTCGCTCCGGATGTCCTTGAGCCGCGCCGGCAGCGCCGGCTGGCGCGCGAACGCGATCCGATCGAGGGGCGCTTCGACCTGCACGGCTTCGGCCGCTTCCAGGCCGAGGATGAGCTGGTCGGCTTTCTGACCCGGGCCCAGGCGCGCGGCCTGACGGCGGTGCTGGTGATCACCGGCCAGGGCCGGCGCGGCGGGGGCGTGATTCGCGCCTCGGCCGCCGAATGGCTGCAGGGCCCCCGCCTGCGCGGCGTGGTTTCGGGCTTCTCCAGCGCCCACCGTCGCCACGGCGGCGAAGGCGCGCTCTATGTCACGCTGAAGAAGCGTTAGGCCGCGGCCCTGTAGTTCCGTCACCCTCGGGCTTGACCCGAGGGTCGAGGGTAGGTTCAGACGCGGTCGCGCGGGCCTTTCACGTCCCGCCTGTAACCGCCGGCAATCGCGTCAGGCGGAACGATGGGCCCCCGGGACAAGCTCGGGGGTGACGACAAACTGATTGAGCGAGCGCGACCGGGACCCGTCTCAGCGCAGCTTCAGACCCCGCGCTTCGGCCAGGGCCTTGAGCGAGGTCATGGGGCGCGGGCCCCAGTGGGCGATGACTTCGGCGGCGGCCAGGGAGCCGAGCCGGCCGGCCTCCTCCAGCGACAGGCCGCGGGCCAGGCCCAGCAGCAGGCCGGCGGCGTACTGGTCGCCGGCGCCAGTGGTGTCGACCACCTTGTCCACCGGATCGGCGGCGACCACGGCGCGCTCGGTTCCGCGAACCACGACCGAGCCGTGGGCCCCGCGGGTGATCCCGGCCACCTCGACCCGCTCGGCCAGCCGGGCGGCGGCGTGGTCGAAGTCCTCGTGCTCGAACAGGGCTGCCAGCTCGGCCTCGTTGGCCAGCACGATGTCGGCGGAGCGTTCGATGAAGTCGAGCAGCTCGGCGCGCCAGCGGGCCACGACGAAGGTGTCGGACAGGGTGATGGCGACCTTGCGCCCGGCCGCGTGGGCGGCGGCGGCGGCGGCCTCGAAGGCGGCGCGGGCTGGGGCCGGGTCGAACAGATAGCCCTCCAGATAGACGATGGCCGAGGCCTCGATCAGGGCCGGGTCGATGTCGTCGACGGTCAGCTGGTTGGCGGCACCCAGGAAGGTGCACATGGTGCGCTGGCCGTTCGGGGTGACATTGATCATGCAGCGGCCGGTGCCGAGGTCCTTGTCGACGCCTCCGGTCAGCGGCGGAGTGTCGAAGACGACGCCCGCGGCGCGGATGTCATGGGTGAAGACCTGGCCTAGGACGTCGTCGGCGACCTTGCCGATGTAGGCGGCGCGCCCCCCCAGCGAGCCGACGCCCGCCACCGTGTTGCCGGCCGAGCCACCGGAAGCCTCCACGCCCGCGGCCATGGCGGCGTAGAGGGCGGCGCTGCGATCGGCATCGACCAGCTGCATCGAGCCGGGGGGCAGGCCCTGGGCCTCAAGGAAGGTCGGGTCGCAGGGGGCGAGCACATCGACGATGGCGTTGCCGACGGCGCAGATGTCGTGGGAGGCGGGCTGGGTCATGCCCGCCCCTTAGCCGTCCCGGCGTCGCAGGGCCAGCGCCCGGCGGCGACAGGCCGATCGCGAGGCGCTAGAGGGCGGGCCATGCCCGAGATCGCCGTCCTCACCCCCGACCCCGCTGACCAGTCCTACGCCTCGCACTGGCCCGGGGTGCTGGCCCGGCTGGAGCAGGCGCTGGCCTACGCGGGCGTGCGGCTGGTCCCCCTGCCGTGGACGGAGCAGATCTCCCATCCGGCGCGGCTGAACACCTTTCCGCTGGTGCTGCCGGTGGTGGTATGGGGCTATCATCGAGACCACGTTCGCTGGTTGGAGGCCTGCGCTGCCTGGACCGTGGCGGGCGCGCCGCTGGCCAATCCCGCGTCGGTGTTGGCCTGGAACTCGGACAAGACCTATCTTCGCCGCCTCTGCGAACGGGGCGTGCCGATCCCGGAGACGCGCTGGCTCGATCATCTGACAACGGAGGATGTGATTGCGGCGGCGGAGCGCTGGGGTGAAGTCGTGGTCAAGCCTGTGGTCTCGGGCGGGGCCTGGCGGACGCAGCGGCTGAAGGCGGGCGCGCCGGTCGCCGACCTGCCCGACACCCCGGCCATGGTCCAGCCCTTCCTGCCGGCCATCGAAGTCGAGGGCGAGCTGTCGCTGCTGCACTTCGGCGGCCGCTTCAGCCATGCGGTGCGCAAGACGGCGGCGCGGGGCGACTTCCGCATCCAGGTACAGTTCGGGGGGCGTTACGACCCCGAGGCGAAGCCTCCCGCGGCTGCGCTTGAGGTGGCCGCTGCGGCCCTGGCAGCGGTCGAGGAGCCGCTGCTCTACGCCCGCGTCGACCTGGTGCGCGACCCGGCCGGCCAGTACCGGCTGATGGAGCTGGAGCTGATCGAACCGGATTTCTACCTGTCCTGCGACCCCCGCGCCGGGGCGGGGTTTGCGGAGGCGGTGCGGGCGCGGCTGGGGTAGGGCGGCGGCTCCATTCAAGGGATCACAGCGAGCACAGCGAAAGCACAGAGGACACAACGGGACCTGTGCCGCGCGGTCGAAGCCCTCCCCCTCGAGGGGGAAGGGAGAGGCGCGGCGTTTGCGGCGTGGCTGGGCCCTCGATGCCCTCTGTGCCTTCTCTGTGTTCGTTGTGATGAACCTTCGACGGCGAGGACAGCCGCCCGGCGTCGGCGCTGACACCCCTCATCCGAGCGCCGCCGGTGCCCACCTTCTCCCCCAAGGGGAGAAGGAAGAGCGGGTGCTACCCCGCCAGCTCGAGGCGCGAGGGGCAGAGGTCGGCGAGGACGCAGGTGCCGCACTTCGGCTTGCGGGCGACGCAGGTGTAGCGGCCGTGCAGGATCAGCCAGTGGTGGGCCTTGGGCAGCCAGGCGGCGGGCACGACCTGGTGCAGCTGGTCCTCGACCTTGCCCGAGGTGTTGCCGGTGACGAGCTTCAGCCGGTGCGAGACACGGAACACATGGGTGTCGACGGCGATGGCCGGTTCAATGCCCAGCTCGTTCAGCACCACGCTGGCGGTCTTGCGGCCGACGCCGGGCAGGGCCTGCAGATCGGCGCGGTTCAGCGGCACCTCGCCGCCGTGCTTTTCCAGCACCAGCCGCGACAGGGCGATGACGTTCCTCGCCTTGTTCCGGTAGAGGCCGATCGAGCTGATGTAGGGGATCAGCCCCGCCTCGCCGAGGGCCAGCATCTTCTCCGGAGTGTCGGCGACCCTGAACAGCCTTTCCGTGGCCTTGTTGACCGAGACGTCGGTGGCCTGGGCCGACAGGGCGACGGCGACCACCAGCGTATAGGGGTCCTGGAAGGCCAGCTCGGTCTTCGGCTCGGGCATCACCCCGGCCAGCCGGGCGAAGATGGCCTCGACCCGGTCCGGGTCGGGCAGGAAGCCGGGGTTGCGGCGGGGGCGCTTCGGCGCGGCCTTGCGGGCTCCGGCGGCACCGGGCTTGCCGGTCGTCTTCGCGGGGGGGCGGGTCATGCGGCCGGGGCCGGTGCCGGAGCGAGGGGGACGGACACGCGGGTCATGGAGCGTTTGAACCGTGACGCAGGCGCTTCCGCAAGGCTTTCCCCGGAGACGTGAACGGGCCTATGGACGCAGGACGGCTCCGGAGGTCCCCCATGCTGATTCATCTCTCGTCCTGGCCCGAGATCGAGGCGCAGCTCGCCGCTGATCATCCGCTTGCGCGCACCGTGGTGGTGCCCATCGGCTCGAACGAGCAGCATGGGCCGACCGGCCTGCTCGGCACCGACTGGATGTGCCCCGAGATCATCGCCCAGGCCGCCGAGGCGCAGGAGCCGGGCCTGACCGTGACGCCGACGTTCAACATCGGCATGGCCCAGCACCATCTGGCCTTCCCCGGGACGATCACCCTGCGCCCCTCGACCTTCATGGCGGTGATCTCGGACTGGATCTCGTCGCTGTCGCGGCACGGCTTCGAGCGAATCTATTTCCTCAACGGCCACGGCGGTAATGTCGCCTCGATCGAGGCGGCCTTCGCCGAGGTCTGGGCGGAGTGGTCTTACGCGGAGACCCCGCCGCCGATGGCGATGAAGCTCCGCAACTGGTGGGACCTGCCGGGGGTGACTCCCCTGTGCAACCGGCTGTTTCCAACCGGCCACGGCATGCACGCCACGCCGTCGGAGATTGCCGTGACCCAGGCGGCGTATCCTGACCGCATCAAGACGGCGGCCTACAGCCCGCAGATCGCGCCGTCAGGGCCGATCCGGGATGCCCTGGACTATCGCGCCCGCTTCCCGGACGGCCGCATCGGCTCGGACCCGGCCCAGGCCAGCCCGCAGAAGGGGCAGGAGATCATCGACCTGGCCGCCCCGGCCCTGCTGGAGGATGTCCGGACCTTTGTCGCTGAAGCCTTGCCCGCTGCCTGAAACCGGCCCATCGTCCGAACCATGACAAAGGGCGACAGGCGGCGACTGCGCAAGGCGGCAGACACGGCCACGGCGACGGCTGTGGCCCAGGGCGAAATGATGCGCGCTGCCGGCGACGTGGTCGCCGCGCGGCTGGAGATCCTTGTCGCCGGCCTGACCGACCCATCGAAGGTTGATCCCGCCGAGATGACGCGCATGGGGCTGGAGAAGGTCGAGGCCGGCGCCCTGGCCGCGGCCGGGGCCTCGGGCAAGCTGGTCGAGGCGGCGGCCCGCGTCGGGGCCTCGGCCCTGACCGAGGCCGGGCTGGCCGGACAGGCGCTCGGCGCGGTCGCCACGGCGCGCTCGCCGGTCGAGGCCAGCCTCGTGATGATGAGCTACGGCATGGGTTGGTGGAGCCGCGTCGCCGGCGAGGCGGTGCGCCTCAACGCGGCCCTGCTGGACGCCCAGGCCGAGGCGCTGAAGCCGATCCACCGCGCCGCCACGGACAATGCGAAGCGGTTGAAGGGGTGAGCGCTTCTCCCCCATAGCGCAGCGTATGGGGGAGGGGGACCCCGCGCAGCGGGGTCGAGGGGGCGAGGGACGAAGCGCAGGGTTTCAAGGGTGCGGCGCTTGCAGTCGCCCCCTCCCCCTCGAGGGGGAGGGCTTCCCGCGTCACTCCTCCCGCGCAAATGCCGCGACGAAGAAGCCGTCGAGGCCGCCGTGGTCAGGCCACATGGACGGCAGCACTCGCAGCCAGCCCTCCGTCGTCAGGGCCTCGGCCGGGGCACCGACGGCGGCGGGGTCGATCGGGGCGGTTCGGACGCCGGGGGTGCGGCGCAGGAAGGCGATGGCCTGGGTCTCGCCCTCCTCGCGTTCCAGCGAGCAGACGCAATAGACCAGCCGGCCGCCAGGCTTCACCCGCGCGGCAGCGGCGTCGAGCAGCCGGTGCTGCACATCGGCCAGTTTGGCCACGTCGGCCGGGCGGGTGGCGCGCAGTACTTCCGGATTGCGGCGGTAGGTGCCTGTGGCGGTACAGGGCGCGTCCAGGAGCACGGCGTCGAAGGTCCGGGCATCGTCCCAGTCCTCGGCGGGGACGACGATGACCTCGGCGGCGAGACCTGTGCGGGCGAGGTTCTCCGACAGGCGCTTCAGGCGTGGGGCCGAGCGGTCCAGCGCCGTGACGGTCGCGCCGCTTGCTGCCAGCTGCAGGGTCTTGCCGCCCGGGGCGGCGCACAGGTCCAGTGCCGTCTCGCCGGGCTGCGGGGCCAGCGCGCGGGCGGGGATGGCCGCGGCGGCGTCCTGCACCCACCAGTCGCCGGCGGCGAATCCGGGCCAGCCGACCACGTCGCCCTTGCGGCCGACGCGCACCGTGCCGCCGGGCAGGACCATGCCCTCCATCTCCGCCGCCAGGGCGGCGAGGTCGACGCCGGGCCTGGCCGACAGGTCGGTGGCCGGCTCGATCCGGGTGGCCTCGGCCAGGCTGGCCAAGGCGGGCTCGCCGTAGGCGGCCTTCCAGCGGGCGGCGATCCAGTCGGGCAGGTTGCGCTCCGGCGAGGTCTGGCCGGGGCCATCGCGGCCGGTACCGCGCAGCACGGCGTTGACGAGGGCCTTGTAGGGCCGGGTCTTCGCATCCCGCTCGGCCAGTTTCACCGCGGTGGAGACGGCGGCGAAGTCCGGGGTGTCGAGATAGAGCATCTGCGCCAGGCCGATGCGCAGCAGGGTGCGCACCGCCAGCGGCGGGGCGGTCTTGAGCCGTCGCTCGAGGACCTGGTCCAGTTCGCCGAGCCGGCGCAGGGCGACCATGGCCAGGGCGCGGGCGAAGGCACCGTCGGCCGGGGACAGGACGGCGACCTCTCGGATCTTCAGGGCCTCGTCGAGGCCGCCCCGCTTCTCCAGCGCCGCATTGAGCAGCACGCCCGCGGCGATGCGGGCCTCCACGCCGGGGTCAGTGGCGAGTGGCGAGTGGTGAGGGACGAGTGGGGCGCGATTTGCGGGCGGGCGCGAAGACGCCTTCGCGGGTGCTGCCTGTTGCCGTCCTCCCGCCTTCCCTCGCCACTGATCACTCGCCACTCGTCACTCCTTGTCAGACCGACACCTGGGTCCCGAGTTCGACGACGCGGCCGGGGGGGATGCGGAAGAAGTCGGTGGGGTTGGCGGCGTTGCGCATCAGGAAGATGAACAGCCGGTCCTGCCAGAGGGGCATGCCCCGGTGCGCCGAGGCCACCACCGAGCGCCGCCCGAGGAAGAAGCTGGTGGCCATGATATCGAACTTCAGGCCCTGCTTGCGGCACAGGCCGAGCGCCCGCGGCACGTTCGGCGTCTCCATGAAGCCGTAGGCGATGGTCAGGCGCTTGAAGTCCTCGTTGATCGGCTCGATCATGACCCTTTCGCCCTCGCGCACACGCGGCTGGTCGAGGGTGCGGACCGTCAGGATCACGTTCTTCTCGTGCAGCACCTTGTTGTGCTTGAGGTTGTGCATCAGGGCGACCGGAGCGACGTCCGGGTCCGAGGTCAGGAAGATGGCGGTGCCCGGGGCCCGGTGCGGCGGGCGGGCGCGCAGCATCTCGATCAGGTCGCTCAGGGGCAGGCTGTCCTTGCGCGTCTTGTCGGTGAGGATCCGGGTGCCGCGCACCCAGGTCCACATCAGCAGCAGCAGGCCGAGGCCGAGCACCAGCGGGAACCAGGCACCCTGCGGGATCTTCAGCAGGTTCGAGGTCATGAACACCAGGTCGATGATGACGAAAGGGGTCATCGCCAGGATGGCCACCGGCGTCTTCCACTTCCAGATGTGGCGGATGACGAACCAGGCCAGCAGGCTGTCGACGAACATCGCGCCGGTGACGGCGATGCCATAGGCGGCGGCGAGGTTGGACGAGTTCTGGAACAGGGCCAGCAGGAACAGCACCCCGACCAGCAACGCAGCATTGACCGAGGGGACGTAGATCTGACCGGCCTGGCTCTCGGAGGTGTTGCGGATATCTAGCCGCGGCAGCAGGCCCAGCTGCACCGCCTGCTGCGTCACCGAGAAGGCGCCGGTGATGACGGCCTGGGAGGCGATGACGGCGGCCATGGTCGCCAGGATGAAGACCGGCCAGTAGGCGACGTCGGGGATCATTTCCCAGAACGGATTCAGGCGCGTCTCGGGCTCGGCCAGCACCATGGCGCCCTGGCCGAAATAGTTCAGCGTCAGGCAGGGCAGGACGATGAACAGCCAGCCGGCGCGGATCGGTGCCTTTCCGAAATGGCCCATATCGGCATAGAGCGCCTCGGCCCCGGTCACGGCGAGGAAGACGCTGCCGAGGATGACGAAGCCGAGGAAGCCGTTGTCGATCAGGAAAGCGGCCCCGTACCACGGCGACAGGGCCCGCAGGATCGAGATGTCGTCGAAGATGTGATAGAGCCCCAGCCCCGCGAGGGTCAGGAACCACAGGGTGGTCAGCGGCCCGAACAGCTTGGCCACGCTGCCGGTGCCCCGGGCCTGGACGAGGAACAGGCCGATCAGGATGCCGGCGGCGATGGGCAGGACGAACGGATCGAACATCGTACCCACCCCCGGAGCCTTGCCGAGGCCCTCGATCGCCCCGAGCACGGACACCGCCGGGGTGATGATGCCGTCGCCGTAGAACAGGGCGGCGCCGCAGACGCCCAGGAGGAAGATCACCGCCGAGCGTCGGCCCACGGCGTGCTGGGCCAGGGCCATCAGGGCCAGGGTGCCGCCCTCGCCCTTGTTGTCGGCGCGCATCAGGAAGGTGACGTACTTGATGGTCACCACCAGGATCAGGGCCCAGAACACCAGCGAGACTACGCCCAGCACCGCCAGTTCGGCCGTGCCGCCGGCGCGGGAATGAGCCAAGGCCTCGCGCATGGCGTAGAGCGGGCTGGTGCCGATGTCGCCGAAGACGACGCCGATGGCACCGATCATCAGGGCCCAGAAGCCGCTGCGGCCGTGACCGCCGTCGCCGGCGGCGGCGGGATGCGGATGCTCGGGCGCGATCTCGCTGCCCGCCTGCGGATCCAGGTGAGACGAGGCGGCGGCGCTGCTCTGGCCGTCGCGCGGGGGAGCCCCGACCATGCACTTCCTCCGGGCCCGGGGGAGTCGGGGCCCAAATCAGCGGCGAGCCTTTAGGCGCTTTCCCGGGGCGCTTCAATCGTGCCCGCGCCGATTCCGTCGCCCCGGATTTGGCCGCGGCGCGCGGGACGCCTATGTTTCCGCATACATTATGTCCGACAGCCAGAGATTTCCCGTCGCCGCCCACGCCCTGGCCTATCTGGCCCACAAGGGTGCCCTGGCGCCTGCCGCAGCGGTCTCCAGCGCCGTGCTGGCGGCCTCGGTGCCGACCAATCCGGTGGTGATCCGGCGAGTGACGGCGATGCTGGCCCGCGCCGGCCTGATCGGCACCCGCGCCGGGGCCAGTGGCGGGGCCTGGCTGCTGCGCTCGCCGGAGGCGATCCGGCTCGACGAGGTGCTGCGTGCCGTCAATGGCTGCGCCCATCTGGGCTCGCCCCCGGCCGGGGCTGCCGGCTGTCCGGTCGGCCAGCACATTCCGCGGCAGGTGGCGAAGGCGCTGGTCTCGGCCGACGCCGCCGCCGCCGAGGCCCTGTCGCGCATCAGCGTGGCGGACCTGCTGGCCGAGGACGCCCCGTCCCTGCGCGGCGTGCCCCTGCCGCGACCGCTCCCCGTCGTCGCGTGAGCGCCGCGCCGCGCCGGCTGGCGCTGGTCACCGGTGCCTCGGCCGGGCTCGGGGTCGACTTCGCCCGGGCCTGCGCTGCGCGCGGCCATGACCTGGTCCTCACGGCCCGCCGCCGGGAGCGGCTGACCGCCCTCGCGGCCGAGCTGGCCAGCCCGGAGATCACCGTCCAAGTGCTGCCGGCCGACCTGTCGGCACCGGAAGGGGTGGCCACCCTGCTGCACGGGCTGGAGGCACATGGGCTGTCGCCCGACCTGCTGATCAACAATGCGGGTTACAGCCGCACGGACGCCTTTCTGGTGTCGCCCTGGGCGGAGCTGGCCGGCGAGCTGGAAGTGCTGGTCCACGCCCCGCTGCGGCTGGCCCACGCCCTGGCCCCGGCCATGGTCCGGCGCGGCCATGGCCGCATTCTCAATGTCGCCTCGCTGGCCGGCCTGCTGCCGGCGACCGCCGGCGACACCCTGTACGGACCGGCCAAGGGCTTCCTGATCCAGCAGAGCCGGGGGCTGCACCTTGAGCTGCGCGGCACGGGGGTGCACGTCAGCGCTCTGTGCCCCGGCTACACCCTCACCGAGTTCCATGACGCCAACGGCACACGCGCAGCGGTCAGCACCGCCTATCCCCGCGCCATGTGGATGTCGGCCGAGACCGTCGTCGCGGCCGGTCTGGCCGGGGTCGAGGCCAACCGGCCGGTGGTGATCCCCGGGCGGCTCAACCGCCTGATGGCCCTCGTCGCCCGGCTGACGCCGTCGCGGCTGGCGCTGCGGATGGTGGCGGGTCACGCCCGCCGGCTGGAGACCTGAGCCGCAGGTTCCGGGGGGACGCGGCGACCATATCGACCAACACCGGACAGTTGTCCGGGATCACCTTGCCGCCGAGCGTATCCGTCAGGACCGCAGAGCGCAGCGGCCGCTGGCCGGGCCCGCCGCGAGAACCAGCAGCGCGGCGAGGAGACGGGCGGACAATGCGCGAATGGGCGACTCCGGGGGGCGACTCCGGGCTGGGACGGCCTGTGGCTGTCCGCCATGTGCGACACTGCGTCGAGGCCGGGCCGGTGCCGGGTGTCCGGCCTGTGTTGCGGGGCGGGG
Organism: Brevundimonas sp.; assembly: GCA_027531145.1. Lineage (GTDB taxonomy): Bacteria > Pseudomonadota > Alphaproteobacteria > Caulobacterales > Caulobacteraceae > Brevundimonas. Next base: position 146,618 of record JAPZRF010000001.1, on the reverse strand, counting down.
GTACAAGTGCTATCAGGCGCCCGGCTTGCAAGGGCGGGGCCGACAGGCTGCGCCCCCGGCGTGCTTTCTTCGAGCATAATCAAGCCTTTGGCTGGAGCGAGGAGACTCGCCCCCGGCCTTGTCGCAAACGCACCGGCGGAAGGGTTCAGGTGGCGGACGAGTTCAGGACGAGCGAAGTCGGCGAGCGGTATGCCCGCGCGCTGTTCGATCTGGCGCTGGAAACGCGAGCGCTGGAGGCTGTCCGGGCCGACCTGCTGTCGCTGACCTCGGCCTGGCGCGACAGCGCTGATCTGCGGCGGCTTCTGGCCTCGCCGCTGCTGGCCTCGGCCGACCAGGCCCGCGGCCTGACGGCGGTGGCCGAGGCGGCGAAGTTCCACGCCACGACCTGCAATTTCCTCGGCCTTATGGCCCAGGGCGGCCGCGCCCGGGACATCCCGGCCGCGATCGCGGCCTTCGGTGCCCTCTACGCCCGCCACACCGGTGTGGTCGCCGCCGAGGTGGTGTCCGCGGCCCCGCTGGGCGCGGCCCAGCTAAAGGCCGTCAAGGCCGGCCTGCGCGAGGCCTTGGGCAAGGACCCCGAGCTGACCGCCCGCGTCGACCCGTCCCTGCTGGGCGGGCTGAAGGTGAAGGTCGGCTCGCGGCTGTTCGACGCCTCGCTGAAGACCCGCCTCGACCAGATGAAGTTCGCCCTCAAGCGGGCCTGACCCGCGACCGACCCCGACTGCCGCGCGCCCCGGCGGCGCGCCCCCAAGACGAAGAAACAGAGAGCCTGTCATGGACATCCGCGCCGCTGAAATCTCGGCCATCCTGAAGTCGCAGATCGCCAACTTCGGCGTTGAGGCAGACGTCTCGGACGTCGGCACCGTACTGTCGGTCGGCGACGGTATCGCCCGCATCCACGGGCTGGACAAGGTCCAGGCCGGCGAGATGATCGAGTTCCCCAAGGCCGGGGTGAAGGGCATGGCCCTGAATCTTGAGCGCGACAACGTCGGCGCGGTGATCTTCGGCGCGGACGCTGCCATCGCCGAGGGTGACGAGGTTCGCCGCCTCGGCGAGATCGTGGACGTGCCGGTCGGCAAGGGCCTGCTGGGCCGCGTCGTAAACCCGCTGGGCGAGCCGATCGACGGCAAGGGCCCGATCCAGTTCACCGAGCGTCGCCGCGTCGACGTGAAGGCCCCGGGCATCATCCCCCGCAAGTCGGTGCACGAGCCGATGCAAACCGGCCTGAAGGCGATCGACACCCTGATCCCGATCGGCCGCGGCCAGCGCGAGCTGATCATCGGTGACCGTCAGGTCGGCAAGACCGCCGTGGCTGTTGACGCCATCCTGAACCAGAAGGCGGTCAATGCGACCGGCGACGAGGCGGCCAAGCTTTACTGCATCTACGTCGCTATCGGTCAGAAGCGCTCGACCGTGGCGCAGATCGTCAAGACGCTCGAGGAGTCGGGCGCGCTGGAGTACACCATCGTGGTCGCCGCAACGGCGTCGGAGCCGGCCCCGCTGCAGTTCCTGGCCCCGTTTGCCGGCTGCGCCATGGGTGAGTGGTTCCGCGACAACGGCATGCACGGTCTGATCATCTATGATGACCTGTCGAAGCAGGCCGTGGCCTACCGCCAGATGTCGCTGCTGCTGCGCCGTCCGCCGGGCCGCGAAGCCTATCCGGGCGACGTCTTCTACCTTCACTCGCGCCTGCTGGAGCGCGCTGCCAAGCTGAGCGGCGATTACGGGTCGGGCTCGCTGACCGCCCTGCCGATCATCGAGACCCAGGCCAACGACGTGTCAGCCTACATCCCGACGAACGTGATCTCGATCACCGACGGCCAGATCTTCCTTGAGTCCGACCTGTTCTACCAGGGCATCCGCCCGGCCGTGAACGTCGGCATCTCGGTGTCGCGCGTGGGCTCCTCGGCCCAGACCAAGGCGATGAAGAAGGTGGCCGGCACCATCAAGGGCGAGCTGGCCCAGTACCGGGAGATGGCGGCCTTCGCCAAGTTCGGTTCGGACCTGGACGCCACCACCCGGAAGTTGCTGGCCCGCGGCGAGCGCCTGACCGAGCTGCTGAAGCAGCCACAGTATACCCCGCTGGCGATGGAGGAGCAGGTCGTGTCGGTCTACGCCGGCACCCGCGGTTACCTCGACGCCGTCCCGGTCTCGGCCGTCGGCCGTTTCGAGCGCGAGCTGCTGGCCCGCCTCAAGTCGACCAAGGCGGCGCTGCTGGACGGCATCCGCGCCAAGAAGGATCTGACGCCGGAGCTGGAGGGCGAACTCAAGGCCGTGCTCGACGACTTCGCCAAGACCTTCGCCTGAGTCTGACCCCCGGATAGCGAGAGAGATCAAACCGGATGGCCAGCCTCAAGGAAATGCGCAATCGGATCGGAAGCGTGAAAGCCACGCAGAAGATCACGAAGGCCATGCAGATGGTCGCTGCGGCCAAGCTGCGGCGGGCCCAGGACCAGGCGCTCGCCGCGCGTCCGTACGCCGAGCGCATGGCGGCGGTCATCGCCAACCTGGCCGCCGGCGTCTCGGGTGCCGACGCCCCGAAGCTTCTCGCCGGCACGGGCGCGGATCACAAGCACCTGATCGTGGTGGCCACGGCGGACAAGGGTTTGGCCGGCGGCTTCTCGACGAACGTCGTCCGGGCCGCGCGCGAGCGGATCAACAGCCTGATCGCCAGCGGCAAGGACGTCCGCATCGTCGCGGTCGGCCGCAAGTCGCGCGACCAGCTGAAGCGCGTCTTCGGTGCTCGGGTGATCCACACCTTCGAGCTGAGCGCGCACAAGACGATCGGTCTGCACGCGGCCCAGCCGATCGCCGAGATGATCGCCGAGGAGTTCGAGAGCGGGCGGGCCGACGTGGTCACCCTGTTCTACAGCCGCTTCAAGTCGGTCATCAGCCAGGTGCCGACGCCGAGGCAGCTGGCCCCGACCGCGGTCGAGGCGGACGCCGCCCCGATCGACCTGAACGGTGCGGTCTATGAGTACGAGCCCTCGGAAGAGGCCATTCTCGAGACCCTGCTGCCGCGCAACCTGACGACCCAGGTGCTGGCCGCCCTGTACGAGAACCAGGCTGGCTTCTTCGGCTCGCAGATGGCGGCGATGGACAACGCCACGCGCAACGCCGGCGAACTGATCAACGCCCTGACGCTGCAGTACAACCGCTCCCGCCAGGCCCAGATCACCAAGGAGCTGATCGAGATCATCTCCGGCGCCGAAGCCCTCTGATCCGACCTTACGCCCGACACGACTTTCCGAACGGAAGACCCCGATGACCGACACCGTCGCCCCGAAGAAGACCCCGACCCGCAAGCCCGCCGCGAAGAAGGCCGCGCCGGCCGCCGCCGCGACCTCGACCGCCCCGGTCAGCACCGTGGCCACCGGCCGCATCGCCCAGGTTATCGGTGCCGTCGTCGACGTGAAGTTCGAGGGCCACCTGCCGGCCATCCTCAACGCGCTCGAGACCGGGAACGTGGACCAGCGAACCGGCCAGCCCTTCCGCCTGGTGCTCGAGGTCGCCCAGCACCTCGGCGAGAACATGGTTCGCACCATCGCCATGGACACCACCGAGGGCCTCGTACGCGGCCAGCCGGTCAGCGACACCGGCAGGTCGATCCTGGCGCCGGTCGGCCCGGGCACGCTCGGCCGCATCATGAACGTGGTCGGCGACCCGATCGACGAGGCCGGCCCGATCCAGACCTCGCTGTTCCGTCCGATCCACAAGGAAGCCCCGAGCTTCGAGGAGCAGTCGACCTCGGCCGAGATCCTCGTCACCGGCATCAAGGTCATCGACCTGATGTGCCCCTACACCAAGGGCGGCAAGATCGGCCTGTTCGGCGGTGCCGGCGTGGGCAAGACCGTGACCATGCAGGAGCTCATCAACAACATCGCCAAGGCCTACGGTGGCTACTCCGTGCTGGCCGGCGTCGGAGAGCGCACCCGCGAGGGCAACGACCTCTATCACGAGATGATCGAGTCCAACGTGAATGTGGACCCGGCCAGGAACAACGGCTCGACCGAGGGCTCCAAGTGCGCCCTGGTGTACGGCCAGATGAACGAGCCGCCGGGTGCCCGCGCCCGCGTCGCCCTCACGGGGCTCTCGATCGCGGAATACTTCCGCGACGAGGAAGGCAAGGACGTGCTGCTGTTCGTCGATAACATCTTCCGCTTCACCCAGGCCGGCTCGGAAGTGTCGGCGCTGCTGGGCCGCATCCCTTCGGCCGTGGGTTATCAGCCGACCCTGGCCACCGAGATGGGCAACCTGCAGGAGCGGATCACCTCGACCAAGAAGGGCTCGATCACCTCGGTGCAGGCCATCTACGTGCCCGCCGACGACCTGACCGACCCGGCCCCGGCCACCTCCTTCGCCCACCTCGACGCCACCACCGTGCTGTCGCGGGACATCGCCGCCCAGGCCATCTTCCCGGCCGTGGACCCGCTGGACTCCACCAGCCGGATCATGGACCCGCTGGTGATCGGCGAGGAGCACTACGCCGTCGCCCGCCGCGTGCAGGAGATCCTGCAGCAGTACAAGGCGCTCAAGGACATCATCGCCATCCTCGGCATGGATGAGCTGTCGGAAGACGACAAGCTGATCGTGGCCCGCGCCCGCAAGATCCAGCGCTTCCTGTCGCAGCCCTTCTTCGTGGCCGAGCAGTTCACCAACCAGCCCGGCAAGTTCGTCGAGCTGAAGGACACCATCCGCTCGTTCAAGGCCATCTGCGACGGCGAGTATGACCACCTGCCGGAAGCGGCCTTCTACATGGTCGGCGCGATCGAGGAAGCGGTCGAGAAGGCCCAGAAGCTGGCCGAGGCGGCGTAACGCGTGGCCCCAGAAGCTGCCCCGACCGCAATCAATTGGCTGACGGCCTTTTGGGTGCCGTTCGGGGCAGCGGCTCTTGGCGGCATGCTATCTGCTGGCGGCGCGGTAGCGGCGATTGCTTGGCAGTCTGCTGAACAGAAGCGGAGCCGAGATCACACTGCGATCGACTTGTTCATTCACCTGCTCAAAGAGCAGGCTCGCTACCTGGCAAAGATTGGCGACTACAAGGTCACTCAGGGCCAGTTCAGTTTTATAGACGCAGAAAAAATGCTCGGCGTTTTCCAAGCATTTGAGCGGAATCGCGAATGGCTAGTTTGGGTTAAGGACGAAGCCTTGCGTTCGCGTGTTTCGGAGCAGCTAAGCGACAACAACATCTGGGCATTTAGCATGAAGGCTCAGGCGTCCGCCGTTTCTAATAACAATGCGCTCGCTGCTGGAGTTTTGACTGGGTCTGCTGAATGGGTCGCTGCTCAACAGCGGGCACAGCAGGCGCAGAACTTTTTCGATGCTCTTTTCCCGGATGTGACCAAGTTGCGAGATGACACGCTCGCCTTGATTGACGAACTTAATAAGAGGCCCTGACGCATGGCTGGAAAACTCTCCTTCTCTCTGGTCGCCCCGGAACGCGAGGTCTTCGCCGGCCTCGTGGACCAGGTCGACGCGCCCGGCGTCGAGGGCGACTTCGGCGTCCTGCCGGCGCATGCGCCGTTCATGACCGCCCTGCGCGAGGGTGCCGTGACCGTGTTCGACGGCGGCCGTCGCCGGGTGTTCGAGGTCAAGGGCGGCTTCGCCGACGTCAACGCCCAGGGGCTGACCATCCTGGCCGAGGAGGCGACCGAGGTCAGCGCGTAAGGCGCGGCTTCGGCGGACAGATCAGGGCGCGGGTCGCGGCGGCGCGGTCCGCGCCCTTTTCGTTTGCGATCGTCCTTCCTTCTCCCCTAGCGGGAGAAGGTGGCGCGCGAAGCGCGTCTGATGAGGGGTGCCAGCGCGGACGCCGTGCTGATGTGGCGACCGTCGACGGTTCATCACGGAGGGCACAGAGAAGGGCACGGAGGGCACGGCGGCGTCGTGGCTCTGCGCCGGAGGCGCTCCAAATGTCCGTCCGACATTAGGAGAAGGCGCTTCGCGCGCCGCCGCACAGGGACCGTTGTGTCCCCTGTGCCTCCCTCCGTGTTCTCCGTGATGAACCGACAACGCTCAGGACATCTGGTCGGCGTCAACGCTCCCACCCCTCATCCGAGCCGCTCCGCGGCCCACCTTCTCCGGCAAGGGGAGAAGGGGACCCGCCCTCAGGCCAGTGCCTTCAGGGCGCCCACCAGATCCGTGCGTTCCCAGCTGAAGCCGCCGTCGGCATCGGGGGCGCGGCCGAAGTGGCCGTAGGCGGTGGTGCGGGCGTAGATCGGCCTGTTGAGGCCGAGGTGCTGGCGGATGGCGCGCGGGGTGGCACCGCCGATCAGCTTCGGCAGCTCCACCTCGAGCACCGCCTCGTCGATCTTGCCGGTGCCGTGCAGGTCGACATGCACCGACTGGGGCTCCGCGACCCCGATGGCGTAGCTGAGCTGGATGGTGCAGCGGGCGGCGAGGCCGGCGGCGACGACGTTCTTGGCCAGGTAGCGGGCGGCGTAGGCGGCCGAGCGGTCGACCTTGGTTGGGTCCTTGCCGGAGAAGGCACCGCCGCCGTGCGGGGCCGCCCCGCCGTAGGTGTCGACGATGATCTTGCGCCCGGTCAGGCCGGAGTCGCCGTCCGGGCCGCCGATCTCGAACACGCCGGTCGGATTGATGTGCCAGACGGTCTCGTCGGTGATGAAGCCCGGCGGCAGGACGCGCTCGACCACCGGCATGACCACCGCCGCCACCTGGCGCTGGGTCGCGCCCCTGGCGTGCTGGGTCGAGACGACGATGGAGGTGGCGCGCACCGGTACCCCGTTCTCGTAGTGCAGCGACACCTGGCTCTTGGCGTCGGGTTCAAGGATCGAGCCGCCGGCGTGACGCAGGGCGGCCAGCTCGCGCAGGATGTTGTGACTGTACTGCAGGGTGGCCGGCATCAGCTCCGGGGTCTCGTTCGAGGCGTAGCCAAACATGATGCCCTGGTCGCCGGCTCCCTCGTCCTTGCCCTCGGCGGCGTCGACGCCGACGGCGATGTCCGGCGACTGGCCGTGCAGGAAGTTGGAGAAGGCGAAGGTCTCCCAGTGGAAGCCGTCCTGTTCGTAGCCGATGTCCTTCACCGCGGTGCGGACGAGACGCTCGATCTCCTCCGCCACGCCGGGTGCCCAGGCGTCATTCTCCCAGATGCCCTTGCCGCGGATCTCGCCGGCCAGCACTACCCGGTTGGTGGTGGTCAGGGTCTCGCACGCCACCCGCGCCTCGGGGTCCTTGCCGAGGAAGAAGTCCACCACCGTGTCGGAGATGCGGTCGGCGACCTTGTCCGGGTGCCCCTCGGACACGCTCTCGGAGGTGAAGACGAAGGAGGAACGGCTCACGGATAGCTCCAGCGCTGCGATGGCGACCGCCATGTGTGAAACGGTCATATAAAGATATGCTTATATCTTCAAGCGAGGAGGGGCGGAGCGGGGCCTTGATCGGCGAGCGCGACCGCCGCGTTGACTGGCGCAGCACCGCAGCCGGACCGACGGCCTGCGAGAGATGATCGACAGGCCGGAGTGCCGCGCGTGGCGGCCGCGTTCCTCAGCATGCTGGACATTCGCTGTTCTCAGGTCGCGGAGATCGGCGAGGCGCTCTGGCGTCCGGAACTGCGCAGCGCCATTTGCCTGACCGCCGCCGCCGCGTACGCAGGGATGGCAGGCGGATGCCTGTTATCAGGGCACATTGACCGACAGAACGGCCGCTGACCGCTGTTCTATGTATGCCTCGGGCAGGTGTTGGGAGTTTCTGTTCTACGCCACCTGGGGTCGCCATGCGGCTACAATGACAAAAGCCAGGGGCAATAGCGCTGCGGCATCCACGATCGCTATCGTCCGCAAGGGACCCGATGGCGCACCGGCGCGCAGATAGAGGACAAGGAACCCGATGACGCTGGTCGCAACAACGATGCCGAGCGCGCGTCGTGCTGGCGGGTCGAAAACAGCAAGCACGCAGGCCGCAAAGATCGCGAGGAACAATGCGCCCCGGTGTGCGATCAACACCCCGAGATCGCCGGTCGGTGATACGCCATAGAGCCGCTCGACCAGCGACGGCAGGATTGCCACCGCTGCGGGCGACAGGTGCGCCAGTGCGAGCAGTCCCCAGGCCATCCTGACTGTCGTTTCCATTGTCGGCCCCCATCGCCCACAGCGTAGATTGCGCCAGGACCAGGATGTTCAACCAAATCGAGCGCTTCTACAATCCGACCCGACGCTCGACCCGGGACTTCATCGACATCGTCGAGGCGGAAGCCGGCCGCGACCTCGACTGGCTCGGCGCCCTCCGGGACGAGGCAGGCTATCTGGCCGACCAGGCGCGCTACCGCAGCGGCGTCTACACCGTCGACGCGGCCAGCGGCCTGAGGGTCTATGTGCCGGACTTCGAGGCCCTGCTGTCGCGGATCACGGTCCCGGTGCTGGCCCTGTTCGGCGAACGCGACACCCGCGTTGACTGGCGCAGCACCGCCGCCCTCTACGCCCGCACGATGGGGCCCAACCCCCGCGCCGACCTGACCGTCCGCACCTTTCCCGACAGCAACCACAACCTGCACCGCAGCCCGACCGGCGGCCTGCGCGAGATGATCGGGATGCCGGAACGCCGCGCGGTCGAGGGCGACTACGAGACGATGGCGGCGTGGCTGGGGGAGAAGGTGGGGGCGGGGTGAGGGGGGGTGAAGACAGTGGGTGCCAAGCGGTAGCCCCTCGGCTGGGTTCACGCGAAGCGCGAGCGTAGCCCGAGGTTCGATGCAGCTATGGCGAGGCGTCCTTCGCTCACAGCTGTAGCAATGCCCGGTGATCGCCTTAGATCGTGGTGTCGTCAGGAAGGGTGTCCTCGTCGGACACTTCGACCTCGCTCACAAGGTCGAAAGCGGCTGCGAGGTCCGCGCTGGACAGCAGAGACAGCCGTTCAGGGTGGCTCACCATATCCCTCTCGAGAAAGGCGAGATAGGCGGACACTACGGGATCGATCTCATCAGCTGCGGATATCGAGGGCTCGGCCAAGGAGACGAGCACATGGCCCTCGCCGACCGCTTGCGCGCGCACGCGCGCCTTCTGACGGAATTCCGGATGGGCACGGAAAAACGCCTTCTCAAGGCGGACCGCCTCGGACCTGCCGGTGGTGGTCACCGAACCCTCGAAACTGACTGCACCCTTTACCATGGAACGTATTTTAGTACGTCCCAAGCAGCCGCCTATACCAAGACAATCCTGACCAGGGGCTTCTACGTACTATGGTCCTTAACACCATGGGTGCTGCAACTAATGTTGCTGTTTCGTGGGACGCCTACGTCACCGGGCCCTGGACATGAGTGTCCCGGCCCCCATGTCAAAACCGACCCGGGACCAAGCTCGCGCGACCCTTTATTCGGGCGATCGAGCAGACCATATTGCGCCCATGACCGATACCGCAACCCCCCCGGCAGGGGCCGCTGACACGCCCAAGGCGCGCGAGAGCGAGAAGACCTTGCGCATAAAGTGGCGGACCAGCCTCGATATGGGCTGGACTGTCATTCCCTCCGCTTTGCTAAAGGGCCTCCCCCGGCTCCACATCGGCGCGACCGATCTGGCCACCCTGATCTGCCTGATCGACTACTGGTGGGCGCCGGAATCCCAACCTTGGCCGTCGAAGCGCGCCTTGGCGGAGCGCTTGGGCGTGTCCCAGAAGACAATCCAGCGAAGCTTGAAGCGCCTCCAGGACGAAAAGCTGATCGTCAGCGAGGCCCGCCGGTCGGCATCGGGGGGACAGACTTCCAACCGCTACGACCTGACACCGCTGGTGAGACGCCTCGAGGCGATCGTAGCTGATATGAAGCAGGCGGAGCTTGACGCCGAAGCCGCGAGGCGCACGGCGACCCGGCCCTCCGGCGTGCGTCGGAAGGGGGGCTGATGGTCAAGCCTCCCCATCCGACGCCGTTCGCAGTTGTCAACGGTTGGGAGCTGTTCATGCATGACTGCTTCAGGGGGGACTTCGAGAGCCTGCGAGATGACGTCGCTCATTTGAAGGCAGTCGATCCCACGGGCTATTCCAGACATCCGAAGGCCAAACTGTTCAAACGTCTCGTCGATATCATCTCCAGCGAGGTGCCGGCTGACCCGAACGCGGCGGCCTATCAGCTTGGCAACACGATGGGACCCGCGCACCGCCACTGGCGACGCGCGAAGTTCTTGCAGCGCTTCCGGCTCTTCTTCCGGTTCGACTCCAAGGCGAAGATGATCATCTACGTGTGGGTTAATGACGAGAACACACTGCGGAAGGCTGGGGCCCGGACCGACGTCTACGCAGTCTTCAAGAGCCGGTTGGCGAGGGGCGATCCGCCAACTAGCTGGCAAGAGCTCCTGAGGGACGTCACCTAGGCTGGACGCTGTCTGCGCGCCGATGTCTCAGTCACGCACTCTTCTTCCGCCCGCTGAGACACGCCAGTGATCAGAAAAAATGGTGCCGCTTGCGTGACTCGAACACGCGACCCCCTCATTACGAATGAGGTGCTCTACCGGCTGAGCTAAAGCGGCCCGGTGGGAAGGCGGGTTCCCTACACCCGCGGGCGGGGCTTGCCAAGCGCGTCGGCGTGGGCGCGGCCCAACGCGTCCCTCAGGGCCGCCGCGTCGGGGCGGGCGGCGACGGCGAGGACCGGGCCGGGCCAGGCGGCGGCGACGGCGGGGGACAGGGCGATGGCCGGGGGCGGGGGGAGGCCGGCGGCCTGAAGTGCCGCCGCGGCGGCGCGGGCCCCGCGCGGCGAGTGCAGCAGGACGGCGGCGACCTGACCGGCGGCGACGGCGGCGAGGGCCGCGTCCGGGCGGCGCGGCTCGGCGGCGTAGACGACCACGGGGCGGATCTCGACCCGGCCGGGGGCGAGGGCGAAGGCGAGGGCGGCCAGGTCGGCGGCGACCTCGCGCCCGCGCGGCCACAGGACCGGCCAGGGGACCGGCCAGGGGGCGCGGCCCGGCGGAGCGGCGCGGACGAGGCGGGCGGCGAGGGCGGCGGCGTCGCCCCCGCCTGCGTCCCCCCCGCCTGCGTCCTCGTCGGTCTCGTCCCCGGCGTCGATGTCTTCGAAGCCGGCCGCTCGGGCGGTGGCGGCGGTGGCGTCGCCGACGGCGAACAGCGGCCGGTCGCGGCGCGGGGTCAGGGCGGCGAGGGCCCGGACGGCGGCGGCGCTGGTCGCGGCGACGGCGGCGACGGGCGCCAGATCGACCGTGGCCGGGACCGGGACGATCTCCAGCACCGGATCGATCAGGGGGTCATGGCCGAGGGCCGCGAGGGCGGCGGCGTCGGCCTCGGCCCCGGGCCGGCTGCGCGTCAGCCAGATCCGGCCGGGCCGGGCCATGTCAGAGCGCGATCGCCTGGTCGCCGGCGGCGGCGCGCACCTGCTCGCCCAGGGCCGCGCCGAAGGCGTCAGGGTCGGCACCGGGGACGAGGTCGAGCACGCCCCGGCGGCGCCAGCGGGCCGAGCCGTCGGGGGCGAGGATCTCGGCGGTCAGGGTCAGGCGGCCGTCGGCGAGCACGGCGTGGGCCCCGACGGCGGTGCGGCACGAGCCCTCCAGCGCCCGCATGGCGCCGCGCTCGGCGGCGACGGCGACGGCGGTGTCGGCATGGTTCAGGGCCCGCGCCCAGGCGGCGTCCGTGTCCTCGCTGCGGGTCTGCAGGGCCAGCGCGCCCTGGCCCGGGGCGGGCAGGAAGGCGTCGGTGTCGAGGCGTTCCGTGATTTGATCGGTGAAGCCCAGCCGGTTGAGGCCGGACACGGCCAGCAGGATGGCGTCGAAGTCGCCGGCCTTCAGCCGGGCCAGCCGGGTGTCGACATTGCCGCGCAGCATCTCGACCTTCAGGTCCGGGCGCAGGGTGAGGGCCTGGGCCTGGCGGCGCAGGCTGGCGGTGCCCAGCCGCGCCCCCTGCGGCAGGGCGTCGAAGCCGGACGCCAGGGGGCTGAGGAAGGCGTCGCGGGAATCCTCGCGCTCGGGGATGGCGGCGAGGGCCAGGCCGGGCGGCATCTCGGCCGGCACGTCCTTCATGGAATGCACCGCCAGATCGACCTCGCCGGCCAGCAGGGCGGCCTCGATCTCCTTCGTGAACAGGGCCTTGCCCCCGACCTCGAGCAGGCGGCGGTCCTGGATGCGGTCACCGGTGGTGACGATCTCGACCAGCGGGATCTCGTGCACGATGTCGGCCTCGGGCACGCCCAGGGCCCGGCCGATGGCGCGCTGCATCATGCCGGACTGGGCCAGCGCCAGACGGGAGCGGCGGGTTCCGAGGCGGAGAAGCGGCATGGGCGGTCGGGAGCCGGGGGCTGGAGCGGGACGGGGTCAGGCGGGGCGACGCCGATTGCGCCGTGCCGCGGCGGGGGCTACCTGACGCCCCATGAGTTCGCACGCGGACTATCGCACGGCCGGGCCCGCGGCAACCACGGGCGACCTCGTCGTCCTGGGGATCGAGACGAGCTGCGACGAGACCGCCGCGGCGGTGGTGCGGCTGGACGCGGCCGGGGCGGCCACGGTGCTGTCCTCGATCGTGCACAGCCAGACCGTCGACCACGCCCCCTATGGTGGGGTGGTGCCCGAGATCGCCGCCCGCAGCCATGTGGAGATCATCGCCCCGACCGTGCAGCGGGCGCTGGCCGAGGCCGGGGTCGGCTGGGACGGGCTGACCGGGGTGGCGGCCACCGCCGGGCCGGGACTGGTCGGCGGGGTCATGGTCGGCCTCAGCTTTGGCAAGGCGGCGGCGCTGGCGCGTGGCCTGCCGCTGATCGCGGTCAACCATCTGGAGGGCCATGCGGTCTCGGCCCGGCTGGGGGCCGAGGTGCCCTATCCGTTCCTGCTGCTGCTTGTGTCCGGCGGCCACTGCCAGCTGCTGGAGGTGCGCGGCGTGGGCGAGGTGGCGCGGCTGGGCGCGACCATCGATGACGCCGCCGGCGAGGCCTTCGACAAGATCGCCAAGGCGCTGGGCCTCGGCTACCCCGGCGGGCCGGCGCTGGAGCGGCTGGCGGCGACCGGCGACGGCGGCTGCTTCGCCCTGCCGCGCGCCCGGGTCGGGGAGAAGGACTGCGACTTCTCCTTCTCGGGGCTGAAGACCGCCGCCTTCCGCCAGGCCCAGGCCTGCGAGACCGATCAGGACCGGGCCGATCTGGCCGATGCGGTGCAGGCGGCGATCGCCCGCCAGCTGGCCGAGCGCTCCGAGCGGGCCATGCAGGCCTGGCCGCACGACAGCCGGCTATTCGTCGTCGCCGGCGGGGTGGCCGCCAACCGCACGGTGCGGGCGCAGCTGGAGGCGGCTGCGTGGCGGCACGGTTTCCGCTTCGTCGCCCCGCCGCTGGCCTATTGCACCGACAATGCCGCCATGATCGCCCTGGCCGGGGCGGAACGGCTGGCGCGCGGCGAGCACTCGGACATCGACGCGGTGGCGCGCCCGCGCTGGCCGCTGGACGAGGCGGCGGCACTGGCCCGGCCCAGCTCGGGCGCGGGACGAAAGGGGGCCAAGGCATGACCATCGCCGGGGAGGGACGATGAGCGACATTCAACGCGCCGGGCAACGCGCCGGGGTGATCGGCGCCGGGGCCTGGGGCACGGCCCTGGCCCAGGTGTGCGCCGCCGCCGGGCTGGAGGTGATGCTGCAGGCGCGCGAGCCAGAGGTGGTCGAGTCCATCACGGCACGGCGGATCAATGACGCCTTCCTGCCGGATGTGCCGCTGAGCGACCGCATCCGGCCGACCGGGGACCTGGCTGACCTGTCTGGCTGCGACCTGATCCTCGCCGTGCCGCCGGCCCAGCACCTGCGCGCGACCCTGACTGCCTTCGCCCCCTTCGCCCGGCCGGGCGCGCCGGTGGTGCTGTGCTCCAAGGGCATCGAGCGCGGCTCGCTGAAGCTGATGACCGAGGTGCTGGCCGAGACCCTGCCCGACGCGCCGGCGGCGGTGCTGTCGGGCCCCAGCTTCGCCGGCGAGGTGGCGCGCGGCCTCCCGGGGGCGGTGACCCTGGCCTGCGCCGGGGAGGCCCTCGGCCAGACCCTGATGGAGACCCTCTCCTCGCCCGCCTTCCGTTGCTACCTCGTGGACGATCTGATCGGGGCCGAGGCCGGCGGGGCGGTCAAGAATGTGCTGGCCATCGCCTGCGGCATCGTCGAGGGGCGGAAGCTGGGCCGCAGCGCCCATGCGGCCGTTATCACCCGCGGCTTCGCCGAAATGACCCGGCTGGGGGTGGCGCTGGGAGGCCGGGCCGAGACCATTGCCGGCCTGTGCGGTCTCGGCGATCTGGTGCTGACCTGCTCCAGCCCGCAGTCGCGCAATATGAGCCTCGGCCTGGCTCTGGGGCAGGGGCAGACGGTGGCGGAGGCCCTGGCCGGCAAGCGCTCGGTGGCCGAGGGCTTCGAGAGCGCCCCAGCGGTTCGCGACCTGGCGGCGCGGCTCGGGGTCGACATGCCGATCTGCCAGTTGGTGGCGGCGGTTCTGGCCGGGGAGACGGCGGTCGACGCCGGCATCGAGGCCCTGCTCAATCGGCCCCTCAAGAGCGAGCGGGAATGAGCGAACCCGTCCCCGCCGACCGGCCTCGGGTCTGGACCACGCCCGCCAGGGTGCGGCTGTGCGCCGAGACCGACCTGGCCGATCCGGGCGCGCGCAGCTTCGTGCTTCAGATCGGCGACAAGTGGTTCCACGGCTTTGTGGTGCGCAAGGGCGGCGCGGTGGCCGGCTGGGTCGACCGCTGCCCCCACGCCGGCCTGCCGCTGGCCGTGGAGCTGGACCGTTACCTGACCGCCGACGGCGCGCTGATCCTGTGCGGCTGGCACGGGGCGGCGTTCGAGCCGATCAGCGGAGCCTGCGTCGCCGGCCCCTGCGCCGGCGGGCGGCTGACGCCCTGGCCGGTCGAGGTTCACGACGGGATGATCCGCACGGCCTGAAGCCGTCAGGGCAGGTCGGCGAGAAAGGCGAAGAGGGCGGCGCGGGCCTCGGGCTCGTCCAGCATCGGGGCGTGGCCCACGCCGGGGACCTCGACGTAGCCCATCTGCGGGGCGGCCCGGCGCATGCGCGCGGCGATGTCGGCGCTGAGCAGGTCCGAGGTCGCGCCGCGCACCAGCAGGGTCGGCCGCCCGCGCGCCAGCCGCCGGAAGAACGGCCACAGCTTCGGGACCAGGGCCCTTTTCCCGGCGGCGCGGATCGGCACGGCGATGTCCGGGTCATAGTCGAGGACGGGCGCCCCGTCCGGGCCCTCACGGAAGGTGCGGCGGGCGAAGGCGTCCCAATGGGCGTCGTCGTAGTGGGGGAAGGCGACGCCGTTGATCTCGCGCATGTAGGCGGCGGCGGCGGTCCAGTCCGGCGTGTCGACCGGCTTGCCAGAATAGGCGGCGATGCGGGCCAGCCCCTCGCGCGCCACTTCGGGCCCGATGTCGTTGAGGACGGCCGCGGCCACGGCGCGCGCGCGTAGGGCGGTCAGGGCCATGGTGATCAGCCCGCCCATGGATGTGCCGAGAAAGACCGCGCGTTCAGTCCCGGTCTGTTGCATCAGGGCCAGCACGTCGCGGGCGTAGACCGGCGGCTGATAGGTCATCGGATCGGGGGCCCGGTCCGAACGGCCGCGGCCGCGCACATCGACGGCCAGCACGCGCCGGCCGCTCTGGGCGATCAGCGGGGCGACGGCCTGGAAGTCGGCGCTGTTGCGGGTCAGGCCATGGATGGCGATCACCGGAAGCCGCGCCCGCCCGGGGCCGGGGGCGTAATCCCGGGCGTACAGGGACAGGCCATCGGGCGAGGTCCAGGGGCGATCGACGTAGGTCACGGGCGTCTCTCCGGCGGCGGCGGGGCGTGGCGACAGAGTAATTCTGCAGCGGGGGAATTCCAGTCGGTCCAGCAAGGTGCACAGGCCCTTGCCAAAACCTTCGCATCTGCGTCACAGTTCGCACCCGCAACATCATGCCGCCGGAAGCGGCCGAGGGGGATCGGACATGCGGGGATCAACACAGGCATGTGGCCGGTTGGCACGCGCCGTGCCGTTGGGGGCGTTGGCGGCCCTGATCTCGGGGGTCGCCCATGCTGCAGCGCCCGCGGCCGCGCCCGCGCTGCTGGCCCACCAGGCGGCGCTGGAGCTGGATCCGGCGGCCTCGGCCTGGATCCTGACCTCGACGGCCCTGGTGCTGATGATGACCGTGCCCGGGCTGGCGCTGTTCTACGGCGGCATGGTGCGCAAGAAGAATGTGCTGGCCACCCTCGGCCAGGCCCTGGCGGCCTCACTGCTGGTGACCATCCTGTGGTTCGTGGCCGGCTATTCGCTGGCGTTCGGGACCAATGGTGATCCGGGCCTGAACCGCTTCATCGGCTCGTTCGACTCCCTGTTCCTGAACGGGGTCGGGGCCAACACCGCCTGGGCCGGGGCACCGGGCCTGCCGGAAACCCTGTGGGTCGCCTACCAGCTGACCTTCGCCATCATCACCCCGGCCCTGATCGCCGGGGCCTTCGCCGAGCGCATCAAGTTCTCCGGCTTCCTGCTGTTCATCGGCCTGTGGCACCTGATCGTCTACGCTCCGGTCTGTCACTGGGTATGGTCGGGCGGTTTCCTCGGCGGCATGGGGGTTCTGGACTTCGCCGGGGGCGCGGTGGTGCACGTCAACTCCGGCGTGGCCGGGCTGGTGGCGGCCCTGTTCCTCGGCCGTCGGGTCGGCCTGGGGCGGGACAACATGGCCCCCCACAACCTCACCCTGACGGTGATCGGCGCCGCCCTGCTGTGGGTCGGCTGGATCGGCTTCAACGCGGGCTCGGCCTGGGCTCCTGACGCCATCGCCGCCCAGGCCCTGCTGGGCACCATCGTGGCCACCGCTGCGGCGGGTGCCGCCTGGGCCGCCGCCGAGTGGATCGAGCGGCGCAAGCCCACGGTGCTGGGCATGGTCTCGGGCGCGGTCGCCGGTCTGGTGGCGATCACCCCGGCGGCCGGCTTCGTCAACAGCCAGGGGGCCTTCTTCATCGGCGTCGCCGGCGGCCTGGTGTGCTGGTTCGCGGTGGTCTGGGTGAAGCGGTGGCTGCGTTATGACGACACCCTCGACGTTTTCGGCATCCACGGCGTCGGCGGTCTCGTCGGAGCCCTGCTGACCGGGGTGTTCGCGGACGCCGCCGTCAACGGCCTGGCCGAGGGGGCGACGGTCTGGAATCAGGCCGTGGGTCTGGTCGCCGTCATTGCCTGGTCGGGCGTCGCCACCTGGGCCATCCTGTGGATCTGCAAGCTGACCACGGGCCTGCGGGTGAGCGAGGAAGAGGAACGCCAGGGCCTCGACCTGACCCAGCACGGTGAGGCGGTCCACGACGCTTAGGGGGGCGGCGGAAGCCCTCCCCCTCGACGGGGAGGGTTTGGGTGGGGGTGAACCCGGGCCATGTCCGGACGGGCGCAAGAGGCGGGACCGCCTCCAGCGCCAGGGTCTCCGCCGCCGGTGGTCCCACCCCCATCCCCGACCCTTCCCCCCTCAAGGGGGAAGGGCGAGGGGAGGTAACCGCCGCGACGTCGTTGTGTCCTCTGTGCCTTTCGTTGTGTTCGTTGTGATGAACCAGCGAGGGTCATGACACCAATCCGGCGTCGGCGCTGACACCCCTCACCCGTCATGCTTCGCATGACACCCGTCGTCGGATCGCATGCGATCCTCCTCCACCCGCAAGGGGAGAAGGGCGGGTGGCGCTACCCTCCCAGCAGTTCTCGGGCGAAGGCGTCGAGGTTCTGACCGTCGAAGAGGAAGCCGGGGATGCCGGCGCGGCGGGCGGCCTCGAGGTCGCCCTGGCGGTCGCCGATCAGGAAGGAGCGCGACAGGGCGATGTCGTGCTCGGCCGCGGCACGCAGGATCATGCCGGGATTGGGCTTGCGGTCCGGGTGGTCGGGGTGGTGCCAGGCCGGGTCCCGGGCCTCGTCGTGGAAGGGGCAGGCGTAGACGGCGGCGATGCGCGCGCCGCGCGCGGCCAGGGTGCGGACCATCAGGGCGTTGAAGTCGTGCATTCGCTGTTCGCTGAACAGCCCCCGCGCCACGCCGGACTGGTTGGTGACGACGATGGCCAGGAAGCCCGCCTTGTTGAGCCGCGCCACCGCCTCGGCCGCGCCGGGCATGAACACCAGGTGCTCGTCGAGGTGCGGATAGCCGCAGTCCTCGATCAGGACCCCGTCCCGGTCCAGGAACACTGCCGGAAACCGGCCCTCGGTCGACTCAGTCACGCTGTCCACTCCCGCGCCGCAGGGCATATGGGCCCCGGCGGATCGTTGCAACTCGCAACGCGAAGTGACGGTGAAGTGAAGGGCCCGGTTTGGCGTCGGTCGACGCGATTTGCTAGACGCGCGGCTCATCCTCGGGGGCCTTTCGCTCCGCAGTGCGGACCTTGTCCATGACCGTCGCCGCTTCTCCGGCCGTTCCCATGCTGCCCTTCATCGATCTGCAGGCCCAACGCCGCCGCCTCGGCGGGGCGGTCGAGGCCGCCGTCATGGCCGCCGTCGAGGGCGGCGCCTGGATCATGGGTCCGCAGGTGCGTGAGTTCGAGACGGGGCTGGCCGCCTTCGGCCGGGCGAAGCACGCCCTGGGCTGCGCTAACGGCACTGACGCCCTGATCCTGCCGCTGATCGCCTGGGGCCTCCGCCCCGGCGACGCGGTGTTCGTGCCCAGCTTCACCTTTACCGCCACCGCCGAGATCGTCCCCTGGCTGGGTGCGGCGCCGGTGTTCGTCGACGTTGACCCGGTCACCTACAACATGGACCCGGCCCGGCTGGAGGCGGCGATCGAAGGGATCAGGGCCGAGGGCCGGCTGACCCCGAAGGTGGTCATCGCCGTCGATCTGTTCGGCCAGCCGGCGGACTATCCGGCGATCCGCGCCATCTGCGACCGCCACGGGCTGAAGCTGATCGCCGACTCCGCCCAGGGCTTCGGCTGCACCCTGAACGGCGAGCACCCGATCCGCTGGGCCGATGTCACCACCACCAGCTTCTTCCCGGCCAAGCCGCTGGGCTGCTACGGCGACGGCGGGGCGGTGCTGACCGACGACGACGACCTGGCCCAGGAGATGGACTCGCTGCGGGTGCACGGGAAGGTCGTGGCCAAGGACCTCAAGGACGGGGCCAGCTTCGCGCACGACCCCAAGTACCTGGCCATGCGCATCGGCATGAACAGCCGTCTCGACACCATCCAGGCCGCGGTGCTGATCGAGAAGCTGAAGGTGTTCGCCGACGAGATCGAATGGCGCAATCGCATCGCCGCCCGCTACAATGATCTCCTCGCGCCTCATGTCGCCGCCGTGCCGCAGGTGATCGCCGGCGGGGTCTCGACCTGGGCCCAGTACACCATCGCGCACGAGGCGCGGGACGCCCTGGCGGCTCATCTGCGGGAGCAGGGCGTGCCCACCGCCGTCTACTATCCGGTGCCGATGCATATGCAGCCCGCCTACGCCCGGTTCCCGCGGGGTGCCGGTGGCCTGCCGGTGACGGAGCGGGTCCGCGAGCAGGTGCTGAGCCTGCCGATGCACGCCGATCTGGACGAGGCGACCCAGGACCACATCGTCGCCGCGGTGGCCGGCTTCGTGGGAGCCGGCGCATGACCCTGGCGCAACCGGTGCTCAAGGTCGGCGTCGCCGGCGTCGGCGTCATGGGGCGCAACCACGCCCGCGTGCTGGCCGAGCTGCGCGACGTGGAGCTGACCCACATCCTAGACGCCGATCCGGTCGTCGCCGAGGGCGTGGCCGGCCTGTACACCGCCGCCGGGGTGGCGTCGGTCGAGACCTTCGTCGAGGCAGGGCTGGACGCTGTTGTGGTGGCCACCCCCAACCGCACCCACGGCGATCTCGCTGTCGCCCTTCTGGAACGGGGCGTCCATGTGCTGGTAGAGAAGCCGATCGCCGCGACGCTGGAAGATGCGCGCCGCATCATCGACGCGGCGAAGGCCAACGACCGGGTGCTGATGGTCGGCCAGGTCGAGCGCTTCAATCCGGCCATCGAGACCGTGCGCCGCGCCATCGCCGAGGAGAAGGTGATCTCGATCCAGATCACCCGCGTCGGCCCCTTCCCGCCGCGCATGGGCGAGGTCGGGGTGGTCATCGACCTGGCGGTGCACGACATCGACATCATCCGTCACCTGACCGGCTCGGAGATCGTCGAGGTGCAGCCGCAGCTGGCCCGCACACGCGCCGAGCGCGAAGACACGGCGCTGCTGCAGTTCCGCACCGAGAGCGGGGTGATCGCCCACATCACCACCAACTGGGTGACGCCCTACAAGACCCGCACCCTGCAGGTGGCCACCGAGGGCAAGTTCGTGGTCGCCGACCTGATCACCCGTCAGGTCACGGAATACTTCGGCCAGCAGGCAGACGGCAGCTACCAGACCCGGGCCCTGAACAGCTGGCCGGCCGAGCCCCTGCGCAAGGAGCTGGAGGCCTTCGTCCACGCCATCCGCACCGGCGAGACCCCGGCGGTGACCGGCGAGGACGGCCTCAAGAACCTCGAGGTCGCCCTGCGCTGCCTGGGGGAGTGACGGCGCGACCGCCGCGTCCTTTGTGACTGCTGACGGTGCCTCATTCGCTGTGTCTTTGCAGACTTGATGCTGCTATCGAGCCGCCCGTCCAGAGTTCTGGCGGCGCTACTGCGCCGTCATGCCGCCGTCGATCTTGAACTCGGAGCCGGTGACGAACTTCGACTCGTCCGAGGCCAGATAGATCACCAGATACGCCACGTCGTCGGGCTCGCCGATGCGCTTCAGCGGGATGCCGCGGGCCAGCTTCTCGTGGGCCAGGGCCTCATCGCCGCCGGCCCTGTCCACGAACAGGTTGAGGATCGGCGTCCTGATGAAGACCGGGTGCACCGAGTTGGCGCGCACCGCCCCACCGGCCTTGGCCGCCTCCAGCGCCACCGTCTTGGTATAGAGCCAGACCGCGGCCTTGGTGGCATTGTAGGCCCCCATGCCCGGGGCCGCCGCCAGGCCGGCGATCGAGGAGATGTTGATGATCGAGCCGGCACCCGAGGCGCGCAGGTGCGGCATGGCGTGCTTGCAGCCCAGCATGACCGACTCGAGGTTGACCGCCTGGACCTTGCGCCAGTTCTCCAGCGTGTCGTGCTCGGCGAAGACCAGCTGGCTGCCGATGCCGGCGTTGTTGATCAGCACCGACAGGCCGCCCATGGCGGCGACCGCGTCGGCCACCACGCGGACCCAGTCGGCCTCGTCGGTGACGTCGTGGCGGAAGGCGAAGGCCTGGCCCGGATGGTCGGCGTTGATGGACGCGGCCAGCGCCTCGGCCCCGGCGAGGTCGAGGTCGGTGACCGCCACCTTCGCCCCCTCGCGGGCCAGCATGCGCGCCATGGCCTGGCCTAGCCCGCCGGCGGCACCGGTGATCAGCGCCGACTTGCCTGCGACTCGTCCGCTCATGCCGTCGCTCCCGTCATGTCAGCCGCCGCATTGATGAAGATACAGAGCTGTACTGTACTAAAGTTGTCGATTCAAGTCGCTCCCGTCATGTCAGCCGCCGCATCGATGAAGCGCGCCAAGGTCAGATCCCTGTCAGTAAGGCCGCCTGCATCGTGGGTGGTAAGTAACAAGGTAACGCGGTTGTAGACGTTGGACCACTCGGGATGATGGTCCAGCTTGTCAGCCATCAGGGCGACGCGGGTCATGAAGCCGAAGGCGGCGTTGAAGTCGGCGAAGCTCAGCTCGCGGACAATGGCCGGCCGCGAATCATCCGCGGCGCTCCAGCGCGGGAGGCCTGCCAGCACGTCGGCTGGCGAAAGGACGACGGCCATGGCCATTTCCTCCGTTCTTGTTTGCAACGGGCCTATCGTGCGGGCCGGCTGCAGGCAAGCGCCCGGAGGACGCAGCGGGCTCCGGCTTGCGGCGGATCGCCGGGTGACGCGGGCGAGAGGAGCCGCTAGACCGGCCCCATGACTGAGGCCGCCTCCTCCTCCGCCACGCCGGGCACCACGTCGCCCTTCGGCTTCCGCGATGTCGATGCGATCGAGAAGGTCCGCATGGTCCGAGGCGTGTTCGACCGCGTGGCCTCGCGCTACGACCTGATGAACGACCTGATGAGCGGCGGCGTCCACCGGCTGTGGAAGGACGCGGCGGCGGCCCGGCTCAACCCGCGTCCGGGCGAGACCATTCTCGACGTGGCCGGTGGTACCGGCGATATGGCGCGACGCTACGCCCGTCTGGCGCGGCGGGCGCAGGGGCGCCTCGGTGGCGCCGACGCCCGGGTCATCGTGCTGGACTACAATGCGGAGATGATCGCTGCCGGGGTCGGGAAGGGCGGCGAGCCGGAGATGGTGTGGACCGTCGGCGACGCCATGGCCCTGCCCCTGCCGGACGCCAGCGTCGACGCCTATTCCATAAGCTTCGGCATCCGCAATGTGCGCGACGTGCAGGCGGCGCTGGTTGAGGCGCGGCGGGTGCTTAAGCCCGGCGGCCGGTTCCTGTGCCTGGAATTCTCGCGGCCGGTCGTTGCCCCCCTGCGCGCCGCCTATGACGCCTGGTCGTTCCACGCCATCCCGCGCATCGGCGACTGGGTCGCCGGCGACCGTGACAGCTACCGGTATCTGGTCGAGTCGATCCGCCGCTTCCCCGACCAGCAGACCTTCCGCGCCATGATCGAGCGGGCCGGCTTCCGCAGTGTGACGGTCACCAACCTCACCGGCGGCGTGGCCGCCCTGCACCACGGGTGGGCGGTCTGATCCCGCCCCGGTTCCGCGTCGGTCCGCCGCAGACGCCCCGCCCGCAGCCGGTGCGCGACCCGGTGGGAGCCAGCCTGCGCCTCATCGGCTGGGGCTGGGTGCTGCTGCGCCACGACGCGCTGGTCCCGCGCGAGCTGGAGCCGTGGCTGCCGGGCTGGGCCCGGGTCGTGGCGCGGGGACTGCGGCTCGCCGCCAGCCGCGCCGGGCGCGAGGGCCGTCCCGGCGAGCGCGTGGGCCGGGCCTTCGAGCACCTGGGTCCGGTGGCGGTGAAGCTGGGCCAGGTGCTGGCCACCCGCGCCGACATCTTCGGCCTGCAGTTCGCCCGCGACCTGGGCCGGCTCAAGGACAAGCTGCCGCCGTTCCCGACGGCGTTGGCCCGGGCCGAGGTGGAGCGTTCGATCGGGCGGCCGGTCGAGGCCCTGTTCACCGACTTCGGCGACGCGGTCGGGGCCGCGTCGATCGCCCAGGCCCACCCGGCGCACCTGCGCGACGGACGCAAGGTGGCGGTCAAGGTGCTGCGGCCGGGGGTTGAGCGGCGCGTGGCCCACGGCCTCGACTCCCTGCGACTGGCGGCCAGACTGGCGCAGCGGCTGGTCCCGCCGGCGCGGCGGCTGGAGCCGGAGGCCTTCGTCGAGACCCTGGCCCGCTCGCTGGAGCTGGAGCTGGACATGCGGCTGGAGGCGGCGGCCGCCTCGGAGCTGGGCCAGATCATGGACGACGGCGGCCACATGCAGGCCCCGGCGGTGATCTGGGACGGGGTCGGCAAGCGGGTGCTGACCCTGACCTGGGCCGACGGCCTGCCGATGACCGATCCGGCTGCGGCCGAGCAGCCCGGTCTGGACCGGAACGCCCTGGCCGACAATGTCGTGCGCGCCTTCCTGACCCAGGCGCTGGATCACGGCGTGTTTCACGCCGACCTGCACGAGGGCAACCTGTTCTGCCGCGCCCCGGCCGAGCTGACGGCGATCGACTTCGGCATCGTCGGTCGACTGGGCAAGGGCGAGCGACGATACCTGGCCGAGATCCTGTGGGGCTTCCTGACCCGCGACTACGACCGTATCGCCCGGGTCCATTTCGAGGCCGGCTATGTGCCGCCGCACCATTCGGTCGAGGCCTTCGCCCAGGCTCTGCGCGCGGTCGGCGAGCCGGTCATCGGCAAACAGGCCAGCCAGGTGTCGATGGGGCGGCTGCTGGGCCAGCTGTTCGAGATCACCGACCTGTTCGACATGCACCTGCGGCCCGAGCTGATCCTGCTGCAGAAGACCATGGTCTCGGTCGAGGGGGTGGCCCGGCGGCTCAATCCGGATCACGACCTGTGGGCCGCGGCCAAGCCGGTGGTGGAGCGGTGGATCCGCCGCGAGCTGGGCCCGCAGGCCCAGGTGCGTGACGCGGTGGAGGAGACGATCGAGACCCTGCGGGCCCTGTCGCGCCTGATCCAGTCGCCGCCGGCGGCGGAGCCGGTGGTGGCCGAGCTGCGTCTGCCGCGCTGGCTGCAAGCGTGGATCGCTGTCGTCACCCTGGCCAGCGCCGCCGCCCTTGTTCTGTCGCTTTGGGGCGCGATGGTCCCCGCCTGACCCGCTGCCGGAGACCGCCTGTGACCCGTCTGACCGCCCGCTACGCTCTCGCTCTCGGTCTTCTCGCCCTGCCGGCCACCGGCCTCGCCCAGGCTGCACCCGCGCCTCAGGAGCCCGCCGCGGCGGCGCGCCTGCCGGATGCGTTCAGCGACGAGACGCCGACGGCGGTGCTGGAGGCCGAGCAGGCGCGTATCGCCCGGGCCGAGACCGCCCTGCGCGTCCAGATCGCCGGCCTTCAGGCCGGGACCCCGGCCTATGACGCCATGACCCCCGGCCTGGCCGAGGCGGTGCGGCCGCAGGCGGCGCAGGTGGTGCAGATCATCAACAGCCTCGGCGCGTTGCAGGCCATCCGGCACGTGGGCGTGGAGAACGGGGCGGAACTGTTCCTCGTGACCTTCGCCGCGGCCCCAACCCAGTGGATTGTCGGCCTCGACGAAGAGGGGCATGTCGGTGCCCTGCTTTTCCGCCCGGCTACCTGATGAAGTTGCGCTATCGGGGCGATTGCGTCCGGGCGTCCGGGCTGTAGAAGAGGGCCATGCAAGCGTCCCCGTCCCGTCTGATCGACCTGCGCCTCGGCGTGCTGATGGCCATCATCGTGGTCGCGGCCCTGACCCGGCTGATCCCGCATCCGCCGAACTTCACCCCGATCGCGGCCATCGGACTGTTCGGCGGGGCCTATCTGACGCGTCGCTGGATGGCCTTCGCCGCCCCGCTGGGGGCCATGTTTGTGAGCGACCTGGTCCTTGGCCTGCACAGCGGCATGTGGGTGGTCTACGGGGCCATGGCGGTGGCGGTCGGTCTCGGCTTCCTGCTGCGGCAGAACCGATCGGCCGGGCGGGTGCTCGGCGCGACCCTGGCCGGGACGCTGAGCTTCTTTGTCCTGACCAACCTGGCCGTCTGGGCCTTCAGCGGCATGTATCCGCGCACGCCCGAGGGGCTGGTCGCCTGCTATGTCGCGGCCCTGCCGTTCCTGCAGAATTCGCTGGCCGGCGACCTGACCTTCGCCCTGGCCCTGTTCGGCGGTTTCCACCTGGCGCAGCAGCACTTCGCCTGGCTGCGCGATCCGGTGCCCGCCGCCGCCTGAGGGAGCCAGACCGGGTCGAGGATCCCGGGCCAGATGGCCGCGCCGGTACCGCCGGACAGGGTGGTGAGGCCCGCTCGGCCCGATGGTCAGTGGAAGTCCCTTGATCCCGGCAGGACGCGCAGGTTGCGCGGGTGCTGCGGCCTGACGATCTCGTCGGCACCGGAGAACTGGATCACCGGGGCGTGGTCGTCGGACAGGCGGCCCAGCTCGGCGGTGCGGTCCTCCAGCCGGTCGGCCATCAGGTGCACCACACCCTCGGGGCTCTTCTCGACCACCCCCTCGACCCCGAGCAGCCGGGCCGACATGACCTCGCGGCGGTAGGCCTCGAAGGTGCGCACCCAGAGAACCAGGTTGGTGACCCCGGTCTCGTCCTCGAGGGTGACGAAGATGGCGTTGCCATTGCCCGGCCGCTGGCGCACCAGCACCACCCCGGCGGTGCGCACCCGGGTGCCGGAGCGGCGCGCCTCGACCTCGGCGCAGGTCAGCCGGCCCTCGGCCCGGAACACCGGCCGCAGCAGGGCCATGGGGTGGGCCTTCAGCGACAGCCGCGTGGTCTGGTAGTCCGCCGCCACATGTTCGCCCAGACCCATGCGCGGCAGGTCAGCGTCGGGCTCCTCGCCCAACTCGCGGGCGCGGGCGGCGGCGAACAGGGGCAGGGGGTCGTCATCCGGCAGGCGCCGCACCGCCCACAGGGCCTCGCGCCGGTCCAGCCCCAGGGAGCGGAAGGCGTCAGCGTCGGCCAGCTTGCGCAGGGCCGCGACCGGCAGCCGGGCCCGCCGCATCAGCCCCTCGACCGCGCCGAACGGGCCGCCGGCACGGGCTGCAACCAGGGCCCCGGCCCAGTCCTGGCGGAAGCCGTCGATCTGGCGCAGGCCCAGCCGCAGGGCCGGGGCCGCGCCGGGCCCCTCCAGCGTGTTGTCCCAGGCCGAGGCGTTGACGTCGATCGGCCGCACCTCGACCCCGTGGTCGCGGGCGTCGCGCACGATCTGGGCCGGGGCGTAGAAACCCATCGGCTGGCTGTTCAGCAGGGCGCAGGCGAAGGCCGCCGGGTGGCGACACTTGATGTAGCTGGAGACATAGACCAGCCGGGCGAAGCTGGCGGCGTGGCTCTCCGGGAAGCCGTAGGAGCCGAAGCCCTTGATCTGGTCGAAGCAGCGGCGGGCGAAGTCGGGATCGTAGCCGCGGGCGATCATGCGGTTGACCATACGGTCCTCGTAGGTGTGCAGGGTGCCGTCGCCGCGGAAGGTGCCCATGGCCTTCCTCAGACCGTTGGCCTCCTTCTCGCTGAACTCGGCGGCCACCATGGCCACCCTCATCGCCTGCTCCTGGAACAGGGGCACGCCGAGGGTGCGGGACACCACATTCTTCAGCTCATCCGGATCGTGCGGCGGGCCGGGCGAAGCGTAGACCACCGGCTCCTTCCCGCTGCGGCGGCGCAGGTAGGGGTGGACCATGTCGCCCTGGATCGGCCCGGGCCGGACGATCGCCACCTGGATCACCAGGTCGTAGAACCGCCGGGGCCGCAACCGCGGCAGCATGTTGATCTGGGCCCGGCTCTCGACCTGGAAGACGCCCAGCGAGTCGCCCCGGCACAGCATGTCATAGACGTCCGCCTGCTCCGACGGGACGGTGTGCAGTTCCAGCTCGACGCCCTGGTGCGCCCGCATCAGGTCCAGCGCCTTGCGGATGCAGGTCAGCATGCCGAGCGCGAGGATATCGACCTTCATCAGGCCCAGCTCGTCGATGTCGTCCTTGTCCCACTCGATGAAGGTACGGTCGGCCATGGCGGCGTTGCCGACCGGGACCAGCTCGTCCAGCCGCCCGCGGGTCAGGATGAAGCCGCCGACGTGCTGCGACAGGTGGCGCGGGAAGCCGAGCAGGCGCGTGGCCAGGTCGAGGGCGCGGCGGATGACCGGATTGGCCGGGTCCATGCCGGCCTGCTCGACCAGGCTGTCCGGCAGGGCCGAGCCCCAGCTGCCCCACTGGGTCGAGGCCAGCCGCGCGGTGACATCCTCGGTCAGGCCCAGCGCCTTGCCAACCTCGCGGATGGCGCTGCGCGGCCGGTAGCGGATCACGGTGGCGGCGATGCCGGCCCGCTCGCGGCCATAGCGGCCGTAGATGTACTGGATGATCTCCTCGCGCCGCTCGTGCTCGAAGTCGACGTCGATGTCCGGCGGCTCGTTGCGGCCGGCCGACAGGAAGCGCTCGAACAAAAGGTCGTGGGCGGCCGGGTCGACGCTGGTGATGCCCAGAACATAGCAGACGGCCGAATTGGCGGCCGAGCCGCGCCCCTGGCACAGGATGCCCCGGTTCTCCGCCTCGCGCACGATATCGTGGATGGTCAGGAAATAGGGAGCCAGCCTCCGTTCGGCGATGAATGCCAGCTCCTTCTTCAGGATCGCCGCCACCTTCGGCGGTGCCCCGTCGGGATAGCGATGCGGGATGTGGCGGGCGACGAGGGTCTCCAGCCAGCCCTGTGGCGTCTGGCCCGGCGGGACGGGCTCGTCGGGATAGGCGTAGCGCAGCTCGCCGAGATCGAAGCGGGCCCGGGCCAGCAGGGCCTGGGTCTCGGCCAGGGCCTCGGGCGCGTCGGCGAACAGGCGCGCCATCTCGGCCGGGGCCTTGAGGTGGCGCTCGGCGTTGATCAGCAGCCGGTGCCCGGCCCGGTCGATGCTCACCCCCTCGCGGATGCAGGTCAGCACGTCCTGCAGGTCGCGCTCGGCCGGGCCATGATAGAGGGCGTCGTTCATGGCCAGAAGGGGCGCGCCGGTCGCCTGGGCCAGCCCCGCCAGCCGGTCGAGTCTGCGCCGGTCGTCGCCGCGGCGGTGCATGGCTGCGCCCAGCCAGACCGCTCCGGGCCGCACCGCCTGCAGCCGCGCCAGCGTCGCCTCCAGCCCCTCCGGCCGGCGCGGCGGGATCACGATCAGCAGCAGGTCGTCGGCGTGGCTCTCCAGATCGGCCAGCGTCAGGTGGCAGTCGCCCTTGCGGGCCCGGCGCGACCCGAGGGTCAGCAGTCGTGTCAGCCGGCCCCAGCCGGGCCGGTCTTCGGCATAGGCGACCACGTCGGGCGTGCCGTCGGCGAAGGCCAGCCGCGTCCCTGTCAGCAGGCGGAAGGTCTGGGCCCGCTGCTGCACAAGCGCCGCCAGGGCGGCGTCGTTCATCGGATCCTCGCGCCAGGCGATCTCGCCGGGGCCGCCGCCGATGCGCACCGCCTCGGGCGGCGACCAGCCGCCGCCGCGCATGGCCTTGAGGGCGCTCCAGGCCCGCACCACCCCCGCCACCGTGTTGCGGTCGGCCAGACCCAGACCCCCATGGCCGCGCAGCAGGGCGGTCAGCACCATCCGCCCCGGCGACGAGGCACCGCGCAGGAAGGAGAAGTGGCTGGCCGCCACCAGCTCGGCATAGGCGAGAGTATCGGGGGCGGAGGGATCGGTGCCGCTCATGCGAACAGGCCGTGCACATACCAGCGGGGCGGCGGTGTCTCGCCATAGGCCCCGGCCCGGAACAGCCAGAAGCGGCGGCCCTCCTCGTCCTCGACGCGGTAGTAGTCGCGCGGCCGCGCCCGCGGCGTGCGCCACCACTCCGCGGCGATCCGCTCCGGCCCCTCGGCCCGCACCACCCGATGGGTGACGCGTCGCCAGCGGAAGGCCGCCGGCGGGCTGTCCGGGGCCAGGGCCGTGGCCTCGACCGGCTGGGGCGGATCGAACAGCTGCAGCGGCCGGCCGGGCGGGTCCCCAGGGGCGTCGTCCGGGGCGTCGTCATCGTCGGGGGCGAGGTCGGCGGCCGGCCCCCCGCCCGTCACCAGCGCCGGGCGCAGCCGCACTGCCCGCTCGGGCAGGTGCGAGGCGACCGGCTCCAGCCGCAGCACCGCCCCGGGCCCGAGCCGGGCGCTCAGCCGGTCGACCAGCGCCGCCAGGGCCGCGGGGTCCGCGCCCGGCGGCTCCAGGCCGGTGCGGGTCTCGGTCTGGGTCGGGGCCAGCGGTGCGGTCGCCTCGGCCGCCAGGCTCAGCTGCTCGAAACCGAAGCCGGCCTCCAGCGGTACCGCCAGGGCCGCCAGCCGCTCGCGGAACAGGCGCAGCAGGGCCCCGGGGTCGCGCCCCGGTCGGGCGGTGGTCACGGCCAGGGCGCGGGCCTGGCCGTCGACCCGGTAGAGAGTCAGCACCAGCCGCCGGGTCCCCTCGCCGCGCGCCTCCAGGGCGCCGGTCGCCTCGCCCAGCAGATCGGCCAGCACCGCCAGCACCTGGTCCTCGCCGGTGATCGGCTCGGCCAGCACCCGGTCGGCGCGCACCGGCGGCGGCGGCCGGTGCGGGGTGATGCGCACATCGATCCGGCCCGTCAGCCGGTCCAGCCGGTCCGGCAGGCGCGCCCCGAAGCGGGCGGCGAGAGCGGCGCGCGGCCGCCGGTCGACGTCGCCGACGGTGCGCAGCCCGGCCCGGCGCAGGGCCTGCAGGTCGCGCGGGTCCAGCTCCAGCGCCGCGGTCGGCAGGCCGGCCACGGCGGCGGCGTCCCCGCCCGGCGCGACGATGCCGCCGGGGCCGAAGCGGGCCAGGGCGCGGGCGGTCTCGGGCGTGCGGGCCAGGGCCGTGCGGGTGGTCAGCCGCCAGTGCGCAGCCCGGGCGGTCACGGCGGCGACCAGCCCCGCCTCGCCCCCGAACAGATGGGCGCAGCCGGTCACGTCCAGCACCAGACCGTGCGGCGGGTCTAGGGCGACCATCGGGCTGAAGCGGCCGAAGTCGGCGAGGATCTGCCCCAGTTCGAGGGCGTCACCCCGGGGGTCGTGATCGGCCACGCGCAGCCCCGGCGACCGGGCGCGGGCGTCGGCCAGGGTCAGGCCCGGGGTCAGGCCGAGGGCCAGGGTCTCCGCGGTCACCGCCGCCAGCCGCACGGCCCCGCCGACCCGCTGGACGAGGGCCTCGGGGGGGGCTGCAGATCCGGCTTCAGGCGGCGCGCCGGCCGGGGCGACGCTGCGCCGCGCCCGCCGGTCGGTCGGCAGGAACGGAAACCAGACCGCCAGATGGCGTCGGGGCGACGAAGGCGCGCGCGGCACGATCCCACTCCATGATCCACTCCGCCGGGGCGATCCCGGCACGGCTGCGAAACAGGGCTGCCCGGAAGGCGGGGCGGCCGGGGGCCCGGGCGGCCAGACCCAGCGGCGGCGGGCCCGGCGGCGGCGGGGCGGTCGAGGGTGCCGGCCGGAGGTGCCAGCGGGTCTCGGCGGCGCTGGTCCCGTCCGGGGCCCCCGCCGGCAGGCCGGCCCGGACCAGCAGCCCGGCGCGGCCACCGGCCTCCGCCGCCAGCGCCAGCCGCCGGCTGGCGGTCAGGCTGAAGGCCCGGCCGTCGCCCCAGGCGGTCATCAGCACCGCCCCGGCTGCGCCGCTGCGCAGGGCCTCCTCCCCGGCGGCGAGCAGGGCCTCGGGCCGGGCCGCCCGCACCAGCAGCACCGCGGCCGGGTCCAGCCCCCAGGCCTGCAGGCCCGGGCCGTACAGGGCTCCGATCTCGGCCTCGGCGCGGGTCTCCAGCACCCAGACCAGTGGGTCGGGGTCGCCTCCCCGCGCCAGACAGGCCAGTCCCAGGCCGAAGCCCGCCGCCGCCACCGCATGGCGCGGCTCGGCGGCCCGCACCTCGTGCAAGGCGTCGCGCCGCAACTGCCCCAGCCGCGGGTCCAGCCCCGGCCAGGCCGGGCCGAAGCCGCCGTCCACCGGACGCGACCGGGGCTCGAGCGCGGCCAGCCGGTCGCGCAGGGCGGCCAGGGAACTCTGGTCATCCGGGACGGGGGCGAGGGACGGGGCGGGCACAGCGGATCCTGTTGTTCATCTTTTGTTCCCATATATGCCGACGACGGGGCCGGAAGAGTCAAGCGGAGTCTCCGCCGCGGGTGCCGGACAGGAGGCCGGCCACGTCCGCGGCTGACGTCGCCTGCGCCCCGGCGCGCGGTCCCGCTGCGCCGGGGCAAGCCGTTGGGCAGGCTCGGAAAAGCGACATTCCTCCCGGGTGTAATCTACCTGTCCGGCTTGTAACTGGCTAAAGGCGAAAGAGGCCGTCACCTGTCCCGCCCAGGAGAGGGAGACGCCTGATGCCGCCACGTCCGACCGCGAGGTCCGTCCTGTTCGCCCCTGCCGCCGCCGTGGCCCTGCTGTCCGCGGGGACGTGTCCGGTGCTGGCGCAGACGCCGGCCCCGGCCGCCGGCGCGACGGACCAGGGTGTGCTGGTCTTCACCCCGGACTTCTTCGCCGCCCAGCGGCCGAACACGGCGCTGGACATGGTCGAGCGCATCCCCGGCTTCTCGGTCGAGGACGGCGATGGCAGCCGCGGCTTCGAGGGCGCGGTCGGCAATGTGCTGGTCAACGGTGCCCGCCCGGCCTCGAAGACCGACCGGGGCTCGGCGGTGCTTGGCCGCACCCTGGCCCGGCAGGTCGAGCGCATCGAGCTGATCCGCGGCGGCGCCCCGGGCATCGACATGCAAGGCTATCCCGTGGTGGTGAACGTCATTCTCAGGAACGAGGCCAGCCGCCAGCATGTGGTCGAGGTGACACCCTATCTGTTCGAGGGCGACGGCACCAACATGGTCTCGGCCCGCTACCAGTTCACCGCCCGCGACGGCGAGCGCAGCTGGAGCCTGACCCTGTCCGACGGGGCGGATGTCGATGACAGCAACGGCGGCGGGACTTCGGTGCGGCGCGACGCCGCCGGGCAGGTGCTACGTCGCGAGCGCTTCCGGGAGGACGATTACGGCGGCGGCACCTCGGTGCGGGGCAACTACGCCGGTCCGATGCTGGGCGGCCGCATCGACCTGACCGCCCGCCTCGGCGTCAACGATTATCACGAGGAAAGCGAGCTGACGGGGGACGACGTGCGGCGTCTCAGCGGCTTCGACTGGGACGGGGAGTCCGGCGAGATCGGCGCGGTCTATACTTGGCCCCTGCGCGCCGGCCTGACCAGCGAGACCCGCTTCATCCACGAGTTCGGCACGTCCGAGAGCGTCGCGGTCAGCAGCCGCCGCACGGGCGGAGTCGCCGCGCCCGAACAACGCTTCGCCGCCACGGACGAGTCCGGCGAGACCATCCTGCGCTCGCTGCTGCAGATCGAGCGCAGCCCGAGGCTCAGCGTGGAGATCGGGGCCGAGGTCGCCTACAACATGCTGGAGGTCGACCAGGCCTTCAGCGTCGGCGGCGCGCCGGTGCCCCTGCCGTCGGACCAGATCAAGGTCGAGGAGACCCGCGGCGAGGTGTTCGCCCGCGCCACCTGGCGGCCGCGCACGGACCTGACACTGGAGGGCGGGCTGCGGCTGGAGGCCTCGACCATCCGCCAGTCCGGCGACGCCGATGCCGAGAAGACGCTCTACTACGCCAAGCCCCGGGTGCTGGCGACCTGGACGCCGATGGCCCGCATCCAGCTGCGGCTGCGGCTGGAGCGCGAGGTCGGCCAGCTGGACTTCGACGACTTCGCCGCCTCGGCGGAGCTGGAGGACGACACCGTGTTCGGCGGCAATGTCGATCTTGAGCCGGAGCAACGCTGGATCGCCGAGCTGGCGCTGGAGCGGCGCTTTCTCGGGGACGGCATCATCGCCGTGACCCTGCGCCATGACGAGATTCGCGACGTGATCGACCGCCTGCCGCTGGACGGCGGTCTGTCGGCGGTGGGCAACATTGGCGACGGCACTCTCGATCGCCTGGACGTCAACATCGTCGTGCCGTTGGACCGGATCGGCTTCAGCGGCGGCCAGGTCGGCTTCCGCAACACCTGGAACCAGTCGGAGGTGACCGACCCGACCACCGGCGCGCTGCGGCCGATCTCCAACCTGCGCCGCAGCCAGGCGGTGATCTCGGTGCAGCAGGACATCGCGCGCTGGCGGCTGCAGTGGGGCGCGGCCTGGCTGCCGCTGCTGGGCAGCACCTCGTACGATCCGGACCAGACCTCGGGCTTCCGCGGCCGCGACTATCTTGAGCTCTGGGCCGAGTACAAGCCGGCCGCAGCCTGGGCGATCCGGGCCCAGCTGAACCTGTGGGACGACTTCGTCGCCTTCCGCGAAGTGTATGCCAACCGCGCCTCGCGCCGGATCGACTTCGTCGAGACGCGCGAGATTGACCCGCGCACCTTCGTGCAGGTGCGGGTGCGGCGAACCTTCTGACGAAGGGGGCAGGGGCTGCGTCAACCCGGAGAACCGCAGCCCCGCCCGAACGCCGCCGGACCGGGGTCGCGGCGGCGTGGCGGTCGGCCCTCTACAGGGCGTTCATGACAGGCGCGCCACAGCCGGAACACCGCGGCGCAGCACCGTCTCAGATGTAGCGACGCAGGGAGCGGGCCAACTCGGAGCCGCCGTCCTTGCCCTTGCGGGCCTGGGGTTGATAGGCGACCCGCGCGTGCTCGACGCAGTAGACGCCCTCGGCGGCGCGCCGGCCGCAGAAGCTGAAGCCGTCCGAGCCCGGATCGCCGATCGGCCACTTGCACATGTGGGCCCCGAGCGTCAGTACCGTGGCGGTACCGGCCAGGTCGGGCGCGATCACCGGCGCAGGCTGCGCCGGGACCGCCGCGCGCGGCTGCACGGCCTCGATGCGGCGCGGGGCGCTGGGCTGGACCGTCGGCTGCGGGCGAGGGCGCGGGGTGCGGAAGGTGGTGCGGACCGGCTGCGACGGGGCCGCGCGGCCCGACAGGCCGAGGCGGTGCACCTTGCCGATCACGGCGTTGCGGGTCACGCCGCCGCCCAGCGCCTTGGCGATCTGGCTCGCCGACTGCCCTTCAAGCCAGAGCTTCTTCAGCGCTCCGACCCGCTCCTCGGTCCATCCTTGAGACATGCCGCCCTCCGCCGCAGGGATTCAAGATATTGATGTCATCGGGCGACAGCGCCGCCTGACCCACAACTAATCGTAAACCAGACGTAAACGGGCGCAACATGTGGCACCGGGCCTGTCCACAGAAACCAGATGTTGACGACCCTTTGAGCAGACTGGCCGCCGCGTCCGCCGCTGCACGCCCCTGCACGCCCTTGCGCGGTCGCGCGTCTGGGCGCATCTGCGCGGCCATGACCGACCTCGCCTCCCTCAAGGACCAGGGCCCGCCGCAGCCGCGCGTCTACGCCGGCATGAACTGGATCGGGGTGCGCACCCTGTACCTGCGCGAGGTGCGGCGCTTCTGGAAGGTCGGGGCCCAGACGGTCGCGGCCCCGGTGGTAACGACCCTGCTTTACATGATGGTGTTCGTGGTCGCCTTGCAGGGCGCGCGGCCGCCGCTGCACGGTACGCCCTTCGCCGCGTTCGTAGCCCCGGGCCTGATCATGATGGCCATCCTCAACAACGCCTTCGCCAACGCCTCCTCCAGCCTGATCCAGGCCAAGATCATGGGCACGGCGACGGACTTCCTGACCCCGCCCCTGAGCCCGCTGGAGCTGGCCATCGGCTTCTCGCTGGGGGCTGCCACGCGCGGGCTGGTGGTCGGGCTGGTGACGGCGGTGTGCGTCCTGCCGTTCGCCCGGCTGGGCGTCGCCAACGGGGCGGCCCTCGTCTATTTCGCCGTCATCGCCTCGCTGCTGATGGGGTTGATCGGGGTGGTCGCAGGCCTGTGGTCGGAGAAGTTCGACCACCTCGCGGCGGTGCAGAACTTCGTGGTCATGCCCATGACCTTCCTGTCCGGGGCCTTCTATCTGGTCGAGAACCTGCCCGAGCCGTTCGCCACCATCAGCCACTTCAACCCGATGTTCTATCTGATCGACGGCTTCCGCTACGGCTTCATCGGCCAGGCCGAGGGCAGTCTCGCGGTCGGGGTGGCGCTCAGTCTAGGGCTGACGGTCGTCATGGCCGGGGTATGCTGGATCCTGTTCCGCACCGGCTGGCGGCTGAAGAGCTAGGGGCGGGGCCGGGGCGTCGGACCCCCTGCCGCAACACAAGCCCTCCCCCTCGAGGGGGGTGGGTTGGGTGGGGGTGGGCTCCGCAAGGTGTCAGGAAGGGCTCAGGCGGCGGGACCGCCTCATGCGCCGCCTTCGTCAAGCGTAGCGCAGCCACCCCCATCCCCGACCCTTCTCCCCTTGTGGGGGGAAGGGAGAGGCGCGGGGCTTTCGAGACGGAGGGGCCGCTTGACGGCAGGCCGCCGTCAGCCCGACAAGCGCCTCCCGGAGGAGGACCCCATGACCCGTACCCTGTTCGGCACCGCGCTCGCCGTCGCCCTGCTGGCCGCCGTGCCGGCAACAGCGCAGTCGCCCGTGGGCGATCCGGCCGCGCTGGAGACCGCCGCCGCGGCCTGGGTCCAGCTCTCCAACGCCGCCCGCTTCGAGGTGCTGACCGCCCAGCTGACCGCCGCGGGCCTGCCGTTCGAGGTGCAGGCCTTCGAAGGCGGAACGGCCCGCACCGGGCCGCTGGAAGGGCGCAATGTCATCGTCACCCTCGGGGCGGGGCCGCGCGACATCGTGCTGATCGCCCACTATGACGCCGTGCCCCTGAACGGCGGAGCCTTCTCCCAGGGCATCGTCGACAACGCCGGCGGGGTGCTGGCCATGATCACGGCGGCGAAGGCGCTGCAGGCGGGTGTCGCCGGCCAACCGTTCCTGCACCGTTTCGTCTTCGTCCTGACCGACCAGGAGGAGCTGGGCCTGATCGGTGCCAGCAAATGGCTGGAGGTCGCCGACCGCGCGCGCATCGCCGCGGTGATCAACGCCGACGTGGCTGCCTACGGCGAGACCATCATGTACGGCGAGAACAACGGGCCGCAGTCGACCGGCGTGTTGCGGGCCCTGCGGCTGCAGTGCGCCGAGCGGGCGACGACCTGCATCGGCTTCCCGGTCTATCCGCCCAGCGACGACCGTGTGTTCACGGCCGCCGGCCTGCCGGTGCTCTCGCTCGGGACCCAGGACGCGATCGGGGCCCACCAGATGTGGCTGGCCTTCAACGGCGGCGAGGCACCTGGCCTGCAAGAGGGCTTCGTGCCGCCGGTGTTCCAGCGCATCCATTCGGCCGGCGACCACCTCGACCTGTTCGACGGCGAGGCGGTGCATCGCTTCGGCGGCTTCCTCGCCGATCTGGCCCTGCGGATCGCGCGCGCAGAGTAACGCCGCGCGGTGTTGACTAAGGCCGGGCGCGGCTCGACAACGCCAGGCTCCTGACGCGCCCCTGCCGGGCGCGCCCCTGCCACTAGGAGCCTGCCGTGTCCGGTCACATCATGGGTGTCTACAATCGCGCGCCGCTGGAGGTGGAGCGCGGCGAGGGGGCCCGCCTCTACGCCACGGACGGCACGGCCTATCTCGACTGCGTGGCGGGCATCGCCACCAACGCCCTGGGCCACGCCCATCCGCGGCTTGTCGAGGCGGTCAAGGCCCAGGCCGACAAGCTGTGGCACGTGTCCAACATCTTCCGCATCCCGGGTCAGGAAGAGCTGGCTGACCGGCTGTGCGCCGACAGCTTCGCCGATGTGGTGTTCTTCACCAACTCGGGCACCGAGGCGGTCGAATGCGCCCTGAAGACGGCGCGCAAGTATCACACCGCCAACGGCCAGCCGGAGCGGGTCGAGATCTACGGCTTCGACGGCGCGTTCCACGGCCGGTCCTACGCGGCCATCAATGCGGCGGGAAACCCGGGCTATGTCGAGGGCTTTGGTCCGCGCCTGCCGGGCTACACCCAGCTGACCTTCGGTGACCATGACGCCCTGGAGGCGGCGATCGCCAACCCGACCACGGCGGCGATCATCGTCGAGCCGGTGCAGGGCGAGGGCGGGGCCCGGGCCATTCCCGAGAGCTGCCTGCGCAGCCTGCGTGAGCTGTGCGACCGGCACGGTGTGCTGATCATCTTCGACGAGGTCCAATGCGGCATGGGTCGCACCGGCAAGCTTTGGGCCCATCAGTGGGCCGGCATGGCCCCGGACATCATGGCCGTGGCCAAGGCGCTGGGGGGCGGCTTCCCGGTCGGTGCCTGCCTGGCCTCCGCCGAGGCGGCCAGGGGCATGACCGTCGGCGTGCACGGTTCGACCTTCGGAGGCAATCCGCTGGCCATGGCCGTGGGGCTGGCCGCCTATGACGAGATCTCGAAGCCGGAGACCCTGGCCCACGTCAATGAGGTGGCGGGCTATCTGAAGCAGCAGCTGCACGGGCTGAAGGAGCGCTTCCCGGAGATCATCGTCGATATCCGCGGCAAGGGGCTGCTGATCGGGGTCAAGCTGGTCCCCAACAACCGCGAGTTCATGGCTCTGGCGCGCGAGGGCCAGCATCTTCTGGTCGCCGGCGGCGGCGACAATTGCGTCCGCCTGCTGCCGCCCCTGACCCTGACGCTGGACGAGGCCCGCGAGGTCATCAGCAAGCTGGAACGCACCTGCGAGGCCGCCCGGAGCAAAATGGCGGCGTAGGGCCCTTCAAGGGGCAGGTTCATCACAGAGGGCACGGAGGGATGCGCGAAGGTCACAAAGATCGTGCGCCCGTTCCTGAGGCGGTGAACCAGATCGGGAAGGCCGTGATCGACGCGGCCTTCAGCGTCCACAGCGCGCTTGGTCCCGGCCTGCTGGAGTCCGTCTACGAGACGTGTCTCGCCGAGGAGCTGCGCGCTCGAAGCCTTGCGGTCGAACGCCAGGTGGCGGTGCCGGTCCCCTATCGCGAGGCGCAGCTGGAGGTCGGTTTCCGTCTCGATCTGCTCGTCGAGCGCTGCGTCATCGTTGAGATCAAGGCGATCGACGCCCTGGCGTCGATCCATACGGCCCAGACCCTCACCTATCTGAAGTTCGCCAGCCTGCGGCTGGCGTATCTCATCAACTTCAATGTCCTCCGGCTCAAGGACGGCCTGCGCCGCGTCGTGCTCTGAGCGCCACGGCGCGAAGTGTCGCTCCGGCGCACTTCGTGTTCTTTGTGGCCTCTTCGTGCTCTTTGTGATGAACCGCTGACCCGCCTTCGATACCGAGCCGCCCATGACCCGCCATTTTCTGGATATCCACCGGCTGGAGGCCGCCGCGCTGAGGGGCATTCTGGATGACGCCCATGCCCGCAAGGCGGCGCGGAAGGGCTGGCCGATGGGGCGGGTCGACGCGGACGCCCCGGCGCGGGACCATGTGCTGGCGATGATCTTCGAGAAGAACTCGACCCGCACCCGCTTCAGCTTCGACGCGGCGATCCGCCAGCTCGGCGGCGCCTCAATCATCGCCAACGCAGGTGACATGCAGCTGGGGCGTGGCGAGCCGGTCGAGGACACCGCCCGGGTGCTGTCGCGCATGGTCGACGCGGTGATGATCCGCGCCAACAGTCACGAGGATGTCGAGCGGTTCGCCCGGGTCTCGACCGTGCCGGTGATCAACGGCCTGACCGACCGCAGCCACCCGTGCCAGATCCTCGCCGACCTGCAGACCATCGAGGAGCACCGCGGGCCGGTGGTCGGCAAGACGATCGCCTGGGTCGGCGACGGCAACAATGTCTGCGCCAGCTTCATCCATGCGGCGCCGAAGTTCGGCTTCACCCTCAATGTTGCCTGCCCGGCCGAGTATCACCCGGACCTGTTCGATCTGCAGAAGGGCGGGGCAGCAGTGCACCTGACCGGCGACCCGCGCGAGGCCGTGATCGGTGCCGATGTGGTGGTCACCGACACCTGGGTGTCCATGGGCGACCAGGACTATGAAGACCGGCTGGAGGCGTTCGAGGGCTATACGGTCGACGACGCCCTGATGGAACTCGCCGCGCCGGACGCCCTGTTCCTGCACTGCCTGCCGGCCCACCGCGGCGAGGAGGTGACCGACGCGGTCATCGACGGCCCGCGCTCGGTAGTCTGGGACGAGGCCGAAAACCGCATCCACGCGCAGAAGGCCGTCCTCGCCTGGTGCCTGGCAGGCTAGGGGATTCAAGGGCTACCGACACGGCGGCGTCGCGACCAACCCCCTTCCCCCTCGAGGGGGGAAGGGCCGGGGATGGGGTGGTCGCGTCGCCGAAGACGGAAAGGGCGCTTGAGGCGGTCCCGCCTCCCGGGTCAGCCAGGAGGCGTCGCGAGCTCGCCCCCACCCAACCCTCCCCCCTCGAGGGGGAGGGCTTTCATCAGGGCTCCGGCAGGATCCCGGGACAGCCCCTCCGGCTCGCCGTCTTCGCCGCCGATCCACCTCCCCATTGCATGGGGAGGAGAGGTGTTTTTCCTCCCGATGCCGTGGGGAGGGGGACCGCCGAGGGCGTTGGAGGGGCGAGCACGCGACCCTACGACTTCCCGGTGCTTTCCCACTCGGCCTCGGCGGCCTTGCGGACGTATTGCTCTGCGACCATCCAGCCCTTCAGCGGGGGCAGGACGGCGAGGCAGGCGACGATCAGCAGGGGGAAGGTCACCAACATGTGCACCCAGATCGGCGGCTTCACCGTGAACTCGAAGGCCATGAAGGCGATCATGCCGAACAGGCCGACCAGGCTCATGCCGAAGAAGGCCGGACCGTCGGCCGGGTCGGCGAAGCCGTAGTCCAGGCCACAGTCGGGGCAGGCCTCGCGCACCTTCAGGAAGCCGCGCAGCACCGGGCCCTTGCCGCAGCGCGGGCAGCGGCAGCGCAAGCCGGTGACGAGGGGGTTCAGCGGCGGGGCGTCGGGCGCAGGCGTCTCGGCCATGGCCCTGAGGTGCGCCCGATGCCGCGCCAGTGCAAGATTCAGTGCCGGAAGACCCGCACGCCGGTGAAGGCCATGGCGATCCCCTTCTCGTCGGCGGCGGCGATGACCTCGGCGTCGCGGATCGAACCGCCCGGCTGGATCACCGCCGTGGCCCCGGCGGCGACCGCCTCCAGCAGGCCGTCGGCGAAGGGGAAGAAGGCCTCGGAGGCGCAGGCCGAGCCCTCGGCCAGCGAGCGACCGAGGCCGGCCGCCTCGCCGGCCTCGGCGGCGCGCAGGGCGGCGATGCGGGCGGCGTCGCGGCGGTTCATCTGGCCGGCGCCGATGCCCGCTGTCTGGCCGTCGCGGGCGTAGACGATGGCGTTCGACTTGACGTGCTTGGCCACGGTGAAGGCGAACAGCATGTCCTCGATCTCGGTCGGGGTCGGGGTCCGCCTCGTGACGATCTTCAGCTCCGCCGCAGTCAGGCGCGCCGTGTCGCGCGTCTGCACCAGCAGGCCGCCGGCGACCGAGCGGAACACCTCGCCCGGGGCCAGCGGATCCGGCAGGCCGTCGGTCAGCAGCAGGCGCAGGTTCTTCTTCGCCGCAAAGATCTCGCGGGCACCGGCGTCGGCCCCGGGAGCGATCACCACCTCGGTGAAGATGTCGGTGATGGCGCGGGCGTCGGCCGCGCTCAGGGGGCGGTTGACGGCGATGACGCCGCCGAAGGCCGAGACCGGGTCGCAGGCCAGGGCGCGGGCATAGGCCTCGCCGAGGTCGGTGCCGAGCGCCACGCCGCAGGGGTTGGCGTGCTTGACGATGACGCAGGCCGGGCGGTCGAACTCGGCGACGAGCTCATAGGCGGCGTCGGCGTCGGCGATGTTGTTGTAGCCCAGCTCTTTGCCCTGCACCTGCTCTGACGCGGCGACGCCCGGGCGCCGCTCCGCGGTCCGGTAGAAGGCACCTCTCTGGTGCGGGTTTTCGCCGTAGCGCAGGGTCTGGGCGAGGCTGCCGGCAATGGTCTTGCGGGTCGGGGCGGCGTCCTCGACCTGACCGGCGAACCAGCCGGACACGGCCGCGTCATAGGCGGCAGTGCGGGCGAAGGCGCGTGCCGCCAGGCGCTTCCGCAGGGCCAGCGACGTTCCGCCGTCGGCCTCCAGCGCGGTGAGGATCTCGCCGATGCCCTCGCGGTCGACGGCGACCGCGACATAGCCGTGGTTCTTGGAGCCCGAACGGATCATGGCCGGGCCGCCGATGTCTATGTTCTCGATCGCCGCCTCGATGCCACCGCCGGCGGCCACGGTCTGCTCGAACGGATAGAGGTCGATCCAGACGATATCGATCGCGTCGATGCCGTGGGCGTCCATCGCCGCCCGGTGCTCGGCCGCGTCGCGCACGCCCAGCAGCCCGCCGTGGATCACCGGGTGCAGGGTCTTGACCCGCCCGTCCATCATTTCCGGAAAGCCGGTCAGGTCGGCCACGTCCTTCACCGGAAGACCGAAGTCGGCGATCGCCGCCCGGGTGCCGCCGGTGGAGATCAGCTCCACGCCGCGCGCGTGCAGGGCCCGCGCCGCCGCCTCGAGGCCAGACTTGTCGGACAGGGAGATCAGCGCCCGCGCGGGGATGACCCGGTCCGGGGCGGGGGGAAAGTCGGGGGCGGCGGGCATGGGGCAGTCCGTCGAAGGGGGAGGGGGGACGGGCGCCGCTCTAGACCATTTTCGTCCGGGATCGAACCCTTTCCCGGCGAGTGCCGGGAGGACGGCGGCTGGACCTGATCCCGCCGCCGTCTCTCGTCTGCCTCAGAGGGCGGCGGCGATGCTGCCGAGGGTCTCGCCCAGCGCCGTCAGACGCCGCTGCGCCGCCGCGTCGCCGCTCGACGGCAGCCGCGCGGCGAGGGCGCGCAGGGTCCCGGCCGTGGCCGCATCGTGCCCGCCGGACTCGAGCCGCGCCTCGGCGGCCGCCAGGGCCGCTGTCAGCTCGCCGGCCAGGGCCGTGTCGAGGCTGGAGGTGCGGGCCAGCTGGTCCATGTAGGCGCGGGCGATGACCGGGTGGGCCGGCCAGCGCACCGGGAACTGCTGCTGCGGATTGAAGGTCCCGCCCTGGTCGGCCATGGCCGCGGCGGCGATCTCGTTGGCGGTCAGGTGCTCGCTCGGCGTCAGCTCCAGTACGTCGAGACCGCGCACGATCTCGGTGCCGTAGATGCGGCCGTCGTACCAGTAGGTCGACCAGTAGCCGCCGAGGAGGGAATGGCGCGCGTCGATCGGGCCGCGGTCGAAGAAGGCG
Organism: Brevundimonas sp.; assembly: GCA_027531145.1. Classification (GTDB taxonomy): domain Bacteria; phylum Pseudomonadota; class Alphaproteobacteria; order Caulobacterales; family Caulobacteraceae; genus Brevundimonas. Next base: position 104,573 of record JAPZRF010000001.1, on the reverse strand, counting down.
ATCTCGACGGGATTGGCGGAATCGGTGAAATCGAGCACCGAAACTCCGCCCTGGTACCAGGCTTGGACGAACACGTCGCGGCCCGGCACCGGCACGATCGAGCCGTTGTGCGCGACACAGTTCTCCACGTCCGACTGGGGTGCCGGGATCTTGTAGTAGCCGCGCCGCTCCAGCTTGCCATCGACGATGTCATAGATGGCGTTGGCGCCCCAGGTCACCGGATCCTGCACCCGGCAGCGCGGCCGCGCCCCTCCACCCCACTCGTCGGTGAAGATGACCTTGGTGCCGTCGTTGCTGAAGGTGGCCGAGTGCCAGTAGGCGAAGCCCGGGTCGTTGACCGCATCGATCCGGCGCGGGGCGCGCGGGTCGGAGATGTCGAGGATGATGCCGTTGCCGGAGCAGGCCCCGGCGGCGAGGTTGGCGCTCGGGAACACGGTGATGTCGTGGCACTGGTCGGTGCGGCTGGTGGTCTGGGTGCCCTCGCCGTGATCGCCGCCCTGCCACAGGCCGGCGATGCGGCCGGTGGCATCGTCGGCGAAGACGCGCGGGCTGTCGACGATGCGCGCCGCGGCCGGGTTGGCCACCGGGATCTCGATCACATCGATGCTGAACAGGGCGGTGCGGTCGTCGCCGGGGAGGCCGGCGATGCAGCCCGGTAGCTCGCGCGCGTCGCGCACGCCGGCGGTGCCGGAATTGTAGACCAGGATCATGCGCTCGTCGGCCGAGACCACGGAGTGGGTATGCGAGCCGCGGCAGGTCTGGACCTGGCCGACCTGGGCCGGGGCGACCGCGTTGGAGATGTCGAAGATGCGCAGGCCGCGGAAGCGCTCAGGGCTGACCCGCTCGCTTACCCCTTGGCGGCCACAGTCGACCCGGCCGCTGGTCTGCTCGACCGACATGATCAGCAGGCCGCCGACGATCGAGACGTCGCCCTGGCCGCCGGGGCAGACCACCGAGCTGAGCAGCGCCGGGGCCTGGCCGTCGGCCAGCCGGTAGAGGCTGAAGCCGTGGTAGTTGCCGACCGCCATCAGGTCGCCGGAGAAGGCCAGGTCGGTGTTGGCGAAGCTCAGGAACGGCCCGCGCTGGCCGAAACGGCCCTCACCCGGATCGTTGCCGCCGCGGGCGTCGCCACCGCGCGCCTCTTCCGCCGGGATGGCCGGCGGCAGGCCGGCAGGATTGGTCGCGTCATAGAAGCCGACCGGCTTGGGCAGGGTGTGGCTCAGGCGCATGTTCAGGGCCGCCTCGCCGGCGTCGCGGAAGCCCGCCGTCAGGGTCGAGCGCGGGTCCTCGGACAGGCCGCGCAGCAGCGTGGTCATGCGCCGGATCTCGGCCTGCTGCTCGTTGGTGATGTCGTTGGCGAAGTCGTACAGCACCGGATCGTAGGCCGAGCCCGACCGCGAGAACAGGTCGGAGACCATCTCCACCGCCCCTTCGTGGTGGGCGATCATGAGGCGGAGGAACAGCCGGTCGAAGGCGACGCCGCGGGCGGCTGCCAGTTCGGCCATCTGGGCCGGGGTGGCCATGCCCGGCATGGTCATGGTGCCCTGGCCGGCCTGTCCCTCATGTCCCGCATGCCCGGCATGGGCGTCGTGGCCGGCATGGGCTGCCATGGCCGCCAGATCGGGGGCGTCCTCTCCGCGCTCGGTCAGCCAGCCGCGCATGAAGGCGATCTCGTCGCCCTGGGAGGCGTCGATGCGCCCGGCGATGTCGACGATCTCCGGCTGGTTGGTGCGGTTGCGCACGAGGGCCGACATTTCCACAGCCTGCTGGTGGTGGTGGATCATGCCCTGCATGAAGGCCACGTCGTCGGCCGAGTAGCGGTTGTCGGCGATGCGCGTCGCCTCCTCTGCCGTGATCGCCCGCACCGGCTGGCCGGGGGCACCGGGCTGCAGGATCGGGGCCTGCTGGGCCCAGGCTGACCCGGCACCGGCGATCAGGCTGAGCAGCGAGACCCCGAGGACAAGACGAAGACGGACGGCGGCGGAACGGACCATGCGTGAACTCCCCTCACATGTGACGGCCTGACCCTATCACGCCCGCGGACGGCGCCCAGCGGTGCGTGCCCCCCTTGCCTCATCCGCCGGGTCTGCGAAGACAGGCGGATGAGCTTCAAGCCGCTGTTTTCCCGAGCCCTCGCCCTCAATCCCGGGCGGCTGCATTTCGCCGCGCACAGCCACCATCTGTGGCCCGACGCTAGTCTCGAGGGGCAGATGCGGGCGTGGGAGGACGCCAACCGCCACGCCGACCGCAAGTGGGACCTGCTATTCGGTGAGGTCTGGCCCGAGGCCCGGGCTCATGTGGCGCGCGAGCTCGCCCTGCCCGATCCGTCCACAGTGGCGTTCGCCGGCTCGACCCACGACTTTCTCGTGCGGATCGTTTCCGGCCTCGAGCGGCGGCCGGTCCGCATCCTCACCACCGACGGCGAGTTCCACGCCTTCCGGCGGCAGGCGGCGCGCTGGGAGGAGGCGGGCGAGGCGGTGGTGACGCGCATCCCGACCGCGCCGGTCGAGACCCTCGCTGATCGCGTCGTCGCCGCGGCCCGGGCCGGCGGCGTCGACCTAATCGTCGTCAGCCAGGTGTTCTTCCGCAGCGGCTGGAGCTTCGATGGCGTCTCCGCCCTGGCCGACCTCGCCCGGCCGGCCGGGCCCTGGGTGGTGGTCGACGGCTATCACAGCTTCATGGCCGTCCCCACCGATCTGTCGGGGGTGGCGGACCGCATCTTCTACGTCTCCGGCGGCTACAAATACGCCATGAGCGGCGAGGGGGCCGGGCTGCTGCACGCCCCGCCCGGCTACTGCGAGCGGCCGGTGATCACCGGCTGGTTCGCCGAGTTCGGAAATCTGCAGGGCCCGCCGGACGGGGTGCAGTATCGCGCCGACGCCGGCCGCTTCCTCGGTGCCACCTACGACTTCACGCCCCTGTACCGGTTCAACTTCGTGCGTCGGATGCTGGACGCCGAGGGGCTGACGACGGCGTCGATTGCCGACCACGCCCGGGGTCTCCAGGCCCGGTTCCAGGCGGCCATCGAAGCAGGGTCGGCCGGGCGGCTGGCGGAGGCGGAGATCGTCAATCCGGTGGCCGGCGACGGCCCGCGCGCGCGGTTCCTCGCCCTGCGCCATCCCGAGGCCCAGGCGTGGCGGGCAAAGCTGCTGGAGGCCAATGTCGTCACCGACGTGCGCGAGGACATCCTGCGCTTCGGCTTTGGCATCTACCAGGACCCGGGGGACGTCGACCGGGCGGTCGAGGTATGCGCCCGGGTGTTGTGACCGGCCTCAGAAGAAGGTTGTTTCCTCGTTCTGGCGGGCCTGGGGCGGGGCCGGGGGGGTGGCGGTCCCTTCCGGCGGCGGGCTGGTCTCTGCGGTCAGTTCGGGCAGGGGCTGCTCCAGCTGCGGATAGGCCGGTCCGGCGTCCGCCGACCCCGGTTCCACAGGTGCCGCCGCCGCCGCCCGCACCCTGTCCGGCGCGCCGAGGTCGTCGCGGATGAATACCCAGGAGCGGCTGTCGGCGCAGGCGCAGGCCTTGAGGAAGCCTTCGCGGTCCCGCCACAGTACGATCGGATAGCCCGACGGTACGCCGTTGTCCTGCAGCAGGGTGCCCAGCTGGTCGACGAACTGGCGTCCGGCCAGCACCACGGCGGAGCGCGCCAGGTTGCCGTCCGCCGCGGGCACGCCCACGGCGGTCCAGTAGCGCACCGGCGTGGCCGTCCAGCGGGCGTATAGGTCCCAGTCGCGGCTGAGCCACAGCTCGGCCACCGTGGCCCGCTCGGCCGCAGTCGACTGGGCCAGACCCTCGCGGTCGGCGCGGGCGAAGACGATGATGCGCGGCTCGGCCCCGGCGGCGCGCAGCTTGGCGAACTCCTCGGCCTCGTAGCGCTGCCCGGCGGTGTTCTCGCGGAAGGTCACGACATAGACCGGCTCGCCGCCGCCGCCGGGCGACAGCCAGGAGGCCTCGTCGATCAGGCGCTGGATCTCGGCCTGCCCGCGGGTGATGGTCACCGGCAGGAAGCGGGCATGGAAGTTCCAGTAGGCCCAGTAGCCACCGACGGCGAACACCAGGCCGATCAGCGCGGCCAGGGCGGACCAGACGAGGAAACGGCGCAACGGGAGTCTCCAGCTTGACGCTAACGGTTAACGCCTACCACCGAAATGCGCCGCCTCGAAGACACGGATGCGCGAAGGGCTCAGAGCATGGCCGGAATGACGCGGTCCGGCGGGCGATGACCATTCTGGAAGGTCATGACATTGAGGATGACCCGGTCGCCCATGTCCTGGCGCGCCTCCTGGGTGGCCGAGCCGAGGTGCGGCAGCAGCACCACATTGGCCCGGTCGCGCAGGCCAGGGTGCACCTCCGGCTCGTGTTCGAAGACGTCCAGCCCGACGCCCGACAGCCGGCCGGCGGCGACCGCCTCCGCCAGCGCCACTTCGTCAATCAGTTCGCCCCGGGCGGTGTTGATCAGAATCGCGTGGGGCTGCAGCCGGGCCAGCCGTTCGGCTGATACCAGGTGGTGCGTCTCGCGCGTCGCCGGGCAGTTCAGCGAGATCACGTCCATGCGCGACAGCATCTGGTCGAGATCGTCCCACCAGGTGGCCGACAGCTCCTCCTCGACCGCCGCCGAGACGCGCTTGCGGTTGTGGTAGTGGACCTGCAAGCCGAAGGCGCGGGCACGCCGGGCCAGGGCCTGGCCGATACGGCCCATGCCGACGATGCCCAGCCGCTTGCCCCACAGCTTGCGGCCGCACATCCAGGTCGGGGTCCAGCCCTGGAACTCGCCGCGGGCCATCACCGCCGCGCCCTCGACGATGCGCCGGCTGACGGCGAGAATCAGGCTCATGGCCAGGTCGGCAGTGTCTTCGGTCAGCACGCCGGGGGTGTTGGTGACGATCAGGCCGCGGCCGACCGCCGCCTCGATGTCGATGTGGTCCACCCCGGCACCGAAGTTGGCGATCATCTTCAGCTGTTCGCCGGCCCCGGCGATCAGCTCCGCGTCGAGGCGGTCGGTGATGGTCGGCACCAGCACCTCGGCCCGCAGCAGGGCCTCAGCCAGGGCGGCGCGGTCAAAAGGGCGGTCGGCGAGGTTCAGCTCGGCATCGAACAGCTCGCGCATGCGGGTCTCGACCGCGTCAGGCAGGCGGCGGGTTAAGATGACCTTAAGCTTGCGGGCGGACATCTGGGCTGTTCCCTCGAGGCCCGCGCTCACGGCGGGTTTCAGGGTCTTTAGCAAAGCCGCCGCCACCGTCCAAAGCTCGATGCGTCGCTTCCTCATCCTGTTGCCGCTCGCGCCCCTCGTCCTCGGCCTCGCCGGGGCCGCGACCATGCCTGACGGCCGGCCGACGCCGAGCGAGCTTCCGGTGCCTCGCTGGCTCGGCCTGAAGTCGGACGAGGTCCGCGCTCGCGCCGGTCCCGGGCTGGATCACCGCATCCTCTGGGAGTACCGCGTCGCGCGCCTGCCGGTGCAGGTGGTCGCTGAGACCCGCGAGTGGCGCAAGATCTGCGACCCCGACGGGGCTGTCGCCTGGGTCCACCACAGCGTCGTCTCCAGCCGCCGCAGCGCCTTCAACCCGGCCTTTCGGCCGGTCGAGCTGCGTGCCCGGCCGCGGGCGGAGGCGCGGGTGGTGGCCCGACTGTCGGCCCGCTCCCTGATCGCGCTGAACGACTGCGAGGACGGCTGGTGCCGGGTCGCGGCCGGGCGGCTCAAGGGCTGGGTTCAGGACACGGCGGTGTGGGGGACGGCCGGGCCGGCCCTGTGCGACGCCCTGGCCCCGGCCGGGATGCCGCGGGCGGCGCGCGGGCAAGCCGGGCGTTGAGCCGACGGCCTGCGTCGTATAGGCACGGCGCCAGACGACTGGAGGCCGATGCGTGATCTCTTCTCCCTATCCTGGCGCGTTTGACCGCGACGCCCTGCTGGCCTCGGGCCGCGGCGAACTGTTCGGCCCGGGCAACGCGCAGCTGCCGGCCCCGCCGATGCTGATGTTCGACCGCATCACCACCATCACCGGCGACGGGGGCGCGCACGGCAAGGGTTATGTCGAGGCCGAGCTGGACATCCATCCGGACCTCTGGTTCTTCCAGTGCCACTTCATCGACGATCCGGTGATGCCGGGCTGCCTCGGCCTCGACGCCATGTGGCAGCTGGTCGGCTTCTACCTGGGCTGGACCGGGGCTCCGGGCCGCGGCCGCGCCCTCGGTGTCGGCGAGGTCAAGTTCAAGGGCCAGGTCGAGCCCCACATCCGCCGCGTCACCTACAAGATCAGCATCAAGCGCCTGATCAACCGCCGGCTCGTCATGGGCATCGCCGACGGCGTGCTGGAAGCCGACGGAGTTCCCATCTATTCGGCGACCGACATGCGCGTCGGCCTGTTCCGGCCGGGCGAGAAGCCGGCCGAGGCGGCCGGCACCTGACAATCACTTGAGGGGCGGTGCCAGATCGCCCATCTGCAGACCACACAGGGAAGGTTCATCTGCATGCGGCGTGTCGTCGTCACCGGGCTCGGCATCGTCTCCTCCATCGGCGGCAACGCCCGCGAGGTGACCGACAGCCTGCGCCAGGCACGCTCGGGTGTGGTCGCCGCGCCGGAGTACGCCGAGCTCGGCTTTCGCTGCCAGGTGCACGCTCCGCCGGCCATCGGCGACTGGACCGAGAAGGTCGACCGCCGCGCCGCGCGCTTCCTTGCCGCCGGCACGGCCTGGGCCCACATCGCCTTCGAGGAGGCGCTGGCCTCCTCCGGCCTGACGCCGGAGGAGATCAAGGATCCGCGCATCGGCCTGATCGTCGGCGAGGGCGGGCCCTCGACCCGCGTCATCCTTGAGGCGGCCCAGATCACCCGCGAGAAGGGCCCCAGGCGTATCGGCCCGTTCGCCGTACCCAAGGCCATGGCCTCGGGCCCCTCGGCGGTGCTGGCCACCTGGTTCGAGCTGAAGGGTGTGAACTATTCGATCAGCTCCGCCTGCGCCACCAGCGCCCACTGCATCGGGGCGGCCGCCGACCAGATCGCCTGGGGCCGCCAGGACGTGGTCTTCGCCGGCGGCTGCGAGGACCTCGACTGGTCCATGTCCAACCTGTTCGACGCCATGGGTGCCATGTCGAGCAAGTTCAACGACACCCCGGCTGTGGCCAGCCGCGCCTATGACGTCGACCGCGACGGCTTCGTCATCGCCGGCGGTGCCGGCATCGTCGTGCTGGAGGATTACGAGCGGGCGAAGGCGCGCGGCGCGAACATCATCGCCGAGGTGGTCGGCCACGCCGCCAACTCCGACGGCCATGACATGGTCGCCCCCTCGGGCGAGGGCGCCGAGCGCTGCATGCGGCTGGCCATGGAAATGGCCGGCAACCGGCGCATCGACTACCTCAACCCGCACGGCACCTCGACCCCGGTGGGCGACAGCAAGGAGATGGGCGCGGTGCGCACCGTCTTCGGCGACTCCGCCCCGATGATCTCCTCGACCAAGTCCCTGACCGGTCACAGCCTCGGCGCGGCCGGGGCGCAGGAGGCGATCTACAGCCTGCTGATGCTGCAGAACGGCTTCGCCGCCGAGAGCGCCCACATCCAGACCCTCGACCCCGAGTTCGACGGGATGCCGATCCTGCGCGCCCGCCACGACGGCGAGCTGACCACGATCATGTCCAACAGCTTCGGCTTCGGCGGCACCAATGCGACGCTGATCCTGTCGAAGGCGGACCTGTAGTCCGGGGCCGCTTGGCAGGCGCGCGCCCGCCCTGCTAACCCTCGCCGCCTCATTGCGAAGGGAGATCCCCATGGCCGAGTCCGGCTGGAACATGCCCAAGGGCGAGCTGATGAAGGGCAAGAAGGGCCTGGTGCTCGGGGTGGCCAACGCCAACTCGATCGCCTGGGGTATCGCCTCGCAGCTGGCCGCCCAGGGCGCCGAGCTGGCCTTCACCTACCTCGGCGAGGGGCTGGAGCGCCGGGTGCGCCCGCTGGCCGAGAGCGTGGGTGCCACGCTGATCGTCCCGGCCGACGTCACCGACGACGCCTCCATGGACGCCCTGTTCGCCGAGGTGGAGAAGACCTTCGGCACGCTCGACTTCGTGGTCCACTCGGTGGCCTTCGCCAACAAGAACGAACTGCAGGGCAGCTTCGTCGACAACACCACCCGCGACAGCTTCCTGCTGGCCATGAACATCTCGGTGTTCAGCTTTGTCGATGTGGCGAAGCGGGCGGCGCGGCTGATGCCGGACGGCGGCTCCATGATCACCCTGACCTACCTCGGGTCCGAGCGCGCCATCCCCAACTACAATACGATGGGCGTGGCCAAGGCCGGGCTGGAGGCCGCCACCCGCTACATCGCCCGCGACCTGGGGCCTAAGAACATCCGCGTCAACGCCATCTCGGCCGGGGCCATGCGCACCCTGTCGCTGGCGGGCATCTCCGGCGGCCGCGGCATGCTGTCGAAGGGCCGCGAGATGTCGGCGATGAAGCAGGACACCTCGATGGAAGGCGTGGCCGGCTGCGCCCTGTGGCTGCTGTCCGACCTCGGCCTGTCGACCACCGGGGAGGTCGTCCACGTCGACGCCGGCTTCCACATGATGGGCCTCTCCGACGGGGACGAGTGACCGGTCATGGACCCGGTGCACGCCTGTGCCGGCTGGAGCATCCTCTGCTGGATCGAAGCTCACCCAGGCCTCGCTGCTTGGCTACGGCCGTCTTTTCGGTCTTGGCCATTCTGGTCGCTATCGCTGCTCCAGTGATGATGGCGGCCGCTGAGAGACGTCGAAGGCAGGCGCACCTTAATCGACAAGCGGTGAGAGTAGCTGGAATGGTATCGGCCGCGATTGAGGTGTTGGCCAAGGCCGCCTCTGATCGTGAGAAGCGACAGGTGTTCGGCGAAGTCGGCGGTTACCCCGTCCACATTTTCGAGTCAGCAAAGCTTGCCTTAGCGAGGCTCGATATTGGTACAATTGAGCATGAAGGCATCAGTCGAGCGATACACATACTTTCGATGCATCTTCAGGCATCCGAAAATGATGTCTCTGACTTCGCCCATTTCGCCGATAGTGACGACGGGGGCGATAGGTGGGCCTCCCACATCGACGAGAGATCCCAGGCTGCTATTGATCTGTATCTGTCGGTGAAGGCAGCGGCCGCCCCTCGGAAGGCGAACTTGCTCACCCGGATGCGGGATCACTTACCTAAAAAAAGCTGATGTGAAGCGCGATAGTCGTTTTGGTTTAGGTAGCGGCGTCGCTGGACTGTCCAAGCTCTAATACGTTCTCGGGGAGGTCGCCGCCATCCGCGGCCTCACCTATCGCTTCTTCGGTCCGGGGCGATTACGGTAACAGGCGGGCGCTCGGCTGTCCGTGGAGGGAAGCTCTGGCGAGGTCGGCGCCCTGGGCGCCCTCGCGGAATTTCAGCTTCGCGCCTGCTGCCGGCCGGTCGCGGCGCCGGATGCGTCCGACGGGGACGCGTGACGGCGATTTATCTTGCCGGGCACGGCGGGCCGGATCAGCTTCCGGCTGTCGTTGCGTCCGCGGGGGCGCGCTGTCGAGGAGTCTGCCGGATGGCCCTGCGTTCGTCCGTCGTTGCCGCCGCCTTCGCCCTTAGCCTCGGCTGCGGGCTCGCCGGGATGGCCTTGGCCCAGACACCGGACCAGACCCCCGCGGCGACGCCTGATCCGGCCGAGGCCGTCACCACGGTCGATGAGATCATCATCGTGGCGCGCCTGTCCGGGGCGCCGATCTGGGAGATCTCCGACGGGGCCGCCACCCTGATCCTGGTCGGCGACCTGGTCGCGCCGCCGGAAGAGACACCCTGGGACCCGGTGCAGCTGCAGGCCGCTGTCCGGCGGGTCGATAAGGTGCTGCTCGGCACGAGGGTGCGCGGGTCCTTCTCCGATATCCTGCGTCTCATCTGGAGGTCCCGCACCCTGATCCGTCTGCCGGGAGAGACCACCACGGCAGACTATCTGTCGGCAGAGACACAAGCCCGGCTCGACGCTCTGGAGGCGCAGTATCGCCAGGATTACGACCGCATCAGCCTGATGCTGATCGCCAGCGACCTGCTCACCGACCAGCTGCGCTTCGAGCGCGACACCGGAACCAGCGCGGGAGATGTGGTCAGGCGCACCGCCCGGCGGGCGCGCATTCCGGTCCGGGCGGTCATCGCCGGGCGCGGCGACGACCTGATCGACAACCTGCTGACCACGCCGCCGGAGACCCACCGGCCCTGTCTGGAGGCGGCCATCGCCGCCACCGAGGCCGGGCGCGAGGGGGTGATCCAGCGGGGCCGGGACTGGACCCGGCTGCGCGTGCCGGAGGTGCGGCAGAGCGCTCTGGAGCAGGCGCTGGAGCAGTGCTGGCCGTGGGGCGATCCGCGCACCGGGGCCGACTTCCGCGCCGCCTGGCTGGCCGAGATCGAGACAGCCCTGACCGGCGACGCCGTGGTGATGGGAGTCGGGCCGCTGGGGCTGCTGGCCGAGCCCGACGGCCTGCTCGACCGGCTGGAGGCCCGCGGCTACGTCATCGACGGCCCGATGTGGCGGGAGTGAGCCCGGACGTCGCGTGATTCAGCCCTCGCCCGGCTCGGGCTCGCCGGTCTCTGCCGGGCGCAGGGCGCGCAGCCAGCCGTCAGCGATGCGCACGTCCGGCACGGCACCGCGAGTGAAGGGCAGGTACCAGGTGGTGCCGCCGGCGGCCGGGGCGATCTCCAGCATGTCCGAGGCACCGAAGTTCTGCACCGCCTTGACCCGGCCCAGCACGGCGTCGTCGGCGTCGCGCGCCTCCAGCCCGATCAGGTCGGTCAGGTAGAATTCGTCCTCGTCCCCGAGCGCTGGCAGGCGGTCGCGCGGAACATAAAGCTTCAGCCCGCGCAGGGCGTCTGCCTGTTCTTTCGTGGCGATCTCCTTGACGCGGGCGACCACGCCCGCCTTGTCCGGCCGGGCGGACACCAGGGTCAGCCCGAGCGAGCCGTCGGCCCGCAGCAGCGGGCTGTAGCCGACCAGCGCCATGGGCTCGGCGGTATGGGCGGTTATCCGCACCTCGCCCTTCACCCCGAAGGCACCGCCCACCTGGGCCACGAAGATGAGTTTCGAGTCAGTCATCCTTCTCCCCTCGGGGCGCTGGCACCACGGCGTCGCTGCAGAGGGTTCATCACAGCGAGCACAACGACGACACAGAGGACACAACGGCGTGGTGAGCGCCGGGAAGGCAGTTCCTCCCCCACCGGGCGAGGTGGCTCGCCGCGCAGCGGCGAGACGGAGGGGGCCGGGGCGCTGACGTCGCGGGGGCCGCCCCCCCCCCAGCCCCCCCGGGGGGCCGGGGGGGGCGCCCCCCCCCCCGGGGGGGGGGGGCCCCGCCGCCCGCGGCCCCCCCGGCGGGGGCCGGGGCGCTGACGTCGCGCCCCCCTCCACCGTCCTTCGCCCTGCGGGCTCCGGACGGTCCCCCTCCCCCTGCGGGGGAGGAATGGGAGCGCGTCGGGGCGGAGGGCCGTCAGGCTCCGCATCACGCCTTCCCCCGCAAGGGGAGAAGGGTCATCGTTCCGCGTAGGTCTCAGCCCTCGGCCTTTTCCTCGGTCGCCTCTTCAGCAGCCGGCACCTCCTCGGCGGCCGGAGCTTCTTCAGCCACCGGAGCTTCCTCGGCAGCCGGGGCCTCTTCAGCGGCCGAGGCTTCCGGTTCCGGGGCCGGGGCGGCGGCGGCGGCCGCAGCGGCTTCGGCTTCCGCCTTGGCGGCGGCTTCGGCGTCGGCCTTGGCCTGGGCCTCGGCTTCCAGACGGTCGGCCTCGCGCTGGGCACGCTCGGCGGCGCGCTCCTGGGCCTTCTTGCCCGGCTCGCCCTTCTTCGGGTTGTTGCCCTGGGTCCACTTGACCTTGGTGCCGAGCGTCTCGTCCTGGCTGAGGAAGCGGGCCACGCGGTCGGTCGGCTGAGCCCCCTTGCCGAGCCATTCGGCGATGCGCTCGACCTTCAGGGCGACGCGCGGGGTGGTGCCGTCCTTCGGCAGCATCGGATTGTAGCTGCCGACCTTCTCGATGAACTTGCCGTCGCGCGGGGCGTGCGAGTCCGCGACGACGATATGGTAGTAGGGGCGCTTCTTGGCACCGCCACGGGCCAGACGGATCTTCAGCATTTTCAGTCTCTTCTCAGGTTAGGTCTTCTTTGTGGGGAGGCCGGGCAGGCCCGGAAGCCCTCCCGGAACGGAACCACCCCCGATGCCGGCGAGCCGGTCCTGGAGGGCCTTCATCTCGTCGCCCGAGGGCGCGGGCAGCTTGCCGCCGCCCATCGCCTTCAGCCGGGCCATGTCGGTGCCGCCGGGGCCGCCCATGCCGGGCAGACCCATCGCTTGCGCCATGCGGGCGAGGTTCTTGCCCCCGCCCTTCGTCATCATCTTCACCGCGTCCTGCATCTGCCGGTGCTGCTTCAGCAGACGGTTTATATCCTGCACCTCGACCCCGGCCCCGGCGGCGATGCGCCGCTTGCGGCTGGCGTTGAGCAGGTCGGGCTTCTTGCGCTCGGCCCTGGTCATCGAGCGGATGATCGCCTGCTGGCGATTGATCATCCGGTCGTCGATGCCGGTCTCGGCCATCTGCGCCTTCATCTTCGCCACGCCGGGCAGCAGGCCCATGATGCCCTGCAGCCCGCCCATGCGCTTCATCTGCTCGAGCTGGCCGGCGAGGTCGTCGAGGTCAAACTGGCCCTTGGCCAGCTTGCGCGCCATCTTCTCGGCCTTGGCCTGGTCGAGCTCCTGGCTGGCCTTTTCCACCAGGGCGACGATGTCGCCCTGGCCGAGGATGCGGCCGGCGACGCGGCGGGCGTCGAACACGTCGAGCTGGTCGACCTTCTCGCCGGCGCCGAGGAACTTGATCGGCAGGCCGGTGACGGCCCGCATCGACAGCATGGCGCCGCCGCGGCCGTCGCCGTCGGCGCGGGTCAGCACCAGGCCGGTGAGGGGCAGGCGCTCGTGGAAGGCGCGGGCGGTGCGCACCGCGTCCTGGCCGGTCAGGCTGTCGGCCACCAGCAGGGTCTCGACCGGCTTCGCGATGGCGGCGACCTCGGCCACCTCGGCCATCAGCGCCTCGTCCAGCGTGATGCGGCCGGCGGTGTCGAGGATCAGGACGTCGAAGCCCTGCAGCCGCGCCGAGGACAGGGCGCGGCGGGTGATGTCGACGGCGCTCTCGCCCGCCACGATCGGCAGGGTGGCGACCTCGATTTGCCTGCCCAGGGTGGCCAGCTGCTCCATCGCCGCCGGGCGGCGGGTGTCGAGCGAGGCCATCATGACCTTCTTGCGCTCGAACTTGGTCAGGCGCAGCGCCAGCTTGGCCGAGGTGGTCGTCTTGCCCGAGCCCTGCAGGCCGGCCATCAGGAAGACCGCCGGCGGCGTGGCGTTCAGATTGAGCGGGACCGGCTCCTCGCCGCCCAGCGTCTGGACCAGGCCGTCATAGACGATTTTGATCACCTGGTCGGCGGGCTTGACCGCGCGGATCACCTCCTCGCCGGTGGCGCGCTCGGTGGCGAAGGCGATGAAGTCCTTGACCACGGGCAGGGCGACGTCGGCCTCGAGCAGGGCCACGCGCACCTCGCGCATCGCCTCCTGGACGTCCCTTTCGGACAGGGCACCGCGACCGGTGATCCGGTCGAAAACCCCTGTCAGCCGCTCGTTCAGAGCCTCGAACATCAACTACCTCATGTGCGCAGGTGAGGCGGCTCCATACGACAACGGCCCCTGGCGACGATCACGTCGGCAGAGGGTTCTCGCCTGCCTCGTCCCGTCCTTTGTGCGCTATCGCTCGGCTCGCGGAGCCTCGCTGCTTCAGCGCCCTGGCGGGGGTCGTGCAGGTGGAGACGCGAGGTTCACCTGCGTCGGAAGCGCCGGCTTATGGCGGAAAACCAACCTGGAGGCAAGGCGAGGGGGGAATCCGGGCCCCTCCGTCCCGTCGCTTTGCGCCAGGCCACCTCCCCATTGCATGGGGAGGAGAGGGGGTTTCCTCCCCACAGAGTGGGGAGGGGGACCGCGAAGCGGTGGAGGGGCGCTGCCCACGCCCGCGCACATTGCGTTTCAGCGTTCGCCCGGACGGTGGTCACGTCCGCGGCGGGCCTCTAGGCTCGGTCCATCTGCCTCCCCGCAGCGAGACCGTCCCATGATCCAGGCCGCCGAGCCCGTGTCCGACGACCATCTGCGCGAGGAGGTGCGCGCGCTCGGAACCCTGCTCGGCGAGGTCATGCGCGCTGAGAGCGGCGAGGCCCTGTACGACCGCATCGAGGCGGTGCGTCAGGCCTCGGTGGCCTATCATCGCCACCCGGGGGCCAATGGCGCGGCGCGACTGGAGGCCCTGCTCAGCGACCTGCCGCTGGACCAGGCGGTCGGGCTGGCCCACGGCTTCGCCGCCTTCTCCCTGCTGGCCAATATCGCCGAGGACCGGGCCGGCAAGCGCCATGCCCGCGACCGTGGTGCCGCAGGCGAGCGGCCGGACACGCCCGAGGGCGCCCTGCGCCGGCTGGCCGATGAAGGCCGCAGCCCCGCCGAGGCGCGCGACGTGCTGGCCGGCGGACTGATCTCGCCGGTGCTGACCGCTCACCCGTCCGAGGTGCGACGCAAGAGCGTGATCGACCGGCTGGCGGCCATCTCCGACCTGCTGGACCATTCGGGCGAGATGCTGGAGGTGACGCCGGAGCTGCGTCGCCAGATCATCATCCTGTGGGGCACCCGGCTGGTGCGCGCCTCGGGCCTGGTGGTGCAGGACGAGATCGACACTGTCACCTCCTTCCTTGAGCGGGTGTTCATGCGTGCGGTGCCGGACCGGTTGCTCGACTGGCGGCGGCGGCTGGACGCGCCGGACCTGCCGGCCTTTCTGCGCATCGGTAGCTGGGTCGGCGGCGACCGCGACGGCAACCCCAATGTCGACGCCGGCACCCTGAGGGCCGCCTTCGCCACCCAGGCCCGGGCCGCCCTGCGCTTCTATCTGGAGGCGGTGCACGGCCTCGGTGCCGAGCTCAGCCTGTCGTCCAGCCTCGCCGGGGTCTCGCCGCAGCTGGCGGCCCTGGCGGAGTCCTCCGGCGATCCTTCGCCGCACCGGGCGCTGGAGCCCTACCGCAAGGCCCTGACCCACATCTACGCCCGGCTGGCGGCGACCCATCTGGCGCTGGGCGGCGAGCCGGCCCCGCGCGCCCCCGGCTTCGTCGCCCCCGCCTATGACGGGTCCGAGGCCTTCCACGCCGATCTGACCGTGCTGCAGGACAGCCTCGTGGCCCACCATGGGGCGGTCTTCGCCGAGGGGCCGCTGCCGACCCTGATCGCGGCGGTAGAGGTGTTCGGCTTCCACCTCGCCACCCTCGACCTGCGCCAGAACTCGGACGTGCACGAGCGGGTGGTGGCCGAGCTGCTGCGCGTCGCCGGGGTCTGCCCCGACTATGGCACGCTGGACGAGGCCGGCCGGCTGGCCGTGCTGGAGGCCGAGCTGGCCTCGCCCCGGCCCCTGTTCAGCCCCTATGCCGCCTATGGCGAAGAGACGCTGAAGGAGCGCGCCATCCTGCAGGCGGCCGCGGAGGCGGTGGCCCGCTTCGGCCCGCACGCCATCCGCACCCACATCGTCTCCAAGACCGACGCGGCGTCCGACCTGCTCGAGGTCTATCTGCTGCTCAAGGAGGTCGGGCTGTTCCGGCCGGAGGATCCGGGCACCTGCCCGATCCAGGCCGCGCCCCTGTTCGAGACCATCGACGACCTGCGCGCCGCCCGCGCCACCCTCGAACGCCTTCTGGCCAGCCCGGCCGCCGCCGCCGTGGCCCGCGACCGCGGGGTGCAGGAGGTGATGATCGGCTACTCCGACTCCAACAAGGACGGCTCCTACCTGACCTCGGGCTGGGAGCTGAACGAGGCCTCGCGCGGCCTGCTGGAGGTGGCGGCCGGCTTTGGCGTGCGGCTGCAGCTGTTCCACGGCCGCGGCGGGGCGGTGGGGCGCGGCGGCGGCTCCAGCTTCGCCGGGGTGGTGGCCCAGCCGCGCGGCACGGTGCAGGGCCGCATCCGCGTCACCGAACAGGGCGAGGTCATCGCCAACAAGTACGGCGACCCGGATATCGCCCGGCGCAACCTCGAGGCCCTGACCTGCGGCGTCCTGCTCAGCTCCCTGCGCCCGGAGGGCGACGACGCCTTCGGTGCCCGCCATGGCGCCACCATGGGCCGGCTGTCGGACGCCTCGATGCAGGCCTACCGCGCCCTGGTCTACGAGACCGAGGGGTTCGTGGACTACTTCCGCGCCGCCACGCCGATCGCCGAGATCGCCGACCTGAAGATCGGCTCGCGGCCGGCCTCGCGCACCGCCTCGTCACGCATCGAGGACCTGCGCGCCATTCCCTGGGTGTTCAGCTGGTCGCAGAGCCGGATCATGCTGCCGGGCTGGTTCGGCTTTGGCTCGGCCGTGCGCGACGCCGGGGCCGACCTCGACGAGCTGCGCGCCATGGCGCGGGACTGGCCCTTCTTCACCACCCTGCTGCAGAACATGGAGATGGTCATGGCCAAGGCCGACATGACCATCGCCCGGCGCTACGCCGCCCTTGTCCCGGACCAGGCGCTGGCGGCCCGCATCCACGGGGCGCTGCAGGCCGAGTACGACCTGACGCGCCAGACCCTGCTCGACATCACCGGCCAGGACGAGCTGCTGGCGCGCCAGCCGGGGCTGGACCGGCTGATCCGGCTGCGCATGCCCTATGTCGAGCCGCTCAACCATGTGCAGATCGAGCTGATCCGCCGCCGCCGCGCCGGGGACGACGATCCGCGCGTGCGCGCCGGGATCCTGCTGGCGATAAACGGCATCGCCGCCGGCTTGAGGAACAGCGGCTAGAGGGAAGGCGCACGACCACGAAGCCAGACATTGGGCCCCTTGATCGCCCGGGCTTCGATCGGTCCCGTTGGCTGCCTTGCCGGGCTGAACCAGAGCACAGGGAGGAACCGGGTACCCGAGACCAGAATGCCGTTCACCGGATTGAAGCAATTCTCGCGCCATCCTGAGATCTGAGGTTCAGGGGCGCGCATGAGGACAGACACGGAAGACGCAGATTCGGTCGCTATCGCGATGACTTGCCTCAATGCGTCGGGCGTGGGCTGGTGGCGGGTTCGGGCTGATCGGACGGCCTGGTGGTCGCCGGCCATGTACAAGATTTTCGGGCTTGATCCCGCCGGCGGAGTGCCACCCGTCGAGAAACTCTTCCTGCTCTATCATCCAGACGACACCAATACTGTCGCACGAGCGTGGCCGAAGATGTTTCTGTCAGATCATCTGGTTCGCATGCGCTACCGCGTGCTTCGACCATCCGGAGAAGTACGCCAGGTTATTAGTTGGGGGCAGCGCGGGCCTCCGGATGCCGAGGGTCGTCAGGCGGTCTTCGGCCTGAATTTCGACGTCACCGACGACGTTGATGATCAGGCCCTGTTCGAGAGCGAGCGAGCCTTTCGATTCGTGGCCGAGCACACGTCGGATATGGTCATCCGAATACGGATCGACTCCGGCATCACCTTCGCCTCTCCGGCATCGCGGGCTGTGCTGGGCTACTCGCCAGCCGAGATCGCCGGTATGGATCCGACCGATGTCGTGGTCGAGGAGGATGTTCCGCGGATCCGCGCCCTGCTTCAGGACAGGATAGCGCGGGGCGAGCTGATCAGCTCCAAGGGCTATGAGTGTCGCGCCCGACACAAGGATGGCCGCGTGATCTGGCTTGAGGCCAATCCACGTCTGATCGTCAACGGGGCCGGCCGACTGACCGAAATCGTCGATGTGGTGCGCGACATCACCCCGAGGAAGGAAGCGGAAGCGGCCCTGATCCAGGCCCGGCAGGAGGCCGAGGCGGCCTCGCTCGCCAAGGGTGAGTTCCTGGCCAACATGAGCCATGAGCTGCGCACGCCTCTGACCAGCATTCTGGGCTTTTCGCGCCTTGTCGGAAGGGACGGCGGCCTGTCCGAGACGGATCGCAAACACCTGAGTCTGATCCGCAGCGCCGGCGAGACCCTGCTCGCCGTGGTCAACGACATACTTGATCTCTCCAAACTTGAGGCCGGAGCACTCGGTCTCGTGGAAGAGGCCTTCTCGGTCGCGGAACTCGGCGCAGGCGTCACCGCCTTGTTGGGCGGCCAGGCCGAAGACAAGGGCCTGCGCCTGACCTGCGAAGCGCCCGAAGGCGTTTGGCTCACCGGCGATGCCGCAAGGCTGCGTCAGGTCCTCCTCAATCTCGTCTCGAATGCCGTGAAGTTCACCGACCGGGGAGAGGTCGGGGTTGTCCTGCGGGTGGAGCCCGACGGTGCGCGTTCTTGGCTGTCGGTAGAGGTTCGGGACACAGGCGTGGGGCTGGATCCTGCCAGGATCGACCAGATGTTCGACCGCTTCACCCAGGCGGACGCATCCGTTTCACGGCGCTACGGCGGCACCGGCCTGGGACTGGCGATTTCGCGACGACTGGTCGAGATGATGGGTGGTGAGATCGGAGCGGAGAGCGACGGCCACTCGGGTTCGACTTTCCGCTTCCGCGTCGCGCTCATGCCGGCCGAAAGCGACACGCGCAGTGCGTGCGCCCAGCCGCTAGCCGCCCTGGAACGCCGGCTGCGCGTCCTGCTCGCCGAGGATAATGCGGCCAATCAGGCGCTCGTCACGGCCCTGGTCGCGCCTCTCGATATCCAGCTACACATCGTCGAGAATGGCGCTCTGGCCGTTCAGGCGCTCCAGGCTGAAAACTACGACCTTGTCTTGATGGACATGCAGATGCCCGTCATGGACGGCCTGTCTGCGGCTCGCGCCATCCGCGCCCTGCCCGGCCGCGCCGCCGCGACGCCCATCGTGGCCCTGACGGCGAATGTCATGCCCGAGCAGATCGAGCAATGTCGAGCCGCGGGTCTGCAGGGACATGTGACCAAGCCGATCGATCCGCTCAGCCTGTTCACCGCCATTGCAGAGCATGCGGCGCCGGCCGAGGAAGAAGAGCTGCCGCGGTCTTGACCGCGACGGCTCCATTCCCTGAGCCGGTGAGCTGCGCGGGAGCTACCCGCAAGGCTGCACGACCGCGTCAGCTCGTGGGGAAGCCGCGCACGCGCAGCAGCGCCGCCACATCCGGGTCGCGGCCGCGGAAGCGGCGGTAGGCCTCGGCCCGGTCCGTCGAATTGCCCTCGGCCAGGATGATGGCCTTGTAGCGGGCACCGATGTCCGGGTTGAACACGTCCCCGGACTCCTCGAAATAGGCCCAGGTGTCCGCGTCCATCACCTCGGACCACAGGTAGCTGTAGTAGCCGGCCGAGTAGGCGTCCGATGTGAACAGGTGATTGAACTGCGGCAGGCGGTGCCGCATGGCGATCTCCCGCGGCATGCCATAGCGTGCCAGGCTCTCGCGCTCGAAGGCGTCGATGTCGGTCGGCGGCGTCGCCCGGGTGTGCAGGTCCATGTCGACCAGCGCCGAGGACAGGTAGCTGACTGTGGCGTAGCCCTGGTTGAAGGTGGCCGCCGCCTCGATCTTGTCGACCAGCGCCTGGGGCATGGGCTCGCCGGTTTCGTAGTGGCGCATGAAGCCGTCGATGATCGGCCGGCTCAGCACCCAGTGCTCGTGCACCTGCGACGGATACTCGACGTAGTCGCGCGGCGTGCCGCCCAGGGCCGGATAGCGGACCTCGTAGGACAGGAAGTGAAGCGCGTGGCCGAACTCGTGGAACAGGGTCTGGGCATCGTCCAGAGAGATCAGGATCGGCTGGCCGCCTTCCGCCTTGATGAAGTTGTTGTTGTTCGACACCAGCTTGTTGCCGCCACCCTCGTAGCCGTAGCCGATGCGGTAGCTGGTCATCCAGGCTCCTGACCGCTTGCCGGCACGGGCGAAGTCGTCGGAGTAGAACAGGCCGACGTGTGAGTCGTCGGACTTGTTCTTGACCTCGAACACTTCGACGTCCGGATGGAAGCCCGGAACGCTGCCGGCTGGAACCGGCGTGAAGGTGAAGCCGTACAGCCGCTCGGCCATATAGAAGGCGCCGCGCTTGACCGCGTTCAGCTCGAAGTAGGGCTTCAGTTCATTCTGGTCGAGGTCGTACGTCGCCTTGCGGACCTTCTCGGCGTAGTAGAGATAGTCCCACGGCTCGATGTCGTGACCGGCGATCTCGCGCATGTCGGCGACTTCCCGGGTGACCCGCGCCTTGGCCGGTTCCCACACGCGCATCATCAACTCCACGGCGGCAGCGGGCGTGCGCGCCATGGTGTCCTGCATGCGCCACTCTGCGTGGTTGGCGTACCCCAGCAGCCGGGCACGGTGGGCCCGCAGGCGCACGATCTCGGCTATGATGGCGTTAGTGTCGTTTCGGTCGCCGTTGTCGCCGCGGCCCACGAACTTGCGCCAGACCTGTTCGCGCAGGTTCCGGTCATCGGCGAAGGTCAGGAAAGGGTCGACGCTGGAACGGGTGTTGACGATGGCCCAGCCCTGGAGGTTGCGCGACCGGGCAGCCGCCGCTGCGGCGGCCTTGTTGCTGTCGGGCAAACCGGCGACGCCGGCCTCGTTAGGGATAACGGTCCAGGTGTTCTCGTCGGCGACGACCTTCTGGCCGAAGCTGGTGAAGGCATTGGCGAGCGCGGTGTTGATGCGGCCCAGCTCGGCCTTGCCGGCGGCGTCCAGCGCCGCGCCATTGCGGATGAAGGCGTCGCGGCTGCGTTCGGTGAGGCGGGTCTGCTCCGGGCTTAGGCCGGCCGCGCGGGCGCTGACGGCCACGGCCCTGATGCGCTGGAACAGGGGCTCGTTGAAGGTCGTTTCGTCGCCGGCGGCCGACAGCAGGGGCGAGACCTCCGTGTCGACGGCGTTGTAGTCGTCAGAGCCGATATTGGACGTCATCACACCAAAGATCGACACGGCGCGGTCCAGCGGCTGGCCCGCCAGCTGCATGGCGACCATGGTGTTGGCGAAGGTCGGCGGCTCGGGATTGTTGGCGATCGCCGCGATCTCGGCGCGCTGGAGCTCGATGCCTTCCAGGATCGCGGCCCGCAGCTTGTCTGCGGTGACCGAGGGCCAGGGCGGAACGCCCTCGTAGGGACCGGTCCAGGGCTGAAGCAGTTCGGCGCGCGGCGTCTGGACAGGCAGAACCGCCTTGGCGATGGCCAGTTCGTCGGCGCTCGCGGTGCCGGTGCCGCCCATCGCGCCTGCGGTGGCGCATCCGGAAAGCGCCATCAGGCTAGCGCCCCCGACAAGAAGCTGGCGTCTTTGCATGGGAACATCCTGTTCATCGACCTGGAGACGTGAGCGCACCCTAGGCCGAGTTGGCACGATCGTCACATGAACGACCAGTAATGCCGTTGGACGACGAAGCAAGCTGCGGCTACACGCCGCTGCATGGCCATCGGCGTCTTCGATTCCGGGGTGGGCGGGCTGACCGTGCACCGTGAACTGACCACGCGCTTCGCCGCGTGCGACCTCGTCTATCTGGCCGACCAGGCCCATGCCCCCTACGGCGGGCGCGGCGGCGAGGACATCGTCCAGCTGACCCGGGCCGGCTGCGCCCGGCTGTTCGACGCCGGCGCCTCGGTGGTCGTGCTGGCCTGCAACACTGCCAGCGCCATCGCCCTGCGTCGGCTACAGCAGACCTGGCTGCCGGAGGAGCGCGCGCGCCGCAGCCGACCGGTCAATGTGCTGGGCATCATCGTGCCGACCATCGAGGCCGCCACTGGCCAGCCGTGGAGCCACGAGATCGACCCGCTGGCCGAGCGCAAGTCCGCCATCGACGTGCTGGGGGTGTTCTGTACCGCCGCCACGGCCATGAGCCGGGTCTACGAGATCGAGATCGACAAGCGCAGCGAGGATCTGGCGGTCTTTTCCGAGGCCTGCCCGGGCCTGGCCGGTCTGATCGAGCTGGGGGCACCGGAGGAGGAGCTGCGGGTGGTGGTGCGCGACCACGTCGACGCCCTGCGCCGCCGCATCGGCCGGCACCCGGACCGCGCCGTGCTGGGCTGCACCCACTACGAGATCATCTCCGATCTGTTCGCCGAGGCCCTGCCGCCGGGCACGCCGGTGATCCACCAGCCGCAGGCGGTGGCCGATGCGCTGGCGCGCTATTTCGCTCGCCACCCCGAGTATGACCTCGGCCAGTCCGGTCGGCGTGATTTCCTGACCACCGGCCAGCCGGGGCCCCAGTCCGCCCTGATCGCCCGCTTCTGGGGCGCGCCCCTGACCTTCACGGCGGCCTGACCCAGGCACCGGCTCCGGATAAGATTCATCTATTGGTCCGTGAGTTTGGATAGGGCATATCTTGAACATGCTCCCCACCCTGCGCCAGCTGCAGTACCTGAAACTGCTCGCCGAGCACGGCTCCTTCAGCCGGGCGGCCGAGGCCGCGCACGTCAGCCAGCCGGCCCTGTCGTCCGGGGTGCAGGAGCTGGAGAAGATCCTGGGCGGCCCCGTGGTCGAGCGCACCCGCAGCCAGGTACAGCTGACCCCCATCGGCCAGGAGGCGGTGCGCCGCGCCGAGGATGTGCTGGCCCGGGTCGAGGACCTGGTCGAGGCCGCGCGCAACGCCGGCCGGCCGCTGAGCGGCCGCTTCCGGCTCGGCGTCATTCCGACCGTTGCCCCCTTCCTGCTGCCGGCCCGGCTGCCGGCGCTGCAGGCGGCGCATCCGGCTCTGCGCCTGTTCATCCGCGAGGACCTGACCTCGCGTCTGGTGGCCCAGCTCAAGGTCGGCCGTCTCGACGCGGTGGTCATCGCCCTTCCCTACGCCATCCCGGGGCTGGAACATGCGGTGATCGGCGATGACGAGATCCTGGCCGTGGTCCCGCAGGGCCACCCGCTGGCGGCCCCCGGGGCGCTGGCACCTGCCGCACTGGCCGCCGACGACCTGATCCTGCTGGAGGACGGCCACTGCCTGCGCGACCAGGCCCTGGCCGCGCTCGAGCTGGAGGTGCCGCGCGGAGAGGACGTGTTCGCCGCCACCAGCCTGCCGACCCTGGTGCAGATGATCGGGGCCGGCCTCGGCGTGTCCTTCCTGCCGGCCATGGCCATCAAGGCCGGACTGGCGGACCGGCCCGGCGTGGTGGTGCGCCGCCTCGCCGGGGAGAGCCAGCCGGGGCCGCGGCGCGAGATCGTGGTGGCCTGGCGGGCGGGGTCCAGCCGGGCCGAGGAGGCGCGGCTGCTGGCCCGGGCCCTGCGGCTAGACTGACACCCGCTCAGAGCCCGTCGTCGGGGATGCACAGCACCTCGCCGCAGGCCTTGCAGTGCACCGCGTCGAGGTCATGCCGGCGCAGGCCGCAGGTGGGGCAGGGGTGGAACACCTTGTGCGGCCGGATCAGGCTCTGGATCAGGTTGAAGAACAGCCCGACGCCGCCCAGCATGATCAGGATCGACAGGGTGCGGCCCCACAGGCCGGGCAGGGTGATGTCGCCGAAGCCCGTCGTCGTCAGGCTGGTGATGGTGAAGTACAGGGCGTCGACATAGCCCTGGATGCCGTCGTGGCGGCCGATGAAGCTGGTGTAGACAAAGCCCGTGGCGATGAAGACGAAGACCACCAGGGCGACGGCCGAGCGCGTCACCTCCTCGACGCGGGTGTCGTCATAGCGATGGCCGACGGTCTTCCAGAAGAACTCGCTGTTGGCCAGGGTCCACAGCCGCAGCACCCGCAGGAAGCCGAGATTGTAGAGCCAGGCGGGGAACAGCAGGGTGGCGAGGATGAACAGGTCGACCCAGACGATCGGCTTCTTCAGCCAGTCGCGCAGGTTGGTGTGGGCCAGGGCCCGGGCCGCCATGTCCGCCGCCAGCACCGCGGCGATGGCGTAGTCGACCAGGTAGTAGACCCAGCCGCCGCTCTTCAGGAACGGGGCGGCGATGAAGAAGGCGACGATCAGCAGGTCAACCGCCAGCACGGTGATGCGGAACCGCACGGCTGTCGGCGAGGTGCCGTGATAGAGGGCCCGCAGGCGGGCGCGCAGCCGCCAGCGGGTCAGCAGGGACACCCTGTCAGGCGGGGAGGATCGCGTCGGGCCGTCAGCCATGCGCCAGCCATAGGCCACACCCTGCCGCGGGCCAAGCGGACGGGCTATATGCAGCAAGATGACCGCTTCTGCCTCGGCCGCCGGCCTCGCCTGTGTGAAGATGAACGGCCTCGGCAATGACTTTGCCGTGGTGCGCGCGCCGCTGGACTGGAGTCCGACGGAGGTGCAGGTGCGCGCCTGGGGCGACCGGCAGGCCGGGCTGGGGTTCGATCAGCTGGTGGTCCTGTCCGAGAGCCCCGAGGGGCCGTGGGTGCGGTTCTGGAACCAGGACGGCGGCGAGGTCTCGGCCTGCGGCAATGGCTCGCGCGCCGTGGCCTGGCTGATGATGGAGGCGGCCGGCCTCGACGCGGCGCGCTTCCGCACCAGGGCCGGGCCGCTGGCCGCCACCCGCGCCGGGGACCATCGGGTCACGGTCGATATGGGCCCGCCGCGCCTGCGCTGGGACGAGATCCCCCTGGCCGAGGAGATGGACACGCGCGGCATCGAACTGCAGGTCGGGCCGATCGACGCCCCGCTGGTGCACACCCCGGGGGCTGTCTCGATGGGCAATCCGCATGTGGTCTTCTTCACCGGCCGGCAGGACGACGCCTTCGTGCGCGGCACCGGGTCGCTGATCGAGCACCACCCGCTGTTCCCCCAGGGGGTCAATGTCGGCTTCGCCAATGTGCTGGCCCCGGACCGCATCCGCCTGCGGGTGTGGGAGCGGGGCGCGGGCCTGACCAAGGCCTGCGGCACCGGCGCCTGCGCCGCGCTGGTGGCCGCGCATCGCCGCGGTCTGACCGGGCGGGAAGCCACGCTGGTGCTGGACGGCGGCGAGCTGGAGATCGTCTGGGACGCCGCCACCGACCATGTGCACATGACCGGCGCCGTGGCCGTCGAGGGGACCGGGGTGCTGCCGGGGTGAGCCTGGAGGTCGTCACCTTCGGCTGCCGCCTCAATGCCCTTGAGAGCGAGGCGATGCGCGACGCCGCCGGGGCCGCCGGCCTGACCGACGCTGTGCTGGTCAATACCTGCGCCGTGACGGGCGAGGCGGTGCGCCAGGCCCGTCAGGCCATACGCCGCGCGGCGCGCAACCGGCCCGACCGACCGATCGTCGTGTCGGGCTGCGCCGCCCAGATCGACCCGGACGCCTTCCGCGACCTGCCGGGCGTGGTGCGCGTCGTCGGCAATGGCGAGAAGGGGCAGGCTGCGGCCTATGCCGGCCCGGCCCGGGCCGTTCCGGATGTTTTCGCGGCGGCCCCGGCCCCGGTCGCTGCCCGGCCGCTCGGCGACCGGGTGCGCGCCCATCTGGCGGTGCAGACCGGCTGCGACCACCGCTGCACCTTCTGTGTCATCCCCTACGGCCGCGGTGCCAGCCGCTCCGTCCCGGCCGGCGAGGTGGTGCGCCAGGTTCAGGGTCTCGTCGCAGCCGGGGTGCAGGAGGTGGTGCTGACCGGCGTCGATCTGACCAGCTGGGGCCAGGACCTGCCCGGGACCCCGCCGCTGGGCCGGCTGGTGCGCCGCATCCTAAAGGGCACGCCTGACCTGCCGCGCCTGCGCCTGTCCTCGATCGACGCGGCCGAGATCGACCCGGAGCTGCTGGCCGCCTTCGCCGACGAGCCGCGCCTGATGCCCTGGCTGCACCTGTCGCTGCAGCACGGCGACGACCTGATCCTGAAGCGGATGAAGCGTCGCCACCGTCGTGCCGACGCCGAGGCGCTGGTGGCGCAGGTGCGGGCGTTACGGTCGGACGTGGCGTTCGGGGCCGACCTCATCGTCGGTTTCCCGACCGAGAGCGACGCCGCTTTCGCCACCCTGCTCGACCATGTCGAGGCGCTGGACCTGGCCGCCGTCCACGCTTTCCCCTTCAGCCTGCGCCCGGGCACGCCGGCGGCGCGCATGCCGCAGGTCCGCGGCGAGGTGATCCAGGCCCGCGCCGCCGCCCTGCGCGCCGCCGGGACCCAGGCCCGGGCCCGCCATCTGGAGCGCCAGACCGGCCGCACCGTCACCGCCCTGGTCGAGCACGGCGGCCGGGCCCGCGCCGCGGACCATACCGAGATCCACTGGACGGGGACCCCGGGGACACTGGTGGACCTCCTCCTGACCGGCCACGATGGCCGCAGGGCCCACGCGGTCGCGGCCGGCGCGAACCGGCTTGCGGTTCCTCAAGGGACGCCGCACTAGTCAGCCATCATGCCCGACCAGACCGACAAGCAGACCTTCTCCGACGACGAGGCCCTCGAGTTCCACCGGCGTCCCGTGCCGGGCAAGATCTCCATGGCTCCGACCAAGCCGATGGCCACCCAGCGCGACCTGTCGCTGGCCTATTCGCCCGGGGTGGCCGTTCCCGTGCGGGCCATCGCGTCCGACCCGGACCTGGCCTACGAATACACCTCCAAGGGCAATCTGGTCGCCGTCATCTCAAACGGCTCGGCCATCCTCGGCCTCGGCCAGCTGGGGCACATGGCCTCCAAGCCGGTGATGGAGGGCAAGGCCGTCCTGTTCAAACGCTTCGCCGACATCGACAGCTTCGACGTCGAGGTGAAGACCACCGACCCGGACGAGTTCATCACTGTCGTCAAGAACATCGGCGACACCTGGGGCGGCATCAATCTGGAGGACATCAAGTCCCCGGAATGCTTCATCATCGAGAGCCAGCTGCAGGACGAGCTGGACATCCCGGTGTTCCACGACGACCAGCACGGCACGGCGATCATCTCGACCGCCGCCCTGATCAACGCCTGCGAGATCACCGGCCGCCGCATCGAGGATGTGAAGTTGGTGCTGGTCGGGGCCGGTGCCGCCGGCCTGTCCTCGATCGGCCTGATGAAGGCCATGGGCGTCAAGGCCGAGAACACCACGGTCGTCGACCTGGCCGGGGTGGTCTACCGCGGCCGGCCCAACGACATGGACCAGTGGAAGGCGGTGCATGCCACCGACACCGGCAAGCGCACCCTGAAGGAAGCCATGGTCGGGGCCGATGTGGTGCTGGGCCTTTCGGCCAAGGGTGCCATTACCGCCGAGATGGTCGCCTCGATGGCTCCGCGCCCGATCATCTTCGCCATGGCCAATCCGGACCCGGAGATCACCCCGGAAGAGGTCCGGGCCGTGCGGCCAGACGCCATTGTCGCCACCGGCCGCTCGGACTATCCGAACCAGGTCAATAATGTTCTGGGCTTCCCCTACATCTTCCGCGGTGCGCTCGACGTGCGTGCCCGGCGGGTCAATCACGAGATGAAGATCGCCGCCGCCCGGGCCCTGGCCGCCCTGGCGCGCGAGGATGTTCCGGACGAGGTGGCCATGGCCTACCGCGGCCGCCGCCTCAAGTTCGGCCCGGAGTACATCATCCCGACCCCGTTTGACCCGCGCCTCATCTGGTACGTGCCCCCGTTCGTGGCCCAGGCGGCCATGGACACAGGCGTGGCCCGGACCCCGATCGAGGACATGGACGCCTATCGCGCCCGCCTGCGGCAGCGGCTCGACCCGTCCGCCGCCCTGATGCAGAAGATTGCCTCGGCCGTACGCGCCGCGCCGAACAAGCGCATCGTGTTTGCCGAGGGCGAGGAGCCCGCGGTGATCCGCGCTGCCTGGGCTTTCAAACAGTCCGAGCTGGGCACGCCGGTTCTGGTCGGCCGCGAGGACCTGATCCGCCAGAACGCCCTGGAGGCGGGGCTCCGCTTCGAGGAGCTGGGCATCGAGATCGTCAACGCCCGGGTCTCGCCGAACAATACGCAATATACGGATAATCTGTACGGGCGACTGCAGCGGCGCGGCTACCTGCGCCGCGACGTGCAGCGCATGATCAACCAGGACCGCAACTACTTCGCCGCGGCCATGCTGGCGCACGGTCACGCCGACGCCATGGTCACC
Organism: Brevundimonas sp.; assembly: GCA_027531145.1. Taxonomy (GTDB): domain Bacteria; phylum Pseudomonadota; class Alphaproteobacteria; order Caulobacterales; family Caulobacteraceae; genus Brevundimonas. The sequence goes on along the minus strand of JAPZRF010000001.1, from coordinate 76,803 downwards.
GGGGTGACCCGCAACTTCAACATGGTGCTGAAGGAGGTCCGCCGCGTTCTCGATGTGAAGGGGCGGCTGATCGGCCTGTCAGTGTTGCTGGCCAGGGGGCGGACCCTCTTCGTCTCCGACACCTCGATTCACGAACTGCCGGACGCGGAGGAACTGGCGGAGATCGCCATCCAGGCTGCCGCCACCGTGCGCAAGCTGGGCCGCAATCCGCGCGTGGCCTTCCTCAGCTACTCCACCTTCGGCAACCCGCCGGGCGACCGCGGCGAGAAGGTGCGCGAGGCCATCCGCATCCTCGACGCCCGGGGCGTCGACTTCGAGTACGAGGGCGAGATGCCGCCCGAGATCGCCCTCGATCCGGCGGCGCACGCGGCCTATCCGTTCATGCGCCTGTCGAAGGAAGCCAATGTGCTGGTCATGCCGGCCATCCATTCGGCCTCGATCTCGACTCGGCTGGTCCAGGCGCTGGGCGGCGCGACGGTGATCGGCCCGCTGCTGGTCGGACTGGAGAAGTCGGTGCAGATCGTCAGCCTCGGGGCCTCGGTCAGCGAGATCCTCACCGCCGCCACCTTCGCGGCCTATGAGGAGGGGGCGATTGATGACGAGGCCCCCGAGCCGACGGCTGCGCCGGCTCCCGCCCCGGTCCCGGTCCCGGAGCCGCCGGCCCCGCCGCGCCCGGCCACGGCGGTGCCGCCAACGACTTGAGGCGTCAGGGGGTGGTCCCGGCCCGGGCTTTCGTCTCCGCCGTCTGGCGGCGCGCCACCATGAAGGCCAGCGCGACCGCCACGGCTCCGATCACCACGGAATAGGCGAAGAAGGCGGCGTAGCCGGCGCCCAGCGATACCGGGGTGACCCCGGCGATCTCGGCGCCCTTGGCCAGGGCCCCTTCGGGCAGGCCCGTGAACATCGGCCGGAACACGGCGGTGACGCCGCCCGCCTCGGCCAGCCGCGCCGAGCCCTCGACGATGCGACCCGACTGCGAGGCGAAGATCTTGCCGATGATGGCGTAGAGCGAGCTGAACAGGGCGTACTGGGTGGCGGTGAAACCCGAGGCCGTCAGGCTGGACATGTAGACGATCAGCGCCGTGCCGGCGACGCCGGTGGCGAAGTTGTCGATGGTGATGGCGGCGTAGAGCGCCGGCATGCTGGCCCCCTGGGTCGCCAGCCAGATGAACACCAGGTTCGACACCGGGCTGGCGAACACGCCCACCACCATGGTGCGGACGATGCCCAGACGGCTGACCATCCAGGCCCCGGCGGCGATCCCGGCCATGGAGGCGACCACGCCATAGACTTTCCGCACCTCGGCGATCTGGGTCAGGGTGAACCCGAGGTCCTGGTAGAACGGGTTCATGATGTTCAGAACGAAGTCCGACAGCCGGTAGACGCAGATCAGGGCGAGGATCAGCAGGCCGAACCGCCCGCCGAAGCGGCGGAAGAAGTCGCCCAGCGGCGCGCCATAGGCCTGGCGCAGATAGGCCCCCGGCCGGGTCGGGGCCCCGGGCAGGGGCACGCAGGCGAGGGCGATCAGGCCGAGGCCCGTCAGCACTGCGGGGAACTGCAGGAAGATGCCGGTCTCCCGCGCTTCCCAGACCGCCTTGAAGGCCTCGGCCTGGGGCGCTGTCTGACCGAAGGCCCCGGCCAGCAGGTTGAGGAAGGTGGCGTTGGCGGCGAGGCCCGAGCCGGCCAGCAGGGCCCCGCCGAGGATCAGCAGGCCGCGCCCGGTCCACTCCACGACTTCCAGCGCCGGCCGGGCGATCATGCCCTCGGCGAAGCGCATCGCCGGACGATTGTAGCCCTCGCGCGGGGCCAGCACGGTGGCCCCGAGGGCGATCACCATACAGCCCGCCATGACCGCATAGGACAGGTTCCAGCCATAGGCGTCGGCCAGCACCAGCGGCAGGGCCCCGGCCACGATCATGGCGATGCGGTAGCCCCACTGATAGGCGGCGGCCATGGTGCCGTAGAAGGTCTCGTCGACCACCTCGATGCGCCAGGCGTCGATGGCGATGTCCTGGGTCGCGCCACAGAAGCCGACCAGCACGGCCAGCAGGGCGACCTGGCCGAGGTTCAGCGCGGGGTCCGATCCTGCGATGGCCCAGAGGCCCAGCATGACCAGCGTCTGCATCAGCAGCATCCACGACCGGCGCTGACCCAGCAGCCGGTACAGCCCCGGCAGCTTCAGCCGATCAACAACCGGAGCCCAGACGAACTTGAGGGCGTAGGACAGGGTGGCGAGGGCGAAGACGCTGATCGTGCTGAGCGAGAGTTCGGACTCGCGCAGCCACGCTGACAGGGTGTCGAAGATCAGGAAGAACGGCAGGCCCGCCGCTGCGCCCAGCAGCAGCATGACGGCGACGCGCCGGTCGCGCAGCGACTTGACGAATTCCCACGTCGTCAGTCGCCTGGCGTCTTCAGTCATCGGCTGGCGTCCCTCGCGTGACGCCCCCCGGCGCCTATCCCACGGTGACCTTGGCGCGGTCTTCGCCGCTCGTCCAGCGGGTGAGGGCGGCGCGCAGGGCGTCGACGTCCAGCGGCTTGGCCAGATGGTCGTCCATGCCGGCCTCGAGGCAGGCCTTGCGGTCCTCGGCGAAGGCGTTGGCGGTCAGGGCCACGATCGGTGTGCGGTCGCCGCGCGCCCGTAGTGCCCGGGCCGCGGCCACGCCGTCCATGCCGGGCATGCGCATATCCATCAGCACAAGGTCGAAGCGGTCCTGGGTGAGGGCCGAGAGCACCTCGTCGCCGGTGCCGGCGGTCTCGACCAAACAGCCCTCGCGGCGAAGCAGGGACATGGCCAGCAGAGCACCGACCGGATTGTCCTCGGCCAGCAGCACGCGCAGGCCGCTGAAGCGAACCGGGGCGACGCGATCGTCCTCGACCGGCGGCGGGGGGGGCTGGCCGCGGCGCATCCGGCCCGACATCGCGCCGCGGGCGGCCAGCACCCGCTCGACCAGGGACTGCGGCCGCAGCGGCTTGATAAGATAGCCGTGATAGCCCAGCGCCCGGTAGCGGGTGATCAGGTCGCGGTCCTGGGGCCGCAGCAGGATCAGGCTCGGCGTCGCACCGGCGCGCGGGCGCAGGTCGCCGCCCGCATGATCGACCAGCCGCACCTCGGCCTCGGGGCCGGTGCAGGCACCCTCGCCGCGGACCATGACCTCGGCGGCGCTGCGCACGAAGGCGTCCTCGGCCTCGACCGCGACGGTCACGCCCGACAGGGGCTTCGGCCGCTTGCCGGCGTCCGGGGCGGCGGCGAAGGCGGCCGTGAAGCGGAAGCGCGCGCCGCCGGCCGGCACCCCGCGCTGCGTCGGCCGGGCTTCGACGGCGACCTCGCCGTTCATGGCCAGGGCGAGGCGGCGCACCACGGCGAGGCCGAGTCCGGCACCGTCCTGGCGCACGGCGTCACCGCTCTGGACGTGACCGAACTCCTCGAAGATTCGGGCGCGCGCCTCGACCGGCACGCCGGGGCCGGTGTCGTCGATGAAGAAGGCCAGCTGCGGTTGCTCAGCCGTTCCGCCGGCGCGCTCCACATGCAGGCTCACGCCGCCGTGCGTGGTGAACTTGACCGCATTGCCCGCCAGATTGAACAGCACCTGCCGCAGCCGGCCCTCATCGGCGAGGATGGGCGGCACGTCGCGGGCTACGGTCCAGACGATCTCAAGGCCCTTCTCGTGGGCGCGCGGGGCCAGTAGCTCGGCCACCCCCTGCACCAGGGCGGGGACCTCGACGTGGCCCAGGTCGAACTCCAGCCGGCCCACGTCGAGCCGGGCGTAGTCGAGCAGGTCGTTGACCAGGCCCAGCAGATGCTCGGCCGAACCGCGGGCCGCGTCCAGATAGGCGCGCTGCGCCCCGTCGAGGCGCGTAAGGGCCAGCAGGCCCAGCATGCCGATGACGCCGTTCAGGGGGGTCCGCATCTCGTGCGACATCAGCCGCAGGAACTGGTCCGGGCCGTCGCCCGTGGTCCCCGCCGTAGGTTGCTCCATGGTCCCTGCCGTCCGTCCCCGCGTCATACGCCCCCTCCGACCTGCCCTCGGGACTTAGCGGCAAAGCGTTAAGGCCGGCTCAAACGGCAGCGGGCCGGTCCGGCAGGCCGTCGGGGACCCTGCCGGACGGGGCGGGAGCGACGTTTCCTTCCGACGCCATCAACCCGGCGCGGCGATAGATCAGGGCCTCGGCAATGTGCCGGCGCAGCACCCCGTCGGCCCCGTCGAGGTCGGCGATCGTGCGCGCGAGCCGCAGGGTGCGGACCCAGCCGCGCGCGGTCAGGGCCCCGGCCTCCCCGGCGCGCATCAGCAGGGCACGGCCGGCGGCGTCCGGCGCGGTCAGGGTCTCCTGCGCCTCCCCGGTGAGGCGGGCGTTGAGGCTGTCCGGCTCGGACAGGTTGAAGGCCCGCCCACGCTCGACCTGCATGGCCCGCGCCGCCGCCACCCGCGCGGCGGCCTCGGCGGTGCCCTCGGCCGGGGGCGGCAGGGCCATGTCGGCGGGCGTGACCGGCGGCGTCTCGACGGTCAGGTCGATACGGTCGAACAGCGGGCCGGAGATGCGGTTCTGGTAGTCGCGCTGACAACGGGGGGCCTTGCCGCAGGCCCCGCGCCCGGCTCCGCCGAGGCCGCAGCGGCACGGGTTCATGGCCGCCACCAGCTGGAACCGCGCCGGATATCGGACGTGGGCGTTGGCGCGCGCCACCACCACCTCGCCGGTCTCCAGCGGCTGGCGCAGGGAGTCAAGGGCCTGGGGCGCGTATTCGGGCAGCTCGTCGAGGAACAGCACGCCGTTGTGAGCCAGCGAGGCCTCGCCCGGCCGGGCCCGGTGGCCGCCGCCGGTCAGGGCCGCCATCGAGGCCGAGTGGTGCGGGGCGCGGAATGGCCGGTCGCGGGTCAAGGCTCCGCGCTCGATCAGCCCGGCCACGGACCAGACCATGGAGGTCTCCAGCAGCTCGGCCGGGGTCAGGGGTGGCAGGAGGCCGGGCAGCCGCTGGGCCAGCATCGACTTGCCGGACCCCGGCGGGCCCAGAAACAGCAGATTGTGGCCACCGGCGGCGGCGATCTCCAGGGCCCGTTTGGCACCCTCCTGGCCCTTGACCTCGCGCAGGTCGGGTCCGCCGCCGGTGTCGCGCATCGGCCCGGGCGCGGGCGGGGCCAGCACCTGCAGCCCCTTGAAGTGATTGATCAGCCCGATCAGGGAGCGCGGTGCCAGCAGCCGCACCTCCCCGGCCCAGGCCGCCTCGGCCCCGTTGGCCTCGGGGCAGATCAGCCCCAACCCCAGCGACCCGGCCGCCACCGCCGCCGGCAGGCTGCCGCCGACCGGTGCGATTCGCCCGTCGAGGCCCAGCTCACCGATCGCCGCCCAGCCGTCCAGCGCGTCCGGGCCGATCACCCCCATGGAGGCCAGCAGGGCGAGGGCGATCGGCAGGTCGAAATGGCTGCCCTCCTTGGGCAGGTCGGCCGGCTGCAGATTGGCGATGATGCGCCGCGGCGGCAGGGACAGGCCGATCCCGGCGAAGGCTCCGCGCACCCGCTCGCGGCTCTCGGCCACGGCCTTGTCGGGCAGGCCGACGATGCCGAACTGGCCCTCGCCGCCGCTGCCGATCTGCTGCACCTGCACCTCGACGCGGCGCGCCTCGACCCCCTCGAACGCCACCGTCGCGATGCTGGCCAGCATGACGCCCTCCGTTCCCGCGAAACGGAACAGAACACGAACACAAGTTCCTGGCAAGCGCCGTTATGCCGGTGCGGCGCGCTTCCGCTCGATGGCGTCCCACAGGGCGGCGGCGGCGTCGACGCCGCTGAAGCGCTTGAGCTGCTGGGCACCGGTGGGGCTGGTGACATTGATCTCGGTGAGCCAGTCGCCGATCACATCGATGCCGACGAACAGCAGGCCGCGGCGGCGCAACTCCGGCCCGATGGCGGCGCAGATCTCCAGATCGCGGTCGGTCAGCTCGACCGGCTCGGCCACGCCGCCGACGCGCAGGTTGGAGCGCACCGCGCCTTTCGCCGGCACCCGGTTGATGGCCCCGACCGGCTCGCCCTCGACAAGGATGATGCGCTTGTCGCCGGCCGCCACCGCCGGCAGGAACTTCTGGATCACCAGCGGGTCGCGCGAGGCGGCCGCATGGATCTCGATCAGGGCTCCGAGGTTGGGGTCGCCGGCCTTGAGTCGCACCACGCCGGAGCCCGCCGCCCCGTGCAGGGGCTTCAGCACCACGTCGCCTTGGCGGACGTGGAAGTCGGCCAGGGCGACAGGGTCCGACGAGATCAGGGTCGGCGGCTGCAGCCCGGCGAAGCGGGTCGCGAAAAGCTTCTCCGGGGCCGAACGCACCTCGGCTGGATCGTTGACCACCAGGGTGCGCGGATGAACCGTCTCCAGCAGATAGGTGGCGGTGACATAGGCCATGTCGAACGGCGGGTCCTGACGCATCAGGATCACGTCCACGTCGGCACCGAGGTCCAGCCGGGTCTCCGGCCCGAAGGTCACATGCTCCCCCTGCACCGGCCGGATCGCGACCGGCCGGGCGCGGCAGAACAGGCGGCCATCCTCCAGCGCCAGGGTGGCCACGTCATGGACCCACAGCGGATGCCCGCGGGCCTGGGCCTCCAGCATCAGCAGGAAGGTGGTGTCGGACTCGACGTTGACCGTCTCGATGGGGTCCATCTGGACCGCGACCTTCAGCATGGCGCTCCCTTTCGGCTCCGGCATGAATGGAGACGCAGGGGAGCGGGCGCAAGGGCGGGCAGGGGCCGCGAGCGGCCGGACGGCTCAGTCGCGGGAGCGCAAGCCCCGGATGTGACGCGGCCAGCGGCCGGGGGCAAGGGCCACCATGTCGAGCCGGAGCGCCAATCCCGCCAGCCCCGGCCGGCCTCGGGCCACCGCCCGGCCCGCCGCCAGCAGGCGCGCCTGCTGCGCCGGCTTCAGCGCCACGAGCGCGGCGTCGAGGGTGGCGCGGCGCTTGACCTCCACCACTGCCAGCACCCGGCCGCGCCGGGCCAGAAGATCGATTTCCCCCCCCGCGGCCTTCAGCCGGAACCCAAGGACTCGGTAGCCGCGGCTCATCAGGAACAGGGCGGCGACCCATTCGGCCGTGCGGCCCTCGCGCCTGGCCCGGGTCCCCAGACCGACCCGCCAGGGGCGCTCGGGTCGGCCCGGCTTCATCCGGCCTTCAGCTCCAGGGCCCGGCGGTAGAGCGTCTTGCGCGACTGGCCCAGCGCCCGGGCCACCTCCGCCGCCGCCTCGCCCGGCGGCAGCCGCCCAAGGGCCTCGGTCAGGGCCCGGTCGACATCGTCGGCGCTGGCCGCCTCGGCCTCGCCGGGGCCGATGACCACGACGATCTCGCCCTTGGGGGCCTCGAGCGTCGGGTCGGTCGCCAGCTCGTCCAGCGAACCGCGCACGCAGGTTTCGTAGAGCTTGGTCAGCTCGCGGGTGACCGCGGCCGGGCGTGGGCCCAGCATCGTCGCCATGTCCCTCAGCGACTCGCGCAGGCGCGGGCCGGTTTCGAACAGCACCAGCGTGGCCTTCTCCGCCGCCAGGCCTTCCAGAAAGGCGCGGCGGGCGGCGGACTTCGGCGGGACGAAGCCGGTGAACAGCACCCGGTCGGCGGGCAGGCCGGCGACGCTCAGGGCCGCCAGCAGGCTGGACGGGCCGGGGACCGGATGCACCGGCAGGCCGGCGGCGATCACCGCCCGCGCCACCACATAGCCGGGGTCGGACACCAGCGGAGTGCCGGCGTCACTGACCAGCGCCACGACCTGCCCCGAGCCGACCGCCTCGACGGCCAGCCCGGCCGCCCGGCCGCCGGCGTGGTCATCGGCCCGCTCCAGCTTCGCCTTCAGCCCGTAGGCGTTGAGCAGCCGGGCGGTGACGCGGGTGTCCTCGGCCAGCACCAGATCGGCGACGCCCAGCACGTCCAGCGCCCTGAGGGTTATGTCGCGCAGATTGCCGATGGGCGTGGCCACCAGGTAGAGGCCCGGTGCCACGGGTCGCGGCGGCGGCTCGACGCGGGGTCGGGCAGGGGGCGGGGCGGAGGCGGTGCTCATCCCCGGAGGGTGACAGGCGCCGCCGTCCGCCTCAACCGCTCCGACGCGGGGTGCGGGCCGAGGTCCGCCGGCCCTCAGCGCACCGGCGCGCCGAACAGGGCACCGAGGTGGATGATGGCGAAGAAGGCCACGGTGCCGGACAGCAGCATGACGAAGCGCCAGGGGACCATGCGCACCCCGCGCCTCAGGTCCGGCGGCAGGGCCCCGCGCCAGCCGGCGAACAGCGCCAGGCCGAGGCTGGCGGCGAGCAGCATGAAGGTGGTGGACAGGGACATGGGCGGGCCGGTCTGTCGAGGCGGAGGCCCCATCTGGGGCCCGCGTCCGGGTCCGGCAAGGTGGTCCGGTGCGGTAGGCGACGTTAACGATTAACCCGCCCTTAACCCTGTCGGGGCGATCTGGATCGTCCGGTGCGGGCGCTGTCCACAGGAAGATCGGCAGCTACCACATCTTGCGGTTAACCCTGCGTTTACACCCTTCATCTGGCCGCATAGCGTCTGGAGTAGAGGCGGGAGACGAATCAGTGAGCGCAGCCGCGCCGTGGAGCGTGAAGGGAATAGACCCCAAGGCGCGCGAGATCGCCAAGGATCTGGCGCGGCGCTCCGGCCTGACTCTCGGCGAGTGGCTCAACACCATGATCCTCGACGAGGATGAGGACGAGGGCGTGGTGCCCCTGTCGCGCCGTCCGCACGCCGCCGACCTGTACGAGCGTCGGGGCCGGTCGCGCCGGATGGACGACGCTTATCCGGGCGAGGACGATACCTTGCAGCGCATGGCCGCCTCGGTCGAGACCATCGCCGCCCGACTCGAGGCCTCCGAGCGCCGCGCCACCATCGCCATCCAGGGTGTGGACCAGGCGGTGGCCGGGCTGGTCCGCCGCCTCGACGCTCAGGACGGGAATCTGTCGACCCACGGCCGTCGCATCGATGACATCGCCGAGGAGCTGCGCGAGGGCCACCGTCGCCTGCGCCGCTTCGAACAGGAGGTCGGCCCGCAAACTGCGGAGTCCTTCAAGCGCACCGAGACCTCGGTAGCGGGCCTTGCCTCGCGCCTGTACGATATCGAGGAACGCCAGCGCACGGGCATGAACGAGCTGCGCGGGCAGATCGAGGCGGCCCAGGGGCGGCTGGAGCTGCGCTGGACCGGTACCATGGGCGGCGAGGAGCTGGAGCGCTTGCGCGCCCGGCTCGACCAGGCTCAGGAAAAGACCGGCGACGCCCTGCGCGCGCTTGAAGCCTCCTTCGCCCGGCTGGACCAGCGGCTCAGCGCCGCCGAGACCCGCGTCGTGCCCGAGGGCGCGCGTGAGGCGGCCCGTTTCGAGAAGCTGGCGGAGACCCTGTCGCGTCAGGTCGCCGACAGCCGCGAGGAGATGCTGCGGCGTCTCGAGACGGCCCAGCATGAAAGCCGGCTCGACCGCATCGAGCGCGCCGTAGAGCAGGTCGGCGACCAGGCCCGCGCCGCCGAAGCGCGCAGCGCCGGGGCGGTCGAGGCCATGGGCCGAGAGCTCCTCAACATCGCCCGCAACCTGAACGGCCGGATGGAGCGGGTCGAGCGCGCCGGCGACGAGGGCCTCAAGACGTTGCAGGCCGAACTCGGGGCGAGGCTCGAGCGCGACAGCCGCCGTGTCGCCGAGACGCTCGAGCGTCGCCTTACCCTCGCTGATGACCGCCACGCCCTGGCCATCGAGAAGCTGGGCGGCGAGGTCAGCCGCATCTCCGAACGGTTGTCCGAGCGCATCAGCGTGTCCGAGCGGCGCTCGGCCCAGGCGCTGGACGAGATCGGCGAGCGCCTGGCCCGCACCACCGACAGGATCGAGCATCGCTACGACCGCGCCTCCGGCGAGCTGGCCGAGCGCATGCGCCTGTCCGAGGAGCGCACCGCGCGGCTGCTGGCCGACGCGAAGCGGTCGATCGAGGCCCGTGATATAGACCGGCATGCCGGCGCGCCGGTGGCACCCATGCTCCTGTCGCCCGAGTCGCTGGGGCCGCCCCCGATCCCGCCCTCGCCGGACGGCGACTGGCGCGCTGCCGCCTTCCCCGAGACCTTTGAGGGCGAGGACAGCTGGGCCGCCGGGACCAGACCCTTCCCTACCGTCACCGCCGAGGCTGCGCCCGAAGCGGCCGAGCCGGCGGAACCGGTGATGCGCCCGGTCAGCGGCTTCGGCCGGCCGGACGAGGCTCCGCCGCCTGTGTTCCTCACCCCGCCGGCGTTCGAGCCGGCGGCTGCCGAGGCGGCCTGGGCGGAGTCGGAGGCCGAGCCCCACGCGCCGGCATTCGGCGGCTTCGGTGGTGCCGAGGTCCGCGATGTGCTGGTGGCGACCGAGGCGGTTGCGCGCGATCCGCACGACGATGCCGGCGAGCCCTTCGCCGCCGAGACCGAGTTCGTAGACCCGCGCCAGATCCGCCGCGCCAGCAGCGCCCGCGAGGCGCTGGACGCCGCCCGCGCCGCCATGACTGCGGCCGACGCCAAACCGGCCCGCGCCAGCTTCGGCCTGAAGCGGGGTGGCAAGTCGCGGCTGCAGGAGCGGCTCGACAAGCAGGCCCGCAACGACGGCTCGATCGTCGGTAAGACCTTGGTGGCCTCGGTCACCGCCGTGGCCGTCACCAGCAGCATCATCTGGGGCTACAACAACCTCAGCGGCCGAGTCGGTGCTCCCGTCCCAGCGGCCGACGGCCAGGAGACCGCGCCCCTGGCCCTGGCCCTGACGCCGGCCCCTGCTGTTCCGGCCGAGGTCGAGCGCCTGTACGATGAGGCGGCCGCCGCCTTCGAGGGCGGCGACGAGGCCGCCGTGGCCGACATCACCGAGGCCGCCGAGGCCGGCAGCCTGCGCGCACAGGTGCATCTGGCCCAGCTGTACGAGACCGGCCAGGGCGGCTTGCCGGCCGATATGGCCCTCGCGCGCCAGTGGACCCGCCGCGCCGCCGAGGGCGGCGAGACCCTGGCGATGCATAATCTGGCCATGTACCTGTTCGACGGCGATGGCGGCGAGCGCGACCAGGCCGAGGCCGTTCGCTGGTTCACCCGCGCCGCCCGCGCCGGCCTGACCGACAGCCAGTACAATCTGGCCCGGATGTACGAGACCGGTGCCGAGGGCGTGCCGGCCAATGCCGCGCAGGCCTATCTCTGGTACCTGATCGCCGCGCGCAACGGCGACACCGAGGCCACGACCGCCGCCGAGCGCATCGGGCTGGGCCTGAACGAGGCCGCCCGGCGCGACGCCCGCGCCGCGGCCGACCGCTTCCAGGCCGAGCCGGTCGACGCCGTCGCCGAGGGCTGACGCCGGGCCCGCGCCCGAGGGGCGAGGGCGGTAGCGTTGCCGCCGCACCCGCGCTAGACCGGCGCCCGGGTGTCGCCGTCCGGCGCGTCGAGTTCCTCCAGCCGAAGGCGCGTCCTTTGGATATCTATCTGCCGATCGCCGAGGTTTCGGTGAACGCGCCGCTGCTGGTCCTGCTGGGAGCGGTGGTCGGCTTCGTGTCCGGCCTGTTCGGCATCGGCGGCGGCTTTCTGATGGCGCCGGTGCTGGTCTTCCTCGGCATTCCCCCGTCGGTGGCGGTGGCCAGCCAGTCCAGCCACGTCGTCGCCTCCTCGACCTCGGGCGTCATCACCTACACACTGCGCCAGGGCGTCGATTTCCGCATGGGCGGGATCATGGCCCTAGGCGGGGCGCTGGGGGCCCTCGGCGGGGTTGAGGTGTTCCGCTACCTGCGCCTGCTGGGCCAGGCTGATCTGGTGGTGGCGGTATCCTACCTGGTCTTCCTCGGGGCCATCGGAACCCTTATGCTGAAGGAGAGCCTGACCGAGATCCTCATCCGGCGGCGTGGCCGCCCCGCGTCACGCCGGGCCCGCCGCCGGCCGTTGTGGCTCTATGGCCTGCCGCTGCGCCTTCGTTTCCCGCGCTCGGGCCTGTACGTCAGCGCCCTGCCGCCGTTCGCCCTCGGGGTGTTCGCCGGGGTATTGTCGGCCATCATGGGCGTGGGCGGCGGCTTCATTCTCGTGCCGGCCATGCTCTACATCCTGCGCATGCGGGCCCAGGTGGTGGTCGGCACCAGCCTCTTCCAGATCATCATCACCACCGCCATCACCACCGTGCTACAGGCCGGGCGCAACCAGACGGTCGATGTGGTGCTGGCCACCCTGCTGCTGGTCGGCGGCGTGGTCGGGGCCCAGTACGGTGCCCGCCTGTCCCGCCGCTTCCGCGCCGAGGAGCTGCGCGCCGCCCTCGGCCTGATCGTCCTGCTCGTCGGCATCCAGATGGGCCTCGAGCTGTTCGTCCGGCCCGACGATATGTTCGCCTTCGCCCCGGGGGTGGTGCGATGATCCCGCCGGTCGTCATCCCGCCGCCGCCGGCCGAGAGCGTCGCCACCCTGTCCGAGCCGGCCGTCGCCGCCGGTCTGACCGACGCCCGCATCCATGTCGATGCCGGCTTCACCGGGGCCTCGGTCACCCTGTTCGGGGCGGTGTTCAATCCGACCGACACCCCGACTGATGTGATCGTCGTGGTACGCGGGCCGGACGGCGCCCTGCGCCTCGTGCGCAAGCACCAGGTCGCCGGCCTGTGGCTCAACAGCCGCCCGGTGCTGTTCGAGGGCGCGCCCAGCTACTACGCCACCGCCTCGACCCGGCCGCTGGCCGAGATCGCCGACTTCGGCCAGCTGCGGCGGCTGGCCATCGGCCTGGATCACCTGCGCATCGACGCTCCGGAGGAGAGCCGGATGGTGACCCGCTACGGGGTGCGCGACGTGGTGGTCAGCCGGCTGGGCGACGACTACCTCGACTGGCGCCGTGCCGTGGTCCGGCTGAAGACCGAGGCCGGTCTCTACGCCAGTGATCCGGACGGGGTGCGCTTCGTCGACCGCGGGCTGTTCCGCGCCGATCTGACCCTGCCGGCCACGGCCCCCACCGGCCGGTACAATGCCCAGGTCTGGCTGTTCCAGGAGGGGGCACCGGTGGCGGTCACCAGCCTGACCATGACGGTCGAAAAGGTCGGGCTGGAGCGCGACGTCTACACTTTCGCCATGCGCCGCCCGTGGCTTTATGGCCTGTTGAGCGTGCTGCTCGCCGCCGGTGCCGGCTGGCTCGCCTCCCGCCTGTTCCGCGCGCGGTAGGGTGTAGCGCGAGGCCCCTACGTCTCGCCGCTGCGCGGCGATCCACCTCCCCATGAAATGGGCAGGAGAAGCGCCTTTCCTCCCCACGGAGTGGGGAGGGGGACCGCGAAGCGGTGGAGGGGCGACGGCGCGCCCCCTGTCGGCCCCTCACCCCGCCGGGGCGAGGCGGACCAGCTGGCCGTCGTCCTCGTCGGTGATGACGTAGAGGGCGCCGTCGGCACCGACCACCACGTCGCGCAGGCGCTGGTTCAGATCCGTCAGCAGCCGCTCCTCGCCGACCACCCGGTTGCCGTTCAGCACCAGCCGCGCCAGGTGCTTGCCGTTCAGGGCGGTGACGAACAGGTCGCCGCGCCACGCCGGCACCAGGACCGCGTCATAGAAGGTCATGCCGCCCGGCGCGATCGACGGATCCCAGTAGTAGTCCGGCTGGACCACGCCGTCGCGGGCGGTGATGCCCTCCGAGATGGTCTGGCCGTTGTACTCGATGCCGTAGGTCACGTCGGGCCAGCCGTAGTTGGCGCTGGCCACCTCAAGGTTCAGCTCGTCGCCGCCGCGCGCGCCGTGCTCGATCGACCAGATCTGGCCGGTCGAGGGGCGCAGGGCGATGCCCTGGGCGTTTCGGTGGCCGAGGCTGAAGATCTCCGGCAGGGCCCCGGCGCGGCCGACGAAGGGATTGTCGGCCGGCACGCTGCCGTCGGCGTTGATGCGCACCGTCTTGCCGTAGTGGCTGTCCAGCGCCTGGGCCTGGGGCCGGGTGGCCCGGTCCGAGCGCTCGCCGATCGTCACATAGAGCCGGCCCCGGGCATCGAAGGTCAGGGCCGAGCCATAGTGCATGCCGTTGCCGTAGGGCGGGATCGCGCGGAAGATGACCTGCAAATTCTCGACGCGGGTCCCGTCGGCCGACAGGCGCGCGCGGGCCACGGCGGTGCCGTTGCCGCTCTCGCCGCGCGGCTCGGAATAGCTCCAGTAGATCAGCCGGTCCCGGGCGAAGGTCGGGCTGATGATGACGTCCAGCAGGCCGCCCTGACGCTGGGCGAAGACCTCCGGCAGGCCGGCCACCGGGGCGCTGACGCTGCCGTCGGTGCCGATCACCCGCAGCCGTCCGGGCCGCTCGGTAACCAGCCAGCGGCCATCAGGCAGCTGGGCCAGGCCCCAGGGATGCTCCAGCCCGCGCGCCACCACCGTGTGCGCCAGCGCCACCGGCGTGACCACCGCCGGGGCGCGGGTCTGGCCGGCGAAGGCGGGCGCCTGGGTCGGGGCGTTGGCGGGCCGGGTCTCGACCGGGGTCCCCGGCGCGGCGGGCGCGGCGGCCTCCTGGGCCGAGCAGGCGGTGGCGAGGGCGGCGAGGACGGCGGCGGCGAACCAGGCGTGGCGCATCAGGAGTCTCCCGGACCATTCAGGTGGCGTTGATCTAGCCTAGCGCGCCGGCGTCCGTCGCGCGACTTGCCGCCGCGCCCCGGCGAGGCTATAGGCCGCGTCTCTCGACGCCGGGGTCCTCGACCGACCCGGCCGGGGCTGGGTAGCTCAGCTGGTTAGAGCGGTGGATTCATAACCCACAGGTCGGCGGTTCGAGCCCGCCCCCAGCCACCATCCCCGACAGCCCTTCGGGCTTCGGGGATGACAAACAGCGCCACCCCGCGTCATCCCCGAAGGGGCGTCGCGCCTGTCGGGGATCAGTCCCCGTCCATCTTGAGCGCGGCGATGAAAGCTTCCTGCGGGATCTCGACCTTGCCGAACTGGCGCATCCGCTTCTTGCCTTCCTTCTGCTTCTCGATCTTGCCGCGCCCCGCGCGACCGCTGCGCCGCGGTCCTGTCACCCCATCGGCCCTCCGCCCGCGTTCAGGTAGAAGTACCACGCGATCAGCAGGACCAGCCGGGGCGCGGTGGCTGAGCGGGTCAGGGTGCCGAGGGTGATGGCGGCGGCGGCGGCGGCGGCACCCACGGCGGCGGCCTCCAGCAGGAGGCGCGGGTCGCCCCTCACCAATCCCTGCGCGACCGCCGGCGCGGCCATCACGAGCATCAGAAGTGTTCCCGCCAGCACGAAGGCGATCCGCCGCGCGGTCGGGGCGAGGACGGTGGTCCGGGTCAGGGCCAGCAGACCCTTCTGCTCGCTGCGGCCCGCATGGGCCGTGGTCGCAAACACCAGCACCAGCATCGCCGCCGGCCCGGCTATGGACCAGGGCGCGAAAAGGCTGACTACGGCCGCTGCGGCCATGGCCAGCAGGCCTTTACGGTTCCCGGCCATCAGCCGCGCCTCGGCCATGACCAGCGCGACGCCCGGCAGCATGCCGAAGCGGGCGGGTCGGGCGCCCGGATCGGCGGGACGCGCCTGACCCGGCTCCAGAATCTTGAGCCAGCTGGCCGTTTTGCGGGCCTTGCCGGCCACATGGGGCGTGTAAACCAGCCCCGCCAGCAGGGGGATCAGGGCGGCGATCCCCAGCCAGCTGAGGCGGGCCGCCAGGTAGCCGTCGGCCATGACACCGCCCAGGACGTCCAGATGGATCGGCGCGGCGTCCGGGGGAATGCTCGCTCCACCGATGGCCAGGAAGAAGCGTTCCTGGCTATAGGTGAGCGGGGACATGAAGCCGGGCAGGTCCGTCATGTTGCCAGCGTATCCGCCGGTCTCCCCGCCGACCAGCACGAACCCCAGCGAACCCATCCAGAAGACGAAGAACAGGACCTCGCCCAGCGGCCCGCGGGTCCGGCGGCGGGCGTCGAACAACAGGCGCAGTGCGGCGACCATGGCCAGAGGCGGGGCGGCGATGACCCACAGGGTCAGGATGATGCTGGCCGGGTCCACCTCGTTCAGCGGCAGCAGCAGCAAGGCCAGCAGACAACCCGCCGCCGTCGTCGCCGCCAGCACGATGGCCAGCACGGCAACGTCAGCCAGCCAGCGGCCATAGGCGATGGAGATGCGGCCGGCGGGGCTGACCTCTTCCACCTGCCACGGCTGGCGACGGGTCACATTGGCGCGGAGATAGATGAAGGCCACGGGCAGCAACAGGGTGGCGATGATCACCCCGAGCGTGACGCCAAGCACGGGCGAGGTCAGCCAAGGAATGCGGTTGTCCAGGGCGATCAGGGTGAAATCCGCCCCGCGCGCCGCGATCATGAACCGCGCCCCCACCGGCACCACCAGCAGCAGGATCCACAGGCCCGTGCTGCGGCCGTAGCGGGCCAGCGAGGTGGTCATGGACGATCGGACGACGGCCAGGCTCATGCGGAGACCCCGGCGGCGGGGGCAGCAACGGGCGTCAGCGCGCCGCCCTCGACCCTCAGCACGACCATGCCGTCGCTTATGGGGTCGGTCAGGTGGGAGGTCATGATGACCACGGCGCTCTGCGCTGCACGGCTGATCAGGGCACCGACCCGCTCGCGCGATTCCGCGTCAAGTTCAGCCGTGGGTTCGTCCAGCGCCAGCAGTCCGGGGGATCCCAGCAGGGCCTGGGCGAACACCAGCCGCCGCCGCATGCCGCCCGAAAAGGTCGAGATCCGGCCGTTGGCGTCGGCACCCAGGCCAACGGCCTCCAGCAGAAGGCGGAACTGGGCGTCGGCTTCGCGGGTATTCAGGCCCTTCAGGGCCGCCATGTGCAGTCCGAACTCGCGGGCGGTCAGGTCTTCCGGCAGGTCTACCGCCTGCGGAGCGTAGCCCAGTCCGCGCCGCAGCCGGGACTGCGCGCCCGGCAGCGCCTTGCCCTCCCAGAACAGGGTGCCGCCGCTGGGCTTCTCGGCTGTGGCGCAGAGGCGCAGCAAGGTTGATTTGCCCGCGCCGCTGGGCCCGGTCAGCAGGGTCAGGCCCTGCTGAAAGGTGTGGCTCACGTCCTCCAGCACCGGCTTGCGGCCGTACCGGCGCGAGACCTTTTCAAGCCGAAGGGACGAGGATGCATCGCTCATGGCGGGACCAGACGTCTACGGGATCCCCCTGATCCCGCTGGTACTCTAGGTGCTGCTCCGCCGCCGGTACCAGTTAACTCCGGGTCATGACCTTCCGGCAAGGTCCGGCAGGTTTCGCCGCCTGCGGCTCAATCCCCGTCCATCTTGAGGGCGGCGATAAACGCTTCCTGCGGGATCTCGACCTTGCCGAACTGGCGCATCCGCTTCTTGCCTTCCTTCTGCTTTTCCAGCAGCTTCTTCTTGCGGGTCGCGTCGCCGCCGTAGCACTTCGACGTCACGTCCTTTCGCAGCGCGCGCACGGTCTCGCGGGCGATGATCTTGCCGCCGATGGCGGCCTGGATCGGGATGACGAACATGTGGGGCGGGATCAGCTCCTTCATCTTCTCGACCATGCCCCGGCCGCGCGTCTCGGCCCGCGCGCGGTGGACCAGCATGGACAGGGCGTCGACCGGCTCGGCGTTGACCAGGATCGACATCTTCACCAGGTCGCCGACCTTGTAGTCGGTCAGCTCGTAATCGAAGCTGGCATAGCCCTTACTGATCGACTTCAGCCGGTCGTAGAAGTCGAAGACGACCTCGTTCAGCGGCAGCTCATAGACCACCAGCGCGCGGCTGCCGACGTAGGACAGCTCGATCTGGCTGCCGCGCCGGTCCTGACACAGCTTGATGACGCCGCCCAGGTATTCGTCGGGGGTCAGGATGGTCGCCTTGATCCACGGCTCGCTGATTTCCATGATCTGCATCACGTCGGGCAGGTCGGCCGGATTGTGCAGCTCGATCTCGGAGCCGTCGCGCAGGCCGATCTTGTAGACCACCGACGGGGCGGTCGCGATCAGGTCGAGGTTGAACTCGCGGGAGAGCCGCTCCTGGATGATCTCGAGGTGCAGCAGGCCGAGGAAGCCGCAGCGGAAGCCGAAGCCGAGGGCGGCGCTGGATATCCGGGAGATGAGTGCGCCTCGCCGTTCCAATCACGCCGTCCACGATGGTGGTGTCGTCCTTGGTGATGGTGCCCTTCTTGGCCTTGCCGAGCACGTCGATCGCGACACTCGCCCAGCAGATCGCATCGACGGCAAACACCATGGCTAGGTAGACGAGCAGCCTGCGGTCTCAAAACATCTTTCTGTCAGATATTGTCGGTACCCCAGTTATTCAGCTGCAGGTATTTGTCGTGGCGTTGCCGCTTTTGGGTTCAGCGCAGCCATCGGATCTTCAACGGGCGCAGACGTTAGCCGGTCAGATAGAGCGCGCGTTGGGTGGGATCAGGACGCAGCTGGGGCATCACTCCCCCGTTTCGGGAGCTTGCCAGTCGGAGTGGCGATTGGCGCTATAGTTTTCGATCTAAATTTATCTCTATTATTCGGCTATTATTTATAAATTAGCATATGTGGATCGTACAATACTCACGATTGAGTAGTGCGATCTGATAAACTCTACCGAAGAGGATGTCTTTTGTATAAAAAATGACGCATCATTAGTCGTAAATATGACATTTAAAAAAGTGGGGAGGACTGAAGTCTCCCCCACTTAACTTAGTCGCGCCTGTAGTGCGAATAACCTAGTCGTCGTCTGCTCCGAAAATTGCGTAACCAATGTCTTTACCGATACCAACGCCAACCGTAAAGGCTCCCACCCATACGCCCCAGACCGCTGCCGCAGCTCCTATTGCAGCAGATCCGACTCTCACGCTTCCTCCGCCAAAAACACCATCAACTTCTGAGCTGTTGAGTTCACGAAACTCGACGTTCGATGCAGATTCAAAAACAGCAATTGTCATTTTCATATCTCCTGCGAGTCTTATGTTACAGCGTTGCAATTCGCATCCATTAGTTTAAGGCTGATTGTGCGATCTGCATTCCAAGTCTAACACCTACTGCAAAAGCAACCAACATGATCGCTACAGCACCGCTTGCCACAAAAAGCGCCTCAGGCGACAAGGAGTTGATGTCAAACGTTAGTTGCTCTTCATCTGGCCTTTCCATTTAGAAGAGCCGACTAGTCGTTGTAATGGTCGTATGCAACAATCGCTACTCCGACAGCAATTCCAGCGACCAGAGCGACACCGGTACCCACGCCGACGATGACTAGGCCTGTAAATACGGCACGACCAACCCATTGGGCCATCGCACCTTCAACCTGATCGATTTCATCGATGCTGAGTTCACGCACGTCCATAGCTAGAGCCGTCATGGCTCCCTCCTTTGGCTAAAGTTGAAGTGCGCGATCCGGATTGCAACCTCAGGATTGCAAGCCCCTCGCTCGCCTGTCAAGATTAAAAACACTTGTAAATCGTTGGCGAGATAACACATCCGTGTCCGACCTGTTCCGCAAAGAGGCCGTCACCCACGCCACCCGACGGCTGGCGGGTGAGGTCGTGCTGGCCTCGTCCGTTTCGTCCCGCGTCCTCGCCGGTCTGCTGATCGCCGTGGTCCTGGGCGGGGCGGCCTTTGCCGCCACAGCCTCCTATGCCCGCAAGGAGACCGTCGTCGGCTGGCTGACGCCGCAGGCGGGCATGATCCGCCTGACCGCACGCCAGGGCGGGATCGTCTCTGCGGTCCATGTGCGGGAGGGCGACACGGTCGCCGTCGGCCAGCCCATCGCCACCCTGACCCTGTCGTCGGCGCTGGAGGGTGGCGACACCCTGACCGCCCTGTCGCGCAGTCTGGATGTGCAGGGCGAGGCGGCCGAGGCGCGGGCGGCAGCGACCGTCGCCACCCTGGCCGCCGAGCAGCGCCAGCTGGCCGACCGCCGCGCCGGGCTCAACCGGGAGCTGTCCGAAACCCGCCGCAGCATCACCCTCCAGGACGAGCGGCTCGCCCTCGCCCGCGCCGAGGTCGTCCGGGCCGAGACGATCGCCGCGCAAGGCTTCCTGCCCCGGCGCGAGCTGGAGGCGCGGCGCTCGGCCGAACTGGCGGTGCAGCAGGAGGCGTCGACTCTGTCGGCCCGGGCCCTGACCTATGAGCGGGAGATCGGCGAGGTCGACGCGCGCCTGGCCGCCATCCCCATCGACCTGCGGGCCGCCCGCGCCGAGGCCGCCTCCACCCGCGCGGGCCTCGATCAGCAGGTCACCCAGACCGAGGCGCAAGGGCGCTATGTCGTTGTGGCGACGGTGGCCGGCCGGGTCGCCGCCCTGCCGGTCGATATGGGCCAGACGGTCGCGCCGGGGGCCGCCGTGGCGGTCCTGACGGCCGGGGACTCGACGCTGGAAGCCGAACTCTATGCCCCCTCGCGCGCCGCCGGCTTCGTGCGCGAGGGTCAAGAGGTGCGGCTGCTGTACCAGGCCTTTCCGCATCAGAAGTTCGGCACGGGCCAAGGCGTCGTCACCTCGGTGTCGCGCACCGTTCTGGCCCCGGCCGAGATCGCCATTCCGGGCCTGCAGGTGCAGGAG
Organism: Brevundimonas sp.; assembly: GCA_027531145.1. Classification (GTDB taxonomy): domain Bacteria; phylum Pseudomonadota; class Alphaproteobacteria; order Caulobacterales; family Caulobacteraceae; genus Brevundimonas. Next base: position 56,398 of record JAPZRF010000001.1, on the reverse strand, counting down.
CCGGTCTTTCGCGTGCGGGTGAAACTGGCGCGTGACAGCGTCGCCGCCTATGGCGAGACCGTGCCGCTGCAACCCGGCATGCTGCTGTCGGCCGATGTCGTCATCGACCGGCGTAGCCTGCTGGAATGGTTGCTGGACCCGCTCTACGCTGCCGGTCGCCGTCGATGAATATTCCATCCGAGCTGAACTTTGCCCGTCGCCGACGCCTGCCCATCATCCAGGGGGCGGAAGCGGCCGAATGCGGCCTGGCCTGTATGGCCATGGTGGCGCGCTATCACGGCCATGACGTCGATCTGAACGGACTGCGCCAGCGGTTCACCCTGTCGATGTCGGGCGCGACCCTGCGCAGCATCATGGGGTTCGCCGACAGTCTGGGCTTCGCGCCGCGGGCCCTGAAGGTCGAGCTGACGGCGCTGAACAAGGTGCGGCTGCCGGCCATCCTGCACTGGGACCTGAACCATTTCGTGGTGCTGAAGTCGGTGTCCGGCGGCAGGGCGGTCATCCACGACCCGGCCCTGGGCGCCCGCACCTATACGCTCGACGACCTGTCGAACCATTTCACCGGCGTGGCGCTGGAGCTGACCCCGTCCGACACCTTCGAAAAGGTCACGGCGCGGGCGCCGATCAGACTGACCAGCCTCTGGTCGAAAATGGTTGGCTTCTGGCCCGCCTTTTTCCAGATCCTGGGGCTGTCGCTGGCGCTGCAGGTGGCGGTCTTCGCGGCCCCGTTCCAGATGCAGCTGGTGGTGGACGAGGCCATCTTCCGCGCCGATCGCGACCTGCTGACGGTTCTGGCGATCGGCTTCGGGGCCCTGGTCGTCATCCAGGCGATGATCGAGGCCCTGCGCGCCTGGGCGCTGCAGGTGTTCGGCCAGATGCTCAGCTTCCAGATGGTCGGCAATCTGGTGCGGCACATGATCCGCCTGCCCAGCGACTGGTTCGAGAAACGCCATGTGGGGGACATCATCTCGCGCATCGGCTCGGCCTCGGCGATCCAGGACGTGCTGACCCGGGGCGTGATCGCCGCCATCATCGACGGCCTGATGGCGGTCGTCGCGATCGTGATCCTGCTGCTGTATTCGCCGATCCTGACGGCCGTCGTGGTGGGGGCCGTCGCGATCAATCTGATCTTCGCCTTCGCCCTGTTCCCGGCGATGAAGGCCCGTACCGAAGAACAGATCATCGAGAGCGCGCGCGAACAGTCCCACATCATGGAGACGGTCCGCGCCGCCACCACCATCAAGGTCATGGGTCGCGAGGCCGAACGCGAGAGTTCGTGGCGCAACCTCTATGCCAATGCGATCAACGCCGCCGTCTCGGTCGGCAAATTCCAGATCTCCCTGAGCTTTACCCAGGGACTGATCACGGGGCTGCAAACGGTCATTGTGATCTATCTCGGCGCGCGGACCATCCTGGCCGGCGACGGCTTTTCGGTCGGGATGCTGTTCGCCTTCCTGTCGTTCCGCCAGACCTTCACCGACCGGGCCAATGCCCTGATCAACCAGGCCATCCAGTTCCGCTTCCTGAACCTGCATCTGGATCGCCTGGCCGACATCGTCACCGCCGAGGTCGAGACCTCACCCGCCGCCGCTCCGCCGCGACTGGAGGTGCGCGGGGCCATGACCCTGAGCGACATCGGCTTCCGCTACGGCGCGGCCGATCGCACCATTCTGGAGGGGCTGAACCTGACGGTGAAACCGGGCGAATTCCTCGCCATCACCGGGGCGTCCGGTGGCGGCAAGACCACCCTGCTGAAACTGATGCTGGGCCTGCGCCACCCGACCGCCGGCACCATCACCCTCGATGGCCAGACGGCGACGCCAGACCTTTGGCGCGCGTGGCGCGAACAGGTCGGGGTGGTGGCCCAGGATGATCGGCTGCTGTCGGGCACCATCGCCGACAACATCGCCTTCTTCGATCCCGACCTCGACATGGTGCGGGTGCAGCAGGCCGCCTTCGCCGCCCAGGTGCATGAGGACATCGTGCGCATGCCGATGCAGTATCTGTCGCTGGTCGGTGACATGGGCTCGACCCTGTCGGGCGGTCAGAAGCAGCGCGTCCTGCTGGCCCGCGCCCTGTACCGCCAGCCCCGCCTCCTGATCCTCGACGAGGGCACCGCCAACCTCGACGTCCAGACCGAGGAGATCATCGCCGACCTGATCGCCCAGCTGCCCATCACCCGCATCGTCGTCGCCCACCGCCCGGCCTTGCTGCAGCGCGCGGACCGGGTGCTGGTAGTGGATGGGGGATTGCTCTCGCCGGCTCCGATCGGGCGGCCGAAGGCAGAACTCAAGGTCTCCCAAGCCTGATCAATCCCCGTCCATCTTGAGGGCGGCGATAAACGCTTCCTGCGGGATCTCGACCTTGCCGAACTGGCGCATCCGCTTCTTGCCTTCCTTCTGCTTCTCCAGAAGCTTCTTCTTGCGGGTGGCGTCGCCGCCGTAGCACTTGGCGGTGACGTCCTTGCGCAGGGCGCGGACGGTCTCGCGGGCGATGATCTTGCCGCCGATGGCGGCCTGGATCGGGATCTGGAACAGGTGCGGCGGGATGAGTTCCTTCATCTTCTCGACCATGCCGCGGCCGCGCGCCTCGGCGCGGCTGCGGTGCACCAGCATCGACAGGGCGTCGACCGGCTCGGCGTTGACCAGGATCGACATCTTCACCAGGTCGCCGGGGCGGTAGTCGCCGAGCTCGTAGTCGAAGCTGGCGTAGCCCTTGGAGATGGATTTGAGGCGGTCGTAGAAGTCGAACACCACCTCGTTCAGCGGCAGGTCGTAGACGACCATGGCGCGGCTGCCGACGTAGCTCAGCTCCTTCTGCTCGCCGCGGCGGTCCTGGCACAGCTTGATGACGCCGCCCAGGTACTCGTCCGGGGTGAAGATGGTGGCCTTGATCCAGGGCTCGGCGATCTCGAGGATCTGCATCACGTCCGGCATGTCGGCCGGGTTGTGCAGCTCGATCTCGGAGCCGTCGCGCAGCTTCATCCTGTAGACCACCGACGGGGCCGTCGCGATCAGGTCGAGGTTGAACTCGCGGCTCAGCCGCTCCTGGATGATCTCGAGGTGCAGAAGTCCGAGGAAGCCGCAGCGGAAGCCGAAACCCAGCGCCGCCGAGGACTCCATCTCGTAGTTGAAGCTGGCGTCGTTCAGGCGCAGGCGGGCGATGGCGGCGCGCAGGTCCTCGAAGTCGGCGGCGTCGGTCGGGAACAGGCCGCAGAATACCACCGACTGGACGTCCTTGAAGCCCTTCAGCGGCTCGGCGGTCGGCTTCTTCTCGTCGGTGATGGTGTCGCCGACGGCGGCGTGGGCCACTTCCTTGATCTGGGCGGTGATGAAGCCGACCTCGCCGGGCCCGAGGCTTTCGACCGGGGTGTTCTTGGGCAGAAAGACGCCGACCCGATCGACCAGGTGGGCGGTGCCGTTCTGCATGAACTTGACGCGCTGGCCGGCCTTCAGCGTGCCGTCGAACACGCGCACAAGCAGCACCACACCGAGGTAGGGATCGTACCAGGCGTCGACCAGCATGGCCTTGAGCGGCGCGTTCGCCTCGCCCTTCGGCGGCGGCAGGCGGGTAACGATGGCCTCAAGCACATCCTCGATGCCGAGGCCGGACTTGGCGCTGCACTCGACGGCGTCGGAGGCGTCGAGACCTATGACCTCCTCGATCTGGGCCTTGACCCGCTCCGGCTCGGCGGCCGGCAGGTCGATCTTGTTCAGGACCGGGACGATCTCGTGATTGTTGTCGATGGCCTGGTAGACATTGGCCAGGGTTTGGGCCTCGACGCCCTGGCTGGCGTCGACCACCAGCAGCGACCCCTCGCAGGCGGCCAGCGAGCGGCTGACCTCATAGGCGAAGTCGACATGGCCGGGGGTGTCCATCAGGTTCAGGACGTAGTCGAGCCCGTCCTTCGCCCTGTAGTTCAGGCGCACGGTCTGCGCCTTGATGGTGATGCCGCGCTCCTGCTCGATCTCCATGTTGTCGAGCACCTGCTCGCGCATCTCGCGCGCGCTGAGGCCACCCGTGACCTGGATCAGCCGGTCCGACAGCGTCGACTTGCCGTGGTCAATGTGGGCGACCACGGAGAAATTGCGGATGCGCGAAATCGGGGGAGTCGTCATGCGGCGCCCGCTACCACGGCTGGCGGAGCGCGCCAATGCGACGGGGAGGCGAGGGCGGGCATTACAACCGCGTAATGCGACGTCGGTGCGGTTTGTAGCCTGACGCGTTCAGCCTATATGCAGGGCCTCCTCCCGAAACCTCTTCCATGGGGAATTCCGCGTGACCGACTGGAGCCGGGCCCTGGGCCTGATGGCCGCTTCCGCGCTGGTGCTGGCCGGATGTGGCGAGGGCGGCGGGGGCAAGACGGCGCAGGCCAACGCCGGCCAGGCCGTAACGGCTGCAACCGTGAGCCAGGTGAGCCTGTCCCGCACGGTGACCGCTTCCGGCACCATCTCGCCTTGGGAGGATGTGCCGGTCGGGGCCGAGGTTGGCGGGCTCGTGGCGACCCGGGTGCTGGTCGATGAGGGCCAGTATGTTCGGCAGGGCCAGGTGCTGGTGCAGCTGAACGACGACCTGCTGCAGGCCGACCTGCGCGCCCAGGAGGCTTCGGTGGCCCAGGCGGAGGCCAATCTGGCTCGCGAGACCGCCGAACTGGGCCGCGCCCGCGAGCTGCGCGAGCGCGGGTTCCTGTCCCAGGCTTCGCTCGACCAGGCCGTGTCCGAGGAGCGGTCGGCCCGCGCCGGCCTCGATCAGACGCGGGCCCAGCTGTCGGCCACCCGCACGCGCCTCGAGCAGACTCGCGTGCGGGCCCCGGTCGCCGGGCTCGTCTCGGCGCGCAACGTCACCCGGGGGCAGATCGTCGAGGCCGGAGCCCAGCTATTCCGCCTGGTCCGCGACGGCCGGCTGGAGCTGGACGCCCAGGTGCCCGAGGCCGAGCTGGCGCTCGTCCGGCCGGGTCAGGGTGCCAGCCTGACCTCGGACCAGGCCGCGTCGACGACCGGTACTGTGCGCATCGTCACGCCCCAGGTCGATCCGCAGACCCGCCTCGGCATCGCCCGCATCGCCATTCCGGCTGCCTCGGACCTGCGTCCGGGCATGTACGCCCGCGCCGAAATCGATGTCGGGACCCAGCCGGCGCTGGCCATTCCGTCGTCGGCCGTCGTCTATCGCGAGGGCCAGCCGGGCGCCTATGTCATCGGCCGAGGCGATACCGTCAGCTTCACCCGCGTGACCCCCGGGGTGCGTCAGGGTGACCTCGTTGCGATCGGATCAGGCCTGGCCGCGGGCCAGAGGGTGGTGGTCCAGGGTGCCGGCTTCCTCGGTGAGGGCGACCGGGTACGCGTGGCCGCGGCGGCGTCCGCTCCCGCCGCGCGCCCGGCCGCGAACTGAGCCTGACCGGTCAGACCCATGAACTTCAACAACATCTCTTCCTGGTCGATCCGGAACCCGATCCCGATCGTCCTGCTGTTCGTGGTCCTGACCCTGGCGGGGCTGATCAGCTACCAGCGGCTGGCCATCAACAACTTCCCCAACGTCGACCTGCCAGTCGTGGCGGTCACGGTGGTGCAGTCGGGCGCGGCCCCGACCGAGCTGGAGACCCAGGTCACGCGCCTGGTCGAGGACGCGGTGGCCGGCCTCGGCGACGTCGACGAGATCAACTCGGTGGTCAATGACTCGGTTTCGACCACCTCGATCGTCTTCGAGCTGGGCGTCGATCTGGAGAAGGCCACCAACGACGTCCGCAACGCCATCGCCGGCATCCGCCAGACCCTGCCGGCCGATGTGCAGGAGCCAGTGATCCAGCGCATCGAGTTCACCCAGGAGCCGATCGCCACCTATGTGGTGCGCGCCCCGGGCATGAATCCCGAGGAACTGAGCTGGTTCGTCGACAACACCGTGGCCAAGCGCCTGCTTTCGGTCGAGGGCGTCAGCCAGGTCAGCCGAGACGGCGGCGTGGCCCGCGAGGTGCGGATCAAGCTGGACCCGGCGCGGCTGGCGGCGCAGGGCGTGACAGCGGCGGCGGTATCCAACCAGCTGCGGGCCCAGAACATCAACCTGCCCGGCGGTCGCGGCGAGATCGGCGGCGAGGAGCAGGCCATCCGCACGCTCGGCTCGGCTCCCTCGATCGAGGCCCTTCGCGCGACCCTGATCCCGGTCGGCGGCCGCTCGGTGCGGCTGGCCGATCTTGGCGAGGTGACCGACGAATGGGCCGAGCCGCGCGGCCGCGCCCGCTTCAACGGCCAGGAGGTGGTCGGCTTCTCCATCAGCCGCTCCAGGGGCTCGTCGGAGCTGGCAGTCTATGAATCGACCAAGGCGGAGATCGAGAAGCTCGACGCCGAGTTCGACAACCTGACCATCGAGCAGGTGACCACCACCACCAGGGACGTGATCAACAATTTCCACGCCTCGGTCGAGGCGCTGCTGCTGGGCGCCGGCCTCGCCGTCATCGTGGTGTTCCTGTTCCTGCGCGACTGGCGGGCGACCTTCATCGCCGCCGTGGCCATGCCGCTCAGCCTGATCCCGACCTTCCTGATCATGGACCTGACCGACCAGTCGCTGAACGTGGTCACGCTGCTGGCCCTGTCGCTGACCATCGGCATCCTCGTCGATGACGCCATCGTCGAGATCGAGAACATCGTCCGGCACATTCGCGACGGAAAGGCACCCTATCCGGCCGCGATCGAGGCCGCCGACGAGATCGGCCTGGCGGTGATCGCCACCACCGCGACCCTGATCGCCGTGTTCGCCCCGACCGGCTTCATGCCCGGTGTGGTCGGCCAGTTCTTCAAGAGTTTCGCCATCGCCACCTGCGTCAGCGTCTTCTTCTCGCTGGTGGTGGCGCGCACCCTGACGCCGCTGATGGGCGCCTATATGCTCAAGGCCGATCAGGGCAAGGAGCACGCTGATCCGCGCTGGATGACCGGTTACCTGCGGCTGCTGGACTGGGCCCTCGGCGACTCCGGCCGCCACCCGACGCAGCCGGAGCCGCGCCGCAGCCCTGGTGCCCGCCTCGCGGGGCGGGTGCGCGACCACCGCATTTGGGTGATGGGCGGCGGGGCCCTGTTCTTCGCCGGCTCGCTCGGTCTGGCGGCCATGCTGCCGTTCGAGTTCATCCCGCCCGAGGATCTGTCGCGCTCCAACATCTCCATCCAGCTGCCGCCCGGCTCCACGTTGGAGGAGACGGATGCCGTCGTGCGCCGGGTCAGCGACGAGCTGACCGCACGGCCGGAGGTGCGCTCGGTCTACGCCTCGATCGGCTCGGCCACGACCAATTTCGGCCCCGGCGGCGGTTCCAGCGCCGGCGAGGTGCGCCGGGCCTCGATCACGGTCAATCTGGTCAAGAAGAACGAACGGTCGATCCGCCAGCAGGCCTTCGAGCAGGAGATGGGTGCCGTGCTGCGCGAAATCCCCGGTGCCCGGGTGCAGTTCGGGCAGGAAGGTGGCGACGGCGGTGCCCTGGTGTCGATCGCCCTCGTCGGCGACGATCCTGAGCAGCTGCAGATGGCGGCGGCGGCAGTCGAGCGCGAGATGCGCGGCGTCCCCGGCCTGACCAATGTCATCTCCTCGGCCGCGCTTGCACGGCCGGAGATCCTGATCACCCCCAAGGCCGACATCGGTGCCCTGCAGGGCGTTTCGGCGGCGGATATCAGCGCCGTGGCTCGGGTCGCCACCCTCGGCGACGCTGATCAGTTGCTGCCCAAGTTCAACCTCGGCGACCGACAGATTCCGATCCGGGTGATGCTGCAGGAATCGGCGCGCGCCGACCTCGGCCAGCTCGAGAACCTCAAGGTGCCCACCGCCTCGGGACAGGTGGTGCCGCTCAGTTCGGTCGCCGACATCAGTTTCGGAGCGGGCCCGAACCAGATCGACCGCATGGACCGCCAGCGGGTGGCCCGTCTGACCGCCGAGCTGAACGGTATCACCCTGGGGCAGGCGTCCGAGCGGGTGAATGCCCTGCCGGCCATGGAGACTCTGCCCGGCGGGGTTCGCCAGGCCATTTCGGGCGAGCTGGAGAACCTGCAGGAAACCGGCTCGGGCTTTATGTTCGCGATCGTCACCGGCATCCTGCTGATGTACGTCGTGCTGGTGCTGCTGTTCCGCAGCTTCTTCCACCCGGTCACCATCCTCGCGGCGCTGCCGGTGTCGTTCGGCGGGGCCTTCTTCCTGCTGCTGGTGACAGGCAAGACGCTGTCGATGCCGGCGCTGATCGGCATCATCATGCTGACCGGGATCGCCGCCAAGAACTCCATTCTGCTGGTCGACTACGCCATCATCGCTATGCAGCGGGGGATGGCGCGGCGCGAGGCGATCATCGACGCCGCGCACAAGCGGGCCCGGCCGATCATCATGACCACCATGGCGATGGGGCTGGGCATGCTGCCGATCGCCGTGGCCTTCGGCGAGGGCACCGAGTTCCGCAGCCCCATGGCGATCGCCGTGATCGGCGGCCTGATCACCTCGACCGCCCTGTCGCTGGTGTTCGTGCCCGTCGCCTTCAGCCTGATCGACGGCGTCAAGGTGCGGCTTGAGCGCCGCCTCTACCGGCTGACCCACCGGCAGCATGGCGAGGCCCCGACCCCGGCTGAATGAAGGGAGTGATCGCAACCGCCCCTTAAGCATTAACAGTCAAGGTCCGGACTCTCTGCCTCCGGGCCCAGGACCGTCCATGTTCCAGATTATCGGCATCGTGTTGCTCTTCGCCATGGTGTTCGGCGGCTACACCATCGCCGGCGGCAAGATGTACGTCATCCTCAAGTCGCTGCCGTACGAGATGATGATGATCGGCGGCGCGGCGGTGGCGGCGCTCGTCATGTCCAACTCGCCCGCCACCCTGAAGGGTGTGGCCGGCGGCTTCGGCAAGGTTTTCGCCGGCCCCAAGTGGAAGAAGCAGGACTACACGGACCTGCTGTCGCTGCTGTTCAAGTTGACCAAGACGATGAAGTCCAAGGGCGTCATCGCGCTCGAGAGCCACATCGAGAAGCCGGCAGAAAGCGCCATCTTCCAGAATTACCCCAAGGTGCTGAAGGACCACTTCGCCACGGATTTCATCTGCGACACCCTGCGCATGATGACCATGAACCTCGAGGATCCGCACCAGATCGAGGACGCCATGGAAAAACAGCTGGAGAAGCACCACCACGAGGCGCTGGGCCCGGCCCACGCCCTGCAGAACATGGCCGACGCCCTGCCGGCGCTGGGCATCGTCGCGGCGGTGCTGGGGGTGATCAAGACCATGGCCGCCATCACCGAGCCGCCGGAAGTGCTGGGCGGGATGATCGGCGGTGCCCTGGTCGGCACCTTCCTCGGCGTGTTCCTCGCCTACGGCCTGGTGGGGCCACTGGCCGTCCGCCTCAAGGAGATCACCGACGAGGAGGCCGCCTACTACAAGATCATCCGCTCGGTGCTGGTGGCGCACCTGCACGGCAACGCCGCCCAGATCTCGGTCGAGATCGGCCGCGGCGACATTCCGTCGACCGCGCAGCCCAGCTTCGCCGAGTTGGAAGAGGCGCTGCAGAACGCCCCGGCGGACGCCTGAAGACACACAACTTCACAAACGCGTGAGCTTTTCGCTTGCCGGGAGCCTCACGGTTCCGTTATCAGAGCGCTGCGGGGATTCATGACCTCGCTCACCCTTCTGAAGGATATACCCATGCGCATCGTCGCCCTGATCGCCGCCTCGGCCGCCGCCCTGGCCGTCGCCGCCTGCCAGCCGGCCGCTGAAGAAGCCCCGGCCGCTGAAGCCGAAGCCGCCGCTGAAGCGGCCACCGACGCCGCTGCCGAAGCCCCGGCCGCCGACGCCGCCGCTGCCGAAGCCGCTCCGGCTGCCGAAGGTGCCATGGCTCCGGAAGCCGCTCCGGCCGCTGCTCCGGCTGCCCCGGCCCAGTAATCGCTTTTTTTGGCGAGGGGCGGTCCTCCAGGACCGCCTGAGGAAGGGGGTCGTCTTCGACGACCCCCTTTTTCGTGCGCCTTCTCCACCCGAGCGGCGAAGTTTCACGCTGATTCTCGCCTGTCGCTTGCCGTAGGCCTCACGCTTCCGTTATCAGGAGGCGCGGGCATTCATGACCTCGCTCACCCTTCTGAAGGATACACCCATGCGCATCGTCGCCCTGATCGCCGCCTCGGCCGCCGCCCTGGCCGTCGCCGCCTGCCAGCCGGCCGCTGAAGAAGCCCCGGCCGCTGAAGCCGAAGCCGAAGCCGCCGCCGACACGGCCGCTGACGCCACCGCCACCGCGGAAGACGCCGCCGCCGACGCCGCCGCCGCCGCCGGCGAAGCCGCCGCAGCCGCTGAAGGTGCCATGGCTCCGGAAGCCGCTCCGGCCGCGGCTCCGGCCGCCCCCGCCCAGTAATCGCCTTGTTGCGAGGGGCGGTCCTCCGGGATCGCCTGCGGAAGGGGGTCGTCGCCGACGGCCCCCTTTTTCGTGCGCGCAATCCGGCGCATGAGGCGGTTATGGCTGATTCTGCCGACCTCGACTGGACGCCCGAAGGTGCCCCGGTCTCGCGCCGGTTCGGCGATGTCTACTTCTCGCGCGAGGACGGGCTGGCGGAGACCCGCGCCGTCTTCCTCGCCGGCTGCGGCCTGCCGCAGGCGTGGGTAGGGAGGCCCCGCTTCACTGTCGCGGAGCTGGGATTCGGCACGGGCCTCAACATCATCGCCCTGCTGGACCTGTGGAGCCGTCATCGCCCCCCCGGCGGGCGGCTGTCGATCTTCTCCGTCGAGGCCTACCCGCTATCCCGGGCCGACGCTGCGCGCGCCCTCGCCGCCTGGCCGGAGATGGCGGACCTCGCGGCGCGGATGCTGGCGGTCTGGCCGGCTCAGACCCCCGGCTTTCACCGGGTCAGCCTCGATGACCTCGGCGTGTCGCTGGACCTGGCCGCAGGCGACGCTGCTGATGCGCTCGACCGTTGGTCCGGAGACGCCGATGCCTGGTTTCTTGACGGCTTCGCCCCCTCGACCAACCCCGGCATGTGGTGCGACGCAGTGCTGGATGCGGTGGCGGCCCGCTCCGCCCCGGGCGCCCGGGTCGCCACTTTCACAGTCGCCGGGGCGGTGCGGCGGGGACTGCAAGCGCGCGGCTTCAAGGTCGACAAGCGGCCCGGCCACGGCCGCAAGCGCGAGCGGCTGGAAGCAGTCGCCCCCGATGGGCCACGAACGCGGCCGCCCGGCCGCATCGTCATCCTGGGTGCCGGCATCGCCGGACAGGCGATGGCGCGGGCCCTGCGGGCGCAGGGGCTCGCCCCCCTCGTGATCGAGGCCGGGCAGCCCGGGGCGGGGGCCTCGGGCTTTCCCGCTGCCCTCGTCACACCCCGTCTCGACGCCGGCGATCTGACGCTCGCCGCCCTCTACGCCCAGGCGCTGGAGCGCGCCGGGGACCTCTATCGCGCCGTCCCCGGTGCCGTGCTGTCCGAGGGGGTGCTGCAACTTGCTGCCGCCGCCCGCGACCCGGCCCGCTTCGACAAGGTGGCGGCCCAGCCCTGGTGGGGTGGAGCCCTGATGGCACTGGATCCGGCGGCCGCCTCGGCGCGGCTTGGCCTGGCTGTGGACGCCCACGGGCTGTGGATGGGGCCGGCCCTGGCCCTTGCGCCCGCTGCGGTGCGCATGGCCTGGCTCAAGGGCGTCGAGGTGCGGTCTGGCCGCGCCGTCGGCCTTGAGCCGGATGAGGGCGGCTGGCGCGTCCGGCTGGCGGACGGGCCGGCGATAGTCGCCGACGCCGTGGTGATCACTGCCGGCTGGGGCACCATCGACCTGCTGCCAGGGCCCGGTCTCGCGCCGGTGGCCGGTCAGGCGGACTGGAGCGCCGGTGTGGCCCCGCCAGCGGCCGTCGCCTGGGGCGGCTACGCGGTCCCGACCGGCGAGGGGGTGCTGTGGGGCGCGACCCACGACCGGGGCGAGACCGCGCCGGTCCCGTCAGAGGCGGCCTCGGCCCGCAACCTGGCCATGCTCGAGGCCAGGCTGCCGGCGCTCGCGGCGGCGGTGCGAGACCAGCCGGGGCAGCGCCGCGCCGCTGTGCGCGCCACCACGCCTGACCGGCTGCCCCTGTGCGGCGAGGTTCCCGGTGCGCCTGGCCTGTGGGTGCTTGGCGGTCTCGGTTCGCGCGGGTTCTGCGTTGCGCCCCTGCTGGCGGAGCATGTCGCGGCGCGCCTGACCGGGGTTCCGTCCCCCCTGCCGACCGATCTGGCGGCGCGGGTCGCCCCCGACCGACCGGGGGCCGGAACTGTTCCGTTCATCGGGGGTTCAGGAAGTCGCGCGGACCCTCTCGGTGCCTGTTCCGGAGAACCATGATGCGCGTGCTGCTCCCCGCTTGTCTCGCCGTTGCGACCGCTCTCGCGGCCTGCGCCCCCACGACCCCGGCCGCGTCTGGCCCGGCGGCTGCTGCGGGCACCGAGGCGGCCTCGGCGCGCCGCTGCTTCTACACCAGCCAGATCCGCAACTTCCGGTCTGACCGCGACCGGCTGCTCTATGTCCGCATCGGCCGTGACGAGGTCTTCGAGCTGGTCACCATCGGGGCCTGCCTCGATCTGGACAGCGCGATCGACATTGCCCTTGTCCAGCGGTTCGGTGGCGGCTCCGGGCGGCTGTGTCTTTCGGACCAGGTCAATGTGGTCATCAGCCATCCGAGCCCGGTCCATCCGGGACCCTGCCTGGCCCGCGTTGAGCGCCGGCTGACGGCCGAGGAGGTCGCCGCCTTGCCGGACCGCGCGCGACCCTGAGGTTGTAAGCCCCCGAGTCCGAAGAAAGTCAGATTTGATTTCAAGCTGTCGTCGATCCCGGGCTTGCCCCCGCGGGCCCATCGGTCCGCCGGGCGCGATCGCCGGTTGGTGCTGGCGGAACCTGAAAGCTGCGCGCGGCTGCGCCTGACCCCGCTATGGCCCCTCGGCACGAGCCCGAGGGTGACGGCTTTACAGGGTCATGCCCCGCTCGACGCGAATCGCCGGGCAGCTCAGCCCTTCTGGGCGTAGCCGCAGCGGACGTTCAGCTTCTCGATCAGGTCGATGGCGGTCTCGGCCACCACCGAGCCGGGCGGATAGACGGCGGCCACCCCGGCGTCCAGCAGGGGCTGGACGTCCGCCGGGGGGATGACGCCGCCGACCACCACCATGATGTCCTCTCGGCCGAGCCTCTTCAGCTCGGCGATCAGCTGGGGTGCCAGGGTCAGGTGGCCGGCGGCGAGGGACGAGGCCCCGACCACATGCACCCCGCGCTCGACGGCGTCGCGGGCGGCTTCGGCCGGGGTCTGGAACAGCGGCCCGGCGATGGCCTCCAGGCCGAGGTCGGCATAGGCGGTGGCCACCACCTTCTGGCCGCGGTCGTGGCCGTCCTGGCCCAGCTTGGCGATGAGGATTCGCGGCGGGCCGCCGTCGTTCTCGACGAAGGCGGCGACCATGTCGCGGGCGCGGGAGACGCGGGCGTCGGGCCCGGCCTCGCGGCCATAGACGCCGGACACGGTCTTCACCTCGGCCACATGGCGGCCGAAGGCGGCCTCCAGCGCGTCGGAGATCTCGCCGACCGTGGCCTGGGCGCGGGCGGCGCGCACCGCCAGCTCCATCAGATTGGCGTTGCCGCGGGCCCCGGCGGTCAGGGCCTCCAGCGCCGCGCGGGTCGCGGCCTCGTCGCGGCCGGCGCGGAGACGCTTGAGTTTGTCAATCTGGGCCGCCAGTACGGCGGCGTTGTCGACCTTCAGCACCGGGATGTCGTCGACCGTGTCGGACAGGTAGCGGTTCACGCCCACGACCGTCTGCTGGCCCGTGTCGATACGGGCCTGGGTGCGGGCTGCCGCCTCCTCGATGCGCAGCTTGGGTACGCCGGCCTCGATGGCTTTGGCCATGCCGCCCAGGGCCTCGACCTCGGCCATGTGGGCGCGGGCGCGATGGGCCAGCTCGTGGGTCAGGCGCTCGACGAAGAAGCTGCCGCCCCAGGGGTCGATCACCCCGGTCAGGCCGGTCTCCAGTTGCAGCAGCAGCTGGGTGTTGCGGGCGATGCGGGCCGAGAAGTCGGTCGGCAGGGCCAGGGCCTCGTCGAGGCTGTTGGTGTGCAGGCTCTGGGTCTGGCCCCCGGCGGCGGCCATGGCCTCGACCATGGTGCGGCTGACGTTGTTGAACACGTCCCGGGCCGCCAGCGACCAGCCGGAGGTCTGACAGTGAGCGCGCAGGGACAGGGAACGGGAGTCTTTCGGGGCGAACTCGCGCGCCACCGCCTCGGCCCACAGCAGGCGGCCGGCGCGCAGCTTGGCCACCTCCATGAAGTAGTTCATGCCGATCGCCCAGAAGAAAGACAGGCGCGGCGCGAAGGCGTCGATGTCCAGTCCCGAGGCGACTCCGGCGCGGATGTACTCGATACCGTCGGCCAGGGTGTAGGCCAGCTCCAGGTCAGCCGAGGCCCCGGCCTCCTGCATGTGGTAGCCGCTGATCGAGATGGAGTTGAAGCGCGGCGTCTCCTGCGCGGTCCAGGCGAAGATGTCCGCAATGATCCGCATGCTGGGTGCCGGCGGATAGATGTAGGTGTTGCGGACCATGAACTCCTTGAGGATGTCGTTCTGGATGGTCCCGGTCAGGGCCGCGTGCGGCACACCCTGCTCCTCGGCCGCGACGACATAGAGGGCCAGTACCGGCAGCACCGCGCCGTTCATGGTCATCGACACGCTCATCCGGTCGAGCGGGATGCCGTCGAACAACGTGCGCATGTCGAGGATGGAATCGATCGCCACCCCGGCCATGCCGACGTCGCCGGCGACGCGCGGATGGTCGGAATCGTAGCCCCGGTGGGTGGCCAGGTCGAAGGCGATCGACAGCCCCTTCTGCCCGGCCGCCAGGTTGCGGCGGTAGAAGGCGTTGGACTCTTCGGCGGTGGAGAAGCCGGCGTACTGGCGGATGGTCCAGGGGGCCCCGGCGTACATGGTCGGATAAGGACCGCGGCTGAACGGGGCGAGGCCGGGCAGACCATGGATGTCGTCCAGCCCGGCGATCGCGTCCGGGCCATAGGCCGGGGCCACCTCGATGCCCTCGGGCGTCCGCCAGGGCGCGCGGGCCGGGCCCGCCGGCAGCGGTGCGGACAGGTCCAGCGGCAGGGCCGCATAGTCGGGGAAGCGAACGCTCATCGGGCGGCCTCCTCAAGCCCGGCGACGAGGGGCAGGGGGCTCAGCGGCGCGATCTGCCCGAGCGGGGCGGGAAGGGTCGGCAGGGGCACGACCGGGGCCGGGCGGGGCTCCGGGTCGATGAAGCGTGTCACCCCGACGAGCGGCTGTCCGCCCCCGGCATGAGCGGTCTCCAGCGCCGCGCGGGCTTCGGCCACGCGCGCCTGGAACGCCCCCGCGAGAAGACTGGCGGCCAGCCCGCCCTCGGCCTCGATCCGCCGGAACTCGGCCCAGCCGGCGGCGGCCAGGTCGCGGGACCGGGCGTCGAGGAACCACGATCCGGCGGCGGGGTCGTCGACGCGGCCGAGGTGGGCCTCCTCCATCAGCACCAGCTGGGTGTTGCGCGCCTGGCGCCGGGCGAAGGCGTCGGGGCGGCCGGCCGCCCGGGTGAAGCCCTCCAGCACGATAGCCTCGGCCCCGCCCACGGCCCCGGCGAAGCCCGCCGCGGTCAACCTGAGCAGGTTGGGCCACGGATCGCGTGCCGCCAGCATGCGCCGCGACGAGCGCGCCTCGATGCGTGCAGGCAGGGTCAGCCCCAGCGGTGCCGTCAGTCCGGCCCAGATCCGCCGCAGGGCCCGCACCTTCGCGAGGGCGTCGAAATACACCGCGTCGACCGTCAGCCCCAGCCACAGACCGCGCGCGGCGCGCTCCAGCGGCAGGCCCGCCTCGACCCCGGCCTTGAGGTACGCCAGGGCGCTGGCGGCGGCGAAGCCCAGCTCCTGGGCGTTCGACCCCCCGGCCTCGTGCACGACCTGGCCCGAGGCAAGGAAGAAGTCGGCCTCCGGATAGGCCCCGGCATGCCGCGCCGCGGTGTTGGCCGCCAGCGTCAGGTGCTCGGCGATCGGCCGAGGAGCGCCGCCGCCGACAGCGAAGGCCGACAGCGGGTCCATGTGGAACATCAGCCGGGCGCGCGGCGCGCCCTTGGCGGCGACGGCCAGGGCGTTGGCAGCGTCGGGGCCGTCGAGTCCGGCACCCAGCCCGACCGGGGCCAGCTCCAGCGCGACCCCCTGCAGCGCCGCGATCAGCGGGTCCGGATCAGCCAGCACCGCCCCGGACAGGAGCAGCGAGGCGGCGCCGTTCTGCAGGTCGGCCAGGGCCTCCGCATTGGCCTCGGCCGGACTGTCGGCCTCGACCACCATGCGCAGGTCCCAAGCGCGGCCGTCGGCGTCGGCGGCGCGCGGGGCGCACAGCGCCTCTCCCCCGTCATCGGCCGTATAGAGCAGCGCGATCGCCAGACCGTCAGGGTCGCGCCGGGTCAGCTCCTCCAGAGGTCGGTCTTTCAGCGCCTTGCGCGCCGCGGCTTCCCACGCCTCCCGCGTTGGCGTTCTGAACGCGCCCATCGCTCCCTCCGTCACTGGCGCTTCCTATGGCCCATCCCGGCGTCAGGTGCCAAGCGCCGCGCCCGGCCACGACGGCGGGGGTGGCCGGGCCGGGTCGGGGCTGCTACGCCCGGTCACATGGACACCGGCGTTCTCATCTCCCTGTCGATCTATTTCGCCCTGATGCTGGGTATCGGCCTCTACGCCTGGCGCGCCTCGACCGGTGACGTTTCGGGCTACATGCTGGGCGGCCGCAGGATCGGTCCGGCGGTCACGGCCCTGTCGGCGGGGGCCTCGGACATGAGTGGCTGGATCATGCTTGGCCTGCCCGGCGCCGCCTTCGCCCAGGGCCTGTCGGCCGGCTGGATCGCCGTTGGCCTGTTCTTCGGGGCCTTTGCCAACTACCTGGTGGTCGCACCGCGCCTGCGGCTGCACACGGAGATGGCCGATGACGCCATCACCATCCCCGACTTCCTCGAGAAACGTTTCGGCGACCGCTCGCACGCCCTTCGCCTGCTGTCGGCTGCGGTGATTGTGGTGTTCTTCACCCT
Source organism: Brevundimonas sp. (assembly GCA_027531145.1). GTDB lineage: Bacteria > Pseudomonadota > Alphaproteobacteria > Caulobacterales > Caulobacteraceae > Brevundimonas. The sequence goes on along the minus strand of JAPZRF010000001.1, from coordinate 39,400 downwards.
CTACACCTCGGCCGGTCTGGTGGCCGGCGGCAAGATGTTCGACAGCGCCTTCGACGTTCCCTATGCTTGGGGCCTGTGGATCACCGCCGGCGCGGTGCTGGCCTATGTGGTATTCGGCGGCTTCCTCGCCGTCAGCCTGACCGACTTCGTCCAGGGCAGCATCATGTTCCTGGCCCTGATCGTGGTGCCGGTCGCGGCGCTCGACGGGTCCGGCGGTCCGTCGGCGGTGGAGGCGGCGCTGGCGGCGAAGGATCCAGCCATGCTGGACCTGTTCCGCGACGCCTCGGTGCTGGGCATGATCTCCCTGCTGGCCTGGGGCCTCGGCTACTTTGGCCAGCCACACATCATCGTCCGTTTCATGGCCATCCGCTCGGTCAGGGATGTGCCGACCGCCACGGCCATCGGCATGGGCTGGATGGCCGTGACCCTTATCGGGGCAATGGCCGTTGGCCTTACCGGCGCAGCCTGGACCGCCGTTCACGGGCTGGATGTCAGCGACCCGGAGACCATCTTCATCCTGCTGTCCGAGGTGCTGTTCGACCCGCTGGTCACCGGTTTTCTATACGCCGCCATCCTCGCCGCCATCATGAGCACCATCTCCTCCCAGCTGCTGGTCGCCTCCAGCTCGCTGGTCGAGGATGCCTACGCCCTGCTCCTGCGTCGCGATGCCGGCCAGACCGAGCGAGTGCTCGTCGGCCGGCTGGCGGTGGTGGCGGTGGCGCTGGCGGCGCTGGGCCTGGCCTGGAACCCGGAGAGCAATGTGCTGGGGCTGGTGGCCAACGCCTGGGCCGGCTTCGGTGCCGCCTTCGGGCCGCTGATCCTCCTCGCCCTGACCTGGCGGCGCATGACCCGCAACGGGGCGCTGGCGGGGATGCTGGTGGGTGCCGCCACGGTGCTGGTGTGGATCTATGCTCCGGTCGGGCCGGACAGCAGCCCGCTGAGCAGTATGGTTTATGAGATCGTGCCGGGCTTCCTGCTGTCCGCCCTGGCCATCGTCGTCGTCAGCTTGCTAGATCGCGCCCCGCCCGCTGCGGTCACCGGCGTGTTCGACACTGTGCGCGCGCGGCTGGCGCAGCCGGCGGCAAGGGCCCGTTAACCAGCGCAGCGCACCATGCAGTGACGGGGTTCTTCCCGGCCCCGTCGGAGGACTGCGTGATGGCAACCAGCGTAACGTCCAGCTATCGTCGGCCCCGGGACCATTTCGAGCCGACCGACCTCGATCCGCACGAACAGCGCCGCCTGCGCGGCCAGCTGGAGCAGATCGACTACACGGCCTTCCTCTCCAACCGCGAGGTGATCCCCCAGGTGCTGGGCCTCGGGGCGAAGCACGCCGATCCGTCGGCATTCCAGAAGCTGGCAGTGGCCTCTGCCACGGCCCGGGCGCGCTGGATCGCCGAGGCCCTGCGCATGACCGAGGCCGGCCACACCATCCGTCCGGACGAGGCGCGCCGCCTGCAGGAGCTGCGGCTGGCCTTCGACGAGCTGACCGAGGCCTACGAGGGCCTGCGACGGATCGTGGAGCGGGGCTACCTGCCCTACCGCCACGCCGACTAGACCGAAATCGGTTGAGTTGGATTGCGTCCACCTCAGCCGGGTCTGGTCCGGCAGTCAGCCGACCTGCACCCCACGCCAGAAGGCGACGCGGTCGCGGATATCCTCGGCCGCCGATTTCGGCTCGGGATAGTACCAGGCGGCGTTGCGATTCTCCGCCCCGTCTACCAGAAGGCTGAAATAGTGGGCCGTGCCCTTCCACGGGCACAGGGAGATGTGCGGGCTGTCGCGCAGATAGGCCGGATCCACGGCGCTGCGCGGGAAGTAGTGGTTGCCTTCCACCACCACCGTGTCGTCCGAGCGGGCGATCACCGCCCCGTTCCACGTCGCCGTCACCATTGCGCGTCTCCTTCGGGAGCTCAGGTCTTGAGACGATAGCCCGTGCGGAAGATCCAGGCGACCACCCACAGGCAGACCAGCAGGAAGGCCAGGGTCGCGCCCAGGCTGATCCCCACATGCACGTCGCCGACGTCGAAGAAGGCCCAGCGGAAGCCGGAGATAAGATAGACCACCGGATTGAACAGGCTCACCGTGCGCCACACCCCCGGCAGCATGTCGATCGAGTAGAAGGCCCCGCCGAGGAAGGTCAGGGGCGTCACCACCAGCATGGGGATGAAGTTCAGCTGCTCGAAGTTCTGGGCCCAGACGCCGATGATGAAGCCGAACAGGCTGAAAGCGGCGGAGATCAAGACTAGGAAGGCCAGCATCCACAGCGGATGGACGATCTGCAGCGGCACCAACAGGGCGGCGGTGGCGAGGATCACCAGCCCGAGGATGACCGACTTGGTGGCGGCCGCCCCGACATAGCCCAGCACCGTCTCCAGCGGCGACACGGGGGCCGACAGCAGCTCGTAGATGGTGCCGGTGAACTTCGGGAAGTAGATGCCGAACGAGGCGTTGAAGATCGAGTTGGTGAACAGGCTGAGCATGATCAGCCCGGGCACGATGAAGGCACCATAGGACACCTCGGATACCCCGCCCATGTGGCTGCCGATGGCGGCCCCGAACACCACGAAATAGAGCGAGGTGGTGATCACCGGGGTGATGATCGACTGCCAGACGGTGCGCAGGGCGCGCGCCATCTCGAAGCGGTAGATGGCCCAGACGCCGTGGCCGTTGAAGCTCATCACGCGGCCTCCCGACCGTCGTGCACCAGGCCGACGAAGATGTCCTCGAGCGAGGTCTGCCGCGTCGATAGGTCCCTGAAGCCGATGCCCAGGTCGGCCAGCCGACGCAGCAGGGACGGGACGCCGGTGCGGTCGGCGTTGGCGTCGAAGGCGTATTCCAGCTCATGCCCGTCGGCCTTCAACTCGAGCGACCACTCGCCCAGCTCCGGCGGCAGGCTGGTCAGCGGCGCCTGCAGCTGCAGGGTCAGGGTCTTCTGGCCGAGGCGGGTCATCAGGGCGGCCTTGGTGTCGACCAGGATCAGCTCGCCCTTGAGGATCACCCCGATCCGGTCGGCCATCTCCTCGGCCTCCTCAAGATAATGGGTGGTGAGGACGATGGTCACGCCCTGGTCGCGCAGGCGGCGGACCAGGGCCCACATGTCCCGGCGCAGCTCGACGTCGACCCCGGCGGTCGGCTCGTCGAGGAACAGGATGTCCGGTTCGTGCGACAGGGCCTTGGCGATCATCACCCGGCGCTTCATGCCGCCGGACAGGGTCATGATCTTCGCGTCCTTCTTGTCCCACAGGCTGAGGTCGCGCAGCACCCGCTCGATATGGGCCGGGTCCGGCGCCTTGCCGAACAGGCCGCGGCTGAAGCGGACGGTCGACCACACGGTCTCGAAGGCGTCGGTGGTCAGCTCCTGTGGCACCAGGCCAATGGTCATCCGCGCCTTGCGCCAGTCCTGCACAATGTCGTGCCCGTCGGCCCGCACCCGGCCCGAGCTGGCGGTCACGAGGCCGCAGATGATCGAGATCAGGGTGGTCTTGCCGGCCCCGTTCGGCCCCAGCAGGGCGAAGATCTCGCCCTTGCCGATGGTCAGGTCGATGCCCTTCAGCGCCTGCAGCCCGGACGGATACGTCTTGGTCAGGCCCTCGACCTCGATCACCGCTGTCATGCCTGCATCCCCTGCGTCGTCCGGTCGCAGATAGGGCGCGCGAGGCCCCGGCTCAAGGCGTCGCGACGCCGTGACGGCATCCGCGGCGGCCGCGAGCGCGTATAGCGAACAGACCCCCTTGAGGAGACCGCCCGTGACCCCTCGCGCCCTGATCCGCCCCGCCGTCCGCGCTGCGGCGCTCGCCCTCGCCCTCGCCGCCGGCCTGTCGGCCTGCGTCACCGCCCCGCCGGAGTCGGCCTGGCGTGCCCCGGCGCCACTTAAGCCGGTGGACGCCGAACGGCTGTGGTCCGGCCGCTGGCTGGAGATCGGCCGCCTGCCCATGCGCATCACCGACGGCTGCGTCGCTGGGGCTTCCAACTATGTCTTCACCGCCCCGGACCGGGTGGCGGTGCGCGACACCTGCCAGCGCGACACGCCGCAGGGCCGTGAGGTGGCGGTGACCGGCAGCGGTCGCATTCTCGACCCGGGGACCAACACCCGGCTGCGGGTGCGCTACTTCGGCGGCTTCGTCACCTGGGACTACTGGATCCTCGACCGGGCCGAAGACTACAGCTGGTTCATCGCCTCGGACCCGACGTTCGAGAAGCTGTTCCTCTACACCCGCGAGCTGCCGACCGAGGCGGAGCGTCAGGCGCTGGTGCAGCGCGCCGCGGCGCTGGGCTATGATGTCTCGCGGCTGGAGTTCCCGGCCTTCTGATCCCCGACCTACCGGAGGTTCCATGACCCGCCTGTGCGCCGCCGCTGTCGCCGTTGTCTTGGGGCTCGCCGCGGCGGGCCTGTCCTCCTGTTCCGGCGGACCGCTGGCCCCTGAGGCTGAGCGCTTCGGCCCGTCGCCGGCCCTGCCGGTACCGAGCTCCCGCCTGCTGCCGCTGGTCAGGATCGCCCCGGCGCGCGGCTGGGCCGAGGGCCAGGTGCCGACCCCGGCGGCGGGGCTGCAGGTGCAGGCCTTTGCCCTGGGGCTGGAGCATCCGCGCTGGCTCTACGTCCTGCCCAACGGCGATGTGCTTGTGGCCGAGAGCAACGCCCCGGCGCGCGAGGGCGGCGGCGGGGGCGGGCTACGCGACCGGGTGGCGCGCTGGATCATGGCCCGGGCCGGGGCCGGAACGCCCAGCCCCGACCGCATCACCCTGCTGCGCGACGCCGACGGGGACGGGGTCGCCGAGCAGCGCCACCTGTTCGCCGACGACCTGACCTCGCCGTTCGGCATCGCCCTGGTCGGCGAGCGGCTTTACATCGCCAACGCCGACGCCCTGGTGGTCGCGCCCTATGCCCCTGGCCAGACGCGCCTCACCGCCCGGCCGGAAAAGGTCGCGGACTTGCCCGCCGGGCGCAATCACCACTGGACCAAGAGCCTGGTGGCCAGCCCGGACGGGACGCGCCTCTATGTCGGCGTCGGCTCCAACTCGAACATCGCCGAGTTCGGTCTGGAGGAAGAGGTCAACCGCGCCGCCATCCTCGAGATCGACCCGGCGACCGGCGCGGTCGCGGTCTATGCCTCGGGCCTGCGCAATCCGGTCGGGATGGACTGGAACCCGGTGACGGGCGAGCTGTGGACCGCGGTCAACGAGCGTGACGAGCTCGGCAACGACCTGCCGCCCGACTACATGACCTCGGTGCGGCGCGGCGAGTTCTTCGGCTGGCCGTGGAGCTACTGGGGCCGGACGGTCGATACGCGGGTGCGGCCGGCGAACCCCGCGGCAGTGGCCCGGTCGCGCACGCCGGACTATGCGCTGGGAGCCCATACGGCCTCGCTGGGGCTGGTGTTCACCCGCGGCGCGCGGCTGGGCCCCGACCTCGCCGACGGGGTGTTCGTGGGCCAGCACGGCTCGTGGAACCGCAGCCCGCCCAGCGGCTACAAGGTCATCTTCGTGCCCTTTGCCGACGGCCGCCCGGCCGGGCCGCCGCGCGACGTCCTGACCGGCTTCCTCGGCCCCGACGGTGAGGCGCGGGGCCGCCCCGTCGGCGTCATCGTCGACTCCCGGGGCGGCCTTCTCGTCGCCGACGACGTCGGCGACGCGGTCTGGCGGGTCAGCGCGGCGCGCTGAGGGGGGCATCACCCTGCCGCAGCCACTCCGGCACGCGGTCGCGGGCCAGCATCTCGTCCCAGTCGGGGCGGGCGCGGACCAGGGCATGGCGGTCGCCGTCGACCAGCACCTCGGGGACCAGCCGGCGGCTGTTGTACTCATTGGCCATGCTGGCGCCGTAGGCCCCGGCCCCGGTGAAGACCATCAGGTCGCCGGCCTGGACCGGCGGCAGGGGACGGTCGCGGGCGAAGGTGTCGCCGGTCTCGCACACCGGCCCGACCACGTCGTGCGGCGTCGCCTCACCCGGCGTGGCGCGCACGGGCTTGAGGTCGTGGAAGGCGTCGTACAGGGCCGGGCGCATCAGGTCGTTCATGCCGGCGTCCAGCACGAGGAAGCGCCGCCCGTCGGGCCGCACATTGACGTGCACCACCCGGGTCAGCAGCACCCCGGCGTTGGCCGCCAGCAGCCGGCCGGGCTCCAGCACGATATCGACCTCCAGCCCGTCCATGACCGCCGCGGCCATGGCGGCGTAGTCGGCCGGCGAGGCGGTGGCGGCACCGCCGACATAGGGCACGCCCAGCCCGCCGCCGAGGTCCAGCCGGGTCACGGCCAGACCCTGGCCGCGCAGGGTCAGGGTCATCTCGCGCAGCACCCCGAAGGCGGCGCGCAGGGGCTCCAGATCGGTGATCTGGCTGCCGATGTGGCAGGCCAGCCCCACCGGCTGAAGGTGCGACGCGGCGGCCGCCTCGGCGTAGAGGGCCAGCGCCTCCTCCGGGGCCACGCCGAACTTGTCGGCCGCGCCGCCGGTGGTGATCTTGGCGTGACCGCCGGCGCCGACGCGCGGATTGACCCGCAGCGCCACCTCGACCGTCCGGTCCAGCCCGGCCGCCACCGCCGCCAGCCGGTCCAGCTCAGGCCGGCTCTCGACATTGATCTGGCGCACCCTGGCGGCGACGGCGAAGGCCAGCTCGGCGTCGGTCTTGCCCACGCCGGAGAAGATGATGCGGTCGGCGGGGATCCCGGCGGCAAGGGCGCGGCGGATCTCGCCCTCGGACACGGTGTCGGCCCCGGCCCCCAGCCGGGCCAGGGTGGCCAGCACCGCCAGATTGCCGTTGGCCTTGACCGCGAAGGCGATCAGCGGCCGGCGCAGGGCGTCCGGCCAGGCCGCGACCGCCTCGGCCAGCACCCGGTAGTGCCGCGTCAGGGTGGCGGTGGAATAGACATAGGCCGGGGTGCCGACCTCGGCCGCCACGGTCTCGAGCGAGACGTCCTCGGCGTGCAGGACGCCGTCGCGGCAATCGAAGTGGTCCAAGGCCTACTGCGGCTCCCGGCCGGCGGCGCTGCCGCCGAAGGGATTGGCCGGGCCGCCGTCGATCGGCTGCTGGCTGGAGGGGCGGTTGACAGTGCCCGGCTCGACCGGGCCCGGCTCGGCCAGATCGCCCATGCGGCCGCAGCCGGCCAGGGCCGCCGCAGCGGCCAGGATTAGAAGAACGCCCTTGCGTGTGGTCATGACAGACGCACCCTCCATTCCGCGATGCGCGCCCGGACCCCGTCCGGCGCGGTCCCCCCGTAACTCAGGCGACTGGCGCACGAAGCCCCAGGGGACAGCACCTTGTAAACCGCCTCGGTGACGCGCGGCTCCAGCGCCGTCAGTTCCGCCAGCGGCAGTTGCGCCAGATCCACGCCCAGCGCCTCGGCCCGCTTCACCGCCGCCCCGGTCACATGGTGCGCCTGGCGGAACGGCAGGTTCAGCTCGCGCGCCAGCCAGTCGGCCAGATCGGTGGCGGTGGAATAGCCCGAGCCCGCCGCCGCGGCCATGCGCTCGACGTTCGGCTGCAGGGCCGCGACCATGGCCGTCATGGCGTCCAGCGCCAGATCCAGCGCGTCGAAGGCCTCGAACACCGGCGGCTTGTCCTCCTGCATGTCCTTGGAATAGGCCAGCGGCAGCCCCTTCATCACCGTGGTCAGGGCCACCAGCGCCCCGGTGATGCGCCCGGTCTTGGCCCGCACCAGCTCGGCCGCGTCCGGGTTGCGCTTCTGCGGCATGATCGAGGAGCCGGTGGTCAGATGGTCCGGCAGGGTGACGAAGCCGAACTGCGGCGTCATCCAGATGACGATCTCCTCGGCCAGCCGGGACAGGTGGCCGGCGCAGATCGAGGCCGCCGCCAGGGTCTCCAGGGCGAAGTCCCGGTCCGACACCGCGTCCAGCGAATTGGCCATCGGCCGGTCAAAGCCCAGCTCGGCCGCCGTCATGTGCCGGTCGATGGGGAAGGGCGAGCCGGCCAGGGCCGCGGCCCCCAGCGGGCTCTCGTTCAGCCGCGCCCGGGCGTCTGCGAAGCGGCCGTGATCGCGCCCGAACATCTCCACATAGGCCATCAGATGGTGGCCGAAGGTCACCGGCTGGGCCGGCTGCAGATGCGTAAAGCCCGGCATCAGGTCCGCCGCATGCTGCTCCGCCCGGTCCAGCAGCGCCCCCTGCAGCCCCTTGAGCCGGTCCAGCGTGCGGTCGCAGGCGTCGCGCACCCACAGGCGGAAGTCGGTGGCCACCTGGTCGTTGCGGCTGCGCGCCGTGTGCAGCCGGCCCGACGGCACCCCGATCAGCTCGGCCAGCCGGGCCTCCACATTCATGTGGATATCCTCGTACTCGGCCCGGAACGGGAAGCTCCCGTCGCGGATCTCGCCCTCGATCCGGTCCAGCCCGTCGAGGATGGCGGCCCCGTCGTCGGCGGTCAGGATGCCTTTCGCCACCAGCATGCGGCAATGGGCCCGCGAACCCTGCAGGTCCTGCGCCCAAAGACGCCGGTCCACCCCGATCGAGACATTGATGGCCTGCATGATCTCGGCGGGCTTGGCGTTGAAGCGCCCGCCCCATAGTGTCTGGCCCGCGCCGGTCGCGCCCTCGGGCTCCCCGGCGGCGGCAGGCGCGTTGGAATCAGAAGTCATGGCGGTCTCGGGCAAATTCGGCTGGGCGGTGGCGGGGCTCGGCGCGCTGGTGCTGGTCGGCGGCGGCGCGCTGGCGACCCTATACGCGACAAGGAGCGGCCCTTTCAAAGCCGATGACGGCCCGGCCCCGCAAAGTGAACTGGCCCGCTTCGCCGTCGGCCCCCTGGCGCGGCTCGAGGCGCCGGCCGACACCCCGATCGCGCCGGATCATGTCCTCTATGACCGCGAGGGCGCCGAGGTCCGGCTGGCCGACTTCCGCGGCAAGGTTCTGGTGGTCAATCTGTGGGCCATGTGGTGCGCCCCGTGCCGCACCGAGATGCCGACGCTGCAGCGTCTGGCCGAGGCCTATGCAGGCGACGACCGCCTCGTCGTGCTGCCGATCAATGTCGACACCGGCGCGGACGCCATCGCGGACGCCAGGAGCTTCATCGACGTGCACGCGCCCCTGCCGATGTATTCGGATCCCGCCTTCCAGCTGCCCTTCCTGTTCGTCGATCCGGGCAAGATGCCCCAGACCATCCTGATCGACCGCCAGGGCCGCGTCCGCGCCGCCTTCTCCGGCGAGGCCGACTGGGCCGGCCCCGAGGCCCGCGCCCTGGTCGAGGCCCTGCTGGCGGAAGAGGGGTAGGCGGCCGGCCGACGTCGCGCGCCCTGATTCCTCCCCCGCAGGGGGAGGGGGACCGTCCGCAGGACGGTGGAGGGGGACGATCCACGACGGCGGCGCCCAGCCCCCCCTCCGTCTCGCCGGCGACGCCGGCGATCCACCTCCCCCTGTGGGGGAGGACTGAACAGACGCCTTTCGCCTCCTCCCGCGCGCGGGAGGAGAGGCGCTCAGCGCCCCCTCAGCCCCGTCGCCAGCCCGGCGATCTCGGCGCGCAGGGCGGCGATCTCCTCGCGCAGGGCGGCCAGGTCGGCGGTCTCCTCGGCGTGGATGCGGCGGCGCTCGACATCGGCGGCGTCCAGCTCGGCGGCCAGCGCCTCGCGCTCGGCCTTCGCCTCCTCCTCGTGCCCGCTCTGCATGGCGTTGACGACGATGCCGATGAACAGGTTCAGCATGGTGAAGGTGGTGCACAGGATGAAGGGCACGAAGAAGGCCCAGGCCCAGCCGTACACCTCCATCACCGGCCGCACGATGCCCATCGACCAGCTCTCCAGCGTCATCACCTGGAACAGGGTGTAGGCCGAGGCCGGGATCGAGCCGAACCAGACGGGGAAGCTGGCCCCGAACAGCTTGGTGGCCATCACCGAGGCCACATAGAAGATCAGCCCCAGCAGCAGCACGATCGAGCCCATCCCCGGCAGGGCGGTGATCAGCGCCCCCACCACCCGCCGCAGCGACGGCACCAGGGTGATGACCCGCAGCACCCGCAGGATGCGCAGCGCCCGCAGCACGGAAAACGCCCCCGCCGACGGCACCAGCGCCACCGCCACCACGGCCAGGTCAAACAGGCTCCACGGATCGCGGAAGAAGGCCGCCCGGTGCACGATCACCCGCGCCACGATCTCCACGACAAAGACCGCCAGCAGCAGGGTGTCGAGCGCTGTCAGCAGCCCCCCGGCCCGCGCCATCACCCACGGGCTGGTTTCCAGCCCGAGGATCACGGCGTTGAGCACGATCAGCGCGAGGATGACGCGCTCGGTGCGCGGCGAGATGACCAGCGACGTCAGTCGGTCCACGGGAAGTCTCCGTTCAGGAACGGCGCCTCATGCCGTGGCGGAGGGGCGGGGGCAAGGTGGGGCGTTGCCAAACTGTTCCCGAGAGGGTGATCCTGTCCGCGTCGAGGGAGGCAGGGCCGATGATGGATCGCCAGACTTGGGTGACGGAGGTCGATCGCCTGATGCGGCGCGACTGGTGCATCGGCGTCGTCGATGCGGGGCTCGACGCCGCCGAACTGACGAAGTTCTGGGGCTATGGAGAAAGCCCCGCCGAGTTCGTGGCGTGGTTCGCGGAAAAGTACGACCTGATCAGGTTTGAGCCCCTGCCGATCAGAAGCGAGCTCTCCAAGCCTCCGGCGTCAGCGTGACGTGGCGTTCCAGTGGGGGTGGCACGACAAAGACGCTCGGGCTGGCCGGCAGGCTGTGCAGCCGATAGAGGCGCCACGCGTCCGGGCGTTCCTCCGAGACCTCCCGCTCGGTCCGCGTGAGGTAGAAGTCCGTTGTCGGACCTCCGCGCGTTGACTTCACCTCGATCAGGCGCTCGGCACCGGACGGGTCGAAACTGCGGATGTCGTAGCCGGTGCCATCGCCGTGAACGTCGGCGGTCCACTCGACCTTCTTCGCGAGGTCCATCCGGTCAGCGGCGATCAGGATGGCGATCTCGTGATGCAGAACGTGCTGTTCCCCGAGCCGACCGAGTATGCGATTGCGCGCGTCGCGCGCGGCCGGGTCAAACTTCCGGACGAGCCGTTGAAGGCCTTGAGGCCGAGAGCGGTTGGACCCAACGAGCGGCGCTTCAGCGACCAAGAGCGGGGCCGGCGCAAAGGCCTTACCTTCGTCAGACCAGCCGGGGCCTAAGGAGCTCGCACGTTCGGTCTGTGTTCCATCTCGTCGCCAAGCCTCTACAAGCCGTGCTTGGCCGATGTCCCACGCGTCTGGATGGGCTGACAGATACCGATCGATCGCGGGGAAGAGAGCGGCCTGATAGTTGGCCTTGGGCCTGTAGCCGCGGATCGTCGGCAGCCCGAGTTCCGACAGAACCGCGGAGACGTTCATGTGCTTGAACTCAACCGAGCGGTGCGTCCGCCCGATCTCCGCCATCAGCTCCTGAGCATGGCGCGCCTTGACGTAGGGCTCCCCTGCGTGCTCGGCCGCCAGCATGGCGAAGTGGTCCGCGACGATGAGGTCCAGCTCCTCGTCGGTCCAGTCGGTGCCAATCTTGGATGGATCCGCCATCCCGCCTCCGTCCACCTAAGGTAGCGGACGCGATGGGCTTCGACCAGGTGGAGACGGCCGCCCCTTCCACCGCTTCGCGGTCCCCCTCCCCCGCCAGCGGGGGAGGAGAGGGGCCTGGGGACGTGATCCCCCCGTCACCCCCGGCGGCGCGGGCGCCGGCCGGGGGCTCAGACCCTGGTCACCCCGCGCGGCCCAGAGGGCCGGTGCCGGCGACCGCCCGGACATTGTCGTCCGAGTTGCGGTCGATCCATTTGTTGTACGGGTCGACGCCGACGTGGGTGGGGCGGGTGGCGGTGGTGAAGCGCAGGGTCTGGGTTCCGCTGCGGATCGGGCGGCGCTCCAGCACGAGGACGTCCTCCGCGTCGAAGGCGGCGCGGCCGGGCTCGGCGGTGAAAAGGCCCAGGTCGAAGGTCTCGTTCAGCGGGGCCTCGCTCTCGACGCCCTGGCCGTCGGCGTAGAGCTTGCGCGCCTCGACCGTGACGGTGACGTCGAAGCGGCCGTCGGGGCGGTCGGTGACGGCCACGTCCGCGACCTTCACATCGTACAGGGTGATGCGCTCGAACAGGTCGGTGATCAGCGCCTGTTTGTCGGCCGGGGCCTCGGCGCGCAGGGCGGCGATGAGATCCAGCGAGCGGGGGAAGGGGGCCGACTTGAAGGCGTGGTCGGCGATGACGCGGCGCAGGGCGGCGTTGACCGCGGCCTCGCCGATCTGGTCGCGCAGCAGGTACATGACCTGCCCGCCCTTCTGGTACGCGATGTAGCCCTGGCCCTCGACGCGATAGAGGGGCAGCTCCTCCAGCACCTCCGAGCCGCGCGCACCGAGATACCGGTCCAGCTCGAACTTGAGGAAGCGGCGGATCTGGTCGGGGCCGTAGATCTGCTCCATCACCATCAGTGCGCTGTACTGGGCCAGGGTCTCGCTGAGCACCAGGGAGCCCTGCATGTCCGCCCCCACCACCTGGTGGGCCCACCACTGGTGCGCCAGCTCGTGCGCCGTGACAAACGTCACAAAGTCGATCCGTTCCCCGCTCTCGTCGAGTCTGGAGATGAAGCCGATGCTTTCGGAGTAGGGCATGGTGTTGGCGAAGGCCTGGGCGAAACCGGCGTAGGCCGGGAACTCCAGGATGCGCGCCTGGCGGAACTGGTAGGGGCTGAAATTGGCCTGGTAGTAGTCCAGGCCGGTGGCCAGGGCGGTCAGCATCCGCTCCACGTTCCACGCGTGCCGGCGGTCGTAGTAGACCACCAGCTCGACGCCCCGGTGCATGCGCCGGGCGATCTCGTAGTCGGCGGACTGTACAGAGAAGAAGTGGAGGATCGGGGCTTCCGAGACGAACCGTGCGGTGCGGCGGTTTCCTCGCGTGACGTCCGATACCTTGTAGCCGGGGGCCACCGGCGTCTGGCCGGCGACGGTGGTGACGGTGATGTCCGACCGGACCCAGTCGACATTGTTCACATAGTTCCGGCTCTGGGCCGAGGTATCCTCCAGCCTCGCCATCCGCACCTCCTCAGGCAGGCCGTTGCGGCGGCGCACAGCCCGGTCCTGGAGCAGCCCTCCGCGGTTCATGCCGAGGCTGGGCGCGAAGGTGAAGTTGTCGATGAACGTCCCGTTGTCCACGATCTGGGTCAGGTTTCCGGAGGTCCGGAAACCGCGCTGGGCCACCTCGGTGACGAAGCTCAGGGTGCGGCGCTCGCCCGGTGCCAGCGGCCGGTCCAGCGTCAGGATGCGATAGTTGAAGCGGTCGTAGGTGCGGCCGGGGCTGGAGCCGTCGAGGGCCACGTCGATCACCCGGACGCCTCGGTCGAAGCGCAGGTGCACCTCGGTCATCGGCGTGTCGGTGCGGTTCTCCAGTACATACTGGCCCCGGGTCTCGAGACGAGGGGCGTGCGGGTCCAGATCCAGCACCAGCTTGACCTCGGTGATGTTCGGCTGGGGCACGGTCTCGTAGGCCAGCAGGGCCTTCTCGTAGTCCGCGCTCCAGCGCTCAGCGTCGCGGCCATTGCGGTACTCGTTCCAGACATTGGTGTTGACGAAGATGAAGGCACCCATGGCCACGAAGGCCGCCGCAGCGACGCCGGCGGTCAGGCCGGCGGGGCCCTTCAGCCGCGCCGGGGCACGGCGCAGGCGCGGCAGGAGCCGGGTCTCGGTCCCGCGCCGCCACAGGGCGTAGGCGACAATCACGAGGATGACCGCGAAGGCGCTCCAGTAGGCGTCGAGCCAGGTGCGGCCGATCCAGAACCGGCCCATACCGTTCATGTCGGACAGGGGCACGTCGATCCCGGCACCGTAGTTGTACAGCGGGTGGTCGAAGCCAAGGTTGCTGGCGACGACGCGGCTGATCAGATAGATCAGCATGACGCCCCAGCCGATGAACTTGTGCGGCACCAGAGCCTGTATGAACACGGCGAGCACCGCCAGATGCACGGCCGATATGGTCTCCGGCAGGACATACCAGAGCAGGTAGTTGTCGAGCTCGAAGTCGGTCACGCCCCTGAAGGCCTGGGTGGCTATGCCGGCCACGACGCTGGTCAGCAACAGGGCCAGCAGCACGAGCGAAATGGCGAGCGTCTTGGGCAGCACGAAGGCCCAGTCTGGCACGGCCGTGGCGTCGACGATCTCGTGGGTGCGGCGCTCGCGTTCGCGCCAGACCAGCTCGCCGGCGTAGTAGATGGCCACGATCAACGGTACGAAGGTGAAGGCGCTCTGCAGGGTCTGGACCACCAGCCGGGTCACCAGCCAGGTTTCGGCCCCGTAGAGGGAGCCGGCGAACAGCAGCGACGCGACGCTGTTGAACAGGCCGAGCGCCAGCAGGACGAAGAAGGCCGGGCTCTTGAATACCTGGCCCATCTCGAATCGGGTGCGGGCGATCAGCTGGACGCGCGCGGTGGTGCCGTTGAAGCGCGGTGCGGGCAGGGGGCCGGTGACGGTCGGAGCTCCGGCGGCGGCGGCGGCCACGGCCTTGAGCTTCTCGGCCTTCCTAAGCTTCGCGCCGCGCGTCTCGAAGCGGAACAGGACGAAGCCGGCGACGAGGGAGGCGAGGGCGACGCCCAGTACCAGAAGGCGGTTCCACAGGAGCAGGCCTTCCAGCCCGACAAGACGGGTGTTGCGCTCGGTGGCGGTCCAGTACTCTGTGGCCAGGCCAAAGGCCGCGCCGCCGAACGGTTCGAGGAGCGCGACCGTGTCTTCCAGCTCCGGCCGACTGCCGAGGCTGGTGAGCGTCAAATAGGCGATCAGGAAGCCGACGACCCCGACATAGGTCCACATCATCGAGCGGGTGACGGTGGCCACGGCGAAGAACAGGGCCCCGGTCAGGAGCAGGTTGGGCAGGGCCAGGGTCAGTAGCGGCTGGACATAGTTCCAAAGCACGTTCGGCCCGAGCGTCTCCGGATCCACCCAGGGCATCAGGGTGCCGAGGAAGGTTCCCAGCGGCACGGTCAGGTAGCACAGGCCGGCGGCGGCCATGGCCCCGGTGAAACGGCCGATCAGATAGTCGAACTTGCGCACGCGGGTGGCGCGGATGATCGGCCCGTAGCCGGTCTCGGCGTCCCGCACGACTACATTGGCGACGAAGGCCGTGGTCACGAACATGAAGAACAGCGACCAGACCATGGTCGACATGCCCAGCGCAAAGGGGCTGTTCTCCTTGACGTTGCCGACGCCGCCGATACTGAGCTGGTCGCTGGCGACCACCCCGAAGCTCAGCAGCAGGAACAGGATGCCCACCACCCAGAACACCGGCTGGCGGGTCTGGTAGCGGAATTCAAAGGCCGCGACGGCTCCGAACATGGGTTTTCCCTCCGGCTCAGGCGGCGCGGCGCGAGGCGGCGAGGGTCGAGAAGTAGACGTCCTCCAGACCCCCGTCGACGAGTTCGAAGCCCTCGCCCGGATCGGCGTCGGCCAGCACATGGATCACCGTCCGCCCGGCGAACAGGCGGGTGGAGATGACCTGGTAGCGGGCGCGATGGTCCTCCAGCGCCGCCTTGTCGATGGTCTTCTTCCAGACCCGGCCCTGAAGCGCCTGCATCAGCTCGGCAGGAGCGCCCTCCAGCTGGATACGGCCGCCGGCCAGCACTGCCATCTTCGGGCACAGGTCGGCCACGTCCTCGACGATGTGGGTGGACAGGATGACCACCACGTTCTCGCCGATCTCGGCCAGCAGGTTGAGGAAGCGGTTGCGCTCCTCCGGATCGAGGCCGGCGGTCGGCTCGTCGACGATGATCAACTGGGGCTGGCCGATCAGGGCCTGGGCGATACCGAAGCGCTGACGCATGCCGCCCGAGAAACCTGCCACGGCCTTGTTGCGCACGGCCCAGAGGTTGACCTGGTTGAGCAGGCTCGCGACCGTTTCCTTGCGCGCCTTGCCGTTGGCCACCCCCTTGAGGATGGCCATGTGGTCCAGCAGCTCCCAGGCTGAGACCCGCGGATAGACGCCGAAGTCCTGGGGCAGGTAGCCGAGGGTGCGGCGCAGCTGGTCGGGCTGGGCGATGACGTCGATGTCGCCGAAGCGGATCGACCCCGAGGTCGGAGTCTGCAGGGTGGCGATCGAGCGCATCAGGGTCGACTTGCCGGCCCCGTTGGGGCCCAGCAGGCCGAACATGCCCTTGGGCACCTCAAGCGACACGCCGTCCAGTGCGCGCGTGCCATTGCCATAGACGTGAACCAGATTGGTGACGGTGAGCAACGCTGGCCCTCCCCTAGCGTGGATGTCAGCCGTGAGGGTGAACCGCGAGGCGGAGCCGAGCAAGTTACAGTTTGGAAAGGGGGCGGGGGCCTGCCGGGGCAAGGGATCACGGCGGACAGATCCAGATCACAGCGGGCATGACGGAGGATGCGGCACCGCGCATCGCCCGTCCCCCATTGAGGGGGAGGGCTTTGGGGGCGAGGCGCCGCCGTTGCGGACATCCCCCCTCCACCGCCTTCGGCGGTCCCCCTGCCCCTGCGGGGGAGGAAGGGGGCTCAGACCGCCTCCACCACCTGTTCGATGGCGCCGAAGATCGAGTGGTGCTTGCCGTCGAGCATCTCGATGCGGACGATATCTCCGGGCTTGAGGAAGGGCGTCACGGGCTGGCCGCGCAGGATCGTTTCGACGGTGCGGACCTCGGCGATGCAGGAATAGCCCAGCCCGCCCTCGGCCACCGGGCGGCCGGGGCCGCCGCGGGCGTCGCGGTTGGAGACGGTGCCCGAGCCGAGGATCGACCCTGCTCCCAAAGCGCGGGTCTTGGCGAGATGCGCGATCAGGGTCCCGAAGTCGAAGGTCATGTCGACGCCGGCGTCGGCGCGGCCGAACGGCACCCCGTTCAGATCGACCGACAGGGTCCCGTGCAGCTTGCCATCCTGCCAGCGGTCGCCCAGCGCGTCCGGGGTGACGAACACCGGGGACAGGGCGCTGGCCGGTTTGGACTGGACGAAGCCGAAGCCCTTGGCCAGCTCCGCCGGGATCAGGTTGCGCAGGGACACGTCATTGACTAGCCCGACCAGACGGATGGCGGCGAGGGCCTCGTCGCGCGAGGCACCCATCGGCACGTCGCCGGTGACCACCACCACCTCGGCCTCGAGGTCGCAGCCCCACGCCTGATCCTTCAGCGGGATCGGGTCGCGCGGCGCGAGGAAGCCGTCGGAGCCGCCCTGGTACATCAGCGGGTCGGTCCAGAAGCTGTCAGGCATCTCGGCACCGCGGGCCTGCCGCACCAGCTGGACGTGGTTCACATAGGCCGAGCCGTCGGCCCATTGATAGGCGCGTGGCAGAGGGGCGTCGGCGTCGCGCTCGTGGAAGCGGCCGCGCGGCACGGCACCGTGTTCGAGGCTCTCCGCCAAGGCCCGCAGGTCGGGCGCGCACCGGTCCCAGTCGTCGAGCGCCGCCTGCAGGGTCGGGGCGATCAGGAAGGCGTCGGTGAACCAGGCCAGGTCCTGGGAGACGACCACGAGGCGGCCGTCGCGGCCGTGCTTGAGCGAGGCGAGTTTCATGGCCTCAGGCTAGGAGCTTTCGCCGGCGATGGGAACGGGGCCGTCAGTCAGAGACCCTGGCCCGGACCGTGGCCGTGGCCTTGGTCATGGCCGGGGCGTCCATGCAGGATCGGGCGTGGCGGCGGGGTGGTCAGGGCCTTGATGACTTCTCGCAACTCGGCCTTGCGCGGCGCGACGTCGGCCCACCAGCCGTGGAACTGGCGCACGGCGAGGGTCAGGGCCTTGACCTGCTCGTCCAGGGTCATGTCGACGGTCTTCTTCTCCGGCTTCGGCGCGGGCGGCGGCGAAGGCGGGGGGGCGACCGGCGGGTCGTGCGGCTTCGGCGGCTCGGCCGGGCGGGGGGCTTCGGCCACGCCGCCGAGTACATTCACGATTACCGGGGCTCCGGCCGAAGCGGCTGCCGCGGCGGCCGGTGCATAGCCGGGGTGAGGCGGCGGCGTTGCGCCGTGCGGCGTATCGGGCTGTGGTGCCGGAACCTCGACCTCCTTCTTGCCGGCGAGGGCTTGGTCGAGCGCCTTGACCGGCCCGCCGGCACCTTTGGCCACCTGCAGTAGCGGCCCCAGGCGGGCGGTGATGACGGCGCGCAGCGCCCGGGCGCGGCCCGGCAGCTCGGCGTCGCCGGCGCTCATGGCGATGACCGCAGCGTGGAGGAGCTCGCGATGGATGGCATCGATAGCGTCTGCGGGTTTGCGCCCCGGCCCCCAGGTCCTTCCGGCCAGCCAGGCGGCGGCGATGGCGGCGATCACCGCGACGCCCAGCAGCAGGGTCAGCAGCGGACCCATGCCAACCAGCACCTCGGGCGGGACCGGTTCGACGCTGTAGGGGGCACCGGGAAAGTCCGTCGGATAGGCCGTCATCTCGCTCCTCCGCCCCCGGGATCACGCCGGAGCAGCCATGATGCCGCCTGCCGGGCCGGGTGCAATGAAAAAGGTTAATGGCGGCCCGTGACGGCCACGCTACGGTGTCAGGATGACGCGCACCTCGGCCCCGGCGCGGCCGCCGCCCGGCAGGTCGCGCACTTCGACCTCGACCAGCACCTCGCCGCCGGGGGCGCCGGCCCAGAGGTAGCGGCGCAGCACCTCGACCTCGCGGCCCGAGGGCGCGAAGCCGACGAAGCTGTCGCCCCAGGGGGTGACGCGGCGCACCTCGGCGAAGCTCAGGGCGCAGGCGGCGTCCAGCTCCTCCTGCGCCATCACGGCCAGTTCGTCGTCGGGGCTCACAGCCATCGGCGCACGGTGCGGGCATAGGCGCGCCAGGCCTCGCCGAACTTCGCGTCGAGATAGCGTTCCTCGCGGGCGATGACGAGGCGGTCGACCACGATCAGGCAGGGAAACAGGAAGGCCAGGGCCATCGGACTGTCCATGCCGACGGCGAAGCCGATGAAGGCCAGGGCGAAGCCGACATAGATCGGGTTGCGGCTGAAGCGGTAGGGCCCGGCGGCGACGATGGCGGTCGACGGCTTCCACGGCTCGACCGCCGTGCCGGCGCGGCGGAAGGCGAAGGCGGCGGCCCCGTCCAGCATCAGGCCGGCGGCGATCAGGACGACGGCGCCGATGCGGCGGAGCTGGTCCGGCAGGCCCAGCGACGGCTCGCCGATCAGCCAGCCCAGCCCGGCCCCGGCCAGCAGGAAGCCGAGATAGATCAGCGGCGGCGGGGCGATGACGCCGGGGGTGTCGCGGCCGGTGCTCATATCGTCGCGTTCCGGGGCGCGGTGAAGGCGGAGACCGGGGCATCGCCTGTGTTGATCACTTCCGAGGGTTCGAAGATCAGCACCTCGGCCTCCTCATCGGCGGCGGTCCGGTGCTCGGTCCCGCGCGGCACCACGATGAACTGGCCGGGGCCGAGGGTCTCGACCCGATCTCGGAACTCGACCCGGAAGCGGCCTCTCCAAACCAGGAACATCTCGTCGGCGTCGGCATGGCTGTGCCAGGGAAAGACGCCCCGGACCTTGACCAGCCGAACGTCGTGGCCGTTCAGCCGGGCGGCGACCCGCGGGCGCCAGTGGTCGGAGATGGCTGCGAACTTCGCGGCCAGATCGATGGCGGTGCCTTCGGTCACGGCCGCAGGTCCTCGTCCGCGTAGATGGCGACCGCTGCGGGTTGGGCGGACGAGACCGCGCCGCGATACATGCCGGGCGTGTTCATGGCGAAGGCGAACGTGCCGTCGGTCCCCATGACGATGACGCCGCCGTCGCCGCCGATGGAGCCGACGTCGGCGATCTCGCCGTCGGCCGCCGCCTGCACCGAAGCGCCCCCGCCGGTGCGGTGGCAGATGTCCCGGGCGACGGTGGCGCGGATGAAGTACTCCCCCGAGCCCGTGGCCGAGACGGCGCAGCCGTCGGCGTTGGAGGCGTAGGTGCCTGCACCGATCACCGGTACGTCGCCGACCCGGCCCCAGCGCTTGGCGGTCATGCCGCCTGTCGAGGTGCCGGCGGCAAGGCGTCCCGAGCGGTCCAGCGCCACAGCGCCAACGGTGCCGAACTTGCGCTCGTCCAGCGGCGCCTGGGGCAGGGCCGCCATGGGCCCGGGGGCCGGCGCGCCGGCCGGGCGTTCCGGGACCGGCTCGCCGCGCTCGCGCAGGGTGCGCTCCAGCGCGCGCCAGCGGCTCTCGGTGAAGAAGAAGGCCGGGTCGACCTGCTCCAGCCCCCGGGCCGCGGCGAAGGTCTCGGCGCCCTCGCCGATCAGCATGACGTGGGGCGACTGCTCCATCACGGCGCGGGCGGCGGCGATCGGGTGGCGGGTGCGGGTCAGGCCGGCGACCGCCCCCGCGTTGCGCGTCCGCCCGTCCATGACCGCGGCGTCCAGCTCGTTGCGGCCGGCGGCGGTGAAGACCGCGCCGCGTCCGGCGTTGAACAGGGGATCATCCTCCATCAGCCGGACCGCCGCCTCGACCGCGTCGAGGGCCGAGCCGCCGGCCTCGAGCACAGCGGCCCCGGCCTCCAGCGCCCGCTGCAGCGAGGCGCGGTAAGCGGTATCCTGGGCTGGCGACAGGTCGGCGCGCTCGATCACCCCGGCACCGCCGTGGATGGCCAGGGCCCAGGCGGGCCGTTCCGGCGCGGCATCCTGGGCCGCAGCCGGGGCGGCGAGAACGCAAAGGGACAGGCAGGCGAGCCGGATCGCATTCATTGGCGGCATGTCCTCGGAGTGGTATACTGAAGGAATGTCAGAGGTGACCGATATCGTTGTCCCGATGCTGCGTCGAGTCGAGGAGGATGTGTCGAACATCCGTGAGGATGTCCGGCACATGAAGACGGGTCTCTCTGCGGTTGAGGAGAACGTCGTCTCGCTGAACCGGCGGATGGATCATTTCGACACCCGTCTCGAGCGCATCGAGCGCCGTCTGGACCTCGTCGAGGTCTGAGGCCGACGATCTACTCCGGCCGCCGGTGGTGCCAGCGCTTCCACAGGCGGTAGGCGATGATCGGCAGGAAGCCGACCGCCGTGGCCACCAGGATCAGCAGCCAGACATTGGGCTCGGACCGTCCCAGTACGCCGGCGGTGACGCCGGCGACCGGGGGGCCGAGAAAGGGCAGCCAGGCGGGCGGGCGCACGCGGCCGAGCCTCAGGCCTCGACCTTGATGACGCCGCGCCGGATCTGGTCCAGCTCGATCGAGTCGAACAGCGCCTGGAAGTTGCCCTCGCCGAAGGCCTGGTTGCCCTTGCGCTGGATGATCTCGAAGAAGATCGGGCCGAAGGTGTCCTGGGTGAAGATCTGCAGCAGGATGCCGTCCTGGTCCGAGCCGTCGATCAGGATGCGGTTCTTTCGCATGCGCTCGACGTCCTCGCCGTGGTTCGGCAGGCGCCGGTCGATCAGCTCGAAGTAGGTCTCGATCGTGTCCTGGAAGGCGATCCCGCGGCGGCGCAGCTCTTCGACGGTTTCGAAGATGTCATCGGTGGCCAGGGCGATGTGCTGGATACCCTCGCCGTTGTAGCGGCGCAGGAACTCCTCGATCTGGCTGTTCTCGTCCTGGCTCTCGTTGAGCGGGATGCGGATCGCCCTGTCGGGCGCGATCATGGCCTGGCTGAACAGGCCGGTCGCCTTGCCCTTGATGTCGAAGTACTTCTGTTCCCGGAAGTTGAACACGCCGCCATAGAAGCCCGACCAGGCGCGCATCTGGCCGCGGCGGACGTTGTGGGTCAGGTGGTCGAGGCAGTAGAGGCCCACGCCGTTCTTGCGCTCGGCCTCCTGCCAGCCCTCGATCTCGTTCCAGCCGTCGTAGAGCGAACCAGCCTCGCCGTACCGTTCGACCAGATAGAGGAGCGAGCCGCCGATGCCCAGCAGCACATAGGGGTAATCGCCGCCCAGGGCGCCGCCTGCGTGTGCCTCGGCCGGGCGCGCGCCGCGCGCCACCGCGCCCTCAAAGGCGACCTTCGCATCGGCGACGCGGAAGGCCATGCCGTTGGCCGAGGGGCCATGCTCGCGGGCGAACTCGCCAGCCTGGCCGGCCGACGCGCGGTTGACCAGCAGGCTGATGTCGCCCTGTTTCAGCCGCACTACCTCATTGGCCGGGTTCACATGGGTCTGGACGAAACCCATCAGCTCCAGCCGCTCCACCATGGCCTGCGGCTCCGGGCCGGTGAATTCGACGAACTCGAAGCCGTCGACGCCGAGCGGGTTGTCCGCATCGAGGCGTTGGGCGGGGGTCAGGTCGTCAGCCATCGGGCGTCTCCCGTTTGCGTGGGCGCGGGCGGGCCGCGCGGTTGGGGGCGGAACCTAGTCACTAGGGGCGGGCAAGCCAAGCCGCGCCAGGCGTCGGTCGCGCAGGCGTGAAGGCCCTCGCGTCGATCCGGCGCATGCGCTAACGGGCCCTCATGACCCAGCCGGACCTTCATCGCGACGCCGCCGACCAGAGCTTCATCGGCCTGATCGCCGGGCTGGCCGGGCAGGCCGGGGACGATGGCCTGACCATTGGCCAGATCGTCGACCGGCTGGACGAGCGCAGTTTCGGGGTGCTGATCCTGATCCTGGCCGTGCCCTGCCTCGTCCCGGCGCTGTATGGCGTGCCGCAGATCGTTGGCATCCCGATCCTGCTGCTGGCCGGCCAGATGCTGATCGGCCGCCACGAGCCCTGGCTGCCGCGCCAGATCCTCGAGCGGCGGGTGTCGAAGGCGTGGCTCGACCGGATGGCGGACTTCGCCGTCCGGCGGATGCGCTGGTTCGAGCGGTTGAGCCGGCCGCGACTTAAGGTCTTCACCGAGGGCTGGGCCGAGCGGGCGGTGGCGGCCTTCATGATCCTGGCCACCCTGACGATCGTCCTGCCGATGACCAATACGGTGCCGTCAGTGGCCCTGGCCCTCATGGCCGTCGGCCTGATCCAGCGCGACGGCCTGTTCGTCGCGGGCGGGGTGGCGGTGACGATCGGCTGGGTCGGGGCGCTGCTGACGGTGGCCCTCGCCTTCTGGCTCGGTGCCGGCTGGGCGGTAGCCCTGACGCAGCGCGTCGCTGGCGGCTGATCGACGCGCTGCCCCGGCGGGGTTATGAGGATGCGATGGGCCTCTATCTCCTCCTGACCCGCTGGTGGACCGGCTTCGCGCTTCTGGCCTCGCTCGGCCTGCTGGCGGCCGCCCATGCCTTCGAGCGCTTCGGCGATCTCGCGCCTTGCAACCTCTGTCTCAAGCAGCGCGAGGTCTACTGGGCCGCCGTGGCCGTGGCCGGCATCGCCACGGCGTGGGCGGTGATCAGCCGGGCCAGCCGCGGCACGCCGCGCATCGCCGCCTTCCTGCTGGCCTGCATCTTCGCCACCGGGGCCATCACCGCCGGCTATCACGCCGGAGGGGAACTGGACTGGTGGACCCTGCCGGCCGCCTGCGCCGGGGGCGGCACAGCCGACCTCGAAAGCCTGACGGCCCTGGCGTTCGGTGTCGGCGTCGAGTCCCGCCCGGTGATGTGCGACGCCGTGGCGTGGAGCTTCCTGGGCGTCAGCATGGCAGGCTGGAATACCCTGATCAGTGCGGCGCTGGCCCTGTTCAGCCTGCTCGCCGCCCAGCGACCGAAGGACGCCCGTGCCCCCCGCAAGTGACGCTGCCCGCATTCCCCTGGCCCGGCCCGGCGCCGGCCAGACCCGGGCACGTCTGGCCGAAGTCCTCCGCGTCGACCATGCCGGCGAGTATGGCGCGGTCGAGATCTATCGCGCCCAGCGCGCGGTGTTCCGGAGCCGCAAGGGCCACGAAGGCATCACCGAGGACCTGACCGGGATGAAGCGGCACGAGGAGGTGCACCTCGCCCGCTTTCAGGAACTGCTCATCGAGCACCGGGTGCGGCCCACGGTGCTGCTGCCGGTCTGGCGCATGGCGGCCCATGCCCTCGGGGCCGGCACCGCCCTGATGGGTGAGAAGGCGGCCCACGCCTGCACCGAGGCGGTCGAGACCGTGATCGGCGAGCACTACAACGCCCAGATCGAGGAGCTGCGCGATCGCGACCCTGAGCTGGCCGCCGAGCTGACGAAGTTCCGCGACGAGGAGCTGGCGCACAAGGACCATGCGATCGAGCATGGCGCGCATGAGGCCCCCGCCTACCGCCTGCTCAGCGCCGTGATCCAGACCGGTTGCCGCGTGGCCATCAAGGTCGCCGAGCGGGTGTAGGGGCGCACCGCGATGACCGAAGCCCCGTCTATCGACCGCGCGACCGGCCGCTGCCTTTGCGGGGCGGTGACGTTCCGCGGGCTGGGGCACCCCAAGGGCATGCACTGCTGCCACTGCCGCGACTGCGCGCGCTGGAACGGCGGGCCGTTGATGGCTGTGGAGTTCACCGGCGGCTTCGAGATCGCCGGGCCGGTCCGATGGTTCGCCAGTTCCGACTGGGCCGAGCGCGGCTCCTGCCAGACCTGCGGCGCGGCCCTGTTCTGGCGCATGCAGGACGGCTCAGCCAGCAACGTCGCCGTGGGAGCGTTCGACGATCCGACCCTGTTCACGGGCATCGCCTCGCACATCTTCGTGGACTCCAAGCCGGCCTTCTACGACTTCGCCGACAGCGCCCCGCGCCTGACCGCCGCCGAGGTGCTGGCGGCGCTGGAAGAGGGTGGCGACAGCTGATCAGGCGGCGCGGCGGCCTCGGCGGGGGGCGGTGGCGTCCCGTTCGAACAGTTCGGCCAGCTTTTCGGTCATGGCACCGCCCAGCTGCTCGACGTCCACCAGGGTCAGGGCCTTGCGGTACCAGCGGGTGACGTCGTGGCCGATGCCGATGGCCAGGAGTTCGACCGGGCTTCGGGTCTCGATCCCGGCGATGACCTGGCGCAGGTGGCGGTCGAGGTAGAGGGCGGCGTTGGCCGACTGGGTCGAGTCGTCCACCGGCGAGCCGTCGGAGATGACCATCAAGATACGGCGCTGCTCGGGCCGGGCCACCAGCCGATCGTGAGCCCAGGCCAGGGCCTCGCCGTCGATGTTCTCCTTGAGCAGGCCCTCGCGCATCATCAGGCCGAGGTTCTTCTTCGCCCGCCGCCAGGGGGCGTCGGCGGCCTTGTAGATGATGTGGCGCAGGTCGTTCAGGCGCCCCGGCATGGGCGGCTTGCCGGCGCTGATCCAGGCCTCGCGGCTCTGGCCGCCCTTCCAGGCGCGGGTGGTGAAGCCGAGGATCTCGACCTTGACCCCGCAGCGTTCCAGCGTGCGCGCCAGCACGTCGGCACACACCGCGGCGACCATGATCGGGCGGCCGCGCATGGAGCCGGAGTTGTCGAGTAGCAGGGTCACGACCGTGTCCCGGAACGGGCTGTCGCTCTCCATCTTGAACGAGAGGGGGCTGGTCGGGTCGGTGATGACGCGGGTCAGGCGGGCGGAGTCGAGCACCCCCTCCTCGAGATCGAAGGCCCAGCTGCGGTGCTGCTGCGCCATCAGACGCCGCTGCAGCCGGTTGGCGAGGCGGGTGACGACGCTCGAGAGGCTGGTCAGCTGTTGGTCCAGCAGGGCGCGCAGCCGGGCCAGCTCGCCCGGATCGCACAGGTCCTCGGCCCCGACGGTCTCGTCAAAGCGGGTGGTGAAGACGCGGTAGGCCTCGACGGCGCGCCCATCGTCGGCGGTCTCGACCCGGTTTGGCCTGGGGCCGTCGTCGAGGTCGGGGCCATCGTCGGACGGTTCGCCGTCCGGGTTGGCCGGGGCACCGTCGGGGCGGGTCTCTCGCTCCTCGGCGTCGGCCTCGTCGGTCTGGCCCTCCATGCCTTGCGCGCCCTCGCCGCCGCCGGGCTGCTCCTCGTCCTCGGCCTCCTCCCCGGGGGGCGGCTCCTGGGCCTCGGGCTCGTCCTCGCCCGGCTGGTCGTCGGCCTCGTCGCCGCGGCCGTCGCCCGGATCGAGGTCGAGGGCCACCAGCAGGTCCTTGAGCCGGTCAGCGAACAGGGCCTGATCGCCGGCGGCGTCGGCCAGCCGGTCGAACTGGCGGCCGGCCTTCGACTCGAGTTCGCTGCGGACGAGGTCGAGCAGGCGGCCGGCACCCTCAGGGGCGGGGCGACCGGTCAGGCGCTCGCGCGCCATGAGGGCAGCGGCCTCGGCCAGGGGCACCCGGCCGGCGTCAACAATGCGGGTGGCACCGCTCTTCTCCAGCCTGGCCAGCAGGGCGGCATCCATATTGGCGCGCACCCCGGGCAGGGCGACCGCGCCGATGGCCTCGACGCGCGCCTGTTCCACGGCCTCGAACACCTCGGCCGCCTCGCGGTCGGGCGGGCTGAGGCGAGTGTTCAGGGCCTCGTCGTGGTTGGCCAGGCGGAGGGCCAGCCGGTCGGCCTGGCCGCGCTGGACGGCGCTCTCGGGACCGGACAGGTCGCGTGGGGGCAGCGGCAGGGTCAGCACGCCATTGCCGAGGCGCGGCCCGTCGGCGGCGAAAGCCACCTCCAGCTCCGCCTGCTCGGCCAGGGCCCGGGCGGCGGTCGACAGCGCGCGCTTGAAGCGCTCCTGGGGGGTCTCGGCGGCGGCCATGGGAACCACATAGCGGGTCGGGCGCCAGAAGAAAGGGCTGTGCCGCTTTCTCCCTCCCCCGTGGGGGAGGCCGGGTCGTCGGCCGGGACATGCGGCCCAACGCCTTCCTTCTCCCCTTGTGGGAGAAGGTGTCATGCGGAGCATGACGGATGAGGGGTGCCAGCGCGGACGCCTTGCTGTCTGGTCGCCCGTCGCTGGTTCATCACAACGAGCACAGCGAAAGGCACAGAGGACACAGCGGCGTCCCGCCCGCTGCGGCGCAGGCGCCTCACTCGATCGACGTCAGCAAGGAAGGCGCTTCGCGCGCCGCCGCCCAGGTACCGTCGTGCCCGCTGTGTCTTTCGTCGTGGGCGCTGTGATCCCTTGAGCCGTCACCACACATGCAAGGCGTCGGCGTTGACACCCCTCATCCGAGCCGCTCCGCGGCCCACCTTCTCCCACAAGGGGAGAAGGGAAGAACGTGACGGCGGCGCAGCCGCGCCCTCCCCACCCGACCTCGCCCTGCGGGCTCGGCCACCCTCCCCCTGAAGGGAAGGGAGGGGCATTGGCGGGATATCAGGCGGCGTCGGCCGTGAGCTTGTCCTGGTGGGCGCGGATGCCGGCGGCGATCAGCTCGGCGGCCTCGCCGGCATCGGCCCAGCGTGTCACCTTGCTCATCTTGCCCTTCTCCAGATCCTTGTAGCGGCTGAAGAAGTGCTCGATCTGCTCGATCAGGATCGGCGGCAGCTGACGGTAGCTGGCGATGTCCGAGTAGAACGGATTCAGCTTGTCGACCGGCACCGCGAGGATCTTCTCGTCGCGGCCGGCCTCGTCTTCCATCAGCAGGGCGCCGATGGGGCGGGCGCGGATGACACAGCCCGGGACCACGGGAGTCGGGTTGATCACCACCACGTCGCAGGGATCGCCATCGTCCGCGAGGGTATGCGGCACGAAGCCGTAGTTGCCCGGATAGTACATGGCCGTGTGCAGGAACCGGTCGACGAACAGGGCACCCGAGTCCTTGTCCATCTCGTACTTCACCGGCAGCCCGCCCTGCGGGATTTCGATGACCACGTTCAGGTCCCACGGCGGATTGGGGCCGACGGGGACGGCGTCGAGGTTCATGACGGAGCCTTTTTGTGCGGATGCGAAGAGCCGTTGCGCGTGATAGGCGTCGGAGCGGCGCGAGGCAAGCGCGCAAGGGCGGTGCGGGAGGCCAGGGGTGACGGGTCTGGACTGGGCGGCGCTGGCGCTGTTTCTGCTGTGCTGGCTGTTCTATGAGCCCCTGCTTGGGGTGGTGTCGCGTCGCAGCGGCTCGCTCAACTCCGACATGAAGGTGGTGCGTGAGGTCTGGATGCGCGCCATGGCCGAGCGCGAGATTCGGCTCGTCGACAGCCAGCTGATGGGCCACACTATCAACTCGGCCTCTTTCTTCGCCTCGGCCAACCTGCTGCTTATCGCCGCCGTGGCCGGGGTACTGTTCGGCGGCGAGACGGCGCTCGCCGGGGTCGCCGGGGTGGCCGCCGAAGTGCGCTCAATGCCGCAGCTGGAGGTCAAGCTCGGCCTGGTGCTGGCCGCCCTCGCGCGTGGGCTGCTCGACTTCATCTGGTCGATCCGTCAGTTGAACTACACCCTGGCCCTGATCGGGGCGGCCCCCGAGGCGAATGAGGCCGGCGCGGCGGAGCGTCGCTCGATCTTCGCCGAGGCGGCCGCCGCCGCGCTCAATCCGGCGATGCAGGCCTTCAGCCAGGGGGTGCGGACCTATTACTTCGCGCTTGCCGCGGCCGCCTGGCTGTTCGGGCCGCTGTGGCTGGGCGGCGGTGCCCTGGCGGTTCTGGCCCTGCTGATCTGGCGCCAGGCGGATTCGCCGGCGGCGCGGGCCGTGCGCGTCGCGCGCCGGCTGCTCCCCTGAACCGGCTATCTCGCGCCTGCGAAATGATCGCTGTTCACGTCGCCTTTCGGCACGTGTGAAAGCGGGTTCAGTGCTTGACGTCTTGTGCATTGCACCCTAAATCTCTCTCGACGCTTCCGGGCGTCCTGCCCTTCCTGGGCGTTTCCTCCCTATAAACTTTCATGCCGCGCCTCCGGGCGCGGCTTTTTTTGGGCCGCGACCCTGGCCCCTGCGGCACCGCCGGCGAGGGCCTTGGCCAGCGCTCCGGCGAGGGCGACGGCGACCGCGGCGACGCGGCCGAAGCCCGGCCCCGGGCTGAGGTCCGGCGCGAGGTAGAGGTCGCGGTTGATTTCGACCTGGAGGGCGTGGAGGCCCTCCTCCGGACGTCCCCAGCGCTCGGTCGACCAGCCGCCGGCATAGGGGCGGTTCAACCCGACGCGCCAGCCGGACCGCTCGAGCACGGCGCGGGCACGGCGCACAAGGGCGGGATCGCAGGCCCTGCCATGGCGATCCCCCAGAACCACATCCAGCGGCCGCACGCCGCTCCCGCCCACCGCCCGCCCCGGCATGGAGTGCCAGTCGACCAGCACGGCGCAGCCGAAGCGTTGCCGGGCGGAGACCATCAGCCGCTCCAGCTCGGCGTGATAGGCGGCGTGGGGGCCGTCCAGCCGGGCGCGGGCGAGCTCCGGCGGCAGCGGTGCCGTTCGCAACCGCCGACCGTCGCCGGTCAGGCGCGGGATCACGCCGTAGCCGGCCCGGGCGCGCGGGCCGGGCTCGGGGACCTCAAGACCCTCGATGGCCAGGGGGTCAAGGTCATCCGGGGCGCGGTTCAGATCGACGTAGGCGCGACCAAAGAGGCCACACAGCAGCGGGGTGCCGATGCTGGCCGCCGCCGGCGCGGCGATGCGGTCGATCAGGGCGTCCTCTGCGCTGCGCAGCGAGGCCTGCGGCAGATCGGGGTCGGCATAGAGGTCGTCGGGATATAGATCGCCCGAATGGGGTGAGGCGAACACCAGCGGTGTCGGCCCGACCTCCGGCCCGAAGCGGCGCACGCCGGGAGCGGGGCTCACCGTCTGCCGGTCCCCGCCGTCCGCCGCGCAGCCGTCACCCGGCCCGGCCCCCGCCCCGTCTCGTGCCACCATCCGCTTCGCTTAGCGGAAAAGCCTGCCGCCGACAGCCGCTTGCGTCATGACGGCGAAGGCGCGACGTTCATGGCCGGTTTACGGGGCCGGGGGTAAGGGTGCCGGTCTCAGTATCTCGGGGCGACAGGACCAGATGGCGCGTATCCTCCTTGCCGAAGACGATAACTCGCTGCGGGGCTTTCTCGTCCGCGCGCTGGTCAGGGCCGGGCACGAGGTGGTCGATTGCGAAAACGGGGACGACGCGATCGTGGCGCTCGATGACGGCCCCTATGACCTGCTGCTGACTGATATCGTCATGCCTGGGGCGGACGGGATCGAGGTGGCGCGTGTCGCCGCCCAGCGCCAGCCGGACGTGCGCATCATGTTCATCACCGGCTTCGCGGCTGTGGCCCTGTCGGCGGCCCAGGCCTCTCCCCAGGCCAAGGTGCTGTCCAAGCCGGTGCACCTGCGTGACCTCGTCGGCGAGGTCGAGCGCATGATCGCCGCCTGATCCGCCTGCACGTCTGACCTCAGGCCGGTCGGGCGAAGGCCCAGCGCACCACCCCGGCCAGCGCCATGGTCGCGGCGCGTCCGCCCGGTCGTGTGAGGGCGGGCGGCGGCAGGGCGTGCATCCGCCGCGCCCAGTCCGGCAGCAGGTCGACCCCGGCGTCGAGCGTCAGGCGCTGGAACGGCCGCAGAGCCGGGGCCAGCGGCGGCGGGTTGAGGATCAGGCCGGCCACCTCGCGGGTGCGGGCGTCGACGCCCAGCTGCGGACGCATCGCGGCGATCAGGGCGTGGGCCTCGCCGAGGCTCTCCGGGACCGGGTCCGCCCCGAGCCGGCGGCCGATCTCCGCCATCTCCGCGACATAGCGATCCTGGTCGACGCGGGACAGGCGCGGCTCGACCAGCCGGCGCCAGGCGCCGAGGAAGCTGACCGTCTCGGTCACATGCACCCAGGCCAGCAACTCCGGGTCGTCGGCGGCGTAAGGGGTCCCGTCGGGCAGGGTTCCGCGGACGTGGCCATGGATGGCGCGCACCCGGGCGATGGCGGCCCCGGCCTCCTCGCGACCGCCATAGGTGGTGACGGCGATGAAGCGCGCGGTGCGGCGCAGGCGGCCGGTCAGGTCTTTGCGGAAGTCGGAATGGTCCCAGACCCCGGCAAGGACCCGCGGATGCAACATCTGGAGCAACAGGCCCGAGACACCGCCCGCCATCATCGACACCACGTCGCCGTGCACACGCCAGGCGACCGAGTCGGAGCCGAGCAGGCCGTCGGCGCGGCGTATGATCGGGCGCTCGTCCCGGGCCGGGTCGTTGAACAGGGCGACGATCTCGCCGGCGAGGCGACGACGCAGCGAGTTCATCATGGGGTCAGTCTATCGACCGGCGGGACGCTTGGCCGCAGCGCCGTCGTCGCAGCCGAAGGGGGCGACGGGGGCTCACGCGATCGTGACCCGCGAGGGGGCGGGGCTCGGTCGCGCGTCGCGCCAGCGTCACGGCCTGTCCACAGGGTCATCCCCCGCCACGCGACTGATTCGTCAGGAAAGGCGGCGTCAAGCTGTTGACCTCCTGTTCACCTTCTGCGCCCCATATGTGGGCTTGGGGTGCGGTCCTGCCACTAGATGATGTGGTCGGGGCGCAGGGATCGGTTCACCGAAGCGTTCAGGAATCAGGACGAACATGGCTGGCGTCGAAGCTTTGAGATCGGAAGTCGTGGCGGGACCGGAGACGCCGAACGTGGCTGAACGGCCGCAGCTGGCGGTGGTCCGGTCGATTCAGATCGACCGGTCGCGCGACGCCCTGCTGACGGACTTCGGCAAGAAGACCCTCGAGGATCGCTACCTGCTGCCGGGTGAGAGCTACCAGGACATGTTCGCCCGGGTGGCGACGGCCTTCTCGGATGACGCCGATCACGCCCAGCGCCTCTATGACTACATCTCGCGGCTGTGGTTCATGCCGGCGACGCCGGTACTGTCGAACGGCGGTGCCAGCCGCGGCCTGCCGATCAGCTGCTTCCTCAACTCTGTCGGCGACAGCCTCGACGGCATCCAGTCGGTCTGGAACGAGAACGTCGCCCTCGCCTCGAACGGCGGCGGCATCGGCACCTACTGGGGCGGTGTCCGCTCGATCGGCGAGAAGGTCAAGGGCGCGGGCCAGACCTCGGGAATCATCCCCTTCATCCGGGTGATGGATTCCCTGACCCTCGCGATCAGCCAAGGCTCGCTGCGCCGCGGCTCGGCGGCGGTCTATCTGGACATCCACCACCCGGAGATCGAGGAGTTCCTGGAGATCCGCAAGCCGTCGGGCGACTTCAACCGCAAGTCCCTGAACCTGCACCACGGTATCAACATCACCGACGCCTTCATGGCGGCGGTGCGCGACGGCCGGCCGTTCGATCTGGTCTCGCCAAAGACCGGCGAGGTGCGCAAGTCGGTCGACGCCCGCACCCTGTGGCAGAAGATCCTCGAGATCCGGCTGCAGACGGGCGAGCCCTATCTGATCTTCTCCGACACGGTGAACCGGCAGATGCCGGCGCACCAGCGTGAGCTGGGCCTGTCGGTGAAGCAGTCGAACCTCTGCTCCGAGATCATGCTGCATACGGGCAAGGACCACCTCGGCATCGATCGCACCGCGGTTTGCTGCCTGTCGTCCGTCAATGCCGAGACCTTCCTGGAGTGGCGCGAGGAGCCGCGCTTCATCGAGGACGTGATGCGGTTCCTCGATAATGTGCTGGAGGACTTCATCCGCCGGGCCCCGCCCGAGATGCGCGCCGCCGTCTATTCGGCCCAGCGCGAGCGCTCGGTCGGCCTTGGCCTGATGGGCTTCCACTCCTTCCTCCAGCAGCAGGGCGTGGCCTTCGAGAGCGCCATGGCCAAGAGCTGGAACATGCGCCTGTTCAAGCACCTGCGCCGTGAGGCCGACAAGGCCAGCCGCGTGCTGGCCGAGGAGAAGGGCGCGTGCCTCGACGCGAAGGAGCGAGGCATGATGGAGCGCTTCAGCCACAAGCTGGCGATCGCCCCGACCGCCTCGATCTCGATCATCTGCGGCGGCACCTCGGCCGGCATCGAGCCGATCCCGGCCAACATCTACACCCACAAGACCCTGTCGGGCTCGTTCGCGGTCAAGAACCCCTATCTGGAGCGGCTGCTCGACGAGAAGGGCCAGAACACTGACGCGGTGTGGTCCTCGATTCTCGAGCAGGAAGGGTCGGTGCAGCACCTGACCTTCCTGGACGAGGAGGAGAAGGCGCTGTTCAAGACCGCCTTCGAACTGGACCAGCGCTGGATCGTTGAGCTGGCGGCCGACCGCACCCCGGAAATCTGCCAGGCCCAGTCGATCAACGTCTTCCTGCCGGGCGACGTCGACAAATGGGACCTGCACATGCTGCACTGGTCGGCGTGGGAGAAGGGCGTCAAGTCGCTCTACTACCTGCGCTCCAAGTCGGTGCAGCGCGCCTCCTTCGCCGGGGCCGAGGACAAGGACGAGACCGAGGAGGTCGATCCCAACCAGCCCGACCTGTTCGCCGTGGCGCGCACCGACTATGATGAGTGCCTCGCCTGCCAGTAAGCCGAGCGGCCGGCACCCTCCCCTTTGAGTGGTCGCTGAATTGTTTCTCGAAAGCGTCAGATGACGGGCGGGCCCTTTCGGGTTAGGCTGCCCTGACGCTGCCGGACGGGGAGACCGAATGCGCGCCGTGATCGCGGCACTTGTGGGAGGTGGAGCGGCCCTTGCGGCGGCACCGGTGACGACGGCCCAGGAGGCCGACGGCGCTCTTCCCTACTTCTCCGGCGCAGCGCGGCTCCCGAACCTGTTCGACGACCCCCGGGCCGACGCTGCCGGCGGGGTTCGCCCCAGCGACGATCCGATCGGCGACCTGATCGTGCGGGTCGATATCGAGACCACCTACGCCGTCCGCCTCGACGCGCCGTTCGGGCCGCCGCTGGAGCCGCTGGAGCCGATGGGCTTCGGCGCGGACGGCGGGCTCGAGGCCATACGGGCGCGCGAGATCTCTCTCGTCGGCAAGGGCTTTGTCGATCGTCTGCGCCTGGCCAGCCGCGGCGAGTGGCGCCGCGCCGACGGGGTGCCCCTGCCGCCGACCGGAGCCTTCGCCGGCACGCTGGAGGACGAGCAGCTGTCGTTCAACTATCGCCGCGGCTGGGCTGCGGCGCGCGGCGAGACGGCTTCGGGGCTCGAGGTGGCGCTCATCCCCCATGCGGGCATCAACCTGGCCGAGGGGCAGGGGGCGCTGGAGGCCGGGGCCACGCTGCGCATCGGCGAGGGCCTCGACGACATGGTGCAGAACGGGCGCGCGGCCTTCGGCGAGCGCGCGCGCTGGTACCTGTTCGCCGCCGGCTCCGGACGGGCGGTCGGTTACAACTGGGCCCGTACCCGCGACGGCGATTTCGCCAGCTCCGGCGTGAGCCATGATTCCGGAGCCTTCCTCGGCGACGCCTCCGTCGGTTTGGCCTGGCGCCGGGGGGCGATGCAGAGCTCGGTCGGTCTGGTGTATCGCGAGATCGATGCCCGCGAGCTGCTCGGTGACGGCTTCGACAGGGATGTGAGCGAAGGCCTGGTGGCCTTCCAGCTGTCGATCAAGCCCGAGTAGCGCGCGCGCTTGCGGCACCCGCTCCGGCGGGCCAAAGCTTGGCCATGAGCGCCGACAACCCGCCTCCGGATTCCAAGCTACCCGCCCCGCGCCGCCGGCGCGGCCGCCTGGTCATCTTGCTGCTGGCGCTGGCGGTGTGCCTGCCGCCCGGCGGGGTGCTGATGCACCGCTTTGTACCCCCGCTGACCACGGTCCTGATGGTGCAGCAGAGCTTCAAGGGGCATCCCCAGACCTACCAGTGGCGCTCGCTGGACGACATTTCGCCACGCCTCGTGCGCGCCGCCATCGCCGCCGAGGACGCCAACTTCTGCCGCCACCACGGCTTCGATTTCGAGGCCATCCGCAAGGCGCTGGATGCCAACGCCCGCGGCGGACGCGTCCGCGGCGGCTCCACCATCAGCCAGCAGACCGCCAAGAACCTGTTCCTCTGGCCGGGCCGCGACTGGGTCCGCAAGGGCATGGAGGCGGGCTACACCGTCCTCATCGAGACATTCTGGCCCAAGCGGCGGATCATGGAAGTCTATCTCAACATCGCCGAGTTCGCCCCTGGGGTCTACGGGGCCGAGGCGGCGGCGCAGCACTGGTTCGGCAAGTCCGCCGACGCCCTCACCGCGCGGGAGGCGGCCCGCCTCGCAGCCGTGCTCCCCAGCCCGCGCCGCTACAACGCCGCCCAGCCGGGCCCCTATGTGCGGCGGCGCGCGGCGCGCATCCAGGCCGCCGCCGGCGCTGTCCGCCGCGACGGTCTTGACAGCTGCGTGCTCGGCTCCGGTTAACCAGCCGCACTGGCGATTCCTTAAGCCCGTTTCCCTCAAGGTCAGTGTGCGGAAACGCGCGCGCCGGAAGCGCGCGGCGACTTCTGCGGACACGGGTGGACGAGATGGGCGACAGCACGGACAAAACGCAGCGGACCGGCTTCCTGCGCCGCCTGGCTCGCGCCCGCGACGGCGGCGTGGCGCTGGTGTTCGGCCTGGCCCTGCCGCCACTGATGATGATGACCGTAGCCGGCGTCGACCTGCACCGTGCCGCCACCGTGCGTTCCAGCCTGCAGGATGCCCTGGACGCCGCCGCCCTGGCCGCGGCCCGCTCCCAGTATACTGACGCCGCCGGAGTGCAGCGCATCGGCATGGCCTCGCTGCGGGCCAACATGCAGAACTTCACCGGCGTGACGCTGGACGAGTCGGCGACCTCCTTCACCCTGACCCCTGAGAGAGTGGTGATCGCCGTGGCGCGGGCGAACGTCGACGCTATCATCGCCGACATCCTCCTGCCGCCCTATGGCCAGGTGTTGGACGACGAGCTGCCGGTCACGGCGAGCTCGGAGGTGATGCGCTCGAACAACCGGGTCGAGGTCGCACTGGTGCTCGACAACACCGGCTCGATGGCCGGCACCAAGCTGGCCAACACCAAGACGGCGGCGATCGACCTGATCGATCGGCTGGCGGCGGCCGACGGGCGCAGCGTCGAGCCGGACGCCGTGCGCATCTCGCTGGTGCCCTTCTCCTTTACCGTGCGCGTGCCGACCGATGATGGTCAACAGCCGACGTGGATGACCAATAGCGGCAGTCATACCGGCGGAACGGGCGCGACCGGCCTGTTCGACACGGCAGTCGGGCGGTTCACCCTGTTCGAGCAGCTGAATACCCGGTGGGCCGGCTGTGTCGAGGCGCGGCCCCAACCCTACGACATCCGCGATACCGAGCCGGTCACCACGGATCTTGCAACCATGTTCGTGCCCTACTTTGCTCCAGACCTTCCGGACAACGTCTACACGGACAGCACCTACCGTTCCTGGACGGGTCTTGAGCCAAACAACTATCTTGACGACGGGACCGGCTTTCCCAGTTCGGTCAACAGCACCAACCGGGCGCAGGTCTGGAGAGACCGCCAGGCGCGAGCGAGCAAGTACAGCAGTACCCCTCGCGATACCCTCGACGACGGCTTCGGGCCCAACCGCGACTGTGTGATACAGCCCCTGCTCCGGCTGACGAACGACTATGACGCCCTGCGCGCGGGGGTAAACGCCATGTTTGCCCACGGCAATACCCAAGTTCCGATGGGGGCTATCTGGGGCTGGCATACCCTGTCGCCCAATGCCCCTTTCGGCGATGGCCGCCCCTACGGTCAGGAGCGACTGCTCAAGATCATGATCCTGATGACCGATGGCGAAAATGTGCTGAGCGGCAACAGCAGTCCGAACGCGTCCACCTACAGCGCGCAGGGCTACATCTGGCAGGGTCGACTGGGCATCACCAGCGGCAGCAATGCCCAGCGCCGGACCGCGCTGGACAACCGCCTCGACCATCCGACGGCCGGTCGCGAGGACCTCTGCGGCAATATGAAGGCCCAGGGCATCATTATCTACACGGTGGCGGTGCAGGTCGACGCTGCCGCCCAGGCGCTGATGGAGCGCTGCGCCACCTCGTCGGACCACTACTTCAACGTCACCAGCGCCTCCGCCATCGGTGCCGCCTTCGACCGCATCGCCGGTTCGATCGAGAACCTGCGCATCACTCGCTGACCGGGCCCGGCGGCCCGGTCACAGCAGCCGGATCTCGCGCAGCCGTTGCAGCAGATAGTCCTGGGCGGTGATCGGCTCGGGATAGAGATCCGGCCGGTCGGCAGTGACGCACGCCGGCAGGGTGACGATCTCGAAGTCCGGGTTGAAGTGCAGGAAGAAGGGGGTCGAGTAGCGGGCGAAGCCGCGCCGCTCAGGGGCCGGATTGACCACCCGGTGCGTCGTCGATGGGAGCACATGATTGGTCAGACGCTGCAGCATGTCGCCGATGTTGACCACCAGGGCACCCGGCGGAGGGGCGATGTCCAGCCATTGGCCGTCGCGGTCCTTCAGCTGCAACCCGGCCTCCTCGGCCCCCAGCAGAAGGGTGATGACATTGATGTCCTCGTGGGCCCCGGCACGCACGCCCGGCGCATCGGCCGGGATCGGCGGATAGTGCAGCAGCCGCAGGACGCTGTTGCCCATGTCGATCTTGTCGGCGAACCAGTCCTGCGGCAGGTCGAGGTAGCGGGCGATGGCCTGCAGCAACGCGGTGCCGAGGTCGTCCATGGCGCGGAACATGGCCTGCACGTTCGGCCGGAAGGTCGGGACCTCGGCCGGCCAGAGGTTGTCGCGCATCATCGCGCGGTACGGATGCCCCTCGGGCAGGTCGCGGCCGGTGTGCCAGAACTCCTTGAGGTCGACGACGTCGGCGTCCTTGGCCGCCTCCTTGCCGAAGGGGGTGTAGCCACGCGCCCCGCCGGTGCCGGGCTCGTGATACTGCATCTTCACCTCGGTCGGCAGGGCGAAGAAGGCCCGGGCGTCGGCGATGGCGGCCTCGATCGCGGCCATGTCCAGCCCGTGATCGGCGACCACGGCGAAGCCGTAGCGCGCGAACGAGGCCCCGAGCACCTCGGCCAGGCTCGGCAGGTCGCCGGCAAAGGCGGCCATCGAGACCGGGGTGATGGCGCTGCGCGGTGAGGCGAAAAGGGGCTCGGCGGTCATGGCGGGGCTCCGGGGCGCTGTCGGCGTCGTCATAGTCCTGTCGCGCCGTCGTGGCCAGATCGACGGTCAGCGGCAGCGTCGCAGCCCGGAGGTAGCCGCAGTGGAACCTTGCCCGTAAGCTCGGCGTTGTCGCCCGCAAGCCCTGTCAAGGAGAGACCCTGATGCGCCTGAAGCCCCTGATCGCCGGTGCCGCCGTCGCCGGCCTGCTGGCCGCCTGCACGACCATGGATCCCTACAGTTCGACGCCGCAGCGTAACAACACCGGCACCGGCGCGCTGGTCGGGGCCGGCATCGGTGCTCTGCTGGGCTATCTGACCAACACCTCGGACGGCGAGCAGGGGCGTCGCAACGCCCTGATCGGTGCCGGGGTCGGGGCGCTCGCCGGAGCCGGGGTCGGAGCCTATATGGATCGCCAGCAGCGGGTGCTCGAGGCCGAGCTGTCGGGCACTGGCGTCGGCGTCGCGCGCCAGGGCGACAATCTGGTGCTGCGCATGCCCTCGGATGTGACTTTCGCTGTCAATTCCTCGGCCATAGATCCGCGCTTCAATGCCACCCTGCGCGATGTTGCGGCGGTGCTTCAGGATTACGACCGCTCGCTCGTGGATGTGATCGGGCATACGGACTCCACAGGTGGCGATCGTATCAACCAGCCCCTGTCGGAGCGGCGCGCCGCCGCGGTGGCCCAGGCCCTGATCGACGCTGGCGTGATCCGCGAGCGCCTCTATGTCGCCGGGGCCAGCTCGCGCAACCCGGTCGCCTCGAATGAGACCGTCGAGGGCCGGCAGATGAACCGCCGGGTCGAGATCCTGATCCGCCCGTTCACGGGCTGATCCCCGTTGCCAGGCCGCGGGTCGCCGTGGTCTTCTCCTCCGAGGGGAGGCAGGCATGCACGACGACTCGCGGGAATGGCTGGAAGGGCTGAGGCTGGTGGGCATCGCCCTGGTGTCGGCGTTGCTGACCGCCAGTGTGGTGATTGCCGCCGCCGAGACCCTGAGGCCCGCCGTGGCGGGCGTCCCTGAAGGTGCGAGCCGCTGAGCCTCCTGATGCCGGCCGCAGGGCACCGACGCCCGTGACCCGCGCCCGGACTCCCGACCTGATCCTGTTCGGTGCCGGCGGACATGCCCGCGTGGTCGCCGAGGCCTGGCGCGCCGCCGGCGGCGGCCCGGTGCTGTTCGTCGCGCCAGACCCTCCGGACGCCCCTGGCCTGCCTGGCCCGTGGACGGACACCGCGCCGGGCGGGGCCCTGTCGGCCCACGTCGCCGTCGGTGACAATGGCCTGCGTCGCCGGCTTGTCGGCGAGGCCAGGGTGCAATCGTGGCAGGGCGTGCGCCATCCCGCGGCGATCATCGCGCCGGACGCGGTGATCGGCGAGGGGACGCTCATCGGGGCCCTGGCGGTGATCCAGCCCATGGTCCGCGTCGGGGCGCATGTCATCGTCAATACGGCCGCCGTGGTTGAGCATGACGTCGAGGTGGGGGCCTTCGCCCACTTGGGCCCCCGGTCGGTCTTGCTCGGCGGCGTGGCGGTCGGTGAAGGGGCCTTCGTCGGTGCCGGGGCCGTGGTCCTGCCGGGGCGGCGAATCGGCGCGGGGGCCGTGGTCGGTGCCGGCGCCGTCGTCAGCCGTGATGTGCCCTCCGGCGCGACGGTGCGCGGCGTCCCCGCTCGCTGACGGGGCCTGATCTGATCTGCGCACACTGATCGGGCGCGTCGGGGGAGCGGCACCGTGGTCGAGGTCTGCTGTCCTCGAGAGGCCGTCCGCCGCCAGGAGCCAAAAGCAAAACCGCCTCCCGGATCGATCCGGGAGGCGGTCAGCTTCAGGTCGTCGCCTGCCGGAGCCGCGGTGGCTCCGGGGCAGTCGTCATCAGAAGTTGATGTCGACGGTGGCGCGACGGTTGAGGGGCTCGCGGACGCCGTCGGCGGTGGCGCGGGCCAGTTGGGTTTCACCGCGGCCGTCGAGGGAGACGACGCCG
>JAPZRF010000003.1 GCA_027531145.1 Brevundimonas sp. | reverse complement strand
CGTCATCGAGCGGATGTTCTGCCGCCTGAAGGACTTCCGACGCGTCGCCACACGCTACGACAAGCGCGCCGACACCTACCTCTCAGCCGTCTTCCTCGCCGCAACCGTCACATGGTGGCTCAATTGAGTCCTGACCCTAGTCGAGCTTCAGGAGCCGGTCGAAGCTCCAGCCGCCGGGGCCCTGGCTGAGCAGATAGACCAGCGGCCCGGCCCACAACAGGTGAGCGCCCCAGGCCTCGGGATAGACGAACAGCTGGATCACCAGTGTCATGCCAATGAGACCCAGCGCCGAGAGACGGGTGGCGAGGCCCAGCACGAGCAGGATCGGAAACAGGTGCTCGGCGTAAGTGGCCAGATGCGCCGCCACCTCCGGCGGAAGGACGGGGACCTTGTACTCCTCGGCGAACAGGAAGCGCGCTCCGTCATTGACGGTGAGCAGGCCATCGACCTTGGTCCGGCCAGACAGCCAGAAGGGGGTGGCGATAGCCACCCGCAGCAACAGCAGGGCCGCGTCACGGGCGATGAACCGCCCCGGCAGGGCGTTGAGACGGGCGATGAGGGTCATGAGCGGGGCTCCGGGTCGGGTTGGCGAAACAGGCCCTTGGCCAGAAGCCGCGGGATAGGACCGGAGGGATCGGCAGGGTCGAGGCCGGCCTGCAGGGCCGCAGCGGCGGCCGGGCGACCGGCGGCGCAGGCGTTCAGGAAGTCGGCCTCGGCCGGCTCGAGGCGGTGCCAGAGTACCTCCGCCTCCGGGCGGTGGATCAACAGGGCCTCGGGCCGGGGCTCCCAGACCAGCGGGGCGTTGTCCGGCTCACGGTGGGCCAGCCACAGGGACGGGACAGTCCAGTCGAAGCGAAACAGCCGCACATCGGGTCGCACGGTCAGTACCTGTCCGCCGAGGGCGGTGCCGGCCGCGCGGGCGTCGGCCAGCGTCATGGGCCGACTGTCGGCGGCCAGGTGCGCCTCGGTCCAGGCGCGGTCCAGCCGCGCGACCGGTGCCAGGTACGGCAGCTCCAGCGCCGGCGCGAAGCGCGCCAGCCACGCGGGGAACCCGGGACCGAACCCGGCCAGCACCGGATCATCACCGGGCTGGCCCTCCAGAAAGGTCAGCGCCGCGGCGTGGAACCAGTCGTCGCCGACCAGCTGCACCACCGTCGGGTAGTTGGCGGCCAGGGCATCGACACGGCCCTTGAGGCTGGCGTTGCGATAGACCCTGAGCGCCGTCAGGGCGTGCGGATCGTGGCCGAGCCGCACGGCCATGGCCGCCGGATCGCCGGCGAGGGCTCGGCTGAAGTCGTCGTGAAAGGCGGTCATGCGGCCATCCGTCCCTCGCCGGCCAGCACGCGTGCGGCGCGCGCCTGCTCAGCCAGCATCACCTCGAACGCGGGCACATCGCCGTCGCGCTCGATCAGGGTCGGGCGCGGCCCGATGCGGGCGATCAGGCGGGCGTAAAGGTCCCACACCGCCTCGTTCACCGGGGTGTCGTGACTGTCGATCAGCAGGGTCTCGCCCAGTTCCGGGTCCGGCCGGGTTCCGGCCAGGTGGACCTCCCCAACCAGCTCGCCGGGCACGCGATCCAGCCAGGCGACCGGGTCAAAGCCGGTGTTCACCGCCCCCGCATGGACATTGTTCACGTCGACCAGCAGGCCGCAGCCGGTACGTCGCGCCAGCTCCACCAGAAAGTCCACCTCGCCCCAGGCATGCGGCAGGGTGCGCAGATAGTGGGTCGGGTTCTCGATCAGCAGCCTCCGGCCCAGCGCCTGCTGGGCGATATCGAGGTTGCGTGCCATCAGGTCGAGTGTCTCGTCCGTGCGCGGCACGGGGAGCAGGTCCGGATGATAAACTCCGCCGCGGCGTGACCAGGCGAGGTGCTCCGACACCACGAACGGCTCGAAGCGGTCGATCAGGGCACGGAAGCGCTTCAGGTGAAGCGCGTCGGGCCGCTCGTCCCCGGCCAGCGACAAGCCGACGCCGTGCAGCGAGAGAGGGAGGTGCTCGCGGATCGCGGCCAGCCAGGCCAGCCGCGGCCCACCCTCGACCATGTAGTTCTCGGGGTGAACCTCGAACCACAGGCCGGCCTGCTCGCCGACCGCCGGACAGGCGAGCGCCGCCGCATAGTGCAAGGGCTTGAGGCCCAGGCCAGCGGCGGGCTCGATCGGGGCGGTCGGCGAGAGGGACATGGTCGCGGAACCGGCGTCAGCGATTGGCGATCGGGGTCAGCGACCCCGGACCGCGCGGAGTCTGCATGGTGGTACAGGTGCCCTTGGGGACATACTTCCAGGCATTGCCCTGCCAGTCACGGGTCGAGGTACCGGCACAGGAGGTGCCGGGGCCGGCAGCACAGTCGTTCTGGCCGGCGCGCGAGACGCCGAAGCAGCGCTCCCTTTCCTGAGCGGGTTGCGGGGCTGTGCCCTGCTGGCCCGACTGGGCGGCAGCGGTGCCGACGGCGACACCGGCGGCGGCCAGGGCGCTGGCGGCGAGGATCAGGCGGTTCATGGGGGAGTCTCCGTGGTTCCTTCCGGTCGGAATGGCCGGACAGGAGGGAGTTCGGCGGACCCCACCGGCCGGTTACAGTGGCGCAGGGAGAAATGCGGCGTGGCGACAAGCGCTCGGCCGGCATGTAACCTCGGCTCCGGTCCATTCGTATGGAGAGCGAAGTGGTCGAGCAGGAAGCCGAGCTGAAACGCCTGATGCTCCGGGGCCTGGATGGTGACGCCGAGGCTTGGCGTGCACTTCTGCTCGCCATACGCCGACCGCTGCAGGACTTTTTTCGCAAGCGCATGGGCGCTGGCCATGCGGATATCGAGGATGTGGTGCAGGACACGCTTCTGGCCATCCACGCCAAGCGCGCGACGTTTGACCGGAGCCAGGCTTTCGGGCCGTGGTGTTACGCCGTGGCGCGCTACAAGATGATCGATCACCTGCGCCGCCAGGGCCGCCGGCCGACCACTGTGCTGGACGACGCCGAGAGAATCGCCGGTCCCTCGACGGTGGAGAGCGGAGCCATACGACGCGATCTTTCCCGCCTGCTGGCGCGCCTGCCCTTGCGGCAACGACGGCTGATCGAGGACACGAGACTGGCCGGCTACTCCATGGCCGAGGCGGCCGAGCGGCAGGGGGTGACGGAAGGGGCCGCCAAGGTCAGTGTGCACCGCGGCCTGAAGACCCTCTCGGAGAAGGCGCAGCGCGATGCGGACTGAGGATCTTGTCGAGGCTCTGGCGGGGGAGATCAGGCCGGTGCGTCCTGTGCGTGCGCCCATCTTGCCGCTGCTCGCCGGCGCGGTGATCGCCGTCATGGTGGTCTGGATCGTGCTCGGCCCGCGACCGGACCTGACCCAGGCGATATGGGGCCCGACCTTCTGGCTTAAGGCCGCCTATACGCTTGCCCTGGCGGGCGCGGCCCTGTGGCTGACAGACAGGCTGGGCCGGCCCGGCGCAGCGGGCGGCCTCGCCGCGGCCACCCTGGCGGGCGTCGTCGTGGTCGCCGCTGTAGCGGCCGGGCTGGAGCAGGCGGCCCTTGCCGGCGGGAGGCTCGAGGCCCTGCTGGGCCAGAGCTGGAGCCAATGCCCACTACTCATTGTCGGTGTCGCGATCGTGACCGGTCCGGCAATCTTCGCCGGTGCCCGCCGCTTCGCCCCGACCCGACCTGCCATCATGGGGGCCGCGGTGGGGGTCCTGACAGGCGGGATCGCCGCCACCGCCTACAGTCTGCACTGCCCCGAGCAGACCGCCAGCTTCGTCGCGGTCTGGTACACGCTCGGTGTCGCCGGTGCCGGCGCGATCGGAGCCCTCGCCGGCCACTTCGCCCTTCGCTGGTAAGCGTCGTCAGCCTTGGCGGCGCACCAGCCGGCCGTAGTCCTGCATCAGCCCGAGGCTGAGGTCGCCCGGAGTGAAGCTGTACTCGCCCACCTGGGCCACCGGGGTGACCTCGGCGGCGGTACCGGTCAGGAAGCACTCGGAAAAGGTCGACAGCTCCTCCGGGCGGATGTGGCGCACGATCACCTCGATTCCCTTCGCCTTAGCCAGGCCGATCACGGTGCGGCGGGTGATGCCGTCGAGGATGGCGTCGGTCGGGGGGGTGTGGATCACACCGTCCTGAACGAAGAAGACGTTGGCACCGGTGGCCTCGGCCACATAGCCGCGCCAGTCCAGCATCATGGCGTCGGCGAAGCCGCGCTTCTCGGCGGCGGTCTTGGACATGGTGCAGATCATGTAAAGGCCTGCGGCCTTGGAGGCCGACGGCGCGGTCATCGGATCCGGGCGGCGCCACTTCGCCCACTCCAGCCGGATGCCCTTCCTCTTGGTCTCCGGGTCGAAATAGCTCGGCCAGTCCCACACGGCGATGGCCACATGGGTCTTGTTGTGAATGGCCGAGACGGCCAGGGCCTCGGGGCCGCGAAAGGCGATCGGGCGGACGTAGCAGTCGTCCAGCCCCATGCGCCGGCAGGTCTCGAGACAGGCCTGGTCGATCTCCCCGACCGAATAGGGCAGGTCGAATTCCAGCAGATTGGCCGAGGCCTTCAGGCGTTCGGAATGCTCCGTCAGCTTGAAGATTTCGCCGGCATACATACGCTCGCCCTCGAACACCGACGAGCCGTAGTGAAGGGCGTGGGTCAGAATGTGCGTCTTCGCCGCCCGCCAGGGCACGAAATCTCCATCAACCCAGATCCAGCCGTCGCGATCGTCGAAGGGAACGAGAGCCATTGAACAACATCTCCTCAAGAGCCGATCGCTTTAGACCCGTCCCGGCGCGCCAGGTCAACGGC
This sequence comes from Brevundimonas sp., assembly GCA_027531145.1. Lineage (GTDB taxonomy): Bacteria > Pseudomonadota > Alphaproteobacteria > Caulobacterales > Caulobacteraceae > Brevundimonas. The sequence goes on along the minus strand of JAPZRF010000003.1, from coordinate 133,722 downwards.
GCGACTCCGGAGTCTGTCCGATGAGCGATGTCCGCTGGGGCCGCTCCGGGCCCGTCGCGGGGCCCGGTGTCGGGCGTCACCTGCTGATCGTCGACGATGACGATCGCATCCGCGAGCTGCTCAAGGAGTACATGGCGCGGGAGGGCTATCGCGTGACCGGGGCGGCGCACGCCTCGGCAGCGCGGCGGCTGCTGGAGCTGATCGAGTTCGACCTCGTGGTGCTCGACATCATGATGCCCGGCGAGGACGGGCTGTCCCTGACCGGCTGGGTGCGCTCGAAGGCGCGACTGTCGAACACGCCGGTACTGCTGCTGACCGCCCGGGGCGAACCCGACGACCGCATCCGCGGGCTGGAGGTCGGGGCCGACGACTACATGTCCAAGCCGTTCGACCCGCGCGAGCTGGCCCTGCGCATCGACGCCATCCTGCGGCGGGCCGGGATCAAGCCGGTCGCCCCGCGCGAGATTCGGCTCGGGCCGGTCAGCTTCGACATGGAACGGCTGGAGCTGACCCGCGACGGCGCGCCCCTGCGCCTGACCGAGGCCGAAGCGCAGCTGCTCAAGACACTGGCGCTGAACGCCCACGCCCCGGTCGAGCGCATCACCCTGTCGCCGGACACCGCCGACATCACCGGCCGGGCCGTTGACGTGCAGGTGACCCGCCTGCGCCGCAAGCTGGAGGTCGATCCGAAGAATCCCCGCTATCTGCAGACCGTGCGCGGGGTCGGCTACATGCTGGCCCCGGATTCATGATGAAGGTCGCCTGCCCCGTTCCGCTGCGCTCGCCGGGGGAGGCGCGATGAGACTCCCACCCCCCGCCCTGTGGGGTCGCTTCCTCAAGCGGCGGTTGCCGACCAGCCTCTGGGGCCGGTCGCTCCTGATCATCGTGCTGCCTGTGCTGCTGATGCAGGTGGCGGTGACTTGGGCTTTCTTCGACGCCCACTGGCAGACCGTGACCGCGCGACTGTCGGACGGCCTGGCGGGCGACATCGCCTGGGCGGCGGAGTCCTATCTGGACGATCCGACGCCGGAGAACCTGGCCCTGATCGCGGCCCGGGCCGAGCGGTCGATGCAGCTGTCGATCGCCTTCCGCGAGGGGGACGTCCTGCCCAGCGACCGGCGCCGGGGGGTAATCGGCGCGATCGACCGCACCCTGGACGCCGCCCTGCGCGAGCGGCTGGACCAAGCCTACTGGTTCGATACCACCCGCTACCCGGCCTATGTCGATGTCCAGCTGCAGCTGCCCCAGGGCGTGCTGCGAGTCATCGCGCCGCGGGAGCGCGCCGTGGCCACCCAGGCCCACATCTTCGTCCTGTGGCTGTTCCTTGCGACGGTACTGCTGATGTCCGTCGCCATCCTGTTCATCCGTAATCAGGTGCGGGCGATCGAGCGCCTCGCCGACGCGGCAGAGTCCTTCGGCCGTGGCGAAAGTCCGCGCTTCAAGCCGCACGGGGCGCGAGAGGTGCGGGCGGCGGCCCTGGCCTTCATCGACATGCGCCAGCGCATCCAGCGCTACATCGAGCAGCGCACTGCCCTGCTGGCCTCGGTCAGCCATGACCTGCGCACGCCCCTGACCCGGTTGCGGCTGGAGCTGGCCCTGTCCGAGCCGACGAAACGCACCGCCGCCATGCAGCGCGATCTCGACGAGATGGAGCACATGATCGACGAGTACCTCGCCTTCGCCCGCGGCGAGGCCGGCGAGGCGGCCGAGCCGCGCCGCGCTGCCGAGTTGCTGGCTCCGGCCGCCGAGGACGCGCGCCGGGCCGGGGCCGAGGTCGAGGTCGTGGCTCCTGACGACCTGACCCTGATGGTGCGCCCGCTGGCCATGAAGCGGGCGCTGGGCAACCTCGCCGACAATGCGGCGTCTCATGGCCGGGTCGTGCGGCTGTCCGCCCGCACCCTGCCCTCCGGCGAGGTCGAGCTGGCGGTCGAGGACGACGGGCCAGGCATCCCCGAAGCGCTGCGCGAGGAGGCGTTCCGCCCCTTCTCGCGGCTGGACGAGGCGCGCAATCAAAACCGCAAGGGCGTGGGTCTGGGCCTCGCCATCGCCCGTGACGCGGCGCGCAGTCACGGCGGCGAGGCGCTGCTGGAAGACAGCGACCTGGGCGGTTTGCGCGCCGTGCTGCGCCTGCCGGGCTGAACGACAGCCCCCTCTGGCGGAATCCGCGTTTCGGGGCCATCTTGATAGGGCAAGGGGGCTTGCAACCGTGGAGTCGTCAAATGCGATCTCTGACCGTCGTTTCCCTTCTCTCCGCCGGCCTGCTGGCGGCGGGCACCGCCGCCGCCGGCGACGCCCGGCGGCAGGTGCCGGATGGCCCGGTGCCCCGCGTGGCCGTGGCGATCGGCCCCGAACTACAGTCCCGCGCGGACGACATCGGCCAGCGCGATCTCGACCGCCTGACCGGCCGGCTCCAGCGCGAGGTCGAACAGGCCCTTTCGGGGGATGACGGCGATGTGGTGGAAGCCCGGTTGGTACTGGTCGATGCCCGGCCCAACCGCCCCACCTTCGAGCAGGTCGCCAGCCGGCCCGGCCTCGATGCCTTCCGAAGCGTGAGCATCGGCGGCGCGCGCATCGAGGGCGAGGTGACCACCGCCGACGGCACGACCCGCCCGGTCAGCTATGACTGGTACTCGTCGAACCTTGCCGATGTGCGGGGCTTCGGGACCTGGGACGACGCCGACCGAGCCATCGACCGCTTCGCCCGGCGCCTGGGCGACGGGCGCGACTGAGGCCTAGCCGAGCTCGCGTGAGCGGCGCATGGCGGCGGCGACAGTAGCCGTCGCCAGCAGATCAAGGCCGCCGTGCCGAAGGGCGTCCAGCCCGGCGCGGGTGGCCCCGCCCGGCGAGGCGACGCGATCGATCAGCTCGGCCAGCGAGGCACCAGTCGCCGCGCCGGCGGCGGCCGAGCGCAGGGCACCCCGCGCCAGCCGCTCTGCTGCATCCGGCTCCAGCCCCTCGGCCGTGCCTGCCTCTGCCAGGGCCTCGACCAGCGCATGGATGAAGGCCGGGGCGCAGCCCGACACCGCGGTGGCGGCGTGGAACAGCGTCTCGTCCGCCAGCGGCACGAGATCCGCGAGAGCGCCGAACAGGGTCCGGGCTGCGGCCTCGGCCGCCGGGCCGTCGCTCCACAGGGCGGCGACGCCCTGGCCCTGCGCCACCGCCGTGGTGGGCATCAGCCGGGCAACCGGCCGCGCCGCGACTGCGGCGGCGATGTCCGCCCCCGCCACGCCGGCCATGACGCTGAGCACTACCGCGTCCGGGACCAGGGCCGGGAGCCAGGGTGCGAGAGCCTGACGCCACAGTCCCGGCTTGACCGCCAGCACCACGGCGGACATTCCGGCGATCCCGTCTGGGCTGGCCGTCACGCGCGCGCCGCAGGCGCGGGCCGCCTCGGCGGCAGGCTTGGACGAGGGAGTGGCGATCAACATCCTGTCCGGGGCCAGGGACCCGGTCAGCAGCCAGCCTTCAACGATGGCCGAGCCGAGCCGGCCGCAGCCCAGCAGCAGGACGTCGGCGGCCATCAGGCCGAGCCGACGGTCTCGAACATGCAGGCGTCGAGCGCATCCTGCGCCCGCCGGGCCCCGCGAACGAGGAAATCGAACGCCGGATAGAACTTGTCCGCCGCATGCACCGCCGCATCGATCATCGAGGCGGCCTGGGCCAGGGTCGGATGCTCGCCCAGCGGCAGGGCCAGGGCGTGGCGATAGACGATCTCGCCGTCCTCGCTCATCACCTCGAAGTGCCCCAGCCAGTTGCGCTGGTTGACCAGCGAGACCAGTTCGTGGGCCTGACCCCGGCGCGACTTGGGTGCCCGCAGGTCCAGCGCGCAGGACACCTGCAGGCAGTCACCCTCGGGTCGCCAGGCGAACCACAGCTCATAGTCCTTCCAGTCGCCCGCCAGGGCAAAAGCCAGATCGCCGTCGTCATTTCGGTCGAACGGCAGATTCTCGGCGGTCAGGACGTGTTCGACCACGTCGAGCGGGTCGTAGGGAGTCTCGACCTCATCGGGTCTCGGAGCGTCCATGGATACCTTTCCGGGCGCGAGTCGCGACCACTGGAGTGAGCCTAGGCGGGTTGCCGGCTTCGGCTCAACCGGCTGCGTCCCCGGAGGGAACCGCGCCTGTGGACGTTCCCTTTTGAGGCTTCTTTGCGGGCCCGGACTTCAGCGTCGCCAACTCGGCGCGCAGGGCAGCCACTTCGGCCTTCAGGACGTCGAACTCATCGCGCCGGACCAGGTCCATCTCGGCCACGAACCGGTCGCCCTGGGCGCGAAAGGCCGCTTTCGCCTCCTCGCCCGCGGCCTGGGCCAGGCCCATGGCACCTGTGGTCAGGCGGGCGAACTCGTCGAGCAGGGGATTGCGGGTCTGCATGGGGCGGGCTCCGACTCGCGACGATGGCAGTGTCGTCAGGGTCCGGTGAAGATGGTGAACAGTTGCCTAATGTCGATGCTCCGGTTCGTCGCGGCGCTCAAGCGGTGCCGCTGACATCCGTCAAGACAATTGGGCAGGCGACGCCGCCGGCGGGAGTTGCTAAAGGCGCAACAAGGCTCAAGCGCGACGGAGGCTGCGTGCCCTTTCCCGAGTTCGATCCGGTGCTGATCCACATCGGACCCCTGCCCCTGCGCTGGTACGCCCTGGCCTATGTCGCGGGCATCCTGCTGGGCTGGTGGTACGCGGCGCGGCTGCTGCGCGCGGAGCGCGTCTGGGCCCCAGCCCGCCCGCCCATCACCCTGCCCCAGCTCGACGATCTGGTATTGTGGGTGACGCTGGGCATCATCCTCGGCGGCCGGCTCGGCTTTGCCCTGTTTTACCAGCCGTCGCTGCTTCTGCAGGTCTTCACCGGCCAAAGCCTCGGCGAGCGCCTGGAGTTGCTCCAGTTATGGACCGGCGGTATGGCCTTCCACGGCGGCTTCCTCGGCGTGGCCCTGGCGGTATGGTGGTTCGCCCGCAAGCATCGGGCGCGACTGCTGTCCCTGGCGGATCTGCTGGCCCCGGTGGTCCCCATCGGCCTGTTCTTCGGCCGCATCGCCAACTTCGTGAACGGCGAGCTCTGGGGCCGGGTCACCGACGTGCCCTGGGCCATCCGCTTCTGCAACGAGCGGATCCTGCGGACCTACGGCATTTGTCCAGCCGGCGATGTTCCGCGCCACCCGAGCCAGCTCTATGAGGCCGGTCTTGAGGGGCTCGCCCTGTTCGTGCTGCTGGGCCTCGCGGTGTGGAAGCTCAGGCTGCTGACCAAGCCCGGCTATGTTACCGGCCTGTTCCTGCTCGGCTACGGCCTCAGCCGCGCCCTGATGGAGACGGTGCGCGAGCCGGATGCACACATGCCGGAGGCTCTGCAGGGGATTGTCACCATGGGGATGCTGCTCTCCCTGCCCATGATCCTCGCCGGCCTGTGGCTGATCCTGCGCGCCCGCAGCCGGCCGCCGGTCGCGGCGTGAGCCTGAAGGCCCGGCTGGCGCGTGAGATCGCGCTGACCGGCCCCCTGTCGGTTGCCGATTATGTGGTGCGCTGCCTGCACGATCCGCAGGACGGCTACTATGCCACCCGGCCGCGGCTGGGGGCCGAGGGCGACTTCATCACCGCCCCGCTGGTCAGCCAGATGTTCGGCGAGCTGATCGGCCTCTGGATGGCCGAGGTCTGGCGCGGGCTCGGTGCGCCGGACCGGTTCCGGCTGGTCGAGGTCGGACCCGGCGACGGCACGCTGATGCTCGATCTGCTGCGCGCGGCCCGGGCGGCGCGCGGCTTCCTCGACGCGGCCGAGCTGGTGCTGATCGAGCCCAGCCGCCCCCTGCGCGCCGTTCAGGCCCGGCGTCTCGCCGAAAGCCCGCTGGAGCCGCGCTGGGTCGAGACCCTCGCCGCCTTGCCCGCCGACGCCCCGGTGCTGCTGGTCGCCAATGAGGTGCTGGACTGCCTGCCCGCGCGCCAGTTCGTGAAGACCGCGGGCGGCTGGGCCGAGCGGCGCGTCGGCCTGACGGAGGCCGGCGAGTTGACCTTCGGTCTCTCGGCCCCGACCGGCGGTCTGGTGGAGACGACGGCCGAGGTCGGCGAGGGCCAGGTGCTGGAGGTGTCCGACCTGCAGGCGGCCTTCGGGCGCGATCTCGGCGACCTGGTCGCCCGCGCCGGGGGCGCGGCCCTGCTGATCGACTACGGCCGGGCCCGCCCGGAGGCCGGCGACACCCTCCAGGCGCTCGTTCGCCACCGCAAGGTCGATCCGCTGGAAGGGCCCGGCGAGGCCGACCTGACCCAATGGGCAGACTTCCCGACCGTGCTGGAGGCCGCCGTCCGGGCCGGGGCCGACGTCACAGGCTGCCTCGGCCAGGGCGACTTCCTGCGCGCGCTGGGTATAGAGATCCGCGCAGACCGGCTAAGGGCGGCGCGACCGGAGGCGGCCGCCGTGGTTGATCGCCAGCTGGCGCGTCTGACCGCTCCGGAGCAGATGGGCGAATTGTTCAAGGCCTGCGCGGTCTTCTCGCCCCGCAGCCTCCCCCTGCCGGGTTTCGAGACATGACCGACACGGCTGCCCTCTCCCCCATCACCTGCCCCCTGCTGAACATCCCCGGCGTGCGCCACGGCTTCTTCACCCGGGCGGGCGGGGTGTCGGAGGGCCTTTACGCCGGGCTCAACGTCGGCGTCGGCTCCAGCGATGACCCGGCGGCCGTGACCGAGAACCGCCGCCGTGTGGCGGCGTGGTTCGGCCGCCGCACGGACGATCTGGCCACCTGCTACCAGACCCACTCGGACATCACCCGCACCGCGGACCGGCCTTGGCGGGGCGAGCGGCCCGAGGGCGACGCGGTCGCCTCGGCGACGCCCGGTCTGGTTTGCGGCGTACTGACCGCCGACTGCGCCCCGGTGCTGCTCTGTGATGCCCAGGGTCCGTTCGTCGCCGCCGTCCACGCCGGCTGGAAGGGCGCGCTGCAGGACGTTACCACCAGCGCCGTCAAGGCCCTGACGGACCTCGGTGCACGCCCGTCGCGCATGGTCGCCGTGGTCGGCCCCTGCATCGGCCCGGACAGCTATGAGGTGGGGGCCGACTTCGAGGCGCGCTTCACGGCGCGGCACGGGACGGCGACGCGCTTCTTTCGCCCCGGGGCCACAGCGGACAAGCGGTTGTTCGACCTGCCCGGCTTCGTCCTGTGGCGGCTGGAGACGGCGGGCGTCGGCGCGGCCGCCTGGACCGGCCACGACACCTGCGCCGACGAGGTCCGCTTCTATTCCAACCGACGCGCCTTCCAGCGCGGCGAACCCGACTTCGGCCGCCTGATGAGCGCGATCTGCATCGCGTGACGGCCTCTATTCCTCCCCCGCAGGGGGAGGGGGACCGCCGAAGGCGGTGGAGGGGGGATATCCGCACGCGGATGCCTCGGCCCCCTCCATCAAGGGATCACAGCGGTCACAACGAAGTCACAGCGAACACGACGGGGTCCGGGTATCGGCGCGCGAAGCGCATGCCCTTCGACGGTTTGCGGACGAAGCCGCCTCCGGCGCAGCTATGCCTCGCCGCTGTGACCTCTGTGTCTTTCGTTGTGTTCGTTGTGATGAACCCCTCACGGGGTCGCCACGAAAGCCGGAGCGCGCTCAGCCCGCGAGGGCGTAATCCGGGGTGCGCACGGTCTCGCGCCAGGCCTGCGGACTGGCCAGTAGGGCGCGGACCAGCTTGTTGTTCACAGCATGACCTGCCTTGACGCCCTCGTAGCGGCCGATCAGGGGCGCGCCCAGCACGTAGAGGTCGCCGATGGCGTCCAGCGCCTTGTGCCGCACGAACTCGCGCTCCATGCGCAGGCCGCCAGGGTTTAGGATACGCTCGCCGTCGATGACCACGGCGTTCTCGAGGCTGCCGCCGCGGGCGAGGCCAGCCTCGCGCAGGGCCTCGACCTCATGGGCGAAGCCGAAGGTGCGGGCGGCCATGATCTCGTCGCGGAAGGTGCGCTCGTCGACGGAGAAGTCGATCACCTGACGGCCGATCACGGCGGTCGGGAAATCGATCTCGAAGCGCATCTCGTAGCGGTCGCAGGGCAGCAGGACAGCGGACTTGTCGCCCTCCTCGACCCGGACCGGCTCGAGGATCTCGATGTAGCGGACCGGGGCCTCCTGACGGCGGAACCCGGCGCGGTCGAGCAGCTGCACGAACGGCAGGGCCGACCCGTCGAGGATCGGTAGCTCCGGTCCGTCGACGTCGATCACTGCATTGGCCACACCCAGCGCGCACAGGGCTGCCATCAGATGCTCGATGGTCGACAGCTCCACGCCGGAGCTGTTTCGGATCATGGTGTTGAGCCGCGCCTCGACGACGGCGTCGCCCGTCACCGGAATGCGGTTGTCGCGATCGGTGATGTCGGTGCGCACGAACACGATGCCGGTCCCGGAGGCTGCCGGCCGCACTGCCAGCCGCACCCGACGGCCGGAGTGGACGCCCACGCCGGCGCAGATCGCCGGAGCGACCAGGGTCCGCTGGTGGTGATCGTGGGGGACTTGCGCCACGCGGTCTCTCATCCTGTCGACCCGCCGCTCCGACGGACCGCCTCGCTGCCGAGGTAAACAGGGTGTTGAGAAGGGTAAACCCAACTCGAGTTTCGAAATGTTTCGCAGGCGCCAAGCCCTGAGATGCAGAGCGCTCCGGAGCGGGCACCGGAGCGGTCCGTCAGATCAGCGGCCGGTCAATTGGCCAGACGACGCAGGAATGAGGGAATCTCGAGGTCGTCGTCTTCAGCCTCGGGGGCCATGTCATAGGCCGGCTGGGCGGCAGCCGGGCCCCGAGGGGCGGCCGCGGCGCGGCTGGGCGGGGGAGTGTAGGTCGGTTCCGGGGCCGGGGCGGCCTGACGACGGCCGCGGCCGAACAGGCTCCAGCCGTTCTTGCGGTGATCGCCGCGGTCCTCGGACTCGGAGGTCTCCGCCGCCACGCCGCGGTCCAGATACAGGTCGCCCTGCTCCACCTTGAGCGGCGTGGAAGCCCGCACAGGGGCCGGGGCGAAGTCCTCGGGCGCAGGGGCAGCAGGGGTCGGCGCGACCATGCCGGCATCATAGGCCTCGACCCACGGATCGACGATCGGCTCCAGCGCGCGCGGGGCCGGCTCGGCGGCATGAATCACCGGCTCCGGACGCACCGGCGGCGGCGGGGTCGGCTCGACGCGACGCGCGGCGAAGGTCGGGGTCACCGGCTCGGCGGGGCGCGGGGCCGGCGCGGGGGTCGGGGCCGGAGCGGCGGGCCCGCGGGCGGGGGTGAAGCGGCCGGCCGGCGTCTCGGTGGTCGCCACCTGCATCTCCTGGTCCATGCCGGTGGCGACCACCGAGACGCGGATCTTGCCGTCGAGGGTCGGGTCGAAGGCGGCCCCGAAGATGATGTTGGCGTCGCCGTCAACTTCCGCGCTGATGGCGTTGGCGGCCTCGTCGACCTCGAGTAGGGTCATGTCGAGGCCGCCGGTGATGTTGACCAGTACCGCCTTGGCACCCTTCAGAGAGGTCTCGTCCAGCAGCGGGTTGGCGATGGCGTTCTGGGCCGCCAGCAGGGCGCGGTCCTCGCCGGCCGCCTCGCCAGTGCCCATCATGGCCTTGCCCATCTCGGACATGACCGCGCGCACGTCGGCGAAGTCGAGGTTGATCAGGCCCGGCAGGATCATCAGGTCGGTGATCGAGCGCACGCCCGAGTGCAGGACCTGGTCGGCCATGCCGAAGGCGTCAGCGAAGGTAGTGCGCTCGTTGGCGACGCGGAACAGGTTCTGGTTCGGAATGACGATCAGGGTGTCGACGTAGCGCTGCAGCTCGGCGATGCCGGCCTCGGCCAGGCGCATACGGTGACGGCCCTCGAAGGTGAAGGGCTTGGTGACGACGCCGACGGTCAGGATGCCGCGATCGCGGGCGCACTTGGCGATGATCGGGGCCGCGCCGGTGCCGGTGCCGCCGCCCATGCCGGCGGTGATGAACACCATGTGCGCGCCCTCAAGGTGCGCATTGATCTCGTCAGCCGACTCCTCGGCGGCGTTCATGCCGACCTCGGGGTGGGCACCGGCACCGAGGCCCTGGGTGATGGTCTCGCCCAGCTGGATACGGCGGTCGGTCTTGGCAAAGCTGAGGTGCTGGGCGTCGGTGTTGGCCACGACGAACTCGACGCCCTCGAGCCCGGCGTCGATCATGTTGTTGACGGCGTTGCCGCCGGCGCCGCCGACGCCGAACACGACGATCCGGGGCTTCAGTTCCGTGGTTTGCGGACGCACCAGCGAAAGAGACATTCTACGTTTCCGACCTTGCCGACCCTGCTCTGACAACCCCGTCGCGATCCCCGCCGAATCGCGATGGTTATGAGCCCTTTAAGAGAGCCCGGTTGGCGTTAAGGGAAGGTTACGACCTAAGACGAGTCGGCCGGAATGCGACGGTTTCGCTGCGTTGACACAATGTTTTTCACAGGTTCTCGCGCAGCCAGCCGGCGCAGCGCGAAATCAGGCCGCGAGAGTCCGCCGGCTGGGGCGCGGTCAGCTGACGCGACATCAGCTTGAGGGCGGAGACCGCCTCGCGCGGGCCATAGGCGGCGCGCAGCAGCACGCCGGCGGCGGTGCAGAAGGCCGGCCCGGCGGCGGCGTCGGCCAGGTGCGGGGCCCGCTGCGGCCGGCCGAGACGCACGGGCCGGTCGAACACGCGGACCGCGAGCTCCCGCACCCCGTTCAGTTGACTCGCCCCGCCGGTCAGCACGATCCCCGCTCCCGGCTCCAGCCCGGCACCCGACTGGCGCAGCCGGTCACGCAGCAGCTCCAGCGTCTCCTCGACCCGGGGCGCGATCACCGTCTTGAGCATGGCGCGCGGCACCACCACCGGTCCGGCACCGGGCTCCTCGCCGCGCGGCGGGGCCTCCAGCATCTCGCGGTCCTCATTGGCCGAGGCCATGGCCGAGCCGTGCAGGGTCTTGAGCCGCTCGGCCCCGGCGCGTGAGGTCGACAGGCCCCGGGCGATGTCCGAGGTGACATGCTCGCCGCCGACATTGACACTCTCGATGTGCAGCAGCGAGCCGCCGGCCCACACCGCCGCGCTGGTCGAGCCGCCGCCCATGTCGATGCAGACGCAGCCGAGATCGGTCTCGTCGTCCTCCAGCGCCGCCAGCGAGGCGGCGACCGGCGCGGCCACCACGCCCTGCAGGTCAAGATGGGCCAGCTCCAGCGCATGACTCAGGGTCTGGAACGCCCCCTCGGCCATGGACACGACCACGAGATCCAGGCCCAGCGCGCCGCCGCGCATGTTGCGCGGATCGCGGACGCCGCGGGCCCCGTCGACCGACCAGGCGACCGGCAGGACGTGGATGGGGCGGCGGTTGGGCAGGCGGATCTCGGCCAGGGCCATGCCGATGGCCCGCGCCAGGTCGCCGTCGGACACCGGCTGGGCTCCTAGCGACACCTTCGCCCGCACACGGTGGCTTGCCATCTGGCCGATGGCGGTGGAGACGACCACCCCCGAGACCGGGGCACCGGCGGCGCGCTCGGCGCGCTCCACGGCCTGGCCGATGGCCCGGGCCGCCTCGTCCATGTTGACGATGGCCCCGCCCTTGACGCCGCGCGACTGCACGTGGCCGGCCCCGGCCACCCGGATGGTGCGGTCGACGTGGCGCACGCCCTCGGGCTTCATGATGAAACAGGCGACCTTGGAGGCCCCCAGGTCGAGGGCCGCCACGACCGGCGCGCGCGGATCGGCGGCGGGGCGGGCATCGGCGCGACGGCTCATGCCGCCCCTCCGGCGCGCAGGGCCACGGCCTCGGGCGTGCGCAGGTCGACCCGCGAGAAGCCGAGGTCGAGCAGCCGCTCGCGCTGGTCCATGGCGTCGAGCTGGATCAGCGCCGCCTCCTCGTCCGAGGCCGGCAGCAGGATGGTGGAGCCGTCCTTGAGGCGCAGGTCCCAGCGGCGCTCATCGACCCGGATCAGGGCCTCAAGCCGCGAGGCCAGCCGGGGCCGCTGACGGATCAGCGGCAGGATCGCCGGAGCCGCCTCGGCGGCACCGGTCCCCACAACCAGCGGCAGGTCGGGATGGCGGCGGGCGTCGACCCCCGGGATGATCTGTCCACCGGCGTCGAGGACCCAGGCCTGGCGTCCGTCCTGCCAGATCGCCAGCCGGTCATGCTCGCGCACATCGACGATGAGGGTGTCGGGCAGCAGGCGCACCACGCGCGCCGACTCGACCCAGCCGACGGACTCCGCCTGCTGGCGCACGGCTTCCAGATCGATGCGGGTGATCGGCTGGCCGGCCGACAGTTGCAGCGCCTGCTGGATGGCCGCCTCGGCCTCGGGCGAGGCCCCCTCGATGTAGACGCGCTTCAGGCCGAAGCCCGCGGCGACAAGCGTACCGTCCAAGGCCTCGTTCGCGGCCGCGCCGATGCGCGCGGTGCCGCCGGTGGCCAGAAACACGGCAAGGATCAGCACGGCGCCCGCCGCGAAGGCGGCACCGACGGCGCGCGGGGACAGGTCGAGCCGGCCGACCGCCGACACCTGGCCGGGGACCGCCGGAGTCTTCCGGGGGCCGCCGCCCCGCCGCGCCTGTCCGCCTGTTGCTCCCCGTCGCCGACCGCCGCGCACTACCGCGGGCATGAGGCGTCCTCCACGATCCACCGAACCAGGTCTTCAAACCCCAGTCCGACATGTTCCGCCTGCTCGGGGACGAGCGAGGTGGGTGTCATGCCCGGCTGGGTGTTGACCTCCAGCAGAACGAGAACGTCCTTAACATCGTCATAACGGAAGTCCGATCGCGTCACGCCGCGGCAGCCCAGCGCGAGGTGTGCCTGCTCGGCAGCGCGCAGCGCGCGCTCGAAAACGGCCGCCGGAATGTCCGCGGGAAGTCTGTGGACAGACCCGCCCGGAGCGTACTTGGCCTCATAGTCATAGAAACCCTTCACCGGCGTGATGTCGGTCACGGTCAGCGCGCGCGGGCCGGCCGCCTCGCCCACCACCGCCACGGCCAGTTCCTTGCCCGGGATGTAGGGCTCGACCATCACCTGCTCGCCCCAGGCCCAGTCAGCGGCCCCGACCTCGACCTGCGGTCCATTGGCGCCCTCCGGCACCAGATAGACCCCGACCGACGAGCCCTCGGCGTTCGGCTTGACGATGTAGGGCGGGGCGATGACGTGGCGTCGGGCGACCTCGTGGCGATCGAACAGGCCGCCGCCCGGCACCTCGACCCCGGCCGCCCGCAGGATCGTCTTGGTCTTGTCCTTGTCCAGGGTCAGGGCCGAAGCCAGCACGCCCGAGTGAGTGTAGCGAATACCCAGCGTCTCGAGGATGCCCTGGACGCAGCCGTCCTCGCCCCAGGAGCCGTGCAGGGCGTTGAACGCCACGTCCGGCTTCAGGTCGGTCAGCACCTGGGCCAGATCGCGCCCGGCGTCGACCCGGGTCACCCGGGCACCGAGCCGCTCCAGCGCCGCAGCGCATTCCCGGCCGGAACTCAGCGACACCTCGCGCTCCGAGGACAGGCCGCCCATCAGGACGGCCACGTGAAGCTCGGCGAGGGGGCGGGTCATGGGCGGCTCCGGCTGGTCTGCGTCGTTACCAATGCGCCGGACTCGTGAAAAGCGGTCAGGCTCGCCCGATCCGTCGGATCTCCCAGTGCAGGTCGATCCCGGTCCGGGCGAGCACATCGGCGCGCACCTGCTCCCCCAGCCCCTCCAGATCGGCCGCCGTGGCCTCGCCGGGATTGATCATGAAGTTGGAATGCAGGTCGCTGAACATCGCCCCGCCGCCGTCCACGGCGAACGGGCGGCCCCGCCAGCCGGCCTCGTCGACCAGTTGCCACGACGAATGGCCCGGCGGGTTCTTGAAGGTCGAGCCGCCGGTCTTCTCCCGGATCGGCTGGGTCTGCTCGCGCCGGGCGGTGATCTCGTCGATACGCGCCTGGACGGCCTCGGGCGCGTCCGGCGTCCCGCGGAAGGTCGCCTCGAGCCACACGATGTCGGCCGGCGCATCGGAATGGCGATAGGTGTAGCCGAAGTCGGCCACGGCGTATTCGACCCGCTCGCCTTCGCGGGTCAGGCCCCGGGCCGAGACCAGCACGTCCTTCGTCTCCGAGCCATAGCAACCGGCGTTCATGGTCAGGGCCCCGCCGATGGTCCCGGGGATCCCGGCGTAGAACTCCAGCCCGGCGAGCCCCGCCTTCGCCGAGACCTTGGCCACCATGGCGTCCAGCGCCCCGGCCCCGGCGGTGATCATCTCGCCCCCGGCCGTCACATGTGCCCAGGCCCGGCCGGCCAGGCGGATCACCACGCCCTCGACCCCGCCGTCGCGCACGATGACGTTGGAGCCCACGCCAAGAACGGTCACGGGCACGGCGGGATCCAGCGCCGTCAGGAAATCGGCCAGATCCTCCGCGTCCGCCGGCAGGAGCAGGGCCTCGGCCGCCCCCCCGACCCGGAACCAGGTGTAGGGGGCCAGCGGCTCGTCGCGCAGCAGCTTGCCGCGGACGGGGGGAAGGGACAGGGTCATGCAGGCTCGATATCGGTGAGGGCGAAGTCATCGCCCTTGTAGAGCATCGGCACCCGGGCGTGACGGGCGCAGGCGTAGGCGAAACAGTCGCCGGAGTTCAAGGCCGCCGGATGCCGACCCTTGCCGAAGCGGGCGAAGGCCATCACCGCATCCCGGCGAGCCTCCGCCGGAATGGCGTGGACCTCGATCTCCACCAACTTCATAAAGTCCTCGACCACGGCTTCGGCCTCCTCGATCTCCAGGCGGCGGCGGGCGACGGCGACAACGGTTTCCCAGACGGCCATTGGAGAGGTTGAGCGGCGGGCATGCAAGCCAAGGCGCTGCGCAAGGTCGTGGCATCAGGCTCCCCCTTCAGGATGGCCGTCAACGCCGACGCATCCACGAACATCAGTCGCCTTCGTAGAGGCTGTCGATGAACGCCTTGTCCACCGGCAGGCCGCATTCGTGCGGCGCGCGAGCCTCAAGGGCAGCGGTGAAGGCCTGGATGCGCTTCACGAATTCGGAGGGGTCTTCCTCACACGTGATCTCACGGCGCAGCGCCTGCCTGACCGCCTCGGTCTTCGTGGTGCGGCGCTGCGCGGCCAGCTGCTCGGCCAGCCGGTCAACCTCCGGGTCCTTGATGTGGAGCGGCATGCCACACCTCCGGGGACTTACGCCCTGCGCTGCAGAACAACCCCCCGACGTGCGCAGCTCAAACGCCGACCCTACCCCAGCGCCTCCAGCTGCACCGGCAGGGCGTAGGCCCAGCTGGTGATGTCGCCGGCCCCGAGGCAGACGACCAGATCCCCGCCCTTCGCCTCCTCGCGGATCACGCGCGGCAGGACGGCGGCGTTTTCCAGCGGCTGGACGTTGCGATGCCCGAAGCGACGGATGCCGTCGACGAGCGCGTGCTTGTCGACACCCTCGATCGGCGGCTCGCCGGCGGCGTAGACATCCGCCACGATCACCGCATCCGCGTCGGAGAAGCAGGTCGAGAACTCCTCCATCAGGTCGCGCAGGCGAGTGTAGCGATGGGGCTGGACCACGGCGATGACCCGCCCGGCTCCCTCGGCACCCTGTGTCACCTGCCGCGCCGCCTTGAGCACGGCCGCGATCTCCACCGGATGGTGTCCATAGTCGTCGATGATCCGCACCCCGTGCGCCAGGCCGGTGGTAGTGAAGCGGCGCTTGACCCCGCCAAACCCGGCGAGTCCCTTGCGAATGGCCTCGTCGGTGACGCCCAGCTCACGCGCCACGGCGATGGCCGCCAGGGCGTTGGACACATTATGCGATCCGGCCATCGGCAGGTGCAGGTCGACGATCCGGTCAGGTGCGTCGAGCGCAGCCGCGCCCCGCTTCTGGATCACCACGTCAAAGCGGGCCCCATCCGGATCGAGGCGGCAGTTGTCGGCCCGCACCATGGCCTGGGGATTGGTCCCGTAGGTGACCAGCCGGCGATTGTCGATCTGGGCTACCAGCCGCTGCACCTCGGGGTGGTCAAGGCAGACGGCCGCGAAGCCGTAGAAGGGGATGTTCTCGACGAAATCGACGAACGCCCGCCGTACCCCGTCGAAGTCGCCATAGTGGTCTAGATGCTCGGGGTCGATGTTGGTGACGATGGCCACCGTCGACTTCAGGCGAAGGAAGCTGCCGTCGGACTCGTCGGCCTCGACCACAATCCAGTCGCCGTCGCCGACCTTGGCGTTGGTGCCATAGGCGTTGATGATGCCGCCGTTGACCACCGTGGGATCGAAGCCGGCGGCGTCGAGCAGGGCGGCGACCAGGCTGGTGGTGGTGGTCTTGCCGTGGGTGCCGCCGACGGCGATCGAGAACTGCAGCCGCATCAGCTCGGCCAGCATTTCGGCCCGGCGCACCAGCGGGATGCGGCGCTCGCGCGCCACCCTCAGCTCCGGATTGTCCGGCCTGACCGCGGTCGAATAGACCACCGCGGAGACGCCATCGCCGACATGGGCGGCATCATGGCCGATGAACACCCGCGCGCCCAGCTTCTCCAGCCGCTCGGTGTTGGCGCTGGCCCTGGCGTCCGAGCCCTGCACCTGGTAGCCGATCCTGAGCATGATCTCGGCGATGCCGCTCATGCCAATGCCGCCCAGGCCCACGAAGTGGACGGGGCCGATGTCGAACGGAACGGGGCGCAGGCGACGGATCATTGGCGCGCCTTAGCAAGCGGCCTTCACGATTGCACGAGGGGCGCGGGCGTTTCGTGCCTGACCGGCGCGGGATCGGCCGCCGGGACGCCAAGATCGACCACCGGCAGACGCACCAGCGCCACCGTGCCTTCGCCCAGGGTACTGTCCAGAACCAGCCGCCCCTTGTGCAGTTCCGCCAGCGACCGGACAAGCGACAGGCCGAGACCGGTGCCCTGGGACCGCTGGCGCGCTTCCCCGGCCTGCTCGAATGGCCGTCCCAGCCGCTTCAGATCTTCCGGGGCGATCCCGACGCCGGTGTCCGCCACCATTAGCTCCAGATAGGGCCCGACCGCCTGGAGCGTGACCGTGACCGAACCGTCCTGCGGCGTGAACTTGATGGCATTGGACAGCAGGTTCAGCGCCATCTGCTTGAGGGCCCGCCGGTCAGCGGTGATCTGCAGCGGCTCCGCCGTCAGCGTCCCGGCCAGGGTCAGACCCTTCTCCTCGGCCTGCCCCCGGACCATGGCCATGGCCGCCGAGACCACGTCGCGGGCGTCGAAGGCTTCCAGCGACAGCTCGTAGCGCGCCGCCGCCAGCTTGGAGACATCGAGCACGTCGTTGATGAGCTCGAGCAGATGCTGGCCGGCCTGGTGGATCAGTTCAGCGTACTCCCCGTACCGGTCCGGGAGCGGCCCGAACAGGCGACTCTTCATAATGTCGGCAAAGCCGATCACCGCGTTCAGCGGCGTGCGTAGCTCGTGGGACATGTTGGCGAGGAAGCGCGACTTGCCCTGGTCGGCCGCCTCAGCCTCCATGCGCGCCGCCTCCAGCGCCGCCTCGCGTGCGTACTGGGCCGTGTCGTCGAAGAGCTGCAGCACAAGCCGGCGCGTCGGCCCGGTCTCGGCCAGCGGGCGGACCAGCAGCATCAGCCGGCGATCCAGCGCCAGCCGCGGCGCGAAGCGAGTCTGGCCCACCCCGCCGCCCACAGCCTTGCTGATGGCCGACAGCACCGCCGGCCGGTCGGGAGCGTGTACGGCGGCGATCAGTCCGCCCTCGAACAGGGCGTCCAAAGACAAGGCCGGCGGTACCGCGCCATAGGCGGCGGCCACGCGCCCGGCCGGGTTGGCGATCAGGGTCAGGCCTGGCTGGCCGGCCAGCAGCCGCTCGACACGCTCGGCGCTGGCCTCGGCCTGTAGCAGCCGGCGCTCGCGGGTCCGGCCGGCAAGGCGTGCACCCCAGGCGAAGGCGACCGCCAGCAGCAGGCCCGCCGCCGCGGCCACGTCCGCCGCCGGGGCGGGTGGCCCGAACCAGGCGGCCGTGATCAGCCCGGCCAGCACCGCGACGCCGGACGCCGCCGCCGCAAGCTGCATCCGCCGCCAGCCGCCCAGCGCCAAGGCAGCCGCCACCGGCATGAAGGCCAGGGGGGCCAGCGGACCGCTGAGCCCGCAGGTGAGGACGGCCGTCAGGATCGCCGCCGCCCCCCACAGCACAACCATCTGCAGCCGACGCGCCTCCGCATGCCCCGGCCGCAGCAGGATCAGTCCGGCCGCACCGGGGGTGGCGGCGAGCAGCAGGCCGTAGGTCACCGCCGGTTCCGGCGACAGCCCCGCCGCCCGCAGCGCCAGCGCCAGCAGGGCGCAGGCCGCCGCCCAGGCCGCATGCCACACGGGCAGGGCGGGCTCGGACGGCATGTCCGGCCCGGCCAACGCAGCCGGCGAGGTCTGGGCGACGGGGTCCAAGTCGGCCTTTCTGGGGGCAGCGCGCAAATCATTAGATCGTAGCGGACGCAACGGATCGCGGCGAGCGCACTCTCGGATGAGGCGACGAGGGCCTGTGGGCGGCCAGCCCGCGCCTGTGGAGCGTTCGTAGCATTGCCCGGGCGCGCCCGCCCGCCTATCTGGCGGTCATGATGACAGGGGCGGGGAAAGCTGGGACAGGCGAGATCGAGGCGGTTCTCGAGGCTCTGGTCGAGGACTTCGACCTTCTCGAGGACTGGGAGCAGCGCATCGCCTATGTCATCGAGCTGGGGCGCGAGCTGCCACCCCTGCCTGAAACGGACCGGATCGAGGCCAACAAGGTGCGCGGCTGCGCCGCCCAGGTCTGGGTCGCCTCCCACCGCGAGGGCGACCGGCTGGTGTTCCGGGCCGACTCCGACAGCCACCTGTCGAAGGGCAATGTCGCCCTGCTCCTGCGGCTCTATTCCGGCCGCAGTCCGGCGGACATCCTGGCCTTCGATGCGCGCGCCGCCCTGGACCGCCTGGGCTTGCCCCAGGTCCTGACGCCCCAGCGCGCCAACGGGCTGAACAGCATGGTCGGCCGCATCCGCGAGACCGCGGCGGCGGTCGCGGGTGAGCCTCAGGCCAGCCGGTAGTGACGTGCGAGGGCGACCAGCCCGGCCCTGAGCCGCGCCCGGCCCTCGCGTCGCGGCAACCCTAGGCGCCCCTCGGCGGCCATCAGGGCATCGCCCTCCAGACAGACGCGCACCAGCACCGCCGCCTCCAGCGGCGGGACGGAATGGAGAGCCTCGGCGATGCGCCGGCGCGCCGCGAGGGCCGCTGCGCCTGGGCCCTGGTCCGCGCCGCCGCCGGCACCCCGCCGCGGCAGGGCGTCCCAGCGCGAGGTCAGCCGGGCGCTCGTCCGCGCGATCTCGCCGTCGCGGGTCAGGCGCTCGCCGGCCGCGGCCTCGGCGGCGTCCAGCAGCGGACGCCCCTGCCGATCACGCCGCGCGGCCAGCCAGGCGATCGCGGTCGGCGTCAGATTGGCGCGCGCCCGCCGCACCCGGCCGTCGCCGTCCAGGATCAGCCGCTCGCCCGGCGAGACGCCTGGCCTGCCGGGCGGCGGGCCTGCCGCCGTCGCCGCAGCGTCGCGCGCCAGCCAGCCGCCACCGGACCGGGCGCGCAGCCCCGGGGTCTCGACCAGCGCCCGGAAGCCGGCCTCGTCCAGGCGCAGCAGAGGCCGGGTCCGGCGATCGCCCCCGATCCGCAGCGCATAGCCGTCGCCCTCGGCGACCAGCCAGGCCCCCGGACGCGCCAGCAGCCGCCGCGCCCGGGCGATCACGCCGGGCCCTTCCCGTCAGCCGTCTTCAGCGCCGCAGTCAGCAGCTCGGTCAGCCGCTCCAGCCGGGCGTCGATCTCCGGCGCGTCGCGCTCGTCCTCGACCCGCTGGCAGGCGGTGCCGACCGTGACCCGGTTGCGGCCGAAGGCGTGGCCGACTCGCTCCAGCGTCCAGCCGTAGGCGACATGGGTCAGGTACATGGCGGTATGACGGGCCCGGGAGACCTCCGGATCGCGCCGGCGAATGTCGAGGATCACCTCGGGCGGCCAGCCCGTCGCCACGGCCACCAGCTGCACCACCAGTCCGGCGCGGATACGGTCCTCGTCCCGCACCGGAATCCTGTAGGCTGAGCCATCCATCTCGTCCTCCCTCGTCGCTCCTGCGCACGATCGGGAAGATATTCCTCTTGCACGACAGCTGCGGTCGCAGGATGCCCGCGCGTCGGGCTCCTGTAAGGGTCTCGCGTGAAATCGGCACCTTGACGCTGACGGCCCCTCGAGCCTGATCGGTTGAGCCGGGATCGCTTTGCGATCCCGTCGATGCCGTGAATCTGGCTCTCGCTTGAAACTGGACCGAAATCCGAGCCGAGTTGGACGGCGTCCAACTCATCAGATTTCGGTCTGGACGGCGATTCGCAAATCACCCTAGATTCGTCATTAACTACTCATAAGCCTTTGGCTGATTAATTGGTGAACAGGGTTACCGTTCGCCGAGCGTGCGGAGCCATGGGCAAGCTTCGCCTGGAGGGGCACGAATGCGCGTTCTGTTGATCGAAGACGACAGCGCCACCGCGCAGAGCATCGAGCTGATGTTGAAGTCGGAAGGCTTCAACGTCTACACGACTGATCTGGGCGAGGAGGGCGTCGATCTGGGCAAGATCTACGACTATGACCTGATCCTCCTGGACCTGAACCTTCCCGACATGAGCGGCCTGGAAGTCTTGCGCCAGCTGCGCGTCGGCAAGATCAACACGCCGGTGATGATCCTCTCGGGCAGCCACGAGATCGAGACAAAGGTGAAGACCTTCGGCGGCGGGGCCGACGACTACCTGACCAAGCCGTTCCACAAGGACGAGCTGGTCGCCCGGACCCACGCCGTGGTCCGCCGCTCCAAGGGCCACGCCCAGGCCATCATCACCACCGGCGAGATCGCGGTGAACCTCGATGCGAAGACGGTCGAGGTGAACAGTCACCGCGTGCACCTGACCGGCAAGGAGTACCAGATGCTGGAGCTCCTCTCCCTGCGCAAGGGCACGACCCTGACCAAGGAGATGTTCCTGAACCACCTCTACGGTGGCATGGACGAGCCCGAGCTGAAGATCATCGATGTCTTCATCTGCAAGCTGCGCAAGAAGCTGGCCACGGCCGCCGGCGGCAAGCACTATATCGAGACCGTCTGGGGCCGCGGTTATGTGCTGCGCGACCCGGCCGAAGGGTCCCAGACCGCGGCCGCCTGACCAGCGCAGCGCACCCCCATCTTCAAAACGCCCGCCGAGCTTGACCGCCCGGCGGGCGTTCGCCGTTTTCAGTCCTCCGGCGGCAGCGGCAGCGGCAGGACGCGGGTCTGGACCACTTGGCGGCCACCGCGGTCGATCCCCCACAGGATGCGGGTCTCGGTGCGGTCCCAGGCCCAGCCCTGGCCCGCGAAGCTGACGTTGACTGTGGCGACGTGCTCCAGCACCGAACCGAAGCTCGGCAGACGCAGGACGTAGAGCTCCGGCGCGTCGTGCCCGCTAACGTAGATCAGGCCTTCGTCGCCGAAGGCGCCGCCGGAGCTGGAGGTCGGCGCGAACCGCTCCAGCACCGACGGCGGGAACAGCCAGCTCTCGGTTCGCCGCCACTGGTCGTCGAAACGCACGAGCGTGGTGGAGCGATGGTCCCGCCCCGGCTCGCCGCCGCGTCCGTCATAGTGGGCGAACACGGCCCACCAGGCACCGTCGTGCCGGTCGATCCACGTCAGGGAGCCGGCCTGTTCGCCCAGGCTGATGGAGTCGAGGTGCTCAAGGGTCAGCGGATCGAACACCTCGACCGAACTGACCATGGGCACGTGCGGGAAGTTGGAGTGGGCGCACATCAGCCTTGCCTCAAGGACGGCGCAGGCGTTCAGATGCACCACCTGCGTCGGATCGCCGACCCATTCGGCCAGCTTGCGTCCATCGTCCTTGGCATAGCGTCCGATCCGCGTGTTGACGACGGCGTAGAAACTGTCGCCGGCCGCGGCCGCCCCCTGGCCCGCCTCGGCGATACCCGGATAGCGCCGAAGCTCGGTGCTGCCGAAGGTCGGGGGCATGGGCGGGCGGGGGATGGGCCGCTCCTCCCGGCGGGGGTAGTGCGCCGGCGGCGGGAGCGGTCGCAGTTCCGCCGCCGGGGCGACCGCGGGGCGGTCCTGGCCCCGCGCGGCGGTCGCGCCACAGGGAATTGTAACGATGAGGGCCGTGACGGCGAGGATTCGTCCGGGCATTTGCATGTCACCTCCGCCCCGTCGCAGCCTGGTTTGGCGGAGCGCGGCGGGGGGGCTCTCCGCGTCCGCCGGACTCCCTCTTGCGCCCGGCCGGTCAGATTCATCACCGGGCGGGGAACTCGCAAACCTGTCGCATGCGGACACGACGCTGCGAAACACTTGCAGCCCGTCGAACGCGGAACAGGGGGCCCCGTCCCTCGGCCGACGGGCGGGGCTCAGGGTCCCGCCGCATCGGCTCGAGGTCGGGCACGCACGCCCAGATGATTGGCCGTCGGGCGTTCACGCCCGGGCACGGCGGTATGGATGGGCCGATTTAGAACCACAGGCCCCTCCGGGGTCGCCACGACCATGGTGGTTGAGCCGCCGCCGTCGAGGTTGAGGGCATCGGCGGCGCCCAGCGACAAGAAGATGTCCGTCAGCTCTTCAAGACTGGCCCCTTCGCTGAACCCGGGCTGCCGTCCGTCTACGGTGACCAGCCAGGCGACCCGACGCCGGGCGTCGACGCCCACGGCCGTCCTGGGATGGCGGGCCGCCCCGTAGGCGGCGTCGAAGGCCTCGTAGGACAGCCGCCGCCCGTCCTTGAGCAGGCGCGGGCCGGCCGCCATGGCGTGCTGCACCCCGGGCCCGCAGTCCTGGCCGTCGATGATCGCCACCTCAACATCCCGCCAGATGCAGAGGATGGCGTTGACCCGACGGTCGAGGTCCGGCTCTACAGGGGAAATGACTGCGCCGCCATGGACGGCCGCACCCGACACATCCGTCCCCTGGCCGGGCTGGGGGATGTAGTCCTCACCCCCGCGGGATCCCCCGGCGAACGGCAGGAAGTAGCCGCCGTTGACGGCGGCCTGCCAGTCCTGGGCGACCAGGGCACGCGAGGTCGTCATCGCGCGGTACTCATGGCCATCGCCGGCGTCTCCGGGGGTCACGGTCAGCGACACGCCCGGCGTGCGCAGGTCGATCCTCAGCACATGGATCGACATCGGAACCGGCCCGGGCCCCGGCGAGCTCAGATGCGAGACCCCCTCGAACAGCGGGACCCAGGCCGCGGGCGCGGGCTCAACGGAGGCTGCGGGTTCGGACGGCCGGACGGCCGCACAGCCACCTGCCGTGAGCACGAGGGCCACCAGCAGACTTCGGGCGGTCATGTCTCCAGTGTGCACCGCCATGATTCAACCTCCGGCTTATCTGGGCAGGTTTCGCGGGTATCGGCGCGCCCGAAAACATCGCGGCAAGAGACCAGATCGTGAAGCCCGTCGGCGGCCGGATCAAGCTTTATGACGGTTCACAAAACATTCGCTCAATCCATACTGATCTTTCTCTTGTCGGTCACCCACGTGTTGTTGCTCGGCGGCATCTTTTCCATCAAGCGTCAGCATTTGTTCCGGGGTCGGAGAGCTTGCGCCGGGGGATCAAGTCATGAAGTCTTCGCTGCGTGCCATGCCCGTGCTGATGGGCAGTTCAATGGTCCTGTCAGCCGTCGCAGGCCAGGCCCTTGCCCAGGACGTCACCACGATCGAAGAAGTCGTCGTCGTCGGCTACCGCGCCCAGAATGCCCAGGCGATCCAGGCGCGTCGCCAGGATGAGCGGATTGCGGACTATCTCGCGGCCGACGATATCGGCAGCCAACCGGACTACAACATATCCGATGCGATCCGGCGCCTGCCGGGCGTGCAGACCGTGTTCGATGAGGATGAAGGCAAGTTCGTCGCGATCCGCGGCCTGAACCCGAGCTACACCCTTGGCGCCTTCGACGGGGCGACGCTCGCCACCTCCGAGCGTTCCAATCGACAGCTGAACATGGAGGCGATCCCCTCCGGTGCGATCCGCCAGGTGGTGGTCACCAAGTCCCGGACCCCCGATGTCGACGGCAATGCGATCGGCGGTACGCTCAACCTCATCACGCGCTCGCCGTTCGACGCTCGGGGCTTCTATCTCGCAGGTACAGCCTCGGGCGGCATCTCCTCCGACACCGTCGTCCCGGGTGAAGGGTTTGGCCGCGACTATGACGATGCGCCGAACTGGCGCCTCGATGCGACCATGTCGCAACGCTTCGGCAGCAGCGGCGAGTTCGGCGTCCTGTTCGGTCTCAACTACCTTCAGCGCAATCGCGACCAGGAGCGGCTCCTGCCGCAACAGGTCCAGCCGTCGATTTCCGCGACCCCGACGCCCGTGGGCACCCCGGCGGCGGCCGGATCCCAGACGGATCTGCTGTGGTCGACCTATCCGAACACGATCGAACGGCTCGGCGGCATCCTGAAGCTGGAATGGGAGCCGATGACCGGTCTGCGGGCGGGCGTGTCGTTCGTTCACTATGTCCAGAATGACAACGAGCTGCGCCACTCGCAGCGCCTGCGCAACGGGACCGGCGGCAGCGCCAGCTTCGTCCGTTTCAACGACTTTCCGCTCGATAAGCCCACCACGGTGGGCCAGGTCTTCATCGACTGGACCCCGGACGAGGATCAGACCCTCGCCTTCCGGGCCTCCTATTCCGAAGCCCAGTTCCTGGAACCGTCCAACCAGCTGCAGTTCAACCTGACCGGCCCGGCGGCGACCTTCGATGTGGCCCTGCAGGGCCGGGTCCCGGTCGCGACCAATCTTGATCCCCGCCTGTCGAACCCGGCCAGCTATACCCTGGCCAGCAACGCCTTCACGCCCTATGAGGACGACAGCGACGAATATGTCCGCGAGGTCGCCTTAGACTATGGCCGCAATACAGAGCGCGGTGACACGGGCTTCGGCGTCGGCCTCGGCGCGAAGTTCCGCGAGATCGTCCGCGACAACGACTCGACGACCTGGAGCTGGGTCTATACGGGCGCGCCGCTGACGCTCGACCGGTTCGCCATCCGAACCGACTACCGGCCGCCGTTCGCCAACTTCAATCAGATCTTCATCGACTTCGACGCCTTCAACACCTTCTTCAACGCCAACAGCGCCAGCTTCACCGGCGGTCGCAACGAGAACCGGCAGGCTGACTGGCGGTTTGATGAAGATGTCACCGCTGTCTACGGCCTCGTGCGCCACGCGGGCTCGCGCCACACCCTGATTCTCGGCGGGCGCTACGAGGACACAGCAACCTCGGTCGAGCGCAACCGCACCCAGGGCACGGTCCAGTCGCGGGTGACCCGCGAGGGCCAGTACGATCACTTCCTGCCGTCGATCACCTTCCTGTACGACATCACGGACGCGCTGCGGCTGCGCGCCGGCGCATCGAGGGCGGTGGGACGCCCCAACCCCAGCCAGCTCGCCTCGGGTGAGACCGTCAACCAGACCACCGGGGCCGTCAACCGTGGCAACCCGGACCTTCTCGCCCGCGAAGGCGACAGCTATGAGGCGTCGCTGGAATACTACATGCCCGGCAATGCTGGCGTGATCTCGGTCGGCGTCTTCCGCAAGGAGATCAAGAACGAGATCGTCACCCGGCTGACCATCGCCGGTGGCCCGAACGGCGAGGACGTGACCCAGCCGGTCAATGCCACTGTGGCAGAAGTCCAGGGCCTGGAGCTCAATGCCGTAATCAACAACCTGCCCCTGCCAGGCTGGCTGTCGAACTTTGGCGTGTCCGCCAACGCCTCCTTCATCGACGGCAGTTTCGATACCGGCGGCGCGCGCGGCACGGTCGATGTGCTGCAGGGCCAGGCCGACCGGTTGGCGAACGTCGCCATCTTCTACGAGCAGGGGCCATTCCGCGCGCGCGCGGCCTATGCCTACGTCGGCGAGGCGTTCACGAACGTCAGCGCTACGGATGTGACGGGCGTCACCGACCGGTACGATGCGGCGCTTGGCACGCTCGATCTTCAGGCGCGCTACACGATCAACGACAACTTCGAGCTGATCGGCGAGGTCCGCAACGCCACCAACGAGGAAAAGATCAACTACACCGGAAACGACATCTATCGGGATGTGTCGTTCTATGGCCGCCAGTTTTGGATCGGCACGACGTTCAAGTTCTAGACACCTCAAGACCACCGGGGTTCGTCCGTCCAGGCGGACCCCGGTGCCCGGCCTTGCAAGGGGGATCGGTCCCTTGGACAGAGGTGCCGCCGCCTTGCGTTCGCCGGTCGGCAGGGGCGGCGGCGATCCCTGTCCTGCGAACGCCCGTCGCGGCCCCTGCGGCGGGCGTTTTCGCGTCCGCGCCCCGCGCCAAAGCGTCCCGGTCATGGCCAGCGAGGCGTATTTCCGATACTTTTCAATTGCTTGGATTGCGACCAGCGCGCCTTGACCTGTGGGGGTCCCGCCTATAGGTTCCGCGCCGAATTCAGACCCCCCTCGGAAGCCGCCTGCGGGCGCGTCGAAGAGGCGCTGAGGCCGCCATGTCCACAGAACCGGAATCGCGCGAAGAGGCGATCGCTCGTCTGCACCGCAGCGCATCCGATCTGGAGGCGCGCAGCCGGCCCCCGTCGTCGCAGACGCTGGCCGCCAGCGCGGTGGTGTCGGAGGCCTACAAGATCATCGCCGAGCTGATCGGCGGCGTGGCGGTGGGCCTGGCGTTAGGGTTTGTGGTCGACCGGTATCTGCCGACCGACCCGTGGGGACTGATCGGCGGCGTCCTGCTGGGCTTCGCCGTCTCGATCTGGATGGCGCGCCGCACGGCGAACCGTCTGATGGAAAAGGCCAAGGCGGAAGGGATCACCCCCGGGTCGATCCCCTTCGATGACGAAGTCGACGACTGGGAGCGCAAGGCTTAGGCGATGGCCGACCCGATTTATCAGTTCAAGGTCAAGACCCTGGTCGACCTGCCGGATGTCGCCGTGCCCGGGCTGGGTGTGGTCGACCTCGCCTTCACCAATTCGCACCTGGCCATGACCGTCGCCTTCCTGCTGATGGCCGGTTTCATGCAGGCGGTCACCTCCCGGGCCCAGATCGTGCCCGGCCGCTTCCAGGCCGCCGGCGAGCAGATCTTCGGCCTGATCGACAACGTCACCGAGTCGATCATCGGCCACGACGGCCGCAAGTACTTCCCCTTCGTGTTCACCCTGTTCCTGCTGATCCTCGGCATGAACCTGCTGGGCATGTTCTTCTTCTTCACCGCCACCTCGCAGCTGGCGATCACCGCGACCCTCGGGGCCCTCACCATCCTGCTGGTGGTGGCGATCGGGGTGATCAAGCACGGCTTCGGTTTCTTCAAGCTGTTCTGGCCGTCGTCGGCCCCGTTGGTGCTGCGGCCGGTCGTCGGTGCCATCGAGTTCCTGTCGTTCCTGCTGCGCCCGGTCACCCTGGCCCTGCGTCTGTTCGGCAACATGCTGGGCGGTCACGTGGCCCTGAAGATCTTCGCGGGCTTCGTCGTGACGCTCGGAGCCGCCGCCTTCGCCGGCGAGGGCCTCGGCCTGTTCGCCCTGCCGATCGCCGCCCTGTCGATGGTCATGGTCGTCGCCATCACGGCGCTGGAATTCCTCGTGGCCTTCCTGCAGGCCTTCGTCTTTGCCGTTCTGGCCAGCATCTACCTCAACGATGTGGTCAACCTGGGCCACGGGCACTGAGAGCCCCGGACCAGCCTTCACCCCCAACCTCCGAACCTCTGAACACAGGACTAGACAGACATGGAAGCTGAAGCCGCCAAGTACCTCGGCGCGGGTCTCGCCACCCTCGGCATGATCGGCTCGGCCATCGGCGTGGGCAACATCTTCGGGAACTTCCTGAACGGTGCCCTGCGCAACCCGTCGGCCGCCGCCTCGCAGGTCGGCAACCTGTTCGTGGGTGCCGCGCTGGCCGAAGCCCTCGGGATCCTGGCCTTCGTGCTCGGCATCCTGATCCTGAACGCCTAGGCACCAGAATACGCCTGATCCAGACGGCGGCGGCCCTCATGCGGGGTCGCCGCCGCCTTGTTGATATCCAGACGAACGGACCCCATGGCCTCTCCCGCCTCTTCCGACGCCCACGGCGAGACCTACGCCACCACCGAGGCCCCCTCGGGCGGCCTGCCGCAGTTCGACACCACCGTCTGGGCCGGACAGATCGCCTGGTTCCTGATCCTGTTTGCGCTGATGCTGGTGCTGGTCACCAGGGTCTTCGCGCCGCGCATGCGTCGGGTATGGGACGAGCGGGCGGCGACGATCCGCGGCGCGGTCGAGACCGCCCGCACCGTGCAGGATGAGGCCACCGTCCAGGCTGCCGCCGCCAAGGCGGAGGTTGAGGCCGCGCGCGCTTCCGCCCGCGCCACCGCCGCCGCCGCCCGGGCCCGCGTCGCCGAGCAGGCCGCCGCCCGCAACGCGGCCCAGGAGGCGGAGCTCAACGCCCGCATCGCCGCCGCCGAAGCCGACATCGCAAAGACCCGTGACGCCGCCCTGACCTCGGTCGGCACCGTGGCCTCGGAGACCGCCTCGGCCATGGTCGCCCGCCTCACGGGCAAGGTCCCGACGGCCGCTGAACTTAAGGGCGCCGCCTGATGCCGTACTTCCTGACGCCCGAATTCTACTCCTTCGGCAGCGCCGACCTGTGGGCCGGCATCGGCCTGCTGATCTTCTTCGGCATCCTGATCGCCGCGGGCGTGCCGAAGCTGGTCGCCGGCCAGCTGGACGCCAAGGCCGCGAAGATCCAGGGCGAGCTGGACGAAGCCGCGCGCCTGCGCGCCGAGGCCGAGGCCCTGCTGGCCCAGATCCGCGCCGAGAAGGCCGCCGCCGACGCCCAGGCCCGCGACATGCTCGCTGCCGCCGAAGCCGACGCCCGCCGCCTCGAGGAAGAAGCCCGCGCCCAGGTCGAGGAAAGCCTCGCCCGTCGCCAGAAGCTGGCCGAGCAGCGCATCGCCCAGGCCGAGGCCCAGGCCATGGCCGAGGTCAAGGCACTGGCCGCGGAACAGGCGGCGGTTCAGGCCGAAGCCATCCTCGCCGCCCGCCTCGCGGCCGCCGGCACCGACCCCATGGCCGACGCCGCCATCGCCCAGATCGGCCAGCGCCTGAGTTGAGGGTAGAAGCGCCGCATCCCTTCTCCTCCCCCTTTCTGGGGGAGGTGGCACGACGCGAAGCGTCGTGACGGCGGGGGTGTTTCCCTCAGACGCCTGCGCCCCAAACGCCCCCTCCACCACTTCGTGGTCCCCCTCCCCCGTAAAGGGGGAGGAGCAACGCAGAGCCGCTCCTCAGCGCGCCGCTACGCCCTCGGGCGGATGCATCCGGGCCAGCCGCTTCTGACGGCTCTCCAGACGCCCGTAGAAGTTGCCCATGACGAGGCCGAACACGATGTGGCCGCCGAGCATCCACAGCACGCCGGTCAGACCCGCCCGGGCGCCGAGCATACCGACGCCGGACAGGGGCGCGACCGTCAGCATCATCACGAGAAAGGCCCCGACGGCGAAGACAATACCCTTGGTCTCCGGCGTATCCGTCGGCAGGCGGGCGGCGAACATGCCGAACAGAGGCCCCAGAAGCAGGGTTCCGACCACAAAGTGACCGACCCAGCCGGCGACGGCCAGATCGGGGACCTGCAGCATCACGGCGACCATACGGGGGAACGGAACGGCCCAGGGTCCGAGGGCCATGTTGACGGCCTCAAGCGCCGCAACCGCCAGGGCCCCCGCGAGCCCCGAAACCATGCCCATCTTAACGCGTGACATCATGACCAGAGCGCCTCCCAACGCTTGTTTCTTGTGTACGCGAGCGGGAGGATACGCCTGTTGGGAGAACGCCGGTGTCACATTGCCGTGCGCGGGGCCGTGCGTGGGGCCGTGCGTGGGGCCGTGCGCGACCCCCGCGGGCCGCGGCGTCAGGCGAAGCGGACGCCCGTGAGCCGCTCCGCCTCGGCCCAGAGGGCGCGCGCCACGGCCTCGTCCTGCGCCCACGGCTCGATCTTCGCCGGCCCCGGCGGGCCCTTGTATTCCTTCATCCGGACCGGCCCGTAGTACCCGCCGGGCTCGACCCCGCCGGTCGCCGCCAGCAGGATCGGCAGGGCCCCGTCGGCCTGGGAATGGCTGACCAGCGGCTCGAGGAACGGCCGGTAGACGTAGCGGAATCCGGCCCGGGCGAACCCTGACGACGACGCCAGCGGCCCGTTGCCGATCAGGTCGGTGCGGGCGTAGCCCGGGTGCGCCGCGACACTGGTCAGGCCCCAGCCGGCCGCCCGGCTGCGCCGGTCCAGCTCCAACGCGAACATCAGCATGGCCAGCTTGGACTGGGCATAGGCCTTCCACGGCGTATAGCCGGTCTTCAGGTTCAGGTCGTCCAGATGGATACGGCCCTGTCGATGGGCGACCGAGGACAGCTGCACCACCCGGGCCTGCCCGGCTCGCAGCAGCGGCAACAGCCGCGCCGTCAGGGCGAAATGGCCGAGGAAGTTGGTCGCCAGCTGCAGCTCGTGCCCGTCCGGACTCTGCTCCCGCCTCGCCAGGGCCATGACGCCGGCGTTGTTGATCAGGGCGTGTACCGGCCGCCCCGCGGCCAGCAGCCGGTCGGCGAAGGCCGCGACGGAGGCCTGACGGGACAGGTCCAGCGCCTCGACCCGCACCGAGGCCGCCGGGGTCGCGCGCAGGATCGCCGCCCGCGCCGCCTCCCCCTTGCCGGCGTTGCGCACCGCCAGGATCACCTCGGCCCCACGCGCGGCCAGCACCTTCGCGGTCTCGAAGCCGGTGCCGGAGTTGGCCCCGGTGATGATGATCGTCCGACCGGTCTGGTCCGGCACATCGCGGCTGGTGAACGGGCTCATGACATCGGGTCTCCCGGCCCCACGTCGGGCCGTCTCGAGACTAACCCGCGTACTTCGCCGCGTCCTCGTCCGAGATGTCCTCGTTCGAATAGACCTGCTGCACGTCGTCCTCGGCGTCGAGGGCGTCCAGCAGCTTGAACAGGGTCCCCACGGCGTCACCGGTCAGGCTGACCTCGGACTGGGGCTTCCAGACGATGGCCGTCGACTTGGGATCGCCCAGCCCCTTGGACATGGCCTCGGCCACCTCGTTCAGGTCCTCGAAGGCGGTCCAGATGGTGTGGCCCGGGGCGTCCTCGTAGATGTCCGGCTTAACTAGGTCGCTCTCGACATCCTGGGCACCGGCCTCGATGGCCGCCTCCATGACCGTGTCCTCGGAGCCCGCCTCGGCCGGATAGTGGATCTTGCCGACCCGGTCCCACATGAAGGTGACCGAGCCGGTTTCGCCCAGCGCCCCGCCGTTCTTGGAGAAGGCCGCGCGCACCGCCGAGGCGGCGCGGTTGCGGTTGTCGGTCAGCACCTCGACGATGATCTGGACGCCGCCGGGGCCACGGCCCTCGTAGCGGATCTCCTCCATCGCATCGACTTCACCCCCGACGGCCTTCTTGATGGCCCGGTCGATGTTGTCCTTGGGCATGGACTCGGCCTTGGCGTTGTTCACCGCCAGGCGCAGGCGCGGGTTCATCACCGGGTCCGGCAGGCCCGACTTGGCCGCCACGGTGATCTCGCGCGACAGCCGCGAGAACAGCTTGGAGCGGAGCGCGTCCTGGCGCCCCTTCTTGTGCATGATGTTCTTGAACTTGGAGTGGCCGGCCATGCGCGCGAGTCCCGGTCGAAGGCGTCGAGGAAGGGGGGCTCTAGCGCAGCCGCGCGCGGCTGTCACGGCAGCGACGACGTACCGCGCCACGGCGTCCCAGTTGCCGTGCGCCGGGCCTGACGGACTGTCATACTCGGAGGCTATCGGACGATAAACGTCGATCGGAGCGCCCGCATGTCCCTGTTCACCCCCTCGCGTCGCGGCCTGATCCTTGGCCTGACCTCCGGTGCCGCCGGCTTCGCCGCCACGGGGGCCCTGGCCCAGCAGGTGTTCACGGAATACCCATTCCAGCTGGGCGTCGCCTCGGGCGATCCGACCGCGGACGGCTTCGTCATCTGGACCCGGCTTGCGCCCAACCCACTGGAGCCCGGCTACGGCATGCCGGCGGCGCCCATGAGCGTGTCGTGGGAGGTCGCCGCCGATCGCGGCTTCAGCCAGACGGTCGCCTCGGGCCAGGTGGTGGCGCGGCCCGAGCTGGGCCACGCGGTCCACGTCGAGGTCGAGGGGCTCCAGCCCGGCCGCGACTACTTCTATCGCTTCGGCGCCGGGCGCGAGCGCAGCCTGACCGGCCGGGCCCGCACGGCACCCGCCGCCGGGGCCGCGACCGCCGGCGTGCGCTTCGGCGTGGTCGGTTGCCAGAACTACGAGCAGGGCTTCTACACGGCCCACCGCCACATCGCCGGCGAGGACCTCGACTTCATCTACTGCTACGGCGACTACATCTACGAGGGCCGCGGCACTCGGGTGTGGAACAGTGCCGCCGGTCCGCAGGCCCAGCCGCGCCCCCATGTCGGCGGCGAGACCTATTCGCTCGACGACTACCGGCGCCGTTACGCCCAGTACAAGATGGACCCGGACCTGCAGGCGGCCCACGCCTCGGCCCCCTGGTTCGTGACCTGGGACGACCACGAGATCGACAACAACTGGGTCAGCGACCTCGACCAGGACGGCACCGACCCGGCCGTCTTCCGGCTGCGCCAGCAGGCGGCGCTGCAGGCCTTCTACGAGAACATGCCCCTGCGCCGTTCGGCCTTCCCGCGGGGTGCCTCGCTGCAGCTGTACCGCCGCGCGGTCTACGGCGACCTGCTGGACCTGAACCTGCTCGACACCCGCCAGTACCGCACGGACCAGCCCTGCAACGAGCGCTGGGCCTCGACCTGCGACGACGTCAATGACGCGACCGCCGAGGTGCTGGGCCAGGCCCAGGAGGCATGGCTGTTCCAGAACCTGCAGGGGTCGCGCGCCCGCTGGAAGGTGCTGGCGCAACAGGTCATGGTCATGGACCTCAACCGGAACCTCAACGGCGAGCTCGGCTACAACCTCGACACCTGGGCCGGCTATCGCATCCCCCGCGCCCGGCTGCTCAACCACATCCGCAACAGCCGCATCGACAATGTCGTGGTGCTGACCGGCGACGAGCACCAGAACTACGCCGGCGAGCTGCACCTCGACGGCCGCAACCCGGAGGGCCGGGCTGTGGCCACCGAGTTCGTGACCACCTCGATCAGCTCCTCCGGCGACGGCGTCGACCAGCGCGAGGACATGGCCCGCATCCAGAGCCAGAACCCGTTCCTGAAGTTCAACAATGCCCAGCGTGGCTACGTCGTCTGCGACCTGACCCACGAGCGCTGGCGCACCGATTTCAAGGTGCTGGACCGGGTGTCCACCCCGGGCGGGACGCTCAGCACCCGACGCTCGATGGCCATCGAGACCGGCAACCCGGCGCTGGTGGAGGCGTAACCGTGGCGCTCCCTTCCCCCTCGATGGGGGAAGGGTTGCAGTTCATCGCCGCCCCAGGGCGACGAAGCGCACCGCCATGCCGCCGCCGGGGGCCAGGCGCAGGTCCATGGCGTCGCGGCTGGTCACTTCGCGGGTCTCGAGGGTGATGGCGTAGGGGTTGGTGTCCCAGTCGGCGTCATCGCCGTCGCGGTAGATCTCGGCCCGGTAGCGACGGTTCGGCTCAAGGAAGTCCAGCCGCACCGGAAGGATCCGGCCCTGCTCGTCCGTCACCGCCCCGAGATACCAATCCTCGGAGTTGCGATCCTTGCGGGCGAAGGTGACGAAGTCGCCGATCTCGCCGTTCAGCACGCGGGTGTCGGCCCAATCGACCGGCACGTCCTTGATGAACTGGAACGCCTCCATGTTGGTGGCGTAGTTCTCGATCAGGTCGGCGGCCATCTGCAGCGGGCTGTAGATGACTACATAGAGCGCCAGCTGCTTGGCCAGGGTGCTCTGGATGCGGCTGCCGGGCTGCTGGCCGTTCAGCACGAAGATGCCCGGAGTATAGTCCATCGGCCCGGCCAGCAGGCGGGTGAAGGCCAGGATCGACTCGTGCTCGGGCGGGTTCGGCGGAACGCCCCAGGCCGAGAACTCCATGCCGCGCGCGCCCTCCCGGGTGATGATGTTCGGCCAGGTGCGGCGCAGCCCGGTGTCCTTGATCGGCTCGTGAGCGTTGACCGAGATGCCGTGGCGCGCCGCCGCGAGGGCGACGTTCAGATGGTGGCGGGCCAGGGCCTGCCCCTCGTGCCAAGCGTACTGGATCTGCCCGTCCGGCCCGAGCACCTTGGCTTGGCTGGCGTCGGCGACATAGCCGGTCTTGATGGCGTCGATACCGAGCCGCTCATAGAGGGCGAAGGCCTCGTCCATCTGGGCCTCGTAGTGCGAGGCGAAGCCAGAGGTCTCGTTGTGGCCGATCAGGCGCACGCCGCGCTGGCGGGCGTAGGCGGCCAGGCCCTCCAGGTCATAATCCGGGTAGGGCTGCGTGAAGCTGAAGTCCTGGCCGTTGCCGAACCAGTCGCCGTCCCAGCCGACGTTCCATCCCTCGACCAGCACTCCGCCGAAGCCGTGCTCGGCGGCGAAGTCGATGTACTGGCGCGTGCGCTCGGTGGTGGCCCCATGGATCGGGCCCGAGGCCCAGCTCCAGATCCCAAGGTGCATTCCCCACCAGATGCCCACATACTTCTGCGGTCGCACCCAGCTGACGTCGCCCAGCGCATTGGGCTCGTTCAGGTTGAGGATCAGGTTCGACATGATCAGCCCGCCGGCGGTGTCGGCGATCTGCATCGTCCGCCACGGGGTCGGGAACGGAGCCTGGCGCTCGACCTTGGCGAGGGTCTGGCCCGGGGTCAGGGCGGCGCGGAAATGGCCGTCGCCGAGGCTCATCAGGTTCATGCCCGAATAGTCGACCAGCGCCGCCTCGTGGAAGGCGATGTGCAGGCCGTCCTCGGTGCGAATCGTCATCGGGGTCTGCGCCGTCCCGACCTCGGTGATCGAGGTGCGGCGGTACAGATACTCCTCGCGGTTCCACTCGAAGGCCGGGATCCACCAGGCGGTGGCCGGGTCGACCACATGGAACTCGGTCAGCTCATCCTGGATCAGCACGTTCTGAAGTTGAGACTGATCCGGGAACTCGTAACGGAAGCCGAGGCCGTCATCGTAGACACGGAACACCACATCGAAGCGGCGCCCCGGTGCCACCTGCTCCGTGAAGGTGACCCGCAGCTCGTTGTAGTGGTTGCGGATAAAGCGGCGCTCGCCCCACGGCTGCTCCCAGGTCTCGTCGAAGCTCGCCCGGGCCTCGCCCGTCAGGCGGAAGTTGCGCTCCAGCTTCGGCGCATCGACGAGGATGAAGCCCAGCCGGCTCTCGTCGAGGATCTGCCGGCCGACACGGCTGACGGTGTAGTAGGGCCGCCCCTCGCCATTGGTCGACAGGGTCACGCTCAGCACCCCGCCCGGCGAGGTCACGGTGGCGCTCGCCGGCGGCGACGTCTGCGCGAGCGCCAGGCCCGGCGCGGCCGCGAGGGCGAGGATCAGGAAGAGGCGTCTCAGCATGGGGACTCCTGGGGCAAGGGAAAAACAAAGGCCGCTTGCCAGACACGGCGAACTCTGCGACCGAGTCTTGAAACTTTTGCGGCAAAATTTGCATGATCCGAAAGGCCACACGTCTGGCGGACCTCGCGGCGATGAGCGGGTTGTCGATCTCGACAGTGTCGCGCGCGTTGAGTGACAGCCCGTCGATCAATGCGCAGACCAAGCAGCGCATCTGGCAGCTGGCGCGCGAGCACGGCTACGCCCTGCGCCGCTCGATGCCGGCGGGCCCCGAGGGTGCCGACGCGGTAATCGCCATCATCGTACCGCGGCCGCAGGGACGTGACAACTACTGGCTGTCCGATCCCTTCTTCCTCGAGCTGTTCGCCGGCGTCGGCGACGCGGCGCGCCAGCGCGACTGCGACTTCCTCGTCAGCCACGTCTCGCCGGACAGCTTCGAGGACCTCCGCCAGGTCATGAGCACGACCCGCGCCGACGGGGTGATCTTCCTCGGCCAAAGCCACCTGCACGAGGCCTTTAACAGGCTGGCCGACGTCGAGGACCGATTCGCCGTCTGGGGTGCCCAGCTGCCGGACCAGCGCTACTGCTGCGTCGGATCCGACAATGTGCTGGGCGGCCGGCGCGCCGCCCTGCACCTGGCGCGGCTGGGGCGGCGCCACATCATCTTCCTTGGCAATACCGAGGCACCGGAGGCTGACCAGCGCCGGCTTGGCTATCTGGAGGGTCTGACCCAAGCCGGCCTGGATGTTGATCCGGCCCTGATCGTCGACGCCCACTTCGAGGTCGAGAGCGCCGAGGCCTCGGTGGAATCGCTGATCCACCGCGGCGTGACCTTCGACGGGGTGGCGGCAGCCTCGGACCTGATCGCCCTGGGGGCCATCCGCGCCCTGCGCCGCGCCGGCCGCGCCGTCCCGAAGGACGTATCCGTCATCGGCTACGACAATGTCCCCTTCGCCCGCTACTCCGGCCCCGCCCTGTCGACCATCGCCCAGAACACGGCGCGGGCCGGCCGGCTGCTGGTATCCAAGCTGCTCGACCACCAGG
The DNA here is from genome assembly GCA_027531145.1 of Brevundimonas sp. Taxonomy (GTDB): domain Bacteria; phylum Pseudomonadota; class Alphaproteobacteria; order Caulobacterales; family Caulobacteraceae; genus Brevundimonas. Next base: position 97,319 of record JAPZRF010000003.1, on the reverse strand, counting down.
GCGAGGGGGCGCTGCGCTCGGAACGTGTCGCCACGGACCTCATCGTCCGCGAGAGCTGCGGGGGCTGACCCGCGGCGACTCATGCGCGGGTCGCCACATAGGCACCGTAGGGCGGCAGGGTCCCGGCCGCGGCACCGTCCATGTTGACCGCGAGCAGACGCCGCCAGCCGGCCTCGTTGGCCAAGGCTGCAGGCAAGGCCTGCGCGTCGGGCCCGAGATTGAATGTGCAAAGCAGCCGCTCGCCGCCGCCCTCCCGCTCGAACGCCACCAGCGAGGCGTCGACCCCTCGCGGGATCAGCCGCCCGGTGCGCAGGGCCGGATGGGCGCGGCGCAGGGCAATGGCCCGGCGGGTAGCGTTCAGGGTCGAGGCCGGATCATGCTCCTGCGCCTCGGCGGCCAGCGCAGGGTGGCGCGGGTCCACCGGAAGCCAGGGCTCGACGCTGGAAAAGCCGGCCCACGGCGTCTCCGCCCGCCACGGCATCGGCGTGCGCGCACCATCCCGACCCAGGGTCTGGGGCCAGTTGACGATCGCCTCGGGGTCGACCAGCCGCTCGAACGGCACATGAGCCTGGGGCAGACCCAGCTCCTCGCCCTGGTAGACGAAGGCGTTGCCGCGCATGCACATCAACAGCAGCATGGCCATCTCGGCGAAGGCCTTGCGGTCGCCCTCTGCGGCCCAGCGAGACACGGCGCGCGGGGCGTCGTGGTTGGAGAAGGTCCACGAGGGCCAGCCCTCCCGGTCCATCCCCGGCCACATGGTCTCGGCCTGGTGCAGAAGATTGCCAGTCAGTTTGTCCGCATACAGATAGAGAAAGCCGTACGCGCTGTTCAGCCGGTCGTCGCCCTCGGTGAACAGCTTCATCTCGCGCTCGGCGTCCTCCCCGCCGACCTCGGCCACGGTGAAGCGGCCGCCATAGCTGTCAGTCAGGGCCCGCATCCGGTTCAGATAGACCGGAATGTCCGCGTGGCCCTGGTTGTAGATGTGGCGCTGGAAATCGAACGGCCGCGTGCGCTTGCCCGGGGTCGTGACCGGCGGATTGTCGGTCAGGGCGGGGTCGTGCATGGCGAAGTTGATGGCGTCGAGCCGGAAGCCGTCCACGCCCCGGTCCAGCCAGAACCGCGCCGCCTCGAGGGTCGCGTCCTGCACTGCCGGGTGATGCAGGTTCAACTGCGGCTGCTCCGGCAGGAAGTTGTGCATGTAGTACTGGCCGCGTCGCGCGTCCCAGGTCCAGGCCGGGCCGCCGAATACCGACTGCCAGTTGCTGGGCGGCGATCCGTCCGGCTTCGCGTGGGCCCAGACATACCAGTCGGCCTTCGAGTTATCCCGGCTCTGCCGGCTCTCCCGGAACCAGGCGTGCTGGTCCGAGGTGTGGCAGAAGACCTGGTCGATGATGACCTTCAGCCCCAGCGCATGAGCCCGGACGACGAGGGCGTCGAAGTCTTCCAGCGTCCCGAAGACCGGATCGACATCGCAATAGTCGGCCACGTCATAGCCGAAGTCGCGCATCGGCGAGGTGAAGAAGGGCGAGATCCAGATCCCGTCGACCCCCAGTGAGGCGACATGATCCAGCCGGTCGGTGATACCCTTCAGGTCACCGACGCCGTCGTTGTTCGAGTCGGCGAAGCTGCGCGGATAGATCTGGTAGATCACCGCGCCGCGCCACCAGGCATCGGCGGCCACCTCCGGCTCGGGCGCGGCGACAGGGCGGGTGGAGAGGGTGGCGGTCAAGCGGCGTCTCGCGTGGTGCAGATGAGATAATCGAGCGGGCCGAGGCGGACGCGGACGCTGCCGGGTGCCTGGGCGGCCGGGGCGCAGGCCCCGGCCAGGGCGCGCCAGCGGTCCGAGCCGACCTCCACCTGGAGGGTACCCTCGAACGGGGTTTCGGCCGTGTTCAGCACAACCAGAGTTTCCGCCCCGTCCAGCCGGCGGGAGAAGGCGAAGATCCCGGGGGTCGCCTGCGAGGCGCGCACGACCTGATCGCCGCGGGCCAGGGCCGGCTCCGCCCGGCGAATCGCCGCCAGCCGCGCTATCAGGCGGTACAGGGGGGCGTCGGTGTCGAAGTTGGCCTCCGCCGTGGTCGCGTCCGTGCCCAGCAGGTCGTTGTCATTGTAGACTGCCACCTGGCTGGGGAACAGCGGCTCGCGCGCTTCCTGGTCGCCGCCGTCGCCAACGAAGCCCTGCTCGTCGCCCGAATAGATCACCGGCGACCCGCGGCCGGTCATCAGCAGCACATGCGCCAGCTCGACCCGGCGCAGCACCTCCTCCGGCGAGGCGTCGGGTTGCGCTTCGCGCACGAACCGGGCGAATCTGCCCATGTCATGATTGCCGAGGAAGGTCTGCAGCCGCCGCGCCGCCTCGACCCCGCCGGCGTAGACCGGATCCTGGAAATAGTGGCGCTCCAGCACATCGGTCGGGCCGCCCCTGGCGAACACCTCGACCGCCGCGCCCTGGAAGGCGAAGTCGAGCACCGAGGGATACCGGTCCACATGGGTGAAGCGGGCCAGCGCCCCGGGCTGGAACTCGTACACCTCGCCGAAGATCTGGAAGTTGGGGATGCCGCGCGCCGCGGCCCGCGCCTGCATGGCCGGGACAAAGGCCTGCCAGAACTCGGGATTCACGTGCTTGGCGGTGTCGATACGGAAGCCGTCGATCCCGAACCGGTCGATCCACGCGCCGAAGATCTCGATGAAGCCCTGAACCACGCGCGGGTTCTCGGTCATCAGGTCGTCGAGCCCGGCGAAGTCGCCCATGGTCACCGTCTCGGGCCCGCGCCAGTCGCTGTCGCCGCGATTGTGATACAGCACCGGGTCATTGAGCCAGGCCGGGACCTTCACCCCGATCTCGGCGTCCGGCACGAACGGCGTGTAGGCGTAGGTCGCGTCGGTCAGGCGGGCGAAGTTCTCCGCCGTCTGGTGCTCCGGCCCGTCGCCCATAAAGCCCGGATTGATCGCCGGCCCGTCCGGCCCGCCGCGCCGCTGGTAGGGATAGTCCGCCCGCGAGCGATAGGCGCAGGGCGCCTGGTAGCACTCGCGATAGCGGATCACGTCGGCGGTGTGGTTGGTGATGATGTCCAGATAGACCTTGATGCCCCGCGCGTGGGCCGCAGCGACGAAGGCCTCCATCTCGGCATTGGTGCCGAAGTGGGCGTCCACGCGGGTGAAGTCGGTGATCCAGTAGCCGTGATAGCCGGCGGACTCATTGCCCGGCGGCCCCTGCACCGGTTTGTTCTGGTAGATAGGCCCCAGCCAGATGGCAGTCGCGCCGAGGCCCTCGATGTAGTCCAACCGCTGGACCAGACCGGCCAGGTCGCCACCCAGATAGAAGCCCTTGTGGGTCGGGTCGAAGCCGGTGGTCAGCCGATCGCCCAGCAGCCCGCCGCGGTCGTTCGACGGGTCACCGTTCTCGAACCGGTCGGGCAGCATGAAATAGACCACCTCATCCTCGGGCAGCCGCTCGCGGAAGGCGGCGTCCTGGGCAGCAACCGGCAGGCCAGACAGCAAGGCGGCGGCCAGACCGGTCGCCAGGGCGCAGCGCAACCGTGTTTGCGCGCCGACGGCGCGGACCCGAGTCATCCCAAACTCCTCCCTGGAAGCGCGGCCTTGAGCCGTCTTTTGCAAACTTTTGCGTGGCGTTTTTGGCCCTGTCAACCCGGCCAAATCCGGACCGCAGAGCGTGACATTTCTGCCATATATCTATTTTTGTTCACATTTTTCGAATGCCAGCTCGCTTCAATCACGGCCAGTTTATGACGCTGACAAGATTCGTCATTGCAACTTGCTGCGAATTTGCGTTCTTTTGCGATCGTCAGGCCTACCGCGCATTCCAGAAGGCGGATGGCCCAAGGGAGGATAGAGGCCATGAGAACCCCGTCGCGCGCCCGGCTGCTGGCTGGTGCCGCCTTGATCGCCATCTTCGGGGCCAGCCCCGCGCTGGCACAGTCCGCGCAGGACCCGCAGGATGCCACCGAGGTCGAGGAAATCGTCATCACCGGCATCGCGGCCGCGCTTGAGACCGCCATCGCCGAGAAACGCCGCGCCACCTCGATCGTCGAGGTGATCGCCGCCGAGGACCTCGGCAAGCTGCCGGACCAGTCGATCGCCGAGTCGCTGGCGCGCCTCCCGGGCCTCGCCGCCCAGCGCATCGACGGCCGCGCCCAGGTGATCAGCATCCGCGGCCTCGGCCCGGACTTCACCACCGCCTTGCTGAACGGCCGCGAACAGGTCACGACCGGCGACAACCGCGGTGTCGAGTTCGACCAGTTCCCGTCGGAACTGCTGTCCGGCGTGATCGTCTACAAGACCCCGGACGCGGCCCTCGCAGCCCAGGGGCTGGCCGGCACCGCCGACCTGCAGACCGTCCGCCCGCTGGAGTACGGCCGCCGCGCCGGAGCCATTAACTATCGCTACGAGTGGAACGACCTCGGCTCGCTGAATGCCGGTGCCGAGGACACCGGCCAACGCATCAGCGCCTCGTTCGTAGATCAGTTCATGGATGACACGCTCGGCGTCGCGCTGGGCGTGGCCTACATGGAAACACCTTACCAGAACGAGCGTTACAATGCCTGGGGTTATCCGACCGTCGAGACCGGGCCGGGCTACATCTCGGCCAACCCGGCCGCCTATGCCGGAGCCGTCGGCCGCAACATCCTCGGCGGTGCCAAGCCCTACGCCCAGTCGGGCCTGATCGAGCGTACCGGCGTCATGGGCGTGGTCGAATGGGCCCCGAACGATCGCTTCCGCGCCACCGCGGACCTGTTCTACTCGGAGTTCGAGAACACCCAGATCCTGCGCGGCATCGAGATCCCCCTGTGGTGGGGCGATTCCTCGCGCGAGCAGCTGCAGCCGAACTTCACCGTCGCCAACGGCCTCGTCACCCAGGCGACGTTCAACGGCGTGCGCGGCGTGGTCCGCAACGACCTGAACACCCGTGAGGCCGACACCACCTCGCTGGGCCTGCGGCTGGAGTACGACCTCACTGACAACTGGGCGGTGTCGCTCGACATCAGCAGCTCGACCGTCAGCCGGACTGACCAGGTGATCGAGTCCTACTCGGGCTACGGCTACAACTTCGCCGGTGCGCGCGACAACATCACCTACACGCTCGACAGCCGCGGCGTGGCCAGCTTCCGCACCAACCTCGACTACACCAGCCCGACGCAGATGGTGCTGACGGACCCGCGCGGCTGGGGCGGCTCGCAGGTCCAGGCCGGCTATCTCAACTCGCCGATCACCGAGGACGAGCTGAACGCGGTGCGCCTGGCCACCACCTACACCTTCGACGGCGGCCTGATCCGCTCGATCGAGGCAGGGGCCAACTTCACCTCGCGGGACAAGAGCTTCGTCGCGGACGAGTTCTTCCTGATCCCGTCCGGCGGTGCCACCTCGCGCCCGATCCCGTCGGGCTGCCTGCTGCAGCCGACCACGATCGGCTTCCTCGGCTTCAGCATGATCAGCTACGACACCCAGTGCGTGCTGGACTCGGGTGCCCTGACCCGCGCCCGCAACGCAAACTTCGACGTCGTGTCGAAGAACTGGGAAGTCAGCGAGGACGTCATCAACGTCTTCGTCAAGGCCGAGCTCGAGGGCAGCCTCGGCCCGATCCCCTTCACCGGCAACGCCGGCCTGCAGATGATCGACGTCGACCAGTCGTCCAACGGCTTCGCCGCCACCAGCCAGATCAACGGGGTCTCCAACCCGGTGTCGGGCGGCGTGGAGTACCGGGACTTCCTGCCCAGCCTCAACCTCATCTTCCAGCTGTCGTCGTCCGACGTGCTGCGCTTCGCCGCGGCCCGGGTCCAGGCCCGGCCGCGCATGGACCAGATGCGCGCCAGCCGCACCTACGGCTTCAACGAGCAGAACCGCAACTCGACCAACATCAACGCCGCCTACTTCGGCGGCGGCGGCGGCAACCCCGAGCTGCGCCCCTGGGAAGCGGACGTATTCGACGTCTCATACGAGCACTACTTCACGTCGCGGTCCTACGTGTCGGTGGCGGGATTCCTCAAGGACCTGAAGACCTACGTCTACAACCAGAATGTGGTGCAGGACTTCTCGGGCCTCCGCTACCCGACGGCTGCAGGCCAGGGTGTGCCCGCCTCCTTCTTCGGCCTCTACAATTCGCCGCAGAACGGCACGGGCGGCACCATCGAGGGCATCGAGATCGCGGCCTCGCTGGCGCTCGGCGACTTCCTCTCGCCGCTGGAGGGCTTCGGCGTCGTGGCCAGCTGGGCAGACACATCGTCGGACATCCAGCCCGAGCCGGGCAACCCGTCGCGGCCCATCGAGGGTCTGTCCGAACAAGTCGCCAACCTCACCGTCTACTACGAGCGTGACGGCTTCCAGGCCCGGGTCTCGAACCGCTACCGGTCCGATTTCCTCGGCGAGGTCGCCGGCTTCGGCAACGGCCGGACCTTCCGCACCGTCGGTGAGGAAAGCATCGTCGATGCCCAGATCGGCTATGAGTTCCAGTCCGGTCCGCTCGAGGGTCTGTCCGTCTTGCTTCAGGGCAACAACCTGACGGACGAAGAGTTCGTGACCTTGAACAACAATCTTGAGACCCAGCCGATCGACTATCAGGTCTATGGTTCGACCTATCTGATCGGCATCAACTATCGCTTCTAGAGTTCTCTCCTGAGAAACCTCCTGCCCCGGCCCTTGCGGCCGGGGCATTTTTATTTGAAAGATCGTGATCTGAACCGGCGAAAGAACGGTCACGGAGGAATCAGCCCATGTCCAGCGCCACGCCCGCCGCCCCGCTGCTCGATCAGCGCCCGCGCCTCTCCGGCCTCGCCATCTGGAACATGTGTGTCGGCTTCTTCGGCATCCAGATCGGCTTCGGCCTGCAGAACGCCAACACCAGCCGCATCTTCCAGACGCTGGGGGCTGAGGTGGACTCGCTCGCCATCCTGTGGATCGCCGCGCCGCTCACCGGCTTGCTGGTGCAGCCGATCATCGGCCACCTGTCGGACAAGACCTGGAGCCGCCGCCTCGGCCGGCGCCGGCCCTACTTTCTCGTGGGCGCGATCCTGACCAGCCTGGCGCTGGTGGCCATGCCCAACTCCCCGACCCTGTGGTTCGCCGCAGCCATGCTGTGGATCATGGACGCCTCGATCAACATCACCATGGAGCCGTTCCGGGCCTTCGTCGGCGACAACCTGCCGGACGAGCAGCGCACCACCGGCTTCGCCATGCAGAGCTTCTTCATCGGCACGGGGGCGGTGTTCGCCTCCTGTCTGCCGTGGCTGCTGTCCAACGTCTTCCAGGTGGCCTCGACGGCACCGGAGGGCGTTGTTCCGGACACCGTGCGCATCGCCTTCTACGTCGGTGCCGCCGGCCTGTTCGCCGCAGTGCTGTGGACCGTCCTGTTCAGCCGTGAGTACAGCCCGGCCCAGCTGGACGCCTTCGAGGCGCACCGCGCCCGGCTGGCCGGCGAGCAGGCGTTCGATCCCGCGCGCAAGGACGCGCCGGCACGGACGCCGCGCGCCTATCTTCTCGGGGGTCTGCTATGGCTGCTGGTCGGCGGCGCGGCCGTCTACGGCGTCTGGGCCTTCGGGGTAGAGAAGGAGCTCTACATCTTCTCCGGCTTTGTCGCCGGCTTCGGCCTGCTGCAGATGGTCGTCGGGGCCCTGCACGCGGCGCGCACAGTCAACGGAATCACCGAGGTGGTGGACGACATCTTCCGCATGCCGCGCACCATGGCCGACCTGGCCGTCGTTCAGTTCTTCAGCTGGTTCGCCCTGTTCGCCATGTGGATCTACACCACCGCGGCGGTGACCTCGGTCCACTACGGCTCGAGCGACCCGACCTCAGCCGCCTACAACGCCGGGGCGGACTGGGTCGGGGTGCTGTTCGGGGTCTACAACGGCGTCGCGGCGCTGGCCGCCTTCGCCATCCCGGTGGTCGCCCGCCGGACTGGCCGCAAGGGGGCCCACGCCCTCAACCTGCTGCTCGGGGCCGCCGGCTTCGCGGGCATCTTCCTGATCCGCGATCCGCAGCTGCTGTGGCTGCCCATGATCGGGGTCGGCATAGCCTGGGCCTCGATCCTGTCGATGCCCTACGCCATCCTCTCGGGAGCCCTGCCGGCGCGCAAGATGGGCGTGTACATGGGGGTGTTCAACATCTTCATCGTCTTGCCCCAGCTGGTCGCCGCCACCCTGCTCGGACTGGTGCTCAAGTACCTGTTCGACGGCCAGGCGATCTACGCCCTGCTGATCGGAGCCATCGCCTTCGTCCTCGCCGCCCTGGCCGCGCTGCGCGTGCGCGAGCACTGAGCGCGGCTCAGGCTTCCCGCAGCGGCCCGGTTACGCCGCGGGGCCCGGCCTCGACTTCCCACGCCTTGAGAACGTCGAGGCGATAGGGCTTCTCGAGGATGGTCGAGACCGCCATCAGCTCGCCGCGCGCCCGCTCCGGCGTCAGTGTCAGGCGCACGAAGCCGCGCGGCTGGAAGTCGATGAAGGCGACCTCGGGGTTGGCGTCATTGACCGCCTGGTTGGCGAAGGCCGGCGGCAGGCCCAGCGAGTCCGCCGGGCTGGGGCTGGTGATGGCAGTCGTGCCGAACTCGACGCCGACGTCGGCGCCGGCCGCGTCGGCCAGCCGGTTGACCCAGAAGGTGTGGCTGTCGCCGGCCAGCACCACCGGCCGGGCCCGGGCCCGGCGCACGGCCCCATAGAACCGCTCGCGCTCGGCCGGGTAACCATCCCAGGCGTCAAGGTTCAACGGCACGTTCTGGCCGAACAGACTGATCAGGCTGCGGATACTCTGCTTACGCTCTTCCGGCAGGGAGGCAAGCACCGCATTCAGCGTCGCCTCGGGGATCAGCGCCCCGAAGTCCGGGGCCGTGACCCGCGCCATCACCACCTGGTTACCGATCACCTGCCAGGCGGCGCCGGCGCGCGCCGCGGCCGCCAGATCGCGTTCCAGCCACGCCAGCTGGTCTTCGCCCAGAAGCCGGCGCGACGGATCGTTCAGCTTCGCCATGAAGCCGACGCGGTCGGCGACCGGCTGCCCGTCGGGGCCGGCCGTGTAGAAGTCCGTGGCGTAATCCAGCTGCTTCGTGCGGGCCATCAGCCGCGTCTCGAGCATGTGCAGCGAGGCCGAACGGCCGAAGCGGAAGCTGCGGTAGGTCGCCGCCTCCAGCGACGCATCGGCGCGCGGCTCGCGGATGGGCATCCACTCGAACCAGGCCTTCAGCGCCACCGCCTTGCGCGCCGCCCAGTCGCCCTCGTCCGGCTGGTGGTTCTCGGCCCCGACGTCGAAGCTGTCGTTGGTGGTCTCGTGGTCGTCATACACCACGATCCACGGGGCCCGAGCATGGGCCGCCTGCAGGTCCGGGTCGGCCTTGTACTGGGCGTGCCGGGCCCGATAGTCCGCCAGGCTGACGATCTCGTGCGGCGGCTCGGGGATGCGGTTCAGCCGCTGACCGTTGACCATGCCGTAGTCGGTTGGTGCCGCGCCATATTCGTAGATGTAATCGCCCAGGTGCACGACCGCGTGCAGGGTTTCCTGACGGGCGATGGCGTCATAGGCATTGAACAGGCCGTTCGGGTGAAGCGAGCAGGAGCAGACCGCAAGCACCACCGGCTCGGCCGAGCTCACCTCCGGCAAGGTGCGGGTGCGCCCGACCGGCGAGCCCGTCCCGTCGGCGGCGATGAAGCGGTACCAGTAGTCCGTCCCCGGCTGCAGCCCTTCGGCCACCACCTTGACCGTGTGGTCGCGGGCGCGGGAGGTGTCGGTCAGGCCCTCGGCGGCGATGCGGCCGAAAGCTTGGTCCCGCGCCACCTGCCAGCGGAGGCGCTGGCCATCCTCCGCCGCGCTGATCCGGGTCCAAAGCAACACCGAGGTCGCGTCCGGGTCGCCCGAGGCCACCCCATGCGCGAACCGCACGGCACCGCCCGTCCCCGGCGCGCCCGGCGCGCGCGGCGGCTCCGGCGCTGTGGCGCAGCCCGCGGCGGCGGCACCGACCCCGAAGATACCCAGCAGGCGGCGACGGTCGACGGTCATGCAAAGACTCCGCAAAGCTGGCGAGGCAAGCGGGACCGCCGCTCGGACGGCCCCGCTCCGGGTATCAGTAGCGCAGGCTCAGGCCCACGCCCCAGGTCGTCGGCGCACCGGCGATGAAGGTCGCGAGGCCCAGGGCGTCGCCGGTGTTGCCGGCGTCCTTGAAGTACTGCTCGTCCAGCAGATTGTTGCCAAAGGCCTCGACCGACCAGTTGGCGTCCGCCGGCGTGAAGGCCAGGCGCAGGTTGAGCAGGCCATAGCCGTCCTGCACCTCGTCCTGCACCCGGTCCGGCACCAGGCCGCCCTGCAGCGCCGGGATGTCGTTGTTGTCGTCGAAGAACACTTCCGACTGCCACGTGTACGTCGGGGTCACGCGCAGCTCGCCGCCGGCCAGGGCGAAGCGGGCCGAGGTGCCGACCGAGACCTGGTGGTCCGGCGACAGGCGGAAGCGGTTGCCGTCGAACCGGCCCACATCGAAGCGCGAGCGGTTGTAGGCATAGGTGGCGAACACATCGAGCATATCCAACGGCGTCCAGACGGTCTGCAGCTCCACGCCGTAGGAGGTCGCCTCGCCGGCGTTGGTGGTGATGAACACCGCACCCTGCTGGATCTGGGTCTGGAAGTTCTCGTACCCATAGTAGAAGGCGGCGGTCTCGAAGCGCAGGGTGCCGTCGAGCAGGTTGGCGGCCTTGTAGCCGACCTCGAAGCTGTCGACGGTTTCCTCATCCACCACCCGGAAGGTGGCCTGGCCGCCGGTCGGGGCCGCCAGCGGCGGAGCCGTCGGCACGCTCGGCGACAGCACCGCCGGGCGCCGACCGCGGGCGTAGTTGGCGTAGACGCTGGTGTTGGCGTCCAGCTCGTAACGGGCGGTCAGACGCCAGGTGAAGCCGTCATCCTCCAGCGACTGCGTCTGCACCGCGCCGCCCGTGGTCGGCTGGATGAACAGGCCGAAGGTCGGCACCGGGTATGTGGCACCGAACGGGATCAGGCCGGCGTTCGGAGCCGCGAGCGCGCCCAGAAGGCTGGCGCTGCGGATCGAGGCCGCCGCAAGGACGGAACCCAGCACGCTGCGCTGGCCGCCGGTCACCGCCGCGGCGATGCCCGAGGTCTTCTCGTCCGAGGTGAAGCGCACGCCGGCTCCCACTTCCAGCCGGTCTGTCACGTCGAAACTGACGTCGGCGAAGACGTCGAACGACTGCAGGTCGGCCGAGTTGGTGACGATCTCGGTGTAGCCCGAACGCAGGTTGGCAGCGATGGCCTGGGCTTGGGCCGACGGCAGCAGGATGGTGTTCCCCGACGAGGCCGCCACCAGGCCCTGCACCAGGGCACCGGTGAAGGCCGTGTTGCCGAACAGGCCCAGCGGCGCGGGACGGTTGGCGGCGAAGCCGGTGCCGGCAGCGGCACCGTTCAGCTGGCCGGTCAGAAGCGCCAGGGTGGCGCGCTCATCCCACTGCAGCGGCAGACGCTGGGAACCGTCTTCCTCGAAGTAGCCGGCACCGACGAAGGCCCGGAAGCGACCGCCGGCGTCATAGTTGAGGCGCAGCTCCTAGCTGAACTGGTCTCCGGTCGCATCCTCCGCAATGGTCAGGATCGGAAGGCTGATCCCGTCCGGATCGAACACCTCGACCGAGTCAAACGTACGGGCGGCGGTGATGGAGGTCAGGCTGACCGAGTCACTCAGGTCCCACCGAAGGATTGCCGTGGCACCATGGACCTGGCGATCGAGGCCGAGGCGCGAGCCGTCGACGAAGTTCTGGCCGGCGCGCAGGGCAGCCGGCTCCCACGGGTCGGAGCTCCCCAGCACCGCGCCGGTGGCCGGGTCGGTGGGCAGGAAGCTGCGCGCCTTGAACGAGGTGCCGGTAGAGCCGTCGCGCTGGTAGTTCAGGATCAGGTCGGCGCGGAAGGAGTCCGCTGGCTGCCACAGCAGCGACAGGCGGGCGGCCGAGGTGTCGACGCCGTTGAAGTCCTCGCCGCCGAGGGCGTTCTCGACCGAGCCGTCACGCTGGCGGTGGCGGAAGGACAGACGCGCCGCGAGGGTGTCCGACAGGGGCGCATTCACCACCGAACCGAACTGCAGCACGCCGCGCGAGCCGGCCTGGCCTTCCAGCTCTGCCTCGAAGCCGGCCAGCGACGCCTTGTTCTGGATGATGTTGACGGCCCCGATCAGGGCGCCGCGGCCGAACAGGGTCGACTGCGGGCCCTTGGCGATCTCGACCCGCTCGATGTCGAACAGCTCGACGTAGGAGCCGCGCGCCTTGGAGATGGACACCCCGTCCTGGAACACCGACACACGGGGTTCGATATAGGCCTCGCCGGAGTCCGAGGTGATGCCGCGCATTACGAAGCCGGGGTTGTTGGGCGACTGGTCCTGAACGTCGAAGCCGGGCGTGAACAGGCCCAGGGCGTTGAAGTCCTCGACGCCGATCTCGTTCAGGAACTCGCCCGAATAGGCGGTCAGGGCCGTCGGCACCTCGATGATCGACTGCTCCCGCTTCTGCAGGGTGACGATGATCTCGTCGACGGTGGTCACGCCCGGCTCGGCCTGCTGGGCCAGGGCCGGCGTCGACAGGCAGGCGGCGAGTCCAGCGGTGGCCAGCAGCCAGGACTTGGTGCGCGTAGCGGTCATGATAAATCTCCCCAACCCCATTTCCGGGGCCATGCAAGCGCCGTTAAGCTTCGCTCGTGTCCGGCGAACGACAGGGCGACGACCGCCGGATGAACGATTGACCGACGATTTCGAGACAGACGATCCGGATGCTGAGGGTGGAGTCGACATGCTCGAGGCACGGCTCGATGGCACAGAGGGCCGCCTCGACCGTGCTCTGGCCTCGGCCTTGCCGACCCTGTCACGGGCGCGTCTGCAGGCGCTGATCGCCGGCGGCGCGGTGACCTGCGACGATGCGCCGGTGCGCCAGGGCTCGGCCGCCGCCCGGGCCGGACTGTATCGCGTCGCGGTGCCCCCGCCCGAGCCAGCCGAGCCCGAGCCCGAGGCCCTGCCGCTGGCCGTGCTCCACGAGGACGCCCACCTGATCGTGGTCGACAAGCCGGCCGGCATGCCGGTCCATCCGTCGCACGGCCACGCCCGCGGCACCCTGGTCAACGCCCTGCTGCACCATTGTGCAGGCCGGCTCTCCGGTATCGGCGGCGTGGCCCGCCCGGGGATCGTCCATCGTCTCGACAAGGACACCTCGGGGGTGATGGTCGCCGCCAAGTCCGACGCCGCCCACGCCGGTCTTTCGGCACTGTTCGCGCAGCACGACATCACGCGCAGCTACATCGCCCTGACACGGGGCGCGCCGGACCCGCGCGCTGGCCGGATCGAGACTCGGCTGGGTCGTTCGACCTCCGACCGCAAGAAGATGGCGGTGCTGCGCAGCGGCGGCCGAGAGGCCGTCACCGACTACGCCACCCTGCGGACTTTCGGCCCCGACGCCCGGCCGCTGGCCGCCGAGGTACGTTGCATCTTGCACACCGGGCGCACCCATCAGATCCGCGTGCACCTGGCCCATCGGGGCGCGCCCCTGCTCGGCGATCCCGTCTACGGCTCCGGCGGCGTCAGCCCGACGTTACGCGAGGCCGTGGCCGCCGCCGGCCTGTCTGGCCAGGCCCTGCACGCGGCGATTCTGGGCTTCGTCCACCCGATCACCGGCGAGGCGCTGCGCTTCGAGTCCCCGCCACCCCGGGCCATGCAGGCGCTCGCGGCCGTCCTCGCGGCCCTTTAGCCTTCTCCGCGGCGAACACGGGAGAGCCCAATCGACGGCGAGGTTCGCCACAATCGGCAGGCTCGCCGCTACGCGCTGGCGGTCGACGGCGGGATGGCCGTAATGACCTGCAACATAAACCCGCCCCAGCTGATGATCACCGAGACCCTGGTGCCCGGGGTGCTGGAGGGGGCGGGGGCTCGCCGGTCGCCTCACCGCCGCCATGGTGGCCGATGCCCGGGCCCGCGGACTCGTCCTGCGGCCAGTCTGTCGCCACCTGTCCGGCTGGCTTCAGAAGCACCCGGAGCACGCCGACGTGGTGCACCGACCTACCGGGCATCATCGGCCTCTGACGCCCGGGAAGGTGCGTCTTGAAAAAGGATGCACTCCCGGCCAGGAACCCTTGGCGGGGTCAGCGCGCGAGTCGGCGACTCCGTGACGATCCGCCCCTTTCGCTCGGGGCAACCGATCGCCATCTTGCCGAATGAGGGGCGAGGGCCTGGTGCACAGGAGTGGCCGGCCGGGACGCCTGCTCACGGAAACAGGTCGGAGGGACCACATGGCCAACAACGCGCTCGCGATCATGTCGCCGGAACAGGGACTGTCGCGCTACCTTTCGGACATCCGGAAGTTCCCCATGCTGAGCAAGGACGAGGAGTTCATGCTCGCCAAGCGGTGGTCGGAACACCAGGACCCCGAAGCGGCCCACAAGCTCGTCACCTCGCACCTACGCCTCGTGGCCAAGATCGCCATGGGTTACCGCGGCTATGGCCTGCCGATCGGCGAGGTCATCTCCGAAGGCAACGTCGGCCTGATGCAGGCCGTCAAGAAGTTCGACCCGGACAAGGGCTTCCGCCTAGCCACCTACGCCATGTGGTGGATCCGCGCCTCGATCCAGGAATACATCCTGCGCAGCTGGTCGCTCGTGAAGATGGGCACCACCGCGGCACAGAAAAAGCTGTTCTTCAACCTGCGCAAGGCCAAGAGCCAGATCTCCGCCTTCGAGGAAGGCGACCTGCGCCCCGAGCATGTCGATGCCATCGCCACCAAGCTCGGCGTGACCCGGCAGGATGTTGTCGACATGAACCGCCGCCTGTCAGGCGACGCCTCGCTCAACGCCCCGTTGCGCGCCGACGGTGAGAGCGAGTGGCAGGACTGGCTGGCCGACGACACCGCCGTCTCGCAGGAAACCCACCTCGCGGAGAGCGAGGAGCGCGACATCCGCATGGGTCTGCTGCAGGAGGCCATGGAAGAGCTCAGCGAGCGCGAGAAGCACATTCTCACCGAGCGCCGCCTCAAGGACGATCCGGTGACCCTTGAGGAACTGGCCGGGCACTATGGCGTCAGCCGCGAGCGCGTGCGCCAGATCGAGGTGCGGGCCTTCGAGAAGCTGCAGAAGGCGATGCGCGCCGCGGCGCTCGAGCGGAACCTCGTCGACGCCTGACGGCCCGGTTCAGCCGGTCCTGGTGAAGGTGTCGGGCTCTGCGAGATCGAGCACGCGCCCGACTGGCTCGGCCAGCATGGCCTTGGTCGGCGTCGGCCCCGCAAGGATCGTCTCCAGCGCCGCCACGTTGACCGCCAGCCGCGCGTCCGCCGCCTTTAGCGCCAGTTGCTTAAGGGCGTTGGCCTGCTCGCGGATCGACCGCAAGGCCTGGGTGGGGTCGGAGTCGAACTGGTTCAGGGCAGAGGCGAGGATGCGCATGGCCTGGTCCTTCACGGCCCCTGGCGCGACCTTCGCGGCCACGTCGGTCCGCCGTTTGCCGGCCCCTTTGTACCCCTCGGAGTTGAAACGCCGACGGTCCGGCCCGACGTAACCGACGGCCTCGATCCAGTCGCGCGGGCGGGTCGCCAGCATCTCGATCCGCTTCAGCAAATCACCGACCGTGAAGGGCTTGCGCACGAACTCATGCACGCCACAGTCACGCGCACCCTTGATGGCGCTGCCGGTCGCCTCGGCCGTGACCATGATCACTGGGGCCTCGCGGCATCCCAGATGCGACCGGCGCAGCCGGCGGGTGAAGGATTCGCCGCTCAGCCGCGGCCCGGCATGCTCGACAAAGATCACGCCGGGATCGAGGTCGCGGCAGATCTCCAGCGCCATCTTCTCTTCGGACTCCAGCACAACCTCGCGCGCGCCGAGGCCCTTGAGCAGGTCCGCGATCAGCTTGGCCGACGCCACATTGGGGTCGACGATCAGCGCCCGCCGCACAACTGGCGCGATCTTCGCCGCGTTCTTGGGATCCGTCACGAAAGCCAACCCTGCACCTCACAACCTTCGACGGGGCAACTTAGTGCATGGACGGAGTTAAGCGCCCCTTTCCAGACCGCGAAACATGGCAAATCTCTGCATTCAGCTGGCGAATGGATCTTTCATCAGAATGGTGTCCTCGCGCTCCGGGCTGGTCGACAGCAGGGCGACAGGAGCCTGGATCAGCTCCTCGATCCGACGCACGTACTTGATGGCGTTGGCCGGCAGATCCTTCCACGACCGCGCGCCCTGGGTGCTCTCGGACCAGCCCTGCAAGGTCTCGTAGACCGGCCGTGCCGCCGCCTGGTCGCGCATCCCCGCCGGCAGATAGTCCAGCGTCCGGTCGCCGACCTCGTAGCCGACGCAGATCTTCAGGGCCTCGAACCCGTCAAGCACGTCCAGCTTGGTCAGGGCCAGCCCGTGGATGCCGTTGACGGCGATCGACTGGCGCACCAGCACCGCGTCGAACCAGCCGCAGCGGCGCGCCCGGCCCGTCACCGTGCCGAACTCCCGGCCCCGCTCGCCCAGCCGCTGGCCGTCGGCGTCCGTCAACTCGGTGGGGAACGGGCCCGAGCCCACGCGCGTGGTGTAGGCCTTTACAATACCCAGCACATAGCCGACCGCCCGAGGCCCGAGGCCCGAGCCCGCCGCCGCCTGCCCCGCCACGGTGTTGGAGCTGGTAACGAACGGATAGGTGCCGTGGTCGACATCCAGCAGCGTGCCCTGCGCCCCCTCGAACAGGATGCGCTTCCCCTCGCGATAGGCGAGGTCCAGCTGACGCCACACCGGCTCGCCGGTGAACCTCAGCACGCCCGGCGCGACCGCCAGCAGCTCGGCCTTCAGCGCCGCCGGATCGATCTCGGGCAGGTCCAGCCCCTTGCGCAGGGCCCCGTGGTGCGCCAGCAGCCGCTCGATCTTGGCGTCCAGCGCCTCCGGATCGGCCAGGTCGCCGACACGGATGGCGCGGCGTCCCGCCTTGTCCTCATAGGCGGGGCCGATCCCGCGGCCGGTAGTGCCGATCTTGCCGGCCCCGGCCTGGGCCTCGCGCGCGCCGTCGAGGTCTCGGTGCAGCGGCAGAATCAGGCAGGCATTGTCGGCCAGCTTCAGGATGTCCGGGGCGATCGCCACCCCCTGGGCCTCGATGCGCGCGATCTCGTCCAGCAGGGCCCAGGGGTCGACCACGACCCCGTTGCCGATCACCGACGGCTTGCCCTGCACCACGCCCGACGGCAGCAGGGACAGCTTGTAGACCCTGTCGCCCACCACCAGCGTATGGCCGGCGTTGTGGCCGCCCTGGAAGCGGACCACCATGTCTGCGCGGTTGGACAGCCAGTCGACGATCTTGCCCTTGCCCTCGTCGCCCCACTGGGCACCGACCACCGCGACGTTCGTCAAGTCCCACTCTCCACGCAAGATGCGGCGTCGCTATAGACCTCCCCGGGGCGAATGTCGTCCCGGTTCGGCCGGTTTCTGCTCAGAGCTCGGCCAACGCCGTCGCGAAGGCCCAGTCCAGCCAGGGCGTGGCGGCGGCGACGTCCTCCGCCTCGACGGTGCAGCCGCACCAGATTCTGAGGCCGGCCGGGGCGTTGCGGTGGCTCTCGACGTCAAAGGCGGCACCGGCCTCCTCCAGCAGCGCCTTCAGCCGCCAGACGAAAGCCTGCCGCGCGGCGTCGTCCAGCGCCGTGACGCGCGGGTTGACGATCTTCAGGCACACCGAGGTGGTCGAGCGCGTGGCGGGGTCCTCGGCCAGGAAGTCGATCCACGGCGTCAGGCCGACCCAGTCGGCCAGCATGGCGAAGTTGGCGTCGGTGCGGCGGATCAGCTCGTCCAGCCCGCCGATCCGGTCGGCCCACTCCAGGGCGTCGATCCAGTCTTCCAGCGTCAACACCGAGAAGGTGTTGATCATGGTGCCGGTCGCCAGGGCCCGGTTGAACCGGCCACCCTCGGTCAGGCGCAGGAGCTTGGGCACCGGGAAGCGCGCCTCAACCTCGTCCAGCCGCTGCACCGCCCGCGGCGACAGAACCGCCACGCCAATGCCGGCCTCGCCACCCAGCGCCTTCTGGAACGAGAAGGTGGTCACATCCAGCTTCGGCCAGGGCAGCGGCATGGCGAAGGCCGCCGAGGTCGCGTCGCAGATCACCAGTCCGGTCCGCTCATCGGCGATGAAGTCCGCGTTCGGTGCCCGCACGCCGGAGGTCGTGCCGTTCCAGGGAAACACCAGATCCTTGGCCGGATCGACCGCCGACGTAGCCGGCCAGCGGCCCCAAGGTGCCTCAAGGATCTCGGGATCCAGCTTCAGGTGGTCGCGCGCGTCGACGGCCCAGGTCTTGCCGAAGTTCTCGAAGGCCAGCAGCTGCACCGGCCGGGAGCCCAGAAGGCTCCACATGGCCGACTCCACCGCCCCGGTGTCGGAGCCCGGGATATAGGCCAGCACATGGTCGTCCGGCGGGGCCAGCACCTTGCGCGTCAGCTCCAGCCCGTAGGCGAAGCGCGCCACCACCTCGGGCGTGCGGATACCCCGCCCTAGCAGCCCATCCGGCAGCCCGGACAGCGTCCAGCCGGGTCGCTTCGCAGTCGGCCCGGACGAGAACCACGGCCGCATGGGCTTGACGGTGGGCGGGGTCGGCATGGCGGTCAGCGTCCCGGCTGGTAGGGACGCCTCGCGCGCCACTCTTCGGAGAATTTCACCAAAGCCTCGTCCGGCGATTCCGGCAAGGCGACCAGCAGCCTCACCTTCAGGTCGCCGCGCTGGCCGTTGGCGTAGCCGCCGCGCCCCTTGAGACGCAGCACCTGGCCGGTGTTGCTGCCCTTCGGAATGGTCAGGTTGACCGTGCCGTCCGGCGTTCGCACCGGTGCCTTGCCGCCCAGCACGGCGTCGGGGACCGACACCGACAGATCCATGGTCAGGTCCGCGCCCTCGATGCGGTACAGTGGGTGCGGCTGCAGCTTGAGCTCGATCAGGGCGTCGCCGGCCTCCCCGCCGCCGCGCCCGGCCGCGCCCTGGCCGCGGAGGCGGATCACCTGGTTGTCGCCGGCACCGCGCGGGATCGCCACATCCAGCGTCCGGCCATCGGTGAACTGGATGCGCCGCGTCGCCCCGGCGATGGCGTCCTCCAGCGAGATCTCCAGCGTCGCCCGCAAGTCCGGGCCGCGCGCAGCGCCGAAGCTCCGCCCCGGGCCGCGCGCCCCGGCCCCGCCGCCGAACATGCCGAACAGCTCGTCGAGGTCGAGGTTCTCGAAGCCGGCGCGGCCGGCACCCGGCCCACCGCCAAAGCCGCCCCTCGCGCCGCCGCCGGAGCCGCCGAAGCCACGAGACTGCTCACGCCCATCCGCATCGATCTCGCCACGGTCGAAGCGCCGGCGCTTCTCCTCGTCGCCGAGGATGTCAAAGGCCGCCGTGACACGCTTGAACCGCTCGGCCGCCGCAGGATTGTCCCGGTTCTGGTCCGGGTGCAGCTGCTTGGCCAGCTTGCGGAAGGCGCTCTTGATCTCGCCCGCGCTCGCGGAGCGCGACACGCCCAGTTCCTTGTAGGGATCTCCCGCCACGCGGACGTCACCTGCGACTATGGTTCAACGGCGTCCAGTTAGGGACTTCGGCGGCGTTCGCAAACCTCTAGATGTCGAGGAAGGCTGGCGCGCCCCAACCGAAGCCCGTGCCGTACCGCACCACCGCCAACGTCAGGGGCCCGTGGGCCGCCCGGTCCGGCGCCAGATCAGCCGCCGGATAGAGCGCCCGCCGGGCCGTCGCTTCGAACCTGCGCACCTCAAGCCCGCCGGCCAGGACGTGCACCGCGAAGCGGTCCGGGCCGTCGACATCGTCGGGCTCGAGCTCCCAGCCGTCGCCGCCGATCCGCACACGAGGGACCCAACGGATCTCAAGCCCCTCGGCCGTCGCCGTCGCCCGCAAATGCGCCGGGCTCCACGGCCGCGCCTGGACGCCGGTCCAGACCGCGCTGACCTGCGCCGCGGCCGGCCCCGGCGCGCCCCCGTCCGGGCCCGCGCGCCAGAGCCGCTCAAGACCCCGCTCGGCGAGGCTCACCCCGACCCGTGTGCAGGTCTCCGGGGCCACCACCAACGCCCCGGCCGGCGCGCCGAGCCTTACCGCCGCCTCGGTCCCCAGTTGCCCGCGCAGCAGACCTGTCAGCCGCCAGCGCCCGGCACCGACAATCTCCGCCTGCCGGTACTGCAGCAGCTCCCAGCCGTCGGCGACCGCTACGGCCAGAAGTCCCCCGCCCGCCAGCACCTGCGCGGCCGAGCGGCTCTCCGGCACCGCCCCCTCGATCTCGACCTCAAGGCCTCCGGTTTCCTGCCAGCGACCGATCGGGCCTGGGGCCAGCGCCGCGGTCAGGCGGCCCACAGTCGCCGGCGTCTCCACCCGGCCGCGCAGGCTCAGGGTCTCGCCGTCGGAGCCCGCCCAGACCGCCATCGGCCGCCAGGGCGAGCGCGCCACCGCCGC
The DNA here is from genome assembly GCA_027531145.1 of Brevundimonas sp. Lineage (GTDB taxonomy): Bacteria > Pseudomonadota > Alphaproteobacteria > Caulobacterales > Caulobacteraceae > Brevundimonas. The sequence continues at coordinate 76,918 of JAPZRF010000003.1, read as the reverse complement.
CAGCGGCCGGGAGTCCACCTCGCTTCCCGGTTGCGGCGGCAGATCGAGGATCGCGAGGAACGGCCGCGCCCCCTCCGGCGTCGGCGGTTGCGGATCGCTGACCGGCGGCGGCGGCGGCACCGCCGCCGCGGGTGCCTCCAGCAGCTCCAGCTCCGCCCTCGGCCCGTCGTCCCGGTCCGCCAGCCCGGCCACCCGCCACAGGCCGCCGTCCGGCCGCCGTACGGCGTCCCCCGGCTCCAGCCGCAGCCGGGCAAGCGGCCCGGGAGACACGGCGAGAGTCTCGCGCGCCGCGGCCGCAGCCAGCGCGCGGGCCGCGGCGGCTGCCGCCACCGGCCGGGCGCAGCTCACCGCCATGTCCAGCGTGACCCGGGGGCCATCTACCGCGGCCACCGCCAGGGCCGCGCCGGTCTGGTAGCCGTTCCCGTCGTCGACATATCGCACCTGTACCGAGGCCGCCGGCGCGCCCGGCTCCCGCACCACCTCCTCGACCACTCCGCTCGCCGGCAGGGCAAGATCGTCCGCGTCAAGCACAAGGGGTGCCTCCGCCCGGTCGGCCGCGAGCACGGCGATCTTCCCGTCGCGCTCCGCCAGCCGCGCATCGACTGCCGTCAGCAGGGGCACCAGCGCCTCGCGCACCCGGGTCGGGCGCACCGTCACCAGCCCGGTCGGCCCTTCGGCCACCGCCTCGACCAGCATCTCCTCATCAGCGACACCGCCGCGCCGCAGCACGGCCCGGATGAGGTCGACCGCCTCCCCGGTCAGCCGGCCGTTGAGCCAGTGGCCGGTCCGCCACTGCGGCGCATCGGCCCAGACGTCCGTCAGCGCCGGAAAGGCCGGATACGGCCGCGCGTCCCAGCACCACACCTCGGCACCCGCGATCATCGGCCCGCGATAGACCGGCGACAGCGGATTGCGCGCCCGATCCTCCAGTGAGTCGTACAGCGCGCGCAGCAGCCGCCGCTGCATCCGGTCATCGCGGCCGCCAAGCGAGAAGGGCGGGGCCGCGCTCTCGCTGCTCTTGGGGTCCTGGAACAGGTTCGGCGCATTGCCGCCGCGGTCCACCGCCGCGCAGCCGATCTCGGTCAGCCGGACCGGCTTCATGCCCGGGACCCAGGCCGTCGGGGTCGGGCTGCGCCCGCCGCCGACGCGGTCATGGTGCGGATTGCCCCACCAGCCGGCCAGGTCCTTGGGCCGGAACACCCAGTCTTCACCCTGGCCCGTGTCGACGATCGGCGTGCGGACCTGCGCCGTTCGCGCCGCCGCATCGGCATAGTACCAGTCGAAGCCCTCGCCGCCGGCGATCTGCGCCGCCAGATAGGCGGGATCGGCCGGGCCCGGGTAACCGGCCAGGGCGTCGAGGTGATCGTCCCCGTCGCGCCAATCGCCCATCGGCGGGTACCAGTCGATGGCCACATGATCGAGCGCGGGATCGGCCCACAGCGGGTCCAGATGAAACAGCCGGTCGCCGTCGGCCGTCTGATGGCCGAAGTACTCGGACCAGTCCGCCGCATAGGACAGCGCCGGCCCCGGCCCGACCACCGCCCGCGCCGCCGCCGCCAGCGCCTGAAGCCGCGCCACGGCCGGATAGCTGCCGTCGGTCGCCCGGCTGGTTGTCAGGCCGCGCATCTCCGAGCCAATCAACAGCCCGTCCGCGCCGGTCTCCGCAGCCAGTGCCGCATGGTGCAGGATGAAGCGGTCAAAACCCTCCGGCCCGTCGAAGAAGGCGGCGATGTCCGCCGCCGCCATGGTTGGGTCGTCAGCCGTGATCCGGCCGCGCCACGGATAGCCGTCGCCGTCCATGAACAGGAAGGGATACAGCACCACCTCAAGGCCGCGCCGCTTCAGCTCGGCCACCGCCTGCCGCACCGTATCGTCCGATGGCGTACCGCCATAGGCCGGCCGGCCCTCGACCTGCGAGACGACATGCGCCGTCGCCCGAGTCTCGCCCGCCACCGACCAGTCCAGCGGCTCGGTCGCCTTGTCGCGCCGCTCCACCCCGGGGCGGATGCGGCAGGCCCCGGCCTCAAGGCTGTCGCCGAACCAGCCGACCACCAGATTGACCCGCGTCAGGTTCGGGCACTGCGCCTCCAGCTGTTCCAGCGAGACGATCAGGTCGGGCCGCCCGTCCGCGGCATGCACATTCTCTGCCTCGACCGTGGTCAGGCCCGTGCGCCGCAGCACCGGCGTCGTGGCCAGGGTGAACTCCCCGGCCCCGGGGATCAGGCAGACGCCGCTGATGCGCCCCTCCAGGTCCGCCCCGTCCCCCGCCGGTCGCCGGAACACCTCGGCGCTGATCATCGGCGGCCGGTTGGCCCAGACCGCCAGCGGCAGATCCTCGAACACCAGATAGGCCACGCCGCGATAGGCCGGCGCAGCCCCCTCCACCGCCGCGATCAGCGGGTCGGGCCCCTGCCCCTCGTCGCCGCGGTGCAGCCGCCAGCTCACCCCGGTCAGGTCCATCGGCTGGTTATCGGCCCAGATCCGCCCGACCCCGTCGACCGGCCCCTCGCACAGGGCGACGGCGAAACTCAGCGAATAGGCATAGTCGCGCTGCGCCGGACCGCCCTTGCCGCCGCCGCGCTCCAGCCGGCGCTCGCGGAACTGCGCCGCCCAGATCACCTGCCCGCCCACCCGGTTGCGGCCGATGGCGAAGGGCAGACCCGCCCCCTCCGCCGCCGAGGTCAGCCGCAGCCCGTCGACGCGCGGCCCCTCCCGCGCCGGGGTCAGGGCCCCGACCAGGGCGTCGTCCAGCGCCCGTCCGGCAACAGCGCCGATCAACCGGCCCGCAGGCCCGGCCACCGCCGCCCCGACCGAGCCCAGGACCACCTGCGCCATCTCAGCCTCCCTCGCCGTCGCCGGGCCAGGTGAAGGCGGCCGCCAGCCGCCGTCGCCACCATGGGCCGATCCAGCTCTCCACCACCGCCCGCCCCCAGTAGGCGTGGATCATCCGGGCCTCGGCCCCGTCGTCGCCGCTCAGGATGGCGCAGTGCTTGACCGGCGCGGCGGGAGCCATGCGGAACAGCAGCACATCGCCCGGCTGGGCCTTGTGGGGCACCAGTTCGACCAGCCAGACTCGCGCGGCCTCAAGCAGCCGTTCCTCGCCCGACCGCTCCGCCCAGTCGGCGCTGTAGGGACCGGCATCCTGCGGCTCCGGCCCGATCACCTCGCGCCACACTCCGCGCACCAGACCGAGGCAGTCCGCCCCCTCCCCACGCAGGCTGGCCTGATGCCGGTACGGCGTGCCCAGCCAGCTCCGCGCCACCGCGAGGGCGAGGTCCCGCCGGCTCACCGCCGGCTCCCGCCGTCGTGGCGCACGCTCTCGCGAGGCGTGGCGCTCAGCCAGTCGTCACCGGGGATGTCGGGAAAGCCGCGGAAGTTGACGCCATTGCCGAACACCCCGGTGCAGGTGGCCCAGCGCCGGTCGCAGACCGGCTGCGGCGCGCTCGCCAGGTCGACCCCGCAGCGGGCGTCACCCAACGTCGCGTCACAGGTTCGGGCGAAGGTCCGGCCGATGGTCCGCTCCAGTGCCGCCAGCGGCCCCTCCAGATCGGCCACGAAGCGGTCGCCCTCGCGCCGCACCCTGCCCATCTGCCCGCGCCACAGCCGCACCCGCAGCGCCGGCGTGGTCCAGTCGACCCGCCACAGCTCCACCTCTGCGGCGTCGTAGAGCCCGGCGGCCACATCCGCCGCCGTCAGCCGCGCATCGTCCAGCACCCCCGCCGCCGCCGCGTCGCCGGGCGCCGGTCCAAGGCCCGTCTCTGCCGCACCGACGGTCCAGCCGGACGCGGCCGTGCAGCCCACCCCTTCCACCATCAGGTCGCGGTCGTGGTCGGTGAAGCCCAGCCTCAGCCCGTCCGCGCGCCGCACCAACCAGACATGGCACAGGGTCGCCGCGCCGCCCTCGATGCGGGCCGCCAGCGCCTCGGGAACGACCCGCATGTCAGAGCCTCACCTCGATCAGCGGCACGGCCACCAGCCGCCCGGCGGCGAACCCCTCCAGCGTGACCTCCAGCCGGTCGCTCTCGAACCGCACCGGCGTGTCGAAGGCGAAGCCGGCCGTCACCTGAGCGCCCGGCCCCGGCACCGTCGCCAGAGTCACCTCTCCCGTCGTCGCCTCGACGGCGAAGGCGGACGCGGCCAGCTCGACCCCGTCCACCGCCACCCGCACGGACCCCGTCACCGGCCTGACGATCGGCCGCGCCACGTCGCCATAGGCCTTCACCAGGCCGAACCGCGTCCGCGCGCCATCCCCGACGCCCAGCGCCTGATCCGTCGCCGCCACCGGTCGCGACGGCGCGCAGGACTTGAAATCCAGCGGGTCGCGGAACCGGAAGCCGTACAGCGGCCCGCGCCGCGCCTCGAAGAAGGCGACCAGCTCGGCCATATCGTCCAGCGACCGTACCCCGGCCCCGATCAGGTAACGCCGGCGCGCAAAGGCCCAGGGCGTCGAACGCCGCTCGAAGCCGCTGGCGAGGGTCGTGATCTCGGTCCATCGCTCCACCCCCGCGGTCGAGCCGAACGCCAGACGAGCCGGCAGACGCACCTCGTGGAAGCTCTCTGTCGCACTCATTTGCCCGCCTCCCTTGATCTTGGACGCAACGCACCGTCATCCTGCCCGTCGGGAAGCCACAGGGAGGGATGCCATGCGCGGCGAGGTTCTCAGCTATGACGCGGCCGCCGGAGCCGGCCTGATCAGCGGCGACGACGGCGCCCGCTACAGCTTCAACAGCCTGGCCCTGCGCGACGGCCCAGTGCGCCCGGGCCAGAAGGTCGACTTCGTCCCCGTCGGCGGCGAGGCCACCGAGATCATGGGGCTCGGCGGCGCCTCTCTCGGCCTGCCGGCCCAGGTCGGCGGTTTCGACTGGCAGCGCGCCCTGTTCTCGTTCGAGGGTCGCCTGCGCCGCTCGCACTTCTGGATCGCCTGGCTGATCATCCTGGCGGCCAATGTGCTGACCAGCTGGATCCCCTTCGTCGGCTTGCTACTGCTGTGGCCGACCTTCGCCATCGGCGTGAAGCGGCTGCACGACATGGGCCTGACCGGCTGGCTGGTGATCCTGCCCTGGGTGCTCAACATCGTCGGCACCATCGCCATGGTCGCCAGCATCGGCCTCCAGGCGATCATGAACGCCCCGGCCCTCGAGGCCGAGGACCCGGCCGCGATCATCGCCATGGTCGCTCCGATCTTTGGCTGGCTGGGGCTGCTCCTGCTGGCCAACCTCGGCTTCCTGCTGTGGATCGGCCTGGTCGAGGGCACGCGCGGCCCCAACCGCAACGGCGAGGACCCCAAGGGCAGGATCTAGAAGGGAACAGGGCCGGGGCTGACCATGACCGCGCCCCCGGCCGCGTCCGTGACCTTCGCCACGCGGGTGTTGCGCAAGCAGGACAGCCTGCCGCGCTACATCGTCGTTCGGGCGGAGCACGCGTCGCGTGAAGGCGTGGCCTACCCCGCGATGGTCCTGCTCAACGGCACCGGGCCCTTCCCGCGCAACATCCGGCCGTGGGGCAAGGGATCGGACGTCTTCTTCTTCAATCTGACCGAGCCGCAGTGCAGGAAGGCCGGACTGGACACGAATGATCCGGTGACGGTCACCATCATGCCGCCGGGGTGAGGCGACCGGGACCTATAGCCGCCGCGCCCCGAGCAGCGTCGCTCGGGCCAGGGCCTGGGCGATCTGGGCCTCGGAGCGCAGCAGCTCTCGCTCGGAGACGCCGGTCAGGTTCAGGGTCACGCTGACCCCGCCGGCGCCGACGGGCTCGATCACGCCGCCGCCCGCCGGCCGGAACACCTCCGGCCCGCGTTCGCCGACCAGATAGGCGCCCCCGCCGCGCACCGGCCCGCCCTCGGCCCGGGCCCCGCCGAACAGGCCGCCGACCGCGGCGCTCACCGCCGCCGCCAGCCCCTCGCCGCCGCGACCGCTGCCCAGCCCGGCGTTCAGCGCCGTCAGCACCGCCCGGGCCAGTTCGGCCAGGCTCAGCTCCCCGTCCGCCGCCGCCCGCGCCAGCGACCGGCTCAGGCTCTCGCCTGCCCGTCCGAAGGCCGTCTCGATCGCCCGCGCCGCCGCTTCCGCCGGGGCCTCCAGCCCCTTCAGCGCCTCGGCCGCCTCCGCCGCCCGCGCCCGCACATCGTCGGGCCGGTCGTCCCTGAAGCCGTCAGTCATCCGGATATCGCTCCATCAGGGCCCTCAGCCCGTCGCGGCCCAGCGCCGGCCCGCCGCGCGGCACCGTCAGCCAGCGCCACTCCCGCAGCGACAGCCGCCAGAAGGCCTCGGGCGCCACGCCCAGTCCCGCCGCCGTCCGCAGCAGCTCCGCCCACGGCGTCGCCCCGCTCACGCCGCCGCCGCGACGAAGGCCTGCGCCACGGCGGCCGCCGCCTCCGCCGGCATCACCGGGGCCTGCGCCAGAGCGTCCGCCGCCTCGCCCTCGCCGCCCCCGCGCAACAGCGCCGCCAGCACCACGCTCAGGTCCGCCGCCGACAGGGCCCGCAGCCGCGCCGCCAGGGCCTCGACCCCGGCCACGCCCAGCTCCGTCTCGATCTCCGCCAGCGCCCCGAGGGTCAGGCACAGTCGCCGCTCGGCCCCACCCAGCGTCGCCCGCACCTCACCCCGCACGCCATTCAGCCCGCTCACGGCGTCGGCGCCAGTGCGGTGAAGCCGATCTCCCCGGCGCTGGCCAGACTGACGGCATAGGTCGCCTCCCCCTGGTGCTCGCCGGCGTACTCCAGCGCCGCCACCTGGAACGGCCCCTCCAGCGTCCCGAAGTCCGGGATCACCAGCCGCCAGGTCCGCGCCGCCTGGGCGAAGAAGGCCTCGCGGATCAGGGCGTCGGACGCCGCGTCGCGGAACACCCCCTCGCCGCTCACCGCCGCCGAGCGCGCCCCGGCGCCGTCCAGCAGCTCGCGCCAGCGCCCGGCGCTGTCGGAGTCCGTCGCGTCCACCGGACGCGCATTCAGCGACAGGGTGCGCGCCCGCAGCCCCGCCACCGTGACGAAGCCCCCGGCCCCGTCCGCGATCTTCAGCAGGATGTCCCTGCCCCTCTGCGCCGCCATCGGTGCATCTCCCTGCTTCAAGTGACGAGTGGTGAGTGGCGAGTGACGAGACGCTGGTCCATCGCGCACGGGGCCTCACGGACGCCATCGGCATAGCGGCGTCCTCGCCACTCGCCACTCGCCACTCACCACTCGTCACTCACCCTCAGTCACCGCCCGCACCCGGATCACCGCCCAGGCCCGGGCCCCGTCCCGCGCACGGAAGGCGTCGACGAAGGTCACGCCGAGGCTGACCGTCCGCATCCCGTCGCCTTCGAGCCGCGCGCCCTCCAGCCGCGCCCGCACCGCCGCGGCCACCGCCCGCGCCTCCTCCAGCCCCTGGAACCGCGAGGCGCAGCTCAGCGTCAGCCGGTGCTCGACCAGATCCCCGTCCGCCGCGACCGGCCGGCTCTCGCCCGGCCCGAGCAGCAGCTGCGGGAAGGCGGCCCCCGGCCGCAGATCCTCCCAAACCCGTCCGCCCACCAAGGCCGCCAGCGTCGGATCGGCCTTCAGATGGGCGACCAGCGCCCGCACCAGCGCATTCTCCGCCCCGCTCATCGCCGCCGCTCCAACCCCAGCCGTACCCGCCCGGGCGACAGCGCGTCGACCGTGACGATCTCCCAGTACTCGTCCGCCAGACGAAGCCGCCGGCCGACCTGCAGCCGCGGATCGGCGCGCGTCTCCGCCGTGGTCGTCTCTATCCCGGCGTCGCGCCCGGCCTCCGTCCCCGCCCACCGCGCCCGCGGGGCCAGCGCCGCCCAGGTCCAGCCCAGCGGGACATGGCTGACGCTGCGCCCGCCATACGGGGTCTCGGCCTCCACCGGCTCCAGCAGCTCGGCCAGCCGCCGCGGCGGGCTCACAGCCGCACCCGCCGGTAGGGGGCCAGCCAGGCCGCGACCTCGGCCTCGGCCCGGGCCGCGTCATCGCCCTCGCCGCGCGCAAAGCCGGCCGCCGTCAGGCGCAGCACCGCCAGCCGCACCGGCGCCGGCGCCTCGCCGTCCACCGACCCGCCGGTCAGGGCCGCCACCCGCGCCGTCGCCGCCTCGATCAGGGTCGCGATCAGCCCGTCCTCCGCGTCATGCCCGACGCGCAGGAACAGCTTCGCCTCGGTGAGCGTCACCGCTGCGGTCATGGGACCTCGCTTTGCTCGGAAGTGGCGGGTGGCGAGTGATGAGTGGCGAGCGCCTCCCATCCTGCCGTCCTCGCCGGGATCTCACCACGGCAGCGGCGAGCGACGACCCTCCTCGCCACTCGCCACTCGCCACCAACCACTCGCCACCCGGCGACTACGTCGCCGAGAACCTCATCACCTTGATGGCGTCGAAGTTCTGCACCCCGCCGCCGACGCGCTTGGTGGTGTAGAACAGCACATAGGGCTTGGCAGAATAGGGGTCGCGCAGCACCCGCACCCCGGCCCGGTCGACGATCAGATAGCCGCGCCGGAAGTCGCCGAAGGCGATCGCCAGGCTGTTGGCGGCGATGTCCGGCATGGTCTCGATCTCGGTCACCGGATAGCCGAGCAGGCTGGCCGTCTCCCCGGGCCGCGACGCCGGCGTCCAGATGTAGTTGCCGTCCGCGTCCTTGAACTTGCGCACGGTCGAGACCGTCTTGCGGTTCATCACGAACCGCCCGTTCGGCCGGTACTGCGCCCGCGGCGCATAGATCAGGTCGATCAGCCGGTCGACCGGATGGCTGGCCGGAAAGGCCCCCGCCGCGCCCGAGGCCAGATAGCCGATCTGGCCCCAGGCGGCCGTCGCGTCCGGCACCGTGTCATAGGCGAGGAAACCCTTCGGCCGGTTGACCCCGCTACCGGTGACGAAGGCCTCGGTCTCCTGGGCGGCGAAGGCGTCCTCGACCTCCGAGGCCAGCCACTCGTCCATGTCGACCAGGGCGTCGTCCAGCAGGGTCTGGGTCGCCGCCGGGCTGGCGTACAGGTCCGCCGACGGGAACTCGATCAGCGACAGGGTGGCCGGATCCGTCTCCGGCCGCGCCGCCGTCTCGGCCACCCAGCCGGACTCGACCCCGGCGGTCGACACCGGCTTCCTGAACACCCCGCTGTTGATGGTCCGCACCGTGGCGATCTCGCGCATTGGCGAGGCCGCCATCAGCCGCCGCTCGATGGCCCGCTCGGTCTCCACCGGGGCCAGCACCCCCGACCCCGCCGCCGTCGACAGCCCGGCCTTCAGCTCCAGCCCCAGCCCGGTCTTCATCCAGCCCGCGAACGCCGACTTTTCCTCCATTCCTCCCCCCATGGGGGAGGTGGATCGGCCGAAGGCCGAGACGGAGGGGGCGACGCCGCCGCCGACCTCAAGCCCCGGCCGCCGCGCCTCGCTGGCCAGCCGGTCGAGCCGCGCCTGCGCCGCCCCGACCGCCTGGTCGATCCGCGCCACCTTCTCCTCCAGCAGCACGTCGGCCGACGTCTTCTGCTCGATCTCCGCCAGCCGCGCGTCATTCGCCGCGCGGAAGGCCTCGAACGCCGCCATCATCTCGTGCAGCGCCGCGCGCGCCTCGGGCGCGCCCGAGACGGTCTTGGTCTCTTTCATTGTCGGTCTCCGGTTGGGCCCCGCCCCCGACGGGCGCGGGGGTAGCTGAATGGCTCAGGCGGCGAGCACCCTCGCGGGCGCGCGCCGTCACTTTTGAAACGACGATCCGCAGCGAGCCTGACGGACGCTAAGGTCGCCGTCGCAGGCTCAGACCTCCCGGCGATCGATAGCCTGGCCGAACGCGATCAGATTGCCGTCCGGCGCAAGTACCAGCAGTTCTCGCTGACCATAGGGCTTGTCGGTCGGCCCATGCACATTCCCGGCCGGCTGTTCCTCTAGCTTGGGCTTCAGCTCGTCATACAGGGAGTCCACGTCTCTGCAGTCGAAGTAGTAGGCGAAGCGTCGGGTGCCCGGCTGGAACGGATTGCCCGGGCCAGCCTCCATTATCCTCATGCCGGCGCCGTCCCGGGCGACATAGGCGTAATCGGCTGAGCGCTACGCGACCGCGAAGCCCAGCACCCTGACCATGAAGTCGAGAGCGGCCTCAAGATCGGGCGCCAGCATGAACGGGGTGACCTGAATGATATTCGGCATGTCTCCGCCCCAGTCTGAGAGCGAGGAGGCTCAAGCAGAAACACCTCGGGCGCAAGCCGTCTGCGGCGCTGACCACCCCGCCACCTGAAACCGCGCCCCCGGCAGCATCGGGAAGGTCACCAGCGACACCTCCCACAGCTCCACCTCGGTCAGCACCCTGAGCCGCCCGTCGCGGCGGGCCCGGGCAGTCCTGAACCCGATCGACAGGCCGTCCAGCGCCCCGGCCCTGACCAGGGCCGCGGCGAAGCGCGCCTCGGCCGACCAGACTTCGATCCGTCCCCGGACGAACAGGCCCCTGCCGTCCTCGCGCAGTTCGTCCCAGACCCCGACCGGCGCCCGCCCGTCGTGCTGGAACAGCATCCGGATCTCGCCCGGCCCGGCCCGCGCCAGGCTGCGCCCGAACGCCCCTTGCGCCACCACATCGCCGTTCAGGTCCGCCACGCCCCACAGTGAGGCGTAACCCTCGATGGTGAGTGGCGCGTGGCGAGTGGCGAGTGACGAGCCTTCTGCGACGGCAACCGTCTCGACTATCATACCGCTCCCCACCCCTCGCTACTCACGACTCACCACTCGTCACTCGCCACTCGCCCCTCGTCACTCGTCACTCAACTGCGCCTCGATCCGCGCCAGCGTCGCGCGCGTGGTCTCGCCCTGGGCCTCCAGCCGGGCCAGCCGCTCGGCCACCGAGCGCTGCTCGACCACCGCCGCCTCCAGCGCGCCGATGCGCGCCGCCGCCCCGCCGGCCCAGATCAGCCCGGCGATGGTCTGCACCACCAGCGCCGCCACCAGCGGTGCCGGCCATCTCGCGCCGTTTGTCATGCCGCCGCCCTCGCCACTCGCCACTGACCACTCGCCACTCACACCCCCACCCCCGCCATCCGCCGCCGCTCGTCCGGAGTCAGGAAACTGGCCGCCTCCAGCCGCGCCCACAGGGCCTCGCGGTCCGCCGCCAGGGCCGGGGTGCCCTCCAGGTCGGGGGCCACCCGGCAGCCGGGGAAGCGCGCCCCCAGCCAGCCCGACAGGGCTCCGGTGGTCCGCTGCACCAGCGGCATGATGGTCTGCCGCCACAGGGCGACATTGGCCTCGCGGTAATTGGCGTAGGTGGCGTCGCCGGGGATGCCCAGCAGCTGCGGCGGCACCCCGAAGGCCAGGGCGATCTCGCGCGCCGCCGCGTGCTTGCCGGCGATGAAGTCCATCTCCGCCGGGGTCAGGCTGATCGGCTTCCAGTCCAGCCCGCCCTCCAGCAGCATCGGCCGCCCGGCGTTGGCCGCCCCCGCGTGGGCCTCGGCCAGCTCGGCCTTGAGCTGCTCGAACTGGGCCTCGGTCAGCCGCTCGCCGCCCCTGGCCCCATAGACCAGCGCCCCCGACGGCCGCGCCGCATTGTCCAGCAGCGCCTTGTTCCAGGCCCCTGAGGCGTTGTGCACATCGATGGCGAAGGCGGCCGCCTCCAGCGGGGGAAAGCCGTAGTGATCGTCGGTCGGGTGAAAAAGCTTCAGGTGCAACACCGGCGACCAGCCGTCGCTGCGCCGGGCGATCGTCACCGATCGTCCGCCCACGGCGTACTCATACCCCGCCGGCCAGCCGTTCGGCCCAGGGACCACCTTCACCCGGTCCGGGCGCAGGCTCCACAGCTCCGAGGTCGGGGCCTCGCCGTCCCCGGTCGCCTCGACATAGGCGTTGCCCGCCGTCTGCAGCCCGACATACAGGGCCTCCAGCAGCTCGGCCCAGCCCTGCTCCGGATTGGGCCGCGCCAGCAGCGCCGCCAGCGGGTGATCCGCCCGCCGCTCGCCGTCGACGAACACCGCCAGCGGCACGCTCGCCGCCGCCTCGGCCACCAGCCGCACGCAGCGATAGGTCACCGGATTGCGGGCGAACCCCTCCTCCGCCAGCCGGGCGTAGTTGCGCGGCGTCCAGCGCGGCCGGCCGAGGTGGCTCAGCGCCACCAGCCGCCCGGTCCGGCTCGCCTTGGCCTCCCGGCCCCACAGGCTCCAGCGCATCCCGCCGCTCCTCTGTCGTTCCGTCTCAGACCCGGCGGATACGCGGCAGGCCATCGCCGCGCAGCATCAGCTCGGCCACCGCCCACACCAGGGCGTCGCACCGGTCGGGGCTGCCCCCGCCCGCCGAACTGCCCAGCGCCAGCATCTCGTCCTCGAGGGCGGCGAACACCTCTGTGTGCTTCACCCGCCCCTGCTCGTAGAGCGCCGCCACCGGCTCGGCCCGGGCGCGCTTGCCGACCGCGGCGCGCACCGCCCGCACCGGCGGCCCGTCCCCGGCCAGCCGCAGCACCGTCTCCACCATCTCGCCGCCCTGGTTGACCTCGGCCACGATGGTCGCGGCGGCGAAGTCCTGCGCCGCCTGCAGCGCCGCCCGCGCCCACTCCATCGGCGAGCAGCCGCGCACCGTGCCGTCGGCCAGCACAAACGCCGTCCCGCCCCGCCGCCCGGCCACGACGATGCCGCAGGCGTCGCCGCCGCGTGTGGCCGGCGGATCGACCGCCACGACCACCCGCTCCAGCGCCCCGTCCGGCTTCCCCCGGCACGCCGCCAGGATCTCCGCCGTCCACAGGCTGCCGTCCGGCTCCAGCACCAGACCGTCCAGCTCCTGCGCCGCCAGCCTCGTGCCGCCGTAGAGCGCCCGCAAGCCCTCCAGAAATCCCGACGACAGATTGTCGGCGTTCTCAGCCGTCGCCGCCCGGGTCACCACGCAGCCCGGCTCATCCAGAAGCGTCCTCACCGCCCGGATCGCTTTCGGCGTCGTGGTGATCGCCAGCCGCGGATCGTCGCCAAGCCGCAGCCCCAGCCGCAGCATGGCCAGCACCGCGTCGGGCTGTCGCCAGGCCGCCAGCTCGTCCGCCCAGGCCGCATGGAACTGCGGCCCACGCAGGCTCTCCGGATCCTCCGCCGAGAAGGCATAGGCCATGGCCCCGCCCGGCCACACCAGCCGCCGCCGGCTGGCCTCATAGGTCGGCCGTTCGGCCCGCGGGGCCACGGCCTTCAGCCCGGACGGCCCCTCGATCATCACCTCGCGTACGTCATGCAGGGTCGGCCCCACCAGCGCCAGCCGCGCCTCAGTCTTCGCCCGGGCGCTCAGCCACTCCGCCCCCGCCCGGGTCTTGCCGGCACCGCGTCCGCCCATGAACAGCCAGGTGCGCCATGGACCGTCCGGCGGCATCTGCGCTGTGCCCGCATGTCCCCGCCACTCCAGCCGCAGCGCCTCGATCTCCTGCGGGGTCATCGCCCGCAGCCACGCCCTTCGTCTCCCGGGCGGCAGCGAGGCGATCCAGGCGCATAAGGAGCCGGGCGCGGAGGGCCTCGAGCTCGGCCCCGCTCCATCCCCCATGTGCCGATCCATCCATCTGCGCCAGCTCCGCCAGGGCCTGTTCCAGCCGCACCAGAGCGAGGGCGGCCTTGCCGCGCCGCTCGACCTCGGCCACGTCCTCGCCGGCCGCCAGCCGGCGCCAGCTCTCGGCGAGGACCTTCGCCGCCGAGGCCCGATCTCCCGCCATGCCTGAAGGATGCCACGCCAGCGCGGACGGGCAGGCCAGGGGCGCTGTCGTCGCCTCAACGCCCTGATGTTCAGCAATATGTCCGCCCGCGACGCGCAGGCCCGGCCCCGCCCGCCTTCGCGTCAGGGGTTGGACACCACCAGCCGCAGCCGCGCGCGCCGCGCCTCGTCGCTGGTCACCGGCGGCGGCGGTGGCGGCTCGGGATCACGCGCCCGCCAGGCGTCCGGTCGCTCCAGCCAGCCGAGCGGGCTCTTCACCCTGTCCGGCAGGGGCGAGCGCGCCACCAGGTCTGCGGCCGCCTCGGTCCGGGCGTGACAGTGGGCCAGCACCTGCCGGTTATGCCCCCGCCCCGGCGGTGCCACGCTGACCAGGCGCTTGCGCGGATAGGACTCCTGCAGGAACCGGGCGGTCGCCGCATGGTCCCCGTCGGTCGTCAACAGATAGGCGACATCGAACCGGTCAGCCGCCGCGTCCGCCGCCACTGCCAGCGCCAGATTGACGTCACTCTGCTTCTCGGTGGCCTGCATCCAGCTGTGGCCGCAGGCGCGGCAGTGGTCGCCGTGGACCACGAAATGGCCCAACAGGCAGCGTACGCCAGAGGCCCGCAGCGCCAACTCATAGGTGGCCATGGCCGACATCCGGTCCTCGCGCTGCGGCCGGTGCGCCGCCACCCAGGTCACCCCGACCAGGCGCTCGCGCCGCGGCAGCAGCCCGCGTCCGAGGGTCTTCAGGTCCAGCCACAGCAGCTCGGGCCGGCCGAGATCGAGGATGGCGTGGTGCAGGTTGAAGCCGTCGACATACAGTCGGGCGCGGCGACGGAACAGCGGCAGGCCCGCGCCCCCGGCGCGCACCTGCGGCGTCTCCGCCGTTCGCCTGCCCGCTCGCGCCATTGCGGCGTCCCCGTCCCGTGGCTCCCCGGCAAAGGTTAACCCTCGATGGGCCGCCGAGTCTGTGGCCGAAACGCTACATCCGCTCGGGCGTCGCGATCCCCAGCAGGTCCAGCGCCGTCTCCAGCTGGTCCAGCGCCGCCCGCGACAGCGCCAGCCGCGAGGCCCGCGTCTCGGCGTCGGGTGCCGCCATCACCGGGCAGGCGGCGTAGAACTTCGAGAAGGCCTGGGCCAGCCGGAAGGCGTGCTCGGCGATCAGGTGCGGCCCGCGACGCTCATAGGCGTCCTCGACCGCCTGGGCGAAGGCGTCCAGCGTCAGGGCCAGGTCGCGCTCGGCCGGCGCGGCGATGCGGATGTCCCCCGGCGTCGCGCCCTCGGCCGCCGCCCGCCGGAGCAGGCTCTTGATGCGCACCGCTTGGTACAGCAGGTACGGCCCGGTCTTGCCCTCGAACGAGGTGAAGCGGTCCAGGTCGAACACGTAGCTGGTGGTGCGGTTGTTCGACAGGTCGGCGAACTTCAGCGCCGCCACCGCCACCTTGCGGGCGATGTCCTCGAATTCCCCCGGCGGCAGGTCGCCGCCCAGCTCCGCCTCACGCAGCCGCTCGCGCGCCTTGTCGGTCGCCTGGCTGATCAGGTCGTGCAGCTTCAGCACCCCGCCGGCGCGGGTCTTGAAAGGCTTGCCGTCGGCACCGTTCATGGTCCCGTTGGCGATGTGCTCCAGCTGGTCAGCGGCGGCATAGCCAGCCTTGCAGGCGGCGCGGAACACCTGCTCGAAATGGTCCGCCTGGCGCTGGTCGACGCAGTAGAGCGCCAGCTCGAAGTCCTGCTCGCGCCGGCGCTGCAGTATGGTCGCCAGATCGGTGGTGCCGTACATGGCCGAACCTTCCGACGACACCAGCAGCAGCGGCGGCAGCTCGCGCCTGTCGCCCTCCTCCGCCACCCGGATGATCCAGGCCCCCTGGTCCAACTCGGCCAGCCCCCGCGCCTTCAGCTCGGCCACCATGTCCGGGATCAGCGGATCGGCGTCCGACTCCCCGTTCCACAGGTCAAAGGTCACGCCCAGCGCCGAGAACTCGCGCTCCAGCGCCGTCCGGCTGACCGCCACGAAGTGCGCCCACAGCGCCCGGTAGCCCGGCCGCCCGGCCTGCAGCTCCGCCGTCGCCTTGCGCGCCCGGTCGCGGAACTCCGGCTCGGCCTTGGCCCGCGCCGCCGCGGCTGGATACAGTCGCTCCAGATCCTCCAGCGTCACCGGGCTCGCGTCCGGGAACGGGCCGTCGTCCTCGGCCATGAAAGCCGTCGCCAGCCCCTCGTCGGTGCAGGCGACGATCAGCAGGCCCATCTGGAAGCCCCAGTCGCCGAAGTGAGCGTCGCCCCACACCATGTCGCCACGGAAGCGGAACAGCCGCTTCAGGCTCTCGCCAATTATCGAGCTGCGCAGATGCCCCACGTGCATCGGCTTGGCCACGTTCGGCCCGGCGAAGTCGATCACCACCCGCCGCGGAGCGGCCACCGTGCTCGCGCCCCGCATCGACTCGGTCGCTATCTCCGTCGCCCGCGCCGCCAGCGCGGCCGGCGAGGCCGTCAGGTTGATAAAACCCGGCCCGGCCACCTCGACGCGCTCCAGCGCCGGGTCCCCCGCCAGCCGCTCGGTCACCCGGGTCGCCAGCTCACGCGGATTGGCCTTCAGCGCCCTGGCGGCGACGAGGGCGGCATTGGACTGGAAATCGGCCAGGTCGGGCCGGTCCGACGGCGTCACCTTGACCAGATCGTCGGGCACGCCTTCGGCGGCGAAGGCGGCGGCGACCGCTTCGCGAAGTCGGGAGGCCAGACGGGTCATTGCGCGCCGGCGACCCCCGCCTGCGGACGGAAGCGGCTGCCCGAGCGATTGAACTCGGCCATCTCAGCCGTCACGTCGAAGCCGACCAGAATCTCGAAGTTGGCACCCGAGGTGGTCGCCTCGGCGCGCGGAATCACCACCCGCTGCTGCTGCTCGATCTGGGTCGTGCGCTGCCCGTCGAAGTCGACCGGCAGGTCGAAGTACTCCTTCGAAAGCACCGCCCGATTCCGCTCGGTGACAGCGATCCAGTAACGATAGGTGCGGGCGTCGCCCTGGGCCTGCGGCCCGCGGCCGAGGCTGAACAACACATTGAAGTCCACCGTGATCGGCTGGTCGCCCTGGTAGGCGCAACCCGAGGTCACACCTTCGATCTCGCCCGTGTAGCCAACCGCGGAGGTGGTGGCCTGGCCGCCCTCGAGTTCGACGTACCGGGCGGCGTCGTAGAGGATCTTCACGAAGGGGCACGGCCCGGCATTCGGCTGGCGACGCAGGGGTGCCGGTCCGCGCGGCCGCTCGCGCTGCTGCTCCTCGCCGTCCGGCTGCTGCCGCTCGCGGCGGTCGCGATCCTGACGGTCGCGCGACTGGGCCTGGGCCACATCCGGCGCGGCCGCGCCCGCGATCAGCAGCGCGGAGAGAAGGAACGCGACACGGCGCATGAGGGAATCCCGGGCAGACGAAAGGGCCGCCCCGCAACAGGGGCGAAGAACGCTCGCGCCTGATAGCGGCTAAAGCGAGGCGCGGCAAACGGGAGCGCGTGGCTTGTGGCGGGCGGCGCGCGATGCGGCTAGGGTGGCCCCATGACCGCCGAGCCCCTCCCCCGTCCGGCCATCTCGATCCGCATGGCGACCCCGCGCGGCTTCTGCGCCGGCGTCGACCGGGCCATCCAGATCGTCGAGCGCGCCCTCGAGCGGTTCGGCGCGCCGGTCTACGTCCGCCACGAGATCGTCCACAACAAGCATGTCGTCGACCGTCTGCGCGGCCTCGGTGCCGTCTTCGTCAAGGAGCTGGACGAGTGCCCCGACGACCGGCCTGTGGTCTTCTCCGCCCACGGCGTCCCCAAGTCCGTCCCGGCGGCGGCCAAGGCGCGCAACCTGTTCTTCCTCGACGCCACCTGCCCGCTGGTCTCCAAGGTCCATGTCGAGGCCGAGCGACACCACGCCGCCGGCCGTCACATCCTGCTGATCGGCCACGCCGGCCACCCGGAGGTGGTCGGCACCATGGGCCAGCTGCCCGCCGGTGCAGTCAGCCTGATCGAGACGGTCGAGGACGCCGAGGCCTTCCAGCGGCCCGGGGACGCGCCGCTCGCCTACGCCACCCAGACCACCCTGTCGCTGGACGACACCTCGGCGATCATCGCAGCGCTCAAGGCGCGCTTTCCCGAGCTGCCCGACCCGCACAAGGAAGACATCTGCTACGCCACCACCAACCGCCAGGAGGCCGTCAAGCGGCTGGCCGAGGCGGCGGACCTGGTGCTGGTGGTCGGCTCGCCGAACTCGTCCAACTCGGCCCGCCTCGTCGAGGTGGCGCTCAAGGCCGGTGCCCGCGACGCCCGCCTCATCGACGACGCCTCGCACATCGACTGGACCTGGCTCGAGGGCGTCCGCCACCTCGGCCTGACGGCCGGCGCCTCGGCGCCCGAAACTCTCGTCCAGGGCGTGATCGACGCCCTCGCCGTCCGCTTCGACGTGTCCGTCGAGGAGGATGGCGGCGCGCGCGAGACCGTCACCTTCAAGCTCCCCCGCGCCCTGACCGCCTAGCTCTCCCGCAGGAAGTCCTGGGCGAACTCCGGCACCTCGTCGTCGCCTGGCGGGTCTTCCTCCTCGCCGTCCGGCCGCGCCGGGTCCGGCAGCTCGAAGCCGGCCGGCACATTCATGTTCAGCAGCCCCGCCGCCTTCATCTCGGCCAGCCCCGGCAGATCGGCGAGGCTCCCGAGCCCGAACTGCTCGAGGAAACGGTCCGCCGTGCCATAGGTCACCGGCCGTCCCGGCGAGCGCCGCCGCCCGCGCAGACGCACGAAGCCCATCTCCAGCAACTGGTCGAGCGTGCCCTTCGACATCGAAACGCCGCGGACACTCTCGATCTCCGCCCGGGTCACCGGCTGGTGATAGGCGATGATGGCCAGGGTCTCGAGCGCCGCCCGCGACAGCCGCCGCGGCTCCTCCCGTTCCTCGGTCATCAGGAAGGCGAGGTCCGGCGCGGTGCGGAAGCGCCAGCGGTCGGCCACGCACTCCAGCTCCACGCCCCGCCCCTGATACCGCGCGCGCAGCCCGGCGATGGCCCGGCCGACATCGACGCCCTCCGGCAGGCGCGCCGCGAGGTCCGCCGCCGACAGCGGGCCCGCCGCGGCGAACAGCAGGGCCTCCACCCGCCGCTCGATCTCGGCCTCGTCCGGCTGGAACCCGAGGTCGCTCACGGCGTCAGCTCCAGCGGCTGGCCGGTCGCCCTGCGGCGCAGGTACAGTGGCTCGAACGGGCCCGACTGGCGGACGTCCAGCGCCCCCTCCTTGACCAGCTCCAGCCCCGCCGACAGGGTCGAGGCGAGGCAGCTGGCGCGGCTCGGATCGCCCTCGGCGCTCCCGGGCTCCGGCGCCGCCGCCTCCAGCGGCGTCCAGGTAGTCAGCCGGGGCATGATCCCCCGCAGCCAGTCCCGCGCCGCCTCCAGCGAAAAGGCCTCGATCCGCTGGCCGGGATTGTACTGCCGCCCCGCCACCTTGCGGCGCTGCTCCACATAGGCCGCCATCAGCTCATAGAGGCCGGCGTCGACGCGGTCGGACGGAATGATCACCGTGGCTTCGGGATCGCCGCGGGTGAACACATCGCGCTTCAGCTGCGGTCGCTCCATCAATCGGTCCGCGGCCTGCCGCATGGCCTCCAGCTTGCGCAGCCTGAAGGCCAGCGCCGCCGCCATATGCTGCGCGTCGGGCTCCTCCGGCCGCCCCCTTTCCGTCCGCGGCAGCAGCAGCCGCGACTTCAGGAAGGCCAGCCAGGAGGCCATCACCAGATAGTCGGCGGCGAGGGCGAAGTTGCGCCGCCGCGCCTCGTGCACAAAGGCGAGGTACTGCTCCGCCAGCCGGGTGATCGACAGCCTCAGCAGATCGACCTTCTGGCTCCGCGCCAGAGCCAGCAGCACATGCAGCGGCCCCTCGTAGCCGTCGAGGTCGACGACAAAGGCGTCCCGGGCGTCGATCTCCTCGGCCGCCGTGAAGTCGAGGCTGGGCTGGAACGCCTCCCTCACGCCTGGATCTCCCCGACGTCGGGCCCTCTCGCCGCCTCCAGCCTTCCAGCCATCATGGCGTCGAACCGCGCGCGCGCCACCTCGATGTCCAGCGGCTCCGGCGAGCGCACGATGCGGGCCAGCGCCGCCTGCGCGCGCCGGGCCGCCCCGCCCCGGAGCGGGCCGACGCCCTCGGCCACCTGCCGCATCTCGTCGAGGTCGCCGGTGCAGTGGATGACGAGGTCACAGCCTGCCTTCAGCGACGCCTCGGCCCTCTGGGTCAGGGTCCCGGACAGGGCGTTCATGCACAGGTCGTCCGACAGCAACAGCCCGCCGAACCCCAGCCGCTCGCGGATCAGCCGGATGGCCCTGCGCGACTGGGTCGCCGGGCGCTTCCGGTCGATCGCCGTGAAAACAATGTGGGCGGTCATGCCGATCGGCATGTCCGAGAGCGCGCGGAACGGGGCGAAGTCCCACGCCTCCAGGGTGTCGAGGTCGACCCCGACCGTCGGCAGCTCCTTGTGGCTGTCGGCGAAGGCGCGGCCGTGCCCCGGCATGTGCTTGATCACCGGCAGCACCCCGCCGGCCAGAAGGCCCTCGGCGGCGGCGCGGCCCAGCTGCGCCACCGTCGCCGGATCGCGGGCATAGGCGCGATCCCCGATGATATCGTGCGCCCCCGGAACCGGCACATCGAGCACCGGCAGGCAGTCGACATCGACGCCGACCGCCTTCAGGTCATGGGCCATGAGCCGGCCGCCCAGCCGGGCCAGCTCGCGCGCCGCCAGCGGGTCGTTGGTGGCCTTCAGATAGGCCTCGCCCGGCGGGTACTTCGGCCAGTGCGGCGGTCCCATGCGCTGAACCCGCCCGCCCTCCTGATCGATCAGGATCGGGGCGTGCCGGCCGACAGAGTCGCGAAGCGCCGACGTCAGCGCCCGGACCTGGTCCGGGCTGTCGACATTGCGGCGGAACAGGATGAAGCCCCATGGCCGCGCCTCGGCGAAGAAGGCGCGCTCGGCCGGCGTCAGCTCCAGCCCGGCGCAGCCATAGATCGCCGCCGACGCGTCCAAGACCTCAGCGCACCAGACAGTCGCGGCCGGCGGCCCGCAGGGCGGCGCAGAAAGCCCGCGCCCGCTCCGGCGACAGGCCGGTGAACTGGGTGCGATAGACCGTCTGCCCGTTCGAGCTGGTGACCTCCTGGACGCGCTTGCCGGTGCCCGAGGCGAACTGCGGGAAACCCGAGGCTACCGCCGCATACTCGCGTTCGGCGATCGCGGTCGAGCCGAAGGCTCCGATCTGCACCGAGGCAGAGCCGGTCGCCGGCGTCCCCGCCGCGCGGTCGGCCCGGACCAGCGCCTCGCCGACGGGGTCCGCCGGGCGCGCCGGCACCGGGGCGGGACCCGCCGGAGCGCGCGCCGCGGGTGCGGCGGTGGGGGCCGGCAGGGCTTCGCGCGGCAGCGGCTCGGCCGCCGGCGGGGCGAAGGTCACCGGTCCGGGCGTCTGCGCGTCGGCATAGACGCTGACCCCGGCCTCAGGATCGACCGGCTGGGCGTCCACCGGTGCCTCGACCCGCAGCTCGCCGACCGGCTCGCCGACGGCCGGCGGCGCGTCCTCGGAGGCGCGCAGGCCGGAGCGGTAGAACAATACCACGACGACGATCAGGGCCAGCAGCACTGCCACGCTGACCATCAGGGTCACCGGTGGCCGGCTCGGCCCCGAAGGCGCGCGCCGCGCGTCATAGCCGCGGTTGAACGGCAGGTCATCGTCGGTCGGCGGCGTATAGGCACCCCGTCCATGGTCGCGTTCGGACCGGCCGCGAGGATCTTCGTGGGACATGTCAGGCTCACCCGGATCGGTGGGACGGCCGAATCGGCCGCGCTCCGCGACAGTCTAGACGCCCCTGGGCCGCTTTCGAATCACAAGTCGAGGGCGACATCGAGGCTGAACAGGTGCCGGTGCTCCTCGATCGCATAGCGGTCGGTCATGCCGGCGATGTAGTCGCACACTCGCCGCGCCCGGCGCTCCGGGTCCGCCGCCGCCGCCGCCCACTCCGGCGGCAGGACGGACGGCTCGGCGAGCAACAGGGTGAACATCTCGCGCAACAGCCGCCGCGCCTGGCTGCGCGTGCGGTTGACCCGGTAGTGCCGGTACATGCGCTCGTACAGGAAAGCGCGCACCCCGGTCAGCTGCTCCAGCATCCCGCGCGAGAAGGCCACCATCGGTCTCCCGGCCAGCCGCACCGCCTCCGGCCCGTTGATCCGGTCGGCGTCCAGCCGGCCCCGCGTCTCGGCCAGCACGTCATCGACCATGGCCCCGATCATCCGGCGCACCGCTTCCAGCCGGACCATCCGGTCGTCGAGGCCTGGCCAGTCGCGGCGCACCCCGACCAGAATCTCGCCGATCAGCGGCAGGTCGGCGAGGTCGGCGAGGGTGAACAGGCCGGCCTGCACTCCGTCGTCGACGTCGTGGTTGTTGTAGGCGATGTCGTCGGCGATGGCCGCGACCTGGGCCTCCATTGACGCGAAGGTGCCGGGCCGAAGGTCCCAGTCCGGCGCATGGTCGGCGATCGCCCGCCAGGCCGGTTCCCCCAGCCGGTCCGCCACCGGCCCGTTGTGCTTGACCACCCCCTCCAGCGTCTCCCAGCTGAGGTTCAGGCCCGGAAAGGCCGGATAGCGGCGCTCGAGCTCGGTCACCACGCGGAAGGTCTGGACGTTGTGGTCGAAGCCGCCGTGGTCCGCCATCAGCAGGTGTAGCTCGTCCTCGCCCGCGTGTCCGAACGGCGGGTGGCCCAGGTCATGCGCCAGCGCCACAGCCTCGGCCAGATCCACGTCCAGCTTCAGCGCCGCCGCCAGCGAGCGGGCGATCTGCGCCACCTCGAGCGAATGAGTCAGTCGGGTGCGGTAGTGGTCCCCCTCATGGGCCACGAACACCTGGGTCTTCTCCTTCAGCCGGCGGAAGGCGGTGGCGTGAATGATCCGGTCGCGGTCGCGCGCGAAGGGCGTCCGCGTGCGGCTTTCGGGTTCCGGGTAGCGGCGGCCGGGGCTGGCAGTCGGGTCGCTGGCCCACGGTGCCAGTCGGCGGTCGACGGAAAGGCGGTCGTAGCTCACGCGGATCCGGGCTTTCGTTCACGCCGGGGCTTTTCGCCCGGCCCTCGTCAGCCCATATAGGGCGGCGTGAGCGACGCCCCAACCCAAAGCTTCCAGATCGCCGGGCGGGCCGCGCCAGACCATGGCCTGGTCCTGGCCGACAGCGCCGCGCGCCGTCTCGCCCGCCTGTCCGAGGCCGAGGGCCGGCCGCTGCTGCTTCGCGTCGCCGTCGACGGCGGCGGCTGCTCGGGGTTCCAGTACCGTTTCGAGCTGATCGAGGTGCCAGCCGCGGACGACGTCATCGTCCGCTGCGACGGCCAGGCCGCCGCCGTGGACCCGGTCTCCCTGCCCCTGCTGCAAGGCTCCGAGATCGCCTTCGTCGATGAGCTGGTCGGTGCCCGGTTCGTGGTTGGCAACCCGAACGCGGCCTCCTCCTGCGGTTGCGGCGTCAGCTTCTCGATCTAGACTGGGCCACGGGCGGGTTGACCGCCGCGGCACAGGTGGCCCGATGACCGCACCCGATCCTCAGCGCACACTTCTCATGCGCGGGCTCCGGTGCCTGCGCGACCGCCATCTAAACCTCGCCGAGGAGCAGTTCGACATGCTCCTCGCCATCGCGCCAGGCCACACGAACGCGCTGAGGCTCAAGGGCGTGGCCGCCGCGATGCTCGGGCGAACGCAAGAGGGACTGACGCTGATCGAACAGGCTGCCGCCGCCGCGCCGGGCCTGTACGCTCTCCACCGGGACCTTGCGGCTGCGCGCATCCTCGCCGGCGACCCGCTCGGGGCCGCCGAGGCCTGGGCCCGGGGCTCGGACGCGCCGCTCCCGGCCAGGATCGCCTTCGCCAGCGAGCTGAATAGCCACCGCTGCGAGCTGTTCGACTATCCGTTCGAGGTCACCATCCGCTATGGTGCCGACTGGCCGCCCCACCCGGAGCTGGCCGCCCTGATCGAGCCGGGCCGTGCGGCCTGGCTGGATCAGATCCGGAACATGGGCGCGATCACGGATGATTTCGGCGATGTCCCGCGGACAGCGGCCCTGAGCGCCCCGATCCCCATGTGGAACAATGGCTGGTTCCCGCCGCTGGATGCCATGCTGCTGACCCACATGCTGAAGACGCACCGTCCGGCGCGCTTCATCGAGATCGGCTCGGGCTTCTCGACGAAGTTCGCCCGCCGCGCCGTCAGCCGCTACGACCTGCCGACCCGGCTGATCTCGGTCGACCCCCAGCCGCGCGCCGAGATCGACACCCTGTGCGACGAGGTCATCCGCCACCCGCTCGAGACCGTTGATCAGGCCCTGTTCCAGACCCTAGAGCCCGGCGACATCCTGTTCCTCGACAGTTCGCACCGCGCCTTCCAGGGCTCGGACGTGACCGTCTTCTTCCTCGAGGTCCTGCCGCGGCTCAAGCCCGGCGTGATCGTCCATATGCACGACATCTACCTGCCGGAGGACTATATTTCCGGCCATCTGCATCGCATGTGGAACGAGCAGTACCTGCTGGCCACTGCCCTGCTCTACGGCGATGCGCTGGAGATCCTCTTCCCCGCTTGGTGGGCCTGCCGCGACCCCGAGGCGGCGACCCTGGCCCGCGCCCGGCTGATGCGCGGGCCGACCGACGGCCTCAACCTCTACGGCGTGTCCTTCTGGCTGACGCGCCGACGCTGAGCCGCCTCACACCTCGACGCTTACCCCGACCGGGCAGGTCACGCCGGTGCCGCCGATACCGCAATAGCCGCCCGGGTTCTTGGCCAGATAGCCCTGGTGATAGTCCTCGGCGAAATAGTAGGGGCCGGCGTCCACGATCTCGGTCGTGATTTCGCCCCGCCCCGCCGCCGTCAGCGCCGCCTGGTAGGCGTCGCGCGAGGCCTCGGCCTCGGTCCGCTGCGCCTCGTCGAGGACGTAGATGGCCGAGCGGTACTGGGTGCCCACGTCATTACCCTGGCGCATGCCCTGGGTCGGGTCATGGTTCTCCCAGAAGGCCTTGAGCAGCGCGCCGTAGCTGGTCGCCGCCGGGTCAAACACCACCTGCACCACCTCGGCGTGGCCGGTGCAGCCCGAGCAGACTTCCTCATAGGTCGGGTTCGGCGTGATCCCGCCGGCGTAGCCGACCGAAGTCACCCACACGCCCGGCAGCTTCCAGAACACTCGTTCCACGCCCCAGAAGCAGCCCATGGCCAGGATCGCCGTCTGGAACCCCTCAGGATGGGGCCCCTGCAGCGGCCGGCCGCTGACCACATGAAGCTCGTCGGTCTTCAGCGACGTGTCGCGGCCCGGCAGGGCAGTGTCGGCGGTCGGCAGGGCCTGGGTCATCTTGCTCGGCATGGCGGGTCTCCGCATCGGATCCGGCATATGGGGGCACCGGTGCCGTTTGCCGAGAGGGCCGCTTGCCGCGCGGCCCCCGTTGATCTATCTCGCACCCCTTCCCGCCTGCGGTGGGTCCGGACAGGTGGCCGAGTGGTTGAAGGCGCACGCCTGGAACGCGTGTATAGGTGAAAGCCTATCGAGGGTTCGAATCCCTCTCTGTCCGCCAGTCCCCTCTCGCGAACCCGCAATCGGGCGACCGCAGGGGCGCAAAGCCCCCAGTAATCGCGCCATTTTTCGGATGCCGTCCGAACCCCGGAGACTGGGGTAATCGGCCAAAGCGGTCTCTGAACGCAGTTTGTCTCCGATCACCCGAACCTCACTGTCGTTCGTTCGGATTAAAAATAGCTATTTTCTACAGTCGGTTGGCCGATATTCTGGCTCGGCAGTTCGCCGGAGAAACTCCTTCGAATGTGCAGTTAGAGAACCCGAGGTGGAGGTGTTGGCGCGCAATTCTGGGCGCACCTAGCCTGTCCGCATGGACGGCAAACGCTAGCCTGCAAGGCGGTATTTAGGCTTCTGAAGAGCCGAAGGCGGCTGCAACCTGCTCTGCCCACGGCAGGTCGGCAATGACCGTCAGGTCCTTAAGCGACACCGCCAGTGGGCATCGTTGTACCAGCAGTTTCTCGAGAACAGCCGGGGCCAGATAGGCCAGCTTGATCATCCGGCCGATGTAGCGGTCGGAGACATCTTCGGCGTGGGCCAGGTCGAAATTGGTGCTGGCCTTTCCGGCCTGCAGCTTGCGCCGCCAGCTCCATGCCTTGGCGACGGCCCGCAGCACGTGGGCCTCCACAGCGGCCTCATTGGCCTCCACCGGATTTGACGGCGGCATGATCTTGGGTCGGCCGTTACGCTTGCGGATGGCCAGCGGGATGATGACTCTGATGGTGGTAGGCGCGACGCTCATGCCGCCATCTCCCGGCGTGGCGTCACCATCTCCCTGACCACCGACCCAAGCCCCTCGGTGCGCAGATCGACGGCCATGCCGTCGCTGCCGACCGTGACGCGCTCGACCAGCAACCGTGCGATGCGCGCCTGCTCAGCCGGGAACAGGGACTCCCACAAGGCGTCAAAGCCCGTCAGGGCCGCCACCACATCGGGCTGTTCTATCTCGGGGCATTCGCGCTGTGCGGCCTCGATCGCCCGGGCCGTGACCTCAGGCGTCAGCAGAAGGGTCCGGATCTGCTGGACGACCGCGGTCTCCACCATTCCCGCCGGCAGCCGAACGAAGGTTTCGGTGTTCTCACCCGCCCGGTTCCGGATCGCGTCCATCGAGGTGTAGTAGCGATAAAGGCGGCTGCCCTTCTTCGACACGGTCGGCGTCATCGCGATGCCCTTCTCCGTGAATATCAGACCCTTCAGCAGCGCAGGCGTCTTGGCCCTGGTGTTTCCTGCCCGGGTGCGCGGGCTTTGCGCCAGCACCGACCTGACCTTGTCCCAGAGCGCCTGATCGATGATGGCCTGATGCTCGCCGGGATAGCTTGTGCCTTTGTGGACGGCCTCGCCGAGGTACACCCGGTTGTTCAGGGCTTTGTAGAGGAAGCCCTTGTCGATAGCCTTGCCGCGCTTGTTCAGGGCACCTGCGGCGACCAGTTCCCGGGTCAGCAGCGTAGCCGATCCCAGCTCGACGAACCGTTCGAACATCCCGCGGATGGCGTGGGCCTCGGTTTCATTGATGATCAGCTTGCGGCCCACGACGTCGTAGCCCATCGGCACGAAGCCGCCCATCCACATGCCCTTGCGCCGCGACGCTGCGATCTTGTCGCGGATGCGTTCGCCGGTGACCTCACGCTCGAACTGGGCGAAGGACAGCAGGATGTTCAGCGTCAGCCGGCCCATCGAGGTGGTGGTGTTGAACGACTGGGTGATGGAGACGAAGGTCACCCCATGCTTGTCGAACACTTCGACCAGCCGCGAGAAGTCCATCAGCGAGCGTGACAGGCGGTCGATCTTGTAGACCACGATCACGTCGACCAACCCGGCCTCAATGTCTGCCAGCAGGTTCTTCAGGCCCGGCCGTTCAAGGGTGCCGCCCGAGAAGCCGCCGTCGTCGTAGCGGTCGCGGACCGGCACCCAGCCTTCGGCCTTCTGGCTGGTGATATAAGCCTCGCAGGCCTCGCGCTGGGCGTCGAGGCTGTTGAACTCCATGTCGAGCCCCTCCTCGGAGCTCTTGCGGGTGTAGACCGCGCAGCGCAGGCGGCGCATCGGGGTGTTGACGGTCATGGTCGCTCGCCCCTCTTGATGTCGCGCAAGCCAAAGAAGCGGTAGCCGTTCCAGCGGGTGCCGGTGATGTCCCGGGCGATGGACGACAGGGACTTGTAGCGGCGTCCCTGCCAGTCGAACCCGTCCTTGAGCACGGTGATCACGTGCTCCGCCCCATCCCATTCGCGCACCAGCCGGGTGCCGATGACCGGGTTGCGGGGATCGCTTATCACCGTGCGCCGGACCTTCTTGCCCTCGACCTCATCGGCCAGGGCGTCGAGCAGCTTGGCCGCTGGCCCGCCGAGACCACCGAGGGCCAGCTCCTGAATCCTGTAGGCGAGCCGATGTTCCAGAAACTGCCGGCTGTTATTCGGCGCTGGCGTGCCGATAAGGCTCTGCCACTCCGCCTTCAGTTCAACCACCGACATGGCCTTCATGGCGGCGAGCCGCCCCAGCAGCTGACCTTCGGGTCGCGCTGCTGATCTTACGCGTTCTGTTTGCATTACTGTCCTCCAACTCGGGCCTCTGCCCGGTGGACACCACCGCTCTTGGTGGGCAGGAATGCGAGTGAACTATCTCCTTCACTGTCAGAAAAACTGCTGGACTGTTGGCGCATCCGCAGAACGCCGCTCGCCAGTATCCGACCCA
The DNA here is from genome assembly GCA_027531145.1 of Brevundimonas sp. Classification (GTDB taxonomy): domain Bacteria; phylum Pseudomonadota; class Alphaproteobacteria; order Caulobacterales; family Caulobacteraceae; genus Brevundimonas. Next base: position 49,077 of record JAPZRF010000003.1, on the reverse strand, counting down.
ACTCGGACAGCCGCTCGTCAGTAGAAATCAGTTCCGGCGCAATACCGCTTCTCCGGCTCATGCTGCCATCCTCGTCTGCATAGCGTTCACCAGCCGCCCAATGGCACCGCGGTTCCAGTGGAAATTGAGACGGCAGTTGGCGTCGTACTTGGAGAAGCCAAAATCCAGCGCGGAGACGCCGATGCCGGCCTCGGCCAGCTTGGCCATCTGCTTGGTGCTGGCGGGCTCATTGATCCAGCCACGGCTCTTGGCAGCAGCCTGGCTGCTCTCGGTCGACCGCAGGAAGTCGTCTGCGGCTGCCAAGGCCTGAACCCGGGTGCCGATCGCCAGGACCCGCGTCGCTTTGAGCTTGGGCCGCCCCAGCGCATGCCAGAGCGTGCCGTCGCTGAATACGCCTGCCCAGGCATCAAACCCACTGGCCATGAGCGAGGCGCCGTCGCCGTGCAGATCGCACCACTTGAACGGGGACTGGTTCAACAGGTCGATCTCCATAAGGTCGAAGTCGGTCAGCACACGCTTGGCGCAGGACCGGCGTTCGAAACCGAAGCCGCAGATCGGACATTCACTGGCGCCCAGCGGCACCTCCGCCTCACAGGACGGGCAGCACTTGTAGGGAGCCTGACCCGGCTCCGGATCGTCGTTGTCGAGGCTGATTTCCTGTTCAAGGCTGCCATGGCGCAGCGCCGCCCCGGCGAAGTCGAGCACGATGCAATCGGTCTTGATGATGCCGGGGTAGCGTTCCGGATCGACCTTGCGCAGGCCGCGCCCGATAGCCTGGATGAAGGTGCTCTTGTGTAGCATAGGCCGCAGGATGCCGATGCAGCCGACCGGCTGGCTGTCGAAGCCCTCGGTCAGAACCATGCAGTTGACCAGCAGCTGGATCTCGCCGCGGTCGAACCGGGCGATGACGTCAGCCCGGTGGTCGGCGGGCATGTCGCCGCTGACCACGGCGGCGGTTACGTCGGCTGCCATGAAGGATGCGGCGACCGCCTCGGCGTGGGCGATGGTCGAACAGAAGAAAATCGTGCGCCGATCGCCGGCACGCTCCTTCCAGTGGGCGACCACGGCCTCGTTCAGGACGGACCGGTTCAGCACCTTGTCGGCCTGGCGCATGTCGAAGTCGCCGGCGGTGGCGTCGAGGCCAGCCAGTTCATCGTCGATGCCCAGACCGATGGTGAAGGTCCGCGGCGGAACCAGCATGCCGCGGGCGATCAAAGTCCCGATCTTCAGCTGGTAGCCGACGTTGGTGAAAACCTTGCGCAGGGAGCGCCCGTCACCCCGGCTGGGGGTAGCCGACAGTCCCAGCAGTTTGACCGCCGGATTGATCGCGCGGATGTGGGCGATGATGTTCTGGTAGCTGTCGGCCGCCGCCCGGTGGCACTCGTCGATGATGACGTGAGAGACCTGGCCAAGGGCCTGGCGACGGTTGGCCCGGGCAAGGGTCTGGACGCTGCCAAAGACGATGCGGCCAGACCAGTCATCCCGGGAGGCTTTGACCACGGAGGTCGACAACCCGGTGATGGCGCCGATCGAGGCGAGGTTCTGCTCGATCAGCTCGTCGGTATGCTGAAGGACCAGCGTGCGGGTGTTCCGCTGCGCCTGCGCCTCCTCGCCGATATAGAACCCGGCCACGGCCGTTTTGCCGGCGCCAGTGGGCAGCATCAGGATGGTGTTGCCATGGGCAGCCGTCCTGGACCGGGCGGCCTTCACCGCCTCCTGCTGATAATCTCTGGGGATCATCGAACCGCTCCCTTACTGGGCCCAGAACGGCGCGCTGCCGTTCGAGGGAGACTGGGGGGAAGCAGCAGCTTGGGGCGCAGCCGTCGGCGTGAATGCGGCACCCGGCGCAGCGCCCATGAGCCGTGCATAGTCGGAATGCTGGGGGCCGATGGCCGCCAGAATGACGTTGCGGCCTTCGTCCTGGGGATTGTTGCGGTCCCGGTCGACGCCCAGCTTCACGGCCACGGTCAGGCCGCTGAGTTCACCGAGGCTATGGATGGTGCGGGCCGCGCGGGCACGGTCAGAGGTGTCGTCTGCCCGAACACCGCGGGCGGATTCCAGGATGCCCCGGATCAGAGCCCGGCCGCGGTTGGCATAGGTGTCCTCACCGCCGTCGCTGCCATTGCGGCCGCGAAAGCCGATGCGGGTGTAGATACGGCGGCGGGCATGGGGCCCGTCCTCAATCACCGCCTCGGTGTTGAGATAGAGGGCCTCGCTGGTCTTGCTCTGGGTCAGCCACCCTTCGGGGCCTGCCCCGCCGGGACGGATCGTCAGATAGACCTTGGCCAGCGTGTTGGCCGGGATGAGCGCGAAGGCAGAGTCCTGCGTGTCGGCTGTGTTGAAGTCGATATTGGTCATGGGTTTAGGCTCCGGTATTCGGCGTGGTGGGGACTGCCGCGGGCAGTTCGAAGTTCAGGCGGGCGACCGAGCTGTCGGCGAGCGGGCCGCGGATTTTCTCCATCAGGCGGCCCAGATGGGCCGGCTCGACGGAGGCCAAACGGCCGGACCGGTCCTTGGCGGGGAAGCCGAACTCATTGAGGGTCGTGCAGACGAACGCCCGATACGGGGCGCCCTCGGCAGGCCGGATGTCGGCCAGCGTCAGGATTTCATCGACGATCCCGGGCAGCTCGAGGCCGGTCTTGGCGCCCTCGATCTGCAGCGAGAAGAACGGCCGGTTGAAGTCATCCAGCCGCTTGTCGAGCAGACCGACGAGCCAGACATTCTTGTCCGGCGTGTGCTGCAGGTGGGTCAGCCAGCCGATCATTTCCTGACCGAGCAGACCGTAGGCGCCGCGCATGTCGGTCTTGCCGCTGCGGTCGGACATCGCCTGCGGCTGGCCCTTTGACCACTGCAGGCAAAGTCGCGACGCCACCGTGATCGAGTCCACGAAGATGGTCTCGTACTTGTCGAGCAGGGTCGGCGGGCCGAAGGTGTTGCAGACCCGCGCATAGTCCGAGCGGCTGTAGCTCTGGTCGTCGCGCATCGCCGGATTGGCACCGCCGATCCAGCAGGCCAGATCCCGGGCCCGTTCCCAGTCGCGGATGCGGATCTCGTCGCCGGGCCAGCCCTGGACGGCCAGTTCACCAGCCTCCAGGTTCAGGAACAGCGTGGTCTGCGGGTTGAGGGTCCAGAGCTGCGAGGTCTTGCCGATACCGGAGATGCCGGTCAGCACGCCCTTGATCCCGCGTCGCTCCTTCATGCGCTGATCGGCGGTGATGATCTGCAGGGGCTGGGCGTTGAAGGGCGCGGTCATTTGCGCTCTCCCAGTTCACGCGCGGCCGCCGTCACAGCGTTGTCGACGCCGCGGGCGCCCTGCTTGCGGGCAAGTTTGACGATCTCGGCGAGAGAAGAGCTGACCCGGCTCAGCGCCGAGATTTCCCGGCTCAGGGCAAGTTCGGCGAACGCGATCTCGTCCACCGTAGCCTTCTCGGTGGGGATGACGCTGGCAGGTTCATCGCCGATCGCGGGGACGGAGATGTTGTCGGGGACTTCGGTCAGCCACAGGGACTTGCGAAGCTGTTTCAGGGGAGAATTAAACAAGATGGACTCCTATGTTCCGTCGTGGGGAACCAGGGTTCGTCTGAGTAACTACTGCCGGGCCCGACGCCGCCCTGGAGCACGCGGTCGAGGTATTTCCGTTGAGGGTGTTCTATTTCCTCGAAGGCCCGGCATGATCTTGTGAGGAACAGATCGGCGGCCGCCGTCGTCCTCTGCTGATCACCTACCGGCGCTGCGGAAATGCTGTCGGGATGCTGCCGAAATATTCATGCAGACCGGCCGCTGTTGCCGACGACCTCAGCTGGCTGAGGCGCTCGTAGATGGTCGAACGGTGCAGGCCCGCATCGCGCGCAGCGGTGCTCACATTGTCGGCGGCCAGAACCCCGGCATAGCGCCTCAGCACCGGGGACAGGTTGGACAGGAAACGTTGGACGTCGCGAACGAGGCCCGCCGCGGTCTCGGGCGGAAGGTTGTCGTTGGCAAAGAGCCCCGCGCTTTCGGGCAGGACCTCCGCGAGCGTCGGGGCATCCTCGTCATTGGCGCTGGCCGGAAGGTCGAGAGAGACCATGCTGCGTTCAGCCCGCAGCCGGCTGGTTGGCGCCATCAATGTGGCGACCCGGTGCGTCACCACGCGATCAGCGAAGGTGTCGAAGCTGGCCCGCACCGGATCGAACTTCGATTGCCGCTGCAGGAGGTCGAGCATCAGGTCCTGCTCGATATCGGACTGGTCCATGCCAGGAAGCCGGCCGCTGCGGGCGAGCCTGCGGGCCTGGTATCGGATGTTGCGTACTACTCGCGGGGAGAACCCGTCATAACGGTTCTGGAACTCCATGTTGTTTCGCCTTGCCCAGGTAGACGGGCACGACGGCCCGAACGCTGGTCACCGGCGAAAATTCGTTGGAGCCCCGGATCTGGGGGTGTTGCAGGCATGAAAAAACCGCCGAACCTCGAGGGCTTCCGGCGGCTTGGCAGGCGAAAAAAACTTCGAAAAATATCAGTCGTCGTCAGCGAAATTTCGTTTTCGAGGCTCCCTGTTTGCCCTGTGTAAGGCCATCGGCATTGGTGATGTAGGATGCAACATACTCACCTTTCGAGGCCTTGATCGGGTCGCTTTCGATTCCGAAGGCGGCGCTCAGCTTTTTCGACAGGCTTTCCTTCGACTTCCGAGCACTGCCCGGTTCCGGCATTGGAATGCGGCCGCGGTTTTGCGCGATGATTTTCAGCAGAGCCCACTGAGTGTCCGGCAGCTTCTTCCTGCGATCCATCATCCCAAGCTCTGAAGCATCGAATGTGCGGGTTATTCTATTGTGACTGACTGTAATCTTATCGTCCGAAATGAAGTGAAGGGAGACTTCTTCCCACTTTGCCGAGGACGGTAAGCGCCAAGGCGCAGTATCTGGAACAGCCGTCAGTTGGCTCCGCATTTCAGCAAAGAGCTCCTCGGGCGGCGACAGGGGAATAAGCTTTGCGGTAAAGTCGAAGCCTACCAGTTTGTCGAGATGCATCTGCTTCGCACCAAGCTTGTTGAGGTAGGCTTTGGCCTGATCGCCCAGCCCGTGTCGCGTTAGCGCAATCAAGACCTTTGGCCCTACGGTGCATTCCACTTCCGCAAATATTGATGCTGCGTCTTCGTACTGGGCTTCACCAAGGAGCAGAAAAACCGGAAACCCCTTGCCAGCTGAAACATTGTGGGACCCCAAATAAAGCACCCGCTGGTCGGAACGAGGCACCATCGCACCTTCAAGTTCGAGCGCTTGACCAAGAGCCTGAACCAGCCGCACACGATCAAGCGCCAGGAACTCAACCTCTGCAGCCGTCAGTTTGTCACTTTTGCAGAGCCCCGCTGGCTCGCCGCAAGCTGCGCGGATATTGTCGACCGAATGCCTTACAATACGGCGAATACAACCGCCTTGTTGGACTTCGAAGCATGGGATGGTCTCCGCTTCCAGGCCCGTCGCGCGGAGCAGCGGCGAAAGCGCTGACCAGTCATCACCTGAGACGACCTTCCAGTGCTTACGGGTTGCCCCAGCCGCGGGGATGGCCTCAATCGCGGCCCAGATTTTCATCGCCATCATCGTCCTCGCCGACCGCTTCGGAAATGTCGAACCCACGCTTCTTCAGCCATTCCTCGACAGCGGTACTGTCCCCCTTCTGCGTGTAGCGGGCGACGCTGGACGGCAGAATGTTGACCGTCCTCGGGTTCTTGGAATTCGTGAACTTCACCTTGAAGCTGGCGCGCGAAATCGATCCCAGCAAGACCATCTTGATGAAGGCGGAATCGGCTGCGAACACATCATTGTGCTTGAAGATCAAAAGGCCTCCACCGTGCGGGATCTGGACTTCTCCAAGACGGACCATATCGATGCCATCAACGTCATGGCATGTTAGCGCATTCGCGCCCAGAGTAGCCAATGGTGCGAGCGTATATTTAGTAGCTGTGTTGAAATAATACTTGTCCCCGAAAAGGGCATCACCCATCACTTCAAGATAGTGTTCTCGAAGGGGGCGTGAACTACAGTTCACTCCCATCTCGTCATGCTTGCGATCGTAAACAAGAACATCGTGTTCCTGAGGCCGATAGAAAGCGATCCCGGTAGTGCCATCTTCGTTATGGCTGCCCTCACGCTGCATCGGCTTCCCGTGTCGGATAACGATCCAGACCTTCTTGTCGTTCTTGAAGAAAAACACCCTGCTGCCCCGTCCACGACGCTTTTGGGCAAACCAGTCATCAACCTTCGACTGGATAGCTGCATCCTCTTGAGCTGTGTGCTTCATCAGGTCGCGACGGTTCGTCTTCTTGCCGGCGTAGTACATGAAGCTCTGTTGCTTCAGCGCCAGCGTTTCTGCATGGACCTCAATCAGAAGCTCGGGGTTCGCTTGCCAGACCTGGATAGCCGCGTCGGCTGAAGAGCTGTCCTCGGTGACGGTGATTGTGTGCCCGTCATCTTCAGCACGCTCAAGCAATGCGTCGATCGCATCATCGCGGGCCATTTCGTCGATGTAATGGAGCGCATCCACCATTTCGGGCGGCATCGAACCATCGGAGGCCAGCAGAACCTTGGCTACTTCAGCGTAGTGAGGCTTTGCCGATGTGAGGGGCGTCAGATCAAAGCTCTTGGAGTCGAAAAATCCCTGCCAATTTCCAAGGAACTGGAACAGGAGATCGGGCGCAATTGTGCAAATACGATCCGGATTGAGAAACGTACGAGGATTAAAGGTCGACATACCGACTCCCCAGGTCGACGGAAATAGAGACGCCAGCATAGCGCCCCGGGTGAACTTACCAAAACAGTAAGTTCGGTTTTTGTTCTCCCGACAGTTCGAAGATCGCGCCGGTAGGTGACAGGACTAGCTGGAGCCCTGTCGCATGCACGAATTTCTGCGCCTTCTGAACCAGCTCCGGGCCATGTCCCGGAGCAGCTGTTTCCACAGTCTTGTCGGTCTCAATCATACCGGCGACCCCGCGATGGTCGTCTGCGCGACCATTACGACAGCGAATCACCTGCCTGTCTCGCTGCTGCTGCTCCTGTCCACAGGTGTGGCTCATGGTTGATCCGGACGAGCGCGAAACCGCCGCCCTGAGCGCCGGGCTGAAGGCCATGGCCGAGATCATGGCGGAGATCGGCTGGGAACGCCGGCTGTGTGACGTGACCGGGCCCCAGGCCAGGAACATGGCTCAGGCCGCCGTCGGAGCCTTCCTGCAGTCGATGCGGGACAGCGCTCCGGAGGTGCCGTTCTGATGACCGGACCTCTGGACTTCAATCACCGCGAAAAACCCGCCTGCTTCGCCGACGAGGTCAACGCGCGCATCGATGCCGTGCTCACCGCGGAGAACGGCGTCCGCGAACCACGCCAGTATCTGGGCGGGAGCCGCCTTGGCGAAAGCTGCTCGCGGCTGCTGCAGTATGAGTTCCTGCAGGTTCCTCGCGACCCGGGCGGCGAGTTCACCGGTAAGACCCTACGCATCTTTGCGGCGGGCCACTGCTTTGAGGACCTTGCCGTCGACTGGATCACCAAGGCGGGATTTGATCTGCGCACCCGCAACGCGTCCGGCGACCAGTTCGGTTTCTCGGTGGCTGGCGGGCGTGTCCGTGGACACATCGACGGGGTCATCGTCGCTGCGCCCGATGGGCTGGCAGTCCCGGCCTTGTGGGAATGCAAATCCGCCAACGCCAAGAACTGGCGCGATATCGTCAAGCGCGGCGTCACGGTCTCGAAGCCGGTTTATGCGGCCCAGATCGCGCTCTACCAAGCCTATCTGGGCCTGACCGAGCATCCGGCGGTCTTCACGGCCGTGAACAAGGACTCCTGCGAGCTCTGGCACGAGCTGGTGCCGTTCAACGGCGCTCTGGCGCAGGTGGCCAGCGACAAGGCCGTTCGCATTCTTCAGGCCTGCGACGCCGGCGAATGGCTGCCCCGCGTCTCCGCCGATCCCGAACATTTCGAATGCGCCTGGTGCGCCTGGAGGCAGAGGTGCTGGGCATGACGGCGGCGGACAGCCAGGGCGCGGCCGATCGCGTAAAACCCAATCCCGAGATGATCGCGGCCTTCACCCAGATGGTGTTCGGCTATTGCGACCACCTCGTCCCGGTTCGCGCGCTCGCGGAAAAAGGCGGCGGCGATCAGATGCCGCACACGCCCTTCATGGAGTGTGACGCGGCTCTGGCGGACAAGCTAGTTATCCAGGCGGGATGGGCTGCCGACAACGGCATGGCGCTGTTCGTGGTGCCAGGCACCGTTGCGGCATCTGGTGAAGCCCGTGCCGAACACATCGTGCAGACCCAGGTCGTGCTGGTCGATCTCGACCACGGCGATATTGCTGCCAAGCACGAACACCTGGCCCGACATCTGGGTGACCCCAGCCTGGTGGTCGCGTCGGGCGGAGTCACCCCTGAAGGCCAGCGCAAGCTGCACCTCTATTGGCGGCTGAGCGAACCAGCCGAGGGCGACGACATCGCCACGGTCTGCCGAGCCCGTCACATGATCGCCAGCAAGGTCGGTGGCGACCCGTCGTTTCGGTCGCCGCATCAGCCCATCCGCGTGGCAGGATCTGTTCACGGCAAATCCGGCACGGCGCGATTGGTCGAAATCCTCAGCCAGCACGACCGCGACCACGACCTCAGCGATCTGGTCGAAGCGGTTCTGGCCATGCCCCTGCTCGAGGGCGAGGCGAGTTCAGAGTTTGACTACAACGACGCTGGCACCGGCACTGGAACCGTGACCGAGCTGTTCGGCCGCGCAGTGCGCGAAGGCGGTGTCGACGGAACAACCCGCTTTGATGCCCTGTCGCGGATCATTGGCTACTGGATTAGGCGCTGCCGCGAGGGCCACGTCACCACCACCCAGGCCTGGCAGGAGATCGTCGACTACAACAACGCCCGCATCGACCCGCCGTGGGAGCAGACCCGGCTCAGGTCGGAAGCCGAAAAGATCTGGAAACTCGACAGCGCCCGCTACGGCGAGGACTACCTCGACGACACCGGCAATGGCGGTCCGACAGGCGGCGGCGGTGACAGCGGTGATGATGCGGCCCCGGTCCAGCTGACCGAGGATGCCCTCGCCGAGGTCTTCACCGGCCAGCATGCGCAGGACTGGCGATACGTCGCCGCCTGGGGGCAGTGGCTGACCTGGACCGGCACGGTCTGGGTGCGCGAAGACACCCTCAAGGCCTACGATTTGTCCCGCAAGGTCTGTCGGTCTGCAGCGCGCAAAGCGTCCAGCGCCAAGCTGAAGGCCAAGCTGTCGTCGGCCTCGACGATTGCGGCGGTCGAGCGCATCGCACGGGCCGATCGGCGCCATGCTGAAACGACAGAGGTCTGGGACCGCGATCCCTGGGCGCTGAACACGCCGGCAGGCGTGGTGGATCTGCACACAGCCATTGGCGGGTCGCACGATCGGCCCTCCTACATGACCAAGATCACCAGCGCTTCGCCGCAGGGCGACTGTCCGGTCTGGCGTGAGTTTCTGGCCACCGTCACCGGCGGCGATACCGAGCTTCAGCTCTATCTGCAGCGCATGGCCGGATACTGCCTGACCGGCGTGACCAGCGAACACGCGCTGTTCTTCCTCTATGGCACCGGCGCCAACGGCAAATCGGTCTTCGCCAACACCCTGACCGCGATGATGGGCGACTACGCCACGGTCGCGGCGATGGACATGTTTATGGCCAGCCATGGGGATCGGCACCCGACCGATATGGCCAGCCTGCGCGGCGCGCGCGTCGTGACCGCCATCGAGACCGAACAGGGCAGCCGCTGGGCCGAGAGCAAGCTGAAAGCCCTGACTGGCGGCGACAAGATCACCGCCCGGTTCATGCGCCAGGACTTCTTCGAGTTCATCCCCCAGTTCAAGCTGCTGGTAGTCGGCAACCACAAGCCGTCGATCCGCAATGTCGACGAGGCCATGCGCCGTCGTCTGCACATGATCCCGTTCACAGTCACCATCCCGGCCGCCAAGCGCGACAAGCGCCTGCCTGACCGATTGCTGGCCGAGCGCGATGGCATCCTGCGCTGGGCGCTCGAGGGTTGTCTGGAGTGGCAGCGCATCGGGCTGCAGCCGCCGGCATCGGTGCTGGCTGCGACCGAGGAGTATTTCGACGCCGAGGATGCGGTCGGCCGCTGGCTCGATGAGCGCTGCAACCTCGGCCCGAACTGCAAGGCGACGTCAGGGGCGCTCTACGCCAGCTGGAAGAGCTGGGCCGACACCAACGGCGAATATGCCGGCTCCAATAAGCGCTTCTCCGAAACCCTCACCGCCCGCGGATTTACGCGCGCCAACACCAACTCGGCCAGAGGTTTCCGAGGTCTGGAGCTGCGCGACGCCCCAGCCAATTCAACCGCCATGGAGTTCTGAACAATGTCGAGCAATTCGCCATCGGTGACGGTTGTGACGGGTCTCCCCCTTATAGGCGTTACACGCGCGTACACGCGCGCCTCTAAGGCCGATAATGGAGATGCCGTCACAACCGTCACGACCCGTCACCCCGACCTGACGGTCCTCGCCCTCGACCTCGGCACCACGACCGGCTGGGCCCTGCGTTCGATGGGCATGACCACCACCGGGTGCCTGTCGCTCAAGTCCTCCCGGTTCGACGGCGGCGGCATGCGCTATCTGCGCTTCAGGCGTTGGCTTGAGCAGCTGCAGAGCGATGCTGGCCCCATCGGTGCGGTCTACTTCGAGGAGGTCCGCCGTCATGTCGGCACCGACGCCGCGCACGTCTATGGCGGCCTGCTGGGCCAGCTGACCGCCTGGTGCGAGGAACACGGTGTCGCCTATCAGGGCGTGCCCGTCGGCACCATCAAGGCCTTCGCCACCGGCCGCGGCAATGCCGACAAGGCAGCCATGATGGCCGCAGTCCAGGCGCGCGGGTTCTCGCCGGCCGACGACAACGAAGCCGATGCCATCGCCATCCTGCTCTGGGCCATCGAGACCGGCGGAGGTGTGCGATGAACTGGTGTCCGCGCGGCTATGGCGGCGAGCGCCGCGATCCCGAGCAGGTCAAACGCGAAGGTTGGCGCCAGATGGGCGTTCTGGCCGTCTGCGCCTCCGACCATCGGCTGAACTGGGTCGAGAAGGAGTTCATCCGCCAGATCGGCGAGAAGCTCTATGGCGGTTCTCCCAAGGTCGAGGACTAAGCCCATGGCCAAGGGACGCAAACGCAAATCCGGCAAACGCCACCCCTGCGGAAAACTGGTCAGGGCCTCCACCGGCGAGACCCAGGCCGACGTCCTGGCCACGGTGGTGGAAGCCCGGCGCCGGCAATATGGGGTCACCGCCAGGCAGGCCCGTGATGAGCGGCTGGGGTCGGCGCTGGGACGGCTGGCCTTCCGCGGCCTGATCACCACCGACCAATATTCAGCCGGTCAGGTCTATGCCACCACCATGGGCCGCTATAGGGCGATCATGGGGATGCCCACCGATCAGCCCCGCTCGATGATGGCCCTTCTAATCAACGAGGGCATCTTTGCCAGTGCAGACGTCGTCCACGACGCTGACCTTATCGAGAAGGTGCGCAGGCAGGCTGCCAGCGTGCAGCTGCTGCTGCGGTCCTGTGGTTGCGCGCCTGGCTGCGACGCAGGTCGTGCGGCCATCGATCTCGTTCACCGGGTTGTCATTGCCGACGAAGACGCCTCGGGCTGGCCGGCTGCAGACATCGGCAATCTGGTCCAGGGTCTTGAAGCCCTGCGGAAGCTGTTCCACATCAGAACCGATGGTTCGTGATCAGTTTAACTCGCTAGGCAAGGCTTGTAACAAACTGATATTATTGCGCTTTCTGTGTTTTCAGCATTGACGACACTAGGCGAACACTCTAAACCTTCCGAAATAGAGACTTGAGAACTGCGCCCGGAGCCAATGGCTTTCGGGCGTTGTTCGTTTCGGGCCCTGCTTATGGTCGAACGCAAGCGAGGACGACAGGCGGTGCAGCAACGGCTGCGACGGCTGCGGGCTCAACCGCTCTGCCAGGACTGCGCTGCCCGGGGCCTCGTCCGCGAAGCTACCGTGCCCGACCACATCGTGCCGCTCACCCAGGGCGGCAGCGACGAGGACAGCAACATCCGCTGCCTCTGCACCGACTGCCACCAAGCCCGCACGGCCGAGCAGTTCGGCCATCGCAGGACGGTCGGCACCGGCCCGGACGGCTGGCCCATCGGCTGAGACCCGGGGGGCGGGTCGAAACTTGGAGCCCTGCGGGGTGGAAACCGCGCATGGTCCAAACTTTTCACGACCGCGAGTTAGCGACCGGGGGTCAGGGCCGAACAAGTCTGGGCGCGGGTTCTAATTGACTGGATTGGCGCGGCGATCAGAGCGTTAGTGGTTCCGCCAAATCGGAGCCTGCGATGACCGACTCGACCCTTACGACCCGCAATCTTGACTGGGGATTCTACGGTTCCAGCGCGGGATTTACGGATGCAGGCGACGCCTGGGCAAAAGCCCTCGCAGCGGTTGGCAAGGCCACCGGTGCGGCCGCCGACGGTGTCCGCGACTTCCTCGATAGCCGCCACGGCCGCCACTTCGCTGACGACGTCCACAACGGCATCCACGCGGGGCTGCCCATCGCAGCCGCGATCGATGCCGCAATCACCCGCTGGATGGGCTGGACCATCAGCCGGGCCACCTCGCGCGAGACCGGCATCCCCAAGGGGCTGCCCTATCTGATGGGCTTTGTGACCCACTTCGAAATTCAGGCCGAACAGGCCGACTGACGGCGCTTTCCCGGCGCTCACCGAAAGGAGCGCCATGACGCAGGATTGGCCAGCCGATCAGGTCGAGCGCAGAAGCGTCTCGGACCTCGTGCCCTATGCACGGAATGCCCGCACCCATAGCGATGAACAGGTGGCTCAGATCGCCGCCTCGATCCGCGAATGGGGCTGGACGGTGCCGGTTCTGATCGACGAGGACGGCGGCCTGATCGCCGGCCACGGCCGTGTGCTTGCGGCCCGCAAACTTGGCCTGGCCGAGATCCCGGTGATGGTCGCGACCGGCTGGAGCGAGGCGCAAAAGCGCGCCTATGTGCTGGCCGACAACAAGCTGGCGCTGAACGCCGGCTGGGACGCCGACCTGCTCCGCGTCGAGCTTGCCGATCTGCAGGCCTTCGACTTCGACCTTGGCCTGACCGGCTTTTCCGACGAGGAGCTGGCCGGACTTCTGGCACAAAGCAGCGAGGGTCTGACCGACCCGGACACGGTGCCTGATGTGCCGCTGGTTCCGGTCTCGGTACCGGGCGACGTGTGGGTGATGGGCGACCATCGCCTCTGCTGCGGCGACAGCACCGTTCAGACCGACGTCGACAAACTGATGCAGGGCGAGCGCGGGGACCTTCTGTTCACCGACCCGCCCTGGAATGTGAACTACGGCGCCGTCAAAGCCGGCAACGCACAGGGCTACAAGCCCCGTAAGATTCTCAACGACCATATGGATGAGGCCGACTGGGCCCAGTTCGTGGCCGGTTTCTGCGCCTCGTTCTACGCCGTCACCAAGCCCGGTGCGCTGGCCTATGTGGTGATGAGCGCCCAGGAGTGGCCCTCGATCGACAAGGGTCTGCGCGAGGCCAAGTTCCACTGGTCCTCGACCATCATCTGGGTGAAGGACGCGCTCGTCCTCTCCCGCAAGGACTACCACACCCAATACGAGCCCCTCTGGTACGGCTGGAACGAGGACGGCCCGCGCATCATGCAGGTGCCCGATCGCAAGCAGTCGGACATCTGGAACATCGCTCGGCCGAGGGTCTCCGACCTTCACCCCACCACCAAGCCGACACTCCTGATCGAGCGCGCCTTGCTGAACTCCTCGGCGCGCGGCGCTCTGGTGGTCGACCTCTTCGGCGGCTCGGGCTCGACCCTGATCGCCTGCGAGCAGCAGGGCCGGCGCTGCCGGTTGATGGAGCTCGATCCCAAATACGCCGACGTCATCGTCAAGCGCTGGCAGGACTTCACCGGCAAGGCCGCCACGCTCGAGGGCGATGGGCGCGGGTTTGCCGAGATTGCCGATGGACGAGGCCAGGACATGACCGATGAAACCCGGGACCAAACCCAAGCCGACCCATCTGAAACTGATCGAGGGCAACCGCGGCAAGCGGCCGCTTAATCGCAAAGAGGCAAAGACCATTCCGGCTCTGCCAGATCCGCCGCCGCACCTGACCGCCGATGCGCTGGAGGAATGGCACCGGGTGGCCAGCTGGCTGCACAAGATCGGGCTTCTCTCCGAGGTCGATCGCGCCGCGCTCGCCGCCTACGCCCAGGCCTATGGCCGCTGGGTCCAGGCCGAACGGGCGATCGCCAAGATGGCCGAGAAGGACCAGCTGACCGGAGGCCTGATGATCAAGACCTCCAACGGCAACGCCATCCAGAACCCGCTCGTGGGCACAGCCAACAAGGCCGCCTCAGACATGATGCGCTACGCCGCCGAGTTCGGGATGACGCCCAGTGCCAGAACCCGCATCGAAACCCAGGCGTCGGACCAAAACGCCGACCCCGCCGACCGCTTCTTCGGCTGATCGCACCAGCGCCTATGCCAAGGCCGTGGTCGCCGGCGAGATCATCGCCGGACCCCATGTCCGCAACGCCTGCCGCCGGCATCTGGACGACCTGAAACGCTCCGACGGTATCAGGTTTGATCCCGATGCTGCGGCCCATGCCTTCGGCTTCTTCGAGGAGGTGCTCAAGCTCTCCGAGGGCCAGTTCGAGGGCCAGCCGTTCCATCTGGAACCCAGCCAGGCCTTCATCATCGGCTCGCTGTTCGGCTGGAAACGCGCCGACGGACGACGCCGGTTTCGCCGGGCCTATATCGAACAGGGCAAAGGCAACGGCAAATCCCCGGTTGCCGGCGGCATCGGCCTTTTCGGCATGACTGCCGCGGGCGAAGCAGGCGCCCAGATCTATGCCGCTGCCGCCAAGCGCGAACAGGCCGGCATCCTCTTCTCCGACGCGGTGAAGATGGTCCGCCAGTCGCCGGCCCTGGCCAAGCGGCTGGAGTTCTCCGGCGGTCCTGGCCGCGAGTTCAACATAGCCCACCATGGGTCGGGCTCATTCTTCCGGCCGGTGTCGCGCGATACCGGCAAGACCGGCTCGGGTCCTCGGCCGTACTTCGTCCTTGCCGACGAGATCCACGAGCTGCCGGATCGTTCGATCATCGAGATGCTGGAGCGCGGCTTCAAGTTTCGGCGCGAGCCGCTGCTGTTCATGATCACCAACTCCGGCTCGGACCGCAACTCGGTCGCCTGGGAGGAACACGAACACGCGGTCAAGGTGGCCGCCGGCAATATCGACGCCCTGACCGACCCCACCTATCTGGGCGAGGTCCTGGACGACACGACCTTTTCTTACGTCTGCGCCCTCGACGACGGCGATGATCCGCTGAACGACCCGGACTGCTGGATCAAGGCCAACCCGCTGCTGGGCGTGACCATCACGGCCGAATACCTCTCCGAGGTGGTCGCCCAGGCCAGGTCCATCCCGGGCCAGCTCAACGGCATCCTGCGGCTTCACTTCTGCGTCTGGACCGACGCCGAGACCGCCTGGATGACCCGGGCGACGCTGGAGCCGCTGCTCTGCGAGATCACGCCCACCCCGGGCGCAAAGGTCTGGCTGGGGCTCGACCTTAGCCAGAACCGCGACATCACAGCGCTCGCCGCCGTTCAAAGGACCGGCGAGCAGGACGGCAAACCCTGTTTTGACGCCTGGATCGAGGCCTGGACGCCCGGCGACACGTTGGCCGCCCGGGCCCTTCGCGACAAGCAGCCCTATCCGGTCTGGGTGCGTGACGGTTTCCTGCACGCGCCGCAGGGCGAGAACATCAATTTCCGGCACGTCGCACAGGCGCTGGCCGAATACGACCGCGACTACGACGTCCAGATGGTCGCCTACGACCGCTACGCCTTTCGCCGGTTCGAGGAAGACATAGCCGAGGTCGGGCTCAATCTGGAGTTCGTCGAACACCCCCAGGGCGGCACCAAACGCGGCAAGCCGACCGAGGCCATGAAACTGGCCGCCAAGAGCGCTGACCGTGAGCCGCAAGGCCTGTGGATGCCGGGCTCTGTGCGCCAGCTCGAAGAGATGATGCTCGAGGGTCGCATCCGGCTCCAGAAGAGCCCGGTGCTGATCTCAGCGATCATGTCGGCGGTCATCGAGACCGACCGCTGGGACAATTATTGGCTCTCCAAACAGAGGGCCACCAACAAGATCGACGCAGCCGTGGCGCTTTGCATGGCGATTGGAGCAGCCATGGCCAGCGACACCGGCGCGACGATCGACGACTGGCTCAAGAGTCTGGCCGCGTGAACCTTCTTCAAAAGGCCGTCAGTTATCTGGCGCGCTCCATCGGCCTTACCGACCCGCGTCTTTACCGGGCGCTGGGCAGTGTCCCCACCTCCAGCGGCGAGACGGTCAATACCACCTCGGTGCTGGGGCTGGCGGCGGCCTGGGCTTGCGTCAATCTGCTGGCCGGCACGATCGCGTCACTGCCTCTGATGGTCTACCGCACCCGCGGCGGCGCTCGCACGGTGGCGAGTGATCATCCGCTCTACCGTATTCTTCACGACAGCCCCAATGCCGACCAGACGGCGCTGGATTTCTGGGAATTCGTCTGCGCCTCGCTGGAGCTGCACGGCAACGCCTATGCCGAGGTGGTCCGGGCCCGTAATGGCCGGATCATCGCGCTGGGCGTGCCGATCACGCCCGAACTGGTCACCGTCCGCCGCCTCGATAGCGGCGCTCTGGAATATGAGTGGGTCGATCAGGGTCGGCGCATCATCACTGGTCAGGACCGGGTGCTGCACATCCGCGGCTTTGGCGGCAATCCGCTGGGCGGGCTCTCCACCTTGAGCGCCGGCCGCCAGAGTTTTGGTCTGGCCCAGGCCATCGAGCGAGCCTCGGGCGACACCTTCCGCAACGGGGTGCGTCCATCGGGGCTCTTGAAGACCGCCGACACCCTGACCATCGACCAGAGGAAGCAGGCCGAGGAGCTGCTGCAGGAGAAGTTCGCCGGCGCGATCAATGCCGGGCGGCCCATGCTGCTCGACCGGGGCATGGACTGGGTCCAGCTCTCGATCAGCCCCGAAGACGCCCAGATGCTGCAAAGCCGGGCCTTCTCGGTGGAAGAGGTCTGCCGCTTCTTCGGCGTGCCGCCCTTCATGGTCGGCCATACCGAAAAGACCACCAGCTGGGGCACCGGGCTCGAACAACAGACCCTGGGCTTCCAGAAGTTCACCCTGCGCCGACGGCTAAAACGCATCGAACAGGCGCTGGAAAAGCAGCTCCTGTCGGTCGCTGACCGGCTGGCCGGCATCACCATCGAGTTCAATCTCGAAGGCCTGCTGCGCGCCGACAGCGCTGCCCGGGCCAGCTTCTACCAGCTGATGCTGACCAACGGCGTCATGACCATCAACGAAGTGCGCAGCCTCGAGAACCTGCCACCCGTCGAGGGCGGCGATGAGCCCCGCATGCAGATGCAGAACGTACCGATCACACAGGCCGGCCAGCAACAGATCCAAACCACTCCAGGAGGTCCCCAATGAGCGAGCTGGACTTCGTCCTGGACGCCAAGGCCCTGGCCGATGACGGCGAGATCGAAGGTCTGGCGGCCGGCTACGGCAATCTCGACTTCGGCGGCGACGTGATCCTGCCAGGCGCCATCGCCGCATCGATTGCCAGCCGCAAGTCGGTGCCGATGCTGATGTACCACGACCAGAAACGCCCCGCCGGCGTCTGGACCGGGTTCGAGGAGACCAGTGATGGCCTGCTCGTGAAGGGCCGGTTCTCCATGTCGACCCGCACCGGCCGCGAGGCCCACGGCCTGGTCAAGGACGGCGCAATCGGCGGCCTTTCGATCGGCTACCGCGCCATTCGCGAGCGGCTGGTGGGCAAGGCCCGCCACCTGATCGAGGTCGCCCTGCATGAGGTCAGCCTCGTCACCATTCCGATGAATGAGAAGGCCCTGATCACCTCGGTCAAATCCATCATCGAGGCCGGCCAGCTGCCGAGCCTCTCCCAGTTTGAGGACTTCCTGCGCGAGGCAGGGTTCTCGAAGTCTCAGGCCGCCGCGATCGCCGGCAAGGGCCTGAGCTCCCTGCTCCGGGGCGAGCCCGGCAGTCCCTCCAACGACTTCCTATCGGCGCTCGCCAGATCCGTCCGCGCCTGACCCCCCAACATCCGGAGACATCCATGACTGATACCAAGACCGCCGAGCAGCTTGCCGGAGAGGTGAAGGCTGCGTTCGACGCCAAGCACGACCAGGTCAAAGCCCTTGCTGAAGAAGCGCTGGGCAAGGCCCAAAAGGGCGAGGACCTGTCGGCCGCCACCAAGCAACTGGCCGATGAAGCCCTTGTCGGCATGAACGAGGCCAAGGCCCGGCTCGACGAGCTGGAGCAGAAGATCGCCCGCAAGGGCGCCGATGATGAGACCCGCCCCCGCTCGATCGGCGAGCAGGTTCTGGCCGCCGACGAGATGAAGGCCTTCCTGGCCTCGCGGGCTTCACGCGGCCGGGCCAGCGTCGAGGTCAAGGCGATCATCACCTCCTTGACCACGGACGCGATGGGCTCCGCCGGCGATCTGATCGTGCCAGACCGTCTGCCCGGCATTCTGGCCCCGGGCCAGCGCCGCCTGACTGTGCGCGACCTGCTCACCCCGGGCCGGACCTCCAGCACCTCGGTGCAGTATGTGAAGGAGACCGGGTTCACCAATGCCGCAGCCACCGTTTCGGAAACGACCGGCGCGCTGAAGCCTCAGTCGGACATCAAGTTCGACATCGCCACCTCCAGCGTCACCACCATCGCCCACTGGGTCCTGGCCACCCGCCAGATACTCGATGATGCCCCGATGCTGCAGTCCTATATCGACGGACGGCTGCGCTACGGCCTGGCGCTGGTCGAGGAAAACCAGCTGCTCAACGGCGGCGGCACCGGCACGGACCTCAACGGCATCTACACCCAGGCCACGGCCTTCACCGCGCCCATCACCATCCCCGCGCCGGTGACCCGCATCGATGTCCTGCGCCTGGCAGTCCTCAAATCGGCTCTGGCGGAACTTCCGACCACGGGTGCGGTCCTGCATCCGTCCGACTGGGCCAGCATCGAGCTCCTGAAGGAAACGACCGGGGCCTATCTGATCGGCAATCCGCAGGGCGCCCTTGCGCCCACCCTGTGGAGCCTGCCGATCGTCGCCACCCAGGCCATCTCGCAGGGCAACTTCCTGGCCGGAGCCTTCCGGCTCGGGGCCCAAATCTTTGATCGCTGGGATGCCCGCGTCGAGGTCTCCACCGAGGACGACCAGAACTTCCGCAAGAACCTCGTGACGATCCTGGCCGAAGAGCGACTGGCTCTGGCGGTCTATCGCCCCGAGGCCTTCGTGAAGGGCGCGTTCGCTGCCGCCGCTACCGCGGCGACCGCTCCTTAAATCCTGCAAGGAGAGCACCATGCTGATGAAGGCGATTGATACGCTTCATGTGAGTGCGGTCGGGCCGGACAATATCCAGCCCGGCCAGACCTTCGAGATCAACGAAGGCGACGGCGCCATCCTGCACGAACGCGGCCTGGCCGTGCCTGTGGAGGGTGGGTCTGTTGAAGGTGATCCCGAGCCCGCGCCGACCCCCAAGGCCCGCGCCAAATGATCACCACGCTCACCGCTCCGGCCTGCCGCGCGGTGAGCCTGGAGGAAGCCCGCCAGCAGCTGCGCCTCGACGGCGACGACGAGGACCTGCTGCTGGCTGCCAAGCTCGATGCGGCCCAGGCTGAACTGGAGCTGCTGACCGGCCTTCGCCTCTGCCCCCAGACCTTGAGCCTCGAGCTTGAGGACTGGGAGGACGAGATCGCGGTGCCGGTCAGGCCCTGTGCGGTCACCCAGATCCAGTATGTGGGTCTGTCGGGAGCGGTCGTGACCCTGGCGGCCAGCGACTATGTCGTGCGCCGCCGGCACGGCCTGACCCGTATCCGCCCGGCGACGGGCAAGGTCTGGCCGACGCTTGGCAATGACGGGCTGATCACCATCACGCTGGCGGCGGGTTTTGCCGAGACCGACCCGGACTTCCTGATCGCCCGGGCCGCCATCCTCGTGAAGGCCGCCTCCGAGTTCCAGAACCGGGAGGGCGGCGCATGTCTGGCGTTCAACACCCTGGCAAGCCAGCTGGCCGCCCGATGGATCTAGCCTCAAAGCTCGACACCCGCGTGCGGATCGAGCGCAAGACCGTCACCCTCGATCCGGCCTACGGCACTCAAGAAGCCTCCTGGTCGCTGTTCGCCAATGTCTGGGGCGAGGTGCGCGATGTCCTGCCAAGCCGTGCCGAACGGCTGGCCGAGACGATCACCATCGCCAACCGGCCGGCTCGGGTTCGGGTTCGCTACCTACCGGGTCTCGCCTCCGACATGCGGCTGATCATCGGTGGACGGATCATGCAGATCATCTCGGGGCCAGCGATGCTGGGCCGGCGCGAGGCGATGGAACTGATCGTGGAAGACCACTCCACCGAAGGAGACGCGCCATGACCATCAGACTGTCAGGCGGTCCTGAGCTGCTCGCCCTGCTGGACCAGCTGCCCAAGAACCTTGAGCGCAACATCATTCGCGGCGGCCTTCGCGCCGGGGCCAAGGTCATTCAGCAGCAGGCCCGGGCCAATGTGCCGGTGGAAACCGGCCAGCTTCGCCGGGCCATCGGCATCGGTACGCGGGCGGAGGGCAGCCGTCTCAGCGCCTATGTCAAACTGCGCGGTCCGGGCTCCTATATCGGCCCCTTCATCGAGTACGGCGTCTCGCCCCACCTGATCAAAGTGGCCGAGGAGGCCCGCCCGATCAGCAACACCCGGCGCGGTCCGCGGCGATTGAGCATGGGCACGATCAACAAGATGGTCGCCCGTGGCAGCCTGGTGATCGGCGGCAATTTCGTCGGGCCCATGGTCCATCACCCGGGCCATGCCCCCAAACCCTTCCTGCGCCCGGCGCTGGATCAGAAGGCGCAAGAAGCGGTCGCGGCCATGGGCGCCTATATCGCCCAGCGCTTCCAGATCGGCGACCTGCGCGCACCGACGCTTAGCGTGGACACCGAGGAATGAACGGGGTCGTGGCGGTCCGCTCCCTGCTGACCGGGAACGCCGCGCTCACCGCCCTTGTGCCCGAGAGCCGCATCACCGCCGGCGTCCTGCCGCAAGGCTCGAACCTTCCCGCCATCGCCCTGATGAGCATCAGCGGCATCGACCGCAACATCCTCAACCCCGGCAGCCACCGGCAGGTGACCGAACGGGTCCAGGTCAGCGTTCTGGCCGCCACCTATCCGGCCGCCAAGGCGCTGATGAGGGCAGCTCGCGCCGCCACAGCCGATCAGATGCCCACGGTCACAGGCATCGAGAACGTGGTCGTCCACACCGACGCCGCCGGCCCTGACTTCACCGATCCTGAGACCGGCATCTTCATCCTGACCCAGGACCTGCGCGTCTCGTTCCTCGAGACCGTCTGAACAACCCCCGACCCTAGAAGGATATCCACATGACGGTTCGCACCTCCGCGGGCACGACGCTGAAAGTGTC
Source organism: Brevundimonas sp. (assembly GCA_027531145.1). Taxonomy (GTDB): domain Bacteria; phylum Pseudomonadota; class Alphaproteobacteria; order Caulobacterales; family Caulobacteraceae; genus Brevundimonas. The sequence continues at coordinate 27,573 of JAPZRF010000003.1, read as the reverse complement.
GGCCGCTACGCCCGCTACCTTTGACACTACCGGCTACAACGCCCTGACCATGACGCTCATTGGCGAGGTCACTGATCTGGGCGAGTTTGGCCGGGAATATGCCCTGGTGACCTTCAACCCCGTCGGTAGCCGCGGCGTGGTCAAGAAGAAGGGCAGCTTCAACCAGGGGACCATGACCATCGGTCTTGGCCTCGATACCGACGATGCCGGCCAGATCCTGCTCAAGGCCGCATCGCTGGCGGACGCTGACTACAGCTTCCTCGTCACCACCCAGAACGGCGACAAGTACTATTTCCAGGCCCAGGTGATGAGCTTCAAGGTCAACATCGGCTCGGTCGATCAGATCACGACTGCCAGCGTCACCCTGGAACTGACCACCAACTCCGCCGGTGTCGGCGTGGTCGAGGTCCTCGCCCCCTGATGAGCGCTGATCACCGCAGGATTTGCGGTGATCGGCTGCGTCTTTCTCCGCATCCCTCCCATTCGAAGGACACCAGATGTTCGACATCACCAAACTCTCCGCCAATGAGACCTCCACGGTCGAACTGGTCGGCGGCGACGACGAGCCCCTTTATGACGACAAGGGCGCTCGCCTCTCGATTACCGTCTATGGCCCTGGCACCAAGGTCTATCAGCGCGCCCAGGCCCGTCAGCAGAACCTGATCATGGACAAGCTGAAGAAGCGCGGCCGGATGGACCAGTCGGCCGAGGAAAAGGCTCTGGAACAGGCCGAGTTCCTTGCCGCCTGCACGGTCAGCTTCAACGGCTTTGCCTATCCGCCCGCCAAGGGGCTGGAGGGCGCGGCCTATTTCCGTAAGGCCTATGAGGACCCGACGATCGGCTTCATCGCCGCCCAGGTCGGGGCCCATATCGGCGACTGGGCAAATTTTACGAAGAGCTCGGCCGCGAGCTGATCCTCTACGTCCGCCAGCTTGCCTGGCTGGGCGCAGCGCCGACAGCTAAGGCGCACAAACACCTCAAATCAGAACCGGACCCTGCGCCCCAGACCCGTCTCCAGCGGCTTGCCGCCGACGGGCTGGAGCCGGACATGCCCCCCATCTCCTGCCCATGGGTGGTCGACTATCTGATGGAGGTCGGCCCCACAGAGGCCGGCGCCATGGGACCGGTTCCGGTGTCCTGGCGCGAGATCGACCACTGGCAACAATGCCTCGGCATCGCGCTCGACCCATGGGTTACGCGCCTGCTGCGGCGTCTGTCGCTGGAGTTTGTCGCTGAGAGCCACAGAGCCCGGGAGGCAGATTGTCCCGCGCCCTGGAACAGTCGGCCCACGGACTTTGATCGTGAGGCCCTGTCCCGAAAGGTCACTCAGACCTTCCGGGCCATCGCCATGTCCACATCGAACTGAAGGGAGCCCAGACCATGAAAGCGGGCACCCTTGAAATCGAGATGATCACCAACATCGCCCGGCTCCAGAAGGAGATGGGCGACATGCGCCGCGCCGTTGGCGGGGCCATGGGCGATATCGAGGCCTCGGCGGGCCGCGCGGACCGCGCCCTCAACGGTGTCGGCACCGGCGGGCTGACCCGGATGGGCGGCTCGGCTCGGCTCGCCGGCCATCAGGTCCAGAACCTCGTCTACCAGCTCAACGACATGGTGGTCGGGCTGTTCTCGGGCCAAAAGCCGATGACGGTCTTCATGCAGCAGGGCTCGCAGATCGGACAGATCGCCATGCAGGCCGGCCTTGGCATCGGAGGCATGGCGCGGGCTCTGGTGGGCCTTGCAGCAACGGCGGCCATGGTGGTCCTCACCAACCCCTATCTACTGGCCGCCGCTGCGGCCGCCGCCCTGGCCTTCGGCGCCTTCAAGATGTTCCAGTCGAGCGTCAAACAAACAGGCGAGCTTGACCGCTATGCCGCCAGCCTTGGCCTGACCGCCAAGGAGATGAAGGAACTGGGGCCCGTCGGCATCACCGTGGGCGATGTGTTCAAGGGCCTGTGGAAGACCATCAGCGATGGCCTGAACCTCGGCCCGGTGTTCACCTCGATCAAGGAGTGGGCAGTCGCCGCCTTCGGCAAGGTGATGGAGGTCGGCAAGATCGCGCTTGCGGTCATCTACGCGGCCTTCGTCGGCGGCTTTAACGCCATCCGCGTGGTCTGGAATGCTCTGCCGGGCGTGATCGGCGAAGCGGCGATCGGGGCAGCCAATCTGCTGATTGCGGCGGTCGAGACCATGGCCAACCGCGCTATCGCCTCCATCAACGCCCTGGTCGCAGGAACCAATGCCGTCCTTGAGGTCGTGGGCCTGCCGCTGCTGGCCCAGATGGACCAGGTGGTGCTGCCGCGCCTTGAGAACCGGTTTGCCGGCAGCACCGGCCGGATGGCCGATGCGGTCCGGGGCGAGTTCACCACAGCCTTTGCCGATGCCGAAGGGATGCTGGACGCCTTCTCCGAACGCTGGCGTCAGAACACCCTCAATGCCGCCCGCACGCGCATCGCCGCACGCGCCGCCGAGATCCGCGGCGACCGGCCAGATCGTGCCGGCAGCCGCGGGCGTGACAGCGCATCCGACGAGACCGAGCGCGCCCTGCAGGCAGCCCGTGACTATGCGGCGGCCCTCGTCATGGAGACCGCCAAGATCGGTCGCACCGCCATCGAGATCAAACGTCTGGAGGTCGCCATGGCAGCCCTGCGCGCGCCGACCGACGAGAGCCGGATTGCGATCATTGCGGCAGGACAGGCCTGGGAGGATGCGACCCGCGCCCAGAACGCCGCCGAGTTCGTGCGCAATACCGTGACGCCACTGGAACTGCATATCTCACTGCTCGGCCGGTCGGCTAAGGCCCAGGCGCTGGCGACGCTTGAAGCTGAGCGCGAACAGATCGTGCTCGAGCGCGGCGTGGAGGCCTGGAACCGCTATCACGCCGCCCGCGCAGCCCTGATCGAGCATGACTTTGGTCTGGCCCAGCAGCAGCAATATCTCGAAACCCTGCAGGAGATGGCGAGCCTCACCCAGCAGGCCGCGCAGGGCATGTCCGACGCTTTCGGAACCGTCGGCGCGGCGATTGGCGGGGTGGCGTCAGAGTTCGCCCGCTATGCTGCCCAACAGACAGCAGCGGCCCAGCGAATTGCCGATGCCGAGCGCGAATACGGCAAGTCCTCGTTCCAATATGCCGCTGCCCGAAACGCCATGACGGCCTCGGAGATCAACCACTATGGCAACCTCGCCGGGGCGGCGAAGGGGTTCTTCAAGGAGGGCTCCAAGGGCTACAAAGCGCTCGAAGCGGCCGAGAAGGCCTTCCGCGCCTTTGAGCTGGCCATCGCCATCAAGAACGCTGCGGTCCGCATCGGCCTGATCGGCGGGGTGACCGCCGCCAAGGTCGGCAGCGATACCGCCCAGGCCGCCTCCGACACCGCCCGCGCCGGGATCGAACAGGGCAACAGCCTGATCACCACGGGCATCAAGGCGGTCGAGGCGGTGATCAACGCCATTCGCTCCATGCCTTTCCCGCTCAATATCGCTGCGGGAGCGGCAACCGCTGCCGTGGTCGCCTCGCTCGGCGTCGCCATCGGCGGGGCCTTTGGCGGCGGCGGCAAGGCTGCGGCTCCCACCAATACCGGGACCGGCACCGTCTTTGGCGATGCCGATGCCCAGTCCAAGAGCATCTCCAACGCGCTGGAGCGCCTGCGCGAGATCGACACCCTGACCATGCGCTATTCGTCGGCCATGCTGGCCTCGCTGCGTAACATCGAGGCCAATCTCGGCGGGCTGACCAATCTGATCGTGCGCACTAATGGCGCGGAAAGCTCCGCCGCCGGTGTCGTCACCGGCTTCAAGTCCGACCCAGTCGCGGGCTCGATCTCCAAGGCCATGCAGGGCGTGGGCAATGTGCTGGCCAAGATCCCCGTGATCGGCGGCCTCCTGGGCGGGATCAGCGGCCTGCTTGGCAAGCTGATCGGCTCACTGTTTGGCACCAAGACCTCGATCACCGGCCAAGGCATCTTCGGCCGCGCGCAGTCGCTGGGCGATGTGCTGGGCGGCGGGTTCGACGCCAGCTATTTCAGCGACATCAAGAAGACCAGGAAGTTCCTCGGGATCAGCGTCGGCAGCTCGACCAGCAGCCAGTTCTCCAACGTCAGCCCTGAGCTTGAGCGCCAGTTCTCACTGATCTTCTCGGGCTTCTATGACGCCATTTCTGCGGCCGCCGGGCCGCTCGGTCTGTCACTCGACGAGGTGCAGAACCGTCTGAAGTCCTTCGTCATCGATATCGGCAAGATTGACCTCAAGGGCCTGACCGCCGAGCAGATCCAGGAGAAGCTGGCCGCGGTGTTTGGGGCTGCCGCCGACCGCATGGCGCAGTACGCCATTGGCGGGCTCGAGCAGTTCCAGAAGGTCGGAGAGGGCTATTTCGAGACCCTGGTGCGGGTCGCCTCCAGCGTCGAGGCGGTCAGCCAGGCACTGCAGCTGCTGGGCCATCAGGCGAGCGCGCTCGGTGTCGCAGCGTCGATGGATCTGGTCGATCTGTTCGGCTCCGCCCAGGACATGGTCTTGGCCACCAACGACTATTTCTCCCTCTACTATACCAGCGCCGAGCAGGCGTCGGCCCGCACCGCCCAGATGAGCGCGGCGCTTGAGGCGCTGGGCCTATCCATGCCCGGCAGCATCGAGGGCTTCCGCGCCCTCGTCGAAGCCCAGGACCTGACCACAGAGGCCGGGCGCGCAGCCTATGCGGCCTTGCTCCAGTTGGCCCCGGCCTTTGCCGACCTGATCGGGGCGGCCCAGGACGCCGCCAGCGCCGCGGCCATTGCCGACGAGCGGCTGGGTCTTGAGCGCCGGCTGATGGAACTGCGCGGCGATTCCGCTGCGCTTCGGGCTCTGGAACTGGCCGCGCTCGATGCGTCCAACCGCGCCCTGCAGACCCAGATCTGGGCGCTCGAAGATGAGGCCAGAGCCGCCAGTGAAGCCGCAGCAGCCGCTGAGAGGTTGCGAAGCGCCTGGACCCAGATCACCGACAGCCTCATCGCCGAGGTCAAACGCATTCGCGGCGTAATGGGCGGCGGTTCGGTCAGCTACAGCGACGCCCTGGCACAGTTCAATGCGGCGACTGCCGCGGCCCGGGCCGGCGACCAGGAGGCCGCCCAGTCCCTGCCGCGGCTGTCGCAGGCCCTGCTCACGGCCGCCGCCAACATGGCAACCAGCGCCGAGGGTCTGGCGCGTATTCAGGGCCAGACCGCCGGCAGCCTCGAAGAGACGCTGGCAATCATCGCCGCCATGGCGGGAACCGGCGGGGCGACAACCGCCGCCGTCTCCCAGCCCGGCTGGTGGGATCAGTTCGCGGCCGGCCAGACGCCGGGCGTCACGACCCCCGCCAATGACAGCGGGCTCGCCATCATCGATGAGCTTCAAGGCCTGCGTCAGGAGCTGAGCGACCTGCGCGCCGAGCAGATGACGGCCTCTGCAGCGATCGCTTCGGGCACCGGCAAGACCGCTCGCATCCTCGAGCGCGTGACGCCGGACGGAGACGCCATCGCGGTGAGGACGGCCGCATGAGGCTGATCCGTCCGACAACGCTGACCGACGCCATGCTGACCAGCAGCACCGCGCCCGAGACTGACTATCCCGCCTGGTCGTCGGCCACCGCCTATGCGGTCGGCGCCCGGGTGATCCTTACCGCTACCCACCGGCGCTATGAGGCGCTGGCGGCCTCGACCAATGTCAGCCCATCCACCGATCCGACCAAGTGGCTGGATCTGGGCCCCACCAACCGTTGGGCCATGTTCGACGCCCGCGTCGGCACCGCCACCAGCCGAACCGCCTCGCTGCAGGTGGGTCTGGCGCCGGGCACGATCGACGCCCTGGCTCTGATCGACACCGAGGCCGAGAGCGCCACCGTGACGCTGACGGTCGGCGGCGTGCAGGTCTATTCCCGCAGCCAGACCTTCAATGTCGGCGGCGTGGCCATCGACAACTGGTTCTCCTGGTTCTTCGAGCCGCTGGGCCAGAAGACCTCGATGCTGTTTCTGGATGTGCCGGTCTATGCAGCCGGCCAGCTCAGCGTGACCCTGACCCGGGATAACCCGGCTGACAGCGTCTCGTGCGGCACACTGCTGGTCGGTCGCCAGCTGTCGCTTGGCGATACCGAGCATGGGGCCGACATCGGCATCATCGACTACAGCCGGAAAGAGACCGACCAGTTCGGGGTGACCTCCGTCGTGGAGCGTGCCTTTGCCAAACGCATGACCGCCAAGGTGGTCCTGGCCACCGACGCCATCGACGACATTCACCGAAGCCTCGCCGCCCTGCGCGCCACGCCCGTCCTGTGGATCGGCTCGGAGAGCTTCGAGAGCCTCACCGTCTACGGCTTCTACAAAGAGTTCTCGATCGACATCGCCTATCCGACGGTCAGCTACTGCAGCCTGACCATCGAGGGCCTGACCTGAGTTTTCAGGAGACCCCATGCCCATCACATCCCTGCCAACGCCGCCGTCCCGGACGGATGCGGCGAACTTCAACGCGCGCGCTGACGCCTTCCTGGGCGCGCTGCCGACCTTTGCGACCGAGGCCAATGCGCTCGCCACCGAGGTCAACGGCTATGTGGTCAGCGCCTCATCCAGCGCCGCCACCGCCGTCAATGCGCCGGGCACCAGCGCGACCAGCACCACGAGCCTCGCGATCGGCACCGGCTCCAAGTCACTCACCGTCCAGACCGGCAAGGCCTTCGTCATCGGCCAGTGGGTGACGATCACCAGCACGGCCAGCACCGCTAACTGGATGCATGGCCAGATCACCGCCTATACGAGCGGCACCGGCGCTCTGGTGGTCAATGTGGGCCTGACCAGCGGCAGCGGCACGATCGCCGCCTGGACTGTGGCCTTGAGCGCCCCAAGTCAGGGCGGCAATTCGGTGCTGACCTCGGGCAGCTACGCCGACCCGGCCTGGATCACCTCTCTGGCCGCTGCCAAACTGACCGGTCAGGCGGCCATCGCCAATGGTGGCACCGGCGCTGCAACAGCGCCTGATGCCCGCACCAACCTTGGCCTCGTGATCGGCTCCCAGGTCCAGGCCTATAACGCCGCCCTCGATCAATGGGCGGCCAAGGCGGTCCCCGCGGGTGCGGCTGTCGGCACCACCGATACCCAGACCCTGACCAACAAAACCCTGACCGCCATGGCGTCGGCGTCCACGGTCAGAGACAGCGCCGGTACGAGCTATGCCATCGGCTACCGCGAGGTGCCGCAGAACGCCCAAAGCGGCGCCTACACGCTCAGCATCGCTGACGTCGGAAAACACATCTTCAGCGCCAACGCAGGTGCCCAGACCATCACCCTGCCGACCAATGCGGCGGCGGCATTCGCCATCGGCACAGCCATCACCATCGTCAATGCTGGCACATCGCCGATCTCCCTCTCCGCGGCCGGCGTCACCCTCTATCAGGCCGGCAGCAACAACACCGGCAACCGCACGATTGCGGTCAGGGGCGTCGCAACCCTTCTCAAGGTCGGGACCGATGTCTGGTTCATCTCTGGCGCCGGGATCAGCTGATGAGCGGGATCATGGGCATGCTGCTGGGCACGGGTGGCGCAAGCCTCACGGTGACCCGAGGCAGCTATGCCGAGATTGGCAAACTGAGCACTTATTACTGCGGCTACGACGCCTCGGTCGGGCTCTATGTCAACTTCGGGTCCATTGCGCCGGTCCCGGCCCTTTTCAACGGGGCGACCGTCAAGGCGGTCTATTCCTACGGCTTCGCCCCCAATGAGGCGCTGGCCTACACGATGATCTTCTCGGGCAATCAAGCCGCCGGTTTCGTCACGGGCCTGACCATCAATGGCACCAGCGTCGATGGGTCGGTTGGCGCTCCGAGCTTCGATGCCACCAACAACGAAACCACATTCTCGCTCTTTGCGACCGTCGCCGGCCCGACCCTGTTTGGTCTCTCTGACGGCCTGACCTCGAGCGTTTCTCTAAGCTGAAAGCCTGCTCCATGACCGATGAAACCACCTCCACGCCTGTGGACCCGCAGGCGCAAGACCCCGTGCCTGAAGCCCCCATTCAGCCTCGTCCGCCGCGCAAGCGGATCGGCGAGATCGACGGCGTCCGGGTCGAACTGGAACTGCACGATCAGCCGGAGGAACTGTGATGAAAAACGTCAGCTACCGTTACAGCGTCTGCCATGCCGACCGGGTGACCCTCGATGTCGGCGAGACGCTGACCTTTCCCCGCGGCTCGGCTGCGCGGTCCCTCGGCGTTCTGGTTCTGCAGGGCCGGCTGGAAAGCACCGAGATCGAGACCAGCGATGTGCTGCTGCGCGAGCCAGAGCCCATTGGGTTCTTGAAACGCTTCTCAGGGACCTCGCCCATCAGTGTGTTTGCGCCCGATGGTGCAGAATGGTTCTGCCTGTCGCGCAACGACTCCGGCGACCGGGAGGTGGCCTGCCAGACCATCGACGGCGAGTTCACCCTGGCGGCTGGTTGGGGACTGATAGTCGCGCAAGGCAGCGTCGTCATCGACGGGGTCGAGGTCGCGCAGGACCGGTATTTCAAGCCGCGGCTCACGGACCTGACCGGGACAGGCTCAGGGATCATTCTCCTTGTCCGCTGATCTGACGCCGACGGCCGTGGCCGCTTCGCGCCCTGAGACCGATCATGCCGAGATGAAGCGCGAGCTCGCCGAAGTCCGGTCCGATATCCAGGCGCTGCGGACCGATGTGCAGGACCTGGTCTCGGCCTGGAAGACCGCCACCGGCGTCGTCAAGTTCGTCAAATGGCTGTCGACCCTGATGGCTGCGATGGCGGTGATCTACGCCACCCTCAAGGGCCTGGCTGGCCGCTAACCTCCGGAGACATCGATGCCCCAGCTTCCTCCAGCCTATCGCTGGATCGACGAGGTGCGCCCGCTGCCCAGGATGGTGGCCGCCGCCTGCCAGCTCTACGGCACGATCGAGACGCCGGGCTCGGCCGACAACCCGGTCATTCTGGACTGGGCCAAAGAGGCCGGGCTCTCGAAGGCCTATTCATCCGACGCCGTGCCCTGGTGCGGCCTCTTCATGGCGCTGATCGCCAAACGCGCCGGCAAGGCCGCGCCGGCCAAGCCGCTGTGGGCCCGAAGCTGGAGCCGGTTTGGCATTGCCTCACCGCAAGCGGCGCTGGGCGATGTGCTGGTGTTTTCCCGGGCCAAGGGCGGAGGTCATGTCGGCCTCAATGTCGGCGAGGACGAGACAGCCTTCCATGTGCTGGGCGGCAATCAGTCTGACGCGGTCAGCATCACCCGCATCGCCAGGACCCGCTGCATCGCCATCCGCCGGCCGATCTACCGGGTCCAGCCCGCCAGCGTAGCGCCCATTCACCTCGCTGCCTCAGGCGCGATCTCGACCAACGAAGCCTGATCTCGACCCTCATCACTGTTCCCAACCGCCCGCGCTTTTGCGGGCATTTTTTATGGAGAAACGACATGGACGATCTCAAACCCTGGTGGACCTCCAAGGCCATCTGGACCGGCCTGATCGGCAGCGCCTGGGGCGTGGCCGGCACGCTTGGCCTGCTCCCTGAGGGCCTGAGCCAGGCCGACGTGCTGACCGTGGTCCTGGCCATCACCGGTATTGGCGGGGTGGTGTTTCGCAAGACCGCCCGCGCTCGCATCGGCTGATCTCCCTGGCGCAGGCCTTGTGGTCTGCGCCAGCCCTCATTTCCGAAAAGGTGCAGGCATGACCAGGCTGACGATCCGCCGCGGCGGCACCAAGCGCCTGCGCGCGACCTATTTCACCGATCAGCCGGCGGGCATCGTCCGGAACCTCTCCGGCCTGTCGCTGATCATCATCGACCAGAGCGGTAATATCGCCGCGCCTGCAGTCTCGATCCTGACGCCGGCCAGCCTCGGCCAGATCCAGATTCTCTGGACCGACGAGCAGACCGCCGCTCTCAACCGCGGGCTTGGCCGGGTCTGGCTGACGCTCGGGCTTGAGAACGCCAGCGGGGAGCGTGAGGTCCTGCCGACCCTCACGTTTGATGTCGAATGACCGCCGCGCTCCAGATCCTGGAGACGGTCCAGTCCCTCGTCGTTGAAACCGAAGACGGCGCCCTGACCCTCCTCATCGAAGGACAGGGCATCGCCGGGCCCGCAGGCCCCACAGGCCCCCAAGGGCCGGCGGGACCGCAAGGGCCTGCAACACCGGCCACCACGCTCACCCAACTTGGCGATGTCACCGTCTCGGCCCCCGCGGCCGGCGACGTGCTGATGTTCACCGCCCCCCAGAACCGATGGACCAACTCAAACGCGACCGGGCTGGTCGACGGAGGAAATTTCTAGATGGCCAATACTCTTCGCATCAAACGCCGCGCCTCGGGTGGCTCAGCCGGAGCGCCCGCTTCGCTGGCCAATGCCGAGCTTGCCTTCAACGAGCAGGACAACACCCTTTACTATGGCACTGGCACTGGCGGCGCTGGCGGCACGGCGACGTCGGTCATTGCGATTGGTGGCCCGGGCGCTTTTGTCGGTTTGGCCGGGGATCAGACGGTCGCCGGCATCAAGACCTTCTCCAGCACCATTGGCGGCTCGATCACCGGCAATGCGGCCACTGCCACCAAGCTGGTGACGGCCCGGTCCCTGGCCCTGTCAGGGGACGTCGCTGGTTCAGCCACCTTTGATGGATCGGCCAACGCCACCATCGCGGCGACCCTCGCCAATAGCGGCGCGACCGCCGGTTCCTATGGCTCGGCCACTCAGGTCCCGCAGATCACGGTCGATGCCAAGGGCCGGGTGACGCTGGCGGCCGGCGTCGCCATCAGCTTCCCGGTGGCCTCCGTGGCTGGCCGCACCGGCACCATTACCCTGACCACCGCCGACGTGGCTGAGGGCGCAAACCTCTATTTCACCGACGCACGGGTGCGCGCCAACCGGCTCGATCAGCTGGCAGCGCCCACGGCGTCTGTCGCCATGAACGCCCAGCGGCTGACCGGCCTTGCCGAGCCGACCGCAGCCCAGGACGCGGCGACCAAGAACTATGTCGACCTGACGGTTCAGGGGCTCGATCCCAAGGCTTCGGTCAGGGCCGCCTCGACCGGCAACATCGCAGCCCTGACCGGCACCATGACCATCGACGGCGTAGCGCTGATCGCCGGCGACCGGGTGCTGGTCAAGGACCAGACCACGCCGGGCCAGAACGGTGTCTATGTTGTCGCCGCCAGCACCTGGGCCCGGGCGGTCGATCTATCGACCTGGGACGAGCATGTGTCGGCCTATCTGTTCGTCGAGCAGGGCACGATCAACGCTGACGTCGGCTTCCTTTGCACTGCCGATAGCGGCGGCACACTGGGAACCACCGCCATCGCCTTCGTCCAGTTCAATGGCGCAGGTCAGGTGGTGGCCGGCGCGGGCCTGACCAAGACCGGCAACAGCATCGATGTCGGCGCTGGCACGGGGATCGCGGTCAGCGCCGACAGCATCGCCCTGAGCGGTCAGGCTCTGGCGCTGCATAACCTCGCCACCAGCGGCCTGGTCGCGCGCACCGCGGCCGACACCGTCACCGGGCGCACCCTGACGGCGGGCTCTGCCAAGCTGACCGTCACCAATGGAGACGGCATCGCAGGCAACCCCACCCTCGATGTGAACGAGGCCAATCTCACCCATAACAACATCGGCGGCACGCTGGGCGTCGCCAAGGGCGGCACCGGGGCCACGACCCTGACCGGTTACATCAAGGGCGCGGGCGCTGCTGCGTTCACGGCCTCGGCCACCATCCCCAGCACCGACATCACTGGGCTGGGCACCATCGCCAGCCAGGCTGCCAGCAATGTCGCCATCACTGGCGGCACGATCGACAACATCACCCTGGATGGCGGCACCTTCTGATGCCCAACACCCTGCGCCACAAACGATCGACAGCTGCGGGCGTGGTTCCGACGACGGCTGCCCTGTCGCTCGGCGAGCTCGCCATCAACACCTATGACGGCAAGCTGTACCTCAAGAAGAACGTCTCGGGGACCGAGACCGTGGTTGAGATCGGCGCGATCACGTCTGGTGGGGTTATCGCGGCGCTCGGCTACACCCCGGCCAACAAGGCGGGCGAGAGCTTCACTGGTGCGATCTCGGTGGCCGGGTCGATCACGGCGACTGGCGACGTGACAGCCTATTCCGATGCGAGATTGAAGACCGATGTGGCCGCCATCGCCGGTGCGCTGGAGCTGGTGCGGCAGATGCGCGGGGTCCGGTATCAGCGCCTGGACACCGGCGCGGCAGGCATCGGAGTCATCGCCCAGGAACTGCGCGCGGTGACGCCTGAGCTGGTCGCGGAGAACCCGGAAGGCCTGCTCTCGGTCGCTTATGGCAATCTGGTCGGGGTGCTGATCGAGGCCGTGAAAGAGCTGGCCGCCAGGGTCGAGACGCTCGAGCCGCGCCCATGACCCTGCAGTCGTCCGGCGCGATCTCGCTGTCGAATGTATCCGTGGAGCTGGGGCGCAGCGCGTCTGCGACCACATCCCTTGGCGAGGCCGCGGTCCGCGGTCTGGCCGGCGTCGCTTCCGGTCCGATCTCGCTGTCGAACCTCTATGGCAAGTCGGCCACCAGCTACTGGTATGTCGCCTGTGGCTCGCTCGAGACCATCCAGTCGTTCGGGACCGACAGCGCCGGCAACATCTATGCGTTCGGTTATTCGCTGATCGCCAAGTTCAACGCCGACGGCGTCCTGCAATGGCAAAGGACCATCAACCGGACGATCATGGCCGGCAAGGCGATGGACGATGGCACCGTCCATTTGGCCGGCTACTGGATCGTGTCGGGCTCAAACTATGGTTCCTACGTCGCCCGCCTCGATACCAACGGCAATCTCCTCTGGACCCGCAGCCTCGATGCCACTGGCAATGCCGAGTACGGCTACGACGTCGATGCAACCGCGACCGACGTCTACATGGTCGGCCAGACCCTCAGCCAGGGCGCGGGCGCTGGCGACGCCCTGATCGCCAAATGGAACAGCGCCGGCACGTTCCAGTGGCAGCGATCGCTCGGTGGATCTGGCGCGGACTCCGCGATCCGGGTGGTGGTCGACGCCAGCGGCAATATCTATTTCGTCGGGACCACCGCCAGCGCCGGCGGCATGGGCGGCCAGGACATCCTGATCGCCAAATACAACACGGCGGGAACCCTTGCCTGGCAGCGGTCGCTGGGAACCTCATCGGCCGATAGCGGCATCTCGATCACCTTCAATGCCGCGGGCAATCCGGTGATCCTGGGCTACGGCACGGCCACCGGAAACGCGATCGTCGCCAACTACGACACCAGCGGCAATCTGCTCTGGCAGGTGCAGCTGCCGGCCAATTTCTATCCGCGGGACATCACGGCCGACACGGGTGGCAATGTCTATCTGGTCGGAAACAACTACGCGGACTCGACCGGGTTCGTGGCCAAGATCGACGGCTCGGGCAATCTGGTCTGGAGCCTGCAGATATCCACCCTGGCCGGGTTCTGGGTCGAGATCACCGGGGCCAAGGTCGCCGGCGGCGGGCTGGTTTTCAACGCCCAGGAATGGATCATGATCAAGAACGGGTCGATGGTAATGGCCAGCAGCATATTCAAGCTGCCGCTCGACGGATCGAAGACCGGGGCCTGGGGCGAATTCACAGGCGCAGCCGGGTCGGTGACCCTATCGGCCGGGACGCTGACCGGACTCACGCGCGCGCTGACCAGCGCAACGCGCACGCTGACGGCGGGATCGGTGGCGGCAACGGTCGCTCTGGGGAGCACCACATTCACCAAGACCAGCATCTAGGCCTTCTGGCCGCCTAGATCGCTCCGCCAGTCAGTTCCTCGTCCTCAATAGGGATAGGGGAGGCGTTTTGTCCTTCCTCCCATTCCGCATAGGTTCGGCCGTCGGGCAGGCGCCAGGAAACGCGCCCATTGGCGCTGGCCCCGGTCACCGCCGCCGCGGCCGATGAGACCGATGAAAAGATGTAGTCCGAGGTGAACACCAAGGCATCGTCCTGCTCCAGCAAAATGCCGCTGGCGACCAGATCCGCCCGAAGCGCTACCGTGCCCTTGGGGATGGTTGGGGTGGTCTTCAGCCTGGCCTTAGACCCATTCTTGACGACGATTTCGCCGCTGGGCGTCACCAACATCTGCCCAGCGAAGCCTTGGCCCCTGAACTCGAACAACACGCTTTCCGTCCAGGCCGGAGCTGGGCTGGCGCTCTTAGGTTGGCTGGAAATGTCCCCCGAAACGACCTTGAACAAATCGCAACCCAGCGCCCCGACCAGGGTCTTGGTCTGATCGATGAACTCCTCCATCGCCGCGCGGTCGGGCAGCGGGAGTTTGCCCTCCTCGCCGGCCTTCTGGGTGTTTTGCAGCTGCCAGCGAGGGTTCAGGCCGGCGTCTGCAATCAGGCGTGCCTCAACGTAACGGGCATGCGACTTGGTGAGGTTCTCGTCCTTGCTGACCATCGCAATGGTCTCGACCCAGAAGGGCTTGCCGCCTTTCCCCTTGTCGTTGCCTGCGTGGTACTGGAGCCGGTCGGCCACGCATTCGGACTCGCCGATATAGGCTAGGAGCCGATCTGGCTGGGTCTCGTCAAAGCCGAGCAGCATGTAGACGCCCGGCCGCGCCAACTCGGGAAAGGTACCGCGCACCTGCTTCATCTGCAGTTTGCGGAAGGCGATAGCCTGGATCGTCGACATCGAGATCTGAGCGACCCGGATGCCATCGGGGTCGCCGTCGAGCAGGAAGATGTTGATTGAACGAGGCCTCATGCCGTCTGTCCCGCCGACGCTGACCGGCTTAAACCAACGACCTCCATCAGCTTTCCGTAGTCCGTGACGACGTCATACCGAACCGGGTCGGCGGATGCGCGCTGCCCGATTTCATCGAAAAACTTCCGCGCGCAGGCGATCTTGGTGGACTCGATCTCGCGCAGCTTGAGCGAAGACATTGTCCCCTTAGTCTCAGCAACGAAATAGACGTGCTTGACGCTGCCGACCTTGAACGAGATCGCCCAATCCGGGTTGTAGTCGCCGACAGGGGTCGGGATCAGGAACCCGCGGGGGAGCTTCGCGTAGACGACGACCTCGTCGCTCGTATCAAGCTCCTCCACGAACCGCCGCTCGATATCCGAGTCCGTGACGACGTAGTCATAGACATGGTTTTTCAGTTTCGAGCCGACCTTGGAGAAGTCCTGGCCTGACTGGTTGGCCGTGAATATGTCGACCTCGTATCGGTCCTCGACACCGTCATAGGCCAGGCGCTCAATGACCATTGTCGCCTTCTGCTCGGAGATGATCCGGGACGCCTCGGCAATGAAGTGTTCGGGGTTCTGGCGAAACTGAGCAAAGACGCTTGGCGCCATCCCGGTCAGGATTTCCGCAACGGTCTGGCGGGTGAGATGGGCGTTTTCGGCGACCTTGCCCAGCAGGTCGTACTGCACCTGCGAATAGACGGACCCGCCGCTCTCGGTGGCCGTATTGGTGACCTTGAAGCCGTCGCCCGCTTTGAGCTGATCGTCCGTGATCTCGTCGCTCTGAATGCCTGTTTGGACAGTGTACTGCAGCGGCGTGACCCGGAGCTGGCTATCGAGCGCACCGACGCATTTTCGAACGAGCTCTGAGGAATCAAACTCGACCCGATAGACGGCTTTGCGGTTGATCCGGCCCCAGAGCTCCTGGAATTCCTTCTTGTCGAAGTTGGCGTTCAGCGGATTGGTCTTCGGCTTCCGGCCGTCTTCAACCTTTGGCAATTGGGCGTCGCTGAACACACTGTCGATCAGCTGGAAGACCTGATCGGCATAGGGCTTCAGTTCGTCCGGAAGCGCCGCCAGCGTGCCTGCGGTCTTGGCCTCATGGTAGCCAGCCGCGATCTGGTCAGTGTCATCGGTGTAATCGTTCTTCACCAGATACCGGTAGATTTGCTTGGCAAGGGCCGGAGTGATCTGGACCTGACCATTGTCGGACGCGACCGTCTTGCCGGTGAAGTAGGCCTCCGTTGCCTTCCTCGGGCGCGAGGACAGGCTATCGGCAATCTCCTTCTGGAGCCCCCCGACAAAGTCCTTGTAGCTCTCGCTGGCCACCACAGTCAGGACGTTGATGTCGTGTACCACCGCAGGGTGGTCCATGCGATCGCCATCCTGGTTGACCGATAGGCGAAGCCCGCGGCCGACTTCCTGGCGCCGCGAGATCATGTTGTCGCTGTGCTTCAGCATGCACATCACGAAGACGTTTGGATTGTCCCACCCTTCGCGGAGCGCGGAGTGGGAAAAGATGAACCGGGTCGCCTCGGCGAAGGACAGCAGCCGCTCCTTGTCCTTCAGGATCAGGTCATAGGCATCCGTGTCGTCGGAATCGACGGACTTCGCCCCGACGTCAGGATTCTTCAGCCGGTTGGTCTTCTTGTCGATTGAGAAGTAGCCGTTGTGGGTCTTGGTGGCGTCGATACCGGCCAGGTGCTTGCGATAGGCCTCGTTGTCGATCGCCAGCTCCGACAGGTATTCCGCCTTCAGGAGCTCATATTCCTCCTCGAAAACGCGGGCATACTCTCCCTTTTCGTCCGCCTGATCGTAGTCGCGGTACTTGGCGACCTCGTCGATGAAGAACAGGGACAGCACCTTGATCCCTTGGGAAAAGAGCTGCTTTTCCTTGTCGAAATGCGCCTTGATCGTCTCCCGGATCTGGATGCGACGGATATCCCGCTCGGACACGTCACCAGTGGCCTCGCCGGCCGACAGGATCACACCGTTGGTGAATTCGACAGTGTCGTTGTTGTAGTCGATCTGGGAGATGGTGAACCCACGGTACTGATCGAGGTCCCCGGACAACGTTAACAGGTCGTCGCGGAATTCCAGCCGGCGGACCTGACGCTTGATCTCGCCGGTCTTGAGCTTGACCTCCAGCTCGATGCGGGCGACCGGCGCCTTTTTCGAGATGTCGATCCCTTCGAGATAGAGGTAGGCATTGGTGCCAGCCAGGCCGCGGGTCTGGATGCCGCGCACCGCGATCTTCTTCACCAGCTTCTGGTTATAGGCGTCCAGCGCGTCCAGACGGTGAATCCCGTTGTGCTGGGTCTTATGGGTCGCCGAATAGCGCAGGATCATGAGCGGCTTGAACTTCGGCAGCGACTCCGTCGTCGCTTTACCCTCCATCTTCTGCGGCTCATCCAGGATCACGATCGGCCGGTTGCTCGCGATCACATCGATCGGCCGCCGGGACTGAAAGTCGTCCAGCTCGTCGTAGATCCGGCGGTTGTCAGCACCCCTGGCGGCGAACGCCTGGATGTTGATGACCATGACGTTGATGCCGGCGTCAGACGAAAAGCTCTCTAGCTCGTGGAGCTGCTTTGAATTGTAGATAAAGAAACGCGCCTTCTTGCCGTAGCTTTCGGCGAAGTGGTCCGCGGTAATCTGGAGCGATTTGTAAACGCCCTCCCGGATCGCAATGCTGGGGACCATGATTATGAATTTGGACCAGCCAAAGCGCTTGTTCATCTCGAACATGGTCTTGATGTAACAATAGGTTTTGCCTGTTCCCGTCTCCATCTCCACGTCGAGGTTGAACTTGCACCCCGCGCTGACAACCAGGCCGTCCGACATGGGCAGGTTCTGGCGACGCTGGACGTCCTTGATATTGGCCAGGACCTGAGGCTCGGTGAGCTGAAGGTCGGCGTTCTTGAAGCCTTCCTCGAAGGCGCTGGTCTGCGCCTTGCGGCCCGGGTCGATCCTATAGGTGATGCCACCTGTCATCGGTTGTCCGGCAAAACAGTCGACGACTGCCTCCACAGCGTCAGTCTGATAGGGCTGGACCTTGAATTTGAACTTCATGCCAAGGCCCCTCAAATCGACTTGATGTCGGTGTTGGGGGAAAGCTGGCGGAAGATCTGCTCAACGTTGATCTTGACAGCGTCCGACACAAAACCGTTGTCGCGGAAGACCATGCGCAGCGGCTCGTGACCGGCCAGCTCCTTAACCAGTTCTTCAGTCACGCCAGTGTCGAAGCATGCGACTAGGGCGTTGCCGTCTAGGAAGAATACCGTCTTGCCTTGCACCACCTCCCGGCGGATGGGTAGCGTCAGGTCAACGCCCCAATCCAACAACACCTGAAACAGAAGGTCCTCGGGAATGCGGTCGGCTTTGGTGTTTTCCACCGCGTCGATCAGGTCTTTCTGGCCGAGCACGTCTGGACGGTAGAACACATCCTTCATGTTCGAAGTGTCCACCTTCAGCACCCGAAAGCCCACATCACGGTTCCAGCCGGGGTGGCACTCGCCTTCCAACACTTTCTGACCTGCGAGTCGGATGCGTTCCTTGGCGATTTCTGCAATCGATTTTAACCCTGAGTTTGCTGCCTCAGATTCTTCTTCGACCTCCTCCGGCATCTGTATCAGAATAAACTGACGATTTTCACCTGTCTCGGCACAAAGCTTAAACACCGCATGAGCCGTCGAGCCAGACCCCGCGAAAAAGTCCATAACGACATCATTATTAGAGCTACCGATCCGGATTATTTCTTTTAAGAGTCGAGTTGGCTTAGGGAATGTGAATACCTTTTTCTTTCCAAAAAGATCATTTACTTCTTTTGATCCCTCATTGTTGTGGCCAAAATCGACAAATGGCCACCAGGTTGAGGGCACAATACCATCTTGGACCTCGCTCAAATATCGCTTCATCCGCGGCCGCTCGTAACTAAGATTGGGGCCCCAGTAGAGACGGCCTTCCGCAGCCATCTTTTCGTGTTTGTCTCGTGAATAACGCCACGCATTTTCCCCCGGCCACACCTCCTGCCCCGTTTTGGGATGAACGATGGGATAGTAAAGCGTAGGCCGGTCGGCCTTCGAGTTATTGCTTATGTAATTGTCAGACGCCCAAGGCCCCCTGACGTCATTATCGGGGTTTGAGTATCTTTCGTTCTGCTTGTCAGACCGCGGCAGGAAATTTCGTGAGAAATCTGATGTCTTTCGATATACAAGTATATGATCATGCATGTCCGCAATGCCGGGATCATCGTTGGAAACAGCATATTTTTTCTGCCATACAATATTTGCCATGAAGTTACTCTCGCCAAATATCTCGTCAGCGATTTTCCGTAAGTTCGCAACTTCACCGTCATCTATGCTAATGCAAATGGCCCCATCATTTTTCAGAAGATTTCGTGCAAGCTTTAGTCGACTGTAAATCATTGTCATCCAGTCGGAGTGAAATCTCCCATTGGATGACGTGTTGGCGACAAGTCTATTTCCGTTACTATCTTCCTGATTTGATCTCTCAAGATACGATTTCGCATCAACAGAAAAATCATCGTCATAAACAAAGTCATTTCCTGTGTTGTAAGGTGGATCGATATAGATAAGTTTTACCGTCCCAAGGTAACTCTCCTGAAGGATCTTCAAAGCGTCGAGGTTATCTCCCTCGATGAATAAGTTCCGCGTGCCATCAAAATCGCGACTTTCGTTCCTCGACGGCCGAAGGGTCTTGGCGATTGGCATATTGGCCGCAACCAGCGCCTCGCGCTTGCCCGGCCAGTCCAGTCGATAGCGCTCCTGC
Source organism: Brevundimonas sp. (assembly GCA_027531145.1). Classification (GTDB taxonomy): domain Bacteria; phylum Pseudomonadota; class Alphaproteobacteria; order Caulobacterales; family Caulobacteraceae; genus Brevundimonas. Next base: position 8,111 of record JAPZRF010000003.1, on the reverse strand, counting down.
GGACCCTCGACGATGTGGTCGCTCAGCTCCTGCCGCAGCTGATCAAAATCTACCACCAACTGCAGCTTGCCCGTCTCATCCGCCGCCTCCGTGACGCAGCCTGGAAACAGATCGCGGATCTTTGCCACGTTTTCGTCCGTCAGGTTCGGGCTGTGCATCTTGAGCTTGTCCATTTTCTTCGTCCCCTCACTCACTCGTGGCCGCCATCGGAGCGTCTGCCCGGGTGAGCCGTTCCATTTGCAATTTGGCGTCGCGTAGCTCGGCGTTGATCGCCACGCGTTTGTTGTATTGTTTCTCGCGGTTAAGCCGCAATGTGATCCGTTCGATTTCACGGGCTTGCGCCCGGACCGCTTCGAGCCGAGCGACACGCTCCTGAATAGCGCCGTCCGTCCGGATCTGGGCTGGCATCATCGCCGTCAGGAGCTTATCGTAGAGCCCCCCAAGGTCGAGGGCGACGGGAAGTGCATCGCGCGGCCCACCTTCGCTGGTCCAGTCGGTCGAGAAATATTCGCTGATCACCCACTTCGACGCATCAGCTTCGCTCGGCCGTTTGAAGGCGGCCGTCGCGCGCCGCTTACCGGACCAGGTCAGTTCGAAGATGATCGGGAACGGAATAGCCCGGTCGATCGCCCGCAGGATGTCTCCGTCCGGTGAGCCGGTCCGCAGGCTGATTTCGAATATCTGGATTTCCGTGACTGCCGAGGTGGCGGCCAGGTTGATAGTCTCGGGGGCCAGCTTGAACCGCCAGACGATCTGGTCGACCTGATTGACGAACAGCTGCTTCAGCCCCGCGCTTGCGCCGGCGTGCTCGTAGATCTTGTTCTTTGGCAGAACCCGGCCGAACGCAGCACTCCTGGGATAGTCGAACAGGCCCGCCGTCATGGCGCGTCCTCGAGGATCACGACGAAGGCGACCAGTTCGAAGTCGCTGAGCCCCGCGATGGTGTTTGTGAGCGCTGTGGTTCTGCCGCCGCTGAATAGGCTGTCCAGGTCCTTTTCTTCCTTCACCTCGATCATCGACCGGATGGCCGAGCTGAGCAGGTCGGAATAGCCCGCCATGTTGCGGCCGTCCTGGGTCTGCTCGTTGAAGAGGCGGCAGACAGCCTGGATAGGCTCGTCCTCGCCCTTACAGCTCGTGCGGACCAGATCGAGCAGCCGCTTGGCCTCTGTGTGGTCAGCGATGATCTCGCCGTCGCGGCCGATATAAACCAGGTAGTAGGGATGCAGCCGGTTCTGCTGGTTGGTGTTCACGCTGTCGTGGATGTTGCGCAGCGCAAAGATCACGCCTGGCTGCAGGCCCAGCTCTGGCTTAGCCGGCACCACGGCATGCATGCCCCGGGGCACATTTTCGAGCTCGCCGTTGGCCTTCACGTAGTTGAGCAGATCCATCCGGAAATCGTTCAGACCAAGGTCGGTGATCGAGATGCCGGTCTTGACGTCCTCCAACTCGATGACCTCGTCCTGGAGACGCCGCAGCTGGTCCTTGCGGTAGGCGATCTCGCTGCTCTTTGCGGTCAGGACATTGTCGTCGCCCGTCGCCGTCACGTCGGCGATCACCATCCGGTTTTCGACGCGCTCTTTCAGGTTGATATATTCGTCGAGGGTGATGTCCGGCCAATAGTTCGCTAGCTGGATCTGGCTGTTCGGTGAACCGATGCGGTCGATACGGCCGAAGCGCTGGATGATCCGAACCGGGTTCCAGTGAATGTCGTAGTTGACGAGGTAGTCGCAGTCCTGAAGGTTCTGGCCCTCGGAGATGCAGTCGGTGCCGATGAGGATATCAATCTCGGCCGGCTCCTCGGGCAGGATCGCGGCCTTTTCCTTCGATCGCGGCGAAAACAGCGTCAGCAGCGACTGGAAGTCATAGCCTTTGGCCAGGGTTGACTTCGGGCCGTCGGAGCCGGTGACACGCCCTGTATGCAGACCCTTCGTGCGCAGCAGCTCGGCGGCGATGTTTTCATAGAGGTAGTTGGCGGTGTCGGCGAAGGCCGTGAAGATCAGGACCTTCTTGTTTCCCGGGTTTAGCGGGGCCTCGATCTTGCTCGCGATCAGGGTCTTGAGATGCTGGAGCTTGGTGTCGTGCTCAGGCGTGATCAGCTCCATCTCCCGGGTCAGCTCCTCGATCAGGAACAGGTCGGAGCGAAGGTCGTGCTGCCAGGACTGGACGTCCATGTCCGATAGGCTGATCTGGATCTTTCCCCCGACCTTAAAGTCTCCCAGGTCCCCGAACTCATCGTCCTCGGGCTCCATGTCTTCAAAGTCTGCGGTGTAATCCGACACCTTGAGGGAGCCGCCATTGCGTTCAAACTCGGCGATAGCCTCCAGGGTCTTGTTCAAATTGGCCTGAAGGGACTTCAAGGTCAGGCGGAAGGCCTCGACGGAGCTCTCCAGCCGCTTGAGCAGGTTCGTCGTCATGAGCGCCTGCAGGCTGCGCTCGCGGTCGATCTGTCGGAGCTTGCCGCGGCCGCCCTCGACCTGGGTGTCGTAGAGCTGTTCGTATTTGCTGAGGCGGCTGGGCAGGATGTAGCTGATCGGCGCGTAGACAGCGAGTTTGAGCAGGGTGAGCTGGGCCACGATGCCGTTCAGGTCCATCACGCCGGGACGGCTGGTAAGCGGGCACCGGAACGACAGCGGCTTGCGGCGTTCCGGAAACTTCCCGATGTCGGTGGTGTCGTAGAACGTCTCGATGTGTTTGCGCGACCGGGCGATGGTGACGCTGTCGAGCAGCTCGAAGAAATCAAAGTCCAGAGCCTGAAGAATGGCCTGTGCGGTGCGCTCCTCGTTGGGGAGCTTGGACCACGCGTTGAATGCCGCCTGGGCGCGGCGGAAGATTTCTTCGACGCTGTTTTTGCTCTTGAGCTTCTTGGTCAGCGCCTCGGATTGGCCTTCATAGGCGAGCGCAAGCTGGTTGCGCAGGTCGTTGAACCGGTTGTTCACCGGCGTCGCCGACAGCATCAGCACCTTGGTCTTCACGCCCTCGCGGATGACCCGGTTCATCAGCTTCTGATAGCGGGTCTCCTTCTCCTTGAACGCATCGTTGTTCCGGAAATTGTGGGACTCATCGATGACTACGAGGTCGTAGTTGCCCCAGTTCACCCGGTTGAGCGGGATGCCGTGAGAGACGCCTGAGTTCCTCGAAAGGTCGGTGTGGCAAAGGACGTCGTAGTTGAACCTGTCCTTGGCAAAGATGTTTGTCTTCAGGTTTGTGTTGTAGTTCAACCAGTTATCCGACAGCTTCTTCGGGCAAAGCACGAGCACAGACCGGTTGCGGAGCTCGTAGTATTTTATCACGGCCAGCGCCGTGAAAGTCTTACCCAGGCCAACGCTATCAGCGAGGATGCAGCCGTTGTAGGTCTCCAGCTTGTTGATGATGCCTGTCGCGGCGTCCCGCTGGAAATTGAACAGCTTGTTCCAGATCAGACTGTCCTGATACCCGGTGCGGTCGTTTGGCAGGACGTCTTCATCGATGTCCTCGAGGAACTCATTGAAGATATTGTAGAGCATCAGGAAGTAGATGCGTTCGGGCGAGTTCTCCTGGTAGACGGACTCGATGTGGTCGCAGATCGCTGCCGTCACATCCTCGAGCTTCGTCGGGTCAGCCCAAATCTGGTTGAAGAGCTGGAGGTAGGTTCCGGTATGCACGGCCTCGTCAAACCGGTTGACGAAGCTGGAGACGGCGTCGCCCCGCTGATAGCCAAGATCAACTGCGGTGAAGCCGTTCAGGGGCATGTAGGCGACATCGTCTGCCGCGCCGGTGACGCAGACAAATTGCTGCATCGGGGCCTTTGATTTGTTCGACCGGAACTTAGCCTTCTTACGAATCCAATCCGCACATTCGCGAGCGACCGCGCGCTGGGTCAGCTTGTTGCGCAGCTGGATTTCGAATTCCGAGCCGTAGAGGTTGCTCTCGCGGTTGGCCTTCGGGATGAAGAACTCGCGGCGCTCCTTGCTCACCTTGTCGGTAACTTCGGTCGGCACGAAGGTCGGGGCCGTGAAGATGAACTCCAGACCGTCGATCCGGGCGAGCTCAGACTTCAGCGCTTCATAGGCGTAGATGGAGAAGCATGAGGCCGCGATCTTGAGCTTCGATCCCTTGGCGAGCGAGCCCTTGAGATCATCGCCCAGCAGCGAATTGACGTTATCAATGATCTTCATGGGTCAGGCCTCGCCACGCTCTTGCGCGGTGATCCACCGGTCGATTTCACTCTTTCTGAAACGCCAGGAGGCGCCAACCTTGAACCCGGGGATCTTGCCTTCGGCCGCCAGGCGATAGGCCGTCTTTTCAGCCAGCTTGAGGTACTCGGACACCTCCCTGATGGTCATCACGTCGCTCTCCAACTGCCGACTCCATCAGAATGGTAGGCTCCAATTGAGAAAATAGGAGAAAATTGCGGATGCTACAACCTCAATCCTGGGGGGAGGAATACAGCCTGCACACGTCAGTATCGGTCGCAGGTGTATCCGGACGGCGATAGTTCGCTATCAGGCTCCCTTCCACCGCCACCGCCGCCCCCCGCTAGTCTCCGTCTCCTCGTAGCTCCCGCCGGGAGCCCGACACGCCGGGCGCACACCCCCTCAAACTCATCCGATCGCCGCCGCTTCTGGGCCCCTGACGGGGGCTTCGGGCCCATTTGGCGCGCCCCGTTCTCAAGGGCCGAAAGATCCGGATGAGTTTCCCTGCTAACAGGGAATGAAACAGGGACTTTGGGCGGAAAGCCAAGCCCGCCCAGCGGATGCTTCGGCGCGAAACGCCCACGCCGCCTGCGTTTGCGGCGCGCAGCCGAGCTCCGACGGCTGCAAGAAGCAGGGAATTTTTCGCGCCCGATCAGGGAAACGTCGGCAGGTTTCAGGGAAGCAGAGCCGCCCGCTGATCGTCCCAGGCCAGGGAGATCGCGCGGTGGCGCAGGTCTTCCAGACAGAGCCCGGGCTTCTGCCGCCCCTCCAGGAAGGCGAGCTGCACGTCCGGCGCCAGATAGGCCAGCCGGACGAGGTCCCGTTGATGGGGTGAGGCGGGAGACCGCACGATCATCCCATCGTCCCCGGCATGGTCGGCCAGGATCGCATGGGCCGTCTTCAGCGCCTTGATCAGCGCCTGGCTCAGCCGTGCTTGCCTTGGCGCCTCGCCCTCGACCCAGGCGCGCCCGCCCCGGAACTGAAGCCGGCGCGGCACGTGGAGCCAGAGCTTGTCGCCGGCCTGCGACAAGCGCTCGCCAGGCTCAAGCAGACGCGTCAGCCGCTCGATTACCATCGGGACGGACCGCTCCTCTTCGGCCAGGACGCGGGTGGCCAGCGCGATCTGGACCGCGGCATCATGCACCTCAACCCGTGTCAGAAGCGTTTGCGGGTCGACGTTGGGGGCAAGGCGATAGAGCACCGCGACGACCCAGCGCTCGGTCGCGAGGGCCGGCAGCCGGTGGATGGCGCCTGGGCGAGGGTCACGGGTGCGGCGGATGATGGTGCTCGAGACATAGTAGCGGTGAGGCGCACCGCTACGGCCGTAGGCGTGCATTGGGGTCATGGGCACGCCATCGGCGTCGAAGATCTTGCCCTTCAGCGGCAACAGCGGCGGCGGGGGCGCGATGCGGTCCGCCCGCTTCGCCACCGGCCCCCGACGGGCGCGGGTCGCCAGCTGGGCCTGGACCCGATCAAAGGTGGCCTGGTCGATGATCGGCGGATGGTCGCTGGGGTAGGCCTGATCCTTGTGCGGGACCATGCCGAGGTAGGTCTTGTTCCGCAGCAGATGGTAGAGCGCCCCGTTATCAAAGGGCGTCCCGCCGAAGACGGCCCCGCTCGTCGCGGTCCAGCGTTTGGAGACCCGCCCCTCGGCCTTCAGCTCGTGCTTCAGGGCCGGCACTGACTGCAGCTCCAGGAACCGGCGGAAGATGTGCCGGACCAGCTCGGCCTCTGCCTCGTTGAGCTTCAGCTTGCGGCCGGCGGGATCGTAGCCGAGGGGCGGGCATCCCCCCATCCACATGCCCTTCTTCTTGGAGGCCGCGATCTTGTCCCGGATGCGCTCGCCGGTGACCTCCCGCTCGAACTGCGCGAACGACAGCAGGACGTTTAGTGTCAGCCGTCCCATGGAGGTGGTGGTGTTGAAGGCCTGGGTCACCGACACGAACGAGACGCCGTGCCGATCAAACACCTCCACGATGCGGGCGAAGTCGTTCAGCGCCCGGGTCAATCGGTCGACCTTGTAGACCACCACCACATCGACCTTGCCGGCCGCGACATCGGCCAGCAGCCTCTGGAGCCCTGGCCGCTCCATGGTGCCGCCCGAGATCCCGCCGTCATCGTAGGCGGTCGCCAGCGCCGACCACCCCTCCCCCGCCTGGCTCTTCACATAGGCCTCGCAGGCCTCCCGCTGGGCGTGGAGCGAGTTGAAGTCCTGCTCCAGTCCCTCCTCGGAGGATTTGCGGGTGTAGATGGCGCAGCGAAGCCTAGGCATCGGCCCCGCTGCGCTTCACCAGACCGAAGAACAGTGGCCCGCTCCAGGCGCCGCCCGATATGGCCCGGGCAACAGCCGTCAGGCTGCGATAGGTGCGGCCGTCCCACTCAAACCCCGCCGGGGTTCGCCGGACCGTATGTGCTCGCCCCTGCCACTCCCGCGTCAGGACCGTGCCCACGGGGACCTCGAGCGCGCCGCGCCTGGGTGCCTTCTGGTCCTGCAGCTTGCGCATGGCTTGCGGGCAGAGGCCGCCGAAGGCCTCGGCCTGGATCCGCCAGGCGAGCATCAGCCCCAGAAGCTCGCGCGACCGCAGCCTGGGCTCTGGGCCGCCGTAGCGGGCGACCCACGCCTGCCTCAGGCCCTGAAGGTCCAGGCGCTCCAGCGCCCGGACCTCCTCGGTGATTGCCGCCCGCGTCACGTCGTGCCCCGCGCGTTCGCGTCGGCGATGCGGTAGACCCTGCCGGCGTCGGTTTTGTCCGACGTGATCGTCAGGCCGTGCTTGCGCTTGAGCGCCCCCGCCAGGGCCCCACGGACCGAGTGCGGCAGCCAGTCAGTCGCCTCGCTCATCTGCGCGACCGTCGCGCCCTCGGGGCGGCGCATCAGCGCCACGATGGTCCCGAGCTTGCCGGCGGGCGCGCCAGGCGCACCGGCGCTCTTAGGCGGCTTGCTGGCCCCATGATCGCTACGGCTGGCGACCCTGCGCTCGGGGGACTGCATCCCGCTGATCGCGGGACGGGTGGACTTCGATGCAGGCTTACTCTTGGCCATTGGGCCCTCCTCTTGTTTGAGCAGGCCCCGTGGTGGGCCTGCTACCGAGGAAGGCCCGCGAGGGGCGGGCACGAAGCGACCAATGCTTCGACAGCGGATGAAGTCCAGAGCACTATCGGGTCATGAACGCTGATCACCCCTACCCCTACGAAGACGCCGCAGAACTGTTTGCCTTCGTCGCCTATCCCAAGGACGAAGCACGTCAGGCCCAAGCTGTGGCGACCTTGCGCCGGCGTTATGCAGCTTGGCTCGTGGATGCGACAGGTGAAGCAGCTAAGCCTCATCTGAGGGTGACCGACCTGCTCTCTGATGCAGGAAAGGTGGAGGCGTACAGCCGCAAATTGGAGCCGCTGTTGCGGAAGCGCCTTTTGGCGGGGCACATCGGCCGCGCCTACATCGAAGACGAACTCCAACAGCGTCCGACGAGGCTAACGCACGCCGCTATGGCCGAACGCGAAGGCGTAAACGAGCGCGGCCTTCGGCGCCTGCTCAACGAAGCAGCCCCTGCTTTTCAGTTGTGCACGGCCCTGGCTGAAACCTTCCAGCGCGGTCGCCGACAGGCGCACAGCTCGGGGGGCGAAGAACCGGATATCTTCACCCTCATGCGCGATCCCGGCTTCGTCCCGAGCGTCCTGGGCCTAGCGCACATTCACGAAGCGCTGATCGCCCGGGTCGTCCAGCTGGAAGCGGTGCGGAGGCGAATGCTCCGACTTGAGGAGTCAAGGGCCATTTTCCGCCAGATGACAGCCCATCACACGGGCTAGGGTCAGGACTCAATTGAGCCACCATGTGACGGTTGCGGCGAGGAAGACGGCTGAGAGGTAGGTGTCGGCGCGCTTGTCGTAGCGTGTGGCGACGCGTCGGAAGTCCTTCAGGCGGCAGAACATCCGCTCGATGAC
>JAPZRF010000009.1 GCA_027531145.1 Brevundimonas sp. | reverse complement strand
AGATCGTGGACGGGGTGGCCCTGACCGTCGGAGTGGACAATGTGTTCGACGAGTACCCGGACTTCACCCCCGCCGCGCTCAACTCGAACGGCGTGCTGGGCTTCCCCTTCTACTCCCCGTTCGGCTTCAACGGTCGGTACGGCTACGCCCGGCTGAGCGTCAGCTGGTAAACGCGCGCTCCTCCCCCGCGTGCGGGGGAGGAGACCCGTCGGCTCCGCCCCCTTCCCGCCGCAGTGTTCATCTCCGGTTCAGCCCTGCGTCGCCAGCCTCGGCGCTTTCGGGAGAGCCCCCATGCGTCATGTCATTCTCACCGCCGCCGGAGCGGCGCTCCTGTTCGCCGGATCTGCGGGGGCCCAGAACGGGCGCACCCTCGACACCTTTGTGACCGAGGCCAACCGCATCCCGCAGAATCCGACGGCCGTGCTCCGGTCGGACACTCGCCGGCTGTTCGGCGAGGTGCGCACGGGCTTGACCACCGTCCTGGCGCGAGTCCAGGCCGACCGCGCCGCGGGGCTCACGCCCCCGGCCTGCCCGCCGGAAGCGATCGATTTGAACCCGCGCCAGCTGCTGACCTTCCTCAATGCCATCCCCCAGGCGCGACGGGCGCGCATGAGCGTCACCGAGGGCCTGCAAGCCTGGATGGCCGAACGCTACCCCTGCGAAGGATGATCCGACGGGGCACTGCAAGCGTCCACAGGCCGGGCGGGGTTTCGCACGGTTTCGACCCCGACCGCTCCTGACGCGCCGCCGCGTCATGGTTATCGGATGAGGATGAACGCGATCGCCCCGTTCGCGTCGGCCGCTCCGGTCGCCGCGATGCCGCACAATCTCGAAGCCGAGCAGGCGCTGCTGGGCTGTCTGATGTTCGACAACGCCGCCTTCGAGCGGCTCAGCGACCGGCTGCGCGGGTCCCACTTCTTCGAGCCCTTTCACCAGCGGCTCTACTCTGCGATCGAGGATCACATCCGTCAGGGCCTGCTGGCAGAGCCGACCATCCTGATGGAGCGGTTCAGGCAGGATCCCGCGTTCCAGGAGTTCGGAGGGCTGCGCTACCTCGCCGACCTCGTCGACCGCGCGCCGCCCGCGGCCAACGCCCCGGACTATGCCCGCGTGGTCTACGATCTGGCCCTGCGCCGCGACCTCATCCGCATCGGCGGCGACATCATCAAGGAAGCGCCGGAGCCGGAAACGGCAGCCCTCGACCAGATCGAGCGGGCCGAGCAGTCGCTGTATTCCCTCGCCGAGACCGGCAAGCCCTCGTCCGGCTTCATCAGCTTCGCCGAAGCCCTCAAGGGCGCGGTGCACATCGCCGGCGAGGCCTATCAGCGCGAGGGCAGGCTGGCGGGCCTCGCCACTCACCTCGATGACCTCGACCAGAAGCTGGGCGGCCTCTACCCGTCCGACCTGCTGGTGCTCGCCGGCCGCCCGTCGATGGGCAAGACGGCGCTGGCGACCAACATCGCCTTCAACGTCGCGCGCAACTACCGCTACGACATCACCCCCGAGGGCCGGAAGAGCGTTTCGGGCGGCGTGGTCGCCTTCTACTCGCTGGAAATGAGCGCCGAGCAGCTGGCCATGCGGATCCTCGCGGACGCCTCGGGCGTCTCGTCGGACCGGCTGCGCAAGGGCGAGATCGACGCCAGCGACTATGGCAGGGTGCGCGACGCCGCCATCGAGATCGGCGGGAGCCCGCTGTTCATCGACGCTACCGGCGGCCTGTCGATCTCCAAGCTCGCCGCCCGGGCGCGGCGGCTGAAACGGACTGAGCATGGCCTCGACCTGATCATCGTCGACTACCTGCAGCTGATCACCACGGGCGAGAACAACGGCCAGAAGAACCGGGTGCAGGAAATCAGCGAGATCACAGGGGGGCTCAAAGCCCTCGCCAAGGAGCTGAACGTTCCGATCATCGCCCTGTCCCAGCTCTCCCGCCAGGTCGAGAGCCGCGAGGACAAACGGCCCCAGCTCTCGGACCTGCGCGAGTCGGGCTCGATCGAGCAGGACGCCGACGTTGTGATGTTCGTCTATCGCGAGAGCTACTACCTCGGCCGAGCCGAGCCCAAGGAGGGTACCGAGGAACACCTGAAGTGGCAGGAGGACATGGACCGCCTGCGCCACCAGGCCGAAGTCATCATCGGCAAACAGCGTCACGGCCCGATCGGCATCGTCAAACTGTCCTTCGACGAGGATACCACCCGCTTCGGCAACCTCGCCCGCGAGGTCCGCTACAGCGGATACGAGTGACAGACCATCTCTCCTCCCCCGCGATGCGGGGGAGGGGGACCGCGAAGCGGTGGAGGGGGCGAGTTCAGGCGCGGCGCTTGCGGTCGCCCCCTCCACCACGCTGCGCGTGGTCCCCCTCCCCCATATGCTTCGCTATGGGGGAGGAGCGCTTTCCCCCTCTGGCGTCACATGGAAGTTCCGGCATAAGGGCGCGATGCGTCCGAATGCTGTTCTTGAGGTCGATCTGTCCGCCCTGGCGCGGAACTTCCACGCCCTGTCCGTGATCGCCGGCGCGCCGGTGCATCCGGTGGTCAAGGCAGACGCCTATGGGCTCGGCGCCGGGCCGGTGGCGAAGCGCCTGCTCACCGAGGGGGCGCGCGCCTTCTTCGTCGCCCGCGCCGCCGAGGGCGAGCGCCTGCGCGCCGCGGTCGGGCCTGCCCCGGACATCTATGTGCTCGACGGCTGCGTGCCCGGAACGGAGGCGACCCTGCGGGCGGCGGTCCTGTGGCCCGTGCTCAACCAGCCGGAACAGCTGGTGGCCTGGCGCGCGGCCGGCGGCGGCACGTGCGGGGTCCAGATCGACACCGGCATGAACCGGCTCGGCTTCCGTCCCGAGGACGCGCCGGAGCCTTTCCCCGGCCTCGCCCTCGTGATGAGCCACCTCGCCTGCGCCGACGCTCCGGACGAGCCCATGAACCGGCACCAGCGTGACGTCTTCGCCGCCGTCGCCGAATACTATCCCGGCGCGATCCGGTCGTTCGCCAATTCGGGCGGGGTGTTCCTCGGGCCCGAGTTCGCCTTCGACGCCGTGCGCCCCGGCATGAGCCTCTACGGCGGAGGGCCCGAGGGCCGGCCCGATGCCCGCCTCGCCGCCGTGGGCACCTTCCGCGCCCCGGTGCTGCAGGTGCGCGAGGTCCCGGCCGGCGAGAGCTTGGGCTATTCGCGAGGCTTCGTCGCCGAACGGCCGGTTCGCGTGGCCACGGTCGGCGCCGGCTACGCCGACGGCGTGCTGCGCAACTACGGCCCGCGCGGCCAGGTCGCGCTGAACGGCGAACTGCGCCCCCTCCTCGGCCGCGTGTCGATGGATGTCTGCGCGGTCGACGTCACCGGGCTGGAGGTCGCCGTCGGTGACATGGCCGAGCTGTTCGGTTCCTTGCGGCGCATCGACGACCAGGCCGCCGCGGCCGGCACCATCGCCTACGAGCTGCAGACCTCCGTCACCGCCCGGGTGCCGCGCCTCTACCGCTGACGCCCTCTGTCCGCCTTTGTCGCAGGCGGGCACCACTGACAGTGTGCCGCCGGGAATCGCCGCGGCCTGCTAGGATCGGCTCATGGCTCGCGACGGTACCCTCCATGTCTGCCAGTCCTGCGGGGCGGTTCACGCCAAGTGGGCCGGCCAGTGCTCGGCCTGCCAGGGCTGGAACACCCTTGTCGAGGAATCGAAGGCTGCCCCGCCGGGCGCTCTGAAACCCGTTTCGACGGCCCGCGGCCGCGGCCTGACCTTCGAGAGCCTGACCTCGGAGACGCCCGAGCCTCCGCGCATCCTGACCGGCGTCGGTGAGTTCGACCGGGTCTGCGGCGGCGGCGTGGTGCCCGGCTCGGCCCTGTTGCTGGGCGGCGACCCCGGCGTCGGCAAGTCGACCCTGCTGCTCGAGGTTCTGGCCAAGGCGGCCCGGGCCGGCGCGCGCACCGCCTACATCTCCGGCGAGGAGGCGATCGAGCAGATTCGCGCGCGCGCCCGCCGCATGGGCGTCGCTGACGCCCCGGTGGCGCTGGCCTCGGCCACCTCGCTGCGCGACATCCTCACCACTCTCAAGCGCGACCGCTTCGACATTGTCGTGATCGACTCGATCCAGACCCTTTGGAGCAACGCCCACGAGGCGGGCCCCGGCTCGATCGTCCAGGTTCGCGCCTGCGCCGCCGAGCTGGTGCGGCTGGCCAAGGCCGGCGGCCCGGCCGTGATCCTCGTCGGCCACGTCACCAAGGACGGCCAGATCGCCGGCCCCCGGGTGGTCGAGCACATGGTCGATGCGGTGCTGAGCTTCGAAGGCGAGCGCGGCTACCCCTTCCGCATCCTTCGCGCCGGCAAGAACCGCTTCGGGGCGACAGACGAGATCGGCGTGTTCGAGATGGGCGACGCCGGGCTGCGCGAGGTGGCCAACCCCTCGGCCCTGTTCCTGGGCGAGGGCAAGGATCGGGCCCCCGGCGCCGCCGTCTTCGCCGGCATCGAGGGCTCGCGGCCCGTGCTGGTCGAGATCCAGGCCCTCGTCGCCCCCTCGGCCTACGGCACGCCCAGACGGGCCGTGGTCGGCTGGGACTCCGGCCGGCTGGCCATGGTGCTGGCGGTGCTGGAGGCTCGCTGCGGCCTCGGCTTCGGCGACCGCGACGTCTACCTCAATGTCGCCGGCGGGCTGCGGGTCAATGAGCCGGCCGCAGACCTCGCCGCCGCCGCCGCCCTCATCTCCTCGGCCTGCGACATGCCCCTGCCCCAGGGCTGCGTGGTATTCGGCGAGGTCAGCCTGTCCGGCGAGGTGCGCCCCGTCGGCCGGGCCGAGGCGCGCCTCCGGGAGGCCGCCAAGCTCGGCTTCGACCAGGCCCTCGCCCCGCCCGGCCCGGCGCAGTCGGTCGGCCTGACCGCCGTCACCCGCCTGACCGAGGCGGTCGAACGAATCTCGACGAACAGGTATTAGGGTTTCGTCTCCTCCCTGGTCGCGCAGCGAGCGGGGAGGGGACTCGCGTAGCGAAACGGAGGGGCCCCTCCACCGCTTCGCGGTCCCCCTCCCCACGCTGTGGGGAGGAAACGGATGGAGCGCATGACCGGCTACGACGTCTTCGTCATCCTCGTGGTGCTGGCCTCGGCGGCGTCCGGCGGGGTGCGCGGCGGCGTGCGCGAGATCGTCACCCTGCTCAGCTTCATCCTCGCCGCGTTCCTGACGCTGATCACCCTGCCCTACACCGCCCCCGTCGGACGGGACTTGGTCGAACCGGAGTGGGCCGGCTCAATCCTCGCTGCGGTGCTCAGCTTCCTCCTTGTCTATTTCGGCATCCGCATCGTCGGGTCGGTCCTGTCGAAGCGGGCCCAGGCCCATCCGCAGCTGGGAGGCGTTGACCGCGTCCTGGGCGTGCTCGTCGGGGCGGGCCGCGCCCTTGTTCTGGTGGGGGCGGTGCACCTGGTGATCGCTGCCGCCCTGCCCGGCGAGCGCACCCCGCGCTGGCTCTCCGAAGCGGGCCTCTATGGCGTGAGCGCCGGGGCCGCCCGAACCATCCAGTGGATCCTTCCGGGCATCGGCCAGAGTGTCGATGCGGTCACGCCGGCGCTGGACTCGTCCGTCCGCAGAGGGTTTGGCGGGCATGACGCCTTGCCCCAGCCGCAAACCGCGCCTACTTCACCTCCCGACGCCTGACCCCCGCCGATCATCGGAGCCCCGACGATGAGCCGCCCCGTCCACGCGATCGCCGAGCCCGTCGTCCATCGTCCGCGCTGGCGCGATCAGGGCGATGACCAGCTGCGGCTGGAATGCGGCGTCTGCGGCGTCTGGGGGGCTCCCGACACCGATGCCGCCTCGGTCGTCGCGCTCGGCCTGCACGCCTTGCAGCATCGTGGTCAGGAAGCCTGCGGCATCGCCTCGGTGCACCAGGCCCGCTTCCACACCGAGCGGCACCAGGGCCTTGTCGGTGAGGCCTTCGGGGGTTCAGACCTGTCGCAGCGCCTGCCCGGCTCGGCGGCGGTCGGCCACACCCGCTACTCCACCGCAGGCGGCGGCTTTGTGCGCAACATCCAGCCGATGTTCGCCGATCTGGACTCCGGCGGCATCGCCATCGCCCACAACGGCAATCTGACCAACTTCCATTATCTGCGGAAGATTCTGGTCGGCGAGGGCGCGATCTTCCAGTCGACCTCGGACTCCGAGGTGATCCTTCACCTCATCGCCCGCAGCCGGAAGGCCAAGATCGTCGATCGCTTCATCGACGCCATCAGCCGCATCGAGGGCGGCTACGCCCTCGTCTGCCAGACCCGCTCGAAGATGATCGGTGCCCGCGATCCGCTGGGTATCCGTCCTCTCGTGCTGGGCCGGCTGGGCGACGCCTGGGTGCTGGCCTCGGAGACCTGCGCCCTCGACACCATCGGTGCCGAGTTCGTGCGCGACGTCGAGAACGGCGAGGTCGTGGTGATTGACCAGGGCGGCCTGCAGTCGCTCAAGCCCTTCCCGGTGCGCCCGGCACGCCCGTGCCTGTTCGAATATGTCTACTTCTCGCGCCCGGACAGCGTCGTGAACGGCCGGTCCGTCTACGAGGTGCGCAAGGCCATGGGCCGCATCCTCGCCCGCGAGCATCCGGCCGAGGCCGATGTCGTGGTGCCGGTGCCGGACTCCGGCGTGCCGGCGGCGCTGGGCTACGCCCAGCAATCGGGCGTGTCCTACGAGATGGGCATTATCCGCAGCCATTACCTCGGCCGCACCTTCATCCAGCCCAGCCAGGGGGCCCGGCAAAAGGGCGTGCGCATGAAGCACAGTCCCAACCGCGGGGTGCTGGCCGGCAAGCGGGTGGTGCTGATCGACGACTCGATCGTGCGCGGCACCACCTCGGTCAAGCTGGTGCGCGCCGTGCGCGCCGCCGGGGCCGCCGGGATTCACCTGCGCTCGGCCTCTCCGCCGATCCTCTATCCGGACTTCTACGGCATCGACATGCCCGAGCGCGACCAGCTGCTGGCCGCGACCAAGACGCTGGAAGAGATGCGCGCCTATCTCGAGGTCGACTCACTCGGCTTCCTGTCGGTCGACGGCCTGTATGAGGCCATGGGTGCCGGCCCCCGCGACCCGCGCCAGCCCCAGTTCACCGACCACTATTTCACCGGCGACTACCCGACCCGCCTTCTCGACCGCGAAATCGACGAAGGCGGCCGGGACGAGACGGCGAGGCAGCTGTCCCTGCTGGTGAGCGCCTGAGGACGATCGCGCCTGCCGTCGCCGGAGCGCCATCCAACACATTGACCGTCCCCGCGCCCATCCCTAGACCCGCGCGATGACCGACCAGCCGCTGAAAGACCGCATCGCCCTCATCGTCGGGGCCTCGCGCGGGATCGGCTACGAGAGCGCCCTGGCGCTGGCGAAGGCCGGCACCCACGTCGTCGCGACGGCGCGCACCGAGGGCGGGCTGGAGGCGCTCGACGACGCCGTCTTCGCGGCTACCGGCCGGCACGCGACCCTGGTGCCGTTCGATCTGGTCGACGGCGGCGGCATCGACCGGCTCGGCGGGGCCCTGCACGAACGCTTCGGCAAGCTCGATGTCTGGGTCCAGGCGGCGGCGACCATGGGCCCGGCGGGCCTGACCCCGGTGGCACACGCCGACCCACGCGAGTTCGGCAAGATCGAGCGCGTCAACTTCACCGGCGTCTACCGGCTGATCCGATCGCTGGAGCCGCTGCTGCGCGTCTCGGACGCCGGGCGCATGATCCACCTGACCAGCAGCCTGGCCCACGCCCCGCGCGCCTTCTGGGGTGCCTATGCCTCGACCAAGGCGGCAGCCGAGGCGCTCATCGCCTGCTGGGCCGACGAGATCGAGAACACCCCGATCCGCGCCACCATCGTGGATCCCGGCCGCATGCGCACCCGCCTGCGCGCCCAGGCCTATCCGGGCGAGGATCCGATGACCGTGCCGCACCCCGAAGCGATCGGCCCGCTCGTCGTCGAGCTGGCCCGGCCCGACCGAACCCCGCCCCTGCGCCTGCGTTTCGCTGACTGGGCCGGGACGCCCGACCCTGCATGAGCCGGCCGCCGCTCCTGCCTCTGGCGGTGCTGACCGCCGCGGCCTGCGTGCTGGGGCTGGCACCGATCCTCGTGCGCCTGACCGAGACCGGCCCGGCCGCCGCCGGCTTCTGGCGGCTGATTCTCGCCCTGCCGCTGCTGCTGGCACTCAATCTCGCCCTGACGCGACGCGGCGAGGCCGGTGGGGCCGGGCTCGCACCGAACCGCTGGATGCTGCTGGCCGGGACCTTCTTCGCCCTCGATATGGGCTTCTGGCACTACGGCATCAGCCTGACCTCGGTCGCCAACGCCACCGTCCTTTGCAACCTGACGCCGGTGGTGGTCACAGCTGTCGCCTGGATAGCCTTCCGGGAGCGGCCCGGCGGCGGCTTCACGATCGCCCTGGCCGTCGCGCTGGCCGGAGCCTTCGCCATGGCCGCCGGTGCCGATCCCACCCAGGGCCGCAACCCCATGCTCGGCGATCTTCTGAGCCTGTCGGTATCCTTCTGGTACGCGGGCTACTTCCTCGCCGTGAAGGCGGCGCGCCGCACCGCCCCTGCGCTGCAGGTCATGCTGTGGTCGACGGCGGCCGGCGTCCCGCTGATGCTGATCGCCGCCCTGCTGCTTGGAGAGACGATCCTGCCGGCCGAACCGATCGGCTGGCTGTTCTGCGGCCTGTTCGCCCTGGTGCATGTCGCCGGCCAGACCGGCGTCACCTGGGCGCTGGGCCGGCTGCCGGCGGGCCTCACCGCCCTGACCATCCTCGTCCAGCCGCTGGTCGCCGCCCTGTTCGGCTGGATGCTGTTCGCCGAGACACTGACGCTGGTGCAGGCGCTGGGTGGCGCGCTCGTCCTGATCGCTGTGGCCATGGCCCAGTGGACCAGCGGCAGAAAGACAGCGGGCGCGGAGACCGAAGCCTCCGCGCCCGCCAAGACCTGAATGTCCTGCTGGACTACAGGAGCTTGAGGTTCACCGCAGCGGTCTTGCCGCGCTGGGATTCCAGCTCGTACTCGACCCGGGCGTTTTCATTCAGACCAGCCAGGCCGGCCTTCTGAACGGCGGTGATGTGCACGAACACATCGTTGCCGCCGTTTTCGGGCTGGATGAAGCCAAAGCCCTTGGTGGGGTTGAACCACTTGACCGTACCGGTCGCCATCTGCGTTCTCCGTCAACGCGCTTTGCCAGGCAGCGCCCCCCGCAGGGGAACGCCGTCAGCCCATCTGGACAGCTCGTTCAGGCGAAGGAGCGACGCGCGGGTTTGGACCCCAGCGAAAATCCGGGCTGCGCCACGGTTGTCTCGCGTCGCGGGCGAACGGTCAAGGAAAAGCGAATCGCACGCTCAGGCGCACAGACCGCGCGGCGCTCCGTCGAGGTGCAGGTGGTCGTCATGCTCCACGTTATAGTCCGGACCAAGCACAGTGGCGAAGACGTCGCAGCCCCCGTCCCGGATGCGCCGAAGGAAGTCGGCCCCCGCCGCTCCGGTCGGCCCGTCGCCGTCCCAGTCGGCGGTCAGGCTGACCCGGCGTCCGTCGGCCAGGGTGACCCCGGCCACGTCCAGGGCGTTGGCCCGCGCATGCTCGCTGGGCCGGGCCCCGGGCTCGGTCGAGCCATAGATGCGGCGGCAGGAATAGGTCCCGTAGGTGTCGACCGACGCGATCGAGGTTCCGAAAGCCGCCTCCGCCGCCGGGCGAAGGACCTGCCGGTCCCAAAGCACATATCGGATGGCCATCGGGCACTGCATCACCAGCCCCCCCGGAGCCAGCGGCGTCACCGCGCCACCCGTGATGCGCACGGCTCCGCGCACAACGCAGAACCCGCCGTCATCGCGATCCTCGGCCCGCTCCGCCTGGACCCCTGCTTCCCGCAGCAGGGCCAGACAGGCGTCGGTCACCGCCGTCACCTCCTCGGCGGGCGGCGCCGCGCTCCGCGACAGCTCGAAATCGGCGACCTTGGCCCGCGTCGCCTGCCCCAGCGGGGCTGACAGATCCAGCGGCGTCCAGGGCAGGTCCTGCGGCGGTGCGAAGGCGTTCAGCAGGGCAAAGGCGGCGCAGAGACCGAGCGCCGCCTCCCACAGCAGGTTCCAGAAATCGGCGAGGTCGCGCTTCACCCGAAGCAGGCCCACCGCAGGGCCTCGGCCAGGCCGACGCAGGCGGCGCGGCCCCGCGGCCCCCCATTGCTGACACTCGCCATCGCCCGATCGCCGTCGTGCACCCTCTGACCTCTCGGCGCAGCAGCGGGGGCGGGGGCCGTGTTGGCGGCGTTCTGGGGGCGACGGATCATCATGGCCCCACAGTGCCTCGATCTCAAGCCGGGCGCGATACGCGAGAAAGCAAACCCGCCGGGCCCCTTTCGGAGCCCGGCGGCTGCAGGAAGACCAGCGTCCCGGACGCTGTGCGGCTTAGAAGCGGCCGGTGATCGAGAAGAGGTAGGTCCGGCCCACCGCATCAACCACGCCATCGATACCGATGTCCGGGATAACTTCCTGGGTGTTCAGGACGTTGTTCACGGTCAGACGGACATCGATGTTGTCCCGCAGCTGATAGCCGACCGTGTAGTTGAACAGGTCATAGCCGGGGAACTGGAAGGTGATGTTCTGCTCCGGATAGTCCGACGGAGCGGTCAGGGCGTTGCCCACCGTCCCGGCGTTGTGGAACCAGGTCAGGCGGTGATCCAGACGCCCCATGCGGTGGGCGATGTCGGTCCGGAACTCCCACTCGGTGAAGCCCGGCTCCCCCGCGTTCGGGTTAACGGAACCGGCAACGACGTCGAACTGCATCAGGTTGTAAACCGAGGTCGACAGGAACAGGTCGCCCCAGTTCGCCGCGCGCTCGCCGAACAGCTCCTCGAGGGCGAAGTTGTAGCGCGCCTCAAGTGTGGCCGCCCTCAGCTTCGTGGTGCTCAGGTTGAAGTTCGGGAAGAAGAAGAAGGCGCTCTGGAACGGCTGGTTGACCAGGGCAGGGCTGCCCGGCTGGGCCACCGGCGCCACAGGGGTGCCGGTCAGCGGGTTGACCGTCGGAATGACATAGTTGCCGGTGGCCGTGTTCAGGACGCCGAAGATGAACTGGTCGCACGCCGGGGTGCCGGAGAGTTGCGAGTTCGGGAAATCCGCCTGGTCGAAGCAGGCGTCGACCGTGGTCGGCGGGCCGGTCAGGCCGACCTGGCCGGTGATCTCGGCATCATAATAGTCGAAGGCGATGGTCAGGCGCGGAATGGCTCGCGGCGTCAGGGTGAAGCCGTAGCCGACCGCTTCCGATTCCTCGTTGTTGAGGAACGGGTTACCGGCGGTGGCGGCGGGACGGCTGCCCCCCACGCCAACATAGTTGGCGAGGAAGGCGTCGGCCGAGGCGTTGTCAGTCGCAGCCCCGGTCAGAATGACGGCGCGGCGGCAGTTGGCCTGGCGCACCGCCGGATCCGGTGCGCTGGAAATGGAGGCCGGGGTACAGGGGATACCGCCGCCCGCCGGGTTGGTGAAGCCCGTGCCCGGGGCGCCGTACAGCTCGATGATCGAGGCCGAACGCACCGACGTCGACGTATTGGCGCGCAGCACGAGGTCGTCGGTCAGACGCCAGCGGATGCTCGCCTGGTAGACCTCATCCGTCACGCCCGGCGCGGCGGCGAAGCCGGCAGTCAGGGTTTCCTGGTCGCGGTCAACGATCCGGTAGGCCCCCGACAGCTCCAGTTCCTGGAACAGCGGCAGGGTGAAGTCCCCACCGAAGATCGGGATCAGCGCTTCGTAACCATACTCGAGGAAGCGCAGCTCACCGTTCGAGAAGGCGCCGGTGGTGTTCCGCGCCGCCCCGGTGGCGAAGTCCCGGCCCGGCTTGAAGTCGAGGCTTTCATTACGCCACTCGATCTGGGCGCCGGCGCTGATCCAGCCCGCCGGCAGGCGGAACATTTCGCCGCCGAACGAGGCGGCGAGATAGTGCTGGCGCGCCTCGTTGGTCGAGCTGGTGTCGGCCCGGACGTAGTCGCGCAGGGCGTCTGTGACCGTCGCGTTGTTCTCGCCGAACACGTTGAACGGCACGCAGGCGTCGATCTGGGCCCGCGTCGGCACGAGACCGAGCGTGGTATTGATGTTGGCCAGACCCGGGTTGCGGATCGCGATCGATTCCGGCGTCGCGAGCGTCTTCTGGCGGCAGACCGGTCCGTTCGGGCCCTGCACGACGTCGATCGCCAGGGCGAACTCCGTATCCAGCAGGTTCTGGCCGATGTTCAGGATCGAGTTCTGGCCATAGACGTAGGAGCCGTCCCAGTAGAAGCGGCGACCGAACAGCCCGAACTCGCCCTCGATGGTGTGGGCGGTGCGGAACATCTCCACGTCATTGCCGCTGGGGTAGCCGCCGCCGATGACATCCGCGAGGGCGCGGTTCACGAACATCACGCGCTGGCCGTTGATGGTCGGCACCGTCAGGCCCTGGGCGACGAGGCTGTTGATCTGGGCGAGGTTGGCCGCGCCGAAGTACGGATTCTGGTCGATATAGACCGGAATGGCGCGGCTGCCGGCCGTGGTCGAACCGGTGTTGGTGTTGGAGTCGGCGCCACCAACCGAGCGGTATGCGATGTCGGTGTACAACGCCTCGCCGCGGTAGGTGATGGACGGCGTGATGTCCAGCCGGCCGAGGATGGCCAGGCTCTGACGCTCCGTCGACGACTGCAGGTTGCCGTAACCGCGGGCCGTGTTGCTGAACCCGTCACCACCGATGCCGGTGCCGAAAGTGGCGAGGCGCGGATCCCCGAAATTGTAGGGGACCAGAGCGCCTGACGCATTGAACTGCAGCGGCACCGCGATGCGCGGGAACAGGGCGCTGGTCGCCGGATCCGTGTTGGCGATGGTCGGGTACGTGCCGAGCGGGCCCGCCCCCGACGTATTGAAGAAGGTGCCGAGGAAGAGGTTCGGATTCAGGTTCGGGTTTGCCGAAAAATACTCCTGCGGGGTCGGGCGCACGCGCTGGAGGATGTTCAGCCCGAGAGCGTTGATCTGGGCCTGGGTCAGGCCCGCGATGTTGGTCCCCGGGGCGTACTGGTTGATCACCTGCTGCCCCGTGACACCGGTCGGCAGGGCAGACGGCGCAAAGAACGAAATCTGGCCGGCGACGCCGGCGCCGGCAACCGTCGGCGCGACGAAGCCGTTGGGAATGATGAAGGAGGCGCCACCGACGCCCGACGGAAGCGCAAAGCCCAGGCCCAGGAGCCCGCCGGCCGTGAAGTTGTTGTTCACGCCAAGACGACCCGGCGTCCACACCGTGCCCGGCTGACGGTCCGCGGCACCGGAACGGAACGCGCCCGGCAGGGTGGTGCCGCTGCGGAGCAGATCCGCCAGCTGCCCGCCCGACAGGGTGTCGTTGCGGGTAAATCCGTTGGCCGAGTTCGTCTGCGCACCGGTGAAGTAGAAGTCCCGATCGCCGCCGACAGTGATGGCTTCCTGCTCATAGTAGTCGTAGGCCAGCGTGATGTTGGCCTTGTCTTCGTAGAAGTTCGTACCCCAGGTGACGTTGGCCCGATAGCGGGCACCATCGCCATAGTCGGTCACGCCGTACTGGGCACCGACTTCGAGGCCGTCAAAGTCATCCTTGAGGATGAAGTTGATGACACCGCCCACGGCGTCCGCGCCGTAGATGGCGCCGCCGGTCAGCGGAGTGACTTCCACGCTCGCGATCAGCGACGGCGGGATCACCGAGATGTCGACCTGGGCACCCGTGGCGTTGTCCGGCACGAACACGGTGGCCTGGTTGCCGGAGATGAAGCGGCGGCCGTTGACCAGGGTCAGGGTGCGCTGGGTGCCCAGGTTGAACAGGTCGGCGAAGGCGAAGTTGTCGCCGAACTGGGTGTTGGCGCCGCGGCTGTTGGAGCCGGCGCCGACCAGCGGGATGTCCTCCAGCACGTCGATCGCGTTGCCGACGCCCGTCTGGACGAACTCTTCCTCGGTGATCGTCTTGACCGGCGTCGCGGTGTCCAGCGATTCCCGGCGCAGACGCGAGCCGGTGATCACGATTTCCTCGACCTCGGTGGTCGCGGGATCACCAGCGGGCGCGGGGGCCTGCTGCGCGATTGCCACGCCCGAGATCATCATCACCCCGGCCAGCACCGACCCGCCGAGAAGCTTTGATTTGATGTTCACGCTGGGAACCCCCTACATTGAAAAGGCGCAGGACCGGAAACACGCCGGGCACCCTGCTTCGGCACCTTTTCGTCGCATTCCCGCCATCTTGGCAAGCGTGGGCGTCAGGTTTTGACGGAAAGTGCGCGGAACTGTCACTCGCGGGACACACGCCGCCGCCCGGCATGGCGGCGCGCGACGCGCCACGGCATCAGCGCAGGAGCCCCGCCGGGGCCGACGAGGGACGAGGCCGCCCGCCGGACCACACGTTTCCCCCACCCCGACGCGCCGCGCGCCTCGCTCACCTCCGGCCCGTCCTTGCGAGCGCGCCGAGCGCGGCGAGGACCCCTTCCACGGCGACCAGGGCGACCACCGACATGACGATCCCGGCCGTATCGAAGGGCGGGGTCCAGCCATCGACGGCGCGGTCGATGAAGGCGTCGAGGCTGTCCACGGCGATGTGGACCGACAGGGGTGAGGCGAACCACAGCCAGAGGGCCAGGGCCACGCGCCCGGCGGCGAAGGCGGCCTCCCCGAGGCCGGCATAGATGCGGGCCGAGGGCCACAGGGCGCGGCCGAGATCGAAGGCGATTCGGGCGCCCCCGAAGGCGATCACCGGCCAATAGACCAGGGCGAAGACGTCGCGGCTGAGCGCGCCCCAGTCGACTCCGTCGCGCACATAGACCCACTCGGTCGGGTGCAGGCCCGGGATGCGGAAGGCCGTGGTCCACCACAGCAGCACCACCGCCCAGGCCACGATGTTGCCCAGGGCCTCGCCGGTCGTCGTCCGGCGCGGCACCACACGGCCCGCGGGCGCAGGGACGCCCCCGTCCTTCGGGCGCGCGGTCAGGCCGTCCAGCCAGTCCTCGCCGACCCCGAACTCGTAGAGGCCCAGATCCTTGACCCGCCAGTCGTGCAGCCAGCGCGGGCGCTCGGACTGACGCTCGAAGATGTAGGCGGCCAGGGTGGCGAAGCCGATCAGGGTGATGACGCCGCTGAACAGGCCGGCGATGCTCTGGCCGAGGGCCACGCCCGGATCGACCTCGCCGCTGACCACCCGGGCGACCAGGCCGAGCGCCGTCAGGACCAGCAGAACGATGCCGCCGGCGCGGATGGCGAACCGCCAGTAGGGATAGAGCTCCGGGCCGACGACGTGGCGTGGACCGGGGCGATAGCGCGCGGCGACGCTGAGCGGATGCCCGATCTCGCGCAGCACCGCCTCCACCTCGTCAGCCTGCAGCGCCCGGCCCAGCTCCGCGGCGCGGGCCTCCAGCCGGCTGTCGATCTCGTCGCGCAGCTCGGCGACCACATCGTCGCGCTGGTCCGCGGGCAGATGCGCCGCGACCACCTTCAGATAGCGCTCCACCAGCGCCGCCGTCGTCCCTGCGCTCATCGCGCCCCCTCCTCTTCCGTGAAGATCCGATCCAGCGAGGCCGAGATGCCCCGCCATTCCGCCAGCAGGCGCGCCAGCATGACCTCGCCCGCCGGCGACAGGCGGTAGAAGCGCTTCCTGCGCTTCTCCTCCTCGCGCCATTCCGAGGTCAGCAGCCCCTGCCCCTCCAGCCGACGCAGCAGCGGATAGAGGGTGCTTTCCTCCATCTCGACGCCGTCCCCGGCCAGGGCCGTGCGCAGCGAATAGCCGTACCGCTCGACCCGCAGCCGCGCGAGCACGGCCAGGCTCAGCGAGCCCCGCCGCAGCTCCAGCCGCAAACTCTCGAACAGTTCGTCGCCGCCGGACACTCGACATCGCCTCGCATAGTGTGTGACACACAGTGTATGCGGCATACTGTGCGAGGGAGTCAAGCTGCTTCCCGCTGGCGCCCTGGCACACCGCCGCCTATCTTCCGTTCATGGCCCGTTCTCCCCGCTCGCCCTCCGCGCCCGCCGGCGTGCAGGAGGCGCCCGCCGCCTTCGACCGCTCGGCCATGCCGATGTTCGCGCCCGTCACGGGACCGCGCCTGACGCCGGAGGAGGCGCCGGGGGCCGGGGCCGACTGGGTCCCGCACCGGCCGTCGCGCCCGGACGCCCGCATCCGCACCCCGTTCCGTCTGGTCAGCGCCTACTCCCCCGCCGGCGACCAGCCCGCGGCCATCGCCGAGCTGGTCGCCCAGGCCGAGGCCGGCGACCGCGATCAGGTGCTGCTGGGCGTCACCGGCTCGGGCAAGACCTTCACCATGGCCAAGGTCATCGAGCAGACCCAGCGCCCGGCCCTGATCCTCGCCCACAACAAGACCCTCGCCGCCCAGCTCTATTCCGAGTTCAAGGCCTTCTTCCCGGACAATGCGGTCGAGTACTTCGTCAGCTACTACGACTACTACCAGCCGGAAGCTTATGTTCCGCGTACGGATACTTATATTGAAAAGGACTCGAGCATAAACGAGCAGATCGACCGGATGCGGCACGCGGCGACGCGGGCGATCCTGGAGCGGGACGACGTCATCGTCGTCGCCTCGGTCAGCTGCATCTACGGCATCGGCTCGGTCGAGACCTATACGGCCATGACCTTCACCCTGAAGGTCGGCGACACGATCGACGAGGCCAGGCTGCGGGCCGACCTGATCGCCCTGCAGTACAAGCGCAACGACGCCGCCTTCGACCGCGGCATGTTCAGGAAGCGCGGCGACGTCATCGAGATCTTCCCGGTCCACCAGGAGGACCGCGCCTGGCGCGTCAGCCTGTTCGGCGACGAGATCGAGGCCATCGCCGAGTTCGACCCCCTGACCGGGGCCAAGACCGCCGACCTCAAGGAGATCACCGTCTACGCCGCAAGCCACTACGTCACCCCGCGGCCGACGCTCAACCAGGCCATCACCGGCATCAAGGCCGAGCTGAAGGAGACGCTCGACTGGATGGTCGAGAACGGCAAGCTCTTGGAGGCCCAGCGGCTGGAGCAGCGCACCCGCTTCGACCTGGAGATGATGGAGGCCACCGGCTCCTGCGCCGGTATCGAGAACTACAGCCGCTGGCTGACCGGCCGCGCCCCCGGCGAGCCGCCGCCGACCTTCTTCGAATACATCCCCGACAACGCCCTGCTGTTCGTCGACGAGAGCCACGTCACCGTCGGCCAGATCGGGGCCATGTACCGGGGCGACTACCGCCGCAAGTCGACCCTGGCCGAGTACGGCTTCCGCCTGCCCTCCTGCATCGACAACAGACCTTTGAAGTTCGACGAGTGGGACGCCATGCGGCCCCAGACCATCCACGTCAGCGCCACCCCCGGCCCGTGGGAGCTGGAGCGCACCGGCGGGGTGTTCGTCGAGCAGGTCATCCGCCCCACCGGCCTGGTCGACCCGCCGGTCGAGGTGCGGCCCGTCACGGGCACGACCCGCAACCAGGTCGACGACGTCATCGCCGAGGTCAATGACACCGCCCGCGCCGGCTACCGCAGCCTGGTCACCGTCCTGACCAAGAAGATGGCCGAGGACCTGACCGAATACATGCACGAGCAGGGCGTGCGCGTGCGCTACATGCACTCGGACGTCGACACCCTGGAGCGCATCGAGATCCTGCGCGACCTGCGGCTGGGCGCCTTCGACGTCCTGATCGGCATCAACCTGCTGCGCGAGGGCCTCGACATCCCCGAGTGCGGCCTGGTCGCCATCCTCGACGCCGACAAGGAGGGCTTCCTGCGCTCCGAGACGTCGCTGATCCAGACCATCGGGAGAGCGGCAAGAAACGTCGACGGCCGCGTCATCCTCTACGCCGACCGCATCACCGGCTCGATGGAGCGGGCCATGGCCGAGACCACGCGCCGGCGCGAGAAGCAGGTGGCCTGGAACGCCGAACACGGCATCACGCCGGAGAGCGTGAAGCGCGACATCCAGGACATCCTCGCCAGCCCCTACGAGAGCCGCGCCCTGGACCAGCTCACCGCCCCGGGGGTCAAGGAGGACGCCCGGCCCTTCGTCGGCTCCAACTTCCAGACCGCGCTCAAGGACCTGGAGACCCGCATGCGCGACGCCGCCGCCAACCTCGAGTTCGAGGAGGCCGCGAGGTTGAGGGACGAGATCAAGCGCATGAAGCTGATGGACCTGGAGTTCGCCAACGAGATGCTGACCGCCGACGGCGAGGCGGTGGACCGGGAGGCCCCGAAGCGCGACCGGGCCGCCGCGCGGGCGGAGAAGGCGCAAGCGTTCAGGAAGGGGCGGTAGGGGGCGGGGTTCTGGCCGTCGCCCGGTCATGATAAACTCGACCCATGAGCGCCCACGCCGTCCAGCTCCCCGCCGACCTCGACGCCTTCGTCCGCGCGCAGGTGGAGGCGGGTGCCTACGCCAGCGCGGACGAGGTGATCCTCGCCGGCGTCCGCCGCTTCAAGGCCCAGGCGGAGGACGAGGCCTGGCGTCGCGAACGCTTCTTTGAGGCGGTCCGGGTCGGCCTTGACCAGATCGAACGCGGCGAGGTCGTCGAGGTCGCCGACATCCGCGCCTTCCTCGACGAGATCGAGGCCGAGGTCGAAGCCGGGTTCGCCGACCCGGTGGCGTGAACCGCGTTCTCCTCACGGCGGCGGCGCGCGCCGATATCGCCGCCGCCCTGCGCCACAGCCGCCAGACCTTCGGCCCCGCCGCCCGCGCCCGCTACGCCCGCCTGTTCCAGCTCGCGCTTTCCGCCATCGCCGAGGACTCCGACCGCGCCGGCGTTCGCGAGGTGGCTGACGGGCTGTCCACCTACCACCTCCGATCCAGCGGCCGCGACCTGCCCCGCCCCGACCGGGTCGCGCGCCCGCGCCACCTGATCGTGTTCCGGCGCGACGGGGACCGGATCGCGGTGGTCCGGGTCCTGGACGACCGCATGGACCTCCCCGCGCGCCTGCCGTGAAGGCCCGCGAGCGGCGGACCGGGCCCGATGCTTACCTCGATGTCCACGAGGCCGCCCGCCTGCGCGACGAGGTCAAGCGGATGAAGGCGCTGGACCTGGAATTCGCCAACGAGATGCTGA
This sequence comes from Brevundimonas sp., assembly GCA_027531145.1. Lineage (GTDB taxonomy): Bacteria > Pseudomonadota > Alphaproteobacteria > Caulobacterales > Caulobacteraceae > Brevundimonas. The sequence continues at coordinate 60,303 of JAPZRF010000009.1, read as the reverse complement.
CCGGCGCGGGCGAAGAGGTGGACGCCGCGGCCCCGGGCCGCTGGCGCAAGGCCGCGGCGGCGGAGAAGGCGGCGCGGGGGAAGCGGGGGCGGTAGGAGCAGAGCCACGCCTCCTACTAGTCGCGCAGCGATGGGTGGGGCGCGAAGACAGTAGAGGTTCTAGTCTCGAACTCGCCCGGGAGGATCGAACTTTAATACTCGATCGATGGTTGAGTCTCCGTATTTTGTACGAAGTGTATCGAGAAACGAAGCTTCCACGGCCACGACAAAGCCGAACAGCCCCTTTAGCTGACTGAGTTCCAAGACATCGAGTTGGCCTAACGAAGCACGATGAACCATCGAGGAGATCAAGCGCTTTCGAGCCCGCCCAAGCGAAACACGTTGGTCAGGGGTAATGACGAGACCTGTCACCATCCGGCGCTCCCCGGGGCCGTACAAGCCACGCTTGGCTTCATTGAAGCTGAGAGCAGGTGACCGCATTCTTCGGACAAGCTGCGCTATGCAGCGCTCAGCCTCCAAGACTGCCGCTCGGGAGTCCGCCGAGAGCGTGATGTCATCAGCGTAACGAGTGTAAACTACGCTGCGTGCCCTTGCTTCACGGTCCGCGTCGGCGTCGAAAGAGTACATCAGCATATTGGAGACGTGGGGAGACGTGGGCGCTCCAATCGAGAGGCACTTGGGCGAGAAGCTACCAGCCCCCCAAAACAGAATTTGTTCGTAAACAGGAGATTCCTCGATCAGGAACTCGCCGTGCGTTCCTGATCTAACGTAGTTGCGCCAGTCTTTGACCTTTATGCTTGGAAAGAAATCAGTAAAATCGAGTTTCAGGATGTATCTGCTGGCCCTATGAGCTCGCGCATTGTCAACGATTCCCTTTCCCGGGACATAGGCCGTCGCGGCAGGATGGACTGGAGCGTTACTGAGCTTGCTGTCCAGGAGATAACGCTGAATGGTTTTGAGCGTCGCCGATGGTTGCGCGATCGTCCGATTTCCGCCATTTCTCTTCGGGATTTCAAATATTTTGTAGCGGGCAGGCGCAGCGAATAGGAATTTGGATATGTCGGCGGGGCCAACTTCCAAGAAGGCAGAGAGATCGTTGATCAGGCTCATCTGAATTCCGCTCGCCGATCAGCAACTACCCGCTTAATGTGCGGCGGCAGCGTTTCTATAGCCTCGAAATCTCGGCGCACACGGAGCCGTCGGCCGAGCATATCCTTGTCTGCCAATTCGGCGGAAAACCTATACTCAATGGGATCGCCATCGCCGAGGGCGAAATAGTACTCTTTATTAGAGTACTTTTGACGATCTATCCAGCCAACTACCTTCAGGCAAAATAAAACATCCCGAAGATCCGACAGGCTCATGTCCGTGTAGATCCGACGAACCGCCGCAAGCAGGACATTTATTGACGACGCATACGCAAGATAGAGCATCCAGTAAACGATAAAAAACTTTCTAATCTCATAGTCTTGATGGAATAACCTTGTGGATGACACCGAATCAACGTTTGCTGATATGAAAGCCTTTATTGATTTGTAGTGAGGCGTTGCAGACCGACGTACGAACTTCCCATGCCCATTCGTCGTCCAAGGATAAAAGGCGACGAATTCCTCGTGCTCCATGATGACTTTTTGGATCGGGCCAAATCGCACAAACGACTCGGAGTCTTCGTACTTTGTTTGAGATATAACCCTCAAAGATGGACGTATGGTATCGTTCATAGAGAACGCCCCGAGTTCAGCTAACGATCCAGGGCTTTCAGAAATCACGAGAACCAACGAGGCTATTCTCGCTATATCTTCCTCGAAGGATATCAAGTCATCATAGCCAGTGTCCCGATAAAGCGCGTTTGCACTTTCAGCAAATACAATCTTCGCCTTCAATTTTAGGGATCTTGTTCTGCAAAGATAGTCCCTCAGGCTCTTGGCGGGGCCGCGAGCATCAAGAGGGAGCATTTCTCCACCACAGAAGAATACAGACTTAAAAGGCGGCCGGAATCGTGTCGGACGCCCTTCGATATCAGCGTACAGTTGAGCCAGCTCTTCCGACAAGAAGTCTCTTTACCTGAGAAGGTAGGAACGGGTTGCGAGAGTTCATCGGCCGAAGGCGAGGAGCTTGCGACGAGAGATGAGCTCTCGTGACCCGTTCCTACCGATTAACGCTCCCAATAACTTATGGTCTGGCGAAACGCCCGACACAGGACCGATAGCGGACTAGCGACCCTAACGCGTAAAGAGGTGGAGATATGACGATGTGGTCCGACCATGGTCAAGCGTTATTGGTGCAAGGAGCGACGATACCGACCTCCGGTTGGTAGCGCCGCCGCCACCCTTGCGGCACACTCCCGCCGAAGGGAGCGCGCCATGCCGAAGTTCACCATCCTGTCCCGCGTCGATGCATACGCGGACTACACCTGTGAGGTGGAGGCCCTCACGGCCAAAGAGGCGGTGGACCTCGTCTACAACGGGTTGATCAAAGTGACCTGGACCCCGCAGGGCGTGGTCGAGTTCGACGCCGTGCGCATGTCCGCCATCGACGCCGATGGCGAGGACATCGACGGCTACGCCCGCGGCGAGGGGTAGAGCGCCCCCTCTCCCGGCGGGAGAGGGCTTGAGCGCCCGAGCGCCCGCAAGGGCGATCGGCCTTGCGCGAAAGGGTGAGGGGTTACGGGGGGCGGGGGTGTGCGCCGTCCTTACCGGCGCAGGTTCATCACGGAGAGCACAGAGAGAGACACGGAGGACACGGCGGCGTGGCGGCGCTGCGCCGAAGGCGCCTTTTCCAGTCAACCTTTCATGGGAAGGCGCTTCGCGCACCGGTGCACAGGGCCGTTGTGCCCTTTGTGACCCTCCGTGCTCTCCGTGATGAACCGGCGACGTCGGCTCTGCCGCCCCTGATCCGTCATGCTCCGCATGACACCTTCTCCCACAAGGGGAGAAGGATCGTCCCACGCTTCACCGTCCTGAGCGGGCGGGGCTGACGCGCGCCCGACCACCGCCTAAGGTGGTCGCGCATGGATCGCGTCAGCAACCACAAGTGGGAAGTCCGGGCGCACCGCCCAACAGGTGAGCGTCGCGTCTGATGCCGATTTCTGTGCGGCATGTGGTGGAGGCGCTCGAGCAGCTCGGCGGCGAGGGCGACATCAGCGCGATCCTGCAGAAGGTGCTGGAGATCGCGCCGCCGCCCCATTCGCGAAACGCCCGCAACATCATCCGCGGCCGGCTTTACGAACATGCGTCAGAGACCACCAGCTACGCCGGGGGCGCGGACCTGTTCGAAAGCGTGGATGGCGTCGCTGCCCGGAAGGGACGCTGGCGGCTGAAGCGCGATCCCCTCTCGGCGGACAACCCCGACGCGGTGCTGGACGGGGCCGAGGTCGAGATCGAGGCGCAGGAGGGGCGGACGCGGCTGCGGGTCCACCTCACGCGCGAACGCTCCCGCAAGCTGATCGAACGGTTCAAGGCGTCGCTGACCTCCTTCGCCTGCGAGGCCTGCGGGATCGATATGGAGGCGATCTACGGCCCCCTCGGCGCGGGCTACATCGAGGCGCACCACCGCACGCCGGTGGCGGCGCTGGAACCGGGCCAGACGACCCGCCTGGCCGACCTCGCCGCCGTCTGCGCCAACTGCCACCGCATCATCCACCGCAACGGCCTGATGTCGGTCGAGGACCTCGCCGCCCACCTGCGCGCCCGGCGCGGCTGGCCGATCGCCGCTGAGCCCGGCGCCCCTGAGTGGAAAGGGCCGGACGATGGCTGAAGCGCCGTGATCCCCTGACCTGACGCCACGGCCGCCCCCTCCACCGCGTAGCCTGTTCTCGTGCTCGCCTACGGCGAGACCCGGGGGCGGTCCCCCTCCCCCATGAAGGGGAGGAGAGGCCGCGCTCGCTCCCCTAAACCAGCTCCACCTTCAGCCCGCGCCCCACCACCTTCGCCGCGCGGCTCAGGGTCTCCAGCGTCACGTTCGAGGCCTCCGGGTCCAGCACCCGATTCAGCTGGGCGCGGCTGGTCTGCATGCGTTCGGCCATGGCGGCGCGGGTCAGGTTCTGCGCCTTCATCGCCTCGCGCAGCTGCAGGGCGATCACGCTCTTGATGGCGCGCAGCGTGACCTCCTCGCGGATGCCCTCCTCGTCGAGGAAGTCGTCCAGGGTGGAGAGGTGCGACAGGTCGCGGAATTTCATCTCAGCCATGAGCTCACCTCCTAGAGGCTGCACTCCTTCATGCGCCGGGACGCGATGTCTATGTCGGCGTGCGGCGTCTTCCGGGCCTTCTTGATGAAGCCGTGGACCACGACCAGCATCTTCTGCTGCGGCTCGTGGAAGAAGATCATTCGCACCTCGCGGTTGCCGCTCAGACTCGAGCGGACCTCCCACAGCCCGCCTCCTAGCGAGCGGCACAGGGGAAGCCCGATCGGAAAGCCCAGCTGGACCCGCTTGAGGTCGGCGCCGAGGATCGCGCGATCAGGCTTGTCGAAGGATCGCAGCCACTCCTGAATGACAGGCCGGCCGGTGGGCGTCTGGTAGAAGCGGACCGTGTGCATGGGCTGCCCCTGCGAGCATATATCTGCGGAGATCCATGGCTGGGCTCATTCCCTTCCTGTGTACTGGCCAAACGCCAGTCAGCCGGACTGTACCATAGAAAGTCCGCCCGCCAATCGTCTCGCCATGCACCCTATCGCGAGCGGGCGGATGTTCCAATTTTGTTCTATTTTGCGACGTTAGTCTTGCCCCCTCTCCCGGCGGGAGAGGGCTTGAGCGCCCGGGCGCCGGCAAGGGCGATCGGTCTTGCGCGAGAGGGTGAGGGGTTACGGACGGCGGGGGTGTGCGCCGTCCTTACCGGGGCAGGTTCATCACGGAGAGCACAGAGAGAGACACGGAGGACACGGCGGGGTGGCGCTGCTGCGCCGCAGGCACCCTGTCTTTCAGGCGGCAGAAGAAGGCGCTGCGCGCGTCGCTGCACAGGGCCGTTGTGGCCTCCGAGACCCCTCCGTGCTCTCCGTGATGAACCGGCAGCGGCGTCGCCCCCCCTCCACCGCTTCGCGGTCCCCCTCCCCCATGAAGGGGGAGGAGAAGCCCCCTACTGCACCCAGCTGGCGCCGCTCACCGCCGGGCCGAGCAGGAGGGCGTTGAGGAACAGGGGCTTGAGGCCGTCGAGGTAGGCGCGGGTGGTGGGGTCCTGGGTGAACACCACGACCTGGCCGCGGCCGACCGGGGTGACCATCACCGCCGGCTTGAAGGCCAAGGCGCGGCGGGTCTCGTCCCACAGCTGGCCCGAGGCGCGCAGCTGGTCGGGGCCGAGGTAGCTGACCACATTGGCGCCGGCGTCGGGGCTGAGCGGCGCATAGGTGGCGTCGCCCTGGGCCAGCAGGATCAGCTCCGGCGCGACGCCGGCGGCCAGCCAGTGCTCGGCGTCGGTGCGGGCCCGCACCAGGGCGCCGGCGACCGAGGTCGGGCGCTCGGTCCCCAGCACCGCGGCGCGCAGCTCGGCCTCGGTGGTCAAGAGGGTGCGCTCCGTCCCGGCCTCCTCGTCCTCCGGATCGGTCTCCAGCCGCACGGCCCCCAGCTTGTTGTCCGCATCGGCGACGAGGGCGGCGGGACCCGAGCCGAGGGTCACCAGGATACCCCCGCGCTCGACCCAGGCGCGCAGGTTGGCGATGCCGCGCGCGCCGAGGCGGCCGGCGTAGTCGCTGCCGTCGGGCAGGACGATGACCGGGTAGCGGTTGAGGTCGGCCCCGGCCAGCCGGGCAGTGCGTGCGGCGGTGACCGGCAGGCCGAACTCGCGCTCAAGGATGTGGCGCGCGGCCCCGGCGGCGGTCGGGGAGGTCGGCTCGTCCCACGCCAGCAGGACGTTGGGCAGGGTCAGGCCGACGGCCTCGGCCGAGCCGAAGCTGATGCCCGAGGTGGTCCAGCTGCCGTCGACGCCGACGACCCGGGCACCGGTGGCAGCGGCCAGGGCCTGCAGCCGCTGCGGCAGGTCGGCGGCCACGTCAGCGGACTGGCCGGCGCGGGGCACCAGCACGGTCCCGGCGGGCCAGGCGCCGCTCTCGTGGGTGAAGGGGGCCAGCATGGCCCGGGCGGCCACGCCCTGGCGCAGCAGGGCGATGGTCAGGCGCTGGCCGGCCGCGCCGGGATGGATCAGGTAGCCGTAGCGGGCCTCGGCATTGGCCACGGCGGCCGGACGCACCAGCTCGGGGCCGACGGCGGTGGTCGCCACCTGCGGAGCCGCGCCGCAGGACTCGGCCGGGACGTTGAACATCAGCGGCAGGGACCAGGCGGTGACGTCGTACAGCTCGTCGCCAAGGCCGCGGTCGCGCCGCTCGGCCTGCCGCGCCATGAAGTCCGCCGGCACCGGGATGTCGCGGGTCAGCAGCACCTCGGCCATGCGGCGCAGCGGCTGGCTGCGGCTGACCACATAGGCGCCCGCCGGCCACTGGCTGCCGCAGGCATTGAAGGGGCGATCGGCGCGGCCGACCTCGATGCCCGACCGGACCAGCAGCCCGGCCAGCTTTTCGACTGCGGTCGGGTCGGCCGGGTTGGGCCCCAGGATGTACGCTCCGCGGCCGCCCTCGACGCCGTCGCGGGCAAAGGCCCAGCGGTCACGCAGCAGCTGCTCCCGGTTGGCCGCCGCCGTCTCGATGGTCGACAGCAGGGCGACGAAGGTGTTGCGCACGCCCTCGCGGTAGGTCAGCAGGCTGCCGTCGCTGCGCCGGGCCACGAGGCCGCGGGCCGAGCCCTGCTCGTAGGTCATGGACACCGCGCCCAGATAGGCCGGCCAGCCGTCACCATAGCCCGGATAGAAGGCGTCGAAGACCTGCCGCACGAAGTAGGGTTGGCCGATCTCGTCGAAGCGCTGCGCCGTATTGCGGCCGATGCGCTCGCGCATGGCCAGGGTCGAGGCCGGCAGCAGCGGGTTCAGCGGTTCGGCCTCGGGCGGGAAGAAGAAGCTCTCGTCCGTGCCCATCTCGTGGGCGTCGACCAGCACGTGCGGGCGCCAGTCCAGCACCAGGGCGGCGTGGCTCCGGGTCTCCGGCTGGCTCTGGATGAACCAGTCGCGGTTCAGGTCGAACAGGTCGTGGTTGAAGCGCCCGCCCGGCCAGGGCTGGGCCCGCTCGGCCGACAGGGGATCGGGATTGGGCTCGACCCCGAAACCGGCGCGGAAGCTGTTGATGAAGCGGTCGCGCCCGTCGGGGTTCTGGCTCGGCACGATGACGACGATGGTCCGCTGCAGCCACGCCTGCACCGCCGGATCACGGGAGGCCAGCAGGTGGTGAGCCGTGGCCGCGGCGGCGTCGGCCGGGCTGATCTCGTCGCCGTGCACCGAATGGGCCAGCCAGACGATGGCCGGCAGGTCGGCGATCAGCCGCTCGGCCTCGGCCGCGCTTGTGGCGCGCGGATCGGACAGGGCGCGCGAGCCGGCCTTGATCGCCTCCAGCCGGGCCAGGTTGGCCGGCGAGGCCACCACCGCACCCCACAGCGGCCGGCCCTCGTGGGTCTGGCCGTAGTCGAACAGGCGCACCCGGTCCGGGGCGTGGGCGGCCAGGGCCTCGAAATAGCGCCGCAGCTCGGCCGGCCGGCTGATCTGCTCGCCGGTGGCCCAGCCCAGCACCTGCTGCGTCGTCGGCACGGACGGGTCATGGCTGGCACCCGCCAGCAGCGTCGGCGAGGCCACGGGAGCCCGGGCGAGGGTTTGGGCGGCGGCAGGACCGGCGGTGGACAAGGCAAGACCGGCGAAGAGCGCGGCGAAAACGCGACGAGACATGGGTTCCCCTTCAGACAGGTCGCCAGCCTAGCCGTTGCGAGGCTCCCTGCGATAGTCCCCGGCTTCGATCAGACGGCGGCGGTCGCGCCCGCGCCGGCGCGGCCACCCACCTCACCGAGCCGGCGGAACTCCCGGGCGGGTTCTTGCACGGTGCACGGCACCGGACGGTCGCGCAGACAGCAAGAGCTCCGGCGAGACACATCCAGCCGGCCGTGCGAGGCTGGCCGCCCGCGGGCATTCTGTCCTGCCCTTTTCGGAGAGGACGTCATGACCTGGTACACCGGCTTCCTGATCCCCGTGAAAGCGGCGGACAAGGACCGCTACATCGCCTCGGCGAAGGCCGCCTGGCCCCTGTTCGAGAAATACGGCGCCCTGCAGCAGGTCGAGACCTGGGGCGAGGACGTGCCCGACGGGACCCACACCAGCTTCCCCATGGCCGTGAAGAAGGAAGAGGACGAGGTCGTCGTCCTGTCGTGGATCAAATGGCCAGACCGGGCGACCGCCGACGCCTGCTTCGCCACCATGGAGTCGGATCCCGCCTGGCAGGCCATGGACATGCCCTTCGACGGCAAGCGGATGATGTGGGGCGGCTTCGCCCCGATCTTCGAGAGCTGAACCTCAGCTCTCGACAGCGGGCTCCGGCCCCAGCAGCCGGCGCAGCCGCGGCCAGAGATTCGCGAGGGCCGACAGGAAGCCGACCACGCTGGCGGCGACCTGGAAGGCCTGCCACATCATCTGGATCAGGCCGGGACCGAAGATCGCCTCCGAGGCCGGGTACAGCAGCCGGCTGACGCCGATGCGGAAGGCGGCATAGGCGGTCGAATACTCGATCGAGCGGTCGGCGAAGAAGGCGACGATCACCGCCGCCGAGGTCGGGGCCCACAGCAACGGCAGCACCAGCACCAGGGCCAGCAGCGTCACAGCGAGGCTGGTCCCGAGGCTGGGGCCGCGCGCCCAGGTCAGGCCCAGCCCGAGGGCCAGCGCCAGTCCCTGGGCCGCCCAGGCCGCCGGCAGCGCCATGTCGGCGGCGAGCATAAGGTCCATTCCGAAGGCCATGCCCCCGAGGATGATGGCCAGCGCCCCGAAAAACCCGAACAGCCAGAGGGCCCCGTACTGGCCCAGACGGCGTTTCACATGCGACAGCGAGATCACGACGGAATCCCCTCCACGCCCCCGCGTGACGGTGCGTCAGCGGCGGCCATCTGTCGAGCGGAATAACCGCGATCGTTGACCGTGTTCCTACACGTCCCGGTGACCGTAGCTGTGGGATGATGAACCCATGGAAAGCTCGAACATCGCCGCCGCCGGGATCCAGAGCGCCGTCGCCCGCTTCGAGGAAAGCGCGCGCCGGACGGAAAGGGCCCAACTCGACCGGTTCGCCGAAGAGCAGGTCACCCGCCGCCTCGCCCAGCGCGACGCCGAGGCCAACGTCAAGGTCGTCCAGGCCGCCGACGAGATGACCGGCACGATGCTCGACGTGCGGGCGTAGAGGGCGGCTGCCCGGCCTCAGCTGTCCAGGAAGCTCCGCAGTTTCCGCGACCGCGACGGGTGCTTGAGCTTGCGCAGGGCCTTGGCCTCGATCTGGCGGATCCGCTCGCGTGTCACCGAGAACTGCTGGCCGACCTCTTCCAGGGTATGGTCGGTGTTCATGCCAATGCCGAAGCGCATGCGCAGCACCCGCTCCTCGCGCGGGGTCAGTGAGGCCAGCACCCGCGTGGTCGTCTCGCGCAGGTTGGACTGGATGGCGGCGTCGATCGGCAGGACGGCGTTCTTGTCCTCGATGAAGTCGCCCAGGTGGCTGTCTTCCTCGTCCCCGATCGGGGTCTCGAGCGAGATCGGCTCCTTGGCGATCTTCAGAACCTTGCGCACCTTCTCGAGCGGCATGGCCAGACGCTCGGCCAGCTCCTCCGGCGTCGCCTCGCGGCCGATCTCGTGCAGCATCTGGCGCTGGGTGCGGACGATCTTGTTGATCGTCTCGATCATGTGCACCGGGATGCGGATGGTCCGCGCCTGGTCGGCGATCGAGCGGGTGATCGCCTGCCGGATCCACCAGGTGGCGTAGGTCGAGAACTTGTAGCCGCGGCGGTACTCGAACTTGTCGACCGCCTTCATCAGGCCGATGTTGCCCTCCTGAATCAGGTCCAGGAACTGCAGACCGCGGTTGGTGTACTTCTTGGCGATGGAGATCACCAGGCGCAGGTTGGCCTCGACCATTTCCTTCTTGGCCTGACGGGCCTCGCGCTCGCCCTTCTGGACCTTCTGGACGATGCGGCGGTAGTCGTCGATCGGCAGGCCCGCCTCGGTCGCCACGGCGGCGACGTCGCCGCGGATGTCGCCGATCTGGGTCGCCTCGTTCTCGGCGAACTTGGTCCAGCGCACGCCCATCTCCTTGACCCGCGTCGTCCAGGTCGGGTCCAGCTCGGCCCCGAAATAGGCGTTGAGGAACTCCGGCCGCGAGATGCCGTAGCTGTCGGCCAGACGAAGCAGCCGGCCCTCGAGGCCGATCAGCCGCTTGTTGATGGCGTAGAGCTGCTCGACCAGCGCCTCGATCCGGGCGTTGTTCAGCTTCAGGGTCTTGAGACGGTCCGAGATGGACCGCGACAAGGCATGATAGGCCTTCTGGTCCTTGGCCGAGAGGGCCTCGCCCTTCAGCCGCGCCTCGACCAGCTTGTCCTGCAGCCGGCGGAAGGCACCGAAGTCGGCGGCGACGCCGTCCAGCACCTCCATGACGCCGTCGCGCAGCTCGGCCTCCATGGCCGAGATCGACAGGCCGCCGCCATCGTCGAAATCGTCGTCGTCATCATCGCCTTCCGGCGTTTCGGCCGCCTCGGCCTCGCCGTCCGCCTCGTCCTCCTCCCCAGTCTCGCCCGGCGGGGCCGCAGGGTGCATCACCCCGTAGGTGGCGTCGAGATCGACGACCTCGCGCAGCAGGATGCGGTTGTTGGTCAGCTCCTCGCGCCAGACCATGATGGCCTCGAAGGTCAGGGCGCTTTCGCACAGACCGGAGATCATGGCGTCGCGTCCGGCCTCGATGCGCTTGGCGATGGCGATCTCGCCCTCACGGCTGAGCAGCTCGACCGAGCCCATCTCGCGCAGATACATGCGCACCGGGTCGTCGGTGCGGTCGAAAGCGGGCTTGGATTCGGTTTCGGCCACGGCCGTGTCGGCGCGCTCCGCCACCTCGCCGCCGGCCGCCTCCTGGCCGTCTTCCTCGGCCTCGACGACGTTGACCCCCATCTCCGACAACATGGCGAGGGTGTCCTCGATCTGGTCAGGGGTGACCTCCTCGGACGGCAGCACCTTGTTCAGCTCGTCCATGGTGACGTAGCCGCGGGCCTTGGCCTGCTTGATGAACTTCTTGACGCCGGCGTCAGTCAGATCGAGCAGCGGACCGTCCTGGGCGGTCTCGACGTCCGGCGTCTCGGTTTGGGCAGTCATTCCGTATTCGTCTCCGGGCGGGGTTGATCCGCCGCTTGATCTGTCCACCCTCGCCGGGGTTACCGGCCCGCGGACAGATCCCAAATGTTTCCGGTCTTGATCGCACGGCGAAGCGCGTCCCGCTCGGCCTTCAGCCGCCGGAACGTGTCATCCTCCCCGGTCGCGGCCTTGACCGCTTCCAGGGCTGACTCCAGCGTCGCGACGCGCGTCAACGCATCGAACGCCTGCGACCAAAGGGTCCGCGCCTCGGCGAGGGGCTTGTCTGCAGCCAGGAAAGGCGCGCCGGACTTTGCCGCCGCCTTCTCGACCTCACGCAACAGGACGCCATGACCCGATTGGGCCAGATGGCGGCGGAGTCCCGAAGAGTCAAGCGATTGCCCGCTCATGTCATCCGCTGCCAGTTCTCCACACGCAGGTCGGGGACGCGCGCGAACTCGCTGACGTTATCCGTGACAACACACATGCCAAGCACCAGCGCATGGGCGGCGATCAGGAGGTCGTGGTCGCCAATCACCTGCCCGTCCCGCTCAAGGCCGGCGCGCAGCCGCCCTTAGATCTGGTTCGCCGGCGCTTCGAGCGCCCGGACGTTGATCAGGCCGAGGAGGTCCTGCACCCGCTGCGTCAACCTCGGCGCCCCGCGGCGCTCCGCTCCGTATCGCAGCTCCGCGGCGACAATGACGCTGGTGCAGACCTGCTCTGCTCCGACGAGGGCCAGACGTTGCGCCACGCGGCCGGCCGGATCGTGAATGATGGCCGACAGGGCGTTGGTATCGAGCAGGTACACCGTCAGAGACGGAAGGGTCGGGGCGCAGATCTCGACGCCGGAGGCAGGCGCTCGTGTTCGCCAAGCGGAGCCTCGGTCGCCCAGATCTCCAGCAAGCTCTTCAGCTCGCCCCCCGCCGTGCGGGTTCGATGATCAACCGCTCGCCGTCCCGCCGCACCACGGCGGCCTCGGGCGCGGTCACGTCGGCCGGGAGATGAACCACCTGATGGTCCCCATCACGCGTCACCCGAACCGGCTTGGATGCGTCCATGACCAGAAATGTACTGCCGATCCACGTAATGGACAATCAGTGGATGGTCGCGGAGTCCCAAATCTCTGCCGACTTGATTTGGCGGTCCAATGCGTCGCGCTCAGCTTTCAGCTGATTGAATGCACCCAGGAACAGCTTCGGGTCAAAGTCGTCGTCTCGCTTCAACTCCTCAAGCGCGCGGCTCAAAGCTAGTTGCCTGACGAGAAATTCGACCGCCTTTGTCAGGTCGGCGCGCGCCTGATCCGGCAGCGCGTCTTGTGATGAGAAAGGCGCATGAGCCAAGGGCGCGGTTCGATCGACGCGCCGGAGCGTCGCCTCGTGGCCAAGGGCGATCAGACGCGAACGAAGCAGACCCGACCCGAATGCTGCTCTGTCATAAGTCAAGCTCACCAGGTCATTGATCATGCGGCTCAGATCAGCATCGCCAATAGCACGTGTTGTTAACAGCTCAGCATGGGCCTGAACAACATCTGGATAAGCTATCAGCCCATTGACGACTGCTGACACGAGCGGCGGCGGAGCAGTCGACAAAAGAACCGCTGCGGCTTTTGCTTCTGGTGTTGCATCGAGGACGTTTAGCGTCTGGCGCGCTTTACGGTCCCTGTAGATGGTTTTGTTAGCTTGACTTCGCTCCACTTCCGATGGACGAACGAGCTGGAAAAACGCACCGACCAAGTAGTCCTTGTACGTCCGGGAAAGATCTGGATCGCCTATTGAGGCCGCGCTTTTCCGAAGACTCGCCAGAAGACCTGCTTCGCGCTCCGGCCGGTCCAGCGGCCCAGCCGCCGCGACCTCCTTTTCGAATAGTACACGAGCGAATGGCTTGGTCGCGGCCATCGCATCCCGCAGCGCACTGGCTCCCTTTTCGCGCAACAGATCATCCGGATCCATGCCTCCCGACAGCATGGCAAAGCTAAATGTTCGATCCGGCTTCAGCAGCGGCAGGGCCCGCTCCACGGCGCGATAGGCGGCGCGCAGGCCGGCGGCGTCGCCATCGAAGCACAGCACCGGCTCGGACGACACGCGCCACAGCACCGCCATCTGCTCCTCGGTCAGGGCCGTGCCCATGGGCGCGACCGCGGGCAGCCCCGCCCGCTGGCAGGCGATGACGTCCATATAGCCCTCCACCACAATCAGGGCCTGGTCGCTGTTCGAGGCGGCCCCGAGAATACGCCGCGCCTCGGGCAGGCCGTAGAGGGTCGCGCCCTTGTGGAAGAGCGGACTCTCCGGCCCGTTCAGATACTTGGCCCGGTCGTCGGGGTTCATCGCCCGGCCGCCGAAGCTGACGATGCGGCCCCGGGCGTCGAGGATCGGGAACATCAGCCGGTCGCGGAACCGATCGTAGGGCGCGCCGCCGCCCTCCGGCGCGATCAGCAAGCCCGCCTCGACCAGGTCCCCGGGGCGCGCGCCGCGCTGGACGAGCGCGCTCTTCAGTCCCTCGCGGTCATTCGGGGCGTAACCGAGGCCGAAGCGCTCCCACTGGTCCTCTGGCAGGCCGCGGCGGGCCAGATAGTCCCGGGTCGCCACCCCGGCCGAGCGGCGGAGGTTGGCAGCGAACCACTTCTGGGCCAGGCCCAGCCAGTCAGCCAGGCCCTGGCGCTTCTGCTCGCGCTCGGCGGCCTCGGGGTCCTCGGCTGGCAGGGCCATGCCGGCCTCCCCGGCCAACCGGCTGACTGCCTCGACGAAGCTTAGCCGCTCGGTCTCCTGCAAGAAGCTGATGATGTCGCCGTGCTTGCCCGACGAGAAGTCGTGGAAGAAGCCCTTGTCGTCATTTACGAAGAAGCTGGGCGACTTCTCCTTGGTGAAGGGGCTGAGGCCGACCCATTCGCGTCCCTGCCGCTTCAGCTTGACGGTCCGCCCGATCACTTCGGACGGCCGTAGCCGGCCCTTCAACTCCTCTATGTATCGCTCGTCGAACCGCACGGGTCTATGTAGCGCAAATCGCGTCTCAGCGCTCGCGGCGGACGCGCAGCGAGCGAGCGCCGTCGACGCTGAGCAGGTAGCTGCCGATCGTCCCGCGCCGGATGGTCACTGGCTGGCCGGCGCGGGGGGTCACCCGCAGCGGCTCGTCGTCGATCTGGCGCCAGACCGAGCCGTCCTGGAGCGTAAAGCGCCAGCCGTCGCGTCCCTGGCCGGCTGAGTCCAGCCGCGTCTCGAGGGTCGCGTCCTTCGCCTCGTCCCCGCCCCGCCCGCGGAAGATGTTGAGGTCGCCTCCCTCGATGCCGAACAGACTGCGGCGGGCGGCGCGGACCTGCTCGCGGTCGACCACCGTCACTTCGCCGCTGCGCTCGGCCGCGTCCAGCGCCGCTGCGGCCGCGTCGAGACAGACCAGCCGGGCAGAGTCGACCACCTCGGCGCTGCAGGCGACCAGCCGCTGCAGGAGCTCGGAGCGCGCCGCGGCCTCCTGGGGAGCGCCCTGGAGCACGGCCACGGCGAACAGGGACAAAAGCATCGACATCGAACCTCTCCGGAACAGCTAGCGCCAGATATCGCCCCTCAGGGCACCCTGCCGACCCGCCTCATACACCCGCCGCATGCTTTCGGTACGGAAACTCAGCGAGTCAGCATCCAGGTCGTCGGGGATCGCGGCATAGCGGAACTGGATCCCGTTACGCTGGGCGAAGGCGCGGTTGCCAGCCAGCGCTGATATCAACGCGCCGCGCAGCAATGCATCCACCGACCGCTCAAGCACATCCTGGGGCGTGTCGAGGGTGACGTTGAACACGGGCGACAGCTTGCCGTTGACGATCACGTGCAGCCGGGCACCCCGGAGATGCCCGGACGGATCCTCAAGCGACCACATGGCCTCCGGAAGGCCGAGGAACGGCGTCGTGACCCCGCCATCGACATGCATTTCCTCGAACTCGACAGCCCCGTTGCCGGAGGGGATCATGACCGGCGGAAACACGCCCGGCACGCTGGCCGAGGCGACCAGCACCTCGCGGAACAGCTTGATCGCCTCGGGACCGCCGTGGGCGGCGATGATCCCCATGTCCCAACTGACGCCGCGCAGGGCGTCGAGATCGGTGGTGACCACCAGCAGGGTGCGACCCTTGCGATGCTCCGCGGCGATAGCGGCGAGCATGGCTTCGTCCACATAGCGCTCGACGAGCCGTCGCAGCGGGGCGTCACGGAACACACCGGAGCCGAAGAACACGCCGAACCCGCGCGGCCGAAGCAGGCCATCCGCCGCGCCACCGATATAGGCCTCGGCCAGCGCGTCGTCCCAGTCCGGGCCAAGGAACACGAACGGGGCCGCCAGGGCTCCGGTGGACACGCCCGTCACGACCTCGAAGTCGGGTCGCGTGCCAGCTTCGGTCCAGCCGTTGACCACGCCGGCGGCGAAGGCCCCGTTGGCCCCGCCGCCCGACAGGGCGAGGACGTCGAACCGGCCGTCAGGGCCCACCTCGAGCCCCTGCGCCAGTTCGGCCTCGAAGAAGGCGACCCGGTCGAGGTCGTCGTTGAAGAATCGCAGGGGCTCGGCCTGATCAAGGACGAAGCCGCGCGGGACAGCCCCCGTCCGCGCCTCCGGTGCATAGGGATTCCGGCTCATGCCGACACAGCCGCCAAGGCCCATGGCAACCGCAGCCAGGGCTGCCATCAGGATCACGCCGGGTCTGCACATGCCGGGTCTCCGCTCAGACGCCTGCCCCTTAGCAGATCGACCCGACCTTACCCACAGATGATCTCGCCCCCTGGCGTCGGCGATGACCACCTCGCCGAGCGCCTGGCCGACAGTGCCCGCGCCGACGCCAGTAGGGTCCAGCGGGAACTGAGCTTCCGGCCCACACGCTCTGACCTGCAAACCGTTATCGAAAGCGCGTGGCGCTGGCACCAGTTCGCTCACCCCGCGCGCGCCTGAAACCTCAGCGAGGCTCGGGCGTCCGCCTGGCCAGTGAGTGCACCAACTTGCTCCAGGCGCGACGCGCCCCCTGCTCGCCCGTCTTGACCCGATCCGGCGATTCATGGCTCCAGCGGCTGCGAACCAGAGCCATAAGTTCTGGGTGCCGGTCATATTGGTGCACCACAGGACTGACCGTGCCATCAGCGTTGACGATGAGACCATTTTCGACGCGGATGCCGTCCAGCTGACGCCCAAGGGTGGCCACACGGCGATAGTTGTCCTCGACCTGCGCGTCGACCAGGCCATAGCGGACCGCTACCGCCAAGGATGCCTGGTCGACGCCGAAGCCGCCACCGACAGCAGAACGTGGAATTGCACCCAGCCACAATAGAAGTCGGCATAGCCTCAACAAATCGACCGCCGGCCCGGCGATGGTCCCCGCACAGATGCAACGCCGGTCTTCAAGGTGCTGCGCCAAGGGTCGTCCCACGAGCGCCCGCAGGTGCTTTATCTGGAAAGCATGGTCAACCATCGCGACCGTCTCGCTTTCGACGAAGACCTCGAGACGTGAGACCGGCGTCTCGAACGGCGAAGCCTGGAACATGACGTCGCGCACGTCGGTCAAGAAAACCGCGCCAAGTCCGGGTCGCCCGGCCAGAATGTCCGCATAGGCCGCGAAACGCCGCACCACTGGCTCCGGGGTCCAGCCGCCAGCGTCCTGCGGAAAGATGGCCTCGATCCGCTGCTCGGCCAGAAAGGCCAAAACGGCCGGGACCGGGTCCACAACCAGTGCTGCCGGGCCGTCGTAACAGGCCCTCAGGGAACGCACGAACGCCTCAATATGCTCGACGCCGTATCCGGTGGCGTAACCGAGGACGAGATCGCCCCGCGATGTCGTCTTGCGATCTCCAAGGTTTGCAGTCGGCCGCACCACCCGCGACAGCCAGTCCAGATAGGGCGACCGGGTCATCTTTCGACCTTTGCCCCGTTCATCGAATCGGCGAAGCGCTGGAACAGATAGAGGCTGTCCGTCGGCCCCGGTGAGGCCTCGGGGTGATGCTGGACGCTGAACACCGGCCGGTCTTTCAGGGCGATCCCGCAGTTGGTGCCGTCAAACAGGCTGACGTGGGTCTCGATCACCGCTTCCGGCAGACTTTCGCGGTCCACGGTGAAGCCGTGGTTCATCGACACGATTTCGACCTTGCCTGTGGTCAGGTCCTTGACCGGGTGGTTGGCCCCGTGATGGCCTTGGGCCATCTTCACGGTCCTTGCGCCCAGCGCGATGGCCAGCATCTGGTGGCCAAGGCAGATGCCGAACACTGGCTTGCCGCTGTCGACCAGCTTGCGGATCTCGGGCACGGCGTAGGTGCCCGTCGCTGCCGGATCACCCGGACCGTTGGACAGGACCACGCCATCCGGTTTGCGGCCGAGGATCTCCTCGGCTGTCGTCGTGGCCGGCACGACGGCGATCTTCACCCCGGTCGAGGCCAGGGCGCGCAGGATGTTGCGCTTGACGCCATAGTCCACGACCACGATCGACTTGCCCGTGGCGTCGACGCGAGGATAGCCCGCCGGCCAGTCCCATAGCCCCTCGTCCCACTCGAAACTCTGCAGGGTCGAGGCCAGCTTGGCCAGGTCCAGCCCGACCAGACCCGCCCAGCCCCGCGCGTCGGCCACGAGGGCGTCGAGGTCGAAGCGACCCTCGGGGTCGTGGGCGATGACCGCGTGCGGCGCGCCCCTGTCGCGGATGGCCTGGGTCAGGGCGCGAGTATCGATGCCGGCCACGGCGACCACGCCGCGGCGCGTCATCCAGGCATCAAAGCTGTCGTCGGCGCGCCAGTTGGCCGGGGCGGTCGGCAGATCCCGGAAGACAGCTCCGCGAGCCGAGGTCTCTGCCCCGCCGCCGATCTGCTCCAGATCCTCGAGATTGACCCCGACATTGCCGACGTGGGGAAAGGTGAAGGCCAGGATCTGGCTCATGTAGCTGGGGTCGGTCAGGATCTCCTGGTAGCCGGTCATGGCTGTATTGAAGACCACCTCGCCGAGCGCCTGGCCGACAGCGCCCGCGCCGCGGCCCTGGAACACGGTCCCGTCCGCCAGCACCAGCACCCCGGTCGCCCCCTCAATCAGTCTGGCTGTCATGGACGGACTCCTTGTGGCGGCGCGGGGGCGGGCAAACGGTCGCTCCGCTACAGGGGCCGGTCGACCGGGTCAACGCATGAGACGGCCTTTGCGGCTATTCCGGGACGCGCGCACCGTCCCAGGCGAAGACGCCACCGGAATCCGCCGGCTGCAGGCCGTCAAGCACCGCCAGCAGATGGGTCGCCGACTGCTCCGGGGTAAACAGCGTTTCCGGTGTCACGCCACGCTGGAATGGCTTCGACAGGTCGGTGTCGACGGTGCCGGGGTGCAGGCCGGCCACGACCGCCTGCGGATGGGTGCGGGCCAGCTCGACCGCGAGCGTCTTCAGGATCATGTTCAGAGCGGCCTTGGAGGCGCGGTAGCTGTGCCAGCCGCCCAGGCGGTTGTCCCCGATCGAGCCCACCCGGGCCGACAGAGCCACGAACAGCGCGCGGCGGTCGCGCGGCAACAGCGGGATCAGATGACGCGCCAGCAGCGCCGGCCCCAGGGCGTTGACCTCGAAATCCCGGCGCAGATGCGCCGCCTCCAGCGCCTTGAAGCTGCGCTCGGGCTCGAAGCCGTCATGCAGCACGCCGGTCGCCACGAAAACCAGCTCGAGCGGCGGCCCGTCCGACAGCCGCGCTGCAAGTGCGGCCACGGAGGCTTCGTCGGTGATGTCGAGACCGTCGACGGCCCGGGATACCCCGTGCACCCTGCCGAAACGTGCGGCCGCGCGCAGCTGATCAAGGACCGCCGCCCCGACACCGCCGGACGCTCCCACCACCAACGCCAACCCTGAGCCCATGGTCCTGCCTCCTCAAGCCTGCTCCCGCCTAGCTCTCCGGGATGGCCGGGAACAACGCGGCTGATCGCCCCGCCTTGACCGCATGCGGGGGGCGCGTCATGCCGCCGCTCCCCGCCCCGGAGCCGCCTATGCCGATCACCACTGTCGGCCTCGATGCCGATGACACCCTCTGGCACAACGAGACCATCTTCCGCATGACCCATGCCCGCTTCGCCGAGCTGCTGGCCGAGGCGGCCGACCCGGCGCTGATCGAGGCGCGTCTGGCCGAGGTCGAGCGGCGCAACCTCCGTCTCTATGGATACGGGGTGAAGGGGTTCACCCTGTCGATGATCGAGACGGCCATGGAGCTGACCGACGGGCGGGTCGATCCCGCCGTGATCCGCGACATCCTCGCCGCCGGACGCGACATGCTGGCCCATCCGGTAGAGCCCCTGTCCGGGGTCGAGGCTGCCCTCGCCGCCCTGTCCGAACGCTACCGGCTGGTGTTGATCACCAAGGGCGACCTGCTGGACCAGGAGCGCAAGCTGGCAGCCTCCGGGCTCGGTGACCTCTTCGCCGCGGTGGAGATCGTCTCGGAGAAGACGTGCTACACCTACGGCCGGGTGTTCGCCCGCCACGGCAGCGGCGCCGGGGAGGCGGCGATGATCGGCAACTCCATGCGGTCGGACGTGCTGCCGGCGCTGGAGGCGGGTGCCTGGGCCGCCCACGTCCCCTATGTGGTCACCTGGGCCCACGAGCTTGCCGACGCGCCGGAGGGGCATCCGCGCTATGCTGCGCTCGGGACCCTCGCCGACGCCCCGGCCTGGCTGGACGGGGTCGCGCCCGGTTGACGTGTCTGCTCGATGGCCAAACTGTGTCAAATGCGCCGCAGCACACACCCGATTTGCGCTGAATAACAGCCGCGCTCTTGCTATCGCATGACGCTCACCGGACGATCTCGATTATATCGAAACAACCGTTTGGGGGGTCAATAATGTCTGCCAACAAACCGTGCCTGGGCCTGCGCCGCAAGAAACTCCTCACGGGAGCCGCGGTCGCCACCTTGGCTGCCTTTTCGGCAGGCGCTGCACTGGCCCAGGAGGCGACCGAGGTCGAGGAGATCGTCATCACCGGGTCGCGCCTCAGCACGGGTACGGCGCTTGAAGCCGCCCAGCCGGTCCAGGTGGTGAGCAGCGAAGTGATCGCGGCCCAGGGCACTGTCGCGATCGCCGACCTTCTGGACACCCTGCCCGCCCTGCTCAGCTCGACCAGCTCGGCCCAGGCCAACGGCACCCAGGCGACGCTCGACTTTCGTGGCCTCGGAAACAACCGGACCCTCGTGCTGGTCAACGGCCGCCGCCATGTGGCGGGGGTTCCCGGCTCGGCGGCCGTCGACATCGGCTCCATCCCGTCAGGCCTGATCGAGCGGGTCGACCTTCTGACCGGCGGGGCCTCGGCCATCTACGGCTCGGATGCCGTGTCAGGCGTCGTCAACTTCATCCTGAAGAATGATTTCGAAGGCCACGAATACACCTTCCAGGCCGGCATGTCCGGCGAGGGCGACGGCGAAGAGCTGTTCGGCTCCGCCCTGTTCGGCCGCAACTTCGCCGGCGGTCGCGGCAATGTGACCCTGGCGCTGGAGGGTTACGACCGCCGGGCAGTCTTCTATGGCGACCGCGACATCACCCGCGACAACTTCCTCGCCGACGACTACCCGAACCCGGAGCTGTTCTTCCAGCAGGGCGACCCGCTGCCGCCGGGCGCGCGTGCGCTGGGCCGGACGATTCTCGTGGGCACGGACCCGCGCTTCGCCAACACCGATCCGGCGCTGGTGGCGCGGGCGCGAGCGGCGAAGGCTCGCGCCTTCATCAATCGTCCGACCTTCGACGTCTCCAGCACCAGCGGCCTGATCGGCTTCGACACCGACGGCAGCGGTTTCTCGGCTCCGGCCCGATTCCTCTCGACCTTCCAGGACCTCGACCGTAACGGGGTTAACGACTGTAACCAGAGCCGCGCCGGCCGCGAAGGCTTCGGCTGCTATGTCATCGATCCGGTGACCGGCCAGGTGCGTCCCTTCGTCGACGGCGTCTATGCCGGCGGCATCAACCAGTCGGGCGGCGACGGCGCGCCCCAGACCTTCAACGGCCAGTCGCTGGTGCCGGACGAGCGCCAGTTCTCGGCCAACCTGTTCCTCAATTACGAGGTGTCCGAGGCCTTCCAGCCCTACGCCGAGCTGAAGGTCGTGCTGACCGACGCCACCAGCTACAACCCCTACAATACCTTCGACGACTCGATCCCGATCTCGCTGGACAACCCGTTCATCCCGACGGAAATCCGCCAGATCATCAACGCGGAGATCGCGGCCGATCCCTCGATCGCCAGCGTCGCCAAGGTCCTGCTTGGCCGCGACCACACGGATCTGTTCGACCCCGCGATCCACGACGAGCGCCAGACCTACCGTGTGGTGTTCGGCGCGCGCGGCGACCTCGGCTGGAACCTGTCCTACGACCTGTCGCTGAACTACGGCCGCACGGAAGGCGAATCCTCCGGCAAGACCCGCCTCGAGGATCGCTTCTTCGCGGCGATCGACGCCGTGAGGGCCCCGAATGGCGAGATCGTCTGCCGCTCGACCCTCAATCCGTCTGCCCTGCCCCGCAAGGGCCAGCTCGGCCCGAACCCGGGCGGGACCATCCCGTTCAACACCTTCACCCCGGGTGCCGGCTCGGCGTGCCGCCCGCTGAACCTGTTCGGCCTGAACCGCGCCAGCCCGGAAGCCCTCGCCTTCCTCGACTACTCGGCCGTCGATGTCTTCACGATCGAGCAGACGGTCCTGACCGGCGTCCTCACCGGCGATTCCTCGGGGCTGTTCGAACTGCCCGGCGGGCCGGTCAGCTTCGCCGTGGGCGGCGAGTACCGCGAGGAGAAGAGCGACTTCGACGCGGATGACTTCGTCAACCAGGGCTTCAACTTCGAAAGCCGCACCGTGGCCGACGTCAGCGGCGAATTCGACGTCACCGAAGTCTTCGCCGAAGTGCGCGTGCCGCTGCTGGCGAACCTGCCATTCGCCCATGAGCTGACCCTGACGGCCGCCGCACGAGCCGGCGAGTACTCGACCATCGATTCGACCAGCACCTGGAAGTACGATCTCGTCTGGTCGCCGATCCCGGACATCCGCTTCCGCGGCGGTCAGGCCCAGACCGTCCGGGCCCCCAACATCTCCGAGCTTTTCTCGCCGATCACGACCTTCAACGCGCGGCCGATCGATCCCTGCGACGAGAACAACATCCGTCTCGGGCCGAACCCGGCCAACCGTCTGGCCAACTGCCGCGCCGACGGCATCCCGGCCGGGTACACTGACCCCCTGACCAGCCAGTTCGCCGGCCGCACCGGGGGTAACCCGAACCTGCAGGAGGAAGAGTCCACGAGCTTGACCTACGGCGTGGTGCTGCAGCCGCGCTTCATTCCGGGCCTGTCGGTGACCGTCGACTACTGGAACATCGAGATCGACGATGCGATCTCGGCCGTGTCGGCGCAGGACATCGTCGACAGCTGTTATGACGGACCCAATCTGCAGAGCGTGTTCTGCAGCCAGTTCACCCGGAACCGCAACGCCACGTCGCCGACCTTCCTCGGCTTCAACTCGATCACCAGCTCGCAGCTGAACTTCGCCGGTCTCGAGGCCTCGGGCATCGACTTCAACGTCAGCTACGGTTTCGACTTCGCTGACTTCGGACGGCCGTCCTGGGGCGATGTCGGCCTGTCGGTCGGCGGCACCCACGTGGAAGATCGCAACAACTTCCCGTTCGCCACCGATCCGAACCAGCCGAACCCGCAGAAACTCGAGCTCAACAACCCGGAGCTGGCCCTCAACGCCAGCCTCCGCTGGAGCATCGGCGACTTCACCTTCAACACCGGCCACCAGTACATGAGCAAACAGGCCCTGCCGGGGGTGGAGATCGAAAACGCCCAGAACTTCACCATCGCCTTCGCGGACAAGATCTGGATCCACGACGCGTCGGTGCGCTGGGACGTGACCGAGCAGCAGACCCTGACTTTCGGGGTCAGCAACCTGACCAACGAGGAGCCGTTCATCGCCGCGGTCGCGACCCCGGTCTCGGCGGTCGGCCGCAGCTTCTTCGTCCGCCTGGTCAGCCGCTACTGACCGGACACCGCTGTCGGAGACGGAAGGGGCGGCCCACGGGCCGCCCCTTTTCGTTAAGGCTCGGGCGTCGCCGATCTCCACAAAGCTACCGGCCACGCAAGGCCGCCTCCGCAGAGCCCGGCAGGCGTAAGGCTGACGCCCGGCCCTGCGGCAACTGCGGGTGTCCCCGGGGGCCGGCGAGCCGCCGGTCGCCCCGCATTCGGCCCGGGGCGCGGGCGGCGCTTGTGGCCGGGTCCGGTTCCCTCTAAACGGGCCGCTTAGCCGACAAACCCATCCGCCCCCGGATCGCGCCTCCCCCTCGACGCGCGCCGGGGTCGCGCGCGCGAGAAAGATCAGGACCCATGCCGAGGCGGACCGACATTTCCTCCATCCTGATCATCGGCGCCGGCCCCATCGTCATCGGCCAGGCGTGCGAGTTCGACTATTCGGGGGTCCAGGCCTGCAAGGCGCTGAAAGCTGAGGGGTACCGGGTGATCCTGGTCAACTCGAACCCGGCCACGATCATGACCGATCCGGAGATCGCCGACGCGACCTACATTGAGCCGATCACGCCGGAGATCGTCGAGAAGATCATCGCCAGGGAGAAGCCCGACGCCCTGCTGCCCACCATGGGCGGCCAGACGGCGCTGAACACCGCGCTGGCGCTGGAGGCCTCCGGTGCCCTCGCGCGGCACGGGGTCGAGATGATCGGGGCGAAGGCCGAGGTCATCGACAAGGCGGAGGACCGCCAGAAGTTCCGCGACGCCATGGACCGGCTCGGGCTTGAAAGCCCGCGCTCGCGCGCCTGCCATACGCTTGAGGAAGGCATGGAGGCGCTGGAGATGGTCAGCCTGCCGGCCATCATCCGCCCGTCCTTCACTCTCGCCGGCACCGGCGGCGGCATCGCCTACAATGTCGAGGAGTTCCGCGAGATCGTGGAGCGCGGCCTCGACCTGTCGCCCACCACCGAGGTGCTGGTCGAGGAGTCCGTGCTCGGCTGGAAGGAGTACGAGATGGAGGTGGTCCGCGACCGGGCGGACAACTGCATCATCGTCTGCTCGATCGAGAACGTGGACCCGATGGGGGTGCACACCGGCGACTCGATCACCGTCGCCCCGGCCCTGACCCTGACCGACAAGGAGTACCAGCGCATGCGGTCGGGCTCGATCGCCGTGCTGCGCGAGATCGGCGTCGAGACCGGCGGCTCCAACGTCCAGTGGGCGATCAATCCGAAGGACGGCCGCATGGTCGTCATCGAGATGAACCCGCGGGTGTCGCGTTCCTCAGCCCTGGCGTCCAAGGCCACCGGCTTCCCGATCGCCAAGGTCGCCGCCCGTCTGGCCGTGGGCTACACCCTCGACGAGCTGCAGAACGACATCACCCAGGTGACACCGGCCAGCTTCGAGCCGTCGATCGACTATGTCGTCACCAAGATCCCGCGCTTCGCCTTCGAGAAGTATCCGGGGTCGGAGCCCTATCTGACCACCTCGATGAAGTCGGTCGGCGAGGTCATGGCCATCGGCCGGACCTTCCAGGAGTCGATGCAGAAGGCCCTGCGCGGGCTGGAGACCGGCCTGACCGGCTTCGACGAGATCGAGATCGACGGCGTCGCCGGGGCCGAGGACGACGCCTCCGCCCGCGCCGCGGTGATCCGGGCGCTGGGCCAGCCGACGCCGGACCGCATCCGCGTCATCGCCCAGGCCTTCCGCCACGGCCTGACCGTCGAGGAGGTCGAGGCCGCCTGCGCCTACGAGCCCTGGTTCCTGCGCCAGATCGCGGACCTGGTGCGCGAGGAGGGCCACCTGCGGGTCAAGGGTCTGCCGGGGCTCAAGCCCTTCCCCCTTGATGGGGGAAGGGTTGGGATAGAGGTGGCCCCGTCGGCGGAAGCTGTCGCTGCTGCGGACAAATCCTCCACCTGTGTCACCCCCAACCCCGGCCCTTCCCCCATCAAGGGGGAAGGGAGCGATGTGACGACGGCCATGGAGTTACGGCGTCTGAAGTCCAAGGGGTTCTCGGACGCCCGCATCGCGAAGTTGACCGGCGTCACGGAAGAGCAGGTCCGGAATGCGCGGCGCGCCCTCGGCGTCCGGCCGGTGTTCAAGCGCATCGATACCTGCGCCGCCGAGTTCGCCTCGGCCACGGCCTACATGTACTCGACCTACGAGACCGGGGCGCTGGGCCAGGTCCCCGCCTGCGAGGCGGCGCCGTCGATGCGCCGCAAGGCCATCATCCTCGGCGGCGGCCCCAACCGAATCGGTCAGGGCATCGAGTTCGACTACTGCTGCTGCCACGCGGCCTTCGCCTTCGCCGACATCGGCGTCGAATCGATCATGGTCAACTGCAACCCCGAGACCGTCTCGACCGACTACGATACCTCCGACCGCCTCTATTTCGAGCCGCTGACGGCCGAGGACGTGCTGGAGCTGATCGACGTCGAGCGCTCGACCGGGGACCTGATCGGCGTGGTGGTGCAGTTCGGCGGCCAGACGCCGCTGAAGCTGGCCCATGCGCTGGAGGCGGACGGCGTGCCGATCCTCGGCACCAGCGTCGACTCCATCGACCTGGCCGAGGACCGCGAGCGCTTCCAGCAGATGCTCCAGGCCATCGGCCTGAAGCAGCCGCCGAACGCCCTGGCCCGCTCGGCGGAAGAGGCCGCGGAGAAGGCCGAACAGGTCGGCTATCCGGTCGTGCTGCGCCCCTCCTATGTGCTGGGCGGCCGCGGCATGATGATCGTCCACGACCGCGAGCAGCTGGACCGCTATGTCCACGAGGCCATGCAAGTCTCCGGCGACGACCCGGTGCTGATCGACCACTATCTGAACCGCGCCACCGAGGTCGACGTCGACGCCCTGTGCGACGACGACACGGTGTTCGTGGCCGGGGTACTGGAGCACATTGAGGAGGCCGGGGTGCACTCGGGCGACAGCGCCTGTTCCATGCCGCCGCATTCGCTGCGCCCGGAGATCGTCGCTGAGCTCAAGCGCCAGACCGAGGCGATGGCCCGCGCCCTGAAGGTGCGCGGCCTGATGAACGTGCAGTTCGCCATCGAGGAGCCGCACTCGGACGCTCCGCGCATCTTCGTGCTGGAGGTCAATCCGCGCGCCAGCCGCACGGTGCCCTTCGTCGCCAAGACCATGGGCGCGCCGGTCGCCGCCATCGCCGCCAAGGTCATGGCCGGCGAGCCGCTGGCGTCCTTCGGCCTCACGGACCGCTCGCTGGACCACATCGCCGTCAAGGAGGCGGTCTTCCCCTTCGCCCGCTTCGCCAATGTCGACACGGTGCTGGGCCCGGAGATGCGCTCGACCGGCGAGGTCATGGGGCTGGACTTCCGTCGCGAGGGCGAGGCCGATCTCGGGCCCGCCTTCGCCCGCGCCTTCGCCAAGAGCCAGATCGGCGGGGGCACGAAACTGCCGACGTCCGGCTGCGCCTTCATCTCGGTCAAGGACGACGACAAGCCGTTCATCCTCGACGCCGCCCGGACCCTGCTGGCCCAGGGCTTCAGCCTGATCGCCACCGCCGGCACCCACGCCTGGCTGACGGCGCAAGGGCTTGAGGTCGGGCTGGTCAAGAAGGTGCTGGAAGGCCGCCCGCACATCGTCGACGCCATGAAGAACGGCGAGGTGCAGCTAGTCTTCAACACCACCGAGGGCAGGCAGTCCCTGTCGGACAGCTTCTCCATCCGGCGCTCGGCCCTGATGATGAAGATCCCCTACTACACCACCGCCTCGGGGGCCGACGCTGCGGCGCGCGCCATCGCCGCCATCAAGGCCGGCGAGCTGGATGTGAAGCCGGTGCAGGCCTACGCCTGATGAACCGGAGCCGCCGCGTCATCCTGGCGACCGGCGGCTCCCTCGGGGACATCCACCCGGTCATTGCGGTCGGTATGGCCCTGCAGGCGCGCGGCCTGACGGCGGTGGTCGCCACCTCGGTGGACTACCGGGCCAAGATCGAGGCCGAAGGGCTGACGTTCCGCGAGGTTGGCCCCAGCATCGCGCGGCTGGAGGCCGACACCGGCCTCGACCTCGCGCAGCTGACCGCGCGCATCGCCCGCTCGGACCGGTTCCTGTTCGAGAACATCATGCTGGCCTACGCCGGCAAGAGCACGCGGCAATTGATCGAGGCCAGCCGCGACGCCGACATCGTCGCGGGCCTGTCCTTCGCTGTGGGCGCCCGCATCGCGGCGGAGGTTCTGGGCAAGCCGTTCGTCTCCATCGCCCTGCAGCCGACCACGGTGTTCTCGGTGTTCGACCCGCCGAAGCTGCCGGCCGCCCCCTGGCTGGCCCCGGCGCGGGGTGGGCTGCAGCTGGCGATCAACCGCCTGACCCTTGCGATCGCCCGCCAGACGACAGCGGCGTGGACCCGCCGCATCGACCGGGTCCGGGCCGAGCTGGGCGCCCCGCCGTCCCCTGGCGACATCTTCTTCGACGCCCTGCGCCACGCCGATCTGGCGCTCGGCCTGTACTCGCCCCTGCTTTCCCCGCGTCAGCCGGGCGCGCCGGCGACGTTCGAGGTCGTCGGCTACGCCGCCTACGACAGCGACGACGGGGGCCCGTCGGTGCTGCCGGAAGCGCTTGACGCATTTCTGGAAAGCGGTCCGGAGCCGCTCGTCTTCACCCTCGGCAGCGCCGCCGTGAACACCCCCGGAGACTTCTACGAGCGGGGACTGGCGGCGGCCCGCGCCCTGGGTCGGCGCAGCATCCTGCTGGTCGGGCCGCAGGGCGACTGCGCGATCGCCGACGGTCCGGACGCGCTCGCCCTGCCTTACGCCCCCTATTCCCTGCTGTTCCCGCGCGCCGCCGCCATCGTGCACCAGGGCGGGGTCGGCACCACCCAGCAGGCCCTGCGCGCCGGACGGCCGCAGCTGGTGGTGCCGCATCTCGGCGACCAGTACGACAACGCAGCGCGCGTGGTGCGGCTCGGTGCCGGCCTGACCCTGAGCCGGACGGCGTTCGCGCGTCGGGGCGAGGCTACCCTGGCGCGGTTGCTGGAGGACGCGCCCGCAAGGACCGCAGCCGCCCGCCTCGGCGATCTGGCGCGGCAGGAGGACGGGGCCGCCGCCGCCGCCGCCCGGATCGCCGGCGTCGCCGGAAGGCACTGAGCAGGGCGACCCCCGCACCGGAGCCGGCGCAGGCCTAGGCTTGGCCCAGCAGCGTGGAGACGCGGTCAGCCGCGGCGTCGAGATCGTCCGGACCGAGCGCGCCGGTCGACACCCGCGCCAGAGGGGCCTGGCGCCCGGCGCCGGCGCGGGCGTAGGCGGGATCGTAGTGCGCCTCGATCAGGGCCGCGGCGAGGGCCTCGAAAGCGCCGCGGCGCGCCAGCTCGCGCCAGGCGCCGACAGCCGCCTTCGCATGGTGTCGCGGCAGGCGGGTCAGGGCGTCGTCCAACGCCGGGGCGTCGGCGCTGATTTCGGCATAGGTGCCCGCCGTGTAGCGGGCCCGGGCCTCCACCGGCGCCGACAGCTCGATCACCCGTGCCGCCTGCATCGCCGCCCAGAGCGACGGCGGCACGACGCGCTCGCCGATGCGACTGCTCTCGGCCTCGACCACAACAGGCCGCGACGGGTCGAGACGGCAGAGGGCGTCGTAGAGCCGGCTCTCGAACAGCTTCTGGGCCGGCTGGCCGCCAGGCAGACCGCCGAACAGCGACCCACGGTGGCGGGCCAGGGCTTCGAGGTCGAGGGTCTGCAGCCCCCGCGCCTGCAACCGGGCCAGCAACTCCGTCTTGCCGCTGCCGGTCGGCCCGTCGAGCAGGACGACCCGCAAGGGCGCCGGCGTATCGTACAGGGCGGCCCTCACCTGACGCCGCCAGGTCTGGTAGCCGCCCTCCAGCACCGTCACCGGCCAGCCGACCTGGTCCATCACCGTGACCATGGCCCCGCTGCGCTGGCCGCCGCGCCAGCAATAGACCAGCGGCCGGAACGACCCGTCGCGATCCCCCAGCGCCCCCTCCAGATGCGCGGCGATGCTGCGGGCGACCAGCGCCGCGCCACGCCGTCGGGCGAGGAACTTGGAGCCCTGCACATACTCGGTCCCGACCTCGGCCCGCTGGGCGTCGTCGAGCACCGGCAGGTTGATGGCCCCGGGCAGATGGTCCCCGACGAACTCCGAAGGGCTGCGCACGTCGATGAGGGCGTCGTAGGCGTCGCGCGCCGCCGGCCCCAGGTCCGTGGTGCGCCGGATCAAGCGACCCGCACCCGCGCCGGCCCGGCCTCGACGCGGCCGACCAGGGCGGCGGCGAAGCCGGCGTCCCGGGCCTGCTGCAGCACCGCCCCGGCGGCGTCCTCGGCTACCGAGATCAGCAACCCGCCGGACGTCTGGGGGTCAGTGAGCACGTCGCGCCGCCAGGGCTCGAAGCCCGCCGGCAGGTCAACGGCCTCGCCATAAGCCGCCCAGTTGCGGCTCGAGGCGCCGGTGCGCAGGCCGGCCCGGGCCAACGCCTCAGCCCCTTCCAGCAGCGGCGTCGTCGCCGCCGCAATCTCGATGGTCACCCCGGCGCCGCGCGCCATCTCCAGCGCATGCCCCAGCAGGCCGAAGCCGGTGACGTCGGTCATGGCGTGCACCTCGGGCGTCGCGCCGAGCCCGGCTCCGAAGGTGTTGAGCCGGGTGGTCGAGGCGATCAGCGCCGCCTGGCCGGTCGCGTCCAGCCGGTCCTGCCGCAAGGCGGCGCCAAGGATCCCCACGCCCAGCGGCTTGGTCAGGATCACGAGGTCGCCCGGCTGCGCCCCGCGGTTGGTCAGCACCTGATCCGGATCCACCAGCCCGAGCGCCACGAGGCCGTAGATGGGCTCGACGCTGTCGATGGAGTGGCCGCCCGCCACGGGGACGCCCGCGGCGGCGCAGACGTCGGCCCCGCCCTGCAGGATGCGGCCGATGGTGGCCGGCGACAGCACCTTCACGGGCATGCCGACCAGCGCCAGGGCGAGAATCGGCGTGCCGCCCATGGCGTAGACGTCGGACAGGGCGTTGGCGGCGGCGATGCGGCCGAAGTCGTAGGGATCATCGACGACCGGCATGAAGAAGTCGGTGGTGGCGATCAGCGCCTGCCGGTCGTTCAGGCGCCACACTGCCGCGTCGTCCGAGGTCTCGATCCCGACCATCAGGCTGGCGAATCCGGAGGTGGCGGGCAGGCCGGCGAGCATGTCGCGCAGCACCCCGGGGGCGATCTTGCAGCCGCAGCCGCCCCCTTGGGCGAGCGAGGTCAGGCGGGGCTCGGGCGTGTCCATGCCCCGCATGTGCGCGAAAGCCGCGGCGAACTCAATCGGGCCGCGGACGGGGGGAGCTGCCCTACGCCATCCCGGGCAGCCGGGTCAGGAAGTCGACATCCGACCAGGCGGGGCCGCGGCCGCGCAGGGCCTGAAGGATGCCGTCGGCCTGGCGGACAACCACCAGCTCGCGGTCGGGGATCAGGTAAAGCCGCTGGTTGCCAGCCCCCGCGGCCATGCGCACCTTGAGGCCGCCGAGGCGGGCGAAGGCGTCCGCATCGATCCCGGCGCGCGGCCCCGGCGGGACCAGACCCGGGCAGAGCAGCCACCAGGTCAGGCCATAGCCCGGGTTGGCCGGCGAGGGCGCGAAACAGGCCGCCAGCGCGGTCGGATCGACCAACCCGCGGCCACCGTCCTGCACCATCTGGCCGAAGCGGGCCCAGGCGGTGGCCGTCAGGCGCGCGCCGGACGGCCGCGTTCCAGCACCAGCAAGGACACGCCCCCCGCAGCGGCCGAGTAGTCGGCGGCCGCCGCGAACCGGTCCTGCGCCCGGGATCGGGCCGGCGCGACGACGCCGGCGGCGGCGATGCCTGCGAGCAGGCGGCGGCGTGTGGGCGTGGGCATGGCGGAGCTCCCTTGCCCGGTTGAACGCGGCAGGGGCCTCTGTTCCGGCGCGCCGCCGCCCACGCTCAGGGCGTGAAGCGGCAGCCCCCGCCGATGAGTGTCGCGGCCTCGCAGGGGATGATGTCGGGCGCACCGCCCTCGCGCGGCAGGCGGGCGACCACGTGTTCTCCGGCGCGGCAGCGAACTTCGTAGTGCTGAATGCCAGCGGAGGCACCCATGAACAGCGCCTCGACCGGCGCGCAGGTCTCGACAGCACTGCCCCGCAGCAGCTGCGCCGCCGTGGCCAGACGCTCGGTCGCACGGGTCAGGGTGCAGGTCCCGCCCTCGACCTCGACGATCAGGCACGACTTGAAAATGGCCTCGCCCGGGCTCCAGAGCACCCAACCGCCCGCCAGCCCGTCACAGCCGATCTCATAGATCTCCGCGCCGCCAAGCGTGTGGCCGATGTAGCGACCACGGTCCGCCTCGCAGGTGACGCCGGCGGCAGCGGCCGCCCGTCGATACTGGACGAGGGGGTTGCGATTGGCGGGAAGGCGGCAGAACGGCGCCCTCGGATCGGTCCGGGCCGCCAGCGCCATGCAGCTGATCGCTGTCACCGCCGGCCAGGTGACGATGTAGAGGCCGGGGCCGTCCGCGCAGGCCAGTTCATAATGAGGATTGCCCCTCGCGTCCTGGCCTCTGCGTCGGGCATCGGTGGCGTCGCAGGTGCTGGACGTTTGCGCCAGAAGGTCGAGGGCCGTGCTGATCGCATCGCCGCCACCGACAAGCCCGCGGGACGACGTCCCGTAGTCCCGCACCTCCTGAGCGGCGGCCGGCGCGACCCCGATGAGCACGCCCGCAAGCGCCGTCAGAAAGAGCGTTGGCCACAGCCGCGCCCCACCCATGACCCGATCTCCCTCGGCAAGCAGTCATCGCTCACACGCCAAGAGTGTAGCCTGGACGCGAAGGAAGACAACCGGACCGCCGGACGCCTCAGATCCCCGCCCCGGCTTCCTTCTCCGCTTCATGGTCGCCGCCCTCGACGATGCGGGCGGCGGCGAGGTCGGCGGTGACATTGCCGATGGTGCGGAAGATGTCCGGGATCACCTCGACCGCCAGCAGCAGGGGCAGCAGCTCGACCGGCACGCCCATGGCGATGCAGATCGGGGCGATGGAGGCGAAGAAGCTGACCTGGCCCGGCAGGCCGACCGAGGCCACGCTGACGGCGAAGGCGACGACGCCGCCGATCAGGATCTGCTCGAGGCCGATCGGCACGCCGAACAGCTGGGCGCAGTAGAGCACCACCGCCAGGTTGGCGACCGGACTGGTGATGCGGAACACGGCCACGGCCAGCGGCAGCACCAGACCGGCGGTGGCCGAGGAGACGCCGAGATGGCCGCGGGCGCGGTCGACCATGGCGGGCAGGCTGGCCAGCGAACTCTGGGTCGAGAAGGCCACCGCCTGGACCGGCGCGGCGGCCACGGCGAAGCGTCCCAGCGACACCCGGCCGAAGGTGATGGCGACGGCATAGACCAGCAGGATCAGCCCCAGCTGGCACAACACCACGATCGAGATGTAGTGGCCCAGCGTCCCCGAAGCGCTCAGGCCGGTGCGCAAGCCCACCCCGAACGACAGGGCGAACACGCCGATGGGAGCGGCCAGCAGCACCCAGTGGACGATGACGATCATCGTCTCCGACACCGCCTCGAAGAAGGTGGTCATCGGCTGGCGCAGGCGGGCGTTCAGCCGTGTCGCGGCGAAGCCGAAGGCGATGGCGAAGACCACGACCCCGAGGATGGCGTCCTCGGCCGCGGCGCGGATCGGGTTGGAGGGGGCGAGGGTCTGCAGGAAGGCGGTCAGACCGTCGCCCTCCACGCTGCGCAGCACCTCCTCGGCCCGGCCAGCCGTCGCGCCCGCCAGCGCCTGGCCGCCGGCCGGATCGATCGGCCAGACGCTCAGCCAGCCGAGGCCGGCGGCGAAGGCGTAGATGATGGCCCCGACCAGAAGGATGAAGAACACGGTCAGCGCCTTCATCGCCATCCGGCCAGAAGCCGCAGCGTCAGCGATCGAGACGATGCCGACCACGAGCAGGGAGAAGACCAGCGGCACGATGGTCATGCGCAGGGCGTTGAGCCACAGGCTGCCAAGGGCCTCGATGGCCCGCGCCGTGTCCGCCCCACCCGGCAGGCCGTTGACCTGGGCGGCCGCTCCGGCCCCGAGACCGAGGGCCAGCGCCAGAAGGACGAGGAAGCTCAGGGAGGTGAACAGCCCGCGGCGGCGGGGAGAGGTGCTCTGCATGTGGCTCCGCTTAGCATGCCCGGCGACCCGCGCCGCCACGCCGAAAAACTGAAACGGGGTTTACGTATCCTTCGCGGGGATTGACCATAGGCCGGACCACGGAGGCTTGCCCATGATCATCGTCCACCACCTCGCCGACAGCCGTTCCCAGCGCGTGCTCTGGCTGCTGGAGGAGCTGGGTTTACCCTATGAGGTGAAGCGCTATGAGCGCGACCCGGTCACGCGCCTGGCCCCGGCCGAGCTGGAGGCCATCCATCCGCTGGGCAAGTCGCCGGTGCTGGAGGATGGCCCGGTGAAGGTCGCCGAGACCGGGGCCATCGTCGAATACCTGCTCGACACCCACGGCCACGGCCGGCTGCGCCCGGCCCAGGGGACGGAGGCGCGTCGGCGCTTCACCTACTGGCTGCATTACGCCGAGGGGTCGGCCATGACGCCGCTGCTGCTGGCCCTGGTGTTCAATATGCTGCCGACCCGGACGCCCGGTCTGCTGCGGCCGCTGGTGCGCCAGATCTCGGCCAAGGCCATGGCCGGCTTCATCACCCCCCAGCTGAAGCTGCACAGCGGCTACTGGAACGACGAGCTGGCGGCGACCGAATGGTTCGCCGGCGACCAGTTCACCGCCGCCGACATCATGATGAGCTTCCCGCTGGAGGCCGCCGCGACGCGCACCATCGACGTCAACGCCCTGCCCCATGTGAAGGCCTTCCTCGAGCGCATCCACGCCCGCCCCGCCTACCGGCGCGCCCTCGAGGCCGGCGGCGAATACGCCTACGCGTGACGGCGCGGCGCGGGCCCTTCTCCTCCCCCGTGAAACGGGGGAGGGGGACCGCCGAAGGCGGTGGCGGGGGCGTCCATAAGCGCTGCGCTTCGTCCCTCGCCCCCTCCACCGTCCTTCGCCCTGCAGGCTCCGGACGGTCCCCCTCCCCCATACGCTGCGCTAAGCGGGAGGAGAGAGAGCCCCTCAGCTCGCCAGGGTCTCCTGGAAGCGGACCGGACGGCCGGCGGCGGGCCCGATCAGCTCATCATCGCGCATGACGGTGCAGCCGCGGACGATGGTCATGACCGGCCAGCCCGTGACCTCCATGCCGTCGAACGGGGTCCAGCCGCAGCGGGTGGCCATGTCGGCGTGGCGCAGGGTGCGGCGCGCCTTCAGGTCGACGATGGTAAGATCGCCGTCATAGCCCTCGGCCATGCGGCCCTTGCCGGCGATGCCGAATACGCGCTGGGCCCCGTGGCTGGTCAGGTCGACGAACCGCTCCAGCGTCATCCGGCCTTCGGCGACGTGGTTGAGCATGACCGGCACCAGGGTCTGCACCCCCGGCATGCCCGAGGGCGAGGCCGGATAGGGCCGCGCCTTCTCCTCCAGCGTATGCGGGGCGTGGTCCGAGCCCAGCACGTCGGCGACCCCATGGGTGATGGCGCGCCACAGGCCGGCGACATGGCCGGCGTCGCGGATCGGCGGGTTCATCTGGGCCAGGCCCTTCAGCCGCTCATAGGCCTCAGGAGCAACGAGGGTCAGGTGCTGCGGGGTCACCTCGACGGTGGCTACGTCCTTGTTGTCGGCGAGGAAGTCGATCTCCTCGGCGGTGGTCACGTGCAGCACGTGGATGCGGGCTCCGGTCTCGCGCGCCAGTTGCACCAGCCGGTGGGTAGACTGGATGGCGCTCTGGGCGTCACGGACCTCCGGGTGGCTGGTCCAGTCGCCGGCACGCGCCAGCGGCCGGCGCTCGACCAGACGGTACTCGTCCTCGGAGTGGAAGGTGGCCCGGCGCTTCACATGGCACAGCACCTCGCGCACCCCGTCGTCGTCGGCGACCAGAAGGGTGCCGGTCGAGGCCCCCATGAACACCTTGACGCCGCAGCAGCCCGGCAGGCGCTCCAGCTCGCCGAGCAGGCGGGCGTTCTCGTGGGTGCCGCCGACGTAGAAGGCGTGGTCCGTCCACATCCGGTCGCGCGCGCGAGCCAGCTTGTCGGCGAGCGCCTCGGGGTTGGTCGTGGCCGGCTCGGTGTTGGGCATTTCGAACACGGCGGTGACGCCACCGAGCGCCGCGGCGCGGCTGCCCGTCTCGAGGTCTTCCTTCCACTCCAGGCCAGGTTCACGAAAGTGCACCTGGGTGTCGATGACGCCGGGCAGGACCGTCAGCCCCGTGGCGTCGATCACCTCGCCGGCCGAGGCCTGGCCGAGGTCGCCGACCTTGACCACGCGCCCATCGGTGATGCCGACGTCGGCGAGGCCGCGCCCGGCGTGATTCACCACCTCACCGCCGCGGACGATGAGATCGAAGGTCGTTGTCATTGCCGGCTCCGGACGAAAAGACTTCTGGAGAGAAGGTTGCGCGCGACCTGCAGCACCCTCTCGGCCGGCAGATCCATCATATGCTGAATGGCCTGATTGAGACCGGGGTCAAGGGCGCGGAACTCCTCGAGGCTGCGCGGCCCGCGCACCGCCTCACCGCCCCACGGACCGGTTCGGGTCTCGTCCGACGGCCCATAGACTGCCACGCTGGGCGCGCCGGCGGCCACCGCCAGCTGGGTCCAGATCGAGTCCGCCCCGATGTAGAGCGTCGCGCGGGACAGGGCCGCCGCCGTCTCCAGCCGCGTCAACTTGCCCTGCGCCTCGATCGTGCGATCGCGCGAGGTGGCCAGCCGGATGCTATGGGCGGCGTCGCGATCGGCCTCCTCGCCGACGATCAGCAGACGGCCGCCGGCCATCAGGCCATCATCGGCGAGCAGGTTGGCGGCCACCTTGGCGAAGCGCTCGGCCGGCCAGCGGCACCCGATCCACTCGACCCCGGGGCCGATGGCCAGGATAGGCCGGTGATCCGGTCGCACGAGGGCGTCTGCCGCCGCAAGGGTCGCCTTGCCGAAGAACAGATGCGGGGCCGGAGTCACCTCCAGCTGCAGCACCCGGGCCGCCGAGACGACGGCGTGCAGCGGTTCCGGATCCGGGGTGCGCACCGCCCGCTTGCGCCGGCGCAGCTTGTCCGACACAGGCCCGCCGCGCAGGTCGACGATCAGCCCCCAGCGCGTGCCGCGCACCTGGGTCCAGAGTTTCAGCCAGTCGAAGGCCTTCTCCCCGTCGAGCACGATGAGCCGATCCAGCCGCGGGGTGTCCGCGAACAGGGGCGCGCTCGTCGCCGATCCGACAACGGTGAAGGTCGCGCGGGGCATCTGCTCGACCAGACAGGCCAGCACGCCCGACGACAGGACCGCCGCCTCCCCGTCGGCCTCGGCAATGTACAGGATGGGAAAGGGCCCGCTCATCGGTTTATCCTTACGCGGATTCTGTCGCCAGAATGAGGCCCCACTGCTAGGGTGGCCAATGCTTCCTCTTGTCCCGGATCGCACCTGCGGCGGCTGCACCGAGTGCTGCCGGGCTATTCCGCTAAGCCTTCCGGAACTGTCGAAGCCGACGGGCCGGCTGTGCGCCTACGCCGTCGAGGATGGCGGCTGTTCTGTCCATGCCATCCGGCCCGAGGCCTGCCGCACCTGGTTCTGCCTGTGGCGCGTCGTCGAGCTGCCGGAGTCCTGGCGGCCTGACCGCTCCGGCGTCATCCTGCGTCCGGATGGCCTGATCGAGGGGCGCATCACCCTCCACATCGAGCGGCCGAGCGAGTTCCTCGGCGGCGACGGTTTTTTTCTGGCGGTGTCCCAGTGGATGGCGGACGGCCTGCACATCGCCATCAGCGTCCCGGGCCCGGTCGGGACCTTCCCCGCCATCGCCGATGCGACCGACTATCTGCGTCGAGCGGTCGAGGCCGGCGACCCGGCCGGGTTCCTCGCCCTGCTCCTGCGCCTGCTCGACAGCCTGTCCCGCCACGACTTCGAGCCGGACGGGGTTGTGGAGCACTACGCCGTGAAGTGAGCGACATCTGTCCTTCTCCCCGTGCGGGAGAAGGTGGGCCGCGAAGCGGCTCGGATGAGGGGTGTCAGCGTTGACGTCGCCGGTTCATCACGGAGCGCACCAAGGGGTCACAAAGGGCACACTGGCGGCGTGCAGCGGAGCGCGCAGCGCTTTCCCTTCGGAGATCGACAGGGAGGGCGCCTCCGGCGCAGCGCCGCGATGTCTCCGTGCCCTCTGTGGTCTTCTCCGTGATCTCCGTGATGAACCTTCGACGGTCGCGAGACCAGCAGGGGCGACGCCGACACCCCTCATCCGTCATGCTCCGCATGACACCTTCTCCCGCAAGGGGAGAAGGAAAGACGGGCATGCCCGCCCCCTTCTGCCCGTCCCGGTGCCGCCCTATCTTCCCGCCATGCACGTCGCCCGCCTGAGCTCCCGCGCCGTCGTCCGGGTCTCCGGACCCGACGCCCGCGCCTTCCTGCACGGCCTCGTGACCCAGGATGTGGAGAGTCTCGCGCCGGGCGCGCTGCGCTTCGGGGCCCTCCTGACGCCGCAGGGGCGGATGCTGTTCGACCTGTTCCTGTGGGGCGAGGCGAAGGGGGTGGTGCTGGACGTCGCCGCCGACCGGCGCGCAGCCCTGATGCAGCGGCTGGGCCTGTACCGCCTGCGCGCGCAGGTGGAGATCGCCGCCGACGACCGGCCGGTGCTCGCGGCCTGGCCCGAAGCGCCCGCGGGCTTCGTCGCCGACCCCCGGCTGGCGGCGCTGGGCGGGCGGGCCCTCGGCGAGGTCGCCGTGCCCGATACTGACGAGGCCGCGTACCAGGCCCACCGCCTGTCCCTCGGCGTACCGGACCCGGCCCTCGACCTGGACGAGACCAGCTATCCGATCGATGGCGGGCTCGACCGGCTGAACGGCATCGACTTCGGCAAGGGCTGCTTCATCGGCCAGGAGACCACCAGCCGGATGAAGCGCCGCGGCGAGATCAAGAAGCGCATGCTGCCGATCACCTTCGACGGCCCGCCGCCGGCGCCGGGGACCGAGGTGCTGAACGGCGAGCTGCGGGCGGGCGAGGTGCGCACCGGCCTCGACGGCACCGCCATCGCCCTGCTGCGGCTCGACCGGCTGGAGGGCGACCTGACGGTGGACGGGCGGCCGGTGCGGGTGCGGACGCCGGCGTGGCTGGAGGGATAGGTTCCGCTACCCTCCCCATCATGACCGACTCACGCTGCGCCTGGTGCGGGACCGACCCGCTGTATGTCGCCTATCACGACACCGAATGGGGCGTGCCCGAGTACGACGCCCGCGCCCTGTGGGAGAAGCTGGTGCTGGACGGGTTCCAGGCCGGGCTGGCGTGGATCACCATTCTCAAGAAGCGCGAGGCGTTCCGGGCCGCCTTCGACGGGTTCGATCCGGAAAAGGTCGCCCGCTACGGCGAGGCGGACCGGGCGCGGCTGCTGGCCGATCCGGGCATCGTGCGCTCGGCGGCCAAGATCGACGCCACGATCCGCGGCGCGCGGATCTGGTGCGACATGCGCGAACGGGGCGAGGACTTCAGCGCTGTCCTGTGGGACTTCGTCGACGGGCGGCCGGTGCAGACCGGCGCGGCGACGATGGCCGAGGTGCCGGCGCAGACGCCGACCTCCGTGGCCATGGCGAAGGCGCTGAAGGCGCGCGGCTTCAGCTTCTGCGGGCCGGTCATCACCTACGCCTTCATGCAGGCCACCGGCATGGTCAACGACCACGTCCACGCCTGCTTCCGCCATGCCGAGGTGCGGGCCATGGGCGATCGATGAGCAAGGCCCGGCGGACGCCGACCCTGACCCTCGAGAGCCTGCTGGCGGAGCGGGTCGGCGGCCCCGTCTGCGGCGTGGACGAGGCGGGCCGCGGGCCCTGGGCCGGGCCGGTGACGGCGGCGGCGGTGATCCTGTCACCCGACCGGCTGCCGGCGGGGATCAACGACTCCAAGGCCCTGACCGCGAAGCGACGCGACGCCCTCGAGGCGGAGATCAAGGCCTGCGCCATCGCCTGGGGCGTCGGTTTCGCCTCGGTCGAGGAGATCGAAAGGCTCAACATCCTGCAGGCCACGGGCCTGGCCATGCGCCGGGCCATCGCGGCGCTGGCGGTGACGCCGGCAGGGGCGCTGGTGGACGGCAACTACCGGTTCGATCTGCCGTGCCCGGTCGAGACGGCGGTCGGCGGGGACGGTCTCAGCCTGTCGATCGCCGCCGCCTCGATCCTCGCCAAGACGGCGCGGGACCGGGTGATGATGGAGATGGACGCCTCCTATCCGGGCTATGGCTTCGCCGGTCACAAGGGCTACAGCGCCCCGGCGCACCTCGCGGCGCTGAAAGCGCGGGGGCCCTGCCCCATCCACCGCCGCAGCTGGGCACCGATCCGGGCCCTGCTGGCCGGGGAAGACGCCGCCTAAAGGGCGAGGGCGGACCCCACAAGCGCCCCGAGAAGGGCCGCCAGGACCCCGCCGCCGCTGACGATCATCCAGCGGGGCGTCGGCTGCCGGGCGTGCCCGGGGTCGTCATTTGCGGGCGCCAGCGGCACGCGCGGGTAGCTCGGCGACCGCCAGGCCACCGGGTCGAAGGCGTCCGCTGCGCGGCGCAGCCTCATCGTCGCGCCGGCGACGCCGAAGGTCGGTCGGGAATCCGAAGAGGAGGCCAAGTCGTTAAGATCCAAGCTCGCCAAACGCCAAAAAACCCGTCCCGTTAAGGCACGGTAAAGCGGACGGAGCGGGAAAACCTCCCCGCCCCGCCGCCTGCGGATCAGCGCAGCTCGACCTCGAGGGTGTAGGCCCCGGTGTCGCGCGTCAGGCTGCTGGCGCGCACCGAATAGATGCCGTCCTCGTCGAAGGTGTACTGGATCCGGCTGTTCAGGCTGCCGGCACCGTCATCATCGCGAGCCAGCTCCGCCCCGTCACAACTGACGCCGGCGAAGAGCTTCAGATAGGAATCGAAGTCGGTCGACGAGTGCGTGATGGTCACCGCCTGCCCGTTCAGCGCGCCGAAGGTGAAGCAGTCGAAGTAGGCACCGCCGCCGGCTTCGGCCCGGTCGCCGGCCTCCAGGTTGCCGTACTCTGTGCCGCGCAGCAGCACCCGCGTTGGCAGGGCCGTGGAGCCGCCGCCGCGCGAGCGCACACCGAGGATGGTGTAGCGGCCGGTGTCGCCGTCGCCGAGCGAGGTGACCCGCACCAGATAGCGGCCGGAATAGTCGAACGAGTAGGACAGGCGCGAGTTCAGGCCGATGCCGTCGCCGTCATCGTTGGTGCCGAACACGCTCATGCTGCCGCCGCAGCTGGAGCCGCTGCCGATCGCCAGATAGCTGTCGAAGTCCTCGGACTGCAGGGTGATGGTCCAGGCGTCACCCGCCTGGGCGTCGATGGCGTAGCAGTCATAGAAGGCCCCATCGACCTGCGGGTCGCTGGTCTGGAGCCGGCCGTTCTGGACGATCTGATCCTGCAGCGCCGACTGAGCCAGGGCGGTGCCCGCGGCGAGCGCGAGCAGGCTGGCGGCGGCCGCGGCGGCCGCCATGCGCATAATCATTTGGAATTCCCCTCTGGTCGCTGCCCCCAAGTGACCCGATCTTGGCCACCGCCGCCCGGCATTGCAACCTCGGTTATGCGGCATCCGGCTGCAGCGGTGCCTGCCGGAGCGCCGCCAGATCAGCCGATCCGGTACAGAAGCAGACGGTGCGCAGCTGTCGCGCGACCCGCTCAAAATGGGTCACCACCGCCTCGGTTGACGCCGTTGCGGCAGCCAACACCCCAGCCGCCTGGCCGACCAGATCGGCACCGAGGCGGACCGCCCGGGCGACATCAAGGCCGTCGCGGATCCCGCCTGAACCGATCACCAGCGTGTCCGGACAGGCGGCGCGCACCACGCGCAGCGAGTCCGCCGTGGCCAGGCCCCAGCCGGCGAAGGCCAGGGCGTGGGCCTTGTCGGCCGGATCGGTCGCGCGCTCGCCCTCGATCAGGCCCCAGTTGGCGCCGCCGGCTCCCGCCACATCCAGCGCGGCCACACCCATGTCCACGAGCCGCCGGGCGGTCACCGCCGACAGGCCGGCCCCGGTTTCCTTGACCACCACGGGTGCGTCCAACCCTGCGATCAGCGCGGCGAGCGCCGCCGAAACCCCGCGCCAGTCGCGGTCGCCCTCTGGCTGACAGGCCTCCTGCAGCGGGTTCAGGTGCACGATCAAGGCGTCTGCCCCGATCATGTCGAGTGCCCGCCGCGCCGCGTCGAGGCCGAAGCCCCGGGTCAGCTGGGCCGCGCCGATGTTGGCGAGGATCGGCACGTCCGGGGCCCGGTCGCGCAGGCCACGGTTCAGGCCGCCGGCCCCGCCGTTCTCCAGCGCCGAGCGCTGGGACCCGACGG
Source organism: Brevundimonas sp. (assembly GCA_027531145.1). Classification (GTDB taxonomy): domain Bacteria; phylum Pseudomonadota; class Alphaproteobacteria; order Caulobacterales; family Caulobacteraceae; genus Brevundimonas. Next base: position 18,862 of record JAPZRF010000009.1, on the reverse strand, counting down.
CGAGGGCGATGCCGAGGTGCTGGGCGGCCTCGGCCAGCCGGGCGTTGATCGCCTCCGCGCGCGACGGCCCGCCGGTCATGGAGCTGATCAGCAGAGGTGCCTTCAGGCGTCGCCCAAGGAAGTCCGTGCCGAGGTTGATGGCGGCGTGGTCGAGGTCCGGCAGCGCCTCGTGCATGAAGCGCACCCGCTCCAGCCCGGTGGTCAGGGCGTGCCGCCCGCCGCCGGACAGGACGACATCCAGATGCTGGTCCTTGCGATCGACAGTCGGGCTCATGGGTCCATCCGCGCCTTCGGGTCGCGCTGGCGGTCGATAGCCCGAAAGGCTAGGTACTGGCTATGCCCTGGCTCGCCTTCACCGTTCTGACCTTGGCGGTCTTCTTCCTGATGGAGGGCGTCGCCTGGTGGTCACACAAGTATATCATGCACGGCTGGGGCTGGGCGTGGCACCGGGACCATCACCAGCCGCACGACAAGCCGCTGGAGGTTAATGACCTCTTCGCCGTGGTCGGTTCGGTCGTGGCCATTACCCTGTTCGTCATCGGCTGGGCCACCGACCTGTGGTGGGTCTACGCTATCGCCACCGGTGTGACCCTGTATGGCGCGGTCTACGCCTTCGTCCACGACGGGCTGGTGCACCAGCGCTGGCCCTTCCACTTCATGCCGCGGAACGGCTACGCCCGCCGCCTCGTCCAGGCGCACAAGCTGCACCATGCGGTACAGACGAAGGAGGGAGCCGTCTCGTTCGGCTTCGTCTTCGCGCCGGATCCCCACAAGCTGCGGGCGAAGCTGAAGGCCATGCGCGCGGCGCGCAAGACGGACGCGTGAACCCCTTTCCCTCCCCTTCATGGGGAGGGTGGCTGAGGCCGCAGGCCGAAGCCGGGTGGGGGCGGCGCGGCTGACCGGGCGCCAATGCCGACGCCGGCCGCTGATGGCCCCGTGTTGCGGGTTCGTTCAACGCACACCGCGAGGTCACGGAGGACATAACGACGTCGAAGAGGCTTCGCCGCTCTCATTCCTTTCCCACAGGGGGAGGTGGCTCGGCGCGGAGCGACGAGACGGAGGGGGGATGAGCGCCAGCGTCGGGGATCGGCCCCCTCCACCACGCTGCGCGTGGTCCCCCTCCCCCTGCGGGGGAGGACCTGGCGCGACGGTCGCCAGAACAACGCGGCGTCGTCGCCCCTAAACCCGCGTCCACATGTCCGGCCGCTCAGGCGCGGGCCGGTCACGGTCCAGAAGGCGGGTCCAGAAGGCAATCAGTAGGCCGCGGCTGAACAGCCACAGCTTCATGCCCTTGCCGACCACCGCGCGCCGGTCCCAGGCACCAGGGCCGTCGCGTACCACCTTGCGGCCGATCTCGCGATAGACGCCGCGGGCGGCGGCGATGGCGAGGGACGAGCGGAAGGGCAGCGACCGCAGCCCGGCGCGGGCGCTGTCGTAAAAAGGCTCGGCCACGTCCAGAAGGCGCCGGGCTACCCCATGCACCGCGGCGCGATTGGCCGGGTCGGCGACCGCCTCCGGCGTCGGTGCCAGACCGGCTTCTGCCAGCCAGTGGGACGGGAGGTAAACGCGGCCGTTGCGGGCGTCCTCGATCACGTCGCGGCTGATGTTGGTCAGCTGAAAGGCCAGCCCGAGGTCCTGGGCGCGGCGCAGCACGAGGGGGTCAGACGCACCCATCACCCGAGCCATCATCACCCCGACCACCCCGGCCACATGCCAACAGTAGGCCAGAACGTCCTCCAGCGTGCGATAGGGGGTCCGGGCCACGTCCATGGCGAAGCCGTCGATCAGGTCCAGCGGCCAGCGCTCGGGCAGCCGGTGGCGCAGCGCGACGCGCTGGAAGGCGGCGAAGGTCGGGTCATCCATGGCCTCGCCGGCCAGGGCCCGGCGCGTCAGGTCGTACAGCCGGGCCAGTCGCCGTTCCTGCTCCTCGCGGCTCAGGGCCTCCTGGTCATGGCCGTGGTCCTGCCCGTCGATCTCGTCGTCGCAGCGCCGGCACCAGGCATAGAGCAGCCAGGCGTCCTCGCGCACCCGGGGGTCGAACAGCCGCGAGGCCGCGCGAAAGCTCTTCGACCCTTTGGTGATCGCCTCCCTCGAGGCGGCCAGGACGGCGTCGGTCATGGCAGGGTCTTCAGATCATCGAGCATCAGGCCGGCAGTGGCCTTGGCCGAACCCACCACGCCGGGAATGCCGGCCCCGGGATGGGTGCCGGCACCGACAACATACAGGTTCGGCACCCGGTCGTCGCGGTTATGGGTGCGGAACCACGCGCTCTGGGTCAGAATCGGCTCCAGCGAGAAGGCCGAGCCGAGGTGGGCGTTCAGCGTGTCCTCAAAGTCGTCCGGAGTCCACAGCCGGTGGGTGACGAGGTCCCGCTTGAGGTTCGGAAGGTACCGCTCCTCAAGGTAATCCATGATCTTGCCGGCATAGCGCGGCCCCTCGACCGACCAGTCGATGTCGGCCGCCCCGAGGTGCGGCACGGGGCTCAGCACATAGAAGGTCGAGCAGCCCTCCGGTGCCATACCGGGATCGGTGGCGCAGGGGCTGTGCAGATAGAGCGAGAAGTCGTCGGGCAGCGTTGGGCCCTTGAAGATCTCGCTGATCAGTTCGCGGTAGCGTGGCCCGAAACAGATGGTGTGGTGGGCCAGCTGCGGATGCTTCGCCTTCAGGCCGAAGTGCAGCACGAACAGCGACATGGAGAAGCGCTTGGCCTTGAGGTCGCGGGCCTTGGCCTGGCCACGGGCGGTGTGGCCCAGCAGCCTGTCGTAGGTGTGCACCACGTCGGCGTTGGAGGCGACCATATCGGCCGCGATCCTCTCGCCGCTGTCCAGCGTCACGCCGGTGGCGCGGCCATCGGCCATCTCGATGCGGGCCACCGGTGCGTTGAGCTGGACCACCCCCCCCATGTCCTCGAAGGCCCGGACGAGGCCGGCGATCAGGGCACCGGTGCCGCCGCGGGCGAACCAGACGCCGCCACGCCGCTCCAGCGCATGGATCAGGGCGTAGACCGAGCTGGTCTTGAACGGGTCTCCGCCAACCAGTAGCGTGTGGAAGCTGAAGGCCTGCCGCAGGTGCGGGTCCCGGATGTAGCGCGCCACCATGGCGTGGACGCTGTTCCAGCTCTCCAGCCGCGCCAGTTCCGGTGCCGCCCTGATCATTGACCAGAAGCTCTGGAACGGCACCGCCCCAAGCTTGATGTAGCCCTCCTGGTAGAGCTCCTCGGAGTAGGCGTGGAAGCGGTTGTAGCCATCGACATCGGCCGGGTTGAAGGCCCCGATCTGGCGCTCCATCGCCGCCTGGTCGTCGTTGTAGTCGAAGCTTCTCCCGTCCTCCCAGCATAGGCGATAAAATGGATCGACCGGCATCAGCTCGACATAGTCCGACAGCTGTCTGCCCGTGCCGTCGAACAGCTGGGTCAGGCAGTCCGGATCGGTGATGACCGTTGGGCCGGCGTCGAACTTGAAGCCCTGGTCGTTCCAGACGTACGCGCGGCCGCCCGGCTTGTCGCGCTTTTCCACGAGGGTGGTCTGCACCCCCGCGCGCTGCAGGCGAAGGGCCAGGGCGATGCCGCCGAAGCCGGCACCGATGACCACCGCGCGGCGGGCCGTGACGTCTCTCATGGGGTCTGCCTTTCGCCTGTCTCGCGCAGTTCGCGCAGAGCTCTCCGGATAGGTACGGGGGGTTTTCCCGTCAGGATGCGGGCCTTGTCCAGCAAGGTGGAGCGGCCTGCGTAGAACCGCCGCACTAGGCCTTCGGACAGCCCGTAGAAGCGCTCCAGGACCCGCCACCGGGCCTCGGGCTCGGCGGCCCGGAACAGCATCCGGTCCAGCAGGCGATAGAAGCCGCGGCGGCGCCAGAGGCCGCGCGAGCGTGTCTCCAGCAGATGGCGGAGCGACGCGCCGTCAAGCGAGGGCGCTGCGGCGACGAGCCCGGCAGTCTCGACCGCGTCAGGCAAGGAGTAGCCGGTGGTCGGATGGAACATGGCGGCCGCGAGTCCGGCCCGGGCGACCCCGGGTGCGCCGGCGCTCCAGAAGGCGTCCATGTCGCCATCCAGGGCGATCGGCAGGACCCCCTCCTCCTCCTCGACCACGGTCGCGACCCGCCAGCCGCGCGACAGGGCGTAGTCGGCGATACACCGGCGTATGGCCAAGCGATCCAGCGACGGACCGTCGGCATAGTAGGTGTCCTCGACCAACACCGTGTGCGCGTCGAACGGCAGCAGATAGACGAAGCGGTAGGCCCCGTGCTGGGCCACGGTGGCGTCCATGATGGTCGGCCGGGTCAGGCCGTGCGGGGCCTCCAGCCTCAGCACCTGACCAAGGAACACCTGCCAGCCCAGCTGCAGTTCCGGGGACGGGCCGGGCCCGCGCGCGTCGATCACGCCGCGCGCGGTCAGGGTGCGCTGGTCCGCCAGTCGCACCGAGACCGGCGACAGGTCGACCGCTTCCGCAGCGATCAGCCGGTCGCCCAGCAGGGGCCTGACCGCGGCATCAAGCCGCTCCGCCGTCAGGCTGTTGTAGGGCGTGCGCAGGATCCGCGACCGATTGGGGAAGTGGACCTCATAGCCCCCGGCCCAACGGTGGGCGATGGCGGGTGCCAGCCAGGCCCGCTCCGCGTCAGACACGTCGCCGTCGAAGAAAGACCAGGTGTGGCGGCCGCCCAGCTGTCCCTCGCGTTCGACCACCGCCACGCGGAGTTCCGGCCGGGTCAGGGCCAGCCGCCAGGCGATCAGGCTGTTGGCCAGCCCGCCGCCGACCAGGATAAGGTCGAACTCTGTATCGGCGGGCATGGACGCGATCCTCAGGGCTTGGGCTCGACCCTGAGGATGTAGGGGCCCAGCTGTGTAGCGTCGAACCCCTGCGCCCGGATGAGGTAGACGCCATCCTCGGGTGCCGTCCAGTCAAGACGGGCCTGGGTGTCGGACAGGCCGTCATCGTCGCTGGCGGCGGCCATGAAGGGCTCATCGTCTGGCCCGATGGCGACCAACACATCGAAGTCGTTGGAGACCATGGTCAAGCGGATCGCCTCGTCAGCCTTCAGCCGTATCCGGTAGGCATCGAAGTAGACGCCGTCAGCGAGGCCATCGTCCTCGGTCAGCTCGCCGCGCGCCACGCCTCCGACAAGAATGCTACCCGGCGCGGGCACGGGCCCACGATCGAGGGTCTCAAGGGCGAAAAGGCCCGTGGTGTTCGGCCCCAGCGGCGAGACCCTCAGCAGATAGGCTCCGTCTGCCTCCGGCACGAAGTTCAGCCGCGAATTGAAGCCCTCGCCGAGCCCATCATCGTCCTCGGCCAGCGGCAGGAACTCGCCCTCTGCGGCACCGATGCGCAGATAGCTGTCGAAGTCACCCGACCGCAGGATGGCCTGGAACCGGCGCCCGGCCTGCAGCTGAACGCGGAAGTCCTGGTAGGCGCGGCCGTCGGCATCCTCGGGACTGTCGTTGGTCAGGGCACCGCTGTGGTTTCGGCCAGCGACCAGGTCGATCGGCGGCAGCGGCGGCGCCAAGCCCTCCAGCGCCAGCTCGTAACGTCCCTCGCCATTGTCGGCGAAGGCCCGCACCTCGACCAGATACTCGCCGGCCACTGCCAGGGTTTGGGTCAGGCGCGAATTGGTGCCGATCTGCCCGCCATCATCATCCTCGGCGACCACGCCCCCATCCGGGCCGACGAGGCTCAGGTAGGTGTCGAAATCGTCCGAGGCGACCGAGATCTGTACCCGGTCGCCAGCGGCGCCGGAGAAGGCGTAGACGTCGGCGCGGTAGCCCTCGGCGCTTGTAGCGGCATCGGCCGTGAGGGTGCCCGTGCGAGTGTCTCCGACCACGATCGCCGTGCGCGGCGGCGGCGGCGGCGGCGTGGTCCGGGTCAGGGTGTAGGCTCCCAGATCGCTGCCGCCGAGGGAACGGGCCTGCACGACATAGGTCCCGGCCTCGGGCGCGGTGAACACGAGCCGCGAGTTCAGGCCGATCCCGGGGCCATCATCATTGCGCGCCAGTTCTACGAATTCGCCGCCATTGTCCCGCCCGATCACGAGCAGGGCGTCGAAGTCCTCGGACTCAAGCGTGAACTGGTCGCGCTGGCCCGCGCTCGCCGTGAACGCGAAGGCGTCGTGGATCGCGTCGGCGTCATCGACAGGGTCGCCGTCCGCCAATTCGCCCGCGACCGGATCGTCAAGCCGCAGCGGCTTGGGTGCCGGAGCCGGCGGCGGCGGCGCGCGCTCGGCGAGGGAGAGCTGGTAGGGGCCGCCGTCGAGACCTGCCAGGGTCCGCGCGCGCAGCACGAAGCGGCCGCTGTAGGGCACGGTGAAGCGCAGGCGCGAATGGAAGCCCTCGCCCAGCCCGTCATCGTCCCAGCCGAGCGGTTCGCCCGCAGTCTCGCCCTCGCCGTACACCTCGAGGAAGGCGTCGAAGTCGTCGGCTCGCAGGATCGCCTCCAGCCGCTGGCCGACCGAAGCCTCGAACACATGGTCGTCGTAGCGATAACCGTCCTGCTGGGCGTCCGCTCGGGTCAGGATGCCTTCGAGGTCGTCGCCGATCGCGAGGCGCGCGGGCGACTGGGCCGCGACACCCCCGGCCGTGGCCAGGGTCAGGGCCGCAGCGGTGGCGGCCATCAGGGTGCGGCGCATGCGAGTCTCTCTCCGAACAGTCGCCAGATCATAGACGCTGAACCCCGGCCTCTGTAAACGCGCCGCGTGCCTTTCAGGTCAGACTTTCGGAGCCCGTCCATGGCCGACGCCCCTGCCCCTGCGTGCCGCATCGACGGCAAGGCCTTCGCCGAAGGGCTGCGCGGACGTGTGGCCGCCGCGGCGGCGCGGCTGCGATCAGATCATGGCGTCCAGCCCGGGCTGGCCGTCGTGATCGTCGGCGAGGACCCGGCCAGCCAGATCTACGTCCGCAACAAGGGCGAGCAGACAGCCGCCGCCGGCATGCGGTCGGACACTCACCGCCTCGCGGAAACCACCAGCCAGGCCGAACTGCTGGACCTGATCGGCCGCCTCAACGCCGATCCCGGCATTCACGGCATTCTGGTGCAGATGCCCCTGCCCGGCCACATCGACTCCGCCGCCGTTCTCGACGCTATCGACCCGGCCAAGGATGTCGACGGCTTCCACGTGCTCAACGTCGGCCGCCTTGCGGTCGGGCTGCCCGCGCTGACCCCCTGCACGCCGCAGGGTGCCATCCTGCTGCTGCGCCACACGCTCGGCGACCTGTCGGGGCTGGAGGCGCTGGTTGTGGGCCGCTCGAACATTGTCGGCAAGCCGATGGCCCAGCTGCTGCTGGCGGAGAACTGCACCGTCACAATCGCCCATTCGCGCAGCCGCGACCTGCCGACGATCTGCCGTCGCGCCGACATCCTCGTCGCTGCCGTGGGCAAGCCAGAGATGATCCGCGGCGACTGGATCAAGCCGGGTGCTACTGTTATCGACGTCGGCATCAACCGCGTGCCCTCGGCCGATCCGGTGAAGGCGGCGGCGGGCGGAACCCGCGTGGTCGGCGACGTGGCCTTTGCGGAGACTGCCGCCGTCGCAGGGGCGATCACCCCGGTGCCGGGCGGTGTCGGCCCGATGACGATCGCCTGCCTGCTGGCCAATACCTATTTGGCCGCCTGCCGCGCCGCGGGCGTGGAGCCCGACGTCCTGGGCTGAGCCGGCGTTCTGTTGCAAACCCGCGCTTGAACCGGGCCGACGAGCACTGGTACTTGTTGCTCAACGGCAAGGGGAGCGTTGGACATGGTCGGTGCACACAAGCGTCTCACGGTGATCGTCGCGATCGCGGCCCTCGCGCCGCTGACGGTCGCCTGCGGCGTCAACACCATTCCGGAGCAGCAGGAGCGGGCGGAGGCGGCTTGGGCCGACGTCCAGAGCCAGTACCAGCGGCGGGCCGACCTGGTGCCCAACCTCGTGGCCACGGTGCAGGCCTCGGCCATCCAGGAGCGCGCCACCCTGACCGAGGTGACCGAGGCCCGGGCCCGCGCCACCTCGATCAACCTGGACGCCTCGGATCTCAGCAACCCGCAGGCGTTCCAGCAGTACCAGGCGGCCCAGGGCCAGCTATCCAGCGCCCTGTCGCGCCTGCTGGTGACGGTCGAGGCCTATCCGCAACTGCAGGCCAACCAGAACTTCCTGGCGCTGCAGTCGCAGCTGGAGGGCACCGAGAACCGCATCCAGATCGCCCGGCGCGACTACAATGAGGCGGTGCGCCAGTACAACACCACGCTGCGCGTGTTCCCGACAGTGATCTGGGCCAACACCCTCCACAGCGGGTCCGAGCCGATGCAGCTGTTCACGGCCACCGCCGAGGCCCAGACGGCCCCGACGGTGAGCTTCAACCTTGAGGCCCCACCGGCCGCCGCCGGGACACCGGGCGGCGGCCAGCCCCCGGTCACGCCGGGTGCGGCACCGGGGGCCTGATGACCCGACTCTTGCGGCTCGCCACCTTTCTTCTGGCGCTGACGTTGGCCGCCGCGCCGGCGGCGCTGGCGCAGGGCTCGCCGACATTCCCGGCCCTTGCAGGCCGGGTCGTCGATGAGGCCGGCCTGCTGTCACCGGAGACCGAGGCGGCGCTTGAGACACGGCTGGCGCAGCTGGAGACCGACACCTCTGACCAGTTGGTGGTCGTCACCGTCCGGTCATTGCAGGACCTGGAGATCGAGGACTACGGCTACCGCCTTGGTCGGGCCTGGGGCATCGGGCAGTCGGAGACCGACAATGGCGTGCTCCTTATCGTCGCCCCGGTCGAGCGGCGCGTGCGCATCGAGGTCGGCTACGGGCTGGAGCCGATCCTGACCGACGCCTGGTCGGCCCTGACTATCCACCACGATATCCTCCCGCGCTTCCGGGAAGGGGCCTACGAGGCTGGCATTCTCGCGGGTGTCGAGGCCGTCGAGGGTCAACTGCGCGCTGATCCGGCCGAAGCCCAGGCCCGCGCCGCAGCGGCCGAAGCCCCCCGGCCCTCGACGCCGGTCGGCCCCGCCATCTTGGTGGCTCTGGTGTTCCTGTTCCTCTTCCTCGGCCTGATCGGCGGAGGCCTGCGTGGTCGTCGGCGACAGCCGGACGGACTGGGGCCCATCATCGCCTGGGCGGCACTGGACGCTCTGAGCCGTGGCGGCGGCCGCGGCGGCGGGTTCGGGGGCGGGAGTTTCGGCGGCGGCGGCGGCAGCTTCGGCGGCGGTGGTGCCTCGGGAGGCTGGTGATGCGGGTCAGCGAACAGGACCAGGCGCGGATTTCCGCAGCGATCGCCGAGGCCGAACGGACCACATCCGGGGAAATCTTCTGCGTGCTGGCCGGCCGCGCGGCCGGCTGGCAGGACGTGGCCCTTGCCTGGGCCGCCGCGGCCGCCCTCGTGCTGCCGCTGGGCTTGATCCCGCTGGGTTTCGAGGCGGCCTGGTTCCCCGGGATGGGCGAGAACTGGGAGGCGTCCCACACTGCAGCCCGCGACGTCATCCTCGGCAGCACCCTGGCCGCCTACGCGGTGGCCCAAGCGGCGGTGTTCATCATCACCCTGCTGGTGCTGCAGCTGCCGGGTCTGCGCCGGATCATGGTCCCGGCCCCGCTGCGCCGCGCCCGGGTGCATCGCGCCGCCATGGAGCAGTTCCTGACGCACGGCATCCATGTCACCGAGCGGCGCACGGGTATCATGATCTATGCGGCGCTGGAGGAGCACGTGGTCGAGGTGATCGCTGACCGCGGCATCTACAGTCGCGTGGACCCGTCTGTCTGGAGCGAGGTGATCGAGGACCTCGCCCGGGCCCTCAAGCGCAGGCGGGCCGGTGACGGCTTCGTCGCGGCGGTGGAGCGCTGCGGCAGCATCCTCGCGGGGCACTTTCCGCCCGGGCCGCGCAACCCCGACGAACTGCCCAACCACCTGATCCAGCTGTGAGTGGCCTGCTGGCCGACCGGCGCCGGCCGCCCCGATAGGGCCCCGCATGCCGCGGCTGATGACCTGGAACGTCCACCGCTGCGTCGGCGGCGACCGCCGGCTCGATATGGACCGCGTGGCGGCGGTCATCGCCGAACATGCGCCGGACATCGTCTGCCTGCAGGAGCTGGACGTCGGGCGGGCGCGCACCGGCCATGTCGATCAGGCGGCGGCGATCGCCGACAGGCTGGGCATGGGCCTGCACTTCCACCCGGCCATGACCATCGAGGCCGAGCTCTATGGAGACGCCATCCTGACGCCTCACCCCGAAAGACTGGTCAAGGCCGGGCCCCTGCCGACGCTCGCCGGCATTCCCGGTCTGGAGCCGCGGGGCGCGCTGTGGGTACGGATCGAGGTCGACGGCCAGCCGCTGAACGTCATCAATACCCATCTCGGGCTGGTGCCGCGCGAGCAGCGATTGCAGGCCGCGGCCCTGGCGGGTCGGGCTTGGCTGGACCACCCGGAAATGACCGGCCCCGTCATTCTGGCCGGCGACTTCAACGCCACCTCAATCACCCGTCCATATCGGCTGCTGACCGCCCGGCTGGCGGACGCCCAGCGACGGCTGGGGCAGTCTCCGACGGTCAAGACTTTTCCGTCCGGCTTCCCGGCCATCCGCATCGACCATGCCTTCATAAGTCCGGAGATCCGGCCGACGGCCGTCATGGCCGCATTCTCGCCGCTGGCGCGGATGGCGTCGGACCACCTGCCGCTGGTGCTGGATTTCGAAATCAGGACGTCTGAGCCTGTCTAGGTCCGGGTGACGCGCGGCCGCTGCGAGCGGAGGCGACGCCGCCACGGCCGGAAGGCGTCACGCGGCGAATGGGGGTCGCCCAGCTGCCATTCGGCTACCATCTGCTCGAACGGGGTCGGCCGGTCTTCGCCGAGCAGGCGCATGCGCCCGTCCGCCAGCTTGAGGATGGCCCGGCCGGTCGAGCCCTCGAGCGCCTCCATCGCCGCGAACGCCTCGGCGGACTGGCCTAGGAAGTGGGCGATGGTGTTGTGCCGGAAGGCCCTGAGCACGGCGCGCCCCGCCTCATCCGGCGGCTCGACGGCCACGTCGCACTCGGTGTCGAAGCCCATCGACCGGTTATTCAGATTGGTGGAGCCGATGCGCAGCAGGGCGTCGTCAACGATCGTCACCTTGGCATGGACGATCAGGCGGTCGCGGCCCTCGGTCATGGGGCTGAAGGCGAACAGGCGGTGATGATGGTCCACCTGTTCCAGTCTGTACAGAATCTCGGCGCGGGCCGTGTCCATGGTCATGGCGTCGAACCAGCTGGGACTGCGCCCGGTGGTGACCAGCACGATCTCGGGACCGTCCGGCTCGGCCAGCCGCGCGGCTAGCGCCTCGGCGATCACTGTCGAGGTGAAGTACTGGTTCTCGAAATAGATGAGGCTTCGCGCCGCCGCGATGGCCGCCAGATGCAGCGCCTCGTTCTCGCGCACCTCGGGACGGCCGCGCCAGCCGGGCTCGGTCCGGGCGATGCCGACGCGCACGTCAGTCAGGTGCGGCGTCACCCCGACCGGCCAGGGGTCGCTGCGAACCGTGACCGGCGCGGTGCGCTCCCAGGTAGCGTGATGCCAGCGCTCCCGCACCAGGTCGGCCACGGCGCGGGCGGCGTCGCCGTCGAGCACGCACATGGTCTCGTGCCGAGGCGGCGCAATACGCCCGCCGGGCATGGCGCGACGCGCATCGCCGTCGAGGTGCTCCGGCGTATCCCACCGGTCCGTCGCGATATCGCCGCCGCCGACGAAAGCCACCGCCTCATCGATCAGTACCACCTTCTGGTGATGACAGGCACCGATCGGTCCTGGGGAATCGAGGTGCAGCTCGACCAGGCGCTTGCGGAACCAGGCCTGGGCGCGGTGCGGATAGAACCCCTGCGAGGCGGCGATCAGGATCGGTGAGCGCCAGATCAGCAGCCGAACGTCTAGGTCCGGATTCTGCCGCACCATGCGGCGCAGGCGCCGCCCGATCTCGGCGTCCCGTCCCTCGGCGTGAGGGTCGAGGCGAGTGCGCGGATCGAACTGCCAGCCCAGCACGATCACCGAACGACGCGCCGCCGCCAGGGCCTGGTCCAGGGCCTCGAAATAGGCCGCCGTGTCCAGCAGGATGGCGAACCGGTCGGCCTTCGCGACCTGCCAGCAGGTGCGACCTGGGTCGAGCAACGGCGGCGACGTTCCGGGCCCGCGCTCCATGTCCGCTTTCGCTCCTCCTGACCTTCGCCGAAAAGCCTTAACCGTCCCGGCGTTCCTGCCTAGTCGGGGGCGGTGACGATTTGTTCATGGGCGCGGCGCTTGTTTGACGCGCGTGCTGCGCGCATAAAGAGGTGATCATGTCGTCAGGGAAGGGAAGATGCAGGCGCTGATTGACCTGATCGCAGGCTTTCTGGTGCTGCTGGCCGCTTCCGCGCTCGCCCAGTTCGGCGTCGAGATTCGTCGCCCGGCCGACGATCAGCCCGAAGTTCGCCGCGTGTCTGACTGCGTCGCGTCCGGAACCGGCCCGGCCGCTCTCGTCACCGTCGAGCCCAAGTGCTGACGCAGGGGCCACGCGCCCTTCCCGCCGCGATCACGACCGGCTAGGGTCTTCGCCTGCGCGAGCCCGCCCTGCCTGCAGGCTGAGTCGCCACTCGAGACCGGATGACGATGACCCGCCGCCCACGGCAGCCTCTCACCCTTCATGACCCCGCAGAGGACGCCGCTGCGCCCCCGACCAGTGCGGAAGGGACCGCGGAAGAGACGACCGCTGCAGCGCCCGGGACGCCCCACGACCTGCCGCCACCGGATAACTGGCTGGAGCTGGAGCCACTTCCCGAACCCCGACCGGAACCGCGCGCCGAGGCGCGCCCCGGTCCGCACCGTCCGGTGCTGTCCGAGCGCCGCCGCCGCCGGCTGGCCGAGGAAGGTGCCCTCCGTCTGTCCCCGGCCCCGGAAGCTACCCCGCCGCTGCGCGAGATGGCGGATCCGACCGTCGGGGCACCGCCCGCTCGCCGCCAGGAGCCGACGCTGCCCGAGCCGGTCCAGACCGCCAACCCGCCGGCGCGCGACGCTACGGCCCTGACGCCATTGCGCAGTCCACCGGCCGAAGGGCGGGGCCCCGGACTGGCCGCCACGACGGCGGCGCTCGTCTGGACCGGCGGCGTGGCCAGCTGGCTGGCTTTCGAGATCGCCTCGGGCGCTGTCGAGTTCGAGCCCCTGCGGGTCGCCGTGTACGCCCTGCTGGCCGTCGCGCCGGCCGGGCTGATCCTGCTGATCGCCCAGGCGCTGCGGCAAAGCCGACGCCTCGCCTATGAGGTGCGCCGCGCCCGAGAGCTGGCCGAGAGCCTGACGGCCCCCACCACCCTGGCCGCGCGTGAGGCTGGCCAGGTCATGCAGAGCCTGCGCGCGGACATCGACCAGGTCACTCTCGCCACCGAACGGGCCCGTCAGGACCTGAACCTGTTGCGTGAGACGCTCGGCGAGGAAACCCGCCGACTCAACGATACCGCCGAGACGGCTGCGCGCCTTGCGCACCGCCTATCGGACAAGCTGTCCGCGGAACGCGAGGCGATGACCGGGCTGACCGCCAACCTCGACCGTCAGGCCGCCGCGGTCGTCGATGCCGTCGAGCGGCAGTCGCGCATGATCGGCGACGCATCCGATCTGGCCCAGGCCCAGCTGCGCGAGGCCGAGGCGACGCTGGCCGCCCGCGCCGCCGACCTGGCCGCCGCCGCCCAGGAGGCCCAGGACGCCGCCCGGCTCGCCTCGGACGATCTCGCCCGCCAGACCCTGCGGCTCGAGAACGCCGGCGCTGGCGTGGCCGAACAGATCCAGTCGGTCGAGGAAGGGCTCGGCCAGCAGCGCGCCGCCCTCGTGCAGGCGGCCTATGCCTTGCGCACAGACCAGGAAGACTTCTCGGCCCTGGTCGAAAGCCAGCGGGCACAGCTGATCGAACAGCTGGGCCAGACCAGGACCGCCGCCGCCGACCTTGGCGACGTGTCGCAGCGAGCCGGCGAGACCCTGCGCGACCTCGTCGAGGCGGCCGCCGAGCAATTCCGCGGCCTGATGGAGATGGCCGCCCGCGAGTCGGACGAGTTCGACGCCGCCACCAAGATGGCGCTGGACAAGTTCGACGCCCTCGCCGCCGACGCCCGCGACACGCTGGTCGAGGAAACCCGCCGCGCGCTCGAGGCGCTCAAGGCCACCGCCGACGATGCTCGTCTGGCGGCGGACGCCGCCGCAGAGCAGGCGCAGATCCGGGCCGACCGTCTGGGCGAGGCCCTGTTCGAGTCGGCGCAGAAGGCCGACGCCGCAGCCGACGCCCGGCTGGAGGAGGCTCGGCGTCTAGCGGCCGGGGCCGCGGACATGGTGGAACGTACCGGCGAAGAGACCGTAGCCCGGCTCGAGAGCATGCTGGAGCGGCTGGGTCAGTCGCTGGAAATCGTCCGCACCTCCGTGGCCGAGGTCGAGGCCCGCTCGCGCAGCCTCCCGCAGGACACCCAGGCCCAGATGCGGGCCCTCGAGCAGACGGTGGACGCCGGACTGAACGCCTTGGCCGAAGCTGCCCGCCGCGCCCAGACCGAAACTGATGCGCTGGAGGCTGGCTTCCAGGAGCGGGTGCGCCGCAACTACGACATGCTCAGTGAAACGGTGCGGCTGATGGGCGTGGTGTCGGGCGAGACGCCGGGCGGGCGGCGCACGCCACCGCGGCCGCCGGAGAGCCTGCCCCCCCTGCCGTTCAGCGGGCCGCCGCCCCGTCGCCCGGCCCGTCCCGAGCCGGAGCCCTCGCGCGCCTTCGGCCTGCGCGGCCGGCTGTCGCCGGACGGCCTTGTCCCGCCCCCGGCGGCGGTTGGCGGGTCGCTGGACTGGAGCGACCTAGAGGGGCCGTCCGAGGCCTCACTGCAACTCGACACGCCCGTGCCGACACCGCCGGTGAGCGAAGCCGATCTGGAAGCTACCCAGGCCCGGGTCGGCCAGGCGATCCGCCGCATGGGCGTCGATCCGAACGCGCTCCTTCCCCGGGCCCGCGTCGAGGACGCCGCTGCCGCCCTTGCCCGGGACGATGCGGATGGTGCGCGGCAAGTGGTGCGCCGCGTGGCCCCGGCGGCGGTCCGCAGTGTATCGCGCAAGGTGCTGGCCGATCCGGAGCTGCGCGCCGACGTCGAGCGATATGTGCGGCTGTTGGCGCGCCAGCTCGCCGACGCTGCACGCCGGGGCGACGCAGACGCGGTGATCGACCGGCTGCACAGCGACGCCGGCCGAGCCTTCCTGCTGCTGGACGCGGCGGTCGGCGACCTGGCCTGAGAGCTGGGCCTCAGAGCTGGGCCTGAGAGCTGGGCCTGAGAGTCGGGACTGCGCCCCCGGAGCCACGCAACGCGGGCCTCCGCGTTGCAGGAGCGCTTTCGGGGGTTGACCTCCGGCCGACCTCCGCCGCAGGGTCGCGCCGTCGTCATGACACCGTCACGGACGCCGGGGGCCCATGCTGGATCCGATCTTCGAGGCCGAGGTCGCCCGACGTCCCCACGTGGGTCTCTGCGTAGTAGGCCTGCCGGGTGTCGCGCTGCCGCCGTCCGGCCCGGGCGTGGCCGCAGGCTATCGCAGCGTGGGCGGCACGACCGAAGCCCTGCTGGGTGCGCTGGATGCCGGCGAAATCCAGGGCCTGCTGCTCATTGCGCCGGGTCGTTCCGAGGGTGCCTTCCAGCTGCAGCTGCGCGCCGAGAACCGCACGCCCGACGGTGCCCGGCTGCATCCGATCGCTCCCTGTGTGGCCCGGGCGACCGCGCCGATGACCGAACTGATCCGGGCCCTTGCCGAACACGGCGAGGCGGTCGAGGTGGTCTCCAGCGTACCGGCCGACGCCGCAGGCGTCCTCTTCTATGATGTCCTCGCCGGCCTCAGCGACCAGCGTGACACGCCACCGGTCGGCCTGCTTCGCGCCCCCCAGGATGCGGCGGTCGAGCGGCTGCAGACAGCGGCGGCAGCCTGCGCCGAGGCCATCGGTCGGCGTCTGGGGCCCCTGCCCCGTCAGGCCTGAGCCGGACCCCCGAGCCGACCCCCCAGCCGCAGGGCCGCGAGCCCCCCGGCTGCCGCCATCAGCGCCATGGCGACGTAGCCGGTAGCCCCATAGGTGTCATACAGGGGGCCGGACACCACAGTCGCCAGTCCGATCAGCACGCCGGACGACAGGGCGGAGGACAGGGTCTGGGCCGCGGTCTGGTGCTGCGGTGCGCTGAGCCGCTCGACCAACTCGAGCCCCGCCAGGAACACCGCGGCGAAGGTGAAGGCATGGAGAGCCTGAAGCGGCCAGAGCGCCCAGGCCGGGGGCGCAAGGGCCAGCACCGACCAGCGGATGACGGCAAAGGCCGCGCCCCAGCCGAGCAGGGTCACCGGCCCGATGCCAGCACGGCGTCTCCACGGCTCCACCACCCACATCCACAGCACCTCGGCCATCACGCTGAAGCCCCACAGCAGACCGATCGTGCCCTCGGAGATGCCGCGCGCCTTCCATTCCACGGCCGAGAAGGCATAGTAGAAGGCGTGGCTGGCCTGGATCGCCCCGACCGCGACGATGGCCGTCATGAAGACCGGGTCGGCGACAAGACGACCGAGGCCGGCGAAGCGCTCGCGTCCCGGCGGCGGGACCGGTCCTTCAACGACCGGCTCCGGCGGGGCCAGAAGAGCGACCGCCCCCGTCAGCAGGCTGGCGACGGCGACCCACAGGATAATGATATCCGCCGGCGCGCGCAGTAGCAGCCCGCCCATGGCCACATTGGCGATGACAAAGGCGATCGAGCCGGCGCTGCGGGTCGGGGCGAAGGCGAAGCCGCGGCTTCGGCCCAGTCGCAGCGTCAGCACATCGGTGAGCGGGATGATCGCCGCGGCGGCCGAGGCGCCGATGAACCAGAGCGGCAGCCACAGGGCGAAGCCTTCGACCAGACCCGCGGCACCATAGCCCAGCGCGGCCACCACGCCGAGCATGGCGATTGGTGTGCGTCGCAGGCGGAAGCCGTCGGCCCAGACGGCCAGCAGCGGTCCGACCACCAGCCGGGCCAGAGTGGGAGCGGCCAGAAGCGCCCCGATCTCGGTGCCACTCAGCCCCTGCTCGCGGAACCACAAGCCAGCAAAGGGCAGGCTGACGCCGGTGGCGCCGAAGAGCAACACATAGAGCAGACCCATCCGGACAGCGGCGTTCATGGGCCGCGCGATAGCAGACTTTCGGAATCCCGTCGGTTAGGTTCACAGAAATGACTCACGCTCTCCGCCTCGCCGTGTTCGCGGCCCTCAGCGGCGCCCTTTCGGTGGCTCTCGGGGCGTTCGCCGCGCATGGCGTAGAGCCGAAGGCCGAGGCTCTGTTGCGGACCGGTGCCCAGTACCAGGGGGTGCACGCGGTCCTCGGGTTCATCTGCGCGCTCGCGGCACCGCCGGGACTGATGCGGTTGGGGGGCTGGCTCGCGGCAAGCGGCGGGCTATTGTTCTCCCTGGCCCTCGCGGGGATCGCCCTGCTCGACATCGGCGTGATGGGGGCCGTCGCGCCTCTGGGCAGCAGCCTGATGATCCTCGGCTGGCTCGGCCTCGCCGCCGGAGCCCTGCGCCCCCTGCCCTCGCACCCGGCCTCGCCGGCATCGTCCACTTGATCGTCGACCGCAGCGCGCCTCTTCCGGAGCACCGAGTTCCCCATGCTGTTTCCCACGACCCCGACCGGCCGCCGCGACCTGTTCCCGGAGCTCGAACCCTTCGCCAGCGGCTTCCTTCCGACCGCCGGGGTGCACGAGATCTATTACGAGGAGTGCGGGAACCCGAACGGCCGACCTGTGGTCGTGCTACACGGCGGTCCCGGCGGCGCGGTCAACCCGGGCATGCGGCGCTATTTCGACCCTCAGACCTACCGCATCATCCTGTTCGACCAGCGCGGCTGCGGGAAGTCGACGCCGAACGCCTCGCTTGCCGACAACACCACCTGGACCTTGATTGAGGATATCGAGCGGCTGCGCGAGCGCTGCGGCATCGAGGCCTGGACGGTGTTCGGCGGCTCCTGGGGCTCGACCCTCGCCATGGCCTACGCCATCACCCATCCGGAGCGGGTCCAGGCGCTGATCCTGCGCGGCATCTTCCTGCTGACGAAGATGGAGCTGCACTGGTTCTACCAGCACGGCGCCTCGATGCTGTTCCCGGACGCCTGGGAGCGCTTCCTCGCCCCCATTCCCGAGGCGGAGCGCCACGATCTGATGGGTGCCTATCACCGCCGTCTTACCGGCAAGGACCTCGAGGCGCAGCGTGCCTGCGCCGTGGCCTGGTCCAGCTGGGAGGGCGAGACGGTGTCGGTGGAGGGACCAGCGGCTCGCCCCGACAAGTTCGCCGACCCGGACTTCGCCCTCGCCTTCGCTCGGATCGAGTGCTGGTACTTCACCAACGGCGGCTTCTTCCCAGAGGACGGCTGGCTACTGAAGAACATCGGCCGGATCAGGCACATCCCGGCCTGGATCGCCCAGGGCCGCTTCGACGTGGTGACGCCGATGTGGGGTGCCTGGGCGCTGCACCGGGCCTGGCCGGAGGCGAAGCTCGACGTGGTGCCGGACGCCGGCCACGCTTCGTCCGAGCCCGGCATCATCGATAGTCTGGTGCGGGCCACGGACTGGGCGGCGCGCCTCTAGGCTCCGGGGTCGGTACGGTCGATCAGCTCGTCGAGGCGAAAGCCGATCCGGCGCGCCTCGCGGTGACCTGCCCCCTTCCTGATCCCGCGATTTGAGTGAGAGTCCGTCACCCAAGGAGACGGACGTGAAGAAGAGCAGGTTCAACGAGGCGCAGATCATCGGCGTGCTGCGGGAGCAGGAGGCCGGAAGCCCGACGGCGGAGGTTTGCCGACGGCACGGGATCAGCGAGCAGACCTTCTACCGCTGGAAGGCGAAGTACAGCGGCATGAACGTGTCGGACGCCCAGAAGCTGAAGACGCTGGAGGACGAGAACCGGCGG
>JAPZRF010000040.1 GCA_027531145.1 Brevundimonas sp. | reverse complement strand
GCCCCAATTGGAGGCTCCGAGCGTGCGAAAAAGCGAAGAAATTCAGCAAAGGGTGGTCGGCCTGTCGACATGAACAGATCGCCTCTTGGGCGTGAAAATCAACTGAAGGCACCAATTGTGGCTTTAACCTGACAACACCGTGGGGTCTCCGGCCATGGCACAGACGCCCACTGCACCAACGCCGACACTTGCGCCCGTCGCCTTCAACCTGCTCGCCCTGCCCTACGCCTATGAGGCCCTGGAGCCGGCTATCGACGCCGAGACAATGCGCATCCACCATGGCCGGCATCATAAGGCCTATGTCGACAATCTGAACGCGGCGGTGGCGGCCGATCCGGCCTTGGCCGGCGTCTCGATCGGCGACCTGATGGGCCGCGTCTCCACCCTGCCGGTGGTGATCCGTAACAATGGGGGCGGCCACTGGAACCACAGCCTGTTCTGGACCTTGATGGCACCCGTTGGTCAAGGCGGAGAGCCATCGGCCGAACTGTCAGCAGCGATCACCCGCGACTTCGGGTCAATGGACGCCTTCAAGACCGCCTTCAACCGCGCCGCCACCACCCGCTTCGGCTCCGGCTGGGCCTGGCTGATAGTCCGCGACGGAAGGCTACAGATCACCTCGACAGCCAACCAGGACAATCCCCTGATGGATGTCGCCGAGGTTCGCGGCGCGCCGATCCTGGCTGTCGATGTCTGGGAGCACGCCTACTATCTGAGATACCAGAACAAGCGGGCCGACTATCTGAATGCCTGGTGGACGGTCGTGAACTGGAACATGGTCAACCGTCTGTTCGCCGAGGCTCAGTAGTCAACAAGCTGTAATCCGGGTTGCAAGCGTGGCCAGGCGCGTAGCCACAGGGTCCCTTCCACCGCCACACCCTACTGATTTGTAATGAGAATATCCCTTTCGTGCGAAGTTCCCGTAAAGGCTTCCCGATGGACATGGGATAGGCGGCTCGTCGTATCCCCAACGACCTGTCCCTCGATCATCGTGAGAGCGCCTGGGGCTGATAGTTGATCTCCGGGCCGGCGGTAGCGGCACGCCGATGATCAGCGCCTTGTTGAGCTTTCTCTTCTTGACGTCCGTCTCCGCAGGTAGACTGATCCTCACGCAAATCGAGGGATCAGGAAGGGGCAGGCCACAGCTACTTCAGCACATGCGGCCATGATCCGGCATGATCTACATCCGGTCTCGGAACGCGGGTGCCGATCCGGGTAACGCGCAGATACCAAATGGCCAAAGCCTCGCCTCGGCTTTCGAGGAGATTATCCATTGGTCCGGGTACGAGCTCGGAACTCTGTACCCTTACGCATTCTGACGCCGCATCCTCCGACTCTTGAGGTGAAATCATGGTCAATGTTTCTCACGAAAACGTCGCTGAAATAGACACCCGGCTTCGGCGTGTAATGCAGCAAGCTCGCCTGAAGGTCTATGCCGACGTCTATGGCTTCGAGGAGTTCCCGCTCGACGCCTTTGTGGCGCATGCACGGAGCGATGCGCTCGCACTCGTGCGGGATGATGCGGTCTGGAGCCAGCTGGTGCCCGGCGAAGGCCCCGGTGAACGGTTCAGGATGTTCCGGTTTCATTTTCCGGAAGGCGTCGACAACAGCGGCTTTGTCGGGTGGCTGGCGACTCGCCTGAAGCTGGAGTTCGGCACGGGTGTGTTCGTGACCTGTGGTCAGAACAGCGATGACGGCGGAATTTTCGATTATTGGGGCGTTCCGGAAACGCTGGGCGACGTGGTCATCGCCTATGTCAGCAACCTGTGCGCCAATGACCCGGATCTCTCCCGGGGGCGACACGGCCAATGACCCGGATTACCATCGTCGAGTGGCCGGAGGGCCGGCGGGCCAGGCAACCGGCCGGATTCTCATCACGGGCGGACCAGGTTCAGAGGGCGGACCACAGGCTTGATCCCCGTCGACTTCGCCCCCTGTACGGCGAACAAGCGCAACCGATCTGCAACATTTCTGCAATCGTGCATCCGATCTGTTGAGCTAGAGTAATTTTTTGAATTGCAAAAGAGTCCACATGCGTGAGCAAATTGGACATTGTCTGTCGCTCTCGGCCGAGGAATTTTTTCATGCCAGGTCATGTTGAGCCATTCTGGTAGGGACGGCATCAGTGCCCGGGGACGTGTCTGTCTACATGGAATCAGTCGCGCGGGCGCTGTTGTGACTGGCTACCGCAGATGCCGGAGCGGCAACGGGCTCGGCAGGCTGAGCTTCTTCTTATCATTGACTCTGTTGCGCTCCGATCGGTGGCTTCCACACAGCCGGAGGCGTGGCGCGCGGAGCGCTCCGGGTATGACCTCGCGCTTGAATGGAGGCGGGTATACGAGGAAGGCGGGGCTCTGGAGACCATCTGCCAGGGTGGAGATGCAGGGCAAGCGGAGGCCCTCAAGGGCGTGAACGTGCGGGACCGGACCTGGCAAGAACCTCTCCCGACGGGCTGGTTGGAGCGAGGGCACAAGCGGAGCACTGGGGGGGCGGAGGGCCTTCGTCGAGCCCTCGAGCGCCGGGTGATCATATGTCAACGATTATGATGTGGGATGAAATCAGGACTGCGGCGCGGGTCGAGCGAACCCTCGCTCTCGTCACCCCGCCGGGAGCCGCGCAAGTCCTTGTCGGCGCTTCAGTGTTCGAGAGGCCGGGACTTCAGTGGAGCGATATGATGCGTCTGCGCGCCGAAGACGCCAGGGGCTCGGCGCAGTGAGTTCCGATCAGCCGCCCGAGGCCGGCACAAGCCTGGGCGGTGTGCGCACGCTCATTGTCGAGGACGAGCCCGAGATCGCCGAGATCGTCGACGCGTTCTTTCGACGAGAGGGGGCCGAATGCCTCATCACGGGTGATGGCGTGGAGGCGCTGGACCTCGCGCGATGGTGGCGACCTGAACTGATCATTCTCGACCTGAGGCTGCCCGGCCGCGACGGACTTTCGATACTCGCGGACCTTAGGGCGAGATCTGGTCAGGTGCCGATCATTATCGCCAGCGCTCTTGGCGAAGACATAGACAAACTGACCGGCTTCAGGCTTGGGTGCGATGATTACGTAGTTAAACCGGTCAATCCACTCGAGCTTATTGCCCGGGCAAAAGTTGTGCTCCGACGGCGACGGGCTTGTCTTGCGGACAGCGGTTACATGACCTTTGGCGGCGTTCGCGTGGATCCGAGCGCATTCCGCGCCTACATTGGTTCTACCCCCCTCGAGCTTACCCCGTCTGAATTCAAGCTTCTCTGTCTCTTTGTGGAGCGGGGCGGCAGACTGGTCGCGCGCGGTCAGATTGTCGATCACGCGCTGGGCGGAGACGCGAATGACCGGTCTGTCGATCCCCATGTCAGCCGCCTGAGGCAGAAGCTGGAGCGGCTGGCACCTGGCGTCCGTCTGACCAGCGTCCGGGGCGAGGGTTACCGGCTGGACCTCACGCCATGAAAACCCTTCGTAATCGCATTGCGTTGAGCGCTATCGCGATCAGCATACTTGCAAGCCTGGTCGCGGCCTTTGTGCCCGGACTACTTTACGACATCCGGGATCAACTGTTTCTGGCCAGCTTGGCCGCCGATCAGCGAGCCGCCCTGGCGGAGCTGATCGAGACTTCAGGACAGTGTTCCCCCGATGTCGAGGCCTTCAAGATGTGCCACGGGTTCGGTTCCTGGCAGCTGAACTACAACTGGGCCCTCGCGAGCCTGATTTTCATCACATCGATCTTCTGTGCTGCAGTAGCGTTCGCCTCGGCGCGATGGATCGCGGCCCCGATCGCCGACCTCGCCGCCCACGCGAAACGGGTCGCCGAGGGGGAACGTCAGGCACCGCCTCCCCTGTCGTCGGCAGCGCCACGCGAGATCGCCGAGCTCCACGCCAACTTCTCGGCCATGGTGGCGGCGCTCGCGGCAGCCGATGACGATGTCCGCCTGAGATCCGCCGCCATTGCACATGAGCTACGCACGCCCCTGTCGGTTCTGCGTGGCCGGCTGGTCGGGCTGACCACAGGCGTCTTTCAACTTGATGACGCCCTTGTCAGCAGTATGCTGCGACAAGTCACCGTGATCGATCAACTCGTGTCTGATCTGAACCTGCTTGCAGCCCAGTTCAGACCGAACATGGTGATCGAACGTAGCTTGTGCGATCTTGCCGAGATCGCCACGTCGGTCGTTGAAACCCTTCGGCCTGACGCCGAGGCCGGGGGAGGGCGACTGGTCCTCGACGCCGAGCTGACATCGCTGGCCGTCGATCCCGTTCGTCTTGAGCGCGCCCTGAGCAATCTGGTTGAAAACGCGATCCGCTATGCCCCTGGAAGTCTGATCAAGGTCTCGGTTCGCTCCACCGACGAAGAGGCCCGGCTTGTCGTGCAGGACTCCGGACCCGGATGGCCCGGCACCGATCCCCGTGTGTTTGTCGACGCCTTCAAGCGCGGCGAGGGATCGCGGTCCCGCGTATCCGGCGGCTCCGGCCTGGGTCTCACCATCGTCAATGCCATCGTGCGCGCCCACGGGGGGGAGCTTCGCCTTTCGTCAAACCCGGCAGGCGGGGCCGTGGCCGAGATTCTGCTGCCGAGGCACAGGACATGATCCCATCTTCACAAACTCAGCGATCGCAACAGTCACACAATAAATCACAATCAAACTGCACATAAATGCCCGTCATGTGCGTCCGGTCTTCAATCCGGAGCTGTTATGCGGTCATCCCTGTTCATTTATGGTGCTTGTTTTGCGGCAGCCTTGCTGTCGACCGGAGCTGTCGCGCAGGAGGGACAGGCCAGAGCAACATTTCCGGCGTCGTTCTTTTCGGACGCCAATCCACAGAACGCCCTTGATTTACTCGAGAGGGTGCCGGGGTTCACGCTGGTGGAGGGTAGCGAAGTTCGTGGCTTTGGCGACGCTGCCGGCAATGTTCTGGTGAACGGCGTCCGGCCTCCGTCAAAGGATGTCTCTCTTGTAGAGTATCTTGAGCGTATCCCTGCCGCGTCCGTGGTGCGGATTGACCTGCTGGACGGTGCTGTGGTCGGGCTCGACGCGGGCGGGAGTCTTTTGGTCGCCAACATCGTCCTCGCAGCCTCCGACTCCTCCTCCGGAACGCTGCGGATCAATGGCGAAGGCGTGGGAGACGGTCGCGTCGGCGGGTCGGCAACTGCGACCTGGCAAGGAAGTTTCCGGGGCGCTTCGCTTTCAGCGAGTGTTCAAGGTGGTCGGAGTGGCCTTGAACTCCTCGAGGGACAAGAGATGCTTTTCTCCGGCGATGGCAGCCTGATCGAGGAGGGGCCCTTACGCGATCGCCGCGCCGAAGATACATTTGCAGGCTCGCTCCTGGCGTCGGGTCGCATCCTCGGACTCGACACGATCCTGTCCGGATCGATACGGACCTACGCTTGGGGCAGGTTCTCCGAAAACCACCTTGTCGCAGGTGGCTTGTTGACCCGCCCGCGGACTGACGTCGAGGCTCAGAACTACGACCGCAGAGCCTCCGAGGTTTCGCTGCAGCTGAGCAAGGCGTTTCACCGTCATGAGATCAGGTTCAACGCCCTGCGCAATACATCCGACGTTAGCGACTCGTCTGGCATCGAGATTCGTCGCACCGCTTCCGATTTTGACTCATCTTTATTCATTTCTGATAGTGACCAGACAGAAGATATTCTTCGTCTAAGTTGGGAATTTAAGTCCAATGACTGGTCTACCCAATTTGCTTTTGAGAGTGTAAGGACCTCGCTTTCGGCAGAGTCGGCTTTTCGTCGAACTTTATCCAGTATCTCTCAGCCTGTAGAAAGTGAATTCACGCAAGTAGGTGAGGTTCGTGGCTCCGCAGCTTTCTCTGCTACATATTCTGGCCTGCCAGATTTCATAATCGTGGCCGGTCTGGCATCTGAAAGATCTCGGATATCGTTGACATCGCCCTTAAATTCATCAAATACTTATCAGTTCTTGAAGCCTCGCCTTTCGATCTCGTGGGCTGCCTCATCGAAACTGACCTTGAGTCTGTCCGCCGAGCGATCGGTTGGCCAACTCGACTTCAGCGACTTTGTGGGCGCGCAACAGGTCGGTGACGGATCCTCGACGCAGACCAACGCGGACCTCCAGCCGCCTCAGACCGACGCCTTCAGGCTTGCCGTGGAGCGGCGGTGGGGAGAGAGCGGCAGCCTTGGGTTAACGCTCGTTCGGGAGCAGTGGAAGAATCTGGTCGATGTGGTTCCGGTTGACCTCGGGCAAGGCGTTGGCAACATTCCCGAGGCGGAGAGCTACGGCTTTGACATTGAAGTGACGTGGCCGGTCGACTTCGTCCTCCCCGGGGCCGAGCTCAAGTTGGCGGGCGCGTGGAGAGACACGTCTGTACGGGATCCCTTCAACGGCCGTTCCCGGCCACCCCAGATGTTGGAGCATGACAGAACAACCCTTTCTGTCAGGCACGTCCTTTCAAGTCGGCTGACCTACGGCGGGTCCTATGTCTATACCCCGCCGCGCCGGATCTTCCGCAGAGACCAGTTCATTGAATTCCTGGAAGGTGAATCCATGAATGTCTACGGAGAGTTGACGCTGAGAGAAGGCCTGAAGCTCCGCGCTGAGATTAACAACATCGGAGGACAGGATCTCGACAGATCGCTTATCCGCTATGCAGGAACAAGGGAATTGGCCGATGTCTCCAGCGTCGAGATCCGGGAGCGGATCGGTCGGTCCAGTCTGGCCATTCAACTCGCCTCTACATTCTAGAGCATTTTCCGATCAGTCTGCATCATATCCGAAGCTCTTGAAGTCGTTGGCGCACTCGGTCGGAGTGAAGAGGTCGATGAAGCGTCCGATGGCGTCCCGGAGGGCGGGGATTGTTCGCTTCCCGCCTTGCGCAACAGGGCCTTCAGCTTGGAGAGGGCCATCTCGATCGGATCGAAGTCGGGGCTGTCGTCCTCACCCCGAAAACTGGATCGCTTTTATTGAGGATCTTCCCGGTTTCGCGCTTTGTTGCGCGACCGGGAGAAACAGATGCGCAAGTCGAGGTTCAGTGAGCAGCAGATCGCCTTCATCCTGCGGCAGGCGGAGGAAGGCACGACGGTGGAGGAGGTCTGTCGCAAGGCGGGGATATCGGTCCAGACCTACTACCGCTGGCGGTCGAAGTACGGCGGGCTGATGCCGTCGGAGATGAAGCGGCTGAAGCAGCTGGAGGAGGAGAATCTGAGGCTGCGCAAGCTGGTCGCCGACCTGTCGTTGGATAAGGAGATGCTGCAGGATGTCCTCAAGCGAAAGCTCTGAGGCCTGATCGAAAGCGTCAGCTCATCGACGAGGCCAAGGCCGTGTGGAAGGTGGCGATCCGGCGTGCATGCAGCGTGTTCCGGATCGACACCTCGACCTACCACTACCAGGCCTGCAGCCCCGATCAGGCCCCCCTTAGGAATCGGATCCGGGAGATCGCCGAGACGCGCGTCCGGTACGGCTATCGACGGGTCCACGTCCTGCTTCGTCGCGAGGGCTGGGACGTCAACCACAAGCGGACCTAGCGCCTCTACAGGGACGAAGGTCTTCAATTACGGAGGAAAGTACCGCGCCGGCAGGTGAAGGCGGCGCTGCGCGATGATCGCGCGCCGCCTTCTGCTCCCAACGAGGTGTGGGCCATGGACTTTATGGCTGACCAGACCTTCGACGGGCGTAAGCTGCGGATCCTGACCATCGTTGATGCGGCAACCCGGCTCTGTCCGGCGATCGACGTCCGGGCCACCTATCGCGGTGCCGACGTCGTCGCGACGCTGGAGCGGGTGACCGCCATCCACGGTCGGCCGAAGCGGATCCGGACCGACCAGAGCACAGAGTTTACGTCGAGGGACATGGACCTGTGGGCCTGGAAGCACGGTGTGGTGATGGACTTCTCCCGGCCGGGCAAGCCGACGGACAACGCCTTCGCCGAGGCGTTCAACAGCCGCGTCCGAGCCGAGCTGCTCAGCGCGAACTGGTTCTTCAGCCTGGCCGACGCCCGGGCCAAATCCGAGGCTTGGCGGAGAGAGTACAACACGCTACGACCGCATGGCTCCCTCGGCTGGAAAACCCCGATGGAGCAAGCGCAGGCGCTCCTCGGGATACCCCCGCCAGAGCTAAGGAACCAGCCAGATTCTCATAACTGGCGGTCCAGGGTGGGGGTGCGGACCAATCACCCGCGGACTCTCGTTATGGCTGGATGAGAAACGGGGGTCACGTCAGAGGCGCTGGTTGTGGCGAAAGGCAAAGGTCCAGGGACGATGAGGTCAGACCAGGTGACGAGACGACGCCGGGCGAAGCCCGCAAAGCCCATTTCCGGGGTGAAACCTAGGTCGGCGCGCCCGGTTAACAAGCCGGACGATACTCGTCAGGCCATTTTGCGGGCGGCGCTGGATTGTTTTTCGAATGCCGGCTTTGAAGCTACGTCGATAGCTGATGTCGCGCGAGCTGCGAACGTCGGTCATCCTCTCGTTCACTATTATTTCGGGTCGAAAGAGCGGCTATGGCATGACGCGGTAGAATCCTCATTTGGAGACTTGCGGCGCACCTATGATGCCATCAATTTCGCAATAAATGACCTATCTCCGATTGATGCCCTGCGCGTAATGCTCCGTGCATTCGCGAAGTTTTGCGCCGAAAATCCCCATCACGTGAACCTACTTCTTACCGAGTCCAAAAATGACTCACCACGACTTTCATTGCTTCTTAGCAATTACCTAAGTCCTTTGCATAAGCGTGCAGACGAACTCGTTTTAAAGGCGATAGCGGCCAAGCAAATTAGAGCACTTGATCCGGTTCATTTGACCAACATGATGATAGGTTCAATCATGCAATTCTCCGCCGCAAACGTGCTGATCAAGTCGCTCTACCAAGTCGACTCCAGCAGTCCCGTCATCGTCTCCAGGCATGCTGACGTGGTCATGGATGTGATCCTAAATGGGATAGCAATTCGCCCATAGCGGACGCCCTACTGACATTTTCTGACCGTGTTCGAAATTGGCCAGGATCGTTGTGGGTTTCAGATGAAATCTCATCTGAAGACGCCAATGATCATTTCAGAAGGCGGGACGGCGGGTCTGACGGCCGAAATGATACTAATCTTGATGTCAAGATACTGACTATCAACCTCTGGACCATGCGCGTCGAGCTTGATGCGAGTTTTGCGTGTAGTATGGTTCTTTTTCGCCAGCGACTCCGCCCACCAGCTGACGCCCACCGGCGGCTTCAGCATGAGGACAGTGATGCAGGATCTGCACAATCTGGCCTGGAAAATCGCGGGCGTCATCCACGGCCGGCCTGGCGACAAGTGCATTGATTCCAATGATGTCGAGCATCGCTCGGCCGCCCACGCCAACTTTATGCAAGCGGCCACAACCGCGATGAAGCAAATGGAGTCGTGGCGAGAGCGGATTCCGGTCAGTCTGCATCGTATCCGCAGCTCTTGAAGTCGTTGGCGCACTCGGTCGGAGTGAAGAGGTCGATGAAGCGTCCGATGGCGTCCCAGAGGGTGCCGACGGTTCGCTCGGCAGCCTTGCGCAGGAGCGCCTTGAGTTTCGAGAAGGCCTTCTCGATCGGATTGAAGTCGGGGCTGTAGGGCGGCAGGAAGCGCAGCTCTGCGCCGGCCGCCTCGATCATGGCCTGGATGCTCGGGCGTTTGTGACTGGAGAGATTGTCCATCACCACGATGTCCCCGGGCTTGAGCTCAGGGACGAGGATCTTCGCGACGTAGACCTCGAAAGCGTCGGCGTTGATCGGCCCGTCCAGGACGAAGGGTGCGACCATGCCGCTCGTGCGCAGGCCAACGACGAAGGTCGTGGTCTTCCAGTGGCCGTGCGGGACGCTGGACCTGCGCCGCTCGCCGCGGCGGCAGCGGCCATGGGTGCGGGCCATGTTGGTCGAGGCCCCCCGTCGGCGCATGCGCCTCCACATCAATGAACACCAGCCGCTCCGGGTCCAGATCGGGCTGGCCGTCGAACCAGGCCTGGCGGCGGTTCAGGACGTCGGGACGCTCCTGCTCCGAAGCATGCCGGGTCTTTTCTTGAGCGTGATCCCACGCCGGTCGAAGAAGCGCCACAGGGTCGAGACCGCCACGCTGACCCCGCGCCCGGCCAGCAGCGCGCGCAGCTCCTCCAGCGTGATGTCCGGCTGGACAGGCACAGCCTCCAGGATCACCTCGGCATGGGCCTCGATCCTGTGCGAGGTCTTGTCGCCGCCCTGCGGCTTGGGGCGGGCATGACCCTGCAGGCGGCGCAGCTGATCCCAGCGGATCACGCTGGCCGCGCTCACCCTGAACCGCTCCGCCGCGCCCCGCCGGCTCAGCCCGGCGTCCACCGCCGCCAACGCCCGATCTCGAAGATCACATGACAAAGGATGACCCATGCATGCCGGCCTCCTTCACCAGTACCCAGCTTGAATCACCCCATCAATGATTTGGGAATCCCTCCCGATTCACAGCGCAGAGAAACCGCTCAAACGGCTCAGAGTCTACTCGCGCGCGCCCAGCACGTGGCGCTCGTCAATCGGGCGGCAGCCTGAAACTCTTCATGAATCTCATTCACCAATTCATTCACCGGGATCACGCGTTTCACTCCGCTCACAGAGTGCCCCGCGCTCCAAACATCAGTCCAGCGCCTCGGCGCACTATCGCTTGAAACAGCGCCAAACAGCGTCTGAGCCGAATGATGCGTCATTTGTGGAGATATATCTCCCAGAAAAATGCCCTGGGCTTTCAAAGAAGGCGCGAGCATGTTGGTCGGCAAGCCAGTAAACGCCGAGGTGAGCACGATGTCATCAAGATCACACTCGACCAGCATCTGCTTGTAGCGCGCCGAAGCCGCACTCTCATGCGTTGCGATAAAACGTGTACCCATGTAGCCGAGATCACAGCCCAGCGCCAAGGCTGCCCAAAGGGAGGCCCCATCGCTTATCCCCCCCGCAAGAATGACTGGTCCCTCGAAGAATTCCCGCACGGCGCGCGCGAAGGTGAGACCGTTCAGACTGCCACTCTGGCCGCCCGCGCCGGCCGACAATAGGACAAGCCCGTCAACGCCCCGCGCCACAGCTTTTCGCGCGTGGTCCAGCGTGGACACATCAGCGAACACCAGGGAGCCGGCCTCATGAAGAGGATCGATGACATGCTCCGGGGACCCGACGCTCGTAATGACAAGCTCAACCCGATGCCGGCACAGCACCTCCAGATGTTCTTGTAGATCAGCACGCTTTATTACGAGATTAGCGCAGTAGGGAGCATCTTGAGGTTCCAACACTGCCCCGAAGTCCGTCAACAAGGCATCGAGATCATCGACGCTCCTACAATTCGCCGTTGGGAAAGCGCCGATAACGCCCGCGCGACATGCGGCCACGACCAAGTCTCGACTTGACACGGAAAACATGGGCGCAGCAACCAAAGGCAGTCTGAGACGACCGTGAAACCTCTTCGAGAGCGCCATCAATTCACCGCTCGATCAAGTCCAGTCCAAAACGGTGCGCGCAATCGCGCCTTGTCGACTTTACCAAGTGCGGTGAGCGGAAGTTCAGCGACGAACTCAAAAGATTTTGGTGCGTGCGTTGTCCCCTTCCTTTCCTTCACCCAGGCGGACAGGATATCTGCACTCGGTCCGTCATTCGATCGGCGCACCACGAAGGCCTTCACCGCCTCGCCCCATTTAGGGTCTGGAACGCCGACAACGGCCGCATCGATAACGCCCGGGTGCGCTCTCAGAGCATCCTCCACGTCACGAGGATAGATATTGAACCCGCCGGAAACGATTAGATCCTTCTTGCGGTCTACAATGTAAATACGCCCCTCCTCGTCCCGCCACGCCACATCTCCAGTGTGAATCCACCCGTCTCTAAGCACTTCCTCACTACAATTGCGCTGCTTCCAATATCCCTGCATTGCATAGGGAGACCGCACACAAATCTCTCCTATTTGTCCAGGAGCGACGTCTTTCGCCTCGTCGGATCTGATCGTAACATCACACTCGATCATTGGCCGCCCGGCAGACGCCAGAAGATGGGGTCTATGGAGATCGTGATCATCAAACCCAAGCGCTGAAATGACAAAGCACTCCGTTTGCCCATAGAGTTGGAAAAAAACGGGCCCAAATCGCTCCAAGCCTTCCGACAGCCTTGTCGGCGACATTGGAGATGCTCCGTAGACCAGTAGATCGAGAGAGCGAACATTTTCGCGGCTCCAGGAGGGATCATCCAGCATGGCATAAATCATGGAGGGAACGAGAATCGTGAAATTCACGCTGTTGTCTTGGATACGTTTGACGACGCCATCTGGGGAGAACGACGCCATCAGGTCAACCGTACCTCCTCGCGCCAGCACCGGCGCGACGAACAAACCAGCCATGTGAGTAATAGGCGCAACAGCCAAGAACCTCGGTGTTCTCGGCAGCGGGAAATTCGCGAGAATGCACGCCGTACCCGCTGATAATTCGCGATGTGTCCTGACAACACCCTTTGCACGACCAGAGGTCCCGCCAGTGTAATTCAACGCAGCGACATCGCCTATTTGCGAGAGATCAATTGCCGAGTAAGCGCTTGCAGAAGCGGCCTCGAGCAAATCACTCCCCAGTCTCGCTTTCCCCAGTGTCAGTATCTTCTTGAGTGACTTAGCCTCGGCGAGTTGTCCCGCACGCTCTCGATAGCGATCAACATCGACGACCAGAAAGGATGCTTCAGTGTCCTCTATCTGGGCAACGTGGTCATGTAGGGATCCCAGCGGATGTAAGGGCGTGATGATGGCACCAAGCCCTTGCGCGGCGACCCCGGCGCACCATGCTTCAACGCGATTGCTGGACAGTCCCGCGACAACATCTCCAGGCCGGACCCCGAATCGGGCCATCGCGCCTTGCATGCGTCCTATGAGATCGAGTGTCGCACGGTACGTCAGGCTCTGCGAGCCCATCTGGAATGCTGTACGCCCGGGGTAAGCGGCTAGAGCGCTCAGGACCGTCCTGGTGGGCGTTGGCGCTACCTGCCACGGATGTTCCGTCAGTCCGCCCCCCGGCGCGGCAGGTCCTTTGCCGCGCCGCCCTTTGCCTCGAGACCCGAACAATGGCACGTTCGCTACCCCTCAAGGCATTGGTTGAGAAACGTGAGCGCTCGGTCCCTTACGAGCGCCTCTTCTTCCAACTGGCCTGCCGTTCTTTCTCCTCGACCCGCGCGGGCCCCAAAATCGCCATCACGTCCCCAATAAAAACCATGCAGGCTTTGATCGACTGTCAAAACCTCGGCAGGATTTCCTGCAACCCGAAGCCGATCAATCAGTCCTTGCACAAACTCATGCGGCACTTGTTCGTCTGCGCGGCTGGTAAGCAAGAGGACCCGCGCCTGAATGCGTTCGGCATTTTCTTCGACAGAATGGGCCCGCAGGAAGTCTTGCCTTGACAAGGAGGACGCTTCGGCACTTCGGCTCACAATAGGGCGCAGTCGCTGCCGTGCGGCCGACATCCATGCTCGCGCTCTCGCCGACGCTGTAGACCACGGCGGTTGCGTTGGGTCGCCCTCGAAGAAGAGGACAGGATTTGTCATGAACGGAGAGCCCGCCACGACGCAGCCCACCGATCGGGGTGCCATGATGGCTGCCATCAAGGACAGCCTACCGCCGTTACTTCCTCCAAAAATCGCGACCCGTTCGGGGTTTGCGTTTGGCAACTGACGGGCAAATTCGACGGCATCAACAATGTCTGTTTCCTCAGCACCCAGCCACGCATTTCTGAAATCTGGTCCAACGATGATCCAATTTTGCCGATTGAACATTTGTACAGTCGGACTGTCAGAATCGGGCGCTGCAGAATCGCGCATTACTTCGACAGGACGATCTCCCTGACCGCCATGAACGGAGACAAGAACCGGGTATCGACCAGGCGCTCCGGGGGTCGAAACGACTGCGCGTAGCGTGCGTCCATCACGCACCCTGATGGTTATTTCTTCAATGCGTCGCTCAGATAAGGGAGTCGAGCTTGCAAGTTCCAATGGGAATGCCGTCGCAGAACATGCAGCCATCGTCGTCGCGACCACCGACGAAAGAGCAACCAGCCGAATGGCTCGTATAGCGGCAGGACATTGATGCATTCGATTCGAATTTCTCATTTTCTCACCATTTCTCCATCGGTTCGGTCTTTCTGCGAGTCTCATGCGGTTAGGCTCGATACTGGAACCTGAAGGGCCCTCGACCACCTCATCGCCTCAACATGACCAGACTCATCAAGGCAGGCTGTTGGCCATGAGGAATTCCCAGATCAAGGTCTTGCCGTCGATGTCTTGACTGGAGACGCCGGAGAGCCTTGCCATGCGTTGATCGGCAGAGATGCGTGTACCTTCGCCTGGCAGGCGATGACCGCCGCCGATGATTGTATAAAGCGCAACAGCCGCCGCACAGTTTTGCGCTGTTTGCGTGCGAACCCGCGTTTCATCTGCTGGATCCAGGTCTGGCAAATCTTGTCGGACGGGCGCGCCGCTGCAGCGGTTCTTCCCGCTCCAGAACTGGAAGGTTTCCTCCGCGCCAATCACTTGCCCCCGATCATCCCCAGACATCGCCGCGACGGCTCCGCCGGCATAGGGCATCATGCGGTCTGCGGTCCCGCTCATGAGCATGATCGGGATCGGTCGGCTTGGGGTACAGCTTTCGACCAGCGGTGCCGGCAGATTGGCTGAAAATGGCGCGACAGCAGCGAGGCGATCACCCAGTTCACAGGCAAGCCTCATGGTCATCATGCCGCCATTTGACCCTCCGGTGACATAGATGCGCTTTGGGTCAGCCGTTCCCTCAAGAACCAGAGCATCAATCATGGCCCGGAAAAACGCGACGTCGTCCGTGTTTTCCCCACGCGCAAGCAGGAATTGGGTGCCGCGGCCATCATTCCAGCCCTCGCCAACGCCATTGGGATGCACCGTTACTACGCCATCGCGTGCGCCGAGATCCTGAAAGCGATAGCGAAAGGTGACCCGTGCGTCGCCCGTCGCTCCGCCGTGCAGCACAAACACCACCGGCGCAGGGCCAAGCGTCGACGGGGGCTTTACGATCCAGAAACTTCTTTCTGCCCCGCCCACCGAGATCGTGCGGAGTGTCGAGTTTGGCGGCGGGGCGAGGCCGGCTCCATCGGGTCTGACCATCTCAGCCAAAGCGCTCTGAGAGTCTGCTGCTTCCCCGGACGACTGCGCCGCCGCATGGGTCGACAACAAGGCGAGCCCGAACGTCAGCGCCACCGAGACAAAGGCTCGCCTTGAGGTCATCTGCCCTCCCCGGACGCGCTCAAGGCACGCCTCGAATTCCAACGCCGCCGCAGGGCTGTCCGGTGACTCCGATCGCGCGCTTGCGACAACCCGCGCCCGCCGGCCGCGCCTCCGAAACTCTCCTCCCTACCGAAAACAACCGCCCCGATGGACAGGGTCAACACACGGCTACACCGAGCCCTAGAACCGGTAGCCAAGTGCGATCCGCCACGTCGCCGGCTGATTTTCCTGCGCGTTGAAAGCAAGGCTGCCTGGCGAAATGTTGAAATAGCTCACATCGGTGATGTTCTTCCCGCTGAGCACAAGGCGCCACTTTTGACTTTGTACCCCAATGGAAGCGTCAAAAAGGCTCACATCGTCCATTTCGTTGTTGTTCTGAGGATCTTCAAATCCCCCATACTCCCCACGCCAACTCGCAGTAGAGACAAGATCGAAATCACCCCCGAGCGGGAAGCGCCAGATCAAGCTTGCGGCACTCGTCCACACACGCAAGCGCTGCAGCCTGCGGCCATCGATCGAAATGGTCGTAAGTGTTGTGGCCGGGTTCGATTGTGCATTCGAGAAGATTGAACCGCCTTCGTACTCACCGTCAGCCCATGAAAATCCGAGGCGCGGAGAGAGCACTCCTCCAGCAAAGTTAAAACGCGCAGTCAATTCGCCGTCGACGCCGAATTGAACAGAATCCCCAGAGCTGGCCAACACCCCCACATTGCGAATGGTGTTGGTCACGGCCGTTCCGGCAAAAACGGAATAATTGACCAGAACTCCCTGCTTGTCATTGCGATACACATTGAAGTTATATCTCAATCCGCGACCTACTCGGCCGCGCACCCCCGCCTCGTAACCGATGACGAATTCCTCATCATACACCAGAGGAATCGCAATATCACTCACGCCATCCCCAGGTTCACCGAGGTCGTTGTTGAACCCGCCGGCGCGAGCCCCAGTCGCTATACGTCCAAACAGATAGTGATTGTCCGCCCATTGCCAGTTGATGGAGGCGCTGGGCGTCCAGCTTGAAAATGTTTCGGAAGCGGTGACCGAGCGTGTCAACTGTTCATTCGGTGCCGTTGCCGGGTTGTCGAGCCTGAAGACGTTGTCCAGCGCGAAGTTTTTGTCATCTTGATTATATCTAACGTCGAAACTCGCCTGGAGATCATTACGTACACGCCAACTCAGCGCTGCATACGCCGCATAAGAGGTATCGTCGATTCCGGAGTCCTCGGCCCGGTAGGCGTTTCGCGCGACTGTTTGGATCTGCGCCAAGGTGCATGTGGGTGCCACAGTGCACGCAGATGGCAGCACACTTGGCACGTCGCCTGAACCCTCGAAGACATTATTCTGGATCGCATCCGCGAAGCGGGCTGTGCCGAAGTCGGAATCGACCTTGTTGTACTCAAAGCCGACAAGCCAGTCGATCGCACCGCCTTCATTGGACAGCAGTCGCAGATCCTGCGTGCGGCGCTCAAAACGCTCTGAGCCCAGCGATACCGTGGGCACGAGGCGTGCAGTCTTGTTGATCCCGAACGCATCCACTTCCGATTGCGTCCGGGCGTCGCGTGTACGTTGCGACGTCGTCGACTGGAGCGTGATGCCTCCCAGGTTCCAGGACATCTCAAGGATGTTGGTCTCCGTGGACCGATCAAAGAAACTGGCCGTATCGATGGGCTTCTCGAAACGCCCCACCGAATAGCCCGACGGCGACCCCGGTGGGTTCACTGGCGGGTCATTTTCGGGAAGGATTTGACTGAAGGCGATCACATTCGGGCCGAACTCATCGGCACGCTCAAGCATCAAGTTAACGCTGACGTCAGCACTCGGTTGCCACGCCATCTGCGCACGAAAGGCTGAACTCTGCTCTTGATCAAGCACTTCACCCGTAATGGAACTTGTGTAGAAGCCCTCGGACTGCTCAACTGCCAATGCACCGATTCTGAACTGGAGACGATCTGATACGGGAACGTTGAGAATAGCCTCCCCGCTTAGATTTTCGTTAGTGCCGTATTCTACATCAAACGAGCCTTCGAATTGTTCTTTTGGTCTTTGGGAAACAATATTGACGGCCCCACCGAGGGCGTTTCGACCAAAGAAGGATCCCTGAGGACCGCGAAGAACTGTGACTGAACCCACGTCAAAAAAGTCTACTGGCACAAAGTTGCGGCCGCCGGCATTGCCTCCCGGCACAAAGACACCGTTTCGATATAGGCCTGATCCTGTTTCAGCGTTGTTCTGCCGCGCCGCTCCTTCACCGCGGATAAGAAATTCGTCGTTGAAACCCGACCCATTGTCAATGACGTAGAGGCCCGGGGTAATGCGGGTAAGATCCTTACCCGACTCGACGCCGAGGTCTTCGATATACTGAGAATCGAAATAACTGAGCGATGCGGGCACATCTTCAAGTCGTTCTTCTCGCCTGCGCGCGGTGACGACGACCGTATCCAACACCACAACCGGATCCGAAGCAGCGTCAGTTGGAGCGGGTCTCTCGTTGCTTCCAGTCTGGCCAGGAGGGACCGACTGGGCCCAGGCCGAACCCGAAAATGCCCCGACCGACGCCAGACCAGCCGACATCAGAAGCCCAATACGCGTTGCCGACATTTCTTCCTCCCCGTCCCCGCGCGCCGGTCGCCGATGCGGCCATAACGCCATTTATGTGGTTCGATGGAGTACCATTTAATTTGCCGAGTCAAGCGCCTCGTGCGATCAAGCGTTTAACGAGGAGCCAGATGGCACGATCGACATCCCGACAGACGACAAAGGTCACGCATCTTCAGAAGGGCCGCCCGCCGCTCGAGGAGGCGAATGCGCGACGCCAGGAGCGCTCCGACGAGCTGCTGCGCGCCTGTGCGCTGGTTCTTGAGCGAAATGGCGTGCGGCGCACGTCGATGGATGCACTCGCCGAGCAGCTCGGCATCCCCAAGTCCGTACTTTATCGCTACTTCGGTTCCAAGGATGAGATTGTTAGGGTCATTCTCCAGCGAATTCTAGACTTATGGTCCGATCTGCAATCTAAGCGCTGGCGGGGACTTAGTCACAATCTGCACGAGGTCATTGCCTTGGCGCGCGCCAATCAAAGCGAATTTCTCTTACTCGCCCGTCATAGCGCGGCTGACCCTGAGCTAAGGCCATTTTTTGAGAGCCTTCACTCAAGTATTGTATCTAAAACCGACAAGTTGTTGGAGATTTCGAGCCCTTCTCTGAAGAGTGATACCGTCATTCGGCAACTTTGTTCTCAAGCTGTGGCGGGATTTCTGATCGATGCTATTATTTGGTGGATCGAAAATGGTGAGAATAATAGAGACGACGAGTTTTTTCAGTGGGCGCGGCAGTCGCTCAAAACGCTCTACCGCGAGTGGATGCCCGACTCGAGCTGGCGTCCCACGCGACATGACAACGGGACATTGGAGGATTTAACTCCTTCAATCACCTGAGACGTTCTTGTCGTCATTGAGGTGATACCTTTCATTTAAGAATGCCTGATCGTGGATCGTTTGCCAAAGTCGTGCCGCTTATTATTAGCGCTTTACTGGCAACTGTTATTTACAATTGCTCAATATACTATTGAGTACTCCGCCGTCGAGTTTTTTTGCTTCGATAGTACAAGGTCATCGCCTTTGCGTCATCATGAATTGAAGCGCCTTCGTTGCGTGTTTGCTCGATGAATAAGTCCTTCGTCCTGTTGCATGCGGAGCGCCTCTGCCATCTTTCGCGGCGACGACTGGCATAGAGAGCATTTCACACGCGGCTTTGGCCCTCCAGGACTGACTCTCGGCCTACGCGCTCTCGATCGGTGGTAATCGATAATTGCCGAGCACAAGAGCGGCCGCGGGTCTGTATGCGCGCATGATGAGCGCGAACGGCCCGCGAGGACACGGAAGCCAGTTCGGGCGCATGGCCTCTCCGGGATCATCGGGAGCGATGATGATCTCCAGCGCTCCACCTGGGGAAAGGCGCAAACCCTCGGTGCGGTCGCCGATGGCGAACCTTTGAAGGGGGTTGTCAAAGAAAAAGAGCTCGCCGCCCGGCAGAGCCTCATAAAGCGAAATCGACCAGAATGCCTCAACCGGTGGAGCGCTGCCGGCAGGAAACAAGAGCCTGTAGGACCTGCTGCCATCAAACGTCGCGTTGGCCTGCATGCCAGACGCGCGCATGTACATCGCTTCAGATGCGGGGAGTGCGCCCAGGCCCCAGGTCGCGATCGACGCCCGATACAAATAGTCCGCCCCGAAATTGCCGATCGATGGTCGGGGATAGATCCAGCCGCCCACCGCTTCAGCATCGTCGACCACGCGTTCGATCGCGACCCTGGCCGCGTTCACTCCCTCTTCCGCCGCACGAGTGAGCAGAGGATCCGGCGTCGTAAAGGCCGAACTTGACAAAGCGCTAGACGTCCATGACGTGACAAATACTCCATCTTCCGGAGTCGGCGGAGCGTCGGTCTCAAGCAGACGCAGTATATCTGCCAATTGAGCGTGCGCGGGCAATTCGCGCCCGACCGCTTGCCGGGTCGATCCACCGCTGGGACCCGCGATCCTCAATCCATCTTGGACAGCATGCGCATTTGCGAGGTCGTGGTCATTCAGGACCAATGTTCGCGCTTGAACCCATACCCACCAACTTGGCGCTCGTACTTGACCCTGACGAGGTGTCGCGTCTGGGGGCAGGAGGACAAACCGATGCCCCTGACCAACTGTAGCTCGACCGCTGAAGACATGAAAATTGTTTGAGAACATGTCGAGAAGCGCGAGAGAGAAGTAGCGACCGTCGGTCGCCGGGACGCTGATCTCTACAGCGCCGTCCCGTAAATCAATCCACGCTGAGGAATAGAGCGTGTCCGAATTTGGAGTCGTTACGAGACGTGAGGACGCTGATGCCAGCCGCCTCACGTGGCGAAATACATTGGGTCGCGGGCCCATGGTGCGATCTCGCGCGCGCGCCATCTCCAGAACCGGCAGACCGAACAGGAACAAGTCGCGGCACGGTGCCACCAAAGGAGAGCTGCCCATGCGCCCCGGCCCCGAAGCGCAACCTGCCGGCATGCCGACGGCGAGCATCGATGCCAGGAGACTGCGCCGTCGGATTCCCAATCCCTTCATTTGCGCCAAAATCGCCTCATTACGTCTACCTTTCTTGATTTATACGTCGACACATAAGGAAGACGCATAGCCCGCCTGTTCAATAAATGAGCAACTTCAGCGGCGGCGACGCCTTCCCTTGAGCGCGGCGGGCGATTCTGGAGCTGCGCGAGGCATGACGGCGCTCAGTTCCTCAGCGCGCTTGACGCCCTCGGCATGCATCGCTCTGGCCGCGTTGAAGACTGCGCCGCTGTGACGGGACTGCATCGCCCTAAGGAGGCGTTGATAACCGCGCAGATCGGCAAGCCGCATGTCCCTTGTGGCAACAGCCAGGGGTCCAAAAAGTTCCGCCGGGCCGGAACTGATGTTCTGGATCATCAGGCTAAGCCCAGGCATCCTGGATATCCTGTAGAGTCGCGAAACGATCCGGTCGGTGGCGGCTTGAAACTCTCGAGCGCTACACTCCGGCTTTGCACTCAATGCCCCCAGTTCTGCGACAGCACGCTCCAGGCTTGCAAGGTCGGCGTCCGACGCGCGTTCGCTGCAACGCTCGGCAAGAAGTGCAAAGAGAACTTCCCGGATCGAGAGCAGATCCTGGATGGCTCCGTCATCCAGAGCCATGACGAACGCGCCCTTCTGCGGCACGATGCGAACGACCCCCGCAGATTCCAGCAATCGCAACGCCTCCCTGACTGGCCCGCGGCTCACACCGAAGCGAGAGGCCAACTCGATTGCGCTCAGATGATCCCCGGGGCGCGCCACACCCGCGCGTACAAGCGCCCGAATCTCGTCTGCGATGACGGGGGGGCTTCGATCGCGCTCAGTCACCTTGTCGTCCCTCCCTCATCTCTCGATTGTCTCTCCCGGCCCGGCCGCGCACCGGTTTCGCGGGACAGATAGCCCCACGGCGGGCCGATCCCGGACACAGCTTGACTCCCGGTCGATATGTCTACAATTGTTGCCTATATATGTCGACCCTTTTGTGGGACTGTCCTGATGTTGTTGCAGGAATTGAAGTTTCTCGTGTTTGACATCCACGAGTCAGAGAGACTTCTGAGAACGGAAGCGTTTGCCCATCTTGATCTCGATATGCTGACCGCCACACTCGAAAGCGCAGACAAGCTCGCACGCAGGTCATTTGAGTCTATTGCGGCACGGATCGATCTGGAAGAACCCATACTTCGAGATGGAAAGGTCATTGCTTCACCCGCGCTGGCTGAACCTTTGAACGCGTACGCAGAGCTTGGTTTCTTGGCTGCGACATTTCCGAGGGATTGGGGCGGTCTAGATGCACCCGCCATCATCGGTGCCGCCAACATGGCCTTGTTCGGCGCAGCGTGCACACCCGCTGCGGGATACCTGTTTATGACTGCGGCCGCCGCCCGCCTCATTCTCACCTTCGGTAACGAGCACCAGAAATCAACCTACCTTCCGCCAATGCTTGAAGGACGCTGGTATGGAACCATGTGCCTGAGCGAGCCTCAGGCGGGATCGTCACTCCATCATGTGACGACCCGAGCAATCCCTCTCTCAGACGGAGCATTTCAGATCAAGGGCGCGAAGATGTGGATCTCAGGGGGCGACCATGATCTCTCGGAGAACATCGTGCATCTCGTGCTGGCGCGCATCGTGACGGACGATGCCTCAATAAACCCGTTATCGTTGTTCGTTGTTCCGAGGCAGAAGCCCGACGGACGCGAGAACGACATAACTGTTTCGGGTTTGAACAAGAAGTTGGGACACAAGGCGACAACAAATTGTGCCCTTGCTTTCGGAGAGAACGACGCTTGCACGGGCTATCTGCTGGGGGAACCTCACCGAGGCCTGCAACAAATGTTTCACATGATGCATGAGGCGCGCGTTGGTGTCGGAACGACCTCTGCCGCGACAGCTTATGCTGGTTACAGGTATGCGCTCGCCTATGCCGCAGAGCGCCGCCAGGGCCGCCGCAACAGAAGCCAGTCAGCCGCACGCCTCGTAGAACACCCGGACGTTCGACGTATGCTCCTGGAGCAGAAGGCAATCGCGGAAGGTGCCCTGTGCCTCAGCCTGCGCGGCGCGCACTTGATCGACCAGATCCGCGTCTCGACGGATCAGCAAGAAACTGAGCGCCTCCAGGCGCTCCGCGACATTCTCACGCTGCTGATCAAATCATGGAGCGCAGAACGTGGTCTGGAAGCGAATTCACTGGCCATCCAGACCATGGGCGGGGCAGGCTATGTTCGCGACCATCCGGTGGAGCGATTGTTTCGCGACCAGCGGCTCAACCCCATCCATGAGGGAACGAATGGCATTCTTGCGATCGATTTGGTGACACGCAAAGCGAGGCAGGGCCGGGGATTGACCCCTTTTTTCGAGGCCGTCGAAGCCGATGCACAAAGGGCGATGCCCAATGAACCCGCCATGGCTGGAGCGCTACTCTCGGGCCTTGGCATCATCAGCCGATGCATCGAAAAAACGAGCTCCACCCGGTGCGATCCAGACCTTGCTCTGGCCTTCGCGTCCCCCCTTGCGCTCATGTTGGGAGATATGGCGGCCTCTTGGATGTGGCTGACGCAAGTATCGGCGCTGGGCGGACGCACCGATGATTTTTCGCAAGGCAAACGCGCTGCAGCCGCGTACATGGTGCATCACGTCTGGACCAAGTCCCTAGCGATTGCACCTGCTATCATGGCAGGCGCTGCCCCCCACAACACGATTGATGAATTTTCGCTATGATGGGGCCTTGCTCGGTTCGCTGCGTCCAAGCTCCAGCCGCGCCACTGTTTCCAGGTGCACTTCATCGGGTCCGTCTGCAATCCGCAGAATACGGGCACCGGTGAACGCGTAGCCCAGGAAGAAGTCGTCACTCAAACCCGCCCCGCCATGAACCTGAATGGCGCGATCGATGACGGCCTGCGCCATCCGGGGAGCCGCAACCTTGATCATGGCGATCTCCGTTCGAGCGGCTTTGGCACCTTGAATGTCGATCATGTGCGCCGCCTTCATGACCAGCAACCGGACCTGGTCGATTTCGATGCGAGATAGCGCGATGTTCTCGCGGACGCTGCCTTGCTCTGCCAACCGCCTTCCAAAGGCCTCACGCGCTTTTGCGCGTTCGCACATCGCTTCCAGAGCGCGCTCCGCAAGGCCGATCAAACGCATGCAATGGTGAATTCGGCCGGGCCCCAAACGTCCCTGCGCAATCTCAAAACCACGCCCCTCGCCTAGAATCATGTTGCTTCTTGGGACCCGCACGTTCTCGAAGACGAGTTCGGCATGACCGTGCGGGGGCTCGTCAAAACCAAGCGTCCTCAACGGACGAACAATCCTCACGCCAGGAGCATCCATGGGGACAAGGATCATGGACTGCTGGCTGTGGCGCGCTGCACCGGGATCCGATTTCCCCATCACGATCGCGACACGACAACGCGGATTCATGGCACCTGTGATCCACCACTTGCGTCCGTTCACGACGTAGAAATCGCCATCACCTCGAATGCTTGTCTCGATGTTTGTGGCGTCCGATGATGCCACTGCCGGTTCGGTCATGGCGAAGCAGGATCGAATATCGCCTGCGAGTAAAGGCTTCAGCCACTGCTCTTTCTGAGCGGCATCTCCATAACGATGGAGGACCTCCATGTTGCCGGTGTCAGGCGCATTACAATTGAAGACTTCCGAGGCCCAAAAGACACGCCCCATCTCTTCGGCAAGAGATGCATACTCTAGGTTCGTGAGCCCCGCACCTCCCTCAAGATCCGGCAGAAAAAGGTTCCACAGACCCTCTGCCCTCGCATCATGTTTCAAAGCATCCAGAACCGGCGGCGTGGTCCATGGCGTCGGTCCCACTTCTATTTGACGATGAAATACTTCCTCGTTGGGAAGAATTCGCTCTCGCATGAAGGAACGTACTCGCCCATGCAAGTCTGCCGCGCGATCTGAAACAGGGTACATTGATACCACAGTTCTATTGTTCATGGAAAGAAATCCTGCCGCACTGAAAAACCTGAATGGTCTGGCTCGCTGGCCATGCCGGCGGCTGCATCTGAGCATTCCATTCCTCATACCTGCGCTGCAGGTCGGCAACGACTTCACGCCGCGCAAAGGTCTGGGACGACCGCTCCTCGGGATCGTCAGATAGGTTGAACAGCCAGGGAAATGCTCCGGGTCTGGTGTTTGACAAGAGCTTCCAATCACCTGCCAGGACGGCGAACTCTGAACCCGTGCGCCAGAAAAGCGTCTCGTGGATCACCTCATCCGCACGCTCGGGCTGCACCATCGGCGACAAGTCCAGCCCATCATAGGAGCGACCTGTCTGCACGCCGGCAGCCGAGAGCAGCGTTGGCGCGATGTCGAGTTGGGAGACAACGCGCTC
The DNA here is from genome assembly GCA_027531145.1 of Brevundimonas sp. Taxonomy (GTDB): domain Bacteria; phylum Pseudomonadota; class Alphaproteobacteria; order Caulobacterales; family Caulobacteraceae; genus Brevundimonas. Next base: position 4,666 of record JAPZRF010000040.1, on the reverse strand, counting down.
GTCGCTCTGTCCACGCGGCCAACGCCTGGGCCAACTGACGATATAGGGTACTCGAGCGCCGCCCTCGAAATAGCTGAGCTTGCCTCCGGCCAGCGCGTCACAATCTGAAATCCCCATATAGGTCGCCGCACCATTGTCAGCGGTGAAGATAATGATGGTGTTGTCCCCATCGGGTGAACGCTCGATGACGTCCAAGACTGCACCGACGCTGCGATCAAGCGCATGGATCATTGAGGCGTAGGTTCGCTGGAGCGGATCTTCTATCGAAGAAAACCGGCTCAAATCGGCATCCAGAGCCTGGAACGGCGCATGCGGTGCCAAGTGCCCTAGGTACAGAAAATAGGGTCGGGGGTCAGACTCGTCGATGAAGCGAATGGCCTCTCTGGTCAGCTCATCGGTGAGATAGGCTTGATCATTGGCGACAAGCTCCGGCTCGCGATTGTCTCCTGCCCAATCTTGAAACACTTGAACCCAGTCTACCCGTCGCTCAAAACTTCTTGCCCCTACGTAAGGCGCGGAAATACTTGTCGTCCCAGGAGTTCCTGCTCGAACATATGCAGTCTCGCCCGACAGAAATCCGAAGAAATAGTCAAATCCTCGTGCTGTTGGAGTACGGTCGGGCGAGGCACCGAGATGCCACTTGCCGATCATCGCAGTTCTATAACCTGCCTCCCGTAAGTCGCCAGCGAAGACCCTTTGGGTTGAAGCTAACCCGGCACCCCCACCGTCAACCCCCTCGGGCGTCAAAAACTCAAACCCGTGGCGCTGCTGATACTGTCCCGTCATCAATGCCGCGCGCGACGGACTGCACACGGACGCTGTAGAGTATCCGCGTCGGAATATAAGGCCCCGGCGGGCGAGTCGATCAATATTGGGGGTCGGGACGGCGACGGCTCCTGCCCCGTAGGTCGCAAGATCGAGCACACTCAAATCATCCGCGACGATCAGAACCATGTTCGGCATTCGTCGCTGGTCCGATCGAGCCTCCCCGCTCACTGTCGAGCAGCCAAGCGCCAGAGCCGCACAGAACGCCACGAGGAGAAACCGCTTCATGGATCCCACCCCATGTGAACGCTTGCCAAGGCCATATATTGTCGCCATATTTGCCTCGGAATGTCTGCATATTGTGCGGGTCGTCGGGAGGTTGTCAATGGGGAGTCTCGTGCGCGCGGGCGTTATCCCTCTCCTGGCTGGCTGCGCGATGACGGCGTGCTCGGCTGGCGTCGACTCTGCTCAACAGATAGCCCAACACTGCGTCGCCGCGAACGCAAGATCTGAAGGGTCTGCCCACCCGGAAACATGGATCCCTCAGCAAGTGGTTACTCTCGGCTCTGAAATTCAACCTGAGGAAGCGCCCCGCGTCAGCGCCCACATCGACGGCTTCTGGATTGATAAATTTGAGACAACAAACGCGGAGTTCGAGCGATTTGTTGACGCGACTGGCTACGTCACCTTCGCAGAGCGGGGCAGTGCAGGGGGTGCAATCTTTAGAAACGGCCAATGGCATCTCGATTCGACGGCAACATGGCGCAAACCCTTTGGTGCAGAAGGCCCACGCGCACAACCTCACCAACCAGTAGTGCAGGTCACCTATGAAGACGCCCTCGCCTATGCGCGTTGGAGGGGTCGGGACTTGCCGACCGAGGGCGAGTGGGAGGCCGCCGCCCGCGGCGGAATTGCTGATGCCGAGTATGCGTGGGGCTCATCATCCCGTCTTGAAGATGGCCGCCCCGGAGCGAACCACTGGCAGGGCGTTTTCCCTGACCTGAACACGGACGAAGATGGTTTCCCGACACTTGCTCCAGTGGGGTGCTTTCCGCCTAATCCTTACGGCCTCTACGACATGACTGGAAATGTATGGGAACTCACAAGGGACTCATGGAAGCTACGCACTGGCGCAGACGCTGCCTCGACGGCACGTCTGAATGAATCGGCACCAGTGGGAGCATATACGATCAAGGGCGGCTCGTGGCTTTGTGCGGATAACTACTGTAGAAGATATCGTCCCGCGGCACGCCAACCAGCAGATCCGTCCCTGGGAACAAACCACATCGGTTTTCGTACAGTGAAACGAGTTCCGGATGCAAGGCGTGCGGGTATGGGAGGTGAGTGATGGCCAAGTCTGATAATGTCGGCTTTGGTGTCTCGGGCTGCGACTTTGTGTTTCGGCCTCGCCTCATTGTGATGGCTTTTTTATTCATCGTTAGCGCATGTGCTTCAAGTTCACCGTCACATTATAGTCGCGCCAGTGAAACTCCGCGTCCAAATGTCATTGTGATTGTTGTTGATGATCTTGGCTACAATGACTTGAGCGCTTACGGCGGCAGAATTCAAACTCCCAATATCGACAGACTTGCCGCTGGTGGTGTTCGCATGACGTCCGGCTACGTTACTGCAGCGGTTTGTGCGCCATCTCGCGCCGCCATTCTTTCTGGCCGCCAGCAGACGCGATTTGGTTTTGAGTTCAATCCGGTGGGACGTGACGAAATTGGAGGCATGTCACTTGAGGAAACCACCATTGCCGAAACGATGAGGGCCGCAGGTTATCGTACGGGTATGATCGGCAAGTGGCACGTTGGCCAGGCTGATGGCTTCCGTCCACTGGATCGTGGCTTCGACAGGTTTTTCGGCATTCTCGGCGGCGCTACGCCCTACATGACATCGATTGAAAACGACGACCTTCACGTGGTCACGGCCGAAGATAGCTATATTACTCGCGACCGCCTTCCAATATTCGATCAGGACATTCGCGTTAATCCGGATGATTATTTGACCGACTTGCTCACCACTCGAGCGATTGAATTCATGGAGCACTCTCAAACACGGTCATTCTTCCTCTATCTCGCCTACACCGCCCCGCACACCCCACTTCAGGCCCCGGCGCGCTACCTCGAGCGGACTCCTGCGGAAGCGTCAGATGGTGAACGGGTCTATGCCGCAATGGTTATGTCGCTTGATGACGGCATCGGACGCTTGACCGATTACCTCCGAAACACGGGCCAATTCGACAACACGCTGATCATCTTCGTCAGCGACAATGGCTGCCCCAGTTATGTTTCCTGCTCCAATGGACCTCTCAATGCCTGGAAAGGATACCCGTGGGAAGGCGGAATACGCGTTCCTTACATCGTGAGCTGGCCAGATCGAATTTCGCCTTCTGCCAGCGATGCGCCCGTCAGTTCGCTCGATATCGCAGCGACCGCTGCCGCGGCAGCAAGGGTGCATCACCCCGGTGCCGAGGGCGTCAACCTGGTCGAGTCGCTTGAGGCACCGGGCTCGGTGCAGAGCGAGCGTACCTTGTTCTGGCGCATGGGTCCCACGCGCGTCGTTCGGTCAGGACGGTGGAAACTTGTCACAGTCAATCGATCTGCAGCAGCCGGTGGTGGCGACGAACTTGAACGCTCTCGCATCCCGGACGGTATGTCCGCGAACGCCTCTGCCCTTGGCCAATGGATCTTTCTTTATGACCTCTCCTCAGACCCGGCCGAACGCTTCGACGTCGCTGCCCGGCACCCCGAGGTCGTCGCCGCACTGCAGCAGCAATGGGAAGACTGGAATCTGCGAAACGTGGAGCCCCAATGGACAAGTCGACGTATCGTTCGAGGCACTGTCAATGGATCGCGCATAGAATTGTTCAACTAGGGGTCGCCGGTGCTTGCCTTGAGAACGTCCAGGTCAATCTCTCGCCGGGTCATGGTTCTGACACTGGTATTGGGAGGTTGCGCCTCGGCTGACCCCTTCCGTGCGGCGCGGCGCGTCTACATCGAGACGGCGCGGGGGCCGCTTGAGGTTTTCGATGACGGCCCCTCCGACGGCCCGGCACTTGTGCTCTTGCCATCACTGGGACGCGGCGCACAGGACTTCGATGACCTTACCTCCCGGCTAACGGATGCGGGCTATCGCGTCATCCGTCCCCAACCTCGCGGGATTGGCGCATCGCGGCCCTACGACTTCGCCCCAAACCTTTCTGATCTTGCGGAAGACGTCCTTATCGCCGTTCAACAGATCAATCTGGGTTCCTTTGTTGTCGTCGGCCACGCCTTCGGCAATCGTGTTGCGCGAATGATTGCTACCCAAAGCCCGGAACGCACGCGCGCACTCATTTTACTCGCCGCAGGCGGAAAAGTGGCGATGGAGCCCCAAATTGAGCAAGCTCTTGTTCGTTCATTCGATCTTAGCCTGCCTGATGACGTAAGGATGGCTTACGTTCAGCAAGCTTTCTTCGCGCCAGGTAATGACCCAGAGGTCTGGCGAACCGGCTGGTTTCCATCCGTCGCGGAGATGCAGATCGGTGCTACGCAACGAACGCCCGTCGAAGATTGGTGGCTTGCGGGTAACCTACCTGTTCTTGTTGTGCAACCACTGCAAGACGTTCTTGCGCCTCCGGAGAACGCCGAAATCCTAAGTCGCGAGGGCGGAGAGCGTGTCCGCGTGGCTTACATCGAACGGGCGGGCCACGCCCTGCTACCCGAGCAACCACAGCGCATTGCCGGGACGATTCTGCGCTATCTTCAGGACATAGGTTTCTAGGCTTCGTACTCAATAAGGGGATTCCTCGCGCCGTTTGTTCGTGATTCACTCTTCTTGGATCGGAGGTGGATCATGGGCCGACATCTATACTGGCTGAGCGATGCGGAGTGGGGTCGGATCGAGCCGTATCTTCCGA
>JAPZRF010000050.1 GCA_027531145.1 Brevundimonas sp. | reverse complement strand
TAAGCGCTGCCGTCGCGAGCCTGGGGGGGGGGGGGGGGCGGGGGGGGCCGCCCGGCGGGCCCCCCCCCCGCCCGCGGCGGGGGGGGCCGGGGCGCGGGGGGGGGCCCGGCCGCGGGCGGCGGGGCCCCCGCGGCGGCGGGGCGCGCGGGGGCGGGGGGCGCGCCCGGGCGCCCCGCCGGGCGGGGGGGGGGGGCGCCCGCCCGCCCCCCCCCGCCCCCCCCCCCCCCCCCCCCCGGCTCGCGACGGCAGCGCTTATCCCCCCTCCACCACGCAACGCGTGGTCCCCCTCCCCCTGCGGGGGAGGAATGGCGCGCCGCCGCACAGGTCCCTTCGTGCTCTCCGTGCCTCTCTCCGTGATCTCCGTGATGAACCCCGGACCCCGCCGGCCTCAACCCTTCGGGCGGGCCTTCAGCTCGTCGCGGATTTCGGCCAGCAGGGCCTCGGTGGGGGTCGGGGCCGGCGGCGCGGCGGGGGCCTCGGCCTGCTGGCGGCGCAGCCGGTTGATCGCCTTGACCATCAGGAACACCACGAAGGCCACGATCAGGAACTGGATCACGGTGTTGAGGAAGGCGCCGTACTGGATCGCCACCTTCTCCACCGCCTCGGTGGCCGGGTCCTCGGGCGCCAGCACCCACTCGAGGTTCGAAAAATCGACCCGGCCGAGCAGCAGGCCGATCGGCGGCATCACCACCTGCTCGACCAGGCTGGTGACGATCTTGCCGAAGGCCGCGCCGATGATGACCCCGACCGCCAGGTCGATGACGTTGCCGCGCGCGGCGAACTCCTTGAACTCCTGAAACAGGCCCATGGGGCTCTCCCGTGTCACGCTCGCCCGATCAGGCGGGCAGGTCCAGATGAAGGAAGGTGGTGAAGGGGGTCGGGGCGTAGCCCCCGAACGACGGCCCGTCGACGAAGCCGCGCCGGCGATAGAGGGCCAGGGCCGCGGCGAAGTCCGGCCCGGACCCGGTCTCGAGGCTGAGGCGGCGGTAGCCGCGGGCCCGCGCCTCGCCGATCAGGTGCTCGAGAATCCGCGCCCCCACGCCGCGCCCCCGGGCTTCCGGGGCCGTGCGCATCGACTTGATCTCGCCGGTCGCCGCGTCAAGCGCCTTCAACCCGCCGAGGCCCAGCAGCCGGTCCTCGTCCCACAGGGCGTAAAGGGCGATGTCGGGGCCTTGCAGCCCGCCGAGGTCCAGCACATGGCAGGCGTCGGCCGGCGACTGGCCGCGCATGGCGGCGAAATGCAGCGCCAGCAGGTCGCGCACCTGCGCGTCGTCGAAGTTCGCCGCGACGATCCGCGATCCGGGACCCAAACCCTCGCCCTCAGGCGTCGCCCGAGGCGTTCAGCCGCTCGCGCAGTTCCTTGCCGCTCTTGAAGAAGGGCACCGACTTGGCCGGCACCTCGACCGTGTCGCCGGTGCGCGGATTGCGCCCCGCACGTGCCGGTCGGGCCCGCACCGAAAAGGCCCCGAAGCCACGCAGCTCGACCCTGCCGCCCTCGGACAGGGCGTCGGTCATGCGGCCCAGCACAATGTTGACCACCCGCTCGACCTCGGCGTGGGTCAGGTGCGGGTTCTCTGTCGCCAGCGTGTCGATCAGCTCGGACTTGATCACCGGCCCCTCCCTGAGCGTCGATCCCCGAACACCCTAGCCTTCGCGCGCCACGTGAAAAAGCCCCGGTCGTCGCCGACCGGGGCTTTTCGTTGCTGACGGCGAGGTATGGGGCCCCCGGACAGACCGGGGACCGCCGGACTCACTCCTTGCCCGAGCGCTCGCGCAGGGCCGCGCCGAGGATGTCGCCCAGCGAGGCCCCGGAGTCCGACGAGCCGAACTGCTCGATGGCCTCCTGCTCGTCCTTCATCTCCAGCGCCTTGACCGACACCGAGATCCGGCGGCTGGCCTTGTCGACGTTGGTGACCATGGCGTCGATGCGGTCACCCACGGCGAACCGCTCGGGACGCTGCTCGTTGCGATCGCGACTCAGGTCCGACTTGCGGATGAAGCTGCTGACCGGAGCGTCGTCCTCGCCGAAGCGCACCTCGATGCCGCCCGATTCCACCGCCGAGACGGTGACCGTGACCTGCTGGCCCTTGCGATAGGTGTCGCCCTCGCCGATCGGATCGCCGCCGAGCTGCTTGATGCCCAGCGAGATGCGCTCCTTCTCGACGTCGACGTCCAGCACCTTGGCCTTGACCATGTCGCCCTTGCGGTAGCGCTGGATGGCTTCCTCGCCCGAGACGCTCCAGTCGAGGTCAGACAGGTGCACCATGCCGTCGATGTCGCTGTCCAGGCCGATGAAAAGGCCGAACTCGGTGGCGTTCTTGACCTCGCCCTCGACGGTCGAGCCGATCGGATGGGCTCCGAGGAAGGCGTCCCACGGATTGGCCTGGGCCTGCTTCAGGCCGAGCGAGATGCGGCGCTTGGCCGAATCCACGTCCAGCACGACCACGTCGACTTCCTGCGAGGTCGAGACGATCTTGCCCGGGTGGACGTTCTTCTTGGTCCAGGACATTTCCGAGACATGCACCAGGCCCTCGACCCCGGCTTCCAGCTCCACGAAGGCACCGTAGTCGGTGATGTTGGTGATGCGGCCGGTGTACTTGGCACCGACCGGATACTTCGCCTCGACGCCGTCCCAGGGATCGGCCTGCAGCTGCTTCATGCCGAGGCTGATACGCTGGGTGTCCGGGTTGATCTTGACGATCTGCACCTTGACCGAGTCGCCGACCGCCAGCACCTGCGACGGGTGCGAGACGCGCTTCCAGCTCATGTCGGTGACGTGCAGCAGGCCATCGATGCCGCCCAGGTCCACGAACGCGCCGTAGTCGGTGATGTTCTTGACGACGCCCTCGCGGATTTCGCCCTCCAGCAGCTGGCCGACCAGTTCGGTGCGCTGTTCGGCGCGGGCCTCTTCCAGGATCGCGCGGCGCGAGACGACGATGTTGCCGCGCGGACGGTCCATCTTGAGGATGGCGAACGGCTGCTCCTTGCCCATCAGCGGGCCGACGTCGCGAACCGGGCGGATGTCGACCTGCGAACCCGGCAGGAAGGCCGAGGCACCGCCCAGATCGACGGTGAAGCCGCCCTTTACGCGGCCGACGATGACGCCGTTGACCGGATGACCTTCGGCGAAAACGCCTTCCAGACGGGTCCAGGCTTCCTCGCGGCGAGCCTTGTCACGGCTGATGACGGCCTCACCCAGGGCATTCTCGACGCGCTCCAGATAGACCTCGACGGTGTCGCCGACCTTCGGCAGCGCCGTACCCTCGCCCTGGCCGAACTCGCGCATGGCGATGCGCCCTTCGGTCTTCAGGCCCACGTCGACGATGACGATGTCCTTCTCGATGCCGACGACGCGGCCGTGGACGACCTGGCCTTCGCCGAGGTCGCGGCCCGACAGTTTCTCGTCGAGCAGCGCGGCGAAGTCGTCGCGCGTGGGGTTCAGGGTCTGGGTATCGGTCATGAACAGTCTTTGCTTGGGAGGACGCGCGACCGGGCGAACCCGGCGCGGCGCGCCGTCAGGTTGTCGGAAGATGGAGTCGTGACGACGCGGGACCAGTGACCCTCAAAGCCCGCGGCAGCCGGGAACGGCGCGTGGGATTTGTCCTCGGGAGCTAGGCTCCGGTCCGGACGCACGCCGCCTCGACGATGCGGCGGGCCGCATCGAAGGCCGCCTCTATATCCATATCGGTGGTGTCCAGCAAGACGGCGTCGGAGGCCTGCACCATCGGCGCGGCCCCGCGACCCGCGTCGCGAGCGTCACGGCGCTGGATGTCCTCCAGCATCTCCTCGAAGGCGATGGCCTCGCCGCGACCGGCCAGCTGCCGCCAGCGGCGGCGCGCCCGCACCTCCGGCGTGGCGGTGACGAACAGCTTGGCCCGGGCGTCCGGGGCGATCACTGTGCCGATGTCCCGCCCGTCCAGCACCGCCCCGCCTGGCTGGGCGGCGAAGGCGCGCTGCAGCTCCAGCAGGGCCGCCCGCACGCCGGGATGCCCGGCCACCCGGCTGGCGGCCTCCCCGGCCCCGCGCCCGGTCAGCTCGTCGGTCGGTGTGACGGCCGTGACGTTGAGGTCGCGCGCCACCTCTTCCGCCAGGCCGGCGTCCTCCAGCGAGCCGCGCGCGGCGATGACGCCGCGGCCGACCGCCCGGTAGAGCAAGCCCGTGTCGAGATAGGGCAGGCCATAGTGGACCGCGAGCCGGGCGGCGATGGTGCCCTTGCCCGAGGCTGCGGGCCCGTCCACGGCGATGACGAGGGAACGGGTCATGCAGACCGGTCGCTTACGACGCGGCGGGCGGCCAGATAGGCCAGGCCCGCTGCTCCGGTGGCACCGATGATCGCGACGGAGAAAGGGTTGTTGAAGTCGTAGGCGGAATCGGCCCTGTACAGCCAGTGCAGCCCGACATGAACGACGCAGAATGCGCAGAATATCGTTCGGGTCCGGCTGCGTGTCCGCGCGTCAGCGCTCCAGGCCAGGGCCGTGACCAGCCAGATCAACGGAACATGCGCCAGTATGAAGACGCCGACGTCGAACGGGTAGGGCAGGTATCGCGTCACCGGCAGAACTCGCCATTCCTGACGGCGAACGGCGTCGAGCTCGTGCGCCATGAGCATCGCGAAGGAAAGTTCGAACAGGCGGCTGCGGATCTCGACAGCGGACGGCATCGGAGAAATCTAGCCCAATCCCATGTCGGAGCCGAGCCCGCGCATCATCTCGACGAATCCCGGAAAGCTGGTGGCGATCATCTCCGGGTCGCGCACGGCCACGGGTGCCCCGGCCGCCAGCCCCAGCACCAGATGGCTCATGGCGATGCGGTGGTCGTGGGCGGTCTGCACCGTTGCCGCGCCGGCCACCGGCCCGCCGGTGACGAGGAAGCCCTCCGGCTCCTCCTCCACCGCCACGCCGCAGGCGCGCAGGCCATCGACCATCAGCCGGATGCGGTCGCTCTCCTTGACCCGCATCTCGCCGACGCCGCGCATCACCGTCGCGCCCCGGGCAAAGGCGGCGGTGGCGGCCAGCACCGGATACTCGTCGATCATGGTGGCGGCGCGCGCCTCGGGCACGACCACGCCCTTCAGGGCCGAGTGGCGGGCGGTGATGTCGCCGACCTCTTCGCCGCCGGAACTGCGCCGGTTCGAGATTGTCAGGTCGGCTCCCATCTCGCGCCACGTCTCGAAAAGACCGGTCCGCAGCGGATTCAGCATCACGCCATCGACCGTCACCTCCGATCCCGGAACAATCAGCCCGGCCGCCAGCGGGAAAGCCGCTGAAGACGGATCGCCCGGAACGGACACCGTCGCACCATGAAGCCCCTGGCCGCCCCTCAGCCGGACGAGCCAGCCTTCGCCGTGGTCCTCGACATCGATCTCGGCACCGAAAGCCCGCAGCATCCGTTCGGTGTGGTCGCGGCTTTTCTCTGGCTCGGTGACCGAGGTCACGCCCTCGGCGTTCAGTCCCGCCAGCAGGATCGCCGACTTCACCTGGGCCGAAGCCAAGCTCTGCACATGGTCGATGGCCGTGAGCCGCCCGCCGGTCAGGATCGCGGGCAGCAGGCCCCTGGCCCCGCTCCAGTCGAACCTGGCCCCCATTCGCTCCAGGTGATCGGTCACCCGCCCCATCGGCCGCTTCCGCAAGGAGGCGTCGCCGTCGAAGGTCGCGCTCAGGGGATAGCCGGCGGCCGCGCCCATCAGCAGCCGCACTCCGGTGCCCGCATTGCCGCAGTCGATCACCCCGTCCGGGCTCCTGAGCCTGCCGCGGCCGATGATGCGCCAGCGGCCCTCGCCCAGCCGCTCGACCGAAGCGCCGAAAGCTGCGGCGGCCCGGGCCGTAGCTAGGACGTCGTCGCCCTCAAGCAGGCCCTCGACTTGCGTCTCGCCCGAGGCCATGGCCCCGAGGATCATCGCCCGGTGCGACATCGACTTGTCGCCGGGGGCGCGCACGCGACCCTGCAGTGGTCCCGAGGGACGCGCAGTGTACACCGTGTCGGGCGCGGCCTGGACAGCGGACGTGGTCACCCGCGGGGCCTCCTTGCGCTCGGGGATCTGCTCGGGGAGAGGGCGCGGCCGGGGAGACGCGCGTCGAAGTTTTTGACAGCGGCCTCCCGCGGTGGCAAGGGAGCCGCCCGATTTCCCCTCCCACGCGCAAGGCGAGACGACCGTGGCCAATCCCGAACTGGGCGCCAAGCAGATCTGCCCGAACTGTCAGGCCAAATTCTACGACCTGAACCGCCGCCCCGCCCACTGCCCCAAGTGCGGCACCGAATTCGACCCCGAGGACGCCCTGAGGAACCGCCGCGTGCGCGGTCGCGTCGGGGCCGGCTACGCACCGGAAGAGGACGAGGACGCCGAGGAGCAGGTCAAGTCCAAGGCCGCCGGCGACGAGGACGAGGAAGAGGAGGTCATCGCCCCGGAGATCGACGAGGACGGCCATGAGCCGATCCTGACGCCGGACGATGAGGACGATGACACCACACCCGACGACGCCGGCATCGGTGCCACCAGCGAGGACGATGAGGTCCTGGCCGACGACGATGACGACGCCGTGCCCTTCATCGAGGACGAGGACGAGGACGACTTCGAGGACGAAATCCTGACCCCGGAAAAGGACGAAGACTGATCCGGATCAATAACTTGCTGGGTGTTCGAAAAAATCTTCGGCACCCGCTTGATCGGCGGTCGGGCCTGACATAGTTTCCGCCGCCTCGCGACGGGCCTACGGTCCAGGCGCGGTCCAGGCCGAAAGGCTTGGGGCTATAGCTCAGTTGGTAGAGCGCTTGAATGGCATTCAAGAGGTCAGCGGTTCGACTCCGCTTAGCTCCACCAGTTTCGAAGGGCCCGGCGGAAACGCCGGGCCCTCTTGGTTTTCCGCCCTGAGGCCGCTCGGTTGAGGTCTCGCCCCATGAACCCGTCACCCTCGGGCTTGTCCCGAGGGTCCATGGCAGGGTCACGCGCTGCCGCGCGCAGCTTTCGCGCTCCGCCAGCACCATCCGGCGATCGCGCCTCGCGGAACGATGGGCCCCCGGGACAAGCCCCGGGGGTGACGTTCATCTGAAATCAAACGCGATGTCCCGGCGGGTTCAGGAGGTCGCCGTCTACTCCACCAGATCGTTGGCCGGGACCGGGGCGCCGTAGCCCAGGGCCTCGAGTCGGGGCCCCTGGGTCGCGGCGTCGCCGACCACCACATAGATCAGGGCGTCGGTGTCCAGCCGGGCCTCGGCCATGCGCCGCACCTGCTCGACCGTCAGCCCGTCGATGATCGCCGACTCGCGCGCCAGATAGTCAACCGGCAGGCCGAAGTCGCCGATCGTCTGCAGCACGCCCAGCTTGGCCCCGGCGGTCTCGAACGCCCGCGCCCGGCTCTTGGACAGGGCGCTGCGGGTCACCTCCAGATCCTCCTCGGTGAAGGTGGCGGCGTAGTCGCGCAGGATGTCGCGGGCGAGCGTGGCCGCCTCCAGCGTCACGTTCGAGCGCACCGAGGTCTGCAGGTTGAAGTCGCCGAAGGTGCGCCCGGCGCTGAAGCTGGTGCCCACGCCATAGGTGTAGCCCTGGCCCTCGCGCAGCTGCTGGGTCAGGCGCGAGGCGAAGCCGCCGCCGCCCAGCCGGTAGTTCATCACCGTGGCGGCGTAGAAGTCCGGGTCGTCGCGGGTCAGGGACGGATAGCCGAAGTTCAGCACCGACTGGGCCGCGCCCGGCACGTCGAACAGATAGACCCGGGCCTGGTCAGGGCGCGCCGGCCGCGGCCAGACGGGGACCTCGACCTCGCGGTCGGACCAGCGGGTGGCCAAACCGTCCAGCGCCGCCACCGCCGCCACCCGGTCGACGTCGCCGACCACTCGGAAGCGGGCGCTGGACGGGGTCCAGTTGGCCAGCATGGCCTGCAGGTCGGCCATCGTCAGGGCCTCGACCGCCGCCGCCTCGCCCAGCGGCGAGCGCGACAGGATGTGGTCCTCGCCATAGGCCAGCACATCGTACAGCCGCGCCGCCACGGCGGTCGGCTGGGCCCGCTGGGCCTGGATCTGCGCCGTCACCGCGGCCTTGGCCAGAGCCAGCTCGCCGGCGTCCCAGCGCGGCTCGAACAGCATCTCCTCGACCAGATCCAGCGTGGCGGTCAGGTTGCGCGACAGGGTCGTGCCGCGCACCAGGAAGCGCTCGTCGCCGGCCTGCACCGCCACCTCGGCGCCGAGGGCCTTGAAGGCGTTCTCCAGCTCGGCGGCGGTGCGATTGCGCGTCCCGCGGGTCATCATCCGCGCCAGCAGGTTGGCCGCGCCCGGGCGCTCCGGGTCGTCGAACAGACGGCCGCCGTCGACCGACAGCTCGAAACTGACCACCGGCAGTTCACGGTTCTCGATGCCCGAGACGTCCAGACCGTTGCCCAGTTCGGCGGTCCAGATCGCCGGCGGCGTGATCATCGGGGCCGGGCCATAGGGCGGCTCCACCGTGCGGTCGAAGGACGAGGGCGTGCGCTCGTAGCTGGCCTGTTCCGCGCCCGGATCAACCGGCGCCTCGGCGCCCTGGACGATCGGCTCGATAACCACCTCGGCCACCTCGGAGCCCTCCAGCGCCAGCGCCGTCTGGCCGCGCGGGGTGAAGCTGGTGGCCACATGCGGCCGGTCCTTCACATAGGTGCGGAAGACCCTGAGGATGTCCGCCGGCGTCAGGGCCCGCAGCGCCGCCAGATCAGCGTCCGCCGTGGTCCCGTACAGGTCGTAGCGGGCCAGGGCCGCGCCCTTGCCCAGCACGCTGCCGAGGCTGGTGTAGAAGCCCGCCTCGGCCTGGGTCTGGACCCGCGCCAGCGCCGCCGGGTCAACGCCCTCGGCCTCGAACCGCGCCAGGGCGTCGCGGATACCCGCCTCGACCCGGTCGAGGTCGACGCCGTCGAAGGCCGTGGTCTGCAGCAGGGCGAAGCCGGCGATCTGTTGCGACTGGTGGAAGCCCGACACCTCGTCGGTCAGCTGCAGCTCGTCGACCAGCACCTGGTTGAGCGGGGCGTCGCGCCCGTCGGTCAGCAGGGTGAACAGCACGTCCAGCGCCGCCTCGTCCGGGTGCCCGCGCTCGACCGTCGGGAAGGCCAGGGTCAGCTGTGGCAGGGTGGCGTAGTTGTCCTCGTGCATCAGCCGGCGCGTGGCCGTCAGCCCGGCCGGCTGCGCCGCCGGCGCGGCCGCCTCGACCCCTTGCGGGATCTCGCCGAAATAGCGCTGCACCCAGGCGATCGTCTGGTCCGGATCGATGTCGCCGGCGATCACCAGGGTCGAGTTGTTGGGGGTGTACCAGCGCCGGTAGAAGGTCTGCACATCCTCCAGCATGGCCGCATCGAGATCGGCCAGCGAGCCGATCACCGGCCAGCTGTAGGGGTGCCCTTCGGGGAACATGGCCTCGAGGATGACGCCGTAGGTGTGGCCGTAGGGGCGGTTGTCGACCGACTGGCGCTTCTCGTTCTTGACGACCTGCTTCTCCTTGGCGAGCACGGCGTCGGTCACGGTGTTGATGAAGTAGCCGAGCTTGTCCGCCTCGGCCCAGATCATCTTCTCCAGCGCGTCGTTCGGGACCGTCTGCAGATAGTCGGTGATGTCGAAGCTGGTGGAGCCATTGGCTCCCGAGCCGCCGATGCGGGCGCTCATCCGGTCCAGCCCGCCCGGCCCGAGGTTCTCGGAGTCGAGGAAGAACAGGTGCTCGAACAGGTGGGCGAAGCCGGTCCGGCCCGGCTCCTCGCGCGCCGACCCGACCCGCGCGGCCAGCACCACCGCCGCCACCGGATCTGAGCGGTCGATGTGCAGGATCACCCGCAGGCCGTTGGCCAGCCGGTACTCCTGCGTCGGGATCAGCCCCTCGGTGCGCCGCACCTCGACCGGCGGAGCGATCGTCGTCGCCGCGGCCGGATCCGGCGTCTGGCTGAAGGCGACGCCCCCGGCTCCCGTGGCGAGGGCGAGGCCGGCGGCGCCGGCGAGAAGCAGCTTGCGAAACGACATGTGGAGGTCCCCGAACGGTTCGGGCGCGACGCTACCACCGGTCCCGCACGGGGCAAGGGCGCGACCCGCCCCTTTGTCGCCGTCGTTCGCCCGTCACGCGAGACAGGCATGGAGCTTGCGGCGATCGGGGCGAACCGTGCCGTTTCGGGACGGTCCTGAGCTAAGGGGACGAGAAGGCCATGGCCTCCGACATCGATCTTCACCTGGGTCGCCGCCTGCGCCGCCGCCGCCGGCTGCTGGGCCTTACGCAACAGCAGCTGGCCGTGCAGGTCGGCATCCGCTTCCAGCAGATCCAGAAGTACGAGTGTGGCGCCAACCGCATCTCCGCCGCCCGCCTGTGGCAGCTGGCCGAGGCGCTGGAGACGCCGGTCAGCTACTTCTATGACGGCCTGACCGAGGCCCTGGACCGCCGCAACTCCGGCTCCGGCTCGGGCGAGGTCTTCTCCCGCAAGGAGACGCTGGACCTGATCCAGGCCTACTACCAGCTCGGCGAGCGCCCGCGCCGCCGCCTGCTGGACCTGGCCAAGTCGCTGCACGCCGAGGGCGACCCGGTCTGAGGCCAGTGACGAGTGACGAGCAGAGGTGCCGTCTGCGCACCGGGCGGCTATAGGGTGGCGGGGGCTGCCGGCGCAGCGCCTCACTCGCCACTCACCACTCGCGACTCGCCACTCCCCATGACCGACCTCGAAGCCTTCGCCATCGATCTCGCCCGCATCGGCGGCGCCGCCGCCCTGCCCTGGTTCCGGGGCGAGGTGGGGATCGAGAACAAGGCGTCCGGGGGCGCGTACGACCCCGTCACCGAGGCGGACCGCGCCGCCGAGGCCGCCATGCGCCAGGCCATCGCCGCCCGCTACCCGCATCATGGTGTGATCGGCGAGGAGTACGGCGAGGACCGTCCCGACGCGGAACACGTCTGGGTGCTCGACCCGATTGACGGCACCCGCGCCTTCGTCGCCGGCCTGCCGCTGTGGACCTGCCTCGTCGGCCTGACCGAGGCGGGCGCGCCGGTCGTCGGCGCCATCGGCCAGCCCTATCTGGGCGAGGTGTTCGCCGGCGGGCCCTCGGGCGCGCGGCTGGTCACCCGCGACGGCGAGACGGCGCTCGTCGCCCGTCCCTGTCCGAAGCTGACCGACGCGGTCCTCGCCACCACAGATCCGGACATCTTCACCGGCGCCGAGCTGGGCGCCTTCACCCAGGTGCGCGCCGCCGCACGCCTGACCCGACTGGGCTGCGACGCCTATGCCTACGCCATGGTCGCCGCCGGGCGCATCGACATCGTCGTCGAGTCCGGCCTCAAGCCGTGGGACTGGACCGCCCTCGCCCCCGTGGTGCGCGCCGCCGGGGGCGCCCTCGTCAACTGGCGCGGCCAGGCCCCGGACGCCGGCGGCCAGGTGCTGGCGGTCGGCGACGCCGCCCTGATCGACCAGGCCCTCGTCACCCTGCGCCGCTCGGCTCTGTAGGGGTAGCCTCTGAATCCCAGGAGATCGTCACCCCCGGGCTTGTCCCGAGGGTGACGACAGATTGGGGTTGCTGGAACTGACCCGCGCCCTTATGGCGCAGGCTCCGCCGCCGGCTGCGGGATCGCCGCCGCTGTCCCCGCCGGGGCCAGATAGTCGGCCAGGGCGTCGAACTCCTCGAGGAAGACCGCGCGGCGCTCGTCGGTCTCCATGATGATCTCGTGGCGGGCGCCGGCCACCTCGACATAGCGGCCGCGACCGAGGCGCTTGGCGGCCCAGCGCGCGGTCTGCTTCCACACCCGGTCGTCGTCGCCGGACTGGACGATGGTCAGGGGCACGGTGACCGATTTCAGCGCCCTGGGCTTGAGGCAGCGCTCGCCCACCTCCAGCGCAAAGCCGAGCCAGCCCCAGGTCGGGCCGCCGATGGCCAGGTGCGGGCAGGCGAACAGCTGCTGCCGCCACAGCTCGTAGCGGGTCTCGTCCGAGGTCAGGGCATCGTCCTCGAAAGTGTGCTCGAACGGATCGTCCATGTCGCCCAGCACATAGTCCGCGGCCCGGCCGTGGCGCAGGTTCCAGCGCACCGCCAGCTTGACCGACCACATCGAGCGCTTGCCGGTGCGGATGCGCAGCATCGGGCTGGACAGCACCGCCCCGGACAGGCGCGCCTCGCCGGCCTGCAGGCTCATCAGGTTGAGCGCCGCGCCCATCGAGTGGCCGACCGCGATCCACGGGCGCGGGGCGCGCGCCTCATAGGCGTCGAGCAGGCGACTGTAGTCGTCGAGGAACTCCTCCACGGCCCGGGCATGGCCCTTCAGCCGATCAGGCAGCAGCCGCGCCGACAGGCCCTGGCCGCGCCAGTCGTGGGCCAGAACGCAGAAGCCTCGGGCGAGGAAGTTGCCGATCACCTCGAAGTACTTCTCGATCGGCTCGGTGCGGCCAGGGCTGACGATGACGGTGCCACGCGGCGTGGCGGCGACGAGGTTGGACGGGGTCCAGAAGGCGCTGCGCAGGCGCAGGCCTCCGGCCCCGCGGAGCCACTCCCCGACGCCCCCGGGCGGGGCGGCGGCGCCGGGCACCCCCATCAACGGGGCCTGGGCGGCGAAGGCGGCGGCGCGGTTCACTCGGGCTTCCTGAACTTGAGGGTCATGCGGTCACTCTCGCCGATTTCCTCGTAGCGGGAGCGGTCGAAGGTCGGGTCCGGCGGCTCTCCCGGCGGGGCGGTCAGCCGGATCGGCGGCAGGGTATCGACGCCGAACGGATGGTTCTTGGTGTCGCGCGGATTGGCGTTGACGTCCGAGTCGGCCACGAAGGCGAAGCCCGCCTCGGCCGCCAGCTGCTGCACGAACGCCTCCTGCACATAGCCATTGGCCGCCGCCGGGTCCTGGTCGGCGTCGGGGGCCAACCGGTGCTGCTCGATGCCGAGCACCCCGCCCGGCCGCAGGGCGGCGAAGGCGTCGGCGAAGGCCTTCTCGGCCAGGCCCGAGGCCATCCACACATGCAGGGTGCGCATGAACAGCACCATGTCGGCGGTCCCGGCCGGTGCCAGCGCCTCGCTGGTCGGGCCGAAGGTGGTGAACTCGATTTCGCCGTAGAGGCTGCGATCCTCACTGAACCGGGCCTGGAAGGCGGCGTTGAGGGCGGCCTGGGTCGGGTCGGCACCGGGCCCGACCGGAAAGCCGGCGGCGTAGAGTTTGCCGCCGCCCCTGGCGAGGTAGGGGGCCAGGATCTCGGTGTACCAGCCACTACCGGGCCAGACCTCGACCACCCGCATATCTGGACGCAGACCGAAAAAACGCAGGGTTTCAAGGGGGTGTCGCCACTCGTCGCGAGTCAGGTCACCCTCGCGCCAGGCCCCCTCGACGGCCCACTCCAGCGAGCCCTCGGGCGGGCCGACCGTCTCGGCGGTCTCGGCAGGGGCCTCCGCGGCCGGCTCGCCCCGTCCGCAGGCGGCGAGCGGCACCAGCGCCAGCGTCGCCGCACCCGCCAGCAGCCGCCGGCGGGCTACGAAAAGGCTTGGCACCGGCGACCGATCTGACATCGACACTCCCCGTCCCGCGTCCGCTCGCGCGGCCGCCTCGGCGCGTTCGGGATTAGCGGCGTTCCCGCCGGGCGTCAAAGCCTGACCGGCCTCCGGTCGGCGCAACGGCTCAGCCGGCCGGCTTGCGCAGCCTCAGGGTCATGCGGTCGCTCTCGCCGATGGCGTCGAACGTGGCGCGCTCCTCGGCCGTCAGGGTGCGCTCGCCCTGCTGCGAGGCGCGCACCGGCGGCAGGGTCCAGACGCCGAAGGGATGGTCGCGGTCATCGGCCGGATTGGCGTTCAGGTCCGAGCGCGCCTCCAGCGCCAGGCCGGCACGCCCGGCCGCGTCGATGACATAGGCCTCGGACACATAACCCGTGGGGGCCGTGGCATCCGGATCGCTGCCTTCCGGCGCGCGGTGCTGTTCGACGGCGAGGATGCCGCCCGGTTTCAGGATGCGGGCGAACTCGGCCATGCGGGCGTCGGTCGCGCCGGCCCGGTGCCAGTTGTGCACCGAGCGGGCCACCAGCACCATATCGGCCGAGCCGTCGGCCACGGCGGCCAGCTGCTGGGCGTTATTGGCTCCGACCCAGGTCCCGCCGGTGGCGGCGAGGTAGGGCTGCAGGATGTTGCTCCACCAGCCGGCGGGACCGGGCTGTATCTCCACCACCGTCATGCCAGGGGTCAGGCCCCAGAAGGTCAGGCTCTCGTAGGGGCGGCGGAAGGCGTCGCGGGCGCGGTCGGCGGCCGGGCGGGCCTCAGAGGCCACGGCGGCGCGCAGGGCGACTTCCTCGGCGGCGGCGGCGGCGGGCACCAGCAGGGTCACGGCCCCGGAAGGGACGGCGAGGGCGAGAAGGGCGGCGGCGAGAAGCGTCGGGCGCATGGTCGGGATCTCCCTGGGGTTCGCCCGTCTGCAGCGGGCGCGCGGCATCTGGCCCATGCCGCCGCGTCGAGGCAAGCGCCGAGGCCGGCCATGGCCGCGCCGGCAGGGCGACCGATGGGCGCAGCCGACCCGCCCCTGGCCGGAACCGCGGCCGCCCCTTGACGCACCCGGACCGGCTTCCAATCTCAGCTCATGGAACGCGCCGACAGGGCGTTCCACGGACGACCGGGGCCACTCACGGGCCGGTTTGTTCGCCGCCGTCCGTCCCGGGCAAACCGCCGGGACGGGTTGACCTTGCTGATGTCAGGAGGATTGACATGCGTACCATCGACTTCTCGCCCCTCTACCGTTCGGCCGTGGGCTTCGATCGCCTCGCCAACCTGCTCGAGAGCGCCGCCCGCACCGGCGACAGTAGCGGCTGGCCGCCCTACAATATCGAGACCACCGGCGAGAACGCCTACCGAGTCGAGGTGGCCGTAGCCGGATTCACCCCCGACGAGCTGACCGTCGAGGTCAAGGAGAGCCTGCTCACCGTCACCGGCCGCAAGACCGCCAATGACGAAGCTCAGCGCACCTTCCTGCACCGCGGCCTGGCCGAGCGCGACTTCGAGCGCCGCTTCCAGCTGGCCGACTATGTGGTGGTGACCTCGGCGAAGCTCGAGAACGGGCTGCTGTCGATCGCGCTGCAGCGCGAGCTGCCCGAGGCGCTCAAGCCCCGGCGCATCGAGATCGCCACGCCCGCCGGCCTCATCGAGGGCCAGGCGGCTTAGGCGACATGCATCGATTGACGATCGAAGGGGCGGCGCGCTGCGTCGCCCCTTTCTCTTTGGCCTCCGCGCTCAGGGAGCGCGTCGGTCCAGCCCGATGGCGGCGGTGAGGATCGCGCCGCCCAGGTCCGTGCGGCGCACCTGGGCCCCATAGAGCCGCGCCCGGCTCAGGTCGGCACCGGTCAGCACCGCCCGGCTCAGGTCTGCCCCGGACAGGTCTGCCCCGCGCAGCTTCGCCCCGGACAGGTCTGCCGGCAGCAGCCGGTCCGGCCCGATCAGCAGCGGCCCCAGCTGGGCCTCGCGCAGGTCCGCACCGCCCAGCCGCGCCCCGATCAGCCGCGCCCCGCGCAGGTCGGCGCGCCGCAGCCGGCAAGCGCGCAGGTCCGCTCCTTCAAGCCGCGCGCCCTGCAACTGCACCCCTTCCATGTCCAGGCCAAAAAAGACCGCCTGGCGCGCCGACAGGGCGGTCAGGTTCAGCCCGACGATCGACTTCAGCGGCCGCAGGTCGACGCCGTCGAACATCGAGGGGCTGCCCTCGGCCCCTCCGGTCTCGCACCAGCGGGCGTGCTCGCGCAGCATCTCCGAAACCGACAGGGCGTCCAGCGCCGCAGCCGGCGAGTGGTCGTCGGTCAGGGCCCCCTCCAGCGCCGCCCCGTTGACGCGCCACATCGTGGTGCGCGCGCCCATCAGCACAGCATCGCGCAGGTCCGCCCCGGTCAGGTCGGCACCCGACAGGTCGGCACCCGACAGGTCCGCCCCGCGAAAATTGGCCTGTTTCAGATTCGCCCGGACCAGCTTGCAGTCCTTCATCAGCGCGTCGGAGAAGTCCGCCGCCACGGCGATCACCCCCGACAGGCGCGAGCGCTGCAGGTTGGCACCGGACAGGTTCACGCCCGAGGCGCAGGTATCGTAGCCGGCGCGCGGCTCGATGATCCGGAAGCCCAGCCGCGAGTCCGCCGCCGCCAAAGTGCCCTCGCGCAGGTCGGCCTCGAACAGGTCGGCCCCGACCAGATTGGCCCCCTTCAAACAGGCCCCGCGCAGGTCGGCCCGGCGCAGGCTGGCCTCTCCCAGGACGGCGTTGGCCAGGTCGGCCCCGAACAGGTTGGCGTTGTCCAGCTTCGCACCCGACAGGTCGCAGCCGGTCAGCCAGGCCCCGGTGAAGTCGGCGTCGGCCAGATGCCGGCCGCGCAGCGACAGGCCGCTCAGGTCGCACCAGGCGAACACCGCCCGGGCCCCGCCGCTCTTGCAGCGGAACAGCCTGTCGTGGCGGGCGCAGATCAGGTCGACCTCGGTCTGGGTCAGTCGTCGCCGCGTCGCCTTGCCGTCGCGGACGGCGACGGGACCCTGACCCTGACCCTGACCCTGCGCTTGCGCGTGTGCCGCTGCGTCCGGGGATCCGGGCGACGGGAACGGCGAGATGCGGGCCGGAACGGAGGACATGCCGAACCAGCCTAGCCGCCCTATGGTTAAGGAAGTCCTTGGGGCCCGGGAACGCTCAGGCGGTCAGCAGGCCCTGGCCGCGAAGAGCCTCGGCGAGATCGCCCTCGGGCACCCACAGCCGGGTGTAGCCGGCCTCGCCCAGCCGGGTCAGCTCGGCCTTCAGATCAGCGCGCGGTGCCGCGGCGAACTGGGCGTCGAAGCCCGTCCCGTCCCGCGCCGACCGCACCATGGGCCGCCCCGTCTCGAGCCGGTGCAGATAACCTTCGTAGAGCACCCGTGCCTCGTCGGCGAGCAGCCCGGTCTCGACCTCCAGCCCGGCCTTGCGCAGCCGCTCGACCCCCCGGCCCGAGGCGAAGGGCGAGGGGTCCAGCGCGGAGATCACCACCCGGGCGATCCCCGCCTCCACCAGAAAGTGCGAGCATGACTTGCGCCCCGACGAGCGGGCTCCGCAAGGCTCAAGGGTGACATAGGCGGTGGCACCCCGCGCCGCCTCGCCGGCGGCGGGCACCGCCTGCTCCTCCGCATGGGGACGACCGCCCGGAGCCGTGGCCGCCTCGGCCAGCACCTCGCTGTCCCGGGCGATGACGCAGGCCACCGCCGGATTGGGCCAGGTCCGGCCCATGGCCGCCCGCGCCAGATCGATGGCGCGGCCCATATGGCGGACGTCGTCCCGGCGGGCGTCGTCACTCACGGCAGGACCGGCAGGGCTTCGGCGCGGTCGGCGTCGAGGTAGCGGGCCGCCGTGGGCTTCAGGCCGGCGTCCAGCGTGATCTCCAGTGGATTGCCGGTCGGGATCTCGACCCCGACGATCTTGTCGTCCGGCACCGCGAACAGCAGCTTGACGACGGCCCGCAGCGAATTGCCGTGGGCGGCGATCAGCACGTCCTCGCCGGCCTTCAGCCGCGGCGCGATCTCGGCGTCCCAGTAGGGCTGGACCCGGTCCAGGGTGGTCTTCAGGCTCTCGGTGTCCGGGATCGGCTGGCCGGCGTAGCGCGGGTCGGCGGCGAAATCGTACTCGCCCCCGGGCACCAGCGGCGGCGGCGGCACGTCATAGCTCCGGCGCCAGACATGGACCTGGTCCTCGCCGTGCTTCGCCGCCGTCTCGGCCTTGTCCAGCCCGGTCAGGCCGCCGTAGTGGCGCTCGTTCAGCCGCCAGTCGGCGACCATCGGCGTGTCGCCCAACCCGGCCGCCGCCAGCGCCGCGGCGCCGGTCTTCTGCGCCCGCTTCAGCACCGAGGTGAACATCACCGCCGGGCGAAAGCCGGCCTCGGCCAGCAGGGCCCCGGCCTTGGCGGCCTCGGCCTCGCCCCGGTCGGTCAGGTCGACGTCGACCCAGCCGGTGAAGCGGTTCTCGAGGTTCCACTGGCTCTGGCCGTGGCGCAGCAGGATCAGGCGCGGCATGCGAAGCTCCGATGACAGGCCTTCCGCCTAGGTCCGGCCGAAGCGGGGGTCAAGCGTTCGCATCTGCACAAATACCGCCGTTCCGAGATTGTGAGGGACCCGAAGGGCGCCCTATAGCCTTCCGGTTGTCACCTCCCTTCCAGCCCCGGGACCCTTCATGCTGACGCCGCGCCAGGACCTTCGTCCGAACACGCCCGACTACGAGACCGTGCCGCTGGTGAAGCCGACCGGCTTCCGCGAGTACGACGCCCGCTGGGTGCTGGAGAGGGAGATCAACCTGCTCGGCATCCAGGCCCTCGGCCTCGCCCTCGCCACCTATGTGCACGAGATCGGCGTCCGTCCCCGGATCGTCACCGGCCACGACTTCCGGTCCTATTCGCTGAGCGTCAAGCAGGCCCTGATCCTTGGCCTGCTCGAGGGCGGCATGGAGGTGCTGGACGTCGGCCTGGCCCTGTCGCCGATGGCCTATTTCGGCCAGTTCGCCCTCGACGCCCCCTGCGTGGCCATGGTCACCGCCAGCCACAACGAGAATGGCTGGACCGGCGTCAAGATGGGGGCACAGGCCCCGCTCACCTTCGGCCCGGACGAGATGGGCCGGCTGAAGGCGATCGTGCTGGGAGGCCTCGGCGTGGCCCGCCCGGGCGGGCGGCTGGAGCGGGTCGAGAACTTCCGCGAGCGCTACCTCCGGGAGGTCGCCGCAGGGGTCAAGCTGACCCGCCCGCTGAAAGTTGTCTGCGCCACCGGCAACGGTACCGCCGGTGCATTCGCCCCCGAGGCCCTGCGCCGCATGGGGGCCGAGGTGATAGAGATGGACGCCGAGCTCGACTACAACTTTCCCAGATATAATCCGAACCCGGAAGATCACGCCATGCTGAGCCAGATGGCGGCGCGCGTGAAGGAAACTGGAGCAGATCTGGCGCTTGGATTCGACGGCGATGGCGACCGTTGCGGCGTCGTCGACGAGACCGGCGAGGAGATCTTCGCCGACAAGATCGGCCTGATGCTGGCGCGCGACCTTTCGGCCCTGCATCCCAACGCCACCTTCGTCGTCGATGTGAAGTCCACAGGGCTCTACAAGACCGACGAGGTGCTGAAGGCCAATGGCGCCAAGACCGTTTACTGGAAGACCGGCCACAGCTACATCAAGCGCAAGACCGCCGAGCTGGGGGCCTTGGCCGGCTTCGAGAAGTCGGGCCACTTCTTCTTCAACGCCCCGATCGGGCGCGGCTATGACGACGGTCTGGTCGCCGCCGGCGCGGTGCTGGCCATGCTGGACCGAAACCCCGGCAAGACCCTGTCGCAGCTCAGGTCGGCCCTGCCCCGGGCCTTCACCAGCCTGACCATGAGCCCGCATTGCGACGACGAGCTCAAGTACGACGTGCTCACCCGCATCGTGAAGGCATACGAGGATCTGGCTGCCGCCGGCGGATCGATCCTTGGCCGGAAGATCGTCGAGGTCATCACCGTCAACGGTGCACGCGTGCACCTCGAGGACGGCTCCTGGGTGCTGGTCCGCGCCTCCTCCAACAAACCCGAGCTGGTAGTGGTGGTCGAGAGCCAGGTGTCCGGGGACGACATGCGCGCCCTGTTCCGGGAGGAAGTGAAGCCACGCCTCGCCGCCCATGCCGAGGTCGGCGTCTATAATCAAGAGATCTGAAGGCGACAGCCAGGATTCCGGGTTTGACGATAACGCTTCGCAGACGAATATGGCGGGGCGGCTGTCGCCGCGGAGGCGTCTGTGTCGGACCGGATCCTGATCGTCGGCGGAGGCTTCTCCGGCGCCATGCTGGCGGCCCGGCTGACCGCGACCGGCGCGGCCGTCAGCCTGATCAACCGCGATGACCGCTTCGGCCTCGGCGTCGCCTATGGCGCGGCCGCGCCCTGGCACCGGCTGAACGTCCGCTCGGCACGGATGAGCGCCGACCCCGACCGCTCCGACGACTTCGTGCGCTGGCTTCAGGCCCACGCCCCTGAACACGCCGCCCCCGAGGGCTTCGCCCCGCGGGCCGTCTATGGCCGCTATGTCGAGGATCGCCTCGCCGCCGCCCGTGCCGCCGCCGGCGACCGGCTGGCGACGATCGTCGGGACAGTCGCGGCGGTCGACCCGACCGGGTCCGTGACGCTCGCCGACGGCCGCCGCCGGACCGGGCGCGCCGTGGTGCTGGCCACCGGCAACCCGCCGCCGCGCAACGTCGACCCGGCACCCGGCGTGATCCCCGACCCCTGGGGGCCCGGGGCGCTCGACGGCGTGCGACCGCAGGACGATATCCTGCTGATCGGCACAGGCCTGACCATGGTCGATGTGCTGATGACGCTGGAGCACCGCGGCTGGATCGGCCGGGCCGCCGCCGTGTCGCGCCGCGGTCTGACGCCCCGCGCCCACGGCCCGCGCCCGGACCCGAGGCTCAACGCCCCGCTGCCGGATCACGCGCGCATGTCTCGCCGCCTCGCCGCCGCCCGGACCGCTGCCGCGGCCGGCGGCTGGCGGTCGCTGATGGAGCTTTATCGTCCGGTCACGGCCGATCTCTGGGCCGACCTGGTGCCGGAGGCCCAGCGCCGGCTGATGCGCCACCTGCGACCCTGGTGGGACGTGCACCGGCACCGGCTGGCACCGGAGGTCGCGGCCCGCATCGACGCCCTTGTCGCCGCCGACCGGCTGCAGGTCCTGGCCGGCCGCATCGGCCGACCGCGCCCCGGTGCCGGCCGGCTGGAGCTGCCCTGGCGGGCACGCGGCCAGACCAGCGAGGGTCGTCTGGTCGGCGACCGGCTGATCGACTGCTCCGGTCCCGGCCACGCGCCCGAGGACGATCCCCTGACCGGCCCGCTGCTGGCCGCGGGAGCCGCACGCCTGCACCCCAATGGCCTCGGCCTCGATCTCGACCCCGACGGCCGCGTCCTCGACGCCGACGGCCGGCCGCAGCCGCGCCTGTTCGTGCTCGGCCCCCCGGCCCGCGCCGCCTTCTGGGAAACTATCGCCGTCCCCGACATCCGCGAGCGCATCGCGGCGCTGGCGGCGGCGCTTACCCAGACGTCCTGACCGCCTCGGCGATGTCGGACACGACCTGCCTGACCAGTGCCGCGTCGTCGCCCTCGGCCATGACGCGGATCAGCTTCTCGGTGCCCGACGGCCGCACCAGCACCCGGCCCGAGCCCTTAAGCGCCGCCTCGCCGGCGGCGATGGCGGCCTTGACCCTGTCGCTTTCCAGCGGCTTGCCGGCGCTGTAGCGGACGTTCTCCAGCCGCTGCGGCACGGGCTCGAACTGGCGCGCGAGCTCGCTCATCGGCTTGCCGGAATCCACCAGCACCGCCAGCACCTGCAGCGCCGCCATCAGCCCGTCGCCGGTGGTGGCGTGGTCGTGCAGGATCAGGTGGCCGGACTGCTCGCCGCCGAGGTTGAAGCCGCCCTCGCGCATCCGCTCCATGACATAGCGGTCGCCGACCTTGGTGCGCTCCAGCGTCAGCCCTTCGGCCGCCAGCCGCCGCTCCAGCCCGAGGTTGGACATGACCGTGGCCACCACCCCGCCCCCGGCCAGTAGGCCGTGCGCCGCCCAGTCCAGGGCGATCAGGGCCATGATCTGGTCACCGTCGACGATCTGGCCGGTCTCGTCGACCACGATCAGCCGGTCGGCGTCGCCGTCCAGCGCGATGCCGATATCGGCCCGATAGGTCTTCACCGCCTCGATCAGGGTCTGCGGGTGGGTCGAGCCGGAGGCCTGGTTGATGTTCATACCGTTGGGGGCCACGCCCACGGAGAAGACCTCGGCCCCCAGCTCGTACAGGGTCGTGGGGGCCACCTTGTAGGCGGCGCCGTTGGCGCAATCGACGGCGATGCGCAGCCCCTTCAGGCTGAGCCGCTTGGGGAAGGCCTTCTTGGCGATCTCGACATAGCGGGCCTGGGCGTCGTCGATGCGCTTGACCCGGCCCAGCCGGTCCGGCACCGCCAGCCCCTCGGACAGGTCCTGGTCCATCAGCGCCTCGATCTGCAGCTCGATCTCGTCCGACAGCTTGTAGCCGTCCGGGCCGAACAGCTTGATGCCGTTGTCGGCGAAGTCGTTGTGCGACGCAGAGATCATGACGCCGAGGTCGGCGCGCATGGAGCGGGTCATCATGGCCACGCCCGGCGTCGGGATCGGCCCGAAGGTGCGCACGTCCATGCCGACCGAGGCGAAGCCCGCCACCAGCGCCGGCTCGATCATGTAGCCCGACAGGCGGGTGTCCTTGCCGATCACCACCAGATGCCGGCGGTCGTCCGCCGACATGAAGAAGCGCCCGGCCGCCAGCCCGACGCGCAGGGCGACCTCGGCCGTCATCGGCTTCGTATTGGCCCGGCCGCGGATGCCGTCGGTGCCGAAGTAGTTGCGACTGGCCAAGGTCGGGTCTCCGCCGAAATCATCCGAAACCGCATTTTAGGTGTCGCGGTCCCAAGCCCGTCCTAGAGCCTGATCGGCTGAGATGGAATCGCTTTGCGATTCCGTCGATGCCGTGAATCAGGCTCCCGGTTTAAACCGGACCGAAATCTGAGCCGAGTTGGACTGGGTCCAACTCAACCGATTTCGGTCCGGTGCAGACTCACACCATCGTCATCCTCGGGCGTGGCTCGGGGCATGGACCTTCCGCCCGTGCCGTGATCCGGACGCGCGGCAGGGTGACGGCAACGACAGGACAGACAGCATGTGCGGGATCATCGGCATCACCGGCCAGGGCCCGGCGGTTCCCCGCCTGATCGACAGCCTCAAGCGGCTGGAGTACCGCGGCTATGACTCCGCTGGCGTCGCCGCGGTGGTCGACGGCCGCACTGCCCGGCGTCGCGCCAAGGGCAAGATCACGGAGCTGGAGGCGGTGCTGACCGCCGATCCCCTGACCGGCACCGCCGGCGTCCCGACGGTCGGCATCGGCCACACCCGCTGGGCCACCCACGGCGCCCCCAACACCGAAAACGCCCACCCGCACCAGGCCGGGCGGGTGACGCTGGTGCACAACGGCATCATCGAGAACTTCGCCGAGCTGAAGGCCGAACTGCAGGCCGCCGGCCATGTGTTTGAGAGCCAGACCGACACCGAGGTGGTGGCCCATCTGATCGACCAGGGCCTCACGGCCGGACGCGATCCGCTGGACGCCTTCAAGGCGGTGCTGGACCGGCTGCGCGGGGCCTATGCCCTGGCCGTGCTGATCGAGGGCGAGGACGGGGTCATCCTCGGTGCCCGCCACGGCAGCCCGCTGGTGGTCGGCTGGGGCGAGGGCGAGATGTATCTCGGCTCGGACGCCCTGGCGGTCGGCCCCTTCACCCAGAAGATCACCTATCTGGAGGACGGCGACTACGTCCGCCTCGACCGCACCGGGGCGACCGTGTTCGACATGACCGGCGCCCGCGCCAACCGGTCCGTGGTGCAGGTCTCCGCCTCCACCGCCCTGGTGGAGAAGGGCGAGCACCGCCACTTCATGGAGAAGGAGATCCACGAGCAGCCGGACAGCGTGCAGCACACCCTGTCGGCCTACCTCGATCTGGTGAACGCGAAGGTGCGCCCGCCCGAGGGGCTGGACTTCGCCGCCATCTCGCGGCTGCAGATCGTCGCCTGCGGCACCGCCTTCTACGCCGGCATGATCGGCCGCTACGCCTTCGAGCGGCTGGCCGGCCTGCCGTGCGACGTCGAGATCGCGTCGGAGTTCCGCTACCGCCACCCGGCCCTGATGGACGGGACCCTGGCCGTGGCCGTGAGCCAGTCGGGCGAGACCGCCGACACCCTCGCCAGCCTGAAGTGGTGCAAGGCGCACGGCTTCCGCACCGCGGCCCTCGTCAATGTCCACTCCTCCTCCATGGCGCGCGAGGCCGACCACCTGTGGCCGACCCACGCCGGGCCCGAGATCGGCGTCGCCTCGACCAAGGCCTTCACCGCCCAGGTCGCCGCCCTGCTGGCCCTGGCCGTCACCGCCGGGGTCCAGCGCGGCCGCATAGACGCGGCGGAAGAGGCCCGGTTGGTCAAGGCCCTGTTCGAGGCCCCGCGCCTGATCGCCGAGGCCCTGACCCTCGGCCAGGCCATCCAGGCCGTGGCCCAGGAGCTGTCCAAGGCGCGAGACGTGCTGTTCCTCGGCCGCGGGGCGATGTACCCCCTGGCCCTCGAAGGCGCGCTGAAGCTGAAGGAGATCAGCTACATCCACGCCGAGGGCTATGCCGCCGGCGAGCTCAAGCACGGGCCGATCGCCCTGATCGACGAGGCCACGCCCGTGGTCGCCCTGGCCCCGCTCGACGAGGTGTTCGAAAAGACCGCCTCCAACCTGCAGGAGATCGCCGCCCGCGGCGGCCCGGTCATCATGATCGCCCCGGAAGCCGCCGAGACCCCGCACGGCGCCATCATGACCCGCGTCGCCGCCCCCGACTGCGACCCGCTGATCGCGCCGCTGGTCTATGCTGTGCCGATGCAGCTGCTGGCCTACTACACCGCCGTGCAGAAGGGCACCGACGTCGACCAGCCCCGCAACCTGGCCAAGTCGGTCACCGTGGAGTGAGGGGGGGCCTCGCGCCTCCCCCTCCCCCCTCGAGGGGGAGAGCCCGTGTCACGCCGCCCCCCGCTGCCCATGGACTTCGCCCCGTGCTACGCCCCGCCCGTGAGCGAGCGCGACCTGAGTCAGTATCGTCCCAATGTCGGCGTGGTGCTGTTTCACCCCGACGGCCGGGTCTGGCTTGGCCGGCGCGTCGGCGCGCCCGAGCCCTGGATCTGGCAGTTCCCCCAAGGGGGCGTCGATCCGGGCGAGGACCTCGAGGCCGCCGCCCACCGCGAGCTGTACGAGGAGACCGGGGTGGTCTCGATTGCCCCCCTCGGCCGCACCAACGAGCCGATCGTCTACGACTTCCCGCCCGAGGTGCTGGCCGCCGACGCCGCCCGCGGCCGGGCCGGCTGGCGCGGCCAGCGCCAGACCTGGTTCGCCTTCCGCTTCACCGGCGAGGAGGCCGAGATCGACCTGGAGGCCCACGGCGAGGTCGAGTTCGATGCCTGGCGCTGGGCCAGTCTTGACGAGGCTCTGGCCGGGGTTGTGCCGTTCAAGCGCGCCGCCTATGCCGAGGTGATCGCCGCCTTCCGCCATCTGGCGGGCTGACGCCGGCTGCCCGACCGGCTAGATCGCGCCATGACCGACGCCCCCCCGCCCCCGACCTGGGGCCCGATGCGCAGCTTCGGGCGCATCCGCTCGCGCACCCTCAAGCCGCGCCAGGCCGCCCTGTTCGACACCCTGCTGCCGGCCATCGCCGTGCCGGATCCGGCGGCCGGCCCGATCGATCCGGCCGCCCTGATACCCGGCGCGACCGAGGTCTGGCTGGAGATCGGCTTCGGCGGCGGCGAGCATCTGGCCGAGCAGGCAGCTCGCCGGCCGCAGGCCCTGATGCTCGGCTGCGAGCCCTTCCTGAACGGCGTCGGCTCGGCGCTGCGCCATGTCGAGGAGCGCGACCTGAAGAACGTCCGCCTGCACGCCGGCGACGCCCGCGAGGTCATGGCCGCCCTGCCCGACGCCTGTCTCGACCGTGTGATGATCCTGTTCCCCGACCCCTGGCCCAAGGCCCGCCACGCCAAGCGCCGGCTGGTGCAGACCGATACGGCGGCAGAGTTCGCCCGCCTGCTGAAGCCCGGCGGAACCGTGCGCTTCGTCACCGACTGGAAGGACTACGCCGACCGGGCGCTGGAGCGGTTCCTCTCCACCCCCGGACTCGTCTGGCAGGCCGAGGCGGCTGACGACTGGCGCCTGGCGCCCAACGACCACGTCACGACGCGCTACGAGGAGAAGAAGCTCGGCGACACCGCGCCGGTGTTTCTGGAGTTCAGGCGAGAGGCGTGACGCGGTGCCGCTATGCCGCTGTCACATCGATCCCGGAGCCATCGTGACCCGTGGGGTCATTCCCGATGGGAGACCCCAGCGGCCGCTCGCCTGAAAGAATAGCAATATCCATATCTTCGATTCATGACCTTAACCCTTGCGGGGGGACGCGTCGCGTTTACCTGCCATTTACGAAGAACGGCGTTCGATGGAGGTCGAATCATCGGATCAGGAGCGGCTGTCATGCGAATCGGACATGCGGGCACGATCCTGCTGTTGTGCATGGCGGTGGCGACGGCCGTCGCGGCAACCTCGAACATCAGTGAGGCATGGCGCGAACGGCAGCAGGCGCTTCAGTTGCGAGACTGGATCGAGACGCGCACAATTCTGAGCCGCGTCACAATCTCGCTGTCGCTCGAACGCTCGATAACCCAGGTTGGCCTGCGCCTCCCGATCGTCCTGCCCGACCGGTTCAGGACCTTGCTGGACACCCAGCGCGAAAGCGTTGACGATCAGTTCGACTCGCTCGAAGGCCGCGCCGGCGAGATCAGGCTCCATCGTCGCGAGGCGTTCCTGACGCGTGTGGCCGAACTGAGGGGCGAGCTTGCGCAGCTGCGGCAGGCCGCCGATGCAGACCTCTCCCGCGCCCAACAAGAGCGTTCGGCCGGTGCGGTCGCCCTTCCTGACAGCTTCAAGGCGCATATTGAGCGCTGGCAGGCCTCCCGGCTCCTGCTTGAGTCTGACACCGCCAGGGTGCCGGCGGCCGCGAGTTTTGAGGCGAGCATCCAGGACCTGTCATGGGAGCTGCGAGAGTTCGCCGGACGCGAGCGGACTTATCTGGCGATCGCCGCCGCCAATCGCTCTGCGATTTCGGCAGCCGAACTCCGGGAAATGCATGTTCTCGACGTCGCCGCCCGGAGAGCCTGGGAACAGCTGACGATCCTTCTGGCCGAGGAGCGCAGGGTCGGTCCCGCCCTTCAATCTGCCGGTGCCAGCGTTCGGGAGGGCACGTTCGGGCGTTACGCAGAACTCCGGACGCGCATGCTGGCCGCCTCGGGAACCGGGGAGTATCCAGTGTCGTTCGACGAGTTCTTCGGTGCCTCCGCGGACGCGCTTCAGCTTGTCGAGGACCTGAATTTCGCCGCGGGCGACGGGGCTGCAGCGTCGATCGTGGCTCTGGAGACGAGCGCGACCCGGGCCCTTGTGATCAATCTCGTCATCGTCCTGGCTCTCACGGCGGGGCTCGCGCTCGCTGCATGGTTCATCCGCGTCAGGGTTTCCGGCCGGATCACGAGTCTTTCCGGGACCATGGAAGCCATAGCCGGAGGTGACCTTTCCCGAGACATCAAGGGGGCGGATGATCGCGACGAAATCGGCGAGATGGCGCGCGCGACGCGCGCCTTCCGCGACGCCGCCGTCGAGAAGCTGCGGGTCGAGGCCGAGGCGGCCGAAGCCCGCGAGCAGGCCGAGATCGAGCGCAAGCGCAACCTGACCGCCACCGAGGCCCAGGCCGAGGCGCAGGCGCTGGTGGTCAACGG
>JAPZRF010000047.1 GCA_027531145.1 Brevundimonas sp. | reverse complement strand
GCCCCAATTGGAGGCTCCGAGCGTGCGAAAAAGCGAAGAAATTCAGCAAAGGGTGGTCGGCCTGTCGACATGAACAGATCGCCTCTTGGGCGTGAAAATCAACTGAAGGCACCAATTGTGGCTTTAACCTGACAACACCGTCGAAGATTGGCTCTCGCCATGGATCCCCCTCCGCCAGCTCTCGGCGGTCTCGTATGCTCAAATCCGGTTAGATCGCCGCTCGATCAGATCCCGCGGCGATCAGGTCCCCGCGCGATAGTCCGAACCGCCACCGCCGCCGCCGCCCGCAGAGCCGGGCGCACCGAGGGGAGCACCACCCGCCGCACCACCACCAGCCGCCGGCGCACCACCGAGGCCTTGGCCGTCGATCGAGTCTCGCACCTGGATCACGGCCCAGTAGGCCGCTTCCGCATTGGACCCGGTGCCCTGCACCTGTCCCGAACGGACGAGGTTCTGAAGGGCCTGAGACAGCGCAACGCTCGCTTCGTCAGGCGATAGCCCCAGGTTCGCGACCGCCGTCTGGAGTGCCGCAGCGATGTAGGCCTGAGCTGCGTCCCCGCTCAGACCAGCTGCCCGAGCTTCTGCAGCAGCCGTGGTAATGGCGGACTCCAAGGTGGGCACGGCCGCTTGCCACGTTTGGATCGTCATTGCAGTCGCGGCGGTCGCCGCTACTCCAGTCACGCCCAAGCCTGCCACGAGTGCGATCAAAGCGGCGCTGATCAATCCAGTCCTACGCATGGCCATCCCCTTCTAAAGTTAACGAACTCATACACTGAGCAGCTGCAAAAGAAAACCAGTGTTCAGCCGGGAGGTGAGTCGTTCCGGCTGAAGCTGTCCGGAAGGTGCTGACAGGTTAACTGCGCCCGGTCGAAAGCGGCCCTACCCTGCCTGAAATCAGGCAACCGCCGCCGCCCAAGCGGTCGCCGCTTCGACGCGGAAGCGGCGAAGTGTGGGTCTGCTGATCAAATGGCGTTGGATGCTGAAGGTGTTGTAGATCGCTGCATGGGTGGTGAGGAATCTCTGGGCTGAGGCCTGGGATTTGAACCGCTGCTGCTGTCGTTCTCGTCGTCGGATCGGAAGGTGTGAGTTCTCTGCCCGATTGTTCTCCCGAAGCCGGCCGGGCCGGTGCAAATGCCTGAGATCCAGGACATCCAGCGCTGCGCCATAGGAGGCCAGGCCGTCGGTCGTGATCGTCTGCGGCTCGACCGGTTGACTGTGAAGGAGACGCCTGAGCAGCCTCAGCGCCGCCTCTGTGTCCCGCCGGCGCTGGACCACGAGGTCCATGACCTCGCCTTCGTCGTCGACGGCGCGCCACAGGTACATCCGCTTTCCACCGATCGAACAGACCATCTCATCCAGGTGCCAGTGAGGCGATGGAGATGGCCGACGGCGCTTCAGCCGCCTCGCGATCAACGGTCCGAACTTGATCGTCCAGCACCGGATCGTCTCATAGCTAACGTCGATACCCCGTTGCGCCAGGAGCTCCTCGACGTCACGAAAACTGAGGCTGAAGCGGAAGTAGAGCCAGACGGCATGGCGGATGACGTCCGCCGGAAACCGGTGGCGCTTGAACGAAATCGACTTCACGAAATATGATCCCCGTCAGTGGCTTACGCCACAAATACCGGAGACCTTTTATCGTTCGCCTGACAGCACCCGTGCAGGTGTGCCACCGAGATAGCGGCGGTAGATCGCGTTTGCTCGGGTCAGGAGTGGAACAATGTGCCGGGCCTCATCCCGGGATCCGATCACTACCCCCTCAGGAACCGCTTCACAGCTCCGGCCGCCCCCATACGACTTCGGCAAGGCTTCCAACACTGCCAAACACAGCGGGTCGTTCGCGACCCGTTCAGGGGGCGCGCACCCTGACAACACAGCCAACAGGACGGCCGCGCACGCGATGAAAGCCTCTCCTGGAATCCGTGTCCGGTTCATTCCCGCCTCAACGCTTCAATCGGATCAAGAAGTGCGGCCTTACGGGCCGGAACAAAGCCGGCCACGACGCCGATCAGGATTGAGATCACAAATGCCAGCGCCACATGGGACAGCTCGATAAAGACGTCGAAGCCACTGGCCGCGCGGATCAAGAGCGTCGTCCCGACGGCGAGCAGGACGCCGAACGTCCCTCCGCATGTGCACAGCAGGGCCGATTCCGTGAGAAACTGCCCGCGGATGTCTTGCCTACGCGCGCCGACCGCCATGCGGATCCCGATCTCCCTCGTCCGCTCACTGACTGTCACGAGCATTATGTTGGTGATCCCGATCCCACCGACGAAGATGCTGATTGAAGCTATGGCCGACAGAACAGCCTGCACCACTCCGATGACCGAGGAGGTTGTTTGGGCCAGTTCCGCAGTGCTGGATGTCCCGAAGGGAGGGGGAATATCCGGTCGGATCCGCTTGGTTTCTACAAGAACGCGGGCGATTTCCGCCTGGGCATCGGAAAGGTCCACTCCCGGAGGAAACTCAACAAGGATCATGTTGACCGCCTGACGTCCGGCACCACCACCCATTCCAAACCGCTGCCTGGCCGTGGAGATTGGAACGAGAATAAAGTCATTCGGATCGCTCAGAGATCCGCCACCTGTCATGGCCGCTACCCCAACGACTGTGGTCGAGACGCCGTTCAGGCGTATGCGGCTTCCGACGGCGCTTTGTCCGCCAAAGAGTTGTTCGGCGACCGATGATCCTATCACTACACCGTTTGTACGCAGGCTGACGTCTGAAGCTGAGAAGCTGCGCCCCTCAAGAATGGACAGCCGGACGAGATCGAAATAGCCGTCATCGACACCACGCATCACTGCATCGACTGTCAATGTACCGTATCCGGCGCGGCCCTGACCGGTCAGGAGCGACGCTGTCCGCAACACATCCTGCACGCGCAATGCCACAGTTGCAGCGTCGCGTTCGGTGAGAACGACGCTCGGCGAGGACATGGCCACGTCCGCTTCAGGATAGAGGAAAACAGTATTGGATCCCAATGCGTCCAGTGACCCCGAAACCTGACGACCGACGGCCTGCCCGAGCGCAATGATGAGGGTCACAGAAAAGACCCCGACCATGACGCCGACGACGGTCAGGACCGCGCGCAGCCGGTTGGCTGCAATGGAGTCCAGGGCCAGCCTTAGATTTTCAGCGAACATTCCCGATTGCCGCGTCATGTCGGCATGCTGGCAGAATCGTCTCCTGAAACATGGCCGTCATGAAACACGATCCGCCGGGCTGCGCCTTTTGCGACGTCCGGATCGTGTGTCACCATCAACAGGGTTAGACCGTCATCACAAAGATTTCTCAGCACAGCCAGGATTTCCGAGCTCGTCCTGCTATCCAGCGCCCCCGTGGGCTCGTCGGCAAGTAACAGCCTGGGCTCACCCACTAGGGCACGGCCAATCGCCACGCGCTGCTGTTGTCCGCCGGACAGCTGGGTCGGCTTGTGCAGCATCCGATCAGCCAGACCCAACCGCTCCAGAATCACTGCCGCCCGGTCCCGACGTTCTGAGCGAGCTAGGCCTCTGTAAAGCAACGGCATGGCCACGTTGTCGATGGCACTTAGTGACGGGAGAAGATTGAACTGTTGGAATACGAACCCAACAGACAGATTACGGAAAGCCGCAAGCCGATCGCTGTCGAGATCATGGAGAACGTGCCCATCTACCGTTATTTTGCCGCTGGTTGGACGATCCAGCCCTCCCACAAGGTTCATGAAGGTGGATTTTCCGGACCCGGACGCACCTATCACGGCAACGTCTTCACCCCTCTTTATCGACAAGTCGACTGCTTCGAGCGCGACGATTTCGGCACCATGAGTCTTGTAGACCTTGGTTAGAGCGACTGCCGAGATCATGCTACTCGTACCGGACGTATCCATCGAAAGGGCGTTCACGGATCGGTCCGCCCGGTGCGATAACCCGTCACGATCACGTCTCCGACCTTGAGGTCTCCGGACACAATCTCTATCCATTCGTCACTTCTGATGCCGATCCGCACCGGGACCCTGACAAGATTACTGCGATCTGCGGGATCCAGACGCCAGACCACAATCTCATCGGTCGATGGCGGGACATCGGAGCGGGTCACACGCCCCGACGGGCTCGGTTGACCGCCCGAACGTCTCGGGGACGGCCTTATCGAGATACTCTCGATCCGAACCATACCACCCCCTTTGATAACCGGCTTGAAGGCGATCGCCGGAACCGGAACCCGCATGACGTCAGACCGTTTAGCTGTCACGATCTCCGCTGTCGTCGACATGCCCGGCTTAAGCAGACCTCCGCGATTGACGACAGCAACAATCACCTGAAACGAAACAACGTTGTCGTTCACCGATGCTTGCGGTTGAATCTGTTGAACCTTTCCCGAAAATCGGATCTCTGGATAGGCATCAGCAGAAAAACGTACATCTTGCCCGATACGAATTTCCGAAATATCTGCTTCGTTCACAGACAGTTCCATGCGCATTTCCGAGAGATCTGACGCAATTTCGAACAGTGTCGGCGTTTGAAAGCTGGCCGCCAGTGTTTGGCCGACATCAATGCTTCGAGAGATAACGACACCGTCAATGGGTGAGATGATCCTTGCGCGGCGGAGCGCCGTCCGGGCATCCTCACTTTGGGCGGAAGCACGATCAAACTCTGCGGTCCGCGAGGTCTTTCCAGCCATCGCGCCCTGTACTTCTGCCCGTGCACGGTCAACCGCGATCTGGGCGCTCTCCAATGCTGAAGTGGATACCAGCCCCCTCGAAGCCAACTCCGCTCGGCGACGCAAATTGTCCTCAGCCTCTCTCAGGTTCGCCACTTCTCGAGCCAGCGCGGCTTCGGCCTCGGCCTGCCCCCCCCTCGCGATCCGGATTGAGGCCTCGGCTTGCCGCACAACAGCCTCCAGCCGTGTCGGCTCGATCTCTGCAAGAGCTTGGCCTGCCTCAACCCTACTGTTTACATCGACATGCACCTCGGCAACGAGGCCGGACACCTCAGCGCCGACATTGACGGTCCGGATGGGTCGCAACCGACCGGCGGCGATGACCACGCTCTCAACGGTACCGCGATTTATGGTAACCGTACGGTAGTCGTCCGGCCTGTCCGAAGGCCAAAAAACCAAAGCGGCCGCGGAGAGTAGGGCAACAACTGCAACAATTATCAGCTTCCTGCGAGTGAGCCACCCGGCCGGTGATGAATTGGCCACGCTTAACCTCACAACAAACGAAACCTTAATTCAAGACAGGCTTCATTTCCGCCGAAGCAAAATTGACTTTGCCTCCCGGAATAAGCATAGCCCGCATCTGAAGCATGCCGACATACATAGAGCCTGATCGATGAAGCTCAAAGCGCAAGCCCTCATAGCTCTTCTGCTCACTGCCCAAGTCAATCTGCAGTGTATCTTTTGCCATCTTACATGTTGCTGGCAGAACGACGCCTGTCTGAGCATCCGTTATAGCGCACCCGATCAGACGTCCATCGCGGCGTGAGAATTCGATATTTACTGTCCCGGTATCCAAGTTCTGTACTACGTCAGATCTTTTAACCTCGAATTTCACACCTGAATCCTCGATCTTTTTCCACTCTAGGGAATAAACACCCTCAGGAACATTCGCAGGATTCGTCGAGTTCTCCGCGCCCTGGCTACAGCCGGAAACCAGAGCAGAGAAAAGAAAAATGGCTACTGACAGCGCAGTCAACTGTTTTCTCCCGCTCAAAAGTAAAAAGGTTGGCCGAGTCCAACCCGGCCAACCTTATGGCAAGGACCGAGAGCGAAATCGGAAAAATCGCAGATGGCCCAAGCCAGCTGTTTAGACTGACTGAACGGCGGCATCTTGGCAATAGGTGTTACCTTGCCGGTCTGTGATGCAGACCGTGACGTCGTATTCGCCGAAGATGATCGTATCGACCGTAAACGTCGTTGCGAAAGCTGCCGTGGCACCAAGGGTTGAGGCGGCGACCATCGCGCTAAGGGCCGAAAGGCGGGTCAGTGCTGTCAGATTTTTCATAGCGTCCTGACTCCAAGCGAGATGATCGCTCGCACCGCTATGGTGCACCTGACAACCGGGCGTCGTCAATATCAAAGTTATTTGACCTGCCCCCCCGAAACTGCACCAAGAATAGCTTGAGTCCGCCCCCTGATTGGTCCTCACCCCGACCTTGGACCGCCAGTTATGAGAATCTGGCCGGTTCCTTAGCCCTCCGGCGGGGGTATCCCGAGGAGCGCCTGCGCTTGGTGCTGTCAGGCAAACGCTAACTTGTCTCCACTTAGAGCGGCCTAAGCCGCTGATGGGGATGATTTTTCGTGAAGCCGATTTCGTTCAAGCGTCACCGATTTCCGGCTGACGTGATCCGCCACGCTGTGTGGCTGTATTT